>CAVWUT010000003.1:0-430667 GCA_963758285.1 Terriglobia bacterium | reverse complement strand
GCCCTTCATGATGGCCGGGGGCAGGACTTTCATACTGCGGTCGATTGAACGTATCGAGATAGCGGACCTCAATTTTCCCGATACCCTGTGGTGCCATGCCACGCTGCTGCCGGAGACTGAAGGGGAGAGCAAGGGCGTGGTCGGCAATGTTCGGGTCTTCGGCCCGTCGCGCAAGTCGTACCTGGAACTCTCCGGAGTCACCTTCACCCTTCTGGACCACCCGGATGCCCTCGCGGAAAACACGGCGCCGAGCCTTGTAGTCGCCTCCAACTTTACGGCAGAGCCGCTCGAGGATTCCCTGCAGTTCTGGGCGGCGCATTTCAGCCTTCAGGCCAACATCGAATTTGCGCCCTACGATCAGATTTTTCAGCTGTTGCTGCAGACGGAGAGCGCGTTTCGCAGGAATAGCGACGGGGTCAACATTATCCTGCTGCAATTGGAGAAGTGGGCCGCTGCCGAACGAGATTGTGTCCTGGCCTTCGACAAAAAGAGAGCCGAGCAGTGCTTCGGGAAGCGCAAGAGATGCATTCTGCCGAATGGCCTCGAAATCGTTCATTTGAACCAGTATGAAACGGACTACCTGTACAAGGAGATCTTTGAGGACGAAGGTTATCTAAAGCACGCTATATGCCTGCCCGACGGAGCCACCGTGGTGGACATTGGGGCCAACATCGGCCTGTTTTCCCTTTTCGTAATGAGCCGCTGCAGGAACCCGAGGATTTACGCCTTCGAACCCGCCCCGGTCGCGTATGACCTCCTGAAGGCGAACTGCGACGCCTACGGTTCCAGCGCCCAGGCCTTTAATTTCGGAGTCTCGGACAGGCAGGGCACCGCGACCTTTACCTTCTATGAGAATTCCTCTGTTTTCTCTAGCTTTTATCCCGGTGAAGCCGAGGACCGCGAGGCTATCCAGGCGGTCGTTCGCAACATGCTCAACGCCGGATCGGTCCCCGACGAGTCCCTGCAGGAATATGTCAATGAGCTCACGATCGACAGGCTTCGCCGCAGTACCCACGAGTGCCGCCTGACATCGGTGTCGGACATCATCCGCGAAAATCAGATCGACAAGATCGATCTTCTCAAGATTGATGCCGAAAAAAGCGAGTTGGACATCATCAGGGGCATCGCGGATTGCGACTGGCCGAAGATCGATCAGATCGTCATCGAAATCCACGATCCCACCCGCGAGGCGGTTCGTTGGATCAGCGACCTGCTGATCCGGAAGGGATACCGATGTGCGATCGAACAGGAAAAACTGCTCGATCATTCCGGACTATTCAACCTTTTCGCAACCCGTGATGAGACCGTCGACAGGATGGGCTCGGATTCGAAGCGCTTCCACACTGTCGCTTCTCGGGTGCCAATGCCGCGGCTGCCAGGCAGCCTGCAACGCAATGCCCGGGATTTCTGCGCCGCGCTGCAGTCATTCACAAGCCAGACGCCGGCGCCTCTTGTCCTCTGTTTCTGTCCGGCGAGCCCGGCCGTCGAAGCCAATACGGAACTGAAGGTGGCGCTCGGTGACGCCGAGCGGGAATTGCTCTCACGAGCTGGCACGCTGGCGAGCGTTTCAACCATCGGTTCGGAGTCCCTCTCGCGGCACTATCCGGTCGCCGAGTATTACGACGTTCATGGCCATCAGTTGGGGGACATTCCCTACACACCGGAGTGCTACGCCGCCATCGGCACCGCCCTCTTCCGAACCATCTTCAACCTGAAGCGAAAGCCATTCAAAGTAATTGTGCTGGACTGCGATAACACCCTTTGGAAGGGCGTGTGTGGCGAGGATGGCCCCTGGGGAATCGCGGTCACCGAGCCTCACCGCGTTCTGCAGCAGTTCATGATTGGTCAGTTGAACGTCGGCATGCTGTTGTGCCTCTGCAGCAAGAACAGCGAAAAGGATGTGCTGGACGTATTCGATCAGCGAGCTGATATGCTCCTGAAACGCGAGCACCTTGCTTCATGGCGGATCAACTGGAGCAGCAAGTCTGAGAACATCAAATCTCTCGCGAGCGAGCTGAATCTTGCGTTGGACAGTTTTATCTTCATCGATGACGACCCTCTGGAGTGCGCTGATGTGGAGATCAACTGCCCCGGCGTGTTGACTCTGCAGGTGCCGCGGGAACCTGCTTCGTTTGCCTCGTTTTTCGAGCATATCTGGGCTTTCGATCACACGGGAACGACCGAAGAAGATCGAAGCCGCACTAGGATGTATCAGGAAAACGCGCAAAGAGAGAGCTTCCGTGCGCAGACCCCTTCCCTGAAAGACTTTGTCGCGGGCCTCCTGGTTCACGTCGAAATGGCTGAAGCAACCGAGGATCAGCTCAGCCGTGTCTCGCAATTGACCTTTCGAACCAGTCAATTCAACTTCACCACGATCTGGCGCTCGGCAAGCGAAATCAGAGACTTCCTAAAGCGGGGAAACGCCGGATGCTTGGTGGTTCGGGTGGCCGATCGATTCGGGGACTATGGGCTCGTCGGTGTCGTAATGTATGAGACGGAAGCCGATCGGCTCAAGCTCGACACTTTTCTGCTCAGCTGCCGGGTCTTGAGCAGAGGAGTGGAGCATACGGTACTGTCCAGGATCGGCCAGCGGGCACTCAGTTCAGGAAAGAGGTTTGTGGAACTCACCTGCCTGCCGACGGAGAGAAATTTGCCCGCCAGGGAGTTCGTCAGTAGCCTCGGCGATCAGTTTCGAAGTGAGGCAGGCGAGTCCTGGCTCTTTCCCGCCGAATACCTGGCGGGCCTCCAATACAATCCGGACGAAAAGACTCGACAAGGGAACGACGAGCCGGCAACGGCCAATGGGGAGAAGTCGCCGCTTCCACCGGCGTTTGGGTTTGGCATATCTGCCCGATCGGAGCACCTCCAGCGGATTGGGGAAGAGCTGTATAACATCAGCCGGGTTGCAAAAGCGATCGATGAATTCCGGCTCCGGACAGGAGGTCTTGACGAGGTGGCGGAAACCGAGCCGTCCGGCTGGCTGGAAACCGTTATCCTCAATATATGGAGAAAGGTCCTAGGCCGGCCGGGAATCGGACGGAACGTCAATTTCTTTGAGGCGGGGGGCACTTCCTTGAAGGCTGTCCAGGTGATAGCCATGATCCGGAAGGACGTGAAGCGAAATCTGTCCATCATCAGTCTCTTCGAGTGTCCGACGGTAAGCCTTCTCGCTGCTAGACTGAGCGCAACCGCCGGAAGTCCTTCCAGCGAGCCCAGCGCAACTGGGGCGGCTCTACGCGGGCAGCAAAGACGATCCAGGGCCATGAGGCGGACTCAATGAACTTGGGAAAAATAGGCGTTCTGGGTGCGGGGAACATCGGGGTTGGCGTCGTCACCGACCTGGTCCTTCATGGGATCCCAACGGTTGTTGTTGACCTTACAAAAAACATCCTCGAACGTGCTCAAGCCGAGGTGTTGAACAACGTACGGTTCGCTCCTCTGCTCTCCAAGACGCTGCCGCCGGCAAGCAGGGATGAGGCTGTGCAGCGCATGACCCTAACCACCGATCTGAAGGATCTGGCTTCCTGCGACTTCATCATCGAGAACGTTACCGAGGATTGGGAAATCAAAAGGCCGCTCTATCAAAAATTGGGAGAGTTGGTGCCGCCCGAGGTCTGCTTTGGCGCCAATACCTCGTGCATTTCCATCACACAAATAGGCAGCGCCTCCGGGCGTCCCGCCAATGTGGTCGGGGTTCACTTCATGAATCCGGTCCATTTGAAGCCAGCCGTCGAGGTGATCCGGGGATTCCACACCTCCGATCTGGCAGTCAGTACGTTGTTGCAACTGCTCTCCCAGCTGAAGAAGGAGGCAATCATTGTCGAGGACATGCCTGGCTTTGTTTCCAACAGGATATCCCACTTGTTCATGAACGAGGCAGCCTTTGTCCTGCAGGACAACGTCTCCACGGCGGAGAAGATCGACATGATTTTCAAGAAGTGCTTCGGACACACGATGGGTCCTCTGGAGACTGCGGATCTGATAGGATTGGACACGGTTGTGCGTTCTCTCGACGTTCTTTATGAAAGCTTCAAGGACCCGAAGTACCGATGTTGTCCGCTGCTTAGAAAGTTGGTTCATGCCGGGCATTTAGGGCGCAAAACCGGAAAGGGTTTTTATACTTATTTCGCCGGCTGATGAGCCGAAACCCCGATGCCTCCCCTTCGGCTTTTCTCATAGCGTTCATTACTGGAGAGAACCCGTTGAACAACGCCGTGTATGCAGAGGAAGAAAAGAAGGTTAGGAAAACCGTTACCAACTTCCTGCTGAGCTCGATCAATATTGCGAATCTGAACCACGACGATGACCTTTTTGAATCCGGCATTGTGAACTCCCTATTTGCGGTCCAGTTGGTGACGTTCCTCGAAAAGACTTTTGCGATAGAAGTAGGGATGGACGATCTGGACATCGAGAATTTCAAGTCCCTTAACGCGACTACGGCTTTTGTCATGAGGAAGAACGGCTGGCAGAGGACTGGGGCTACGCCGTGAGTTCATGGCAGCGAATCCTGTTTCTCTCACGGCCACCATGGTCATTTCGTGATTCGGCACTCTGACCCGCAGAGTACAGCCGTTCGACAGGCAAGCGCTCCGATGCAATATTTATTGACCGAACAGCAAAAAGCCAGCCACGGAAATTTCAAGGCATTCGTGAACCAGAACGTTGAGCCGTTTGCCGAGGAATGGGATCGGGAGCAGAAGATTCCTGAGTCCGTAATATCGATGCTGGCAAAATCCGGTTACTTGGGATGCAGTCTTCCGCCCCAGTATGGAGGACAGGGATGGGACACGGTCACATTCGGCTTGCTGAATGAAGCGTTGGGAAGGGGGTTTTCCTCATTGGCCGGCGTGCTGACCGTCCAGGCCATGGTTTCGATGTCGCTGCTGAAGTGGGGGAGTGTGGAGCAGAAACAGAAATGGCTTCCTCTCCTTGCCAAAGGAGAGATCATCGGGGCTTTTGCCTTGACGGAGCCCGGGGCCGGAAGTGATCTCACATCCCTGGCGACCGAATTCACTCCCTCGCAGGGCGGCGTTTTTGTTTTGAACGGCGCCAAAAAATGGATAACCCGCGCCCAGTTCGCCTCGTTATTTCTGGTATTTGGGAATCTGGGAGACCGCTCGCTGGCTTGCTTGGTGCCCAGGGAAACTCGCGGTCTCGAGGTGGAACCCATTCATGATCTGATGGGGTTCCGCGCGGCCGGTCTGGCGAAGCTTGCTTTCAAGAATGTCGAAGTTCCACCCGCCAACGTTGTCGGCAAACCCGGCTTTGCCCTATCGCATGTCGCGCCGGTTGGTCTGCAATACGGGAGGATCAGCACCGCCTGCTCCGCCTTGGGGCTTTGCAGGGGATGCTTTGACGAGAGTGTCGACTGGGCGGCCACCCGAAAGATAGGCAATCAACCCTTGGGAGATATCGGAATGATCCGCTCGTTGATCGCCGCAATGGGCACTGACCTGGAGGCCAGCAGTTTCCTCTGCCACAGCGCCTGCCGTGCGGCAGACGCAAATCTCCCCGAAGCGTTTGAAAAAGCCCTGATCGCCAAATATTTCACCGCCAGAGCCGCCGTCAGGGCGGCCTCGGATGCAGTTCAGATCAGGGGAGCCGCTGGCTGTCACGGATCTTCCCCGGTTTCGCGCTTCTATCGTGACGCCAAGATCATGGAGATCATTGAAGGTACCACCCAGATCCATGAGCACCTTCTCGGAGGGATGTTTGTCCAGAAGGCCCGCCGGCCGGTACAGTGAACCTTTCGCTCAGCTCTGTTATGAAATCTCTTGCCCCACGTGCCGCCAGCAAAGCAGATCTGGAGAGGATCGCTGAATTCAACCGCACCGAGACGGCTTTCCCGGATCATGCCACGGTTCAGGAATTAATCGAAGCACAGTTTGCCAAATGTGCTTCCGCGACGGCCGTGATCTGTGACCACGACAAGGTCTTCGGCGGGCCCTCGCTCGCCTGTGCGCAGCTCAACGAAAAGGCCAACCAACTCGCACATTGGTTGAGAGCCACGGGTATCGGACCAGGACAGATCATTGCCCTGATGGTGGAACGATCTTTCGCCATGATGATTGGGATCCTGGGGATCATCAAGGCCGGAGCCGCCTATCTGCCCTTATCGCCCGATAACCCGCCGGCCCGCACCGACTACATGCTAAAGGACGCCGGCGTCAGAGTGCTGCTGGTGCACACCAAGACGGCCGGCAAGACAACCTTCCAGGGATTGATCGTCAATCTTGATGATCCCAGAATTTATCGTGGGCCGGAGGAAAATCCGGTCATTGTCAATCAGGCGCGCGATCTCGCCTATGTGATCTATACCTCCGGCTCGACCGGCAAACCCAAGGGAGTCATGATCGAGCATCGCTCCATGGTGAATCGCCTGCACTGGATGCAACACGGCTATCCGATCGATGGAGACGATGTCATTCTGCAGAAGACTCCCTATTATTTCGACGTTTCGGTGTGGGAGCTTTTCTGGTGGGCCTTGCAGGGCGCAAAACTCTGTTTCTTGATGCCGCGAGGTGAAGTTAATCCACTGGCCCTCGTTGAAACCATCCGGAAGCACCGCGTCACCGTGCTGCACTTCGTACCCTCCATGCTGAACGTCTTCCTCGGGTATCTGGAGGGAAAGGATGATCGCGTTCTGGAAGGCTTGGCATCCGTTCGACGGGTTTTTGTCAGTGGCGAAGCCCTGGCGCCCAGTCACGTCAGACAGTTCAACAACATCCTGGGAAACAGGGTCGGGGCTCGGCTGACGAATCTATACGGTCCCACCGAGGCGACGGTCGACGTCAGTTACTACGATTGCCCGCCCCACAATGATTTTGAAAAGGTTCCGATCGGCAGGCCGATCCATAACACCAGGCTCTACGTCATACGCGACGGTCGGCAGGTGGCTATTGGCGAGGCTGGCGAGTTGTGCATTGCCGGAATCGGGCTTGCCCGAGGCTACCTGAATGACCAAGCGTTGACCGATGAGAAGTTCGTCGACAATCCTGGCAATCCCGGCGAAAGAATCTATCGAACCGGAGATGTTGCTCGCTGGCTGCCTGACGGAAATATCGAGTACCTGGGCCGGGAGGATCATCAGGTAAAGATCCGGGGCTTGCGGATCGAACTGGGTGAGATTGAGAACACGATCAGGGATTGTCCCGGTGTTACCGACTGCGTTTGTGTGGCCCGGAAGTACTCGGAGAACGTGATTCTGATCATCGCTTACCTGGTCTGCAGGTCGGAAGTGGAGATTGACGGTCTGAAGCACTATCTGAAGAAGTACCTTCCCGACTACTCCATTCCCAACCACTTTGAGGTACTCGATAAAATGCCGTTGACACCGAGCGGGAAAGCCGATCGCCAAGCCTTGCCGGAGCCGTCATTCAAATGAATAACGAACTTGACATCGCGGTTGTAGGCATGGCCGGCCGCTTCCCAGGCGCGCGAAACCTCGATGAGTTTTGGCACAACTTGGTCGAAGGTGTTGAGTCGATCACCCGGTTTTCCGACGAGGAATTGCTGCGATCAGGAGTGCCTGCGGCTTGCCTGAGCAATCCGAACTACGTGAAAGCCGCGCCAATCCTGGAAGACCCGTTCCAGTTTGACGCCAATTTCTTTGGCTTCTCGCCTATGGAAGCCAGGACCATGGACCCTCAGCATCGTATTCTGCTGGAGTTGGCGGAGGAGGCGATTGAGGATGCGGGCTATGACCCGAATCGCTATTCCGGACGCATCGGCGTTTTCACCGGAACCGCTCTCAACACCTATTTCATGGATCGCGGGCTGAGGCGCCAGTTTGCTCAGGAGTACATTCCCACCCTGATCGGTTCGGACAAGGACTTTCTCAGTACCCGGATCTCTTACAAGCTCAATTTGAAGGGACCCAGTCTCACGATTCAGACGGCCTGCTCCACCTCCATGGTTGCCGTCCATTTGGCTCGCCAGAGCCTTTTGAGTGAAGAGTCGGATATGGCGCTGGCGGGGGCTATATCCGTGCGGGTCCCTCATCGGGCGGGTTACTTCTGTGATGGTGGCGGCGTGGTTTCGCCGGACGGGCATGTGAGGGCCTTTGACGCCAAAGCAAATGGAACTGTATTTGGAAGCGGCGGCGGTATTCTGGTTTTGAAGCGCCTGGTGGACGCTCTCGCAGACGGCGACAACATCCATGCCGTTATCAAGGGCTCCGCCGTTAACAATGACGGCTCGGAAAAGGCTGGTTACACCGCGCCCAGTGTCAACGGCCAAGCCGACGTAGTGGTGGAGGCACTGGCCAATGCCGGGGTCGAGGCAGACAGTATCACCTATCTCGAGGCCCACGGTTCGGGAACGCCAGTCGGGGACCCCGTCGAGATCACGGCGTTGACCAAAGCATTTCGTACCTTCACGCAGCGTTCAGGTTACTGCGCCATCGGCTCGGTAAAAACCAACGTGGGGCATCTCGATGCGGCGGCGGCGGTCGCCGGCATGATAAAGACCATCCTGGCGCTCAAGCATCGCACCCTTCCGCCCAGCCTCCACTTCAGCCAGGCCAATCCCGAAATCGATTTCAAGAGCACTCCGTTTTACGTCAACACGCAATTGCGGAAATGGACAAGCGATGGCCCCAGAAGAGCGGGAGTCATGTCCACCGGCATGGGAGGAACGAACGCGCACATTCTGTTCGAGGAAGCGCCCGAGTTGCAGCAAGGCTCACATCTTGGTTCTTCTCACCTGCTGATCCTCTCGGCAAGGACCGCAGCGGCTCTCGACCATGCCACCGACCGCTTGCGCGAATTCCTGGAACGCAACGATTCCGTAAACATGAACGACGTGGCTCACACCTTGCGTGTCGGACGCAGGACGTTCCCGCACAGACGGTGCCTCGTCTCTGCCAGCCGGGAGGATGCCATTGCCGCCCTGGCCCAGGAGAACTCCAGGCGCGTTCTCTCTAGCGTGAAGCAGGAATCCGCAGGACGGCCGGTGGTTTTCCTGTTTCCTGGTATCGGAGATCACTACGTCGGCATGGGCCACGGTCTCTATGAAGCGTGGGACGTATTCCGGCAGGAAGTTGATCGATGCGCGAAGATTCTCCATCCATACCTAGGAACCGATATTCGGAAAATGATTTATCCCGATGGCCAGGGATGGAGGAGCGAGGGAAAAAGCAGGGGCATCGATTTGAAGAAGATGCTTGGGCGAGGCGCGGATGCGCCGGAAGACCGCCACACCACGGATCTCAACCAGACGCTGTTCGCCCAACCGGCATTATTCACTATCGAATACGCGCTGGCCCGGCTTTGGCAGTCGTTGGGGATCACTCCCGCTGCCATGGTCGGCCATAGCATGGGAGAATATGTTGCGGCTTGCCTGGCCGGGGTGCTATCGCTGGAAGACGCGTTACGGATGATCGCCACACGAGCCAGGCTGGTCAATAACCTGCCTCAGGGAGCCATGCTTGCCGTCACGCTTCCGGAGAAGAAAGTGCTTCCCCTGCTTACCGGAGATCTGTCCATTTCTCTGATCAATGGCCCGGCATTGTGCGTGGTCGCGGGTGCGATTGCCGCCGTGGCTCAATTTGAGCGGCTGTTGAATGAAAAACACATCATTTCTCGGCGTGTTCAGAATGCCCATGCCTTTCATTCGAGAATGCTCAGTCCGATTGTGAGCGCATTCGAGGAGGAAGTAAGAAAAGTCCGGCTGAACGAGCCTGGAATACCATACATCTCAAACGTCACGGGAAGATGGATCACGGGGCGCGACGCCACCAGTCCCTCCTATTGGGCCATGCATGCCGATCACACAGCCAGGTTCAGCGACGCCCTCCAAGAGCTTTGGAGATTGAAAAATCCCATTTTGCTGGAGGCCGGGCCTGGCCGAACTCTCGGCGTGCTGGCCATGCAGCACCCCGACCGGCAAAATGCCGCCGACCCGGTAACCGTTTCCTCGATCCGCCATCATTATGAAAACCAGTCTGATGTTGGATTTTTGTTGCAGAGCATTGGCAGGCTCTGGCTCTCCGGAGTTGAGATTCGATGGGAAAGCATGTATGCCGCGGAACGACGGCGCAGAGTATCGCTGCCAACTTATCCTTTTGAGAGGCATAACTACTGGTTAGAGGACACGCCAGGCAGTTCAAACAACGCACAAAAGCAGGAGTCGGTATCTGCAACCTCCAGCCTGGACAATTGGTTCTATGCTCCGACCTGGAAACGGACGCCCTTCCCGAATGACATTGTTGATGCCGCCCATCCTCAGGCCGCCTTCTGGCTAATTGTTGCGGATAGATACGGCGGTGGCAGCCGCATGAAATCCAAACTCCTGGCCCTTGGAATGTCGGCGGCTTTCGTACGCTTTAGCGAAACGTTTGTCCGCCACACCGACGGCTCATTTGAGCTGAATCCCGCAGGTATTGAGGGCTACCAGGAATTGTTCCTGGAACTGGAACGACAAACAGCCGGTACTCCAATTAACATCGTTCATCTGGGAAGTCTGATCAGGGAAGATGAGGAGACCGCCCAGGCTTCTTCCGCAAACCAGAATTTTGGTTTCTATAGCCTGTTCCATATCGCACAGGCAATTGGGGACCTCCGGAGTTCCATTCCCATCAGCATCGGCATTATTTCCAACCGATTGCATTCGGTGACGGGCGAGGAAGACGTCGCTCCTGCAATGGCAACTGTGCTGGGGCCTTGCGGCGTCATTCCCCGGGAATATCCGAACGTCAAATGCTTCAATATTGATTTACCGGACAGTCAGCCGTTTGAGAGCCTTCCTGACGAATGGCTCAGCCGGATCATTTCTGAGTTCGCCGAAGAACATGCCAGCCGAGTCATTGCCTATCGCGGGAAGTATCGGTGGGAACGACAGTTCGAACGAGCCAAGCTGAATGAGCCTCTCCCTTCTGCAGCGCCGAGCGAGGCGCTTGTAATCAGGCGTTTAAGGCCCGGCGGAGTGTACCTGATCACAGGAGGAACCGGTGGACTCGGACTGGCCATCGCCGGGTATCTTGCCAAGGCGTGCCGGCCCAGACTGGTGCTGACCAAGAAATCCCCGTTTCCGAAAAAGTCCAGTTGGACGGAATTGGTGACGGCGGCGGATACTCCGGCCCCCGTTCTCAAGACGCTCACGGCCCTCATGGAGATCGAAAGGATGGGCGCGGAGATCGAGGTCTTGGTTGCGGACGTCTCCGACAGAGGACAAATGCAGGCGGCTGTCGACGAAGTATTCACGAGGTACGGAACAATCAACGGGGTTATCCACGCCGCAGGTGTTGTCAGAGCGGGCTTGATTCAGGCCAAGACGAGAGAAACCGCGGATTCCGTATTGGCTCCCAAGGTATACGGCGCCATGATCCTGTTCGACCTCTTGAGGCAGGTCAAGCCGGATTTCCTGGTCCTGTTCTCCTCCATCACCTCGATTCTCACCCCTTATGCGGAGTGCGACTACAGTGCTGCAAATTCCTTTCTTGATGCGTACTCCTGCTTTGCCAACGCTCATGGAGGTTTTCATACCCTTACCATCAACTGGCCGGGCTGGAGAGAAGTCGGCCAGCTGGCTGACCTTGCGACTCTGCCCGGGCTGGAGGGCTGGAAGCAGGCTGCCCTCGAAAGGGCAATCACAACAAAAGACGGGTTGGAGGTGTTCAAGCGAGCTCTAAATTCAAATCTTACCCAGGTCATTGTCAGCCCGGAGAATCTGGAGCATCTGCTGAAAGAATCCGAAGCGGTATTCGATCCCACAAAGTACCTTTCGCAAGTGCACCCGGCAGAGAGGGCCTTTCGGCCGCCTGGAAGTCAGCAGGATGGAGCAGGCCAGCCGACCGACCCGACTGCGGCGCTCGTCGAAATATGGAGCAGTGTGTTCGGCTTGGAGAAAATTGGCATTCACGACAACTTCCTCGATCTGGGCGGGCATTCTCTTCTCGCCATGCAAATCGTTTCCAGAATCCGGTCCTTGTATCAAATAGCCTTCACTCTCGGGGACTTCTTTGAGGCTCCCACCATTGCTCAATTGAGTTCGGTGATTCAGACAAGGATCCTCGCGGAACTCCCAGGTCTCGCCGATGAGGGAATCCAAACGCGCAATAGGGGCCGCTGGATATAGCTTCCCGACTGCAGCTCCTATTGCACTGTTTCCCTACCTGGACCCCGCCGCATTTTGTCTGCACGCATTACGGCAGACAGTTTCGCGGAGGCGTCCGCCTTATCGGAAGTTTCTGTGATCAAAGGACTGTCACTCATTCCAGAGAATCTCTTACGCCACAACTTCGGGAGTGGAAAGATGCGCGTTCAGCTTGCTGACTACTGCGCTCACGTTGGGTTCCTCAAACATGCCAAGATGGTCGCCGGGAATCCGATGCATTTCGACTCCGCCTGCAGCCAACTCTCGCCAGCCAATTTCAAAATCCCAGTACTTCCCTTCCGGCCAAACTGTCGACTGAAACAATACGATCTTCCCCGGGTAAGGTTGCGGACGATACTTCTCGGACGCCAGATGCACAATGACCTCCAGATTCTGCATGCCCACCCACTGGAAGGCTCGCCGACCCGCATACGAAAGGTACCAAATCCACCGCCTCATCCGGCGACGCGCTCCCACCATCAGGTCGCCAAGATAGGAGTGCACCTGACCGAATTTCACTTCCTTTAGTTTCGCGAGATGAAACCTGCCCTTCCCCCGCAGATATCCCACGCGCCCATCTTGCGAGTAATCCAAGTAGGTAACGGGATTCTGGGTGTCGAACAACGCAAGCAAGGCGACCGGTTCGCCCGCCTCCACCAACTGCCTCGCCATTTCGTAGGCAATCACCCCGTTGACGCAAAACCCGCCCAGAAAATATGGGCCGTGGGGTTGTGCTTCTCGCATTGCTCTAACAAAAGCACCGGCAATCTCCTCAAATCGGTAGGGCACAGACAACTGAGCCATCAAGGAAGGTGGCAGATCAAGCCCCAGAAACGGCTGGTCGGCGCCGAGGCGAAGAGCCATCGAACGGAACAAAGGCCCTCCCCGTACCCAAAAAAGTGCAGGCCGAGTGCCGACCGGCTTCACCTCGAGAATACCGGAAAGCTGCGCCGGCGCATCGTCACCGCGCAGAACCTTGGCAAGTCGCTCAACCGTTGGCGCTCGAAAAACATCAGCCAGAGACAGCTTCTTCCCGAACTCCTTATCGATCCGCAGCAGCAACCGTCCTACCAGCAGAGAATGTCCGCCCAAATCGAAGAAGTTTTCTGTCACGCCGACGGAAGCTTGCCCCAGAACCGTTTGCCAGATTTCGACCAACTTGGCCTCAACCTCATTCCTCGGCGATACTCGCTCGGCTTGACCGACTTTGGCTCGGCCTTCTGCCTTTGGCAACGCCCGACGATCAACCTTGCCGTTTGGCGTCAGAGGCAGCGCCGGTAAAAACATGAACACTGCCGGCATCATGTAATTCGGCAGATTCTGTTGCAAGAACGCACGCAGGTCATCTTCCGTAACACTCGCGTCAGAAGGCACAACATAGGCGACGAGATACTTGCCGTCATGCTCGCTTTCCTGCACGGATACCACGCTCTGCCGCACGCCGGGATGTTTCTTCAGGGTGACTTCGATCTCTCCGGGTTCGATGCGGAACCCGCGAATCTTGACCTGATCGTCACTGCGGCCCAGGTATTGAATCCGGCCGTCGGCACGACGGCGCGCCAGATCGCCAGTGCGGTATATGAACTTGCCGGAAAATTCACGAAATGGGTTCGGTAGGAATCGTTCGGAACGTTCAGGCCAGGACGTTTGTGGTATCCACGAGCAAGGCCGTCGCCACCAACATAAATCTCGCCCGTGACTCCGATTGGGACAAGTTGAAGACGTGAATCAAGAATGTGAATCTGCGTATTTGAAATGGGAAGGCCAATAGAAGCCGCAGGCAAGTTCGTTTCGCCGCGATCGGTTCGGTGCCAGGTAACATCGGCGGCCACTTCGGACGAACCGTATAGATTGAGCAGAATACTATGCGGCATTACTTCATAGAATTTCCGGCACAGATCAGCCCGCAGGGCCTCTCCGCTGCTGATCCAAAGCTTCGGCTTGTGCAAACCCTCCGGCTGTTCGAAGTAGGCTTCGAGCAACAATCGCAGTAGGGACGGCACGAGCACGATCCGTGAAACCCGTTCTCGGGCAAGAAGCTGAATCAGTTCAAGCGGATTCCCGACGGCCTCATCGTCGATCAGGACGCTTTTCACGCCTTGCAGAAGGGGTCCGAAAATCTCCCACACGGAATCGACAAAATTCAATGACGTCTCTGGCAGCACACTTCACCAGCCGCAAAAGGATACTCTTTCCACATCCAGGCAAAACGATTCATCGCGCCTCGATGCGGGGCAAGCACACCTTTAGGCGTCCCCGTCGAGCCTGAAGTGTAGATCACATACGCCAAATCCTCGATGGAGTTGGGGCCGCTCAGGTTGGTGGTCTCCTGGCGCGCGATCTCGGGCCAGTCGCGATCCAGGCACATCACTTTTGCCAAATGGTTTTGCGGAAGGCGATCAAGAAACTTCTCGCGTGTCAGAACCACCGGGGCTTCCGAATCTCGAAGAACAAAATCCAGCCAATTGGCCGGGTAAGCAGGATCAAGCGGAACGTAAGCGCCACCGGCTTTCATTATCCCAAGGACAGCCCTCACGCTCTCAAACGATCGATCGAGGCAAATACCGACCAGAATCTGCGGCCCGACACCCAAATCCTTCAGCAGGCGGGCCAACTGGTTCGCCCTCTGATTCAGTTCGCGGTAGCTTAATTGTTGACTGCCGGCAGTCAGAGCTACCTGGTTGGGTGTGCGCTCCGCCTGCGCTTCGAATGCCTGATGAATACACTGCGGCGGGTATGCAGCTTGAGTATCGTTCCATCCAACAATCAGCTGCTGGCGTTCTTCTTCGCTGATCAGCGGTAAACGGGAAATTTTCTTCTCGCTATCTCGCACTGCCGCCTGGAGCACATTTTCGAAGTGCGAAAGCATGCGTTGGATGGTCGGAAGTTCGAAAAGATCCGTGTTGTATTCAATGTATCCGCCTAGTTCCGGGCCTCTCTCCTGCAACACAACGAATAGCTCGAACTTGGAAGTACGAGTATCGACTTCCCGCGAAGACAGGCTCAGGTCGCGCAAGTGAGCCGTGGCCGTCGGCGAACTTTGCAAGGTGAACATCACCTGAAAGATCGGGCTGCGACTAAGGTCGCGTTCCGGCTTTAGATCTTCCAACAGCATTTCAAAAGGCAAATCGTAGTTACCGTATGCCTGCAGCGCCACTCGCCGCACACGGGCGAGCAAATCGCGAAACGACGGATCGCCGCCCAGATCGACTCGCAGAGCCAGATTATTCAGGAAGAAGCCGATCAGCCCTTCGATCTCGGGCCGCGGACGGTGCGCGATCGGCGTACCGACCACGATGTCTTCCTGCGAAGTGTAGCGGTGGAGCAGGACTTCAAACCCAGCCAACAGCGTCATGAAGAGCGAAACGCCTTGGCGCACGCTCAATTCCCTGAGTGCCATGGCCAATGCCGAAGGCATCTGAAAAAAGTGCCGGGCTCCGTTGTAACTTTGTACTGCTGGCCGCGGGCGGTCGGTGGGAAGTTCCAAATACTGCGGTGCACCGTAAAGCTGCTTTCGCCAATAGGAGAACTGTTTGGCTAAGGCCTCCCGAGTAAACCATTGACGCTGCCATTCCGCAAAGTCCGGATATTGCACCGGAAGCTCGGGCAATTCGGCGGCGGCGCCATGACAGAATGCCTGGTAGAGAGCGACGAACTCCTGATGAAAGATGCCCATCGACCAGCCATCGGCGCTGATGTGGTGCAGGTTCAGAACCAGGGTGTGGTCCTGTTCACTGCTACGGATGAGGTAGGCTTTCAGCGGCAGATCTCGCTCGAGGTCGAACGGCTTGCGGATCAGATCCTGGATCAGCCTTTCGAGTCGAGCCGGCTTTTGTTCCTCGGCAAGAATCTCCAAATCAAAGCAAGGCAGCTCGATGGTTGCAGGCGGCGCAACGGCTTGTGCGGGACTTCCGTCGACCGAGACGCACAGCGTACGCAGAGTTTCGTGCCGTGCCATCAGAGCGCTGAGTGCGCTGTTGAGAGCACGGGCATCCAGCCGCCCTTCCATCCGCACCGCAATCGGAACGCTGTAGACCGGGCTTCCCGAGGCAAACTGGTGGAGAAACCAGATTCTCTCTTGCTCGAAAGACATCCGCCACGGACCCGAGCCGGTGCGTCGAGCGACTGGCTGGGACAGCAGCATGGCAGAAACCTCGGAAGTGGCTTTGGGTGCTGAGGGCAAAATTTCTGTTTCGGACTCCGCAAGCTTACCCACTATTCTAACGCCCAGGTAGGCATTTAATAGAATCTCTCGTCAGACCAGGTTACCGGAGGCACATTGAGATTGCAGCCGGGAGGAAACGGATTCGGGCCGCGACGGGCAATGAAGTCTGCTGCATCTTCAGCATGGGCGAGGACCGAACCAACCTGCACACTGTGGTCACCCATGAAATGGGGATTGCGTGGCCGTTTTCAATCCATTGAATGCGCGTGGCCAGGCGCGACTCCTTGGCAAAGTAGTTGCCCTGATTTCCGATCGGGGGTGAGGATCATTTCCGATGCGCCTTGCGGACCGATCCCGGTGCTGACATGTGTTATTGCGAGCGTGCTTTGCAGTAGACCATCCCCGATGGCCAGTCGGTGGATAATCTTGCCAGTAGACTCGTGCACACTGATATCGGGCGTCACGGGCTAGAGATTGAAGTAGTCCAGTCCCGAATGGGTCAACGGGTGTGGGGCCAGATGGAAACTCGCAGTGAGTGTCTGGTTGGGAGACAGGATCGCAGCGAACAGCGTGAAAGAGTTGATCGCTGTTGACGTAGTCTGGTGGAAAGGAAACGGAAGTGTGTACACTTCACGTTTGTTGATTGCGTATTCATCGTCTTGCAGGAAATAAAGCTTCAGGTCAATGAGAGGACCGCTAAGATCCAGCCGGGGCGACGCATCCTTCAAGCCTTCCAGATGGGCACTTCTGATGCGGAAATCGGGCAGTGGATCGTTAAGACCGTAGTGCCATTTCTGGTGTCCCTGGCGCGTTTCCGCCGAGACGATACCGGCCGTGAACTTCCCATACTGCGCGAGGTAAGGCATTTCGGAGACCGAGACGGTCTGGACACTGTCGATGGGCACAGTCAACCCGAACGCACCCGTAGCTGGATCGGTTACGTCTACGGAGTTGACCAGGAGAGCGCTGTGATTTTCTCGGTAACCTGCGATTCTCACACTGCCGTCGCTAGCACGAACAACACCGAGAACCAGGGGTAATGTATCTGCCAGAGTCGCCGGCCGGTCCGGTGTTTCTTGAGCTTGTGCCGGCTCTATTGTCGCCTGACTGCTGGACTCCTCGACGACTGGATTTGAACACGTACCGTGAACCTCTACGCTCTGTTGACTCAGCTCGGCCTTCGACAGAACAACTTCGACTTCCAAAGGCCCTGTATTTGTTTTTGTCTCTAAGACTGTGTTTGTCGCAAGGTAGCCTTGCCTGCTGACGGTGAGCTGTAGGCCGGCCGGTCCTTGAAGGGTGGCTGTCGCTCTCCCGGCAGCATCGGTCAATTCAGTGGCCAGAAGCTGGCCTTCGGCACGGATTTCGAATCCGCGCCTGTGGAACGGCCTGGGATTTGTCATCGACGACTGACAAAACTATGACGATCGATTGGGTTGCTCGCCGTTGCGCAGCCGCCGATCCCAAACAAACGCATCCGAACAGAACCAAGAGCGCCATCTCAGAGCGCAGGCATACCGATGCAAAGCCGAAATCGGTATCAGCGACATGTTTCACTGGATTCATAGGCGCTCGATCCGGTCGCTGAACACCGTGCAGACGGTCCTGCCACATCCGTCGACTTCCTATCGCGAGTGCCTAGCCCGATCACCATGGTCATGTCTTTCGGATAGACCACATCGCGTCCTCGCGCCAGAAAGTGGTAATAAATCGACATCGCCGCTCCATATGAACCGAATCCCGCCGACACTACCCGCGAATGCGCCGCCAATCCCACAATCATTCCCACAAACCGGAGTCCCGACGCCCCGTTCGCCGCACTGCTCCCCGCTTCTCCCACGCTCGGATTCCCTTGTCCCGCATCGCGATCCGGCGCAGCCTGTGTCGCCGCCAGCATCACCGCGATGCCCGTCGTCAGATACCGCGTCCTCGGCGTGGTCACCTGAGCTCCACCTTCGGCGTCCAGCTTCAGGTGCTCGTCCTTTGCCACGGCTACGCCTTCCAGATTCGTCTCGACCTTCTGCTCCAGACCGTTCGGTGGCCCAACCTGATGAAACAGGATTCGCAACTGCCCGTTGCGTCCCAGCCGACGCGCCGGCTGCACCTCGATCACTGAGCCTTTAATCACGCTGCCTTCCGGCAGAATAAGATGATCCGATACCACCAGCGGCTCCGTGATGAGCGCCTCCACCGGATCTCCTTTCTTCGCCGTCGACGAACTCAGTGCCGTCACTAGCCGTGCATGCACCACGCTTCCGTTCGGAGGCGGCGATCCAATGTCAGTAAGCGCCTCCGGCTTCACTGCCTCCGTTCCAAAATCCAGAGGTTGGACTAAGTCCGCGTTGAAACTCGTCCCTGCATCGATGTACTGCGGATGCACTGGAAGCTGCGCCAGGGCGATCCGTTTCAGCTTGTGCGTCTTTCCGGGCTCGCGGATCTGCTTCTGCAGATCGTTCCACTGCCGCCAGACTTCCTGCCGTGTCGTACTCACTTTGTTCGATGCCGCATCCTCCACCTTATTTTTCTTCTCTGCCTTCTCATTCGCCGACACAAACTGCAGAACTCCATCCGGCGCCGGAGACGCCACTGTCTGCAGCGCCACATGCCTTCCGTCACCCATCACCAACTCATCAAACTGCACATGAACATGCCGCGACGGAGAAAAGTTCCCGTCCGTCGCATCCAGCACCCGGGTCTTCCCTGGCACACTATCGACTGCCGAGACTCTTCCGTTAACTACCGTCCCCGCCGGAATCAGCAGCTTGTCGAATGCATACACCGGCTCCATTGTTTTGCCGTGGATCGTCTGTCCCACCTCCCGAACCCGCACCTCCGAATCCAACGCTACTTTCAGAGGGGTACCTGGCGGAACTGTCAAGGGAATGGAACTAACCGATGCTGGCAACGAAGCGGGATTAGATGGTTGTAGAGTGGGTTCTGCTGGCCTGGTCCCAAGGGTTTGGCCCGAAAGCGACGTACTGCCGATGAACATCAGGAAGACCGCCTGACTCAGTTGACGAATGCATTTCACTTGGACACCTCGACTTTGGGCGGCAGCGTAGATCAAATCATAGCCGTAGTTGGGAGAAGAAATGCGGAAATAGGTGATGGATGAACAAATTGTCATCTTCCGGAAAAGGCACAGTAATGTTGCGGACATATCGTATTTTGGTGGCCCCCTAACGAGGTCATGGCACTACCGGAAAGGGTGAGGTGAAGGATGTCGAGGAAGATCTTTTGCAACCGGGATAGTGGCGTCTCTGGCCTCATTTGTTTGGTTTGTCTGTTCGTTGCATTAGCTGCGTCTCTGATGGCTCAGACGACGGGAACGGTAGTGTTGACGGGCAGGGTTACCGATGCGTCCGGTAACACGGTTGCGAATGCCGTCGTGACGGCGACGAGCGTAGAAACTGGACAAACGCAAAGAGCGACCACGGGGACGGATGGTACTTACAAACTTGACCTGCCTCCCGGAAATTACCGGGTGAAGTTTGAGGCCGCCGGTTTCAAGACGGTGGAGATTCCTTCCGCAACGGTCGGTGGGACCGAGACGGCAGTTCTGGACGAGAAGCTGGAGGTCGGCGAACTAATCAAGCCAACGCCAGCGCAACAGGACAATTTGCCGAACGCCCCGTCTAGTAGTACGACAACACCTTCGTTGTCGGATCTCGGTTTCCCTCCCGAGCAGACTCAAGGAAACGCCCGTGAACAGGCGTTGCTCGATAAACGGACGCACATGCTAAAGATCCATCAGCGGCTAGGTTTGATCACAACCATTCCGTTGATTGCTACCGTTGTTACGTCCCTCAATGCCGGTGGCAGGAGCACCAGCACAGCCTCACGCGACCTGCATGTGGCTCTCGGCGGGGTGACGGGAGATTTATATTTCATGACCGCTTACTACGCCATCCGAGCGCCCAAGGTGCCCGGAACCGAAACCCGCGGGCCGATCCGTTTCCACAAGGCCATGGCTTGGATACATGGCCCCGGAATGATCCTGACTCCTATCCTGGGGGCTATGGCTTTCGAGCAAAAGAACAACGGCGAAAAGGTTCACGGCATCGCCTCCGCGCATGGACCGGTGGCCATCGTGACGGCGGGCGCGTTCGGGGCTGCTCTTCTATCGGTGTCGGTTAAGTTCTAAGCATAGGTTATGAACAAGAAAATATTGACTGCCTTCTTACTCGTGGCGCTCCCCACGCTTGCTGGAACCGATAGCCAATGGGTACTTGAACAAAGCATTCTCACCTACCATGTGTCCCATCCGCTGCATCAGACTGAGGGTGTGAGCCATGCGGCGCGAGGCAAGGGAGTTTGCCATGCCGGACAATGCGATTTCCTGATCGCGGTGCCCATCAAGTCGTTTGATTCCGGGGACAGCAACCGCAATATTCATACGCTCCAGGTCACGCGCGGCGCGGAGTTTCCCATAGTCACGGTCCGCACTCGCCTGCCCGAATCGGCCGCCGCATCGGCGACCATTAACGCCGATCTGGAGGTTCAGTTCGCTGGCCAGACTGTCCAGTACAAGCAGGTTCCTTTCAAACTTGAGACCCAAGGCGGCGAGACTCACATCACAGGGACAATTCCGGCCACACTCTCTGATTTCAAGATTGACCCGCCATCGCTCTTGACGATGCCGGTCAAGAACGACATTCCAGTGCGCGTGGACATGATCTGGCGAAAGCAGTGAGGTGACCAGCAGGTTCTCATCTGGCTTTGCTGAAGGATGTTTCAGGCAGCCTCGTCCAGAGAAGTGTGCCTACTTGGCCCGGGGGACTCAACGTCTGAGGAGTTTCCTGCATCCCACATGGAGGTGTAAAGTCTTGGACGGGCGGGAATCTCCCATGCGATTGTTGGTGGTAGAAGACGACATATCCATTCAGCAGTTCCTTAAACGTGCGCTGACGGAAGCCGGATACCTCGTGGATGCGGCCAGTACCGCGAAGGCTGGGGAAACCATGGCCTTGGAGGGTATCCACGATGCCTTCATCATCGATCTTGGGCTTCCGGACCTGGATGGATTGGACTTGATTGCTCGTTGCCGATCTCAAGGTAGTTCGGCACCAGTTTTGATTCTGTCCGCCCGGCGTTCTGTGGACGAGCGTGTGCGGGGACTAGAGCAAGGCGGAGACGACTACCTCACGAAGCCATTCGCCTTGCCGGAACTGCTCGCCAGGCTGAGGAATCTCCTGCGCAGATCCGTGGTTCCGCAGAATGAATCGGTCCGGTTGCAAGCTGCCGACTTGCAGCTTGACCTCGTACGTCGGGAAGCACGACGCGGCGATCACTTGTTGCAACTGACTCCACAGGAGTTTTCTCTGCTGGAATATCTTTGCCGCAATGAGGGTCGCGTAGTAACGCGCACCATGATCCTGGATCACGTTTGGAGGATGCGGATCGATCCCGCGACTAACGTCGTCGATGTCCATATTTATCGTCTGCGCAGCAAGGTGGATCATGACGCGCTGCGACCGCTGATTCACACGATTCGCGGCGTTGGTTACGTTCTCAAACATGCCTAAGAATTTACGCACTACCGCCGCTTGGCGGATTTCGATTTGGACAACTCTGGCGTTCGCGCTCGGAACCGCGGTGGCGTTCTCGATAGTTTATTTCCTCGTCGCTCAGGGCCTCCGCGAGCGCAGCGACACCTGGCTTAGCGGAGAAGCTGAGGTTCTAGCTCAAGTCTCGGCCGATACTCCCAAAGATCACCTCTACCAACGGATAGTTCGAGAGGTGGCTGAGCTTGCTACCCAGGAAGTGCCGGACGAGCGCAATGCCCGCGGGGAAAGACTGAATTCTGTCTTCTTTTTGGCCACAGATCCTAATAGTAGCCAAGGCCCGTTGTGGGTTGGTCCCAGCGCCGAGGATGCTTTTGTTACAGCGATACAGCGTTCGAAGCTAGTTCCAGGGACTCCGAAGTCCATAGCAGTGGAAGGATTGCGAGAACCGTTCCGGGTCGTTGTCAAGGCGCAAAACGGAAGAACGGTTTATCTAGGACTTTCAGATCGTGGTGCAAAGCGTATGCTACACAGACTGGCCCGTCGTTTTCTCGTGGTCTGGGGTGGCATGTTTCTGCTCGGCTTCCTGATCTCGTATTGGAGCGCCCGTCGTACTCTGCTCCGTGTTGAACGCATTACGGAAACCGTCGCGCGGATTGGAACTGAAGACTTAGAAGAGCGATTGCCTGAGCCTGTGAATTCAGATGAAATCTCGCGATTGGCTAAGACTTTTAATCGCATGTTGGACCGTCTTCAGTCCTCGGTGAATCAGCTTAGCACCGTTACCGGCGGTGTCGCCCACGACCTGAAAAGCCCCGTAACCTTGATTCGTGGAACGCTCGAATCCGCATTATGCGATGAGGGGAACGCCAACTGGCGCAACTCGGTTGGAGAAGCGATCGAAGGCTTGGACAGGCTCTTGCAGTTGCTAAACACCACGCTCGATCTTGCCGAAGCTGAGGCCGGTGCGCTTCACATGGATCTCCGGCTAGTTGACTTCTCCGACGTCGTGAGACAACTGGTCGATATTTATCAACCAGCCATGGCTGAGCGCCATCTCGAAGTGACGGCTGACCTCGAAGAACATGTGGTCGTAGATGCTGATTTGCCTCTACTGAATCGAGTGGTAAGCAATTTGCTTGAAAACGAATTGACTCACTTGCCAGTGGGATGCCGAGTAAACATTCGATTACATTCGCATCAAGGGTTAGCAGAACTGGTAATTGAAGACAATGGTCCGGGATTTCCGCCTGGTATCGGCAGTGGAATTTTCAAGCGATTCGTAAAAGGGAAACATTCTCCCGGACACGGTCTCGGACTTGCCTTTGTGGATGCGGTTGCCCAAGCGCATGGCGGCGGCGTCAGGATCTCAGATCGTGCAGAAAGCGGTGCGATGATAACTTTGTCGCTGCCAGTCCACGTGCTCGAAGTCGCATTGACGTGACACCACAGCCTCCGTGACATGCTGTAGCGCTCGCGTTCTTGCCTGACGGACATCCTGGCGCGAGCAGCCTAGGAGAACGGAACAATCCTGATCTGAGTATCTTTCGAGGACAGACATCACGAAGACAAAGCGCTCGAAGTCTTCAAGGTCAAGAATGCTCGCAATTGCGGCAGCAGCTTCGGGCGTTCGTCCAAACCTACAATTCACTGTTTCACTCGGTGCCCCTGTGCTGTCGGACTGGTTCGCACGGGGAGCCAACATGCGAACTGCATTCTGAATGATCGTCCGCCGAGCCCAGGATCGTGCCCAGTCTCGAAATACGTAGCTTCCGGTGGCGCAATCCTCCAAGCCTGAGACAAAACATTCCTCAGCCTTTGTGAGATCGGCCGTCAGCAAGAATGAAAGCAAATGCATATTGTCCATACTTTCTTTGAACACCCTGCAGAAGTCGGTGCTTGTTGCGTACAACTGTGATGTCTCAGTGGAGATCCGACTTCTATGTGGCATGGTCAGTTTTGTCCTCTTTAGACTGTGCATTCCACCCGGCGTCGTTACGCCAAGTCGGTGTCAGTCACAGGCGCTCAGTGCCTAAACCATCTGTTGCGCACGTCCGGCCAGAACTCTTTTGCTACGTTGAAGAAAGTATCCAGGGCTATTTGTTGTCCCCACTTGTTCGTGGTATTTCCAAATGATCGATCCGCAGCCGGATAGTAGAGGTTTGAGATGCCTGCGGCCACAGCATTTCCGGCCAGCTCCGATGTGTTGAAGAGGTTGCGACCGTCATCGCCGCGAGTGATAACCTCCCGGCTTATAGCGTATCCAGTCCGCTTCCAAAATCCGCCCGTGCCTCTCACGAAATAACGAGGGTCCTGGTGGAGAACGACTGGGAATAGGCCTTCGCTCATGATGTTGCCAATTGCTTGATCTGCGAATGCCCCTCCGTAGTATTTGCCAGACGCCTGCGCTCCGGTACCGAACGAGGTGTACTGCTTCTGCGCCATGGCTACGCCGGCAAAGACGCCGGCTACTAGAAACGCCGAGGGATCAAAAGAGTCATCGAATGCAACTTTCATTTTCGCACCCGGTTCCAGCGGTTTGATTTCTGCCGGATTTTCGTCTGATCGATAGTTGGGGATTACCCAGAAGATGTGGTTCTTACTCAGTTGATGTTGTTGAGCGTCCTGTTCAAAGCTTGATCGGCCAGATTCAATCTGGCTTGCGCTTGGCGCATCCGGCAGCGTTGACGTTTCCTGACCTATCGCCGCAACAGGTCCAACAAGGAGGTTAAGAAAGAGCAGCACACGACAGATCACCGTGATCAATGAAAGCGGCCGCACGCTGCGCATTCTAGGATTGATGCAACTTGGCCGAGGCTGCAAGAGAACATGAACAACTTGTCATTTTGCCGCCACGGCGAATTCACGCAAGTGCCGGACGAGGGGTGCGTTCCTCGGGACAGGAACGGAGGTTTGTGATGGAGAACCGAACGACAGTGTTTTATGTGGACGACAATCCGAAATCCGGCCGACTGCTAACCAGTGTTCTTGAGGAATGCGGGTTCCGAGTGATCGCGAAAAATGACCCGATCGAGGCGCTCGCGCTTTGCCAGCGAACCCACTTTGATCTGGCACTGCTGGACTACGACATGCCATTGATGTCTGGTTCGCAGTTGGCCCAAGAGATCAAGTTTCTGGTGCCGGATGTTCCCGTGGTCCTGATCTCGGGGCGCTCGACTCTGCCTGCTGCGGAACTGGCGTTTGTGGATGCACACTTCGGGTTTGGGACCGTTCTGGACGATCTTCTCTGGACGATGCGAATCCTGGTGCGGCCGAAGGTCGTGACGATGGAGGACCATCGCCCGGATCAGCGCGCGATGACACAGTGGGCAGACTCAACATGAAGCACTGCGGGCGCCTCGGCGCCGAGTTTCTAGCGGTGCCTCTCGGTATGCCATCGGCAATCGGCACCGTCAACGACGGTCCAAGCAGCGTAGCCTGCAGATGCGAGTGAGCATTCATTATCTCGAAGACTTAGCTGCGGCCGTGGAAAAGACCCTTCCCGACGATGCAATTCGAATCAGGGAGCATTTCCGGCTATTTCGCCGCAAATGTCTCACCGACTTCGAGGAATCCCTACAAAGTCGACCAGCGAGAGAGTCCACTACGAAAGGAGCCGATTCTGGATCTGGGCGAGTTGCACGGGCACGGAGCATTCCGCGTGGTCGTTCGCCGCGTGGTTGATCCGAGTGCTCACCGGATAGCACCGCATCAGACGCGCATCGCAAGGTTTCAGTAGTTCGGACGCCGCTCGCACGTCTCTCATTCCGGGATCGAGCCATAAATCGTAGCCGTCCGCATGAAGAATGACCGGCATTCGGTCATGAAAGACGCGGGACTGGCGCTGGCATGAACATCACGAACACGCTCACGACTCTCCCCGCCGGATCCTTCGCGACAGTCCCGCGGCAAATCGGCGCTTGCTACATCACCCGCGACGTTCCGGCGACGCTCTTGTGTTTTCCCAGTTCAATTCCGTACGTTTCTGTTCGCTGCGGCTTAACGTCCGACGTGCGACGCACCTAGGTTGCGACGTACTATCAATCTTCGACTCGGCTCGCTTCGACTCAGCCTCGGTGCAGCTCAGCTACCGCTGGCTCCACGACAGCCCGTTCAGCGTGCATGTTCTTCGTGAGGCGAACAGTTTGCGCTGGCACGTTTTCAAACTCCGAGGACAGCAACTGGTGAGTCACGTCGTTGGCGACGGCTACGGCGACGCAATTATCCGCACGACGAGTCTCGGATTAGCGGATCGCGAGCCAGCGCTGACGTACGACGCCAACCACGCATCGATCGACGAGCAGCCAGAAAGCACGCGCTTGCCCTCAAAACAGATTCTCGTTTTCGGCGAGATTAAGAAGTCGGGTGAAGCCACGCTGATCTTCATCCCCGAAGCAGATGCGCTACGTCTCGTGGCAATACACAACGCGATTCAGACCTCCTCGACGTGGGGCAAGTTCTTCGACGCGATCCCGGCTGACGAACTGGATACCGTGTACGAGCGAGTGTTTGACGATGAGACCGAACGCTTGCCCGATCGCGCTGAGAAGTTCGATTCCGATGCGCTCGGTGTCTGTGAAGGCGATTATCCAGATTGGCCGGAACAGAAAATGCTCGAATGGCTTCCTGCACACGTCTGTCGCCAATTCGGAAAGATGGAGTCGTCCGTGCTGAACGGCCCTTACCTGTCGCTCGACATTAGGCGCACTCCAGAGATTATCGTTACGCTTGCGCAAGCTGGCTTCGGATTGAGCTGGGACGACGAACTCGTTAATAAAGCGTCTGGAAACTGAAAGACAACTGAGCAGATGCGCCGGGGAATAGGTAGTGTAATTTCCTGATTCCGTCCAACTAAGCAGCTCGGCATGGCCTGAAGTTACCTGCAGTGTCCTGTCAGCGCAACGAGAGCCAGTCCCAAGAGGATCAGACCAGCGAGAAGGCACACCAGCGCCACACGTCGTAGACCTCGTTGTTGAGGAGAGATTGCGCTTAGCTGAGCTTTAGTTTCGGGCGCGACCTCGCTCAGCGAGGCCGTTAGGCCCGGGACCGCTGCTTTGTATATGACCCAAAGCATTAATGCCAACGCGACAAAGCTCAGCCAGAAAAACCCAGAGATCCCTAAGGCAATCGTCAACCTGTGTGCTCGCGGGGTCAACCCACCGTAATCCTGCTAACGTTTTTTGACCAACGACGTGTGAGCCTCGTCACAGAGAGACTTGCTGCGGGGGCTACAGTGCTTGCGTCCGGCGGGGGCAAGGGGCGTCGGCAATGTCGAACTACCGTGTGCAACTTTCTTCACGTTGACGCAGGTAGCTCGCAGGATCATACTGGAGCAACCAGTCAGGAGGTAGCCCCTCATGAAGTCTCTGCGCTCGCGCATTCCAGCTAAACTTCCCCACTCGGTTCAACAAAAACTGGATATGTATGCACTTGCAGCGATGTCTACGAGAACGGGAATTTTCGAGAAAAGCCTGAGCGGTGTAGCTGCGCTCGCGGCTGGTGCGGGAATGCTGGTCTTCCTGCCCTCAGCGGAGGCCAAGATCATTTATACCCCGGCGCATGTCCGCGTCTCCAGCACTACTCCCCTCGATCTGAACCACGATGGCCACGTCGATTTCTACCTCTATGACATGTCTGCTCACAGCACGAGTGGCATAGGTTCGGGTCTCTGGGTTGTCGGCGTGGGCCGTGGATACGGAATCGTCGGAAAGCAACACGCGGGGTATTACGCGTCCGCCTTGCGTGCGGGAGCCAAGATCGGTGCGGACGACCAGTTCTTTGGCGGACACATGGCCGGCAGATGGTGTTTCTCCAACAAGAAGACGTGCAGCGTTTTTGGCGTTTGGGCGAACAGTGGCAAAGGTGTCAAGAATCGTTTCTTGGGGCTGAGGTTCGTTGTAAACGGGAAAACGCATTATGGCTGGGCTCGCCTCAATGTCGCGTTCAAGCCCTACATCGAAGCCACGCTGACCGGTTACGCCTACGAGACCGTCGCCAACAAGCCCATCGTTACGGGCCAGACCAAAGGGCCGGATGTCATCACACTGGAACCCGGCAGCCTGGGAGCGTTAGCAACGGGAGCGTCGGGGCGCAACAGGCGGAAGTAGAAGCCGGGGGAATTATGAACCGAACTTCGAGGACGCCATCCAAACTTTCGGATTCAGTGCAACGGCACCTGAACGCCTATGCGCTGGCGGCGAGTGCGGCGGGAGTGGCGACGCTGGCGCTGGCACAAGCTGCCGAGGCGAAGATTGTTTACACGAAGGTACACATCAAGGCCCCTAGGAATCGGGAACTACCCATTTATCTTACCCCGTCGCATTCGAGGCCTGATTTCAACCTCCTCTTTTGGGCCACGTCTAACACGTGGTTGGAGGTCGGTCCTGGTGTTTACGGAACCACCAAGAACCAAGTGTGGGGCGGCCCCCTAGCCTCGTGCAGCTGCAGAGATGCTGCTTCAGCTCTACCTGCTGGAGTGCGCGTTGGACCCAGTAAGCAGTTCGGGGTTGACCATAAATGGATGTTTGGTTGTATTCCTTCGAGCTTCGGGGCAAATGCGAAGGCCCGTGGCTCAACGTGAAAAACCGTTATCTCGGACTGAAGTTCATTATCAAAGGGAAGGATCACTTCGGGTGGGCGCGACTGACCACTACTGGACGAATCGCACTGCTGACCGGCTACGCTTACGAAACGATCCCCAACAAACCGATCATCGCGGGCAAGACCAAAGGGCCGGAACGTCATCACGGTTCAACCCTCCAGTCTCGGGGCCTTAGCAGCGGGATCGTCGAGACTTCACCGGTAATGTTTCCCTATTGATTTCACCTAAGACTGGTGCCATACTGAGTTCCCCCTTTGCCGACCGCTGCTTTCAGGAGGATTTCCAGTGAAAAGGTCTATCGAACCCCGCAACGCCGCTCAACTCTCAGAGCCTCTCAATCGCAATCTCATTCAGTACGCGCTCGCGGCAAGCGCGGCTGGAGTGGGAATTCTGGCTTTGGCGCAACCAGCCGAGGCGAAGATCGTATATACGAAAACCCACAAGATGATTCACGGATTTCGCCAGTTCGTGAATCTTGACCTTAACAAGGATGGGATCACGGATTTTAGGTTGGGCGTCGACTGCTGGGGCGATTGTTATTCCGCGGGGCTGAAGGCCTATCCGGCTATCTCATCGACCCCAAATACCGTCCGCGAGACCTCCATAAATGGTTGGGCGGCCGCATACCGTGCGGGTGTCCGCATTGGACCGAAAGGTCGTCAGGCGATCCCGCTCAAAAGGGTGTATGGCGGGGCTGTGATGGAGTCCGGCAGATGCATCTCCAGCTCCAATTGCACAAAGGGCAAATTTCATGGGAATTGGGTCGATGTTGAGAACCGGTACCTCGGTCTCGTATTCGTAATGAATGGCAAAACGCACTACGGCTGGGCACGGCTCAGTGCTACCGTAGATCGCAAGGGCGACGAGCGTGCTACCCTCACCGGCTATGCCTACGAGACAATCCCGAACAAGCCCATCATCACAGGCAAGACTAAAGGGCCAGATGTAGTCGAAGCGGTTGACCCCGGCAGCCTCGGAGCCTTAGCAGCGGAAGCGTCAGGGCGCGACAGGGGGAAGTAGAAGTTGGAGGAATCTATGAAGCGAACATCGAGGAAGCCTTCCGAACTTTCGCAATCACTGCAACGAAACCTGAAGGCCTACGCCCTTGCTGCGAGCGCAGCCGGAGTGGGAATGCTGGCTCTGCCAGCCGAGGCGAAGATTGTCTACAGACCGACCCACATTTATATTCCACTCCATCACCCTGTGGGGCTTGATCTCAACGGAGACGGCATCGTCGATTTCAAGATAGGCAGGTATAGGTATGCATTCAAGAGCTATACGTACAGCGTCTCCGGCACGTTCCTTAGCGCTCAAGCTGTCAAATGGCGGAATCAGGTTGCGGGGTCCTGGGCAGTACTCACTAGCTGGACCGCAATTAATCCGTATGCATTCCAAGCCGGCAAGCGAGTCGACTCCCGGCTTAGGTTTATTCCCCGTTACGGCATCCCTATGGCTGGGAGGTATCGCCAGATGGGACAGACTGCGTGGCACTGTTGGGGATCACGCTGAAATAATGTCACTAAGCGCTACTTGGGCCTGATGTTCGAGTTCAAGGGACAACTTCATTACGGCTGGGCACGGCTCAACGAATCTTGTAATCAGAGCGGCCACGTGGGAACGGGCGCCAAGACACTTCTGACCGGCTATGCCTACGAGACGATTCCCGATAAGCCAATTGTGACCGGCCAGACTGAGGGATCCGACGCGATCACGGTCCAGCCTGCCAGCCTCGGCCGGCTTGCCCAGGGAGCGGCCGGACGCATAGGAAGGTAGAACCCGCTCTAACGCATTTTCTGTGCACCGTGCTTCAAACCGAAGGCGTAAACAGCGCCGCTCTGGTTGTTGTAGTCTGCTCCCACATAAAGAACCCCGTTCACGACTGCAGGCGAGGAAGACACCCACAGGCCGCCGGTCGTCTGATAGCTCCACAACAACGCACCGGTACTGGCATTTACCGCGTACACATTCTGGTTGTTCGACCCGAAATACGCAACGCCGTTTGCCAGGGCAGGTGAGACCGACACCGGGGCGTTCGTACTGTAGCTCCACAGCATGGCACCGGTATGTGCGTTGAAGGCGTACAGGCCACCATACGAGGGAACATACACGATCCCCTTGGCCACAGCGCCCGCGTAGTACATATAAGTACCTGTGAAGTAATGCCAGAGCACGGCCCCGGTGCGAGCGTTCAACGCGTACACGTTGCCAGGGCGGTCAGCGACATAGACCACTCCCTTCGCCACGACAGGCGACGCAAACACATAGTCGGTGGTGAGCTGGCGCCAGACCACGGTTCCAGTGCGGGCGTTCAGGGCGTACACGTCGCCGTAGTAGCCGTAGCGGTCGCTGCCCGAGCCAACGTAGACCAGCCCGTCTGTAACTGCGGGCGAAGAAACTGCCGAACCCACGGTTTTGAAGCTCCACAGCTTGGTGCCTGTGCTGGCATTGAACGCGTACACGTTGTCGCCCCGCGAGCCAACAGAAACCACGCCGATATAGACCACCCCGTTTGCCACGGCGGGCGAGGACTCCACATAGCCGCGCGTAGTATAGCTCCACAGCTTGGCACCGGTATGTGCATCCAGCGCATAGACGTTCTTATCGTCCGAACCGACATAAACCACCCCGTTTGCCACGGCGGGCGAGGACTCCACATAGCCATCCGTGGCGTAAGTCCACAGCTGGGCACCGGTGTGAGCGTCCAACGCGTAGACGCTGTATCCATTGCTTCCTCCGCCGATATAGAGCACGCCATTCGAGACCGCAGGGGAGGAAAACGGGTTCACGTTGGAACTCCATTTAAGCTCAAGCTTCCCGACGTTATCAACCGTAAGGATGCTCTCAAACGGGTTCCAGCGTGCCATGTTGTTCCTGAGGAACTGGTTCCAATCAGTGAGGACATGGGTCGTGTTCCGACCGCCTGAGAGTGACGGCGAGCCGGCAGCCTGCCCAAAGCATAATCCCGCCAGCAGGAAAATTGCGAAGCACACCAGCCCGAACCGCTGCCCGGCCTTCGTTGAATCCATCTTTGTTATGCGTGCCATGTTGTCTCCTCCCGACGGTGTGGGATCGTTCTCGGGACGCCGGAACCTCGAAGACCAAATACCGTTGAGACGGTGGGAGAGGGAGCGGTACTCAGCCTGCCGACCATTCTTGCCCTCGTCCCATGGCTTGTCAAGGTGCAAAGACTTGCAGTCATCCTCATTCCATCCGGTGCAAGGCGCAGCGGCAGTGTCCAGCACCTTGTCACGGACACCCCGAGACAATGGGTCCATAATTCGACTCACGAAGAAGTCCTGAACCGAGCCTCAACAATTATTTCCACTACAGCCGCGAAAAGGAGTAGCCTTGAGGCGTCTTTTCTAACATCTTTCCGTCGCGCCCTTTATACTCGCATGCAATTTTGTCTGTTCGCTCAATAAAGAAGAAGAGGTCCCGATGGCTCGCAGACGAGGCAATCCGAACTGGGGAAACCCAGCAGCCCTGTTTACCTCTTCCTCGTCCACCGTGACCGAGTTCGAAAACCAGATGCGACGGCTGAAATTGAATGAAAGCAACTGCGCGGGATCGGACGAGCTGAGGCTATGGTGTGAGCGGAACAAGAACCGCAGTTACATCCCGGAATGGCTGTTGATGCACTGGGAGATATCTGTCGATCCCCACATCACGGACTAGGCAGCCTTCTTGCTCGCCTTCCACTTCGCCCACCTTGCCCGCTGAGCCGCCGCGATCTTCCTGCGGGCTGACGCCGACATCGTTCGCTTGGGCGTGGTTTGATGATTCGAGGCTTGCTTTGCCCATCGCGCCTTCTGGGCGAGGCTGATCCTCCTGCGAGCCGAGGCCGACAGAGTACGCCTTGGCTTCGTGTAGGAACTGCTGCCGTTTAGCTTGCCCAAAACCGCTAAAGCCGCATCAACGTGTTTAAGCTGATTCACCAAGTTCGTTCTCTCTGCCCGCAGCTCCGACACGATAGTTACAAGTCCATTCAAATTAGCCATTGTTTACCCTCGTTGAAAATCATAGCAAAATGCTTTCCCGATTAGCCCGTAAGCGGCTATCATTTGCGGCGTGGGGTGATACTCCGATGCTGGATCAAACGCCGCAGATCGTGCGCTGTCCTTATTGTGTTTTAGGCGATGATTTCCGACCTATGCTGCCAAAAGTCGGCTGGCTCATCTGCCAGAAATGCGGCCATACAGTGATGCCCGGCGATCCCGATTTCAAGTGCTTCTGCACGAAGTGTGGCGAGTCCAATCGGGCCGCGTGATTCAGGGCAAGATCCTGGTGCCCCCCATTTTCATCGAAAAATAACTTGACTATCTACCGGCTGTAGCGCAGTGTTTCCGCATGGCCGAGCAACCACCTGAGCGCCAGTTCGTCATCCTCAAGTACATCCACAAGACCGCGAGCCTGGCCACCTGCGGGCGCTGCCATCTTAAATTCTTCACTCCCTTGGAGCTAATAAGAGAGCCCTTGGAGGCCGAGAATAGCCTGCGCGACAAATTCGCCAGTCACAAGTGCCAGCCAGTGCCTTTTGCGCAGAGCAGAGCCAGCTAGGACTGGGAATGCCTCATTGCGGTATGGCGGGCCAGCGCCTCGCGCAGCTCTTGGTCCTGATTCTCAGTTGCGCTGGTTCCGCTTCGTTTGTAGATCATGTCATGGCAAATCGAGCACTCGGCCTCGACGATCTGGTCGTTCACCCTAAGCCAAACATTAACTTCAGGCTGCTGCATTCCGCTATCATGAGGCGCGTCCATCAAGAAATAGGTGATGAAAATCACCTGGGCATGTGATGGTTTCACCGAGCGCTTTTTGTTCACCTGCAAACCCTAACCTGATCTGGACCTCGGGTCAGGTCGGGTGTACCATCGCTTTGCTACGCAGTCCCCCCTGCAAGCAGGTCGAGTTATGAGCCATAGAGGGTGCTTCCGCCCCGGATTGATCCTTGCGCTGATCCTTGCCTTCGCTTCGACTGCCATTGCTGCGCAATGGAAGGAGCAAGTGCTGTACAGCTTTCAGGGGGGCGCGAGCGACGGATCCGATCCTGCGGGTGGTGTCGTGTTCGATAAAGCTGGCAACTTGTACGGCGCGACCACGGGTTGGGGATCGGACAGCTGTGGCCCGATTGCGAACGAGTGTGGCCTGGTCTTTGAGCTGTCTCCGCCAACCAAGAAGGGCGATGCCTGGACGGAGACCATCTTGTATGAATTCAAGGGCAAGGATTCCAACGATGCCAGTGGCCCAGCGGGCGGCGTCATTCTTGATGCCGCTGGCAACGTGTACGGCACGACCGCTTATGGTGGAACGGGAGATTGTGTGCTCTTGGGGACGAAGGCTGGCTGCGGTACGGTGTACGAGCTTTCGCCGCCAGCTAAGAAAGGCGACCCCTGGACCGAGACTTTGCTGTACAGCTTCAAGAGCGGCAACGACGGGTATTTTCCGTGGGGGACGCTGACATTCGATTCCAAAGGCAATTTGTATGGCTCTACGCAGTTCGGCGGCGGCAAAGGGAACACTTGCAATCCTTACTTTCAGTACTGCGGGACGGTGTTCAAGCTTAGCCCGCCGAAGCAGAAGGGCGGCAAGTGGACGGAGAAGGTGCTGCACAGTTTCGGAGGCGGTGCGGACGGAGCCAACCCAAATGGCGGTTTGATTGTCGACAGCACGGGAACAATTTATGGTACGTCGCCAGCGGGCGGGAATCAGGGTTGCAAGACCGACTCGGGAATTGGCTGCGGCACGGCATTCGAACTGAAACCGCCCGCCGAAAAGGGCGGCGCGTGGACGGAGCAGATACTGCACCGCTTCAGCGGCGGCGGTGACGGGGCTGACCCCGATGCCGGCTTGACCCCAGCCAAGGACGGCAGTTTCTACGGACCGGCAGCAGGGGGAGGCAAGTACAACCGGGGCTTGATCTTCCGACTAACCCCGCAAAGAAGTGGCGCGTGGACCGAGTCCCTGTTGTATAGTTTTGTCGGCAATCAGGCTGGACAAAATCCCGGAGCCCTGACCTTTGGCTCCGATGGCAACCTGTATGGGGGCGCCTCTGGGGGGCAGAACTTTCAGGGCCTCATCTTCCGGCTAAATCGCCCGGCACACGGAAAGACCTGGAGACTTACTGTGCTCTACAACTTTAAACGTTCGGATGACGGGGCCGGGCCCGATGCCGGTCTCATCTTTGACGGTGTTGGCAACCTCTACAGCACGACAGTAGTCGGTGGAGACGGAACGGGCTGCACGAATGGCTGCGGCACCGTCTTCGAGGTCTCGCCTCCATGATTCCCAGCAGCCCCGAGGGGCATTACGCTATCCTCCTCGCAAAGAACGGGGTTCGGCATCGAGAGTCGCAGGCGTTTGACCACCGGGCTGTGAGCCTCGTCACAGAAAGACTTGCTGCCCGGAGTAGAATGGTGGCGTCCGACGGAGGGAGTTTATGAAACCGTCGCCGCAGTCGCCCAGAACGCCTTCCAGGCTTGCTAATTTTTGTATTTTCTTGCTGGTTGCATGTTTGTTCCTCTCTGGTATATCCAGCGCCGCGCCTTCCATCACGCTTTCCAAGAAGAGTGGACCGCCAACGAGCCGGATTCTCGTTTCGGGGCGGGGCTTCGAGCCGAACGTGGGAGTGGATATCTATTTCGGCACGAAGGACGAAGCCCTCATCGTCACCAACGGACACGGCGAGTTCAAGAATGCTGGAATTCGCGCACCACGCAGCGCGCCTCCCGGCGAACATTGGGTGACGGCGCTGGAGCGGAACAACGATAAGGGTGCACAGCAACCCTTCTTGGTGCAGACCGATTGGAGCCAATTTCGCTTCGGTCCGGATCTGGATGGCGTGAACCTGTATGAAAACGTGCTCAATCGCAGTAATGCCGGTCGCCTAGATTTGAAATGGACCTTCCCCACTCGCTACGAAGTGATTGGCGCCGCTGTCTTCGATGGGGCGGTCTACTTTGGATCGGGGGATGGCAACGTGTACGCGGTTGAGGCCGGTACGGGCGCCGAATTGTGGAGCTTCTCTGCGAATGGGGCCATAGTGTTTTCCAACGCCGCGGTGGTGAAGGGGATCGTTTACGTAGGCTCGGAGGACGGCAACCTGTACGCACTGAAAGCAAGCGACGGCCAGGAACTTTGGCGGTTCAATACCTTCAACTACGTTGGTACACCGACGGTGGCGGACGATGTGGTTTATGTCGGGTCGGAGACCGGAAAGCTCTATGCATTGAATGCCCGGACCGGCACCGAGCTTTGGAGCTTCGATACCGGCTCATGGTGGGTGTCTGGAGTTGCCTTTGTGAATGGAGCGGTCTATTTCGGAGCGAACAATGGGAATGTGTACGCGCTGGACGCAAAGGACGGGACGATGTTATGGAGTTACACCACCCAGAATTATGTGGATGGACCGGCAGTAGCAAACGGCGTGGTTTATGCTCCTTCCTGGGACAACAGCCTGTACGCGCTTGACTCTGCGACCGGCACCCTGCTTTGGAAATATACAACCAGCGGTGGTTTGACCTGTTCACCTGCAGTAGCTGATGGAGTGGTCTACCTGGGTTCGAATGGGGGCAATGTTTACGCACTCGATGCCAATACGGGCGTGGAGCTTTGGAGCGCTCCCGCTGGCGGTTGTTATGGCTCCTCGCCAGCGATCGCTAATGGGGTGCTCTACGAGAGCGATGAGACTCATATTTTTGCATTGGAAGCTGCCACAGGCAAGGAACTTTGGAGCTACGCGACCGGGGGATCCTGTCCGTCAGTGGTGAATGGAAGGGTTTTCCTCGGCTCAGCCCCTAACCTGTACGCGTTCAGCCTTCCTGAGCGGGCCAAGGCGACCGCCGAAGTCTCCAAACGCCCCGACTTGAAGACGCTTCATCCCAACTTGCACATCAAGGTGTCCAAGCCAGTCGAGCCCTGAGCAACCAGAGGATGACTATGAAACATTATTCGCAGTCGCCTATTGAGTATTGACTAATATAGTGACAATTTTGCGTCCTGTGATATTCTCCCGGCCGTGGGAGAACGCAGCCGATTCACGGTGGGCTTGTGATCGCGAGTTTGAGAAGATGCCGTTTGATTTTCAGCCCACGATGAGAGGCGCGCTCGTTGAACTGAGGCCGCTTCGCCCGGGTGACGCGGACGATCTGTTCGCGGTCGCGTCGGACCCGCTCATTTGGGAACAGCATCCGGTCCGGGATCGCTGTAAGCCCGACGTATTCAGCGCCTTCTTCCGTGAATCGCTAGCGTCGCGAGGCGCACTAACGGCTCTCGATTGTAAAGATGGCAGGATCATTGGATCGTCCCGATTCCACGCCTACAACGCACAGGCGAGCGAAGTGGAGATCGGGTGGACATTCTTGGCGCGATCGCACTGGGGCGGCAGGTACAACAGGGAGATGAAACAGCTGATGTTGCGGCACGCTTTTCAATTCGTGAAACGCGTTGTTTTTCTCATAGGCCCGCAGAATGTACGATCACAAAAAGCGATCGAGAAATTAGGGGGCGTTCGTGTCGGCTCAAGACCCGACACCGCCGGACGAGATTCTTACGTCTACGAGATCACATCCGTGCCCGTCTGATGTGTTGAATAATATAGTGACATTCTTGGATTTCTATGCTATCGTCTCGGCATGGGAAACCCAGCCGGGGTGCGGCGAGATTTCGAGAAGTTAGAGCAGCGTCGCCTGCAGGCAGCCGATCTGTTGCGCCAGGGCGTTCACCAGGCGGAAGTGGCCCGTCGGGTCGGGGTGCATCGGCAGTCGGTGAGCCGGTGGGCCGAGGAGCTCAAGCGAGGCGGCAAGCGGGCGTTACGGATGGCCGGACGTGCCGGACGCCGACCGCGTTTGCGTTCGGAAGATCTGCGGCGTATCGAGAAGGGGCTGAAGCGTGGACCGGAAGCGCTGGGCTATGAGACCGGGCTGTGGACGGCGTGGCGCGTCGCCCATCTGATTGAGCACGAGTGCCGGGTGAAGTACCACCCGACCCAGGCGTGGCGCATTCTGCGGCAGTTGGGATGGAGTTGTCAGCGGCCCACTGGACGGGCGCTGGAGCGGGACGAAGAGAAGATCCGGCAGTGGAAGCAGAAGCGCTGGCCGGAGATTAAAAAAAAGCTCAAAACGAGCAGCGCACGATCGTTTTCATCGACGAGAGCGGACTGAGCGAGCGTCCGCACCGTTGCCGCACCTGGGCGCCGCGGGGGCAGACGCCGGTGCTGCAATACCACTTCAACTGGAAGACGTTGTCGGCCATGGCGGGAGTGACATGGTGGAACTTTTACTTCCGATTGTTTCCGGGCGCGATCCGCAGCCCGCAAATCATTCTCTTCCTCTCGCATCTGCTGCAGCACATTCCCGGCAAGCTGTTGATCGTGTGGGACGGGTTGCCGGGCCATCGCAGCCGCGCGGTCTGGGAGTTCATTCGCCAGCAGCGCGGGCGGTTGTGGGTGGAGTTTCTTCCCGGCTACGCGCCGGAACTGAATCCGGTCGAGTACCTGTGGTCGCACTGGAAACAGCACGAGCTTCCCAACTTCTGCCCGACGACGTTCGGCCAGCTGAGCTACCACGCTCGCCAAGCGCTGCGACGAATGCGCCGCCGCCCGACCCTGGTCCGCGCCTTCTGGGAACAGGCAGAGCTGTTTCCATTGTAACTATATTATGCAATCCTCAATAGAACGCCTTCCAGACTTTCCGATTCAGTTCATCACCAGCTCAGCATGTACGCGCTCGCGGCCAGCGCAGCGGGAGTGGGAGTGTTGGCCTTGGCCCAGCCGTCTGAAGCGAGGATCATTTACACCAAGGCTAACAAGAACATCGGTCCGAACACGGCATTGCATCTCGATCTCAACCATGACGGCATCGCAGATTTTGATCTCAAGGATACTTTCCGCACGACCACGAGCGCTGGCTATCTGGGGCAGCTTACCGTTTCTCCCGATGAGGAGAAGAATGCCGTCCAGGGACACAAGGTTCACTGGGCGTATGCCTCTGCGTTGTCGGCCAATGTACGCGTCGGACCCAAGGGGCAATTCTTACCGGGCAGCGGAATGATGGCCCGAACCTTTGTCAGCGGGGGTGTGCGGTTGCCCCACCCTCTATTCTCGTACGGTCTCTGGTGTAATGTTGAGAACCGCTACCTGGGGCTCAAGTTCGTGATCAAAGGGAAAGCACATTTTGGTTGGGCTCGCCTCAACGTGAGCTGTGCGGACTTCAGGGTATATGCCACGTTGACCGGCTACGCCTACGAAACCATTCCCGGCAAGGGTATCATCGCAGGCAAGACCAAGGGTCCGGATGTCATCACCGTGGAACCCGGCAGCCTCGGAGCCTTAGCGGCGGGAGCGTCGGGACGCAACAGTCGAAAGTAGAAGTCGGGGGATTTATGAAGCGAACTTCGAGGACGCCATCCACGCTTTCGGAATCGGTGCAACGGCACCTGAATTCCTATGCGCTGGCAGCGAGTGCTGCGGGAGTGGGGATGCTGGCGTTGGCGCAGCCCGCCGAGGCGAAGATCGTTTACACGCCCGCAAACAAAGTCATCCCCGTCTGCAGCCATCACCCCAAACTGTGCTTCAAGCTTGACCTCAACCACGACAAGATCGTCGATTTCACAATTCCGCGCCTAACCTACGTTGGATCCTACCTGCTTGCCATACGTCCTGCGGCCAAACAGTCAAAGAACCAGATTTGGGGAACAGTCTCCGATCCATTCCATACGTCAAAATACAAGTGGTCCGTCGCCTCTGCCTTGAATTCTTGGGTCGCGGTCGGTCCAAATTCGGTGAAGTTTCAACCTAAGCACTCCGCTTTGCTGGGACTTCAATTCCATTGTGGTCCATACAGTAGTGGATGCATGTGGGGGCAGTGGTACAACGCGAATAGCAAATATCTTGGCCTAAGATTCTACGCCAAAGGAAAAGTCCACTACGGTTGGGCACGACTGAATGTGCCTACACCTTCCGGTTCTCATGCGAAGTTAACTGGCTACGCCTACGAAACCATCCCGAACAAACCAATCATCACCGGCCAGACCTCGGCGCCAGATGTCATCACACTGGAACCGGGCAGCCTTGGGCGGCTCGCCCAAGGAGCGGCTGGGCGCCTACGAAAGTAGCGTTGGGCGTTTGGAAGCTGCCTACTCCCGACCATGCTTCAGGCTGAAGGCGTTCTTGTCCGATCCGACGTACACCACCCCATTCACGACTACGGGCGAGGTATCCACATAGCCGCCGGTATCATAACTCCACAGCTTCGCCCCGGTGCTGGCTTCAAAGGCATACACGTTTAAGTCTTCTGAGCCGACATAAACCACTCCATTCGCCACGGCGGGTGAGGAGGCGATCTGCTCACCAGTGGTGTAGCTCCACAGAAGGTCGCCAGTATCGGCATCCAGCGCATACACGGTCCAACCTCCTGCCGTGCCAACATAAACCACTCCATTGGCCACGGCGGGCGAGGACCACAAAGTCCCGTTGAGTTCGTGTGCCCACAGCAGGGTACCGGTGCTGGCGTCCAGCGCATCCAAAGTGTCGTCGTAGATGCCCCCGGAGACATAAACGATGCCATTCGCAACGGTTGGCGAGGACAGCAATCCGGCCGGCGTGTAGCTCCACAGCTTGGCCCCCGTGCTTGCGTTCAGCGCATAGACGTTTTGGTCCTCCGATCCGACGTACACCACCCCATTCACAACGGCCGGCGTGGACTGCACATAGCCACCGGTGGTATAGCTCCACACCTTGGCTCCGGTGCGGGCGTCCAACGCGTACACATTGTCGTCCCACGAGCCGATGTAGACCACTCCAGCGACGACTGTGGGCGAAGCATACGTACCGACTGCGCCACCGGTGGTGTAGCTCCACACTTTGGTTCCGGTGCGGGCGTTCAGCGCGTACACATTGTGATCGTCCGATCCGATATAAACCAGTCCGTTCGCCACTGCGGGCGAGGAATTGACGACACCGCCGGTGGCATATCTCCACAGCAGAGTCCCCGTATGGGCGTTCAGCGCGTACACGTTGTTGTCCTCCGTGCCGATATAGACCACTCCATTTACCACTGCGGGGGAGGAATAGGCCAGGAGGCCAAGTGGATGCCTCCACTTCAGGCCGAGGTTCCCAACATTGTTGACGGTCAGAAACTTCTCATACGGGTTGAAGCGCGTCATGTCGTGCTTGTGGAACTCGTTCCAATCGGTGAGGACATGGGTCGTGGATCGACCGCCCGAGGGCGCACTCGCGGCCTGGCCAAAGCAGAATCCTGCCAGCGTGACAATTGCGAAACACGTCAACCCGATTCGCAGACTGAAACCACTCGGAGTCATCCTTTCTGCGCGTTGCATGTTGTCCTCCTACATCAGCCAAGCGTCTCCATCTCCCGGCGCTTCGAAACTCCCCCTGCTCACTCCCGACCATGCTTCAGGCTGAAGGCGTACACGCTGGAGCGGTACTCCACATAAAGCACCCCGTTGGCGACTACCGGGTTCCCGCCCGCCGTATAGCTCCACAGCAGAGCACCGGTTGTGGCATTCAGGGCAACGATGTCGCTGGCTGAGCGGTCAGCCTCAACATAAACCACCCCATTCGCTACGGCGGGCGAAGAATACACAGACACGGCGTTGTAGCTCCACACCTTGGCGCCGGTGTGGGCGTTCAGGGCGTACACATTGCCGTCCAGCGAGCCGATATACACCACTTCGTGAGCCACGGCCGGCGAGGAATACACATAGCCGGCGGTGCTGTAGCTCCATAGCTTGGCGCCGGTGCGGGCATTCAGCGCGTACACGTTGTCGTCATACGAGCCTACATACACCACCCCATTCACCACTGCGGGCGAGGAGTCCCCAGGTGCTGCGTAACTCCAGAGCAAAACACCGGTGCGGGCGTTCAGCGCATATACCTTGTCGGATTCGATATAAACCACTCCATTCACGACGGCTGGCGAGGAGTCCACTGGGCCGCTGGTAGCATAGCTCCACACCTTAGCTCCGGTGTTGGCATTCAGCGCGTACACGTTGCCGTCCCCAGAGCCGAAATATACCACTCCGTTTGCCACGGCTGGCGAGGAAGCCGCCGCGTAGTTGTTGGGAGCGCTGAACCTCCATAGGCGGCCGCCAGTCTTGGCCTTGAGCGCATAAAGATAGGTGCCATACGTGACTTCATAGACGATCCCATCCGCCACGGCCGGCGAGGAATACGGAGCGCCGTCGGTTCGGAAGTTCCACAGCCTGCTGCCGGTGTGGGCGTTCAGCGCGTATACGTTCCAGTCGCCCGAGCCGATATAAACTACTCCGTTCACCACAGCGGGCGAGGACTCCAAAATAAGGTTGCCCGTAGCGTAGCGCCACTTCATCCTGAGTTTCCCAACATTGTTAACGGTAAGGAACTTTTCATACGGGTTATAGCGCGTCCCGTAGTGCCTGAAGTGGAACTCGGGCCAATCCGTGAGGACGTGGGTCGTGAGCCGAACGCCCGACGACGAAGACGATCCAGCAGCTTGGCCAAAGCAGAATCCTGCCAGGAAGAGAGCTGCGAGTGACACCGCACCCACCCACTTCCCGGTCTTCCTTGAATCCATCCTTGTTGTGCGTGCCATGTTGTCTCCTCCCGACGGTGTGGGATCATTCTCGGGACGCCGGAGCCTCGAAGACCAAGTACCGTTGAGACGGTGGGAGAGGGAGCGGTACTCAGCCTGCGACTATTCTTGGCCGCGTCCTCTGCCTTGTCAATAGGCAAAGGATCGCAGGTACTGTCTTAAATACCGTTAAGACACTACCGGATCGCAGTGTCATCGTCATGAAAGTTTTTGGGTGGACTGCCTGTCCAGCGCCTGCGTACCAGATACGTCGGATCGCAAGCACTGCGCCGCCCGGTTGCAAGCAGCTCGCCCAATAAGTGAGCCAAGGAAATGGATCATCCGGGAGGCCGTTGGCGCCCCACAGTCGCCCGCCTGCCGGGCGCCCCGGTCCGTGCCGCATGACTGCTCCTTCGACGTAGGGCAGGGCCTAGCCTGCACGGGTTTCCTTGAGATCTGGGAGGCGTCATCATACCTTCGTCCCTTCGGGAATGCTGTGATTACTTGCCTTTCACTCCCTGGTACTCACGGGTCTGACCTGCGTGCCACGGAAGGCCGGGTGAAAGTGTATCCCACACATTTCAGCGTGTCTTCGTGTTCCCTTGACCGTCCCGTGCTGGCCGGTTTTGACATTAGCTCGGGTTCCCTCTGATGGGCCGGCTACGCGTACGGCATGCGTCACGGCACTGTGGTTGACCGACCCAAGTAAACCGGCCGGACTGCAGTGGTGGCCGGGTGGCTCGGGTATGCTTCGGATCTTGCGTTCGTCGTTTCAATACGAGTAGGACTTCTTGGTAGCCACGGTAACCCTCACGGAAGGGCCATAGACACGCTCCGAACAATCTGAGATTCTAATCGTGAGTTTGCATCAGGAGCGGGGTGCCTAATGCGGCATCTCCGCCAACCGAGGACAGGACAGCGTTCCACGGTGGTCGCCCACTAGGGCAGATGCGGCAGGTGGAAAGGACCTGCAAACGAAATCACATGGAAATCGAACGCAAAACTACGCCCGATGTATTGGTGCGTAATGAAGGTACCGTATTCCTCTTCTGTCCACTGACGCCACGGGCACAAGAGTGGATCGACGAAAACGTCCAGCCTGATGCTCAATGGTTTGGGAACGTACTCATCGTTGAGCACAGGTACGCTTGGGGTCTCGCTCAGGGCATGAAAGACGAAGGGCTGGTGCTCGTATGACTGTATGCCGAGGTAGGGCGGATCAAGTTTCACATGAAGCCCGGAACTGGAGGAAAAATGTTTAAGTGTGAGCGTTGTGGCGTCAATTCAGCAGACGGCTTCATCATGCCGGATGGTACGCGGTTGTGTCCCCCGTGCGCGATGCTAAAGGACAATATCGACCAGAAGGCGGCGTCAGCAGTGGCGCAAGCGAAGACCGTGCAGGGAAAGATCGATGCATGGCGGAATTGCAACGGAATCCAGACATTGCCGAAGAGAGACGACAGCGGCGAAACAACCATGGCGGAGAAAACCAAAGTGGTCGCTGATTTTATTTCGGCAGAGCACGTCGGAGCCAACGAGTATTCCGAGTTCGCTCTCGGGCTGGCTGTGGCACTGCTGCTGCAACTCTCGACAATCGAGCAAATAAAAAATGCGCTCGCCACAATAAAGGGAGGTTACTCGTGAAAGGGAGGTTACTGTTGAGAACTGACGGCGGGATGCGCGTCGAACTCTCATCCTGGCGGCCTGCAGCGCCCTGCAATTTATCAACCCCGTTTTCTGCGTCACAGCGGTAGTCGTCTTGGCAGCGGTCGCAGCGTTAGTCGTCGTCTGGAATAGCGCGTCCGGGCGATGGTTCAGATTACGACTATTGGCTGTCAAAGGACTTCCATCAAGACTTTGCCGACGATGGCGCTCCGAGAACCCTTGCACCGAGGGCTCACGCCTGCGGGGGGGAATTACTGTAAAGCGCTTTGCGGATAACCGAAACCCCACGCCGAGATTTCGGCAGGCGTGCCGACAGGTCGGTAGGCAGGTAAGCAGACGGTCAGCCAAGGCAAACGGGGAGTGAAAAACGGGGCAATCCGCTCCTCACGAAGTAACGCTTGGGCCATTACCAAAGCTCGATTGACCGCGTCCAGCAAGCGGTGTAGTGTAACACTCAGCATCAAGAGCGACGTGGACTTTTGCTCCACGTTCCGCAACCGGGTAATGACGGTGCGAACAGCCTAAGCAGGCTGGATGCGGCAGACAAAGGAGTCTGCAAAATGAATCCACCCAAAAGTCATTTGGGGCCTTGTTCCCGCCTCACCGCTCCAACCGAGACACCGGATGTCCTCGTTCACGATGCGGGGACGCTATTTTCATTCTGTCCGCTCACGGCACGCGCCAAAGTGTGGATCGACGAAAACGTCCAACCTGATGCTCAATGGTTCGGCCACGCCCTCATCGTGGAGCGCAGGTACGCGTGGGCCTTGGCGCAAGGCATGAAGGACGCAGGACTGGTGCTCTTATGAGCTGCTTTGTTTGCGAGGTTTGCGGATGGAGTGATGGGCATGCCCCCGGCTGCGGGTTTATGGCCGCTGAAAGAGGAATTCCGCCGGTCGACGTGCGCAAGGAACGAGGGCGAATCCTAGAGGCGGATTTAGCATTCCTGGAGGCATGCGGCATCGGCCCGTTCTGTCGCGAGCTGTTGAAGCGGCGCAAGAACTTGCCGCCGTGCTTGGAGTGAAGATGACCACAGGCGAATGGATATTCGGATTCTTGCAACTCGGTGCGTATGCGTTCGTGGTGCTCGGTACTTTGCTCGTTCTCGCTCTCATTGTCGAGCGTCTGATATGCGATTGATGACCCTTTCACGGAGGCATGATGTTTTACAGCTTTAGAAATGGCGTTTTGCGATTCGAGCGGCAGATCCTTCCATTGCCACTGCTACCTGAATCACCGCAGATTTCACAGCGAATTGCATACGCTGTGTTGCTGCATTACTTTTCCGAGGAATTCCAGCCTGAAAGACGAGCGCTGCTATTGCACCGACAATTGGCGAGGTACCTCACACCGACTCTACCCAGGCCGCTAAGTGAAACGGACATCAACGCGCTGGTGGCGCAAATTCTGGTTGACATAAAGCAAACGCGGCATTCCGTTTCCGTCGAGCTGATCTCCGGGCATAGGCGCGACACGCTACGCCGGTTGGCAGCCGTTAGCCTCGCCCGGTCGCACTGATATGATTGATATTATTTTTGGCACTTTTGGGGTTCCACCACAGGGTATGCGGGAGACTACAGAGACTGCATAGTCCAAGCTTTTTTTGTTGCAAACATCTGGAAACAAGGTAATAATCGTGCAAGTTGTTCAGTGCTCACCATTTGCTGGAAAAAAGCCTAAGCGAATACTTGTTTTCCTTGATGCTGCTAATCTCCATCGCGCTTGGCCTCATTCCTCTCGCGGGGATCGCCTGGACCATCGTGAGCGGAACCATCACCACGGTGGATGGCCTGTTCATGACTCTCATTCTTCTCACGCTGTCCGGAGTTTTCTTCCTTAACGCGTACTGGGAGTTGCGCGACCGTGGACTGGTAGGGAAGAAACCACCCGCGCCGCCTGCGTCGAAAGCCGGCTAGAACCGCACGGGCGAGGACGCCCGCGCCTACATCGAATGCTCCATTTCGGCCTGAGAAGTGAATCATGAGCACGCAGTCGAGCGTCGGCGAAGGGTCTGAGCCAGCGGTCCAGCCTGGTTCCGTTGCTCCGTCTCCGCGACCACGGATGTCCACAGCCAACCGCTTGCTGTTTTTCCTCACGGCCTGGCTGATTGTCCTGATGCCGTTTCTGTTCTGGTGGAATACCTGGTTTGGCCGTCATCTTTCTGACCAGCAGATCGAAGAATATCTGCACGATTCAAAGCATCCGCGGCACATTCAGCACGCGCTGGTGCAGATCGGAGAGCGCATGGGACACGGCGCCGGCGTGGCGCAGTGGTATCCCGAACTCATACCGCTCGCGACCTATCCAGTGGAAGAGGTGCGGAATACGGATGCGTGGGTCATGGGGCAGGACACCAGCTACGCCGGATTCCACACGGCTCTGTTAAGTATGTTGCAGGATTCTTCCGCGATGGTGCGCGGGAACGCGGCGTTATCGCTGGTGCGGTTTGGCGATGCTTCGGGACGGACGCAGATTCTCGCGCTGCTGCTGCCGGCGAAGGCGACCGCACCCGCCGCCGGCCGGATCGTTGAGACGGGGAAGGTTGGAACGCCGATTCGTCAAGGCGGGCTGATTGCCAAGCTGGAAGCCGGTGGCCAGACGATCGAACTGCGTTCTCCGGTTACCGGACGTATTCGGGCACTTTCAGCCGCGGCCGGAGCGAACGTTTCCGCCGGAGATGAAGTGGCAACCGTGGATCCTGCAACCGAACAGGTTTGGGAAGCGTTGCGAGCGCTCTACCTGATCGGGCAGGTGGACGACCTGGCGGTCATCCGGCCCTACGAGCGCGAACTCCCTGAAGTGCCAGACTCGGTGCGGCAGCAGGCGCTGCTGACTGAGAAAGGTATCCGCGAAAGATCTGCGGCGCAACCTTGAAGGCAAGGCCCCAAAAAAAGTCCTCTAATACTTCATTGGGCCGACTTCTTTTTCGACTTCGGTGGTGTCGAGCATGACGATGGCGTCCCACGGACAGCCGTCCAGAAACGCGCCGTCGGGGCCCTTGCTGAGACACTTCTTGCAGCCAATGCACAGGATCGGATCGACCTGAATGCGGCCGTAGGGCGGGTGATCCTCATCCGGTACCCAGAACATGCAATCTTCGACTGGACAATACTCCACGCAGGCCGGCGAGCCGGCGCAGCCGGTGCAGCACTCGGTGATGACCGCAAGCTCTTTCGGCTTTTTTTTGCGAGGAGTGGTGATCCCCTTGGAACGGGGCTCGCATTTCAGTTCGTCGGGCACCATGCCCGGCGCTTTGGCGACATCGGCTTCCGTTGGCATTTCGAGATTATACAGATGAAGTCGAATTTTCGTAACCGGCTGTGAGGCCGGTAGTGTCCTTCTGGGCCGTTACTAATTCTCTAAGCGCCGGGCTGGGCGGAACTGCCCCACTCAAGCCAAAAGCAGGCTTGAGTGAGCCACCGGTCCGGCTCGACCAATGCGTAAGTCATGAGCCAAGGGGCTGGGTCGATTCAGGGTTCACTCGCCCGATCTCTAGCCTCCAGTGGCCGGAGCCCCCCTCCCCCTTTATGGCGTTTTTGTAAACTACAGAAAACAGGCGGCTTGATTCTTAGGCACCTCGTAAAGTCTAGAAAACAAACGTCGCTGAGGAGGCCGTTTTCATGCTGTTTTCGCCTGTTTCTGCACTAACAGCCGCAAAATATAGATTATAAAGGCTTTATATCATAATATAGAAAACAGAGGACTTAGCGGCCTAGTCAGTTTTCTTGCTGGCATCCGTTGGCTCCCGACGATCCTCGATGTGCTCGCCATGCTTTGGTGGGAGTCTGTCCTCATAGATAACTAATTTACCTGTTAAATATCTTGTGGATATTGTGCGCTTGAGGTGTGATCTTGTCAAGAAGGGAGCATCACGGAAGACGTGCGTCCGGGCCGCGCGGAGCTGGCCGCTGGTCCAGCGGTCCATTTATCGCCCTTGAACGCAAAGACACTGGCCGGCTGCCCAAAGCTACGGTTTGTCGGCAAGCGTGTAGTCGAATTCGTACGAGTGCTTTCCGTCGGCAATGATAATGTTCATCTTCCCGGCGAGCCCCACTAGTTCGTCGGTGCCAGAGTCCGGCACGACTGTTATGGATAGCTCCGGGACGCCACGGTTCATGGTGGCGCTATGTTGGAGAACAAAGCTGCCCTTGCGTCCTTTGAGTGTGCCGGTCACACGCTCCATCGCGACGTAACCTGCGGAGCCCTTGACCTCGGTCTGCGCGGCGATCATTTCGCCCTTGCTCGTGGCCTCGAGATCGCCATGAAACTGCTTGTCGATGGACATCCGGCCAAGGTTCGCCGATTGTGCTACATCGCTGTCCGGCTTTTGCGGAATCAATTTCACGTCGAACGGTCCGCTGGCATGCTGGGTCATAGGAACCTGCTTCTGGACGGATTCTGTAGTTGTCGGTTTGGTTTGAGTCTGGGCGAAAGTGGAAAATGCAACGCACGCACCCAAAACGAAGCGAAAGGAAAACATCGGTTGAATATAGCAGGGAAACTGGAAGCGTTAAGCAGGAGTCCTTCTCAGGTTTCAAGCCGCCACAACTGTTGCAAAATCGCCATAGCACTCCGTCGAAAATCCTGTCCTAGGACCTAGACAACAGGATTGGCCGCAAGTTGGTTTATGGGGGTGATGGTTACCTCATAGCCGAGTTTGCGGAGGGCTCGCGCCAGCATCTGAGCACGTTTCTTCTTTTCTCGGGGAGCCACTTCATGGCCTCGCTCGACAAATCGCACTCCTTCATGCAAGATCTTCCAAACTAGACGGCAGAGCCGATGAGCAACCGCCCAGATGGCGGACTGATAGCCTAGACGGGGCAGCAGACGCCGGAACACGACTTGAAAATGACTGCCTTTCTTCGCCACCGCAGCGTGTGCTGCTTGGTTCAGCACGCGGCGCAGATATTTATTGCCTTTCGCGGAGCGACTGCTATGGTTCTGCTCCGCGCTTTCCTCCTTGCCGGGACAGGTTCCCACCCACGACGTCAACTCCGCTGCCGATGGGAACGTACTGGCCTGAGCACCCACCTCGGCGATGATTTGTTGCGCTGAATCCACTCCCAAACCGGGCACCTCCGCCAGTCGCATCACCGCGTCTTGATGTGGTTTCATGGCGGCCGCGATCATGCTATTGAGCCGAGCCATTTGTTGATCGATCAACTGCAGCCGCTGCAACTGCAAGGCCAACATCTCCCCATGCACGGGCTGTGCCCTTCCCGTCAAAGCATCGGCCAGTTGCTCCTCGCTGCACTGCAAGCGCTCACCACCCAGTTGCGCCAACTTCTTGGGGTCGGTCTCGCCGTTTGCCAAAGCATGCAAAATGCGCAACCCGCTGGCACCCAGTAGATTGCTGACGACAATCGAGAGCTTGATCCGCATCTCTTCCAGCAAACACTCGATCTGGTTCTGCAGCCGCACTCGATCGCGCGTCAGTTGCAGCTTCATGCGGGTCATGCTCCGCCAGATTCGCTGTTCACCGCTGGGCACAAAACTTAAAATCAGCTCGTTGGCAATCAATCGCCGTACCAACCGCTCGGCATCCTTGAAATCATGCTTCCGCCCACGTGGAGCACGGTTGGAAAACGCCTGCGCCAAGTGCAAACGCATGTGGGGCTCCAGTTCCAGCCACACCGACCGCCAGTACTGGGCAGTCGACTCCATCACCGCTTCTTCTACTCCCTGCTCCCGCAACCATGTCAAAAGGCGGTGCAGCTCGCTCGGCATCGTGACAAATCGCCGCCGCGCTGGTTTCTCTTCCGGCGCACTCGCATCCACGACCACTACCATCAACACTTTCTTGTGTACGTCAATCCCCGCGACCTTCATCGCTTCCTCCTAGCGTGGAAGCGGCAGAACGCGCGCGAAAAAGGTTACACACCGTCACGTGCTACCAGCCCTGCTCTAGCAGGGTCGGCGCGACATAGATTGGTTCAAAACGTGCGTTCCTGATCAAACTCAAAAACGGCCTCACTTCATCCAGAGTGCAAACGATCTTCGCCGTCCACGCTCCATCAGCGTACACCCACCACTCAACCCATTTTCATGTCAATGGGTGGGCCGCAGGCCCATGGGAACTCATAACCCCGGAATCACGTGGCGTGTTGTCGGCCGGTCGGAAGTTGCAGTCCAAATCCACCGGTGCCGTCCACTTCGAACTCAGGTCGACCGAGCTAGCGATTAGGGGGCGCCGACCCGGCGTCAGTAGGTCGAGATTGTAAAGTTGACGGTGACACGGGCTTGGCTGTCGACTGGCTGGCCGCCCTTCAAGTAGGGTTTGAACCGCCATTGCCGGACGGCTTCCCGGGCTGCCGCCGACAGGATGGCAGGTCCGCTCAAAACCTGAATCTCCTGAATTGTCCCCGCCTTGCTGATCAGCGCTTCCAGAATCACCGCGCCCTGGACTTTCATCTGTTTGGCCAGCAGGGGATAGCTGGGTTCCACAGAACTGTCGACCACTTGGGCAGTTCCGGGGGAAAGCTCGACCCGCTCCGCACCGTCCACGCTTGCCGCTGCGGCAGCCTGGGTTTGCCCAGCCACCGAGGGAGCGAGGCCGTCCTGCATTCTTACGTTGACCGAACTTGCGGCAGCGTCCACCGGGTGACGCTGGTTGCCGGCAATCACTTCCACCTCCAGAGATGGCAGGACCGCGCGGCTGGCAGTCAGCACAACTGGGGAAGCAGAGTCTTTCGTGCTCGGAAGTACTGCTGCTGTAATGGGTTGCCGAATGGCCCGGACTTTCTGCCTGCCCCGCTTGGACGTCTCTGGGAAGACGGGAACGACCGGTTTTTGCTCAATGACCTGGGTTTCGCTTGGAGGTGATGCGGGCTCGGCTTCGGACTCCGGGGTGGATGACGAGAACAGCATCTGGCGGTCTTTGACCAGGACGAGAACCAGGGCCAGGAGCAACACCAGCAAAGCAATCAACATCCGGCGGCGCTGCTGCTGTTCCAGCATGTGGGCGGAGGTGGTAGTCAGCCGGGTCGGGCTCTGGTTCTGCACTGTCAGCATAAGGCAAGTACCGCAACCCAAAACAGGGCCTAGCCGGATAGTATGCGCTGAAACGTGCAGCAATACCAGCTTTTAGTCGTCCGCCCGCCCGTTGTGAGGCATGTCACAACCCCTTGTGCCTCAAGTCACAGCCAAGCCTCGGGCGGGAGCGCACACTGACTTGGTGATGCAGGTCACAGGCGGTCGTGCACGATGAACCGGACCTCGATCAAGCGAAAAACCTGTGTCACAGGGGGGTGAGTATGCTCTCACCATACGGACTGGACATTATCGAAAGTTGCCTTACCTGCAAGACGCGGACGGAGCGTCTGTTTTGCGACCTCCCGGGAGCGGCGTTGCAGGCTTTTGAAAGCATCAAATACGCCACCGCGTATCCCAAGGGCGCGGTCTTGTTTGTGGAAGGCCAGGCGCCGCGCGGGATTTTTGTACTGTGCAAAGGCCGGGTCAAGATGTCCATCTGCGCAACCGACGGGAAAACCCTGATCGTGAAGATCGCCGAGCCTGGCGAGGTGCTGGGCCTGAGCGCCACTGTGTCCGGAAAGCCCTACGAATTAACCGCGGAGACCATCGATCCTTGCCAGGTCAATTTCATCAAGCGGGACGATTTTCTGCACTTCCTGAAGGACCAACCCGAGGCCTGCTTCAAAGTGGCCGAACAACTGAGCGAGAAGTACAACACCGCGTGCCACGAAGTACGGTCGCTGGGCCTGTCGCACTCGGCAGGAGAAAAGCTGGCCAAACTCCTGCTGGAGTGGAGTTCCCGGAACGGCGAGGCGGCCAAGCAGGAACCCAGGCTGAAGCTGGCGCTCACCCATGAAGAGATCGCACAGATGATCGGCACTTCCCGCGAAACCGTCACGCGTTTGTTCGCGGATTTAAGGAAGAGGCAGATCGTGCAGGCGAAGGGTTCGACCCTGGTGATACGCAACAAGACAGCTTTGAAGCTGATCGCCAGCAATAACTGAAGCACTCCCATGTTCCGGGGTCACGCTTGGCGGTGACTGCAATCACTGTTTTTCGCTTCTGGAACGACTATCAACTGAAACATGGAGAGTGCGATCCAGCAGAGCTGCCTGCAATGCGTAGAACGCTCCGATCGCTTGTTTTGCGACCTGTCGCCGGAAACCTTGAAAGCGTTCGACGTCCTCAAAGCGACTACCCACTGCCCACGAGGAACCGTATTGTTCCGGGCAGGTTCGCAGCCCCGGGGAGTCTTTGTGCTGTGTGACGGACGCGCCCGGATCACGGTGTGCTCGGAAACCGGACGGAAGTTGACGGTGCGGATCGCAGGGCCGGGAGAAGTGCTTGGTCTGAGTGCGTGCCTGGTGGGAGGCCCCCACGAGGTGGGTGCCGAGTTGCTCGATAACTCGCAGATAGCCTTGGTGAGGCGCAAAGATCTGTTGGAATTCCTGCATGATCATCGAGAGGCCTGTCTGCACGTCATAACACTCCTTAGCCAAGACCTACACCGCGCCTACGACCGAGTGCGCTCTGTCGGCATGGGGAAAAGCCGCCGTTCGCGCACCGCTCGGATCCAGTAGGAAGCCGGCGCTGTTTGGGCCGGGAACCGGGCGAAAGCAGCCCTGTGGGCGCCCCGACGATCCGGGCGCGGACACCCCAGGAAAAACGTTAGTCACCCTGGAACCCTCCAATCCCAAGTAAATCTCATTCCGAACCCTTTTTTGCCTTTCGGGTGCGGATATCCCCTTTTGTGACATCAGTCACGACGGCAGGTGAGGTCACTCACTGTTATTCAGGCCGGAAGCCTCAACAATGGATGTGTGGCGAAATTCATCAGCAGGTGATGAAAAATGCCACGGTGCGACAGGCGGTGAGTCAGTTGATGGGTACGTCAGGAATAGGAATGGAACCAGAACGAAGCGATCCGACCAGTGATCCGTCAACGTTGCCCTATACGAATAGGCGTAGGCGCGGGCCAAGGACAGTACGAAGGCTTGCCTGGGCCGCATGGCTGGTCCTGCTGGTCGGGGTTGCTGCGACGGCTGCGGATGTGTCGAACGACGACTGTCTTGCCTGCCACGGTGACAAGACGGCGACCACAAAACGCGGGAACCGCACGATCTCCCTGTTCGTGGACGGCAAGAAGTTTTCCTCCTCCATTCACGGTGCGCTGTCCTGCACCTCGTGCCATGCGGATCTGGAGGGCAAGGACCTGCCCCACGCCACGCCGCTGGCGCATGTGCAATGCGGCAACTGCCACAGCGAGGAACAGAAGCAGCATGCCGCCTCGCTGCACGGCAAAGCCATTGCCCGGGGCGACCCGCTGGCGCCGCACTGCGTGGATTGCCACGGCAACCACGACATTCTTCCCGTCAAAGACAAGAATTCAGCCGTCGCTGCGTTGAAAGTGCCGTTCGTGTGCGGCCGATGCCACCGCGAGGGCACGCCGGTGCAGATGAACCGGAACATCGACCAGCACAACATTCTGGAGAACTATTCGGAGAGCATCCACGGGGAGGCTGTCCTCAAGAAGGGACTGATCGTGGCCGCGACGTGCGTGTCGTGCCACACACCGCACAACATCCTGCCGCATACCGATCCCAATTCTTCGATCAACCGGCGCAACATCGCGGCGACCTGCACCAAGTGCCATCAGCAAATCGAACAGGTGCATCGCCAGACAATTCGGGGCGAGCTTTGGGAGAAAGAGGCGCATGTCCTGCCCGCCTGTGTGGACTGCCACCAGCCGCACAAGGTCCGCAACGTTTTCTACACCCAAGGCATGGCGGACGCCGATTGCATGCGCTGCCATAGCAATGAGCGTCTGAATGCGGCGGACGGCCGGTCGATGTTTGTGCGAGTGGCGGAAGTAGCCGGCTCTCAACACGCCAAGGTGGCTTGCAGCCAATGTCATTCCGAGGTCAATGCCTCGCGTGTCCGCCCGTGCGAAACCATTACCCACCCGGTCGACTGCAGCCGCTGCCACGAAGAAATTGGACAGCAATACCAGCGCAGCAAGCACGGCCAGTTGCTGGCCGTAAACGATCCGAATGCCCCCACCTGCAAGGAATGCCACGGCACGCACCATATTCTGGGCAAGCATGATCCGGTGTCGGCTACCTTCTCCACCAACGTGCCCCAACTGTGCGGGCGTTGCCACCGCGAGGGCCAGAAAGCCGCGGTCCGCTACGTGGGGGAGCAACACAACATCATCCAGCATTACACCGAGAGCATTCACGGCAAGGGTCTGCTGAAGAGCGGATTGACGGTCACGGCCACCTGCACCAACTGCCACACCGCGCACATGGTTCTGCCGCGTTCCGACCCGCAATCCACGGTCAACCCAAAAAACCTTCCAACCACCTGCGGAGCTTGCCATCACGGAATCCAGGAGCAGTTCGAGCAGAGTGTGCATTCCAGGCTGGTGACCAAAACCGATAAGGATCTTCCGGTTTGCAACGATTGTCACAGCGCTCACTCCATCCGCCGCACCGATGAGACCGGCTTCAAGCTCGAGATCATGGACAAGTGCGGCCGTTGCCACGAGGAGATTGCCAAGACTTACTTCGAGACCTATCACGGCAAGGTGTCGCGCCTGGGCTACGCGAAGACCGCGAAGTGCTACGACTGCCACGGGGCCCATGACATCCTGCGGGTCACCGATCCCAGGTCCCATCTCAGCCGAGCCAATGTGGTGGCGACCTGCCAGCAGTGTCACACCACGGCGACCCGCCGTTTCGCGGGCTATCTTACCCATGCCACGCACCACGATCCCAAGAAGTATCCGTTCCTGTTCTGGACCTTCTGGGGAATGACCACGCTCCTGGTCTCGACCTTCGTGTTCGGAGGGATGCACACTCTGCTCTGGCTGCCGCGGGCGTTTCAGATGCGCCGCGAACTTCGCGCGGAGGAGGCCCGGGAAGAAGCGGGACGATTGAATGGCGGGCGGTCCGAAGGAAATTCCGCTGGTGAGGATAACCACCATGGCAACTGACCTTGAACGTCAGACTCCGGAAGCGCAACCGCCGGTTTCGCCGGCTCGGCTGGAACGCAAGCGCCCCGATCTCGAGTTTGTCCGCTTCACTCGCTTGCAACGCACGCTTCACGCCTGCATGATCGTGAGTTTTATCACGCTGGCCATGACCGGCCTGTCCTTGAAGTTCTCTTATACGGGCTGGGCTGCCATGATTTCGCGCCTGCTGGGTGGATTCCAGATCGCGGGCTTCATCCATCGCACCGCTGCCTTGTTGATGTTCGGAGTCTTCATCACTCACCTGTACAGTCTGTTTCAACTCAAAAAGCGCGAGCACAAATCATGGCGCGGTCTGCTGTTTGGGCCGGACACCATGCTGCCCACCCGGCAGGACTTGCGCCAGTTCCTGGCGACTATGAAGTGGTTCATCGGCATGGGGCCGCGCCCTCAGTACGGGCGCTGGACGTACTGGGAGAAATTCGACTACTTCGCCGTGTTCTGGGGAATCGCGGTGATCGGCTCGACCGGTTTGACCCTATGGTTCCCGATTTTCTTCACCCGCTTTTTGCCGGGATCGTTCATCAACGTCGCCACGGTCATCCACAGCGACGAGGCGCTGCTTGCCACGGGCTTTATTTTCACGGTGCATTTTTTCAACACGCACCTGCGGCCGGAAAAATTTCCCATGGACACGACCATTTTCACCGGCCACGTGCCGCTAGCCGAGCTCAAGCGCGACAAGCCTTTGGAATACGAAGCCCTGGTCGCGAGCGGACGTTCGGAGTCGAGCCTGGAAGAACCGCAGCCGGAGATCGTGGTGCGCACCATCCGTGCGTTTGCCTGGATCGCACTGAGCATCGGTTTCAGCATCGTGGTGTGGATCATCTACGCCATGCTGTTCGCCTACAAGTAGGAGGAGTGATGATGGCAGGGAAACAATCCGGCTTGCTTTTGCGGTTCGGGCTTGTCTTGGCTCTTGGCTTGATCTGCGCCCTGCCGGTTGCGGCCTCCGATCAGGACTGCCTGGCCTGCCATGGCGATGCCGGGATGAAGTCCGATTCCGGCCGCAGCCTGCACGTGGATGCCGCCAAGCACAAGAACAGCGTGCACGGAGACCTGGGCTGCACCACCTGTCACGTTGGAGTGAAGGAGTATCCCCATCCCAAGCCGATGCGCCGGCCATCCTGCACCACCTGCCACGAAGAACCTGCCGGGCAGGTGCCCAAGAGTGTCCACTCCGTGCTGGGCACGGAGGCTTGTGCCAGTTGCCACGGCGAAGCGCATGAAGTGCAAGCCGCGGACAAGATCGTGCCGCAGCAGTGCGCGAAGTGCCACGACGATGCGGTGCACGGGTATCAACTCGGAGTCCACGCGGCTGCCCGCAAGACCGGAGAACAGCGGGCCCCCACCTGTTTGGTTTGTCACGGCGGTCCACACCAGATCGTGGCCGCCGACGATCCCAAGTCGCCGGCGAACCACGCCAATATTCCCGCGACCTGTGGTACTTGCCACTCACAGAAGTTTGTCATGGGGCGCGACGGATACAGCACGCAGCCCTTCTATTCCTACGAAGAGAGCGTGCACGGACGCGCGGTGGGAGCAGGATCGACCAAGGCCGCGGTGTGCACGGACTGCCACGGGGTCCACGAAATCCGCCCCGCCAGCGATGAGAAGTCGTCCATCTTCAAGTTCAATGTTCCTGCGACCTGCGCCAAGTGCCACGAGAAGGTGCAGCAGGAATTCATGCAGAGCATTCACGGGCAGGCGATCGCGCGGGGCAACGGACAGGCGCCGGTGTGCACCGATTGCCACGGCATCCACTCCATCAAGTCGCACCTGGATCCGAATTCTTCCGTTTCCGCCAACAATCTGGCGTTGGTCACGTGCGCGCGCTGTCACGAAGGCGTACGACTTTCCCGGGAATTTGGTTTTGAGGGACGGCGCACCACCACGTACTTAGCGAGCTATCACGGCTTGGCGTCCAAGCTGGGATCTCAGGTCGTAGCCAACTGCGCGAGCTGCCACGGGGTACACAACATTCTTCCCTCGAGTGATCCGCGCTCCACCATCAACCGGGCGAATCTGGTGAGGACTTGCGGGCAATGTCACCCAGGGGTTACGGAAAAATTTGTGGCGGCGAAAGTGCATGTGGATGCGCCGCTTTCCGCGGACACCGGCAGCATCGCGGTGCGCTGGATACGAAAGCTTTATGTGAGCCTGATCGCGGTTGTGATCGGCGGCATGATTCTGCACAACCTCATCATCTGGCGGCGCAAGGCAATCCTGCGCCGTAAACAGGAGCACCGTCTGGTGACGCGCATGAGCCGCAACCAGCGCTATCAGCACGTGTTCCTGTTCAGCAGTTTCATTGTGCTGGTGCTGACCGGCTTCGCACTGAAGTACCCGGAGTCCTGGTTCGCCGGGTTGCTGGGCCTGGGGGAACGAGCGCGCGGCCTCATTCACCGCGCAGCCGGTGTGGTGCTGATTGCAACCAGTTTCTATCACCTGGGCTACATTGTGCTCACCCGGAACGGCCGGCGACTGCTGCGCGATTTTGTTCCGGTCCCCAAAGACGCGACCGACGTGGTCGGAACGATGCTCCACTACCTGGGTTTGAAACCTCATAAGCCGGAGTTTGCGCGCTTCAACTACGCGGAAAAGGCTGAATACTGGGCACTGGTGTGGGGCATGTTCGTGATGGCTGGAACCGGCGTCATGCTTTGGGCGAGGGTGTTCTTCGGCAACCTGCTGCCGCGCTGGTGGCTGGACATCGCCACTGCGATTCACTTCTATGAAGCGGTGCTGGCAACCCTGGCCATCGTGGTGTGGCACTTCTACCAGGTATTTCTCGATCCCGACGTTTACCCCATGAACTGGGCGTGGTGGGACGGGAAGATGTCCTTTGAGCATTACCGCGAAGAGCATGGCTTAGATGCAGCGACGCTGGTGGAAGCCGCCGAGGACGAGAACGCGGCGGGTCAGGACGAGAAAGAGCCGGACGCCGTAACGGCGGCCGGGCCTGGCCCAGCGGACCACCATTGATGACTCTCAAATGGCTTGGCTTTCCCGCCAGCATGGAGGACAATCGTCCTTCTGTCCCAAATATTGCAACGGTCTGATGCGCGGCGAGTCCAGCCCGGGCATGCGGACCAAACCATGATCGGAGAAAGAGAATGAGTCCTGAAAGTCCGAAGCCGCATTCGAGCAGGGAGGTACTGCGGGCACAGCTGCGCCTGGTGTTGCGTAACCCGATCAGCCTGGCGGGGGTGGCGCTGGCGCTGGTTGCTCTGGCCAATTTCTTTTTTCTGTTCCTGATCGATCTGGTTTCTGAGCGACCCAGTCCCTATGTCGACATTCTCGCCTACATGGTGGCACCGGCATTCCTGATCGGAGGACTGGTGCTGGTTGGCGGCGGGCTGTGGTGGGAGCGGCGAAAGAAGGCCGAGGTTTCCGATGTTGCCTTCTATCCGCGCATTGACCTTAATGATCCCAGCCAGCGCAGCGCGGCGGCATTTTTCGCCAGCTTTTTGGTGGTATTCGTGATGCTGAGCGCAGTGGGAAGCTACAAGGCTTACGAGTTTACCGATTCGGTGCAGTTCTGCGGACAACTCTGCCATTCGGTGATGAGTCCGGAGTTCACGGCTTACCAACTCTCGCCGCACGCGCGGGTGGCATGTGTCGAGTGCCATGTGGGCTCGGGCGCCGGCTGGTATGTGAAGTCAAAACTCTCGGGAGTGCGCCAGGTATTTGCCACAACTTTCAAAACTTTCCCACGCCCCATCCCGACGCCGGTGCACGACTTGCGCCCGGCGCCGGAAACCTGCGAGGAGTGTCACTGGCCAAGAAGGTTCTACGGGGCCCAGCTTAAGGTGTTCACCCACTACGGGACCGATGAGAAAAATACTCCGCGGCAGATTCGCATGCTGCTCAAGACGGGCGGCGGCGACCCGAGCACAGGCATGCCCGCCGGCATTCACTGGCACATGAACATTTCCAACGAGATCACCTACTTCGCAACCGATGACAAACGCCAGGTGATTCCGTACATCCACGTGAAGGACATGCAGGGACGGATCACGGAATACATCTCCAAGGATTCGCCGCCGACGAAAGAGCAGATCGAAAAACTGCCGCGGCGGCGCATGGACTGCGTGGATTGCCACAACCGGCCGACCCATATCTATGTTCCGCCGGACCGGGCGGTGGACGATTCTCTGCTGGCGGGGCGGCTGGACGCTTCGCTGCCCTTCATCAAGCAGCAGGCAGTGACGGTCCTGACCAATCCCTACGCCACCACGGAAGCGGCCATGGAAGGAATCGCCACCGACTTGCATAAGTTCTACACCACCAAGTATCCGGACGTGGATAAGAACCGGCAGAACGATATCCGCAGCGCCATCACGGAAGTGCAACGCATCTATCGCAGCACGACATTTCCAGAGATGAAGCTGGATTGGAAGACCCATCCCAACAACATTGGGCACTTTTACTTTGTCGGCTGCTTTCGCTGTCACGATGGCCAGCATGTGAGTTCTGATGGCCGGTCGATCCGCAAGGATTGCGATATCTGCCACAGCATCCTGGAACAGCAGGATGGGGCGACGAGGCTGATCGCGTCGCAGGGAACGCCGTTCAAGCATCCGGTGGATATCGGCGACCTAACCCAGGTAAGCTGCAGCGACTGCCACACGGGAGGAGTCGGACCGTAGGGAGCCATGCGGGGTGGTCAGTGTTGTTAGGTGACGCGGCAAGAAAGCAGGTCCCTCGACTGCGTTCAATCGCTCGCTTCGCGAACGATTGAGACTTCGCTCGGGATGACAGGTCAGTGTGGCGGACCGACGGCTGAGGCCTCTAACCCTCAATCTGCCTGATATACAGCCGCAGACCTATCAGAGCCAGAGCAATGGCGATGAGAGAGACGGCCAACCCGAGACGCCGATAGTTGCGCTCCACCATGGCTTGCTTGCCAGCTTGCAGGTTCTTGGCGGCGACTTTCAGGCCGGCTTGAACATCCTGGTCCACGAGGTCCGGCCGGAAGCTGTGGATGGTGACTCGAGCCTTGGTCAGCGAATCCCGCGCCTGATCCTGTCCCAGGCGAGCCTCGCTCACCTCCATGCCGGAAGACTCGGCGACAGCGAGAATCTGGTTTGCACCCTTGATGGCCACATCCAATCGGCTCAGGCTGCTCAGTAATCCTGCCCTTGCTTGATCACAGTGGTCGCCTGGGGTATGACACCGCATGCAGACGGCGTCAGGACCAGTGCCAAGCATGGCGTCGGTCGGATGATGGATACCGTGATTGGAATGACAGACAACGCATCCGGGAAGGGAGGCCGCTTCAAACGCCGCTTTGTGCGAGCTTTTTTCGTACATCTGAGCCTGGAAAGTGTGACAGTTTGAGCACACATTCTGAACCTTGTCGATCCCCGGAGGAGTGGCGCCGTGGTTGCCGTGGCAGGTGGTGCAGGTCGGAGCGCTCAAGTCTCCGCGTACGGCTAACGCATCGTGGTGGACGCTCTTGCTGTATTCCGCGAACTGGTTGGTGGGGATTTTATAGCCGCTCATGTAGGCGGCGTCGGCGTGGCAGTGAGCGCAGGTATTGGCCACGTTGACTGGATTGACGGTCGAAGCGGGATCGCTGGGGGCGCGCAGATCGTGGACGCTGTGGCAGTCGGTGCAGACGGCAACCTTGGTGTCACCGGCGGCGAAGAGCTTGCCATGCACGCTGGTCTTGTACTGGCTCAACTGATCGGTGCGCAGACTGGGGTTGTATTGCCGCATGAACGCGGGATCAGAGTGGCAGCTTCCACATAACTGCGGGATCTGTTTGCGATCAATCTTGCCTTTCCATCCCTTCTTGGGGCTCATGGCCTGATCAGGATCGTCGCTGGCCGGATCGCCGCCGTGGCAACTGGCGCAGGTCAAACCTTTCTGGGCGTGGATGTCCTGGCTGAACTTTTCTTGCGTTACTCCCAGTGGATCGGGCAATGCGGAGTGACAGTCCAGGCAGGAGTTTTTGGTTTGGGCGAAGGCGAGGGTGCAGAGGCAGAGTATCGCTGCCGGCAAGAGCAGGCGGAGGCCGAATGATCGGACGTTATTTTGCGAGATGTCCATAAAGGCTCATACCTGCTACGTAAGCAAGCGCAAAGATTGATAGTCCGGTGATCCACCGCTTAGGCCGCGAGGGGTAAGCACTCTCGAAAAACGGGAGCAGAATCCACAGCAGGCCGATCACGCCGAAAGCCAGCACGCCCAGAACTTCTCCGTCGATGAACCACACCTTGGGAGGAATCAGCTTCAGGGTCTGGAACATGAAAAGGAAATACCACTCTGGCTTAATCCCTGCCGGGGCCGAGACAAACGGATCTGCCTTGACTCCCAGGTTCCACGGGAAAATGGCCGCCAAAGCGCCGAGCACGCCCAAAGCCACGTACCAGGCCATCAATTCGCGCAGGGCGAAGTTGGGGAAAAACTTCATTTCACGTTTGGCTGCCGGATTCGCGCTCCACTCCGCTTCCATCTGAGGAGGCACGCTCATGCCCAGGCGTTGAACCAGCAACAGGTGCACGCCGATCAAGAGGGTTACCAGGCCCGGCAGAACCGCAACATGAAATCCGAAAAAACGGGTGAGGGTGGCACCGGTCACTTCTTCGCCGCCGCGAAGGAAGATCATCATCGGTTTTCCGATCACCGGTACCTGACCGGCGATTTCGGTGCCAACCTTGGTGGCGAAAAATGCCAGGGTGTTCCACGGCAGCAAGTAGCCGCTGAAGCCGAATCCCATGACCAGAAACAGCAGGATCATTCCGCTGACCCATGTGAGTTCGCGCGGCTTACGGTATGCCTTCAGGAACAGCACGCTGAACATGTGGGCGAAGGCGGTAAAGATCATCAGGTTGGCTGACCAGGAGTGGATGGAACGGATCAGCCAGCCGAACTGCACCTGGGTCATGATGTACTGCACGCTCTCGAAGGCTTCATTCGCTCCGGGCCGGTAGTACAGAAGCAGCAAGATTCCGGTCAGCACCTGGATGACAAACAGGAAAAGAGTAATGCCGCCGAGAAAGTACCAATACGAAAGATGGTGCTTGGGAACGGTCTTCTTGCGCAACGGGGCGATCAAGTCGTCCCATTCGAGCCGTTCGTCCAGCCATTTTCGCGCATTGGTTAGAGAGATCATCTCAGGCTTCCCGGCGACGCCGCACAAAGATTTCGTCGCCGCGGACCTGAACCTCGAAGGTTTCCAACGGGCGTGGCGGCGGACCAGAGATGTTGCGGCCGTTCAAATCGTACATACCGTTGTGGCAAGCACACCAGACGTTACGCAGGTCGTCCCGGTACTGCACGGTGCAGGACAGGTGGGTGCAGGTGGCCGACATGGCACGATACTCTCCGCTGGCGGTGCGAAGCAGCAGCCCGGGGCGGTTGCCGAAGCGGAAGATCTTGCCGCTGTTCGGTTTCAGCTCTCCGACATGGCCGGCCACGACGGAATCGCTGCCCAGGTCAGAGGCCTTGGGAGGAATCAAGTATCGCAACACGGGATAGAAAAAGGCGACCGCGGTAGCCAGGAATCCTCCACCCAGCAACGCCTCTACAACACGGCGACGGGGAACCGGCACCAGCCGATCCGTCGGGTCGATACTTCCGTTATGAGTTGCCATGGCCGCTATGTCGCAATCGAGCCGTAATTTCCAGGACGAACGATAAGAACAAAAACCGGACAGGAAAGTGTATGCTGATCCGCGCAGGAGAGCAATGCCGCAGATCACACTTGCGGGGAAATGACGAATCTTATGAAGATGCCCCAGTTCGACGACTTCGCGAAGGCCGACTCGGCCGCGACCTTCCTGCTCTCACAGACGGCGCTGCGTCCGCGCATCGCACTGGTGCTCGGTTCTGGTCTTGGTGCCTTTGCCGACGAACTCTCTGACTCGGTGCGGATTCCTTACGCACAAATCCCCGATTTTCCGCAATCCACCGCGATCGGCCATGCCGGGCAGATGGTCATCGGCAAGGTTATGGATATTCCCGTCGCCGTCATGCAAGGCCGCGTCCATCTTTACGAGGGCTACTCGGCGGCAGAAGTGGCGTTTCCCATTCGAGTATTTGGGCGCATGGGCATTCGCGCCGTAATCATCACCAACGCGGCCGGCGGGATTAATCTCGAATATAAGCAGGGCGCGCTGGTGGTCATCACCGACCACATCAATTTGCAAGGACAGAACCCGCTCGCCGGCACCAACGATGAGCGATTTGGCCCGCGATTTCCCGACATGACACGAGCGTACTGGAAGCCCTATCGCGAGATCGCGCTTGAAGCTGCGCGCAAGTTGGGCAAGACTGCGCACCAGGGTGTGTATGCGGGATTGCGGGGGCCGAGCTACGAAACTCCAGCGGAGATTCGCCATCTGCGTACGATTGGCGCGGATTTGGTCGGGATGTCGACGATTGCCGAAGTTATCGCCGCGCGTCACATGGGAATCAAAGTCCTGGCGATCTCCTGCGTGACCAACATGGCGGCGGGCATTCTGGACCAACCGCTCAACCACGAAGAAGTGTTGGAAACCGGCCGCCGGGTTCAGGGGGATTTCGTGGCGCTGCTGCGAGCTGTGCTGCCGGAGATCGCGAAAGACGTGGAAGAGTGATCAGCCACAGATTTGCACGGATCATCACGGATTTGCGTTTACTCACATTCCGTGAGAATCCGTGAAGATCCGTGGCTGTCCTTCAGAACGTGAACTTCGCCGCTACCTGCATCACCCTTGGTCCGCCGCCGCCCAGGCCGGGGTTGCCTTGCGCCACATCCGGAGTCTGACTGATTTGTCCCGCAGGCGCCTGTCCCGGACTGACGCTGCCATTGGGCAGCGCGAAGTTGGGATGATTCAGAATATTGAAGAACTCGGCCCGAAGTTGCAGGTTCAGGTGCTCGAAGATCTGCGTATTTTTGGCGACGGAAAAATCGAGGTTACTGTATCCCGGCCCAAAAATTGAGTCCCGGCCGAGGTCACCAAAAGTTCCGTCGGCTGGCTGCGAAAAAGCCAGCGGGTTCAGGTATCCGGTGTACGGATTCCAGTTGGGGAGGATTGGATTTACTCCCGCCACCACGTTGGGGCGCTGGTTAAAGTAGAAACGGCCCGTGGTGTCATTGGAGGTGACGATGGGAATCGGGCGTCCGCTCTGGAGACTGGCGATCCAGTTCAGCGACCAGCCAGCGCCGAGCGCCCGGGGCACATGATGCCAGGTGGGCACGTCATAGACGAGAGCGGCCGTGAAGCGATGGCGCGTGTCAAAAGTGGAGGGTCCCCGCTCGGCCGCGAGGTTGGTCGAGTCCTGCGGAAACGCGGCACCGTAGGTAAAGTCGATGCCATCGGATGCGTCGTCCAGCGACTTGCCATAAGTGTAGCTGGCGAACCCGGACCATCCGCCCCTTCCTTGTATACGGTACGTGGTCTGCAGCGCGTTGTAGCTGGAAGAACTGATGGGCGCGAGGAAATCCATGTTGGTGAAATTCGGGTTGGGAAAGTTGTAGTTGGCATCCGGCTGGTTGGCGTCAAACAACCGCACCAGGTGCGTGCCCTTGCTGCCCACATAGCCGACCTCGAGCGACATGTTCTGTCCCAGCTTCTGCTGGATATTGAAGTTGTAGTTCTGGCTATAAGGCGTGGGGAAATCGTGAGGGACGGCGAAGATCGGGTAGGGTCCGCTGGTAGCGGTGGTCATGATAGGAACGCCCGGAGTCGTGCCGTTGAACGCCGACTGGTTGAAATTCATGGGCAGAACCGGGACCGGCCCAACTGGATTCGTCACCAAGCCCGCGGATGTCGTGAAATTGGCCACCAGCAAATCCTGCGGCACATAGTCGTAGTAAATGCCATAGCCGGCGCGGAGCACCGTATTGTTCAGCACGTTCCAGGCCAGCCCGAACCGCGGTCCGAAATCGTGGAGATCGCGGTTGTAGGCGGAATTCAAACCGTGGGTGCCAACCATGGCAAGGGTGCCGTCGGGCGCGATGTTCGAGATCAGGTTATTGGCCTCGCTGAGCGGGCCAAAATATTCCCATCGCAAACCGAAGTTGAGGGTCAGGCGGGACGTGGCGCGAAAGTCGTCCTGCCCAAAGAAAGAAATGCCGTTGTTGTAGGTGGTCCGTTGAGTGTTGCCAGTATCGACGCTGGCAAAGGCATTGCCGAGATAGAAGTTGGCCAACACATCCACAACCGGATCGTAGGGCTTGCCGGCGAGTTGCAATCCGGAAGGCGAGAAGGAGAAGATCCCGCGTTCCAGGTTGTCGTTGAAGTTGGCGATGTCAGCGCGGTGGAATTCGCCGCCAAACTTGACCGTGTGCCGCCCGGAGACCCAGGTGAAGTTGTCGAGAACCTGATAAGTCTGGCTGGTCCTTCCGCGCGGTATGCTGTAGCCGGTGGCGCCCAGGTTCTCTAACTGTCCTGAGGGGGTTGAGAAGTCAAACTCCGGAAGGCCGAGTTTGCCGGTGCCGAAATCCATTCCAATACTTTCCGGATTGAAGTTGGCATCGAGCGAACTGAATGAGGTGCGGTAGCGGCTGTAACCAAAGCGCACTTCATTGATCCGGGAAGAACTCAGAGTCGACAGCAGGCTGGCGGAAACCACCTGCACTCGCGTCGGCGAGGTTTGGGCAAACTGCGGCAAGCGCGACCCCTTGCCGAACCCGCCGTTATTTCCCAGCGGGAAAATCTGATTGCTCTGGCCGAAGGCGTAGCGAACGCTGAACTGCTCACGATCGCTCAAGTTGTCATCGATTTTGGCAATGAAGTTGTCGAGGTCGTTCTGGTCGCGCACCACCGATGCGATGGTCGGAGTGTTGCTGACCGGATAAAAGTCAAGAATCTTGGTCAGCCCGGGATTGATCGTGGTAATGCCGTTTTGGAGAGCCAGGGTCTGGGCCTCCGAAATCTGCGTCGGCGTGGGTACATTCAGCAGAAAGTCAGAACCCACATTTTCGCGCTGGCCTTCATAGGCTCCGAAGAAGAAAACCTTGTCCTTGATGATCGGGCCGCCCAGGGATCCTCCGAACTGGTTGTTCTGGAACGAGGTTTTCCGCGGCTCCGTATTGAAGTAATTGCGCGCGTCCATGGCGCTGTTGCGCAAGAACTCAAAGGCGCTGCCGTGCAACTGGTCGGTGCCGGACCGGGTGATGATGTTCACTACCGAGCCGCTATTGCGTCCGTATTCCGCGGCGAAATTTGCTTGAAGGTTGAATTCCTGGATGGCGTCGATCGGCAGCAGCGTCGCCGGTGCTCCGGTGATGCCGACCTGGTTCAAGGCAGAGTTGTTGAAGTAGGGATCGTTGTTGTCGGTGCCGTCGAGCGTGTAGTTGTTGGAGCGGTCACGATTGCCGTTAATGTTGAACTGGCCGAATCCAAACTCGGTGCCGGCAACACCGGAGGGCTCAACCGTCACACCGGGCACCAGCGCCACAAGTTTTCCGAAGTCGCGGCCGTTGAGGGGTAGCTGGGTAACGAGTTTCCGCTCGACCACTTCACCCAACACGTCGCGGGTCTGATCGATCACCGGAGCCTCGGCCGCAACGGTCAACTGCTCAGTTCTTTTTTCGACCTGCGTCAGATCGAAATTGGCGGTTGTGTCCGCGCCCACGCTCACGATCACATTCTGCGCGACGGGTGAAAGTCCGGCGGCTTCGGCCCTTACCGTGTACTCGCCCGCGGGCAACTCGGCCAGCACGTAGCCGCCATCCTCGCCGGTCAGGGTGTCGCGCACCAGGCCAGTAGCACTGTCCCTGGCCGTGACCTTGGCGCCAACCATTGCATTCCCGCGTGGGTCCGCGACGGTTCCGCGAATCGATCCGCGAAAGCTCTGCGACCACAGCAGGCCTGGCAAAAGCAACAACATTAAGATCAGGCACACGCGATAAGCGTTATCGGATGAAGAAGTCCTATGACTGTTCATGAATGACCTCCTAGAAAAATGTCTGGACGCTGACCTCGCGGAGCAAAGCTCGCACCCTTCGTGGCATGCCTCAACCGCACCTCACTTCTTCGCGATCGGAATCGACAGCTCCAGCGGCGGCTTGATCCCATAGGTCGCGGCGAAGCTCGCCTGATTCACCGCCAGCCCCAGTCTTCCTCGCGAATCGATGTATAAGAGCGGGGTTTTCAGGGGCACATCGGCGAACGTTTTCACGAAAGGGATCTCCATCGCTGCGCCGCCAATCGTGACTGGGACTTTCTGTCCGCGCTCGTATCCCAGCTTCAGAAATTGTTCAGCGCTGACGTTGGTTACCAGGTTGCCAAACGGTCCGTCGGTGGCGATCACCTCGCCGCTCAGCCCGTGCTCATCCACTCTGGCAGGCTGAAGGTCCAGCCGGACGAGTTTGGCCAGATCAAGCTCTGGGCCGACCTTGGTCCAATCGTCTCCACGGGCCAGGTGGGCTCCAGCCGGGGAGAAAATATCGCGTCCGTGGAATGTCGACGACAATGCCGCACCGATCATCCATGCCGGGTTCGTGATCTCCCGCGCGGCTTCCAGACCATCACGGTCCGCGACCAGTGTGATGAGACCGTTGTCGGGAAGCACGAAATACTGTCCGCGCTTCGACTCGACGACGATTGCCTTGCGCGGACTGCCCACCGTCGGATCCACTACCACCACGAAAACTGTTCCCGGCGGAAAGTACGGGGTGGCTCCAAACAGGAAACGCGCCCCATCGCCAATATTGAACGGCGTGACTTGGTGAGTCAGATCGACAAGGCGAGCGTCGGGCACGATGGAATACATGACGCCCTTGCAGATCGCGACTGAGTCATCCACCACACCGAAGTCGGTCATGAAGACGATGGTGGGACGCGGCGCCGGGCTCTGGGCCTGGGCCGTCGCGACTGCTGCACACCACAGCAGAACCAGCACTGCAAGAAATGCTGCTCGCCGGTTCAGGGAAGGAACAATTCTTTGCGTGCTCATGATTTATTTCTGTCCGGCTAAAAACAGCACCAATGTAGTCGGCTTGCAATCAAATGCAAACCGAGTTCGGCCGGTTGTGCTCCTTTAGCATGTGCTTAAGCTACCGATTGTAGCCGCTTCGGTTCTCAACTAGAAAGCGCGGCAGGCTATACCGCGCCTGCCTGCGTTCCCCAGCTATAATCTTCTGTGCACTCGTATACATCTTTTTATCTCAGGAGGCTGTGATGGCTGGAGGCATTCCCGAAAAATATCGTGACCTGTTTCAAAAGCGCGCATTTGCCAGTCTGGGTACGGTGATGCCCGATGGCCGCCCGCAGGTGACTCCGGTCTGGTGCGACCTCGAGGGCGACCGGGTTATCTTCAATTCCGCCAAGGGTCGGCAGAAGGACAAGAATGTCCGGCGCGATCCGCGCGTGGCCCTGGCCATCATCGACCCGGACAACCCCTACCGCTATCTGGAAATCCGTGGCCGGGTCGTCGAAATCACCGAGGAAGGCGCCGAAGCCCACATCCACAAGATGGCCAAGAAATATCTCGGAGTCGACAAGTATCCCTACGCTCAGCCCGGCGAGGTTCGTGTGCTTTACAAGATTCAGCCCGAACACACCACCATGATGGGGTGAGGGCGCGGCGGAATCATGTCGCGTAACGCCCCACGAAGGGGCGACGGGAATTTGCCAGGCCCGCCGCGGCAATTTGAGCCTTCCTTGGCCATGGAAGTCACAGAAAACAGAGACTGGCAGTGCTGTTGACGCAGGGTGGTTCGGCGGGTTACATTCATGGAGCGGCGTTACCCCCGGCCCGCCTGAGTTTCCGTGATGTTCACCGACTCCAGCCATCGTCGCAACTCCCGTTTCACGCTCGCTCTCGGGCTGTTGCTGCTGCTCGTCCCGGCTGCGTTCGCGGTCGACCCGAGCTTCACTCCCCAAGCTCGCATGGGCTTCAGAGTTGGAGATCAATGGGAGCCGGCCATGGCGGCCGACGGCTTCGGTCATGTCTACATCCTGTACCCGCAGTACGGGCGAGTACCGGGATGCCCGGGATGCCCTCTGCCCAGCATGATCCTGGTGGTCAGCGACGACAACGGAGCGACCTGGCAACCGCCCCGCGAGATCGCTCCACCTGGAACCGGAGAATATGATCCCCAGATCGCGGTCGATCCCGTGGACCATCGGACGGTGTATGCCGCGTGGCTGCAGAACCGCAAGCTGGACATGATTGTGGCCAAGTCGGTGGACTTCGGCCAAAGCTGGTCGGTGGTGATTGCGGATCGCGGAACCGCCGACGCCGACAAGCCGGTGCTCGCGGTGCGCGGACCGGACGTTTATGTTGGATTGAATCGCGAGCAGAAAATCTGGGTAGCGGCGTCGCATGATGGCGGCGTAACGTTCACTTCCTCGGATGTTGGCCGGGACTTGCGGCTGGTGCGGGCGCTGGCTGGCGGTGCTACGGTCGATCCCGAGGGAAATGCTTTCATCGCGTGGGCGGGATACACGCGGCGCGATGGCGCCAAGGGCCGGGTCAACCTCTATATCAGCAGGTCGGAAGACCGCGGCAAGACCTGGACGAGCGCTCTGATGGACTCCTCCGGCGCGCCGCCCGACTGCGCTTCCTACCGTTGTGAGCGCGGTTTTCTGGGGGCCCAGATCACCATGACGTTAGATTCGGCGGGAACGCTGTATGCGCTCTGGAACTCCGGCAAAACGGACAAGGCTCCGGAACGGATTTATTTTGCATCGTCCACCACCGCAGGCAACACCTGGTCTGCGAAGAAGAGCGTTTCGGCGGCGGCCAGCGGAGTCGAGCACGCTTTCCCGGCGATCGTTGCAGGGGATGCGGACGATGTGCGGATCGCCTGGATGGATACCCGGCATGCTCCGCTGTGGAACACCTACTACCGCATTTCGACCAATGGAGGCGCAAGCTGGTCGGCAGAGTCGAAAGCTTCCAGCTACGTTCCGGGATATCCCTACATTCGGCTGAAGGGCTTCAGCTTCCCGTTTGGCGATTATTTCGGCATCGCCATCGACGAGACGGGTAATACTCACTTGGTGTGGGGTGAAGGCCGCGACTTCCGCTCCCCGGGCTCCATCTGGCACAGCAGCGGCCGGTAAGACCTAGGTTTCAATCCCCACGTAGCAGACCCGGCCAATCAAATAGTCACTTGTGTTCTTGTCTTCTTCCATGGTCACGACTTCGACCGGGTAGGCCTGATTGTGCGGGCGCAGCACCAGATTTCTGCCCGCAACCTCGACGTACTTGACGGTGCAGGCGCCGTCCTGCCGCACTGCGTACATGTTGGATTCGCCTTTGCGATAGGGTTTGAGCGAGTTGTAGTGGCGATCCACCAGGACAATGGCACCGGGCAGAAGGCGGGGATACATGCTCATGCCGTCGCGGCTGTCGACCTTCAAGACCACAAAGCGCTCCCACTTGCTGCGCGGCCCTTCGATCTCGGGCCGGAGCCGGCGCAAGAAGGTCTTCTTGAACTTCAGAATATCCTTGACGTCCATGCTCATCAGCAGCGGCTCGCTGGCGGCAGTGGCAGCGTCCACGACCAGGACATTCTCGAACTCATCGCCGCTGGGCGGCAGGATGCTGGCGCGCTTGTTGACCTCGTTCGGATCCAGCAGATCCAGGACGGAAAGGCGCTGCACGTTCAAGACTTTGTCCATGCCCTCAAGACTGAGCCCGCGTTTGCGGTTGAGGAAGTTGGAAATGTGGGCTTGCTTGAAGCCGGTCTGTTTGGCGAGCCGCAGGCCGGTCAGTTCGCCTTCTTCAATGCGGTGCCAAAGAGTTTTGCGGAGATTTTCCTGCAGGACTTTGAATTTCATAGCAAACAAGTGTACCACAGCTATAGCGACCCGCTATTGACAAAAAGATTACCAAACCTGAAAAGAATAGTGGAAAAGTCCGGCGAAATTCGGGTAGTGTCCTAACAATGCGTTGATGCTCATTGGTGAGCTCGTTGGCCATGATTTTTCTTCGGCACCTGGGACGTTTCAAAATAAATGATCGCGGAAGAAGAGGCTGTGTTTACGGAAGAGTGTCTGGCGCCCGCGGTGCGCGGAAATGACGTGCCCGTCAATCCGGTAAAATGAAGCGCAAGGTCTGGTGGAATCCCAAGCTAGGCTCTGGCAAGAGGTTCAAGGTCTGGGTGCAAAGGTTCACGACCGCGGCAAGGCAAAACCTTCATGATGGACATGACGTGGATCACCGACCGAATTGCGCTGGGCGGTGCGATCTGGCGGGCGGAGAACATGGCTGAAGTGGTGCGGGCTGGGATCACGCATATCCTGGATATGCAGATCGAATTCGATGACACTCCGCTGGCAGAGCCGTACGGACTTACAGTACAGTGGAACCCGGTGGACGACGATTTCCAGCCGAAATCCCCGGAAGTGTTTCGCCGGGGAGCCGAGTTTGCGCGCAATTCGCTGGATGAAGGGGAGACGCGACTCTATGTGCATTGCGCCGCGGGAGTACACCGGGCTCCGATGATGACGCTGGCTATCTTGTGTTCTATGGGCTGGGACCTGGACGAGGCGATGCAAACGATCCAGGCGAGGCGGCCGGTGGTGGATTTTGCGGATGTTTATGTAGATAGCGTGAAGTCATTTCTGCAGGAACAGGTAGAGACTTCGGGGTGATGCCGGGTTTCCAGAGACCCGCCCTCTGCGGCTGGACTATGTACGCTCCTCGCCAAACGATCCCTGGCAGGCAGAGAACATCGGACGCTTGAATCTCACGGGGGTGGAAGCATCGTTCGGAGTGCGGCTGCTGGCCCGCCAGCAGGTCGGCATCTCGTACACGGGCTTGTACGGCGCGCAGGGTGCGCTTGGTGGACTGGAATCCGAATATGTTTTGAACTACCCGTCGAATGATCGCGTAGTGAGCTGGCAGGGATCACTGCCGGGGAGTATCGTTGCACGCAGTCGCATTGGCGTCGTAAAACGATATGCACGCGATCCCTATGCGCTCTGGGATGCGAGCGTTGGACGAGAGTTGCGCCGAGTCGACGCGCACATCGCATTCACGAACCTTACCAATACCCAATCAGGAGATCGAAGGCGTGGCCATGCCACCTGAGAGCGCCGCTGCAATACTAGGCCACATCACGCCGCGGAAGCGTGATGCGGCGGAGGGAAACTAGGCCAACCGCCGGATTTCAGTTTTACGAGCTGCTGTTGTGGGAACGACAGGAGTCGTGAAACACCGGAGGGATGTACCCAGTGGAACTCTATGGACGTGTACGGCGAGCAGTCTTTGTCGAGGGGAAGAGCCAACGAGCAGTAGCGCGGGAGTATGGCATCGCCCGCGAAAGCGTGCGCAAGATGCTGCGTTACGCAGTGCCGCCGGGCTACCGGCGGGAACAACCGGTGAAACGGCCCAGGCTGGGGCCGTGGTTAGGCGTGATCGACGCCATTCTGGAAGAGGATAAGACTCAGCCTCCGAAACAACGACACACGGCGAAGCGGATCTTCGATCGTTTGCGGGAAGAACATGGGTATCCGGGGGGCTACACCGTGGTGAAGGACTACGTGCACCGACAGAAGGTGCGGAAGCAAGAGATGTTTGTGCCGCTGCGGCATGCTCCCGGAGAAGCCCAAGCGGACTTTGGGGAAGCCTGGGTGGTGATCGCCGGGGCGAAGCAGAAAGCACACTACTTCGCGATGGATTTGCCGCACTCGGATGATTGCTTCGTGGTGGCGTATCCCGCCGAGAGCACGGAGGCGTTTCTGGACGCGCATGTGCGGGCCTTCGACTACTTCGGCGGAGTGCCTGGTTGGATTTTGTACGACAACACGAAACTGGCGGTGGCCAAGATCCTGGGCGACGGTCAGCGGAAGAAGACGCAGGCGTTTTGTGAGTTGCAAAGCTACTATTTGTTCGCGGAGAAGTTCGGGCGTCCGGGCAAGGGCAACGACAAGGGAGCGGTGGAAGGACTGGTGGGCTATGCCCGGCGGAACTTTCTGGTACCAGTGCCGCATAGGAGTAGCTGGGAAGAACTGAACGCCTACCTTCTGGAACAATGCGGGAAACGGCGAGAGCGGCGGATGAGGGGACACCAGGAGACCATCGCGGAGCGGTTCGAGCGCGATCGTGCGGCGCTGTTGCCTTTGGCGACCGTGCCCTATGAAGCCTGTGAAAAGCGCACGGCGAAAGTCAGCTCGTTATCTCTGGTGCGCTACCGAGCCAACGATTACTCGGTGCCCACCGCCTATGGGCATCGCGAAGTGCTGGTGAAAGGCTATGTCCATGAAGTGGTGATTGCCTGCGGCAGCGAAGTGATTGCCCGGCATCCCCGCAGCTATGAACGGGAAGACATGATCTTCGATCCGCTGCACTATCTGGCACTGCTGGAGGAGAAGACCGGGGCCTTGGACCAAGCCGCTCCGCTGGCCGGCTGGGAGTTGCCGGAGTGCTTTGCCCAACTGCGGCGGCTGCTGGAAGCGCGGCTGGGCAAGCCGGGCAAGCGAGAGTACGTGCAGGTATTGCGGTTGCTGGAGACGTTCCGCCGGGAGGAAGTCCGGCAGGCGATCCAGGACGCTTTGCATCTGGGAACCGTTTCCTTCGATGCGGTGAAACATCTGCTGCTGTGCCGGATCGAGCGACGTCCGCCGCGACTGGATCTCCTGCAGTACCCCTACCTGCCGCTGCCCCAGGTGCATACCACCCAGGCCGTCGATTACATGACGTTGCTGAATGAGGTGGGCTCATGAGCAACCCAACCATTCCGGTCACGAACGACACTCCGCAGCTTCTTTTGGAACATCACCTGAAGCTGTTGCGCCTGCCGACTTTCCTGCGCGAGTACGACAAGGTGGCACGGCAGTGCGCCGACGAGAGCGTGGACTATCCGCGTTATCTGCTGCGCATGACGGAGTTGGAACTGGTGGACCGCGAGCGCCGAGCCACCGAACGGCGCATTCACCAAGCACGTTTCCCCGTGGTCAAGAGCCTGGACAGCTTTCAGTTTCTGGCCATTCCCTCGCTGAATAAAACCCTGGTGCTGGAGTTGGCGCGCTGCGAGTTCTTGCAGCGCCGCGAGAACGTCTTGCTTTTAGGAAACTCGGGCACGGGAAAAACTCACCTGGCACTGGCTTTGGGGTTAGTGGCTTGCCAGCGTGGCCATCGCGTTCGCTTCACCACCGCCGCGGCCTTGGTGCATGAGCTGATGGAAGCACGGGACGAGAAACGTCTGTTGCGCTTTCAGAAACAGTTGGTCAGTTACGAACTGCTGATCGTCGATGAACTGGGCTTCGTGCCGCTTTCCAAGACCGGGGCCGAAGTGCTGTTTGAAGTCTTCAGCCAGCGCTATGAGCGCAACTCGACTTTGGTGACCAGCAATCTTCCTTTCCAGGAGTGGACGGAGGTCTTGGGATCGGAGCGACTGACCGGCGCTCTCCTGGACCGGCTCACCCACCACGTGCATATCCTGGAGATGAACGGCGAGAGCTATCGCCTCAAACAGAGCAAGCGCAAGCACGGCTCGCCCTCGAACTCCTGACCCGGCTCGGTCCCTTTGAGGTTGGGAAAGCCCCTGCTGCGCGACTCCTTTCCCTCCCGCCGCATTCTTTCAGAGCGGTCCTCGCCGTCAAGGGTTCGCTACGCCGCGAAAGGCACGCGCCCTTGACTGCTCCGGGTCGCTCTGAACACCTCTCCGCTATGAGGGAATGGATCTTTCAGGAAAGGCGTAGTGGCCTACTCTCCTTCCGCTCCTGCGGCCTACTTTTAGTCCGCCCTTGACAGTCTTGCCAAAGGCGCGGGCCAGTCTGAAGGCAAATGGAAGTGCCGGATCATATTTCCCATTCTCCACTGCGATGATTGCCTGCCGCGAAACGCCCACTATCTCGGCCAGCTGCGCCTGAGTCCAATCCTTCTCAGCCCGCAGCACCCGCAGCCGGTTCTTCATTGGTAATGCCTCGCCGCGATCACGTATCCGATCCCGTAAAACAAGGCCATGAAAATCCAGACGATCCCGACATTCAGGGGTCGCGCTACCTGCGCTTTCTGCAGGTACCCGTAAACAAACACTGCCAATCCTGTCAGCAAGAATCCGATCGCCATCGCTTCCAAGTGAACGTGGCGCAAGAATTCATCGAGTTTGCGAATGCTCCTGACTACGAGGCCCACCAGCACGAGATTCGCCGGTATCGGCAGCAGCGCAAAGACGATTCGAGCACGCGGATCAAACCCAGGCCGTCCCAATAACCAGCCCGCTCCGATATCAATTGCGGTGGCGAAGCAAAGGACGATCAATATTCGGCTAATTGGCTTGGTTGAAGGCGTATGTCCTCCATGCATTACAAAATGTAATGTATACACGACATTTTGTCAAGAAATACATTCCTCCTCGCCCCGGCGCAAAAGGGATTTTTACAAAACGAAGCCAACATGTTGCTTATTTACAGTAGCTTACAAAATCTTGCGATATGACAAGGCCGGGAAAGGCTCTACTTCGGTTTCTGCGCCACCACCAGCGCAACTCTCGGCCTTCGGTATGGGCGAAGGGGCAGGCGAACGCCACTCCGACGATTGCGAGTCCACAACACTAAAGCAGTGAGGCGGATTGCCGGGTGGGGTGCCGAGTACGTGCCGCCGATCATGCAGTGATCAGTGCATAGGGGGACTGAAGTGGAGACCTAGATAATACGGCCACAACAGGATTGCGACGACCTTTTGCCAGAACGTCAGGTGTATAAATCCGATGGTGAAAAGCCAGGCGGCAAACCACACCATCCCCATGAAGGGATGATGCTCGATGCGAATTTTTTGCGGCGTCTTTCCGTGGGTATCTGCTTCCATGAGTGCCTCCGGCGGTTTTCCCGCAGTGGACTCGCTTCCCACTATCCTACCTCTTCGCTCCAGTTCTCCAGCGTCTTCTTCACGAAAGCCATGAACTGATCGGCCACCGCACCGTCGATGATGCGGTGGTCGTAACCGAGCGTGAGGTGAACGACAGAGCGAATGGCGATGGAATCGTTGCCCTCGCGATCGGTCACCACCAGCGGCACTTTTGTGATGCCTCCAACCCCCATGATGGCGGAGTTGGGCTGATTGATGATAGGCAGTCCAAACACCGCGCCAAACTGGCCGGGATTGGTGACGGTGAAAGTAGAGCCTTCGACCTCTTCCGGCTTGAGTTTCTTGGAACGGGCGCGCTCGCCCAGGTCGGTGATGCCGCGCTGCAATCCGAGGAAGTTGAGATCGTCAGCGTTCTTCAGCACCGGAACAATCAATCCCCAATCGAGGGCGACGGCGATTCCCACGTTGACGTAGCGGTGATAGCGGATGTTCTCGCCTTCCATTGAAGCGTTCACGATGGGGAACTGCTGCAGGGCGATGATTGCGGCGCGGACAAAGAACGGCATGAACGTGAGACGCGCGCCGTGGCGCTGCTCGAAGGCATTCTTGGTCTTGTTGCGGATTCCCACAATCTTTGTGAGATCGACCTCGAACATGCAATGGACATGAGCGCTGGTGCGGCGTGACTCGATCATGCGCTGGGCAATGATCTTGCGCATCTGGGTCATGGGCACGAGGTCGCCGGGGATGGCTGCCGGAGCGGGAGTGGCTGGACGAGGTGCAGCGGCGGGCGTGCTGACGGGAGCCGCGACGGTCGGCGCGGTCTCAGCGCGCTCAAGAAATGCCATGATGTCCTGCTTGGTAATGCGGCCGCCGAGGCCGCTGCCGGTGACCTGCGCCAGGTTCACGTTGTGCTCACGGGCAATCTTGCGAACCAGCGGCGAAGAGCGGGCGTGCTCGTCTTCTTCTTCAACCGAAGGTGCGGGTTGCGGCGGAGCGGCGGCAGCAGGCTTTGGCGGGGTTGGCTCCGCTTTTGCGGGGGCGACGGGCGCTGGGGCAGGCGCGGCAGCTTTGGCAGGAACCGAGGCAACGGTGCCGTCACCATCGCCGATCGTGCCGACTACGGTGTTCACCTGGACGGTGTTGCCTTCGGTAACCTTGATGTCCTGCAACACGCCGGAGGCCGGCGCGGGGATCTCGGCATCCACCTTGTCGGTGGAGATCTCAAACAGCGGTTCGTCGCGCTGCACCTTGTCGCCGGGCTTCTTCAGCCACTTGGTAATGGTCCCTTCAAAAATCGACTCGCCCATCTGGGGCATGACAATGTCGGTCGGCATAATTCCTCTCACCCGCGGTACCGGATATGAAACCCGGCGCATGTGCAATTTTTCATTATAACGAAGCTCCTGGACACGCACCTGAAGTCAGTGTTTATCCTCCATCCCCTGGCCCGCTGGCAAAGGCCCCACACCATACGCGGTTTTCCAATAATCCTGAACCTTCGGCGGCAGCTTCTGAATGCGTGAAAGGAATGCCACCACTTTCCAAATATCCTGGTCGCTCAATGCCTTATTCCAGGCGGGCATGCCGGTGTAACGGACTCCGGTGCGTACCGCGTAATCGATGTGCCACTCGGGATCGTCCAGAGGGGCAAGAATCAATTGCGGGGCTGGTGGGTAGAACGACTTCTCCAACGGGCTGGGCTTGTTGTCGAGCGTCCCGTGGCACACCGAGCAATTCATGGTGTAGATCTTCATGCCATCGATCAGATTTTCATCGGTCGGAGTGACGGGATTGCTGACGCGGGGAGCGTGCCGGTCCATGGAGGCGTCAAGAGCGCTCGTGGCGATCCGGCTCTCGAGCGTGGGCGGAACGGCATCGGCATTGGTGGGAAACAAACCAAGATTGGCAATGGCCAACCCGCCAAGAACGGCTACCAACAACGCGACCACCACCCCAAGGATAAAGTTGCGCATTTCGCCTCTCTCGTGATCGTGCAGAAATTCGCGCGAGCGTCAGTGCATAGAGCGGGATGCAGAACGCGACTCAAGCGGCACCCCTCCCACCGGGCACGGCGGAACCTGAAACCACTCTTATCTTAGTATGCCTTAAGCCGGCGCGCTTCGCGAACCACGTCGCTCACCTTGGGAAGAAAGAATTCCTCCTGCGGGGGTGAGAACGGCACCGGGGAATCGGGCGCGGTGATGCGAACGATGGGGCCGTCGAGGTCGTCGAACGCTTCTTCGTTGATCAGGGCTGCAATCTCCCCGGCAATGCCTCCGGTACGAACGTGTTCGTGCAGCAGAATGACCTTGTTCGTTTTGCGCACCGTTTGCGCGATGGCTTCGCGGTCCAGCGGCGAGAGCGTTCGCAGATCAAGCACTTCGAGGTCGATCCCTTCTTTGGCCAGGATCTCCGCGGCTTCCAGCGCGACGTACACCATTGCGGCGTAAGTGATGATGCTGAGGTCGCGTCCCTGGCGGGCGATGCGCGCCTTGCCCAGCGGCACGATGTAATCTTCGGCCGGAACTTCTTCCTTGATCCGGCGATACAGGTATTTGTGCTCGAAGAACATGACCGGATTGTTGTCGCGGATCGCGGCTTTGATCAGGCCCTTGGCGTCGTAGGCGCTGGCCGGGCACACAACCTTCAGGCCGGGCGCGTGCACGAACCACATCTCGGGATTCTGCGAGTGAAACGGGCCGCCGTGAACATTCCCGCCGCTGGGCCCGCGGATGACCATGGGCGCGGGCGCTCCCCAGCGGTAGTGCGCCTTGGCTGCCATGTTCACGATCTGGTTGAAGGCGCAAGGGAGAAAGTCCATGAACTGGAATTCGGCCACTGGCCGCAAACCGGTGAGCGATGCGCCAAATGCCGCGCCCACGATGGCAGACTCAGCTATAGGTGTGTCGATGACGCGCTCCGGCCCGAAATGATCGATGAAGCCGTCGGTGACCTTGAACGCTCCACCGTAAATGCCGATGTCTTCGCCGATGCAGAAGACGGCGGGATCGCGTTCCATCTCCTCCCAGATTCCCTGGCGGATGGCTTCGAGATAGGTGAGTTGGGGCATACAGTTTGTTACTTTAGATTAACGCAGATGGCCGGAATTGCGCGAATCCGCAGAAATCTGATATAGTACGATTTGTACAATTCGTACGAATGGAGACAAACCGTGGCCCGAAGTATGAGCACCAGCGTAGCACGTGAACAGTTCGCGGATATTATGAACCGAGTGGAGTACCGCGGTGAAAGGGTTATCGTGAGCCGCCGCAACCGCGAGGTTGCCGCCGTGGTCCCGATCGAAGACCTCGAGCTTTTGCGAAGGGTCGAGGAAAAGATGGACATTAAGGATGCTCTGAAGGCCCTGAAGGAACCCCGCGGCAAGACCTCGAAACAATTGAGGTCAGAACTCGGTCTATGAGTAAGGCGCGGACGTGATGGCCTATACCGTCGTTTACCAGCGTGCGGCTGAAGTTGTATTGCGAAAACTGCCCAGGGAAGTCCAGGCTCGGATCATGCGCAAGGCCGATCAACTGGCCGAGGACCCATTTCCTCCCGGCACGGAAAAGTTGAGCGCGCCCGTTGATTTATGGCGAATCCGGATAGGAGATTACCGGGTTGTCTATACTGTGGAACGCCGAGAGCTACTTGTACTTGTGTTGAAGATTGGCCATCGGCGGGAAGTGTACCACTAACTATTTCAGATGCACTGCCGCGTCGCTTTGTTTGATGCTGCCTGATTTGCGCGTTTTGATAGTGGGCATCCCGTACTTCGGGTTGACCTCGTGGCATCCCGTCTCACACCACGTTCCGCCCGCTGCGCTTTCTGGCGCCGGCATCGGAGAATTCACCGCGAAGTCGCGGTCGGCTTCCAGTTCTCGCTCCACGTCGGCAATCAGCTTTTCATTCTCCTGCTTGGTCAGCCACTTCTTCACATTCACCAGATAATTCTCAAACCTTGCGATGGGGTCGCGCTTGCGCCAGTACTCGAACAGCGGCTTGGGAACGTACTCGGCCGCGTCGTGGATGGCGTGGCCTTTCATGCGCATCATTTTCGCTTCGATCAGCGTGGGCCCTTCGCCGCGGCGGGCGCGCTCGCAGGCTTCGTGAGCGGCGTCGTAAATCTGGCAAGCGTCGGTGCCGTCGATGATCACGCCCGGAATTCCGTAGGCGATGGCGCGTTCAGCGAGATCCTTTACGCGGAATTGCATGTCGGCGGGGGTGGAATATCCCCAAAGATTATTCTCGACAAACAACACCAGGCCAAGATTCTGCACAGCGGCAAAGTTGATCCCCTCGTAAGTTACGCCGGTGGATTGCCCGCCGTCTCCGATATAAGTCATCACGGCGATGTTGCGCCCCTGCAAGCGTGCACCGAGGGCGACCCCGGAGAGCACAGGAATCAGGTCGCCGAGCGTGGAGATAGGCGCGACTACGTTGCGATTCTCGATGTCGCCGAAGTGTGAAGACGCGTCGCGGCCCCTGGTGGGCGAGCCGGCCTTCGCCATGTACTGCATCATGATGTCGCGAGCGGAAAAGCCGCGAACCAGCAGCGATCCTTGATTGCGGATCATGGGACCAAGCCACTCGTCCTTGCGGAGAGCATAGGCCGAGGCGCAGGAGCATGCTTCCTGTCCAAGACCGAAGTAGACGCCGCCAACAACTTTGCCTTGCTTGTAAAGATTCTCGAGGGCGGTCTCCATGCGGCGGTTGAGGAGCATCCATCGATAGATCTCGATGTGCTGACGCTTGTCCAGATACTTCGATTCGCGGATGGGCGGGACCGGGGCGCTCAGATCGCCTTCGACTTCGTAGCGAATCGAGTCTCCCACGCTCACCTGGCGCAGGGTGAAGATTGGCTTTTCCAGACGATGATCGGGAATCGTGTACGTCCGCTGCGAAGTGTTCGCAGGCGCTGCGGGAGAACGGCGTTCGCCTCGTCCATTCGACGATTGGGCCGAAGCCTTGGTTGCGGCCTTCTTGTTATTTTTCTTGCCCATGATGATCGCGGCGAATGGCCTCAGAAGATGCTAACGCGGATTATGGAATTTGGCCAAACCGTGCAACCGTCTTCCCAGGTCTCGAAAAGCGCGAGACCTCCCGCACCCAGTGTTTCTCCGCCGGAACGTCACGCAAGAAAAATATCTTCTTCCTGATGCAGGTCGCGCAATTCGGCGGGAGGTTTCATGGGGACACCGACGGCGTGTCCGAGCAAATCGTCGAGGGTCTCAAGCCAGAGCATCTGCGTGCTGAAGACTACGCCGAAGTTGCGTGAGATGGAGTGAGCGACGTCCTGCAAGGGAAGTTGTTTGGCCAGCTCTTGCTCCATCGACGTTACCGGCTTCGACGTGATTCCGCAGGGAACGATCAAGTTGAAGAAGCTGAGATCGATGTTCACGTTGAGCGCGAAACCGTGGGAAGTCACTCCGCGGGAAATGTGCACGCCGAGGGCGGCGATTTTGGCTTCCCGCGCGGGTGAGTCCTCCACGCCCACTTGAGAAGACACAACGTTCCTCGACTCCGCCGGACGATCCGCTCGCGGATCGTCTTGCTGCGCTCGCGATGACCGAGTGGGGGAAGTCCACACGCCGGTTAGGCCGGGGATGCGCTTTGCAGGGATACCGAAATCGGCGCAGGTGCGGATGAGGACTTCTTCCAGGCGCCGCACGTATTCGACGGCGCCGAGCGTTCTGTGCTTCGCATCAGGAGATGGGAAACCGCGCAGATCGAAGATCGGATAGCCGACCAGTTGGCCGGGGCCATGAAAAGTCACGTCGCCGCCGCGATCGCACTCGAACACTTCGACACCGCGCTGGGCAAGGAGGTCAGGCGATGCGGTGACGTTGGCGGCTTTGGCATTGCGGCCGAGCGTGATGACAGGCGTGTGCTCCAGGAGCAGAAGCACATCTCCGATGCGGCCTTCCTTGCGCAGGTCGACCAACCGCTGCTGCAGGCGCAGGGCGGTGGCGTAGTCAACGACGCCGAGTTGGAGGACGGAAATCAAGGAATCTTTCGCCACGGGTTTGCGCGGATCGACACGGATCAAAGCCAAATGTTCTTATTCGTGAAAATCCGTGCCATTCCGTGGCCCCTTTACGCGTTGATCGCCATCCCGTAAACGCTGTTTGATGCGTCCAGCATGGCCTCGGCTAGTGAGCAGGAACCTCCACGTAGGCGGAATACGTGTGGGGTTCCGGGGCCGGCTGACCGCCACGGGCCATGCCTTCCAAGTGAAAAGCGATCGCTTCCTGCATCTGGCTTTCGACCTCCTGGCGGGTTGCTCCCCTGGCCACGCAGCCATCGAGGTCGGGTGAGTAGGCGGAATAGCCAGTGCTGGTTTCCTCAATGACAATCAGATATTTTTTCATTTCTTCAAACCTGCCTGCTTCAGAATACTATTTAGTGTGCCCGGTCCCAAGTCGTCGTTGGGCTTGCCCGGTACTGTGACCAGCCCGGATTTTGCGGGATGCTTGTACTGACGATGGCTGCCGCGAGTCCGATCCAAATACCAGCCGTTCTCATCCAGCATTTTCAGAACGCCGCACCTTCATTTCTGAGCACCCTCACGCGTTGATCGCCATGCCGTACACGCTGTTCGACGCGTCCAGCATCGCTTCGGCCAGGGTCGGATGCGCGTGAATGGTCCAGGCCAAATCCTCCGCCGTAGCTTCCAGTTCCATGGCAGCGACGGCTTCCGCGATCAATTCGGTGGCTTGCGGCCCGATGATGTGCACCCCCAGAATTTCGCCGTACTCCGCGTCAGAAACAATCTTGATGAAGCCTTCGTGCTGCCCGACAATTGAAGCGCGCGAATTGGCGGTGAACGGAAACTTGCCAATTTTCACGTTGTAGCCAAGCTCTTCCGCTTTCACTTGGGTCAAACCCACGCTGCCAATTTCCGGATGGCAGTACGTCGCGTTCGGAATGTGTTCAGGGTTGATGGGCTTGGCTGGCTTGCCGGCGATCCGGGTGACGGCGACGATTCCTTCCATGGCTCCGACATGCGCCAGTTGCGGCGTTCCGAGCACGATGTCGCCGATTGCATAGACGCCGGGTTCGGCGGTCTGCATCCAGCTGTCGGTCTTGATGAAGCCGCGGTCGGGCTTGATTTTCGTTTTCTCCAGGCCGATGTTCTCGGTGCGCGGCTTGCGTCCCACGGCAATCAGAATCTTTTCGGCCTCCAGCTTCTGTTGTTTTCCGCCGACGGTGAAGGTAACCGCAATTCCGTTCTTGGTGGTTTCCACTTTCTCCACTTTTGCGTCGGTATGAAAATTGATGCCTCGCTTGCGGTAGACGCGCGCAAGTTCCATGGAAACTTCTTCGTCTTCGACCGGCACCAGGCGCGGCAGCATCTCGATGATCGTGATCTCGGCGTCGAAAGAGCGGAAGATTGACGCGAACTCCACTCCGACCGCCCCCGCGCCAACGATCACCAGAGACTTGGGAACTTCTTTCAACCCAAGAATTCCGATGTTCGTGAGAATCCTCGGATCGTTGGGCAGGCCGGGGATCATGCGAGCTTCCGAACCAGTCGCCAGAATGACATGCTTCGCCTTAACGGCGCTTGCCTTGCCTGCGCTGTCTTTCACTTCCACGGTGTGCACCCCGTTTTGCGCGGGGCCGGTGAGCTGGCCGTAGCCTTTGATGGTCTCGACCTTATTCTTGCGCATAAGAAATTCCAGGCCCTTGGCATGCTTGGTGACGATTTTCGATTTGCGGTCCTGAACGGCAGCCCAGTTCAACTTGCGCGAATCGACGCCTTCGATGCCGAACTCTTTGGCCTCTTTCAGGTGGTCCCAAAGCTCGGCGTTGAACAGAAGCGCTTTGGTGGGAATGCAGCCCACATGCAGACAAGTTCCGCCGAGGAAGCCATCTTTTTCAATCAGAGCTGTTTTGAGGCCGAGTTGGCCGGCGCGGATGGCGGCGGTGTATCCGGCAGGACCGCTGCCGATGATGGCAATGTCGTAAGTAGTTTCCGGCAAAGTATGCGCTCCCTGGAAAGAATCATGACAACCGTACAAACAAGTGATTCTACGACAGGGCTTTGGGATTCGGGAACCGGGCGGGCGGGAAACGCGTATCATTGATCGTAGCGTTGGCAGTGCTAAACTTTGCCTAAGCAGGAGGCGAGATCTCAATGCATTTCCTTGGTTTTTTCTTTTTCCCGATTTTCGGCTTCGGATTGGTGCTGTATTTTCTGCCGGCGATCATTGCCTTCGCGCGGAGTAAACGGGATGCGATGTCGATCCTGTTGCTCAACTTCTTCCTGGGATGGACCGCGATTGGCTGGGTGATCGCACTCGTCTGGGCAGTGAAGACCGATGTGCCGGTGATGGCGCGTTGAACGACTACCCCACCCTAACGTCGCAAAGAGCGCGACGTTTAGGATGGGGCACCCGCATGTTTCTTTACGCCAGCAACTTCGCCGCGTCTTTCGCGTAGTACGTGAGGATGATGCTCGCCCCCGCCCGGCGGATCGACTGCAGCGATTCCATCATCACCCTATCGCGGTCAATCCAATTGTTGCGGGCGGCAGCCTCGATCATGGCGTACTCACCGGAAACCTGGTAAGCGGCGAGTGGCAGGTCGAAGCGCTCGCGAGCGGCCGCGATCACATCCAGATAAGGCATGGCGGGCTTTACCATGATCATGTCCGCGCCTTCTTCGATATCGAGTTCGATCTCCCGCATGGCTTCGCGCAAATTCGCGCCATCCATCTGGTAGGAGCGGCGGTCCCCGAACTGCGGCGCGGAGTCGGCGGCTTCGCGGAAGGGTCCGTAGAAGCCTGAGGCGAATTTCGCGGCGTAAGAAAGAATCGGCGTATTGATGAAGCCAGCCGCATCAAGCGCTTTGCGGATTGCGCCAACCCGGCCATCCATCATGTCAGAGGGCGCGATGATGTCGACCCCGGCGCGAGCCAGAGATACGGAAGTTCGAGCGAGTAGATCGAGGCTGGCATCGTTGTCGATTTCAAATTGTGGTTGAGCGGTGCGGGCTGCAACCGCAGCGGCAACGGTCTCGATTGCTTTTTTCTTGTCCTCAGGCCTGGCTACTTTCAGAACCCGCACGGCTGCGGCGCCGAGCGACTGAGGCGTGGGTGCCTGGCGCACAATTCCGCAATGGCCGTGCGACATGTATTCGCAGAGGCAGACATCGCCCATGATGAGCAGCTTCGGCACTTCGCGCTTGATGGCGCGGGTGGCTTGCTGCACAATGCCGTCGTCCGCCCACGCGCCGGTGGCAACTTCGTCCTTCTTTTCCGGCAGGCCAAACAGAATGACAGACGGCACTCCCAGCGACTGCACCAGCGCGGCCTCCTTCACGGCCTCGTCCACCGAGAGGTTGAACACCCCCGGCATGGAGCCCACCGCCTTGCGCACGCCTTCCCCGGGGCAAACAAACATGGGGTAAACGAAAGCGCCGGGAGTAAGTTGGGTTTCACGAACCAGAGAGCGAAGCTGCTCACTCTGACGGAGGCGGCGAAGCCGTGTGATGGGAAAGGCCATGGTGACTCCCCTGGGGGAAATGTCTGTCTATACAAGCCGATTCTAACAGAGCCGGAGTGCGCGCTGGCCGCATAGACGCTTGGTTTTGTCGGCTTCTTGTTTGTGATTCGCATCCCTGGCGCGGTAGCCAGGAACGCGAGCGGAGCGGTTTTGGGCCGTGTCGATTGCTGTAACATAGTTGCGATGCCTCCCAGCCCACTTACTCACACCAGCGCCCGGGTGCTGGAATTCGACTCGCTGCTCGATCTGTTGCGCGGGTATGCACAATCGGCACTGGGACAGGATCGGATTTCGCGGCTTGCGCCCTCAACCGACCGGAGCTGGATCGAGAATCAGCAGCAACTGACGGCTGAAATTCGGGAGTTCCGCCGTGTGGGCGGGCGATTCGATTTTTCGGGCCTGCAGGATGTGTCACGTCCGGTCGAGAAATCGGGCATTTCCGGCGCGGCGCTGGAGATTGCCGAGATTCGGGATGTGGTTGCCTTGGTGGATCGGGCTGCCGAATGGCGCGAGATTTCGCTGAGTCCGCCGGCGGCGATGAGAAGCGAGTGGAAAGCGGTGGCGCAGCTTTCGTCGGAGATTGTGGACTTCACAGACTTTCTGCGCGCATTCCGCAACAAGATTCTGCCGGATGGAACGCTGGATGACCGGGCATCGCCGGAGTTGGCGCGGATTCGCCGCGAGACGGAGAAGCAGCGGCGGCAGATTCAGGAATCGCTACGCGGCTATTTGCGGCGGCTGTCGGAAGGCGGAACGGTGCAGGATGAGCTGGTGACGATCCGCGGCGAGCGCTTCGTCATTCCGGTGAAAGTCGAGCAGAAGCGGCGCGTGCAGGGCGTGGTGCATGGAGCCAGTTCGAGCGGGCAGACCGTTTTTGTCGAACCACTCGAGACCATTGAGCAGAACAACGAACTGGTTCGGCTGATGGATGAGGAGCAGGCGGAAATCCACCGCATTCTTTTGGAAATGACGCGGAGGATCGGAGACAACGCTTCGGCGATTCTGGCGGCGGCCGAGGCGCTGAGTCAGCTCGAATTGCAGTTTGCCAAGGCGCGATTTGCGGAGGATTACAACTGTGTGGAGGTTGTGCTGAGTGCTGGGCAGGATTCACCTGCCCCGGGCGGACGAGGGCGTCCGTCCCTACGTGGTCTTATTCTGATCCAGGCGCGGCATCCTTTGCTGGAGCGGAATCTGAAAGGGAAGAGCGCAACCATCGTTCCAACCAGCATTGAGTTGGAAAACGATGCGCGAGAACTCATCATCACCGGGCCGAATACCGGCGGGAAGACCGTGGCTCTGAAAACGGCAGGACTGCTGGCGCTGATGGCGCAATCTGGGATTCCAGTTCCAGCGGACCGCGCGGAATTTCCCATCTTTGACGCGGTGCTGGCGGATATTGGCGACTACCAATCGATTGAGCAGAATCTTTCGACATTCTCCGCGCATGTCACAAACATTGATTTCATTTCACGAACGGCGACGTCCAAATCCCTGGTATTGCTGGATGAGTTAGGATCCGCGACGGATCCGGAAGAAGGCGCGGCACTTGCCGTCGCCATCGCCGAGCACTTCCGGCGAAGCGGCTGCGTCACCATCATTTCAACGCACCACACTTCGCTGAAAATCTTCGGCGCAAATACGGCAGGGGTGGTGAACGCCTCGGTGGGCTTCAACGAGACCACGCTGCAACCCACTTACGAGTTGCGAATCGGCGTGCCCGGAGCTTCTGCGGGAATCAACATTGCACAACGGCTGGGGCTGAATCCGTCAATCATCGAGGCCTCCCGCGCGCGGCTCAGCTCGCAGGCGCGCGACGTGAGTGAGTTCCTGGACCGGCTTCATGCGGATTTGCGAGCGGCGGAAGCGGAGCGGCTTCAGTTGCGCAAGCGTGAAGAGGAACTGCAGCGGGAAAAAGACCGCTTGACCAGCGAGGGGAAAAAAGAGCAGCAGTCGAAAATCAAAGAGATGGAGAAGAAGCTGGACAGCCTGTTGCGCGATTTTGAATATCATGCGCGTGAGGCAGTGAACGCGGTGCAGGACCGTGCGGCCGCGCAGAAGCTATCCAAGGACGCGGAACGTCGGATTTCCAAGCTGCGCCGGGAGTTCCGTGAGCATTTCGATTCGACGATCGTGGCGCACAGCACTGGCGCCGATCAGGGTGATCCCCACGCGCAGCCTCAGCTGGTGAAACATGTCTCCGAGGGAGACACGGTCAAGCTGAAGTCGGTGGGTCGTCCGGCTCTGGTAGCGCGCCGCATCGACGACAACCACTTCGAGGTGGAAGTTGGCGCGATGAAGATGAAAATCGCGCGGGAAGATATTGCGGAAGTGCTGACCCGGGCGGCGGAGTCCCCGGTGAAAGCGGCGCGGGCGCGCGGAATTTCGGTTTCGCTGGAACGGGAAAATCAGAACGTTCCGTCGGAAATCAACGTGATTGGCCGCACTGTCGACGAGGCCACGCGTGAAGTAGAACGGTTTGTGGACCGGGCATTCTTAGCTGGGTTGCCGCGGGTGCGCGTGGTGCACGGCAGCGGCATGGGAATTCTGAGAAAGGCGCTGCGACAGCTTCTGCAGCAGCACCCGCATGTGGAGACGGTTTCCGAGCCTCCTCAGAATGAAGGCGGCGGCGGCGCGACGGTGGTGGAGTTGCGGGTGTAGCGCGCAGACGAAAGGTTGCGGGGCTTGCGCCGCCCCGGGGCGGATAGAAATCAATCGAGTTTTCAGGAGAACAGCATGAAACTTACTTCATCGTGGTGGATTCGCATTGTGGTTGGATTGGTGGCGTCGTTTATGGTTCTGCCGGCTTTCGCGCAGTACACCGATCCGGTTTACATCAGTGATCTGGGCGGACCGCAGGAGTTTGCCCGGCGGCGTCAGGAACTGGCGAAACAGCTTAAGACGGGATATTTCATCTTGTTTGCGCGTAATGTTCTGCCGGAGGCGAACCATTACCGCGAGGACAACGATTTCTTTTACTACACGGGCTTGTCCGACCCGGGCGCGGTTCTCGTGATGGACGTCAGCAAGGGGAATGCGGCGATCTTCGAGCCCGAACAAAGTCCGCGCGTGAAGCAGGTCTACGGAGCCAATCTCCTTTCCATGTCCCAGGAGCAGAAAGATAAGTTTGGGTTTCGAGCTGTACTGGCAATCACCAATTTGGACGGCATGCTGGCGTTTGCGCTGGGAAAAGAGACCGATCTGTGGCTGCGGCTCTCCTACCCGGACAAGGCGGATGGAGCGCGCTATGAAGTTGGCGCCGACTACGGGCGCGAGTATTCGAATCCCTATGGCGATCCGACTCCGGGGGACCGCGCGGCAATCCAGAAACTCGCCGAACGCTATCCGGCTGCACACCAGAAAGACGCGACCCCGTTCATCGACGCCATGCGGAACATCAAAACGCCGCAGGAGATCGCCGTGTTGCGGCGAAACGGCAACCTGAGCGCGGAGGGGCTCAAGCAGGCGATTGCGCACGCGCATCCTCCGATGTATGAGTACCAGATCGAAGCCCGGGCCGCTTATGTCTTCCGCAACGGAGGCGCGGCCGGCTGGGCGTATCCGGCCATTGTGGGCACCGGGGAAAACATCAACACTTGGCACTACTTCAGCGACCGGCAACAGATTCAGCCGAATCAGTTGGTAGTTTTCGATTTCGCCGCTGACCTTGATCACATGACCATGGACATCACCCGCACCTTCAACATCAGCGGAAAGTTTACGCCGGAGCAGGCCAAGTGGTACGCCGTCGATCTGGAGTGTCAGAAGGCGGTGATTGCGTTGCTGAAGCCGGGCAACACCTACGACCAGGCATCCGATGCCGGCAAGGCCGTGCTCGCGAAATATGGCGAGGAGAAACAGTGGTATGGATTTCCCGGACACTTTGTTGGCCTGGCAACCCATGATGTGCTGCTGCCGACCGGTCCGATTAAGGCTGGACAGGTGGTCACTGTGGAACCGATCGTCGAGTTTCCCGACAAGCAGATGCATTTCCGGGTCGAGGACACGATTCTGATCACGGAGACTGGTACGGAAATTCTTTCGTCGGGCGTGCCCAAGGAGATGGCCGAAGTAGAGAAGCTTGTGGGAAGCGTACAGTAGCGATTGCCTTCGCTTCGCCGGGCAGGTTGGACACCTGCCCCTACGTGGTCGGGGGCTCTTCGTGTTTGGTGTTGCCTGCAAGTAATTGCAGCGCGTGGGGCAAAAGTTCGATCACCGAGGCGAGGGAGTCGATTGCACCGCTGGGGCTGCCCGGCAAATTCAGCGCCAGCGATGAGCCGCGGACGCCGCAAACCCCGCGGCTCAACGCGGCGAACGGCGTCTTCTTCGAGCCCTCAAGACGCATCCGTTCTGCAATCCCTTCCAGAATGCGGTCGCACACCGCGCGAGTAGCTTCCGGCGTGACGTCGCGCGGGGCGAGGCCCGTTCCACCGGTGGTCACCACCAGGCGCGCATGACCCATCCAGCGTAGAAGCGCCTGCTGAATCGCAGAGTCTTCGTCGGGAACCACCTGTGTGCCGGCGATGGCAAAGCCGCGCGCGCGCAGAAAATCGGCCACGCTCGGGCCGGAGACATCTTCCCGCTCCCCGCGCGCACAAGAGTCGCTGACGGTGAGAACGGCCGCGGAGAGCGGGTCAGGAGTCGACAAGGACATCGTCTTCCCCGTGGGTCGCGCCATGGCCTGCGTCGCGCGCAGATTCGTCCAGCAGGCGCAAGCCCTCCATCAGCAGGCCTTGGGTGTTCAACTGTGTGGTCCGCTGGGTTGTCTTGCCTCCGAAATTGACCTCAAAATTGCCGTCGGTCCAGCGCAGGACTTTGAACACAGCCTGGTCGCCGCTGAGCGATCCATAGGCCGCGTGGGTGACCTGGCCTTCCACGAAGTAAAGCTCGCACTTGTCATTCGCGTTCGTGAGCGTGAGAGCGCCGCTCTTGCGGCCCATCTCGAGCGATTGCACCAGGTCGATGACATTCATCTGGAGCAGGCTGCCGCGCAGCACGCCATCGGAGGCTGCCGCCTTCGCCATTTTTTCAAGCGAAATTTTGTCGATCACACGCTTGATGCGCTGCGTCGCCTCCTTCAGGAAAAATGGTTTCTCCACAAATTCGTCGACGGGATTATCGGCAGTACTCAGCTTCTCAGTGATGTCGGCGCGAGTTGCCAGCAGGATGACGGCAGCCCCGGCAGTCCGCGGACGGCTTCTGAGCTTCTCCACCAACTGGCGGCCGTCCATGCCCGTCATGCGGTAGTCGGCGACCAGCAGGTCCGGAGGATCATCAACCGCCTTGAGCAGGGCATCGGCGGCATCGGTCGCAGTAGTGACCGCGGCAAGCGGCGTGAGCGCGCCTCGGAGCAGTCCGAGAACCATCGGGTTGTCATCCACCAGCAGCAGCTTGACGTTGTTCGCCATGCAGGTCAGTTCGTCATTTTTTTCGGGCGCCGGATAAAGTCTCCGCTTTTTCCGCCGGACTTGCGTTCGAGCACGATTTCGCGAATCTCAATTCCCTTGTCCAGCGCCTTGCACATGTCATACACGGTCAGCGCGGCTATACTGGCCGCGGTCAAAGCTTCCATCTCGACTCCGGTGGCCGCGGTGGTCGCAACTTGTGAGCGAATCGCGACACCATTCTCACACAGCCGCAAGGTCACATCAACGTGCGAAAGCGGCAGGGGATGGCAAAGCGGAATCAGTTCCGAGGTGCGTTTGGCGGCCATGATGCCGGCGAGGCGGGCAACTTCGAACGGATCGCCTTTAGGATTGCTGGGCAAAGCGTCGAGAACTTCGGGCTTGAGCGCGACGAATGCGCTGGCGGCAGCTTCACGTTTGGTCGGCGGCTTGGCGGAAACGTCAACCATCTTGGCCTTTCCGGCGCGGTCGTAGTGGGAAAGCTTCCGGGGCATGGAGAATCCTATCTTACCAGCGGCGCATGGATAGCTTGCAGGAATTGTCATCCCGAGCGGAGCGAGGGATCTGCATCGTTCAGCCAACTGCAGATTCCTCGCTTTACTGGGATGACAAAAGCTGGCGAATTAAGTATTGAAGAGCGGGGCCTCACTTTCGCCACAGGCTGCTACGAAATGACGGGTTATCATTTCCTCAGAACCGGAATCCACTCTCCCGCTGCGATCCGCTCCCGATCCGGCGGAATCACGACATAGCTGTTCGCCCTCGCAGTAGCGGCGATGTCTCCTGACCCCTGCCAGGGTACGAGTTCGATTTCAGCGCTTTCGAATTCACCGGAGAGAATGGCGGGAAGGAATCGCTTCAGCCCTGGCTTGGTCTTGATTTCTGATTTCAACCTGGCATACAGGAAAACCAGTTTTCGCGGTGACATGCCGGACAGGGCTTCCAGCATCGGAAGGGCGAACAGTTCGAACGTTACCATCGTCGACACTGGGTTTCCCGGAAGGCCGAAGAAATAGGTGTGCTGTCGCTCTTTTGAAGCACCCTCGCGGGCGGGGGCGCCTGCGCCACCCGGGACGCGTCCAAACACGACCGGCCTGCCGGGCTGAATCTTCGCCCCGGTAAAGAAAAACTCCGCGCGGAATTCCGCAAGCGACTGCTCGACCAAATCGTACTTGCCCATGGAGACGCCGCCGGTAAGCAGAAGGAGATCAGACTCTAGACCCTCGGCGATCAACTCGCGCAACCGGTTTGGCTGGTCCGGAGCGATGGGCAGTATCACGGCATCGCCCCCGGCAAATTGAATTTGTGCCGCCAGCGAGTACGAATTCGAATTGCGGATTTGAGTAGGGCCCACCGGCGTATCGATTTCAACGAGTTCGTCGCCGGTCGCGAGCACGGCGACCCGCGGCTTCAAGTAAACCTGCAGATGTGACTTGCCGGCCGATGCGGCCACGGCGATCGCCGCAGGATCAAGTCGCATGCCGGAAGCAAGCAAGCGGTCGCCCTTCCTGGCCTCGGAGCCGGTGGGAACAATGTTGTCGCCGGCACTGATTCCCTTGGTGATTTCGACCGTCCCGGCAGTTTGCGACGTGTACTCCACCATCACCACGGCGTCCGCGCCGGGAGGCACCGGGGCGCCGGTCATGATGGTGACTGCCTGGCCCGGTTGCACGGGAAGAACTGGCTCTGCGGCTGCGCCAGCTTTGATTTCGCCAATCACTGTGAGCTTGGCCGGGAGTTGTCTCAGGTCGGCGGCACGAACCGCATATCCATCGCGGGTGGCGCGGGGAAATGGAGGGAAGTTGCGGTCGGCCAGCACCGGTTCAGCCAGTACTCGCCCCATGGATTCGAGCAACTCCACGGTTTCTTTCCCCGAAGGCCGCACGCGTGAAGCGTGTTCCTCTACCAGATGACAGGCGTCCTCAAAGCTCAAGACGATTGCTGGCGTTGGCGCAGAAGGCATCAGACGATGATACGAGGAAGGAAGCAATTTTTCGACCGACGTGTGGAAGGCCGATTACTAAGCTGAGAATGGGTGACTAATCCGCCTTGCCCTTGCTCCGTCCCCAGGAAAAGCGCCGTCCCAGAATGCATTTGACGATCAGATGATCCGTGGCGCCGGTCACACCCACCCCCACTCCGAAATTGAACTCCCACTCCGGACCGAGATCGAGATCAATGGCGGGAAAGAACTGCTGTTGCTGCTGAGCAAACGGAAGCAGCCCGGTGATTGGTCCCCACGAAGCGTAATACTCCAGGCCTCCGGCAATGCGTTTGGTGAAGTCGTAACTCACCTTGGCGTTCGGCGAGAACACCAGCCCCTGGCGCACGCTGGGCCCGTGCCACGAGCGATCCATTGCGGGATTGAACGCGAGATACCAGCCATCGATCTTCTTGTCGACGATCGGCCGTATCTCCCAGGTCCAGGTATCGGCCGAAAATGCGGCCCGTTGGTAGCCGATCTCGTTCGACAAACTTACGCCCACGGGCCAATTCCATTTCTCCGGAATCCGAAAGCGCGGGCGGATATGGTCGCCGACCCATTGATAGCTTCCATCAGCCTGAATGCTGGTGAAGATGTAAAAGCCTGTCTCGAACCAGTCGTTGAATCCCTGGGTAATCTCCACGGTTTCGTGTTCCGCATGATTGGTGGGCAAAACGCCGTCGACCATCGTCTTGCTGCCCTCCGCCGTGAAGTTGGAATGCAGCTCCAGCATCGTATTGCCGGGAGCGACGATGTCTGAACCATAGACCTGGATTTCGTAGTTGTCTTGCGCGCAAGCGGGAACGACGCCACCACAGACGATCAGCAGGCCTGACAGAAAAAGAAGAACCAGAGACGTTCGGATATTCATATCCCCACGCTGGACAGTGCCGGGAGATTCCATGATGCCTGCCGGAGCCGTGGTCACGCAACCGGGAACTTGCCGCTTTGGTGTAGTGCTCGCGAGATCCCTCTCGGGGCGCTGCGGTGTCGTGTCGATGCGCGCGAGATCCCTCGCTCCGTCTGAAGAACGGCTTCGCTCGGGATGATGTCGACATGTAGCTAACGGACCAAGTTACGGACCTCCCGCAACCGGGAACTTGCCGCACCGTGCAGGTGTCCAATGTTTCAGACACGCGTGCCAGAAGGGGTGGTTCCAATGGCATTTTCAATGGCAGGCGGTGATCCGTGTCGTCCACAAATCAACGTCACTCCGCTGATCGATGTTCTGCTCACGCTGATCATCGTGTTCATGCTGGTAGTGGCATCGGAGCAGGACAAGAAGGGAGAGCGTGCGCTCATCCCGCCACCGCAGAAGCAGTCCACGCCGGAGGAGGAACAATCGCGCACCATCGTGATCCAGGTCATCTGGACCGCGAAAGATCAGCCGCCGGTGCTGAAGATCAATGGTGAAGCAGTGCAGCGGGACGCCCTGGAGGCTCGTCTGCAGGAAATCTTCCTGAAGCGCGCGGAGAAAGTTGCCTTTGTGCGCGGCGACGATGACGTCGATTTCCAGTACGTTGCCGACGTGATCGACGTGGCCCGCCACGCCGGGGTGGATAAGGTGGGGCTCCTGACGAAGGAGGAATAAGGTGCGCCGCCCGGAGTCAGCTCTGGGAGCAGCTGAGAGGAGGCTGAAAGCGCTAGCACTGTTAAGATATGAATGACGAACTTCGCGATGCGCCACCGTACCCCGACACGACGCCTGCCGAGCCGAAAGTGGTGGCTGGTGGCGGCGCTACTCTGTGCCGCCGTAGGATCAGGGATATATTTTTTGCGCCTTAGCAGTACTGACTCATGGCCAGAAACAGGTTGCACCGTAGCCGGAAGCCGGGTGACGCGGGGCGACGTTGCTGATTCCTTTCGTGACATTGTCATGTACAAGGGGGAGTATCAGCTTCGCTACACGGTCGGCGGGCACGAATACCACCTTTGGGCACTCTCCGGGTGGGCTGACCCGGACAAGCAATTCGTCCAAACCAAAGTGGACTATTTACCTGACCGCTGCGACTTTCGCGTCCACTACAACCCACTTCGTCCGGCAGAAGCGATTGCGGTTCGAAAATGACCATCTGGCCTTAGCCTCGTCAGCATCCTGGGGAAGCCTCCACAGTACCGCCGGGAGTCACGCGGCAACGTGGAAAACCCAAGGCCCGCTCGTAATGCCGAGCAGTCGGTTTCTAATCCCGTGCCCTCGTCTTAATCCATATCGGCGTGCCCACGAATCCAAACGCCCGGCGGATCTGGTTCTCCAGAAAACGCTGGTAGGAGAAGTGCAGCTTTATTGGCCGGTCGGTGAAGAGCACAAACGTCGGCGGAGAGGTGGAGGCTTGCGTCAGGTAATAGATCTTTACGCGGGCGCGGACCGGTACAGACGCGCGATCGAAATCCACGTGCTTCAGGAAGCGGTTCATTTCGCCGGTGGAAATGCGTTTGCGCCGCTCAGCGGCAACTTCCTTGAGTGTGGAAAATATCTTTTCCGTGCCCGTTCCCGTCGTGGCCGAAACAAACAGCACCGGAGCATAGCTCAGGAACTTAAGCGCGCCGCGCAGCCGTTCTTCATATGCAACGCGGTCCGCCGGACGTTTGCTCTCCTGCATGCGCGAAGCTTTCGTCTCGCGGCCCGCCCGTTTCTGGCCACTGGTCACCAGGTCCCACTTGTTAACAATAATGATGACGGACCGCCCGCTGTCATGCGCGTATCCAGCAATGGCCGCATCCAGTGCGCTCACGCCCTCGGTCGCGTCGATCACCAGCAGGGCGATGTCGGCGGCTTCCAGATGTTTCCGTGCCATTACGACAGAAAGCTTTTCCGCCATCAGGTGAGTCTTGCCCTTGCGGCGAATTCCCGCCGTGTCGATAAACCGAAAACGCTGGCCGCCGCGCTCCACAACTTCATCCACCGCGTCCCGAGTGGTGCCAGGGATGGGCGAAACAATGGCACGCGACGTCCCGGTAAGCCGGTTCAGCAGCGTTGACTTGCCCACGTTCGGATGCCCAATGATCGCAACTTTGACTTCGCCCCTCTCGGGCTCTAAGCCTGCCTGCTCTCCCTCGTGACCCGGTGTTTCCCCCGCGACCTCTGTGTCCTCTGTGGTTATTTCTTCCCGCGCGGTTTCCTCCGGCCGAGGCACAACTTCAAGGATTGCATCCAGCAGATCATCCACGCCGCGCCCATGCTCCGCGGAAACCGGGAACATCTTTCTGATTCCGAGCCCATGAAAATCATCCACCAGCCCGGACTGCTTCTCGCTGTCCACCTTGTTAACCGCCAGAAAGAGCGGCCTGCCAGTGCGGTTCAGCAATCGCGCCAGTTCGAGATCCGGCGCGGCGAGTTCCGTCCGTCCATCCACCACCATCACAACCGCCGCCGCCTCTTCCAAAGCGACTTTGGCCTGACGAAAAATCTCCGTAGGAATGAAGTCTTTTTCTTCCGGCATAATCCCGCCGGTATCGACAATCCGCAGCGGATGTCCTCGCCACTCTGTGTTGCCATAAAGCCGGTCTCGCGTGATGCCGGGCTCGTCGCCGACAATTGCGCGCCGCGACCCGACGATGCGGTTAAACAGCGTGGATTTACCGACGTTTGGCCGTCCTACGATCGCAATCGTGGGCGTGCCCGCCAGCACAGGGCCACTCATCGAACTTGTATTGATTCGCGTCAAGGCAGATGCAAACGAAACCCGAAGCGTCAGCGCCTTCTGGCAACTGGCAACTGACAACTGGCCGCTAGTAAGTAGGTATTATAGAGACTCGGTGGCCTCGACCTCACAGCCCGCATCTTCCACGCGGAAACAAGACGGTTCCCTGTACCAATTCTTCGCACCAGGAGGCGTGCTCTCGCGAACTCATCCCGCTTACGAATTTCGTCGCGGACAGCTGCAAATGGCGCAAGCCGTCGAGCAGGCCCTTGCCGAAAAGCGCCATCTGATTGTCGAAGCCGGCACGGGAACGGGCAAGACTCTGGCCTACCTGGTTCCGGTCATTCGATCTGGCCAGCGGGTCATCATTTCGACCGGCACAAAAAATCTGCAAGAGCAGCTTTTTCACAAGGACATTCCATTCCTTGAGCAGGCGCTTTTTCCCGACGGCAAAAGCAAGCTGAACGTCTGTTACATGAAGGGACGCAACAACTATCTCTGCCGCAAGAAGCTTTACGATTTGACCGATCAGCCCGTGCTCAGCGGCCTGGAGGAGATCGAACACTATCGCGCCATCGCAGCATGGGAGAAAACCACCCAGACCGGCGATCGGGCCGAGTTGGCGTCGCTTCCCGAGGCCAACGCGCTGTGGCACCGGCTGGACGCACGCGCCGACACCTGCATCGGCCAGAAGTGCAGCGCGTTCCAGCAGTGCTTCATTACCGAGATGCATCGCCGCGCCATGGAAAGCGACATCATCATCGTCAACCATCATCTTTTCTTTGCCGATCTTTCCATCAAGCAGCAGTCCGAGTACGCGCCTGATGCGGGGATTCTGCCGGAAACCGGCGCCGTGATTTTCGACGAAGCCCATGAGCTGGAAGATGTGGCGGGAAGCTACTTCGGAATTTCGGTGAGCAATGCCCGCATCGAAGAGCTATGCCGCGACGTAGAAATTTCCCTGCAGCGTAACCACTCGCTCTCCGTTTCTCTGGTTGGAGCGGTAAAGAGCCTGCGCGATCGCTCCATGTTCTTCTTCGCCTTGCTGCCGCAGGGCGACGGACGTTTCGCGTTCGAGAACCGTCGCGAGTTTCTCGAAGAAAACGGCGAAGAGTTCTTGGGCTTGCAGCAGTCCCTGCAACGCCTCGCTTCCGAACTTGAGAACCTGCCATCGAAGCCGGAAGAAGTATTTACCTTCATTCGCCGCACTCAGGAACTACAAGTGCAACTCGGATTTCTGATGGAATCGGAGGATCGCAACACCGTTTTCTGGATCGAGCGGCGGCGCGGCGGTCGCGATAAAGCCAATGTCTTCCTGCAAGCTACGCCGATCGATGTCGCGTCCATCCTCAAGACCTGCCTGTTCGACAAACTCGATTGCGCCGTGCTCACTTCCGCCACGCTGGCCGTGGGCGGCGGTTTCGAGTATGTGAAGCGCCGCCTCGGAGTCGAATACGCCCGCGAGACTGTGCTGCCATCCCACTTCGACTATGAAAATCAGGCCATGCTGTATGTGCCTCCGGACCTGCCCGATCCGCGCACGCCGCAGTTTGCCGCTCAAGCCGCCGACCGCATCAAGGAACTTTTGCAGATCACGCGCGGCCGCGCTTTCGTCCTGTTCACCAGCTACGCGCAGATGAACGACGTCTACCAGCGGCTGCTTGGCGAACTGGATTATCCTGCGTTGCTGCAGGGCGACGCGCCCAAGAGCGCTCTGCTGGAAGAGTTCCGCCTGACGCCTAACGCCGTGTTGTTCGCAACCTCTTCCTTCTGGCAGGGAGTCGACGTGCAGGGCGAACAGCTTAGCTGCGTGATCATTGACCGCCTGCCGTTTGCCGTGCCCAGCGATCCGGTAGTGGCGGCACGAGTGAAAGCCATTGACGCCGAGGGTGGCAACGCCTTCTTTCAATATCAAGTGCCTGCCGCGGTGATTACGCTGAAACAGGGCTTTGGACGCCTGATCCGCTCGCTGCATGACCGCGGATTGCTGGCGCTGCTCGATAATCGAATTCTCAAGAAGCAGTACGGCCGCGTGTTTCTGGAGAGCCTACCAAGCTACCGCAAGACCACGGAGTTGAAGCAAGTGGAAGAGTTCTTCGGAGTGAGTTGAAATCTAACGGGACTGATTGCTGTGATCAATGTTCCAACAGCCGCATGCCCGCCCCTGCGGAGGCGTTCCGATCGAAGGTGACGGTGTATGGGCATTCCGCCGCGTGGCCGCAGCGCTCAATGAGGCAGTCGGCAAAATCGGCGCGGCTGGTGCTGAATTTCCGCAATGCCTGCGCGAGAATTTCCGCTCGCTGTATCACCAATTCCTTGCTTCGCAGTAAGGTTTCCAGGACCTGCTCAATTTCATTCTTCTTGAAACGATAGGAAACCTCTAGCACCCAGACCAGTTCCACAATGACGATCAGGGAAAGGAATCCGGGCGAGTCGGAGGAAAGTGAGTCGATCAGCTTCACCGCGGCGGCCGCTTGGGCGGGATCGTCGTGAGTAAGATAACGGACGACAACATTCGTGTCGAGGCCGATCATCTCTCGGCCAGTCATCGCGACCTGGATGCGCGCTTCGCGATGGCGGCGTTCATCTCTTCAATCGATACCGGCTTGCTTCGCTTGCCTCGAAACAGCCCTTTCAGTTCCTGCACCGAGCGAGTGGCGGCAACGATGGCGAATTGCCCCTTTTCCACTTCCACAAATTCAATCCGATCCCCAGAGCCAATCCCCAGGGCTTGCCGGACTCGGGCTGGGATCGTGATCTGTCCCTTGGATGTAATGGTCGCTTCTGACATCGAATCAACTATCCTTACATAATAGTAAGGACATGTGAGAATGTCAATGCCAGTAATAGTATGAAAAACTATTATAGAACATAGTATAATTACTAATATGTCCACCGGGCCCAAGATCGCCAGGACTTTTACGCTGGAGAGAGATCTACTCCAGTTCATCGAACGAACCAAAGGGAAGGTGTCTGCCAGCGCGCGGGTGAACCAACTCCTGAAAGCTGGACTGGAAGCGGAGAGGCGCCGGAGCCTTGAACGTGAGGCTGCGGAATTCTTTCACGCGGAACCGGATGATCCGGCAGAGCGCGCAGCCTTCCGCGCGGCATCGATCAAGTCGCAGTCTCGCGAATAGACAATCGATGGCAAACTGGAAGCGCAGCTCGAAACCCCCCGGCTGGTATCCACGGCGCGGAGATGTCTGCTTATTTGCGCTGGATAAAGAAAGACCGGCGCTGGTGATTTCCACCGATGCGTTGAATCGTTTTTCCCGGGATGTCTGCGTCGTCCCGATTTCCGGAGTTGCGCACAGGCAGTTCTCTTTGCGCCCCAGGCTTCCGGCAGGTGAGTGCGGACTGACAAAAGACTCCTGGGTCAAGTGCGATCAGGTCACCACAGTGGAAAAGCATTTGTCAGTCTATCCGCCCTTGGGAGCCCTCACGTCAGCCTCCATGTCGCGAATTGAGCATGCCGTTCGCATCGCTCTGGATCTTCCCGAGAAGCCTTAGTTCCGCCGTTTAAACGGCGGCCCGGTAGCCGCTACGCCGCTTCACAAGCGCGTTCGTCCGCAGCGCGATAAAATACCTTCTTAGCTGGCCGGATTCGCTCGCGGCCGATGTTGGTTAGGGGAATGCATGTTCGAAGTCACCGTAGAAGACTCGTTTTCCGCAGGACACTACCTGCGCAATTACAAAGGCAAGTGCGAGAAACCGCACGGCCACAATTACAAGATCCGGGTGACCCTGGTGGGCCACGAACTGGACAAGGCCGGATTGCTGCTCGATTTCAAAGACCTGCGCCAAGTCATGAAGCACGTCATTGACCGCCTCGACCACCAGATGATCAACGACATTGAGCCGTTCATCGAACTGAATCCCTCGGCGGAGAACCTGGCAAAATATTTCTATGATCAGACAAGCGAGAAGTTGCAACGCGTGACCAGCGGGCGAGTGCGAGTGAGGAGCGTGACTGTGTTCGAAACGGACACCACCACCGCCACCTACAGTGAATAGTCAGCTGCCAGTTGCCAGTGGTCAGTCTTTCTTGGGGAGGTACTTATGGGTCGATCGTACAAGGACTTGATAGCCTGGCAAAAGGCAATGGAGCTAGTCACGGCAAGGTACCGGCACACGTCGAGTTTTCCCAAGGAAGAATTGTTCGGCCTTACATCTCAGCTACGGCGGGCAGCGGTCTCGATTCCGAGCAATATCGCCGAAGGGCAAGGTCGTCTTTCGCAGAAAGAGTTCAGATACTTCCTCGGACAAGCCCGAGGTTCCCTGATGGAACTGGAGACCCAATTTCAGATTGCCCAGAACCTCCGCTTCATGGACGAGACGAAAACAACGGAACTCCTCAAATCATGTGCGGAACTCGGACGAATCCTTAACGGGCTGCTGACCTCCGTTTCAAGACTCCATGAAGCCTAGGACCGGCAACTGGCAACCGGCAACTGTTTTTCATGCAGATCACCGAAATCTACAAATCGATTCAGGGTGAATCCACTTACGCCGGGTTGCCGTGCGTCTTCGTGCGTCTGACCGGATGCAACCTGCGGTGTTCGTGGTGCGACAGCGAATACACTTTTTCCGGCGGCTATCGCATGACGCCGGAAGAGGTGGCTGAGCAAGTCGAGCAACTGAGCCCCAGTGGGCTGGTCGAAATCACCGGCGGCGAACCGATGCTGCAGGAAAAGGAAGTGGTGCCGCTGATGCAGCGGCTCATGGACGATGGCTACACGGTTCTGCTCGAGACCAGCGGCGAGCGTCCGCTGCACGGCGTACCCAAGGGCGTCATCAAGATTGTGGATGTGAAGTGCCCGAACTCCGGAGAGCCCGACACTTTCAATCCCGAAAATCTGGATGCGCTCGATTCCACCGACGAAGTCAAATTCGTCCTGAGCGACCACACCGATTACGAATTTGCCAAGGCTTTCATGTCCCGCCACAATCTGGCCAGCCGGGTGAATGCCATTTTGTTTTCGCCGGCATTCAGCAAGGCAGCGGGCGGCGCACGCGATACCGCGCACTGCCTTCTCGATCCCCGTGAACTGGCAGAATGGATGCTTGCCGACCAGGTGCCGGCGCGGCTGTCCTTGCAGATCCACAAGTTCATCTGGGACCCGGCCATGAAAGGCGTATGAGTAAGATCAGAATGCAGAATTCGGAATGCCGCAGAATTTAGGTGTGGCTCCTTAGGGTTTTCATTCTGCACTCTGCCTTGTGACTTCTGCATCACGAGCATGCGCTAAGGTCCATGGTAGCAACCACCAAATCCCGTGCAGTTGTCCTGCTCAGCGGAGGCATGGACTCCTGCGTTTGCGCCGCATTGGCAGTGCGTGATTTTGACGCAGCCGCGCTGCACGTGAGCTACGGCCACAGGACGGAAGAGCGCGAACGCCGGTCCTTCCTGGGAATCTGCGAACGGCTGGGCATCGACAGAACGTTGATCGTCCGCAATGATGCGTTGCCGGTGATTGGCGGATCGGCATTAACGGATCCGAACATTGCCGTGCCGCAAGCCACCGAGATCGGGCGGGAAATCCCAATCACCTACGTGCCCTTTCGCAACGCCCACTTCTTGTCCGCAGCGGTAAGTTGGTCTGAGGTTCTGGGTGCGGAAAAAATCTACGTTGGCGCCGTCGAGCAAGACAGTTCCGGCTATCCCGATTGCCGGCCCGCCTACTACCGTGCCTTCAATGAGGTGATCAAAGCGGGTACAAAGCTGGGAAACATCGAAATCCATACCCCCTTGATCGGAATGCGAAAAAAGGAAATTGTGACGCTCGGCCTTGAACTGGGTGCTCCGTTCGATTTAACGTGGTCATGTTACAGTCGACAGGATTGTGCTTGCGGTATCTGCGACAGTTGCGTCCTGCGCCTGCGCGCGTTTCAGGAGGCAGGGACGGTCGATCCAATCCCGTATCAGATCGCCCGAACCCAGTCGCAAGGCTGAAAAACTTTACCGTTGATTGCGGATGAAACCGGAGTAGATTCAGCAACGACTGAAATCCTCAATCAAGAGTAAACGGTCTACATCGAACTTCATGGGAACGGAGACAACAATGAAGCAACGTTTCATAGGACTGGTTCTAATGATTTGTATGGCGTTTGGCGTGGCTCCGATGCTTGCCCAAACCACGGGCTCGGTGCGAGGGCTTTGTACGGACTTGGAGGGTAAGCCCATCACTGGGGCGGTGGTGGAGTGGACAAAGGTCGACGACGCCAGCCAGAAATTCACCCTTAAAACGAATGACAAAGGCGAGTATTATTCTTTGGGCCTTACCCCTGGCCGGTACAACGCCAGACTCATCAAGGATGGAAAAGAAATCTTCCACTTTCTCGGCGTGCCCGTGAACGTTGAGGAGAACAAGCTGGACTTCAATTTGGCGAAGGAGGAAGCGCAAGGCAAGGGGCTGACTCCGGAGCAGTTGAAGCAGCAGCAGGAGCAAGCTGCCAAAGCAAGCAAAGAGATCAACACCGTCAAAGCTCTGAATGAGAAGCTGATGGCCGCCAAGCAGGCCACCGACGCCGGCAACTATGACGCCGCCATTGCCACCTTGACCGAAGCTACCCAGATGGACGACACCCGCGATCTGATCTGGGCGAGGTTGGGAGAGGTTTATCTGATCTCGGCCAGCAAGCAGCCGGACCTCACTGAAAAGAGCAAGCGCTATGGCGAGGCTTCCAACGACTACCAGAAAGCCATTGACCTCAAACAGAAGGCGATGGATACGGATCCGAAGCAGAAGACTCCCGATTCCACAAAAATAATCGCCCAGTATTACAACAACCTGGGGCAGGCGGAAGGGAAGTCGGGAAAAGTCGACGATGCCGTCAAGTCGTATATGCAGGCCGCGCAGTTGGACCCCGCCGGCGCGGGTCAGTATTACTACAACCTGGGAGCAACGCTCGTCAATGCTGGAAAGGGCGACGATGCGGTGGCCGCTTTTGATAAGGCCATCGCTGCCGATCCAACCAAGGCCGATGCGTACTACCAGAAGGGTGTGTGCCTCGTAGGTAAAGCCAGTACGGATAAAGATGGCAAGGTGACTCCGGTGCCTGGCACAACCGAAGCCTTCAACAAATATCTGGAGCTGCAACCGAATGGTCCGAACGCAGATGCGGCCAAGGCCATGCTGCAATACATTGGAAGCACCGTGCAGACCAGCTTCGGAACCACGAAAAAGACCACCAAGAAGTAATCCAGGGTGTTTTCACGGCCCAGGGGCGGCTTCCGTCGCCCCTTTGTTTCCTGCGCTCCCGGAAGCGCAGCTGTTACGGAAGTCCATGACCATGTCGTTCTTCGTGGAACCTGGCCGCCGATTTCGCTACAGTTAAGTTTCTGGCGCGCGCGAAACCCAGCTTGCGAGATTTCCGGCGTGCCACCCCCTCCCCCATTACAACCGAAGCTATGGTTGCAACTGGCAGCGCCCCACTCTCGCTTTCGCTCGATACCTCGGCATACTCGAGCTTCGGGGAGACCCCTGTGCTGCTTGCCGCCGTGCTGCGAACCCACAGCCAGGTGAGTGACTTAATCTTCTCTCCGGGACGATTGCCGCAGGTCATCATTCACGGCCAATTGATCACCATGGAGGGCGACGGACTTCACCCGTTGACCGCGGACGACACCCGGCGCATCGCTTCCGACCTGATCGGCAACAACAAGCAGGCGATCAACCATCTGCGCGAGCAGGGGTTCTGTGACGTCTCTTACAGCCTCCCGGGATGCGGGCGTCTTCGGGTGAACACCTTCATCCAGCGCGGCAGCTGTGCGGTGGTGATGCGCGTGATCCCCACCTCGATTCCGGATTTCGCATCGCTGGGGTTGCCGCCGCATCTGGCGGAAGTAGCCGATCTTTCCGATGGCCTGGTTCTGGTCACAGGCCCGCCAGGATCTGGCAAGTCATCCACTCTTGCGGCGCTGGTCAACCACATCAACCAGGTTCGCACCTGCCACATCATCACCATTGAAGATCCGATCGAGTTCCTGCACAACCACCAGCGCGCCACCGTGCACCAACGCGAATTGCATAGTGACACCCCGAGCCTTGCGCTTGGCTTGCGGGCGGCGTTGCGCCAATCGCCCGATGTCATTATGGTCGGCGATCTGCACGACCGCGAAACCATCGACCTGGCGCTGGAAGCCGCCGAAACCGGGCATCTGGTGTTCTCGGCCCTCAACACCCTGGACGCGGCGCAGACCGTCGAACGGCTGGTCAATGCATTTTCAGTCATGGAGCAGCCGGGGGTTCGTGCCCGCTTGGCAAAAAACTTCCGCGCCATCATCTCGCAGCGCCTGATTCCTTCCAAGGGCGCAAGCGGCCGCGTTCCGATTGTCGAGATCCTGAAGGTTCATCCGCACATCCTTGCGTATCTGGAAGTGCCTGGCGTGTCCCGTGAGGACCTGCTGCAAGTGATGAAGGATGGTGCCGCGGAAGGGATGCAGCATTTCGACGGCGAGATTGAAAAACTGGTTCGCCGCGGAGTGGTCGACCTCGAAACCGCCTTGGGCTACGCCAGCGATCGCGAAGGCCTGCGACAGACGCTGGAATCCCGGATTAACTCATCGGTGTAGGCGCGGGCGTCCTCGCCCGTGCGGGATCAATCTACCCCTGCCCTGGCTTCCACCGCAGCACCGGCTTTCGCGCTGCGGCAACCTCGTCCAGCCGTGAAACCCGCGTGGTGTGCGGCGCGGCCAGCACCGTCTCCGGATCTTCTTCCGCTTCCTGGGCGATCGACCGCATGGCTTGGATGAACAGATCCAGCTCTTCCTTGGACTCGCTCTCCGTCGGCTCGATCATCATGGCGCCGTGCACGATCAGCGGAAACGCCATAGTGTAGGGATGGAAGCCGTAGTCGATCAGCCGCTTGGCAATGTCTATGGTGTGAACGCCTTTTGTCGCTTGCAGTTTGTCACTGAAAACGACTTCGTGCATCGACGGCGTCGAATAGGGCAGATCGTACACGCCTTCCAGGCCCTTGCGAATGTAGTTGGCATTCAGCACGGCATCTTCGGTGGTTTGCCGCAGGCCATCCGGTCCATTGGCCAGCGTGTATGCCAGCGCGCGGGTGAACATCCCGAAGTTCCCGTAAAACGACCGCACCCGCCCCACCGACTGCGGCCGGTTATAGTCGAATCCCAGCGCGCCATCCGGCTTGGTGATGACTACCGGCGTCGGCAGAAATGGCTCCAGAAGTTTCTTGACCGCAACCGGCCCCGAGCCTGGCCCACCTCCGCCGTGCGGCGTGGAGAAAGTCTTGTGCAGGTTCAGGTGCATCACGTCCACGCCGAAGTCTCCCGGTCGCACCTTGCCGACCAGCGCGTTCATGTTGGCGCCATCCATGTACAGCAGGCCGCCTTTGGCGTGCATGATCTGTGCGATGTGGTAAATGTCGTGCTCGAACACGCCCAGGGTATTGGGATTGGTCAGCATCAGCGCTGCCACATCCTCGTTCATCTGCGCTTCAAGCGCTGCCACATCCACCATGCCGTGGGCGTTCGATTTGAGATTTTCAACGGCATAACCTACCATCGCCGCTGTCGCCGGATTGGTGCCGTGCGCCGAATCCGGAATCAGAATCTTCTTTCGCGGATGCCCCTTGGACTGGTGGTACGCCCGCACAATGAGCAGGCCCGTAAGTTCTCCATGCGCACCCGCAGCCGGCTGCAGCGTAATCGCGTCCATGCCGGTAATTTCGATCAGGCAATCGCTGAGCGTCTTCATGATGCGCAGCGCGCCCTGCGAAATCTTCTCCGGCTGATAGGGATGCCCGTTGGCGATTCCTTCAAAGCGTGAAACCACTTCGTTCACCCGCGGGTTATACTTCATGGTGCAGGAACCCAGCGGATACATGCCAAGATCAATCGCATAATTCCACGTCGAAAGCCGGGTGAAATGCCGGATGATCTCGATCTCGCTGACTTCCGGCATGTTGCCGAGATCTTTTCTTTCGGCCGATCCGAGAAGTTGCTTTGTATCCACTTCCGGCACGTCGAGGGGAGGCAATCTCCACGCCGCCTTCCCTGGGGATGACTTCTCGAAAATCAGTCCTTCGTTCTGGTTGACATGACGCGTCGCTTTGGTGATTCCGGGGTTCATCGCGTCACCTCCTGAACCGCAGCCTCTTCTTTGGTGATTTTCGCCAATCTCTCACTCTCGGCCACTGATCCGGCCGCGGTATCGATGGCGCTTCGCGTTGTCATCTCCGTGCAGCACCACAAGGCAGCATTGCCCAGTTCCGGATAAAACTTCTTCAGCGGGAATCCGCCGACAATCTGGTGCTCGAGGAGCCGCCGGTTGATGACGTAGGGATCTTCGCTGGTTTGTACCACGAATTCATTGAAACGCGGCGTGCCGGAAAACAGCACCCGCGCATGCTTGCCGAATTGCCCGGCAGCGTAAGCCGCCTTCGCCAGGTTCTGCTTTGCCAGTTCGCGCAGGCCAACCTTGCCGTAGACCGTCATGAAAATATTCACCATGAGCGCAACCAGCGCCTGGTTAGTGCAGATATTCGACGTCGCTTTCTCCCGCCGGATGTGCTGTTCGCGCGTGGCCAAGGTGAGAACGAAGCCGCGCTTGCCGTTCTTGTCAGAAGTCTGACCTACCAGCCGGCCCGGCATCTGGCGCACGTTCTTTTCCCGCGTGGCAATCACTCCACAATAGGGCCCGCCGAACCCGAGCGGAACCCCGAACGACTGCGCCTCCATGGCGATGATATCCGCCTGCCGTGGCGGCTCGACAATGCCGAGCGAGACTGCCTCGGCAATCGAAACCACCAGCATAGCGCCGCTCTTGTGAGCGATCTCGGCCACCGCCTCCACGTCTTCAACGGTTCCGAAGAAGTTCGGCGATTGAATCAACACGCACGCGGTTTCCGGGGTGATCGAGTTTTCCAGTTCTTTCAGATCAACCCGTCCGCTCTCCGTGTATCCGGCGGTCGCCAGCGGCATGCCTTGGTTAAAAGCATACGTCGCCAGCACTTCGCGGTATTCGGGATGCAGGCTGCGCGCAATCATCACCGAACGCCGGCCCGTGAGTCGGACCGCCATCATCACCGCCTCGGCGGCTGCGGTTGAACCGTCGTACATCGACGCGTTCGCCACCTCCATACCGGTCAACTCGGAGATCATGGTCTGGAATTCGAAGATCGACTGCAGTGTGCCCTGGGAAATCTCGGGCTGATAGGGCGTGTAGGCGGTCAGAAACTCGCCGCGCGAAATCAGGGAATCAATGATCACCGGGCGATAGTGGTAATAAGCGCCCGCGCCAAGAAACGTGGTATAGCCCACCCCATTTTCCTGGGACCGCTCGCGGAACCAGTCCATGATTTCCGATTCCGCCATCTGGCGCGGAACCTTCAGGTCACGATTCAGCCGGTTTTCCACCGGGATGGAAGAAAACAAGTCATCAATCGACCGCGCGCCAATCACTTTCAGCATGGCCTCGCGGTCGGCGGGAGATTTCGGAAGATAGCGCATAGGATTTAGGTGAAACTAAGAGTTAAATTCAGCCATGTACTGCCACGCGAATCCAAGCTTGTCATCCCGAGCGCAGCGAGGGATCTGTATTCCGTCTTCTAACCAGAACCGCAGATTCCTCGCGCTACTCGGAATAACAACTCATTCGTAACGCCTAATGCCCGGCTTCTTCCGCCACGAATTTCTCATAATCGGCGGCCGAAAGCAGCGCACTCAGTTCGCCAGGATTCTTCAGCGTGACTTTGATCATCCAGGAGCCGTGCGCATCCTTATTGACCTTTTCCGGAGCAGTGTTCAGCTCCGCGTTCACTTCGGTCACCGTGCCCGAAGCCGGCGCGAACAAATCCGACACCGCCTTCACCGATTCCACCGATCCAAAGGTCTTGCCCACCGTGATTTCTGAGCCGGGCTTGGGCAAATCCACAAAAACGATGTCGCCCAGCGACTCCTGCGCATAATTCGTGATGCCAACCGTGGCAGTGTTTCCGTTGGCCTTGATCCATTCATGTTCTTTGGTGTATCTGAAATCGCTTGGATATGACATATAAGTGCTCGCTCCTGGCTTTTAGCTCGTGGCCTTTGGCTCTTGGCCTTTGGCCAAATCACAAAAGTCTCTGTTCAAGTCGACGATGTAGGCGCGCGCGTCCCTTCGACTTCGCTCAGGGCAGGCTCCCGCGCGTGCTGGATCTCTAAGCCCTCTTCGGCCGCTTGTAAAACGGCGTCGGCACCACTTGTGCCCTTACGCCCTGGCCACGAATCTCCACCTTGACCGTCGAGCCCACATTCGCAAACTCTGGCGGCACGTACGCCAACGCAATATTCTTCTTCAGGAACGGCGCGTACGAGCCGCTGGTCACATAGCCGATCTCGCGCCCGCCTTCATCAAGAACTTTGTATCCGTCCCGGGCGATGCCGCGCTCCACCATCTCCAGTCCTACAAGGGTCCGCTTCAACCCCGCCGCTTTCGCCTGCTCCAACGCTGCCCGGCCGATGAACTCCGGCTTTTCCATTTTGCAGAAGCGGTCCAGCCCGGCTTCCCAGACGTTAATCGTATCGGAAATTTCGTGACCGTACAGCGGCAGCTTGCCCTCCAGCCGCAGCGTATTCCGCGCGCCCAGTCCGCACGGAACGGCGCCAAATTCCTTGCCCGCCTCCAAAACCTTATTCCAGACCATCGCGCTGGTCCGCTCGTCGGTGGGCACGTAAATCTCGAATCCGTCCTCGGCGGTGTATCCCGTCCGCGCAATCAGGATGTTCTTCAGCCCGCACACCGTGCCACGCGTCAACCAGTAGAATTTCACCGCCGATAGATCAGCATCAGTCAGCTTCTGCAGCAGATCCACGCCCTTCGGCCCCTGGATCGCAATCTGGGTAAAGTCGTCCGACAGATTCTCGACTTTGCATTTGAACTGCCGCGTGTTGTCCCGCACCCAGTTAAAATCTTTTTCCCGCGTCCCCGCATTGATCACGATCAGGTAATCGTCCTCGCCCAGCCGGTGCACGATCACGTCATCCACAAACGTTCCCTGGGGATAGAACATGGCCGAATACTGTGCTTGCCCGACGGCCAGCTTGGAAGCGTCATTCATCGAAATATGCTGAACCGCGGCGAGCGCTTCCGGCCCCTGCAGGCGGATATCGCCCATGTGGCTGACGTTGAAAATGCCCACGCCGTTGCGCACCGCATTGTGTTCGGCAATAATGCCGCCCACCGCCGGGTATTCCACTGGCATGTCCCAGCCGTTGAATTCGACCATTTTGGCGCCCATCTGGCGATGGACGGCGTTCAGTGCGGTCTTGCGTACGGTTGGCGGGGATGCGATGGTAGCCATTTCTCCTCGATTACAACACAGTGGCGGGCTGCCGGGATGATGGAACCCCCTACCCTACCACTTAAGCGCACGGGGCATCAACTGGTCGATGCCATCCGTTTCGGTGCAGTTCGGGGTTTCTCCTTTTACATCAATTGTCGAAGTCATCCCGAGCGAAGCCGCTTTTCAGGCGGAGCGAGGGATCTCGCGCGCATCTTGACGACCGCGAGGTTCAGGTGTGAGGTGCCCTTCAGGCCCACCGTCTACCTCAAACTCCCGGCTGGCTAATGCCCTTCTGCTGTGGGAAACTTAGAGCATGGCAAAGCGAAAACTCCGAATCATGAAGCAAGTAAGAGGTATCGCCGTTCACGGAATCTGCGAAAGCTGCAAGGCAGAATTCTCGGCGGACCCTCATCAGTTGGGGCAGGCGTCGGTCCAGCAACAGTTCAATACGCACAAGTGCAAGCCTGAGACCGCCAAACAGTCCGCCGCGACCACAGCCGGATCTTAGGGGAACGCCCGACTAAATCGTCGACGCAGGCGCGGGCGTCCTCGCGAGCCTGCCCTGAGCGAAGTCGAAGGGTGCGAGGCTCCTCAACGCTGGCGAGCCAACCCCTTCACCCCTCCGGCCAATCACCATCGTCACATTCCCCAAATTCCGCCGCCAAGTTACGCTTTCTGCATGTCCAGCGCCACCACCAAACCCAAGCCCAAGTACCGCTGCATGCAGTGCGAAATGACCGAAGACCGCTGCTCGTGCGAGAAGTATTGCTGCCTCTGTGAGTCGATGCTGGAAGTCCGCCTCTGCCAGGACGGCCTCTTCTACTGCGAGCCCTGCCGCGAAGCCTGCGACTACAAGGTGGCGGATTAGACCCTACTCAGGTTGGCAAATGTAGGTGCGGGCGTCCTCGCCCGTGCGGGGTACCAGAATCCCTGAAGTAGCGACCAACGACGTACGACGTACGACCAACGACGGGTATTAAATCACCACCGCCTCTTTGTACTCTCCGAACACTTTGCGCAGGGTGTCGGAAATCTCCCCGACGGTCGCGCAGGCTTCGACTGCCGTTAAAATATGCGGCAGCAGATTGGCGCCCGAGCGAGCGGCATCCTCGATCTTCCTGAGTGAATCCTTCCACGGTTTCGGATCGCGCCGCCCACGCAGTGCCCGTAGGCGTTCCACTTGCTTGCGCTCGAGCGATTCGTCCATGTGCAGAATCGGAATCGCTTTCTCTTCCTCTACCGTGAACTTGTTCACGCCTACCACGACCGCGTCCACGTGGTCGACCCGCTTCTGATACTCGTATGCCGCGTCCTGAATTTCCTGCTGCACGTAGCCGCGCTCAATCGCTTTCAGCATCCCGCCGAGCGCCTCGATCTTGTCGAGATACTCCGTTGCCCGCTTCTCGACTTCATTGGTCAGCGCCTCAACGTAATACGATCCCGCCATCGGATCGATGGTCTGCGGCGCGCCCGATTCGTAGGCGATAATCTGCTGGGTGCGCAATGCAATTCGCGCCGACTGCTCCGTGGGCAGCGCCAGCGCTTCATCGAACGAATTCGTATGCAGCGACTGCGTCCCGCCCAGCACCGCTGCCATCGCCTGAATCGCGGTGCGGACAATGTTGTTCTCCGGTTGCTGCGCGGTCAGGGTTGATCCGGCCGTCTGGGTGTGGAAACGCAGCATCCATGATTTCGGGTTCTGCGCTTTGAACTGCTCCCGCATGATTCGGGCCCACATACGCCGCGCCGCGCGGAATTTTGCGACCTCTTCCAGAAAATTGCTGTGCGCATTGAAAAAGAACGACAGCCGGGGAGCAAACTGGTCGACATCAAGCCCAGCCCTGATCGCCGCCTGCACATATGCAATCCCGTTCGCTAAAGTGAATGCCACTTCCTGCACCGCGGTCGATCCCGCTTCACGCATGTGGTATCCGGAAATGGAAATCGTGTTCCACTCGGGAAGCTGCTCGTTCGTCCATGCGAACAGGTCGGTAATAATCCGCATCGCCTGCTGCGGCGGATAAATATACGTTCCACGCGCGATGTACTCCTTGAGCACATCGTTCTGCACCGTGCCGGAAAGCTTGCGGATGTCGCCGCCCTGGCGCCGCGCCACCGCAACGTACAGCGCCAACAGAATCGACGCGGTCGCATTGATCGTCATCGAAGTCGAAATCTTCGTCAGCTCGATCCCGTCAAACAGCCGCTGCATGTCCTCGATCGAATCGATGGCTACGCCCACCTTGCCGACTTCGCCCATCGCCAGCGGACTGTCGGAATCCAACCCAATCTGCGTCGGCAGATCAAACGCCACGGAGAGCCCAGTGGTGCCGTTCGCCAGCAGATACTTGTAGCGTTTGTTGGACTCTTCGGCGTCGCCCATGCCGGCGTATTGCCGCATGGTCCAGAGGCGTCCGCGGTACATAGTGGCCTGTACGCCCCGCGTGTACGGATACTCCCCGGGGTAGCCAACCTGTTTTTGGTAGTCCCAGCCTTCGAGGTCCGCCGGACTGTAAAGCGGATGAATAGGGATATGCGAGGTAGTTTCTGGATCAGCGACCGCCGCTTTCTTTTCTGTCATAAGAACAGCCCGACCCACGAGGGGCATGTCCGTCCCCTGTGGTTCGTCATCCTTTCTTCCTCACCCGCCAGAACGAGCTTAGCCCGAACCATCCAAATAAAACCGTGAAACAGACCGCCAGCACCATCCGGCTGGACCCGGCATGTCCGGAATGGTACTTGGCATACTCGCGGACAAAGGCCACTGCCCCAATTGCCGCCAATGCCAAGAAAACAAAACCCGTAACCTCCAGCCAAAGCTGCCCCAGCACGCGGCTGAAATGCCCAGCCGTCGCGCTGCAGGCCCGCCGGATCGCGCCAAATCTGCGGCTCTTGCCTATCTGCCGGCCGGCCACCCGGGTTATCACGCCCAGTTTTCGGGCAGTCGAAAGCTTCGTCATTCCGGTCGATTTTATCAAGCTTCAGGGTTACAATATCTCCGGCGCGAGGAGTTGCATCACAAATCATTGTGACGCCGCCCCGCATCTAAAGGTGAGCGCTCCAGGCCTCCCCGGCAGGTTCCAAAGGACCGGCGAGGGTGAGAGGAAATTTGTGGACCAACACTTGAAGCAATTGATGAAGGAACTGGGTGAGGCCATCAACGAGTCGCTGGCGGACTCCGACCAGATTGCGGAAGTGGTTTCCAAAATCAAGGAGGACGGTTTTGAGATCTTCCTGGTGCTGGAAGCCACCATCGGCGTGAGCAAGCCCGGTGAGAAAAATCCGGACAAGACATCGCTCGTGACCACGCTGGCCAGCAATCCTGAATTCAAAATCAGCGATCAGGACCTGAAGTTCCTCAAGTCCCTGCGCATCAAGCTCGACGACGACGCAGCGTAGCATCTTGCGCGGCTTGTTGCCCCAGGTTCGCGTCCGACCTTTGGACGCTAACTTGGGATCCCACTGGTGGCTTGCGCACCCTTTCCATCGCAACAAACAAAACTGCAACGGGAGTCGCGTTCACCACCTCCCGCTCTGTGCTACCATTTAGCCATTTCCAGCGCCGTGTGACTTCTCTCAATCGGGCACATGACGCATCTGTGTAGTCGGTTGCTGTCATCTAAATCGTGAGCCGATGAAAGATACTCTGGGAGTCTTATTAGCGGGAGGAGCGGGCGAGCGGCTCTATCCCCTGACCCGCGACCGCGCCAAGCCCGCAGTCACGTTCGGCGGCATCTACCGCATCATCGACATCACGCTCTCCAACTGCGTCAACTCCGACCTGCGCCGGGTCTACATCCTCACCCAGTACAAGGCGCTTTCCCTGAACCGGCACATCCGCGAAGGCTGGAACATTGTCGCCCGGGAAATGGGCGAGTTCGTCGAAGTTCTGCCGCCCATGCAGCGGGTCAGCGCCGAGTGGTATCAGGGAACCGCCGACGCGGTTTACCAGAACATTTATTCCATCGGCTCCGAACAGCCGCAACATGTGCTGATCCTTGCCGGCGATCACATCTACAAGATGAATTATGGCCTGATGCTTAAGCAGCATCAGGATTCCGGCGCCGACGTGACCCTGGCCACCATTCAGGTCGATCCCGAGGAGACTTTCCGCTTCGGAGTGGTCGACGTGGACAACGATCACCAGGTCAACGGCTTCCAGGAGAAACCCAAGCAGACCGATCTTCGCTCTCCTTATAACCCGAAAAAGGTTGCCGCCTCGATGGGCATCTACCTGTTCGAGGCCGATGTGCTCATCCCGGCGCTGCTCAAGGACGCGGAAGACGATCAGTCCAGCCACGACTTCGGCAAGGATGTTCTTCCCAAGATGGTCAACGACTATCGCGTCTACTCCTACGATTTCGTGGACGAGAACAAGAAGGAAGCCCAGTACTGGCGCGATGTGGGAACCCTCGAAGCCTATTACGAAGCCAACATGGATATCGTCTCGGTGTCGCCGGTGTTCAATCTGTACGATTCGGAGTGGCCCATCCGCACTCACCAGCGGCAGTATCCGCCGGCCAAGTTCGTGTTCGCCGAAGCCGGCCGCACCGGCACAGCGGTAGACTCCATTGTCTCTTCCGGTTGCATCGTCTCCGGCGGTATGGTGAAGAACAGCGTGCTCTCGCCCAACGTGCGGGTGAACTCTTACAGCGAGATCGATGCCAGCATCCTGTTTTCGCACGTAAACATCGGCCGCCACTGCCGCATCCGCAAAGCGATTATCGACCGCGACGTGCATATTCCCGAAGGCACCACCATCGGCTATGACACCGAAGCCGACCGCCAGCGCTATTTCCTGACCGAGAGCGGCATCACCGTCGTGACCCGCGATTATTCCCTGTTCGAGAACCCGGTCACCGTGGATTATTTCAGCAGCGAGTAAGGCCCGTTCAATTTTGGTACGAATGGTGCCCCAGGTTCGCGTCCGTTCTTTGGACGCTAACCTGGGCATCCCTGCCTTTCATGTCATCGCTTTCTCGCTCCGCTTGCCTCCCCTGCTGCTACAATGCTCTGTTTCATAGACATCCAGAACTTTCGCACCCACAGAAACGTATCTGCCCTGTGTAGTGTTAGGGCCGGGATGCGAAGGCCGTAGATCGCACGATCGGCTTCATTGTCCGGGGATTCCCGCTTGGAAGATGCTCAGCTCGCCGCGCTGCTTGTCCGACGCTGCCTAGCCGGAGACTCGGCTGCCTGGGAAGAACTCGTCCAGCGTCATCACCGGCGTATCTACAACATCTGCTACCGGTTTGCCGGCTCGAGCGACGACGCCCAAGACCTCACCCAGGAAGTTTTCATCAAAATCTTTCGCACCCTCGGCTCCTTTGACACCGAGCGCGGGGCCTTTATGACCTGGGTCACCACCGTCACCAGAAACCTGCTGGTCGATCACTTCCGCAAGACCAAGCAGGATCGGATGACCGATTCGCTCGACGGCGCCCCTTCCGAACACGAAGACGCCATGCCGCTCAGTGAGCAAATACGTGACCAAAGTTTGACCCCGGATGCCCGGGCGCAGAGCGTGGAAGTCGGCGAGACTGTCCACCACGCTCTGCAGAAGCTTTCGCCAGATCTCCGTGAGGCAGTGATTCTAAGGGACTTACATGATATGGACTACAAGGAAATTGCGGCAGTCTTGAAAGTTCCGGAGGGAACCGTGAAATCCAGAATAAATCGAGGACGCGCGGAACTTGCCCGTCTACTTCAACGTACCTATAGGCAGGTGATGTGATGGCAGCGGAACAGAGAAACGATATGCAGTGCAACGAGTTCGACGCTCTGCTCGGTGACGCGCTCGATCTGGCTCTAACCGGGGCCAAACTCGAGAGCTTCCAGGCCCATGCCAGAGCTTGCTCCAACTGCGGACCGCTGCTCACCGAAGCCGAACAGGGACAGCGCTGGCTGAAACAACTGAAAGAAGTCGATCCCCCAGCGGACCTGGTGCAGAACATCCTGGTATCAACCACCGGGATCGACACTGTCCGCCTGCGGGACTCGTCTGCGGTCCAGGGGCAGGTTGGTTGGTTCGAGCGTCTGCGCGACTGGGCAACCCTGCTGGTCAGCCCGGTGTTAGCGACCGTGAGGCAGCCGCGGTTCGTCATGTCGTTCGGCATGGCGTTCTTCTCACTGTCCATTTCGCTCAGCCTGACCGGCGTGAAGCTGACCGACGTACGTCACGCCGACCTTCGGCCCAGCGCCATCCGGCGCACCTACTACGAAACTTCTGGCAAGGTTGTGAAGTACTACGAAAACATTCGCTTCGTGTACGAGATCGAGTCGCGAGTACGGGAATTCAAACGTGCCACGGCGCCCGCCGAACCCGCGCGCGAAGAGAAAAACGAGAAACGCAAGAACAATACCAGTGATCGGCCCGAGGAAAAGCAGGAACGAAACTACAGTCAGGGAGACAGCCAGGTCATGCTGGCCTCTCTCCCTGATAACCCGCCTGTAGTGATGCTGGCCACGCTCAGGAGGACTGTATGAACTGCGCCAACCACCCCGACATTGCCGCGGCGGCTTACTGCCGAACCTGCGGGAAGCCACTTTGTCCAAATTGCACCCGCGATGTGAGGGGTGTCATCTATTGCGAGAACTGTCTTGCCGACCGCTTGCAAGGCGTGCAGCCCCCGGCTCCGCCGCCCACGGCAGGATTCGTTCCACCGCCTCCAATTCCGGGCGCGCCGAGCTCTGGCCCCAATCCCGCAGTGGCGGGCATTCTGGCCGGCTTCTTTCCCTTTGGCGTCGGCGCCGTCTACACCGGCCAGTATGCCAAGGGTCTGGCGCACTTGCTGATTTTCGTTGGCCTGATTATTGGCATGGACCAGCACAGCCCGCTCGACACCATCTGCGGCTTGACCTTCGCCTTCTTTTACGTCTGGCAGATCATCGATGCGGTTCGCACGTCCCATGCCATCCAGGCCGGGCAGCCCGCACCAGATCCTTTGGGTCTCGGCCACGCGTTCGGTGCCGGCGAAAGAGTGGACACCTCGAAGATTCCGGCAGCGGCGATTCTGCTGATTGGTATCGGTGTCCTGTTCCTGCTTCAGACCACCGGCGTATTCCGGTTTAGTGGAGAACTCGTCTGGCCTCTCCTCTTGATCGGTCTAGGGGTTTGGCTATTCGCACGAAGCTGGGGTTACATCGGATCCCGTCGCGGCCTGCCCTATGTGCGGCGAATGCCGATCGGCCCCATTGTCCTCGTGACCTCCGGCATTCTTTCGATGATCGACAATCTCGGCGGCCCCGGCTGGGGGCGCACCTGGCCCGTACTGATGCTCGCAATTGGTCTGGCAATGCTGATCGGACGCACCGCTCCGAGTCTGCCCCCGCCGCCGCCCGGTCCCGGTCCATCCAGTCCTGTTCCCGACGAAGTTCAGCCTCCGCCCAGTGAGGTGAGCCATGGCTAGCACTGTGCAAGTTCCTCCGCCTCGTCCTCGGCGTTCGTTTGCCGGCCCGGTGGTGCTGATTGCCTTGGGAGTCATTTTCCTGCTCGGCAACATGGAATACGTGAGCTGGGGACGTCTCGCCCACTGGTTTGCTCACTACTGGCCCGTGTTGCTGATTATCTGGGGCGTCATCAAACTGGTCGAGTATCAACGCGCCCAAGCCCATGGATATCGCGCCTCGGGCATCGGCGCAGGCGGCGTTTTTCTGCTCATCATGCTGGTCTGCCTGGGGCTCGCGGCAACCCAGGCTTCGCGCTTCAATTGGGGAGAACTGCGCGATCAAATCAACATCGACGACAACGATTTTGATAGCTGGTTCGGCCACAACTACACCTTCGATGACCAGTTGAACGCCGACTTTCCGGCTGGCGCCAGCCTGCATGCCACCGATACGCGCGGCGCCATCACCGTCAGCGACTCAACCGACAACAAGATTCACGTCACGGTCCGCAAGCGCATTGGCGCCGAAAGCCAATCCGAAGCCGACAAGTGGAACGCCGGCACCAAGACCCAGATCAACGTCAGCGGAAGCGTAGTCACGCTCAATGCCAATAACCAGGGAGCCGGAGACCACTGGGTATCGGTGGATATGGATATTTCCTTGCCCCGCAAAGCCGGAGCCGTGCTCTCCACGCGCGGCGACGTGAGCGTCATTGGCCGCGACGGAGATTTGCAGATTACCAGCCAGCATGGCGAGGTTTCGGCGTCCGATGTCGGCGGTAAAGTCAGCTTGAACCTCGATCACAGTTCGGCCCGGGTTTCCCAGATTTCTTCCGACGTTTCCGTCGAGGGCCGCGCCAACGATGTCTCCATCGAAGACGTCAAAGGCGGCTGCCACCTCGATGGCGAATTCATGGAAAGCCTGAAGCTGAGCCGGATTGCGCAGCCGGTCGTCTTCCGTTCCTCCCGCACGGACTTGCAATTCGAAGGATTGAAAGGCGATCTGGATCTCGATTCCGGCGATCTGCAAGCCAGCGATCTGGCAGGCCCGGTGCGCCTGACCACGCGCTCGAAAGACATTCGCCTCAGCGGAGTTTCCGGCGATGTGCGCCTGCAAGACGAAAACGGCTCTGTCGAAGTCCGCATGGCCAAGCTGGGCAGCGTCCAGATCGAGAACCGCAGCGGAGATATTTCCCTGTATGTTCCCGACAAGGCCGGATTCCAGGTCGATGCTCGCGCCCGCAATGGCGAAATCGAAACTGACTTCGATGAGATGAAGGTCAACAGTTCCTCTGACGATCTCTCGACCTCGGCTGGATCGGTGAATGGCGGAGGCCCGAAAGTGATCCTGAACAACGAGCACGGGACCATCGAGATTCGCAAGGGATCCTCCGCACCTGAACCGTCTGAGACCCCAAAGCCTCCCCGCGCGCCCAGGGCGCCCCGCACGCCGGCCGCGCCCAGGGCTCCGGAGGTGACGGAGAATTAGGCGCCGCCCAATGTAGGCGCGCGCGTCCCGCGCGTGCACGGCAACTCGCTTGTTCTCTATATCTTGCAAAACGCAGGAAAAGGGGGGTGGGGGGTAACCCTTGATGCTTATGGACGCTTTCCCATTTTGCGTCTAAAATACCCCCAGCATCATCCGAAGATGTGTACAGGCTCTATCCGCCGGAGGCGGAGGGGCACTGGAGGAAATGTGAGTCTTACCCCGATTGGCGAACCCCGCCACAAAATTACGGTAGCGTCACTTCTAGAAAAAAAACTCCACCGCGAACCGATCACCTGCCTCACCGCGTATGACTACGCCAGCGCCCGCCTGGTGGACGAGGCGGCGATCGACATTGTTCTGGTCGGCGACTCGCTGGCCATGACCATGCTCGGCTACGAGAACACGCTCTCGGTGACAGTCGACGAGATGCTTCACCATGCCCGCGCCGTGCGCCGCGGTGTGAAGCATGCGTTCCTCATCGCCGACATGCCGTACGGTTCCTATCATGTCAGCGCCGAAGAAGCCGTGCGCAATGCTGCCCGCTTCATGAAGGAAGCTGGCGCTGAGGCCGTGAAGATCGAAGGCGGCGAGAAGCGCACCGACCTGATCAGCCGCATCATCGACGCGGAGATCCCGGTGGCCGGCCACATCGGCTTGACCCCGCAATCGGTGAACGTCATGGGCGGCTACAAGGTCCAAGGCAAATCTCTGGCCGACATCGAGCAACTCATGCGCGACGCGACTGCTCTCGACCGTGCCGGGGTGGCCTGCATTTATCTGGAGGGCATTCCGCGCGAAGTTGCCGCCATGATCACCGCCGAAGTCAGCGCTCCGACTATCGGCATTGGCGCCGGTCCCGACTGCGACGGCCAGGTGCTGGTGTTTCACGACATCCTGAACCTGACGTTCGCGCGTCCCGCAAAATTTGTGCGGCGCTACGGCGACGCAGCTGCGACCATCACCGAAGCCGTGCAAGCGTTCCGCGCCGACGTGATCTCGCATCAGTATCCCTCGGACGGTGAGTCGTACCATCTTCCGCAGGAAACCCATGCGGCGCTGGAAACCGTGCTGGCCCACAAACGAGGAATGCACCGCTGAGAATCCGCCACGGAGATACAGAGGCACAGAGAAGGACCTTCGAACCTTCTCGTTACGCGTTTCTCTGTGCCCTCTGTGGTAAAGATTCTTCATGAAGAATTGCACCACCATTAAGGACATGCGAGCAGCCTCGCGTGCCGCGCGCCGCGATGGCAGGTGTCTCGGCTTCGTCCCCACCATGGGTGCGTTGCACGAAGGGCATCTCTCGCTGGTCCGAGCCGCCAAGTCGCGGTGCGACGCCGTGGCTGTCTCGATCTTCGTCAACCCCACGCAATTTGGCCCCAGCGAAGATCTCGCCAGATATCCACGGCCGTTCGAACGCGACCACGGCCTGCTGCAAAACGAAGGCGTCGACGTTCTCTTCGCGCCATCGCCGGATGAGATGTATCCGCCGGGCGCAACCTCCTGGGTCACCGTGGAAGGTCTCAGCGACCGGCTCTGCGGGCGCTCCCGCCCCGGCCATTTCCGCGGCGTCACCACGGTTGTCTCCAAGCTCTTCCATATCGTCGAGCCGGACCTCGCTTTCTTCGGGCAAAAGGACGCCGCCCAGGTTGCCGTCATTCGCCGCATGGTTCGCGACCTCGATTTCCCTGTCGAGATCGTTGTCTGCCCCATCGTCCGCGAGCCGGATGGCCTCGCCATGAGTTCGCGCAACGTATATCTCAGCCCTCAGCAACGCCAGTCAGCCCAAGTGTTTTCCCGCGCGCTCCGTGAGGTCGCCAGGCGCTTCCAATCCGGCGAGCGAAACGCGAGCAATCTGATCAACGCGGGAAGGGAAGTTCTCGCCGAGGAGCCTGCCGTTCGTCTGGACTATCTGGAAATCGTCGATCCCGATTCGCTTGAGCCGATGGACGAGATCAAGCACACAGCCTTGAGCGCCGTCGCGGCCTTCGTGGGAACCACGCGCCTCATCGACAACGTGCTGCTTGAGAAGTAGAGCAAGTCGAAACGCCCCCATCCCAGAACGTCATCCCGAACCTCGGCGTATCTCAGCCGAGGGAGGGATCTCGCGCGGATCTCCCGGTTCGTAAGCTGCCCCGCTCTACGCTGGCCTCACTCGCCCGCAGTCTCGCCGGCCCTGAGACAAACGGATTCCCGGCAATCACATAGCGCAGCGGCAACTGTGCCGCTTTGGTGATCCCGATACGGGCGGTGGTTGCGATCTCCGCCGCGTGGTAGCCATCGTCGACAATAAACAGGTCGGACTTGCGGTTGGTCAGATCTTTGCCGTTGTCCCGAGCCCGCGTAATGCCGAAAGCCTCAGCCAGCCGTCCCGGCCCACTGGTGAGATTGCGCAAGGCGCGCGGTCCACCAATGCTCACGCCACGGGCACGGGCCATCACTTCGATTCCCTCCAGCGGTTCGGCCGCGCGGAACAGAACCGCCCCCGCAGTGCCTTCGGGCAGGCAGGAGACGTTCAGGCAATAGTGATTGCCATAAATGAAGTACACGTAGACATATCCCGGCGGCCCGAACATGACCGCATTCCGAGCCGTCCGTCCGACGGCGGAGTGCGCAGCCGGATCGTTCTCTCCGAGGTAGGCTTCGACTTCAACGATGCGCGCCGCCAGCAACTGGCGTCCTGCCTTGCGCACCAGAACTTTTCCCAGCAGCCCACGACCCACCTCCCGCGGATCGCGGTTGTAGAATTCACGCAGCAACGGAGGCTTCAGATAAAGTTTTCTTTCGCTTGATTTCGCGGGCATAGGCAGCGAAACGATTGTAAGGCCTTCTAGCCTACCGCCAGCGAATCAAACAAATTCAGGAACGCCAGCTTTTTCTCCGCCGGAAGAAACGAAGCTTCGAAGGAATTGCGCGCCAGTTCGCGCAGGTGTTCGTCGGTGAATCCGAAAGCTTCCTGGGCAAGCTGATATTCGCGGTTGAGAGAAGTTCCAAACATGGCGGGGTCGTCGGTGTTCAGCGTAATCATGATGCCGTGATCGAAATAGCTGCGCACCGGATGATCGGCCAACCTCGCGCAACAGCCGGTGCGAAGATTGCTGCTCAAGCAGATCTCGATCGGGACCTGCCGGGTGGAAAGTTCCTCGATCAACTCACTATCCTGCGCCGCGGTCAGGCCGTGCCCAATGCGTTCGGCGCGGAGGTTGAGCGCTCCCCAGATGGAATCCGGGCCGGCCGTTTCGCCAGCGTGCGCGGTGAGACGCAAACCATGGTCGGCAGCATAGGTGTAGACGTTGCGAAACAACTCGGGCGGACCTTTCTGTTCGTCACCGCCGATGCCGAAGCCAACCACACTTGGGCCTTTGTGCTTCACCGCCAACTCGGCGACGGCGAGCGCCTTTTCCGCACCAAACTGGCGGACGGCGTCAAAAATCCACATCAAAGAGACTCCGAAATCCCGCTCGCCACGCGTACGCCCACGTTCCAATCCCGCAAGGATGGCGTCGAAATCCTGCTTGCGCCACAGGCAGACTCCCACGGAAACGTACACTTCGGCGTGCCGAACATTCTCGGCCTTCAGCTTCTCCATCAGCCGATAAGTAATCAGCTCGTAGTCTTCGGGGCCCCGCAGGTCTTCGGTGATGGTCTTGAACGCCATCAGGAAGGCGGTGAAATCAGTGTATTGATAAAGTTGCTCGATTTCCGCGAGCGTGCCGGACCTGCCATGCCGGCTTCTCAGTTCGAGCAGGGTTGCAGGGTCCACCGAGCCTTCAAGATGAAGATGCAGATCGGCCTTGGGCAGGGAATGAGCAAACGAACTGCCGGACGAAGCCATTGCTAGATATTGTAGGCGCTCTCCCTCATTGTCATTCCGAGCATCGCGAGGAATCCGCAGTTGCCGGGGATCGCCACCGCTGCCTTCGCGCCATGGAGCGCCAGCCTACTTTCTCTTCCACCGCACACCCTCTTTCGTAATTTCCACCACAATCCCCGCCGCCGCCAGCTCCCCGCGAATCGCGTCGGAAGCCTTGAAATTCCGTCCGCGCCGCGCCGTTTCCATCTCGGCGACCTTCTTCCCAATTTCCTCGTCCGACAACTGCTGTGCCCCGACCATCTCCGAAACTTCCTTGCTGATCTCCTTCTCGCGGCCCTCCGCCTTGGCCCACTCAACGATTTTCGCAACCTTCCCCGGATCATCGTCCTTCAACACCGCAAACAAATCATCAAACTGATGGAGCGCGGCTAAAAGCGGCGCCGCATCGTCTTTCTTGAACTGCCCGGCATCGATTGCGGCATTCGCCTTCCGCACCATATCAAAAATCGCCGCCTGCGCCTGTGCCGTGTTCAGGTCGTCTTCCATGCCGGCGCGAGTGCGTTCGATAGTTTCACGCCCAAGCTCAGCCATGGCGGAAGTCGCTCCCGCCACGAATTGCCCCGTCGCCAGTCGCGCTTGAAAATTCCGCAGCCTTTCCACGGAAACCGCCGCCTGCTTCAGTCCGTCAAAGGTGAAATTCAACTGATTGCGGTAAGGCACCGACGCCAGCAAAAAGCGAATCGACGACGCCTTATGCCCCTTCAGCACCAGATCGCGCAGCGTATAGAAGTTGCCGAGGCTTTTCGACATCTTCTCGCCCTCAACCAGCAGAAAACGCACATGAAACCAGAAGCGGGCAAAAAGCTTTCCGGTCAGCGACTCCGATTGCGCAATCTCGTTTTCATGATGCGGAAAAATCAGGTCTTCTCCGCCGCCGTGCAAGTCAAAGCTGTCGCCCAGTTCCGCCATCGACATCACAGAGCATTCAATGTGCCACCCCGGACGCCCCGGGCCAATCGACGTTTCCCACGATGCCTCGCTCGCTTTCGGCGCCTTCCACAAAGCAAAATCTCGGGCGCTGTCCTTGTCGTATTCATCTACGTCGACCCGCGCCCCGTCTTCCATGCCGGCGAAATCTTTCTTTGAGAGCTTGCCATACTGGGGAAACTTCGCAATCCGGAAATAATACGATCCATCTTCGGTGCGATACGCAAACCCTTTTTCCTCAAGCTGCGCAATGAACTTCGCCATCTCCTCAATATGATCGGTGGCGCGCACCAGGATTGGCTTCTCGATATTCAGTGCAGCCGCGTCCTCCAGAAACGCCTTTTCATACTTCGCCGTGTACTGCCGCACGCTCACCCCATCCCGCGCCGCGTTGCGGATGATCTTGTCATCCACGTCGGTAATGTTCATGACGTAGCGCACCCCGTACCCGCTCTGCCGCAGGAAGCGCTGCAGGATGTCGACCGCAACGAACGTCCGAAAGTTGCCGATGTGCCCGTAGTCATACACCGTCGGCCCGCACGAATACATGCGGACTTCGTTGCCGTTCAGCGGCCAAAACTCCTCCATCTTGCCGGACAAAGTGTTATAGAGCTGCAGCGCCATAGTGATCTAGGAAGGCGGAAAGAATCTTTCATTCTAGGGGCGCGCGGGAAACACGGTCAAATAAGCTTGGGGATAGGAGCTAGAGCACTCTAAAACTGCACTCTCTAGTAACTAAGTAGTAAAATCCGGGGGGGGAAGCGCGAGCGAGCGGGGCGGGGAGGCGGAATCAGAGTTCTCCGCGCTGCGCGGGGCGCTGGGGAGTGAGCGGGCTAGCCAATGAGTATAATAGAGATTCTTGGCCAACTACGGGGCTGCTGTCCTTGCTTGCGCCGCCGCACGTTAGTCGGGCTGCTGGTAGCCGAAATGGTCAAATCGGATTACTCCGATGGCCACGGTGCTGCATCGGAGCCGTTGCTAAGAGTGTTTTGCCAACCGCACCACTTCCACGAACATGACGACCAAGTAGGCGCAAAGGGCAGCGGACCCAGAAATGGCGGCGAGGGCTCCGTTGAATAGATTTCTCCCCACCCGCCGTCGCAATGTGGAGCGTCTGGAGATTGCAGAGTGACAGCGGGCACGCACGCGCGATTCCCATTCGGCATCGGGCGCAATCGGCGGCAGACTTGCCAAGGCTTCGAATACTGGATCATCGTTTGGTGACATGACTCAGCTCCTTACGACCTGTCTCGTTCGAGGAATCTTGGTTGGCCATGAAGCGTGATATCAAATCCCGCCCTCGTTTCAGGCGCTGCCGGAGCAATTCTGCGCTAATGCCGCAAACTGCGGCTGCATCCGCGGGGCGAAGTTGTTCGACACAGACGAGCAGGATGGTTTCGCGGTATATGGGCGGGAGATAAGCGATGGCCGCTTCCAGCCGTTCCTCGAATTGATTTAAGGACGCCACATCGAACGGCGTTCGGGGCAGCTCGCCCGGCCATAGAAGAACTAAATCGGCGGTATAGGCGCTCTCGCGGAAACGAGAGCGACAGTAGCTGACGAAGAGGTTTCGGGCGACAGTAAAAAGCCATGGACCCAGGCGGGTTGTCAAGGGCGGACTAAAAGTAGGCCGCAGGAGCGGAAGGAGAGTAGGCCACTACGCCTTTCCTGAAAGATCCATTCCCTCATAGCGGAGAGGTGTTCAGAGCGACCCGGAGCAGTCAAGGGCGCGTGCCTTTCGCGGCGTAGCGAACCCTTGACGGCGAGGACCGCTCTGAAAGAATGCGGCGGGAGGGAAAGGAGTCGCGCAGCAGGGGCTTTCCCAACCTCAAAGGGACCGAGCCGGGTCAGGAGTTCGAGGGCGAGCCGTGCTTGCGCTTGCTCTGTTTGAGGCGATAGCTCTCGCCGTTCATCTCCAGGATATGCACGTGGTGGGTGAGCCGGTCCAGGAGAGCGCCGGTCAGTCGCTCCGATCCCAAGACCTCCGTCCACTCCTGGAAAGGAAGATTGCTGGTCACCAAAGTCGAGTTGCGCTCATAGCGCTGGCTGAAGACTTCAAACAGCACTTCGGCCCCGGTCTTGGAAAGCGGCACGAAGCCCAGTTCATCGACGATCAGCAGTTCGTAACTGACCAACTGTTTCTGAAAGCGCAACAGACGTTTCTCGTCCCGTGCTTCCATCAGCTCATGCACCAAGGCCGCGGCGGTGGTGAAGCGAACGCGATGGCCACGCTGGCAAGCCACTAACCCCAAAGCCAGTGCCAGGTGAGTTTTTCCCGTGCCCGAGTTTCCTAAAAGCAAGACGTTCTCGCGGCGCTGCAAGAACTCGCAGCGCGCCAACTCCAGCACCAGGGTTTTATTCAGCGAGGGAATGGCCAGAAACTGAAAGCTGTCCAGGCTCTTGACCACGGGGAAACGTGCTTGGTGAATGCGCCGTTCGGTGGCTCGGCGCTCGCGGTCCACCAGTTCCAACTCCGTCATGCGCAGCAGATAACGCGGATAGTCCACGCTCTCGTCGGCGCACTGCCGTGCCACCTTGTCGTACTCGCGCAGGAAAGTCGGCAGGCGCAACAGCTTCAGGTGATGTTCCAAAAGAAGCTGCGGAGTGTCGTTCGTGACCGGAATGGTTGGGTTGCTCATGAGCCCACCTCATTCAGCAACGTCATGTAATCGACGGCCTGGGTGGTATGCACCTGGGGCAGCGGCAGGTAGGGGTACTGCAGGAGATCCAGTCGCGGCGGACGTCGCTCGATCCGGCACAGCAGCAGATGTTTCACCGCATCGAAGGAAACGGTTCCCAGATGCAAAGCGTCCTGGATCGCCTGCCGGACTTCCTCCCGGCGGAACGTCTCCAGCAACCGCAATACCTGCACGTACTCTCGCTTGCCCGGCTTGCCCAGCCGCGCTTCCAGCAGCCGCCGCAGTTGGGCAAAGCACTCCGGCAACTCCCAGCCGGCCAGCGGAGCGGCTTGGTCCAAGGCCCCGGTCTTCTCCTCCAGCAGTGCCAGATAGTGCAGCGGATCGAAGATCATGTCTTCCCGTTCATAGCTGCGGGGATGCCGGGCAATCACTTCGCTGCCGCAGGCAATCACCACTTCATGGACATAGCCTTTCACCAGCACTTCGCGATGCCCATAGGCGGTGGGCACCGAGTAATCGTTGGCTCGGTAGCGCACCAGAGATAACGAGCTGACTTTCGCCGTGCGCTTTTCACAGGCTTCATAGGGCACGGTCGCCAAAGGCAACAGCGCCGCACGATCGCGCTCGAACCGCTCCGCGATGGTCTCCTGGTGTCCCCTCATCCGCCGCTCTCGCCGTTTCCCGCATTGTTCCAGAAGGTAGGCGTTCAGTTCTTCCCAGCTACTCCTATGCGGCACTGGTACCAGAAAGTTCCGCCGGGCATAGCCCACCAGTCCTTCCACCGCTCCCTTGTCGTTGCCCTTGCCCGGACGCCCGAACTTCTCCGCGAACAAATAGTAGCTTTGCAACTCACAAAACGCCTGCGTCTTCTTCCGCTGACCGTCGCCCAGGATCTTGGCCACCGCCAGTTTCGTGTTGTCGTACAAAATCCAACCAGGCACTCCGCCGAAGTAGTCGAAGGCCCGCACATGCGCGTCCAGAAACGCCTCCGTGCTCTCGGCGGGATACGCCACCACGAAGCAATCATCCGAGTGCGGCAAATCCATCGCGAAGTAGTGTGCTTTCTGCTTCGCCCCGGCGATCACCACCCAGGCTTCCCCAAAGTCCGCTTGGGCTTCTCCGGGAGCATGCCGCAGCGGCACAAACATCTCTTGCTTCCGCACCTTCTGTCGGTGCACGTAGTCCTTCACCACGGTGTAGCCCCCCGGATACCCATGTTCTTCCCGCAAACGATCGAAGATCCGCTTCGCCGTGTGTCGTTGTTTCGGAGGCTGAGTCTTATCCTCTTCCAGAATGGCGTCGATCACGCCTAACCACGGCCCCAGCCTGGGCCGTTTCACCGGTTGTTCCCGCCGGTAGCCCGGCGGCACTGCGTAACGCAGCATCTTGCGCACGCTTTCGCGGGCGATGCCATACTCCCGCGCTACTGCTCGTTGGCTCTTCCCCTCGACAAAGACTGCTCGCCGTACACGTCCATAGAGTTCCACTGGGTACATCCCTCCGGTGTTTCACGACTCCTGTCGTTCCCACAACAGCAGCTCGTAAAACTGAAATCCGGCGGTTGGCCTAGTTTCCCTCCGCCGCATCACGCTTCCGCGGCGTGATGTGGCCTAGTATTGCAGCGGCGCTCTCATGCGGGGCCTTTCTGACTGTCCTGGCGGTGGCTTGGCTGAGGTCCTCGGGCGTCGTTGTCTTCTTCGGCACTTGTGCCGGACGGCGTTCCGACCTGCTTTCCAGTGCATCAGCCTGCCGCTGTGCTTTATCGGCTTTTGTCCGCTTCGTTGCCATACCTACACTCCGGGAAGGGGCGTCGGGTTTTCTGCTTTATTCGGTTAGCGAAATAGTGAATCACCCTGCAAAACCAATACCAAACCAATGCGACGCGACCAGCAACGAAGCTGAACTCTTACGCCGCTGCCTTGTGCGGGCACCGTTCGTTAGAATGTGGGGTGAGGTCGCGTGCGTTATCGGTATGGGTCCGACGCGTTATCGCTTCGATGACCTGTACGAGCCCTTCAGGCAGTTCGCTCTTCATCACATACGCATCCACCAACCACAGAATCCGCTCTGGCATCTGGAAGTACGCTGAAAGCAGGACGATTGGTAGGTTGGGAAATCGTTGCTTGATATGGTAGGCCACCGCCTCCGCATCCATGCCTTCCTCTGTGTACTCCAGCAGAACCACGGCCACTGACGTTTCCTCCTCCAACGTCTGCATCGCGCTATAGCTGCTCGAAGCAGTCTTGACGCTATAGCCATGGAGTTCCAGACTCGCTTTGCGAAGCTCCAACACTTGTAGCCGGTCGTCAATACACAGCACAGTCGGGGGGTCCATTGCCACCCTCCTTGGACACGTGAAAAGCTCTATTTAGTTCGCGATTGCCCGACGGGCGTAACACGCTAGCGGTAGCGACGCGCCTGCCGAGCGGCGTCGCGATGTCTTCTTTTTCTTATTGTGAAACGAGTACCCCACGGATTGCGGTGATAAGCATCACTTTGCATTGTGATCCAACATGGTGACAGACTGCGGCTGTGGCCCGTGAGTTGCCAGCGATTTTTCCGCTCAGTCGGCCACTGAATTTCATCTCCATGCTAGTCATTCTTTTCGTAGTTCCACAAATGTGTCACAGATCGATGTGATGCAGCGTCCCCCAGCCTTGCATCCCTTTCGACAGCGGGCCGACAATAATCTCGGCTGGCAGTCCCAGCCAAACCCCCTGTTACCGCTGGCCAAGTTGGCCCCGTTTGTTTTGGTTGGGGTGACCGACCGGCGGGGCCAATTCTATGATCTCCACGCAAAAGCACCACTACCCTTCTTGACTTCGTGTCGGTATTAAGTTGTGGCGAGCGGGACAACCGCCACAATTAGCGGGTAATTGGCCCTCGCGAGGAACAAAATGACAAACCCGATGGGAGACTTAGATCTATACAGACGAGGAGCTCGAGCGCTGGTTCGGGCAGTAGCGCACGCTCCTGGAGAAACGCTGAACGACGCTGCACTGCAGAACCTCTCCCAGATCTGCAAAGAGATTAGGCGGCGTCGCAGGCGTCCTGTGAAAAGCCGCGTAATTAACTGACCTTGCGCTGGCGCTCGTGTTGAAATGGATGGGAACCAGGGGCGAAGCGAAGTGTTAACTGACGAAACCAGGCGTTTACACAAGCTTGCGCCGTCTGTTCGCCCTTTCTTGGGGATTTTGAGTTCCCATGGGCCTGCGGCCCACCCATTGACATGAAAATGGGTTGAGTGGTGGGTGTACGCTGATGGAGCGTGGACGGCGAAGATCGTTTGCACTCTGGATGAAGTGAGGCCGTTTTTGAGTTTGATCAGGAACGCACGTTTTGAACCAATCTATGTCGCGCCGACCCTGCTAGAGCAGGGCTGGTAGCACGTGACGGTGTGTAACCTTTTTCGCGCGCGTTCTGCCGCTTCCACGCTAGGAGGAAGCGATGAAGGTCGCGGGGATTGACGTACACAAGAAAGTGTTGATGGTAGTGGTCGTGGATGCGAGTGCGCCGGAAGAGAAACCAGCGCGGCGGCGATTTGTCACGATGCCGAGCGAGCTGCACCGCCTTTTGACATGGTTGCGGGAGCAGGGAGTAGAAGAAGCGGTGATGGAGTCGACTGCCCAGTACTGGCGGTCGGTGTGGCTGGAACTGGAGCCCCACATGCGTTTGCACTTGGCGCAGGCGTTTTCCAACCGTGCTCCACGTGGGCGGAAGCATGATTTCAAGGATGCCGAGCGGTTGGTACGGCGATTGATTGCCAACGAGCTGATTTTAAGTTTTGTGCCCAGCGGTGAACAGCGAATCTGGCGGAGCATGACCCGCATGAAGCTGCAACTGACGCGCGATCGAGTGCGGCTGCAGAACCAGATCGAGTGTTTGCTGGAAGAGATGCGGATCAAGCTCTCGATTGTCGTCAGCAATCTACTGGGTGCCAGCGGGTTGCGCATTTTGCATGCTTTGGCAAACGGCGAGACCGACCCCAAGAAGTTGGCGCAACTGGGTGGTGAGCGCTTGCAGTGCAGCGAGGAGCAACTGGCCGATGCTTTGACGGGAAGGGCACAGCCCGTGCATGGGGAGATGTTGGCCTTGCAGTTGCAGCGGCTGCAGTTGATCGATCAACAAATGGCTCGGCTCAATAGCATGATCGCGGCCGCCATGAAACCACATCAAGACGCGGTGATGCGACTGGCGGAGGTGCCCGGTTTGGGAGTGGATTCAGCGCAACAAATCATCGCCGAGGTGGGTGCTCAGGCCAGTACGTTCCCATCGGCAGCGGAGTTGACGTCGTGGGTGGGAACCTGTCCCGGCAAGGAGGAAAGCGCGGAGCAGAACCATAGCAGTCGCTCCGCGAAAGGCAATAAATATCTGCGCCGCGTGCTGAACCAAGCAGCACACGCTGCGGTGGCGAAGAAAGGCAGTCATTTTCAAGTCGTGTTCCGGCGTCTGCTGCCCCGTCTAGGCTATCAGTCCGCCATCTGGGCGGTTGCTCATCGGCTCTGCCGTCTAGTTTGGAAGATCTTGCATGAAGGAGTGCGATTTGTCGAGCGAGGCCATGAAGTGGCTCCCCGAGAAAAGAAGAAACGTGCTCAGATGCTGGCGCGAGCCCTCCGCAAACTCGGCTATGAGGTAACCATCACCCCCATAAACCAACTTGCGGCCAATCCTGTTGTCTAGGTCCTAGGACAGGATTTTCGACGGAGTGTAATCGAGATTTTTCACCAACTGAGCGCAGTTTTCCGGTTACCGACAAACATACCTGCGGGGGTTGGACTGCGCTCTTGCTGGATCACTCAAAGCGATAACGGAGAGCCTCGGCCACAGCCTTATATCCGATTCGCCGATAAACCGAATTCGATGTGGGGTTGCCCAAGTCCGTGTAGAGGATGCACCGATACCCACAGTCGCGAAGATGTTTTGACAGAGCATGAACGCAGGCTGCCGCGTAGCCGTGCTTTCGCTTCTCGGGTGGCGTATAGACCCCAGACAAGCGAACTACACCTTGCGCCGGATCGCGGCCAACAGCCATAGAAGTTGTCTCTCCGTTTTGATCCCACAGCCAGATCTGTCCAGTGGCCAACGCCCGGTCTACTCGACGCTCGGTGTCGTTTGCAGACTCCCCAATTTCATCCTGGAATGCACGAGTCCAGACAATCATCAACCTGCGATCTCTCGGACCCGCTTGGCGTAAATGACCCACGGTGGGGGGAACTTCTCCCAGTTCCAAGAGTTCGTACAGACGCGTCCCCTGGAACGGTGTGGCCGCCGACTTACGTCGTTCACTCCATTGGCCAGCGAAGCGGGCTGCCGTCGCAGCGTCGCCATTGACACCGGCCAGAGTCACTCCGGCTTCCGCAATTGCATCCACTATTGCCAGCACGGCTCGCGGTTCCATGGGTGTCAACGTCGCTGGATATTCCAGAGGTGACTGAACGACCACGCCAACGGCTTCCTCTCCGTGCAATGCGATCCAATACCGACCTGGGTCGCCCTGAGCGACGCGGGAGTGCAGAATCGACAGAATCAGATTATGCAGAACTGGTTCCGATGAAAGGAACTTGTCAGCCCTCCTAATGACAAAGCCGGGATCTTCGCTAAACAGCACCTTGAGTTCCATGCGGGAAATCTTATCGGATCAGAGCACCGGCAGGAATGCCTCAACCGCGAGGCGTCGCAAATTGGGAGCAGGTCACGGGATAACCGGAAGTCAACTGTTGTAACCAGGCGTGGGTGTTGAAAAAGTCCGTTTTTCCTTAAAACGGCGGAAATTGGGGGATAGAAAATGTCTAGGAAAACGAGAAAGTCGTTTGTAGACCATCCTGACGCAGAGTTTTTCTGACCATTTTCGAGAGGTCGAGTTTTTCAACGGCCACAGGCGATTACACGTTTTGACCTCGCTGGAGGGGTTTTAAGTGTAAACGAGATTTTACGCCAACCATCCTCGTGGGCCACCGCCAACTTGATCACTTTCATTGACTTGCCTGTTTCACGGACGTAACATTCAGCACCAGTGATCGGCCAGACGATCTCCCATTACCGCATCCTTAGCAGGGTCGGCGGCGGGGGCATGGGTGTGGTCTACGAGGCGGAAGACTTCAAGCTCGGCCGCCATGTCGCCCTGAAGTTCCCTAACAAGTGCTATCCTAGCTGTGGGCGCCGGTTTTTTTCGAAGCCGGCGCCCCATTTGATGGTACAATTGTGTGCAGTCCTACGCCTCGGTGCCCCCCGAATGAGGTGTTTTCACTAGGGCGTGGCAGGTCAAATGTCTCCCCAAACGCATCGGCTCCGGAAACGGGTGACTCTCGCTTCGGCGGTCCTGGGCCTCACGGTGTTCGCAACGGCCACCCCCAAGGAAAAAGTCCTGCATAGCTTCAACTGCGACAACGGCGCGAGGGACGCATGTGTCCCCCAGGCCGCGCTGGTCCTTGATCGTCAGGGCCGCCTCTACGGCACAACCAGCGGCGGCGGCGAGGCAGGCCACGGCGCGGTTTACCAGTTGACGGAGACCGCATCTCGCTGGAGGGAAGGCGTAATCTATAGCTTTAATGGCACCGGAGGATACAGCCCATACGCGCCGCTGATCGTCGGCAGCGCCGGGAACCTCTACGGGACAGCGGCCTCCGGTGGCACCTACGACGATGGCACCGCATTCGAGCTCTCGCCCGGCTCCAACGGCTGGACGATCGACGTGCTCCACAGCTTTGACCTCACCTATCACGGATCGGACGGTTCTTCTCCGTGGGCTGGTCTTGTAATGGGCGAGACAGGCAGCCTGTACGGCGCCACCCGCGAAGGGGGAATCTACGGGGGCGGCGTCGCCTTTGAGCTGGCCCCCGATTCCAATGGGTGGGCGGAAAAGATTCTCTACAGTTTCTGCGCTAACTCGAACTGTGGCGACGGGAGCGAGGTCTATTTTGCTTTGATCTTTGACAAGGCTGGCAATCTCTACGGAACCACCAAGTTCGGCGGAACACAGCAGTGGGGCACCGTGTTTGAGCTTTCGCCGACTTCAGCGGGCTCCTGGAAAGAGCGAGTGCTGCTTCGCTTCAGGGGTAATAAGCACGACGGAATCATCCCTTACGGTGGCCTGGTGTTCGACGCGGCTTGGCACCTCTATGGCACGACAACCGGGGGTGGCGCGCATGGCCAGGGCACGGTCTTCAAGCTCACCCGCGCCGCGCATGGCCACTGGAAAGAAACGGTGCTGTACAGCTTCCCAAACATCGAGGACGGCGGGTATCCTCAGGGAACGCTGGCCATCGACAAATCTGGCGCACTCTACGGCATCGCCGGGGGCGGCGGAGGATGTGGTGGAACCTGCGGGCTGATCTACAAGCTTGCCCCCCAGGCGCACGGCAAATGGAAGTACAACGTGGTTTATAAATTCAACGGCACGGACGGGATGTGGCCGCAGGGCGGCGTGATCCTCGACAAGGCAAAGAAGCACCTGTACGGCACCACCGAATACGGCGGCGCCTACGGCTACGGCGTCGTCTTCGAAATCACGCCATAATCCAATCTGGCAGGCCAACTTTGTAGTGGAAGGTATTGGCCCTGGACTCGATCTAGCTGGCTGCGGGATGCGGGGTGGGAACGGCTTAGGCCTTGGAATGACTTCGTGACTTCCGGCCGTTCGACTGGACGCTTATCGCCGACTCGCCGGCGGTAGCGAATGGAGTCGTTTATGTAGGTTCGGACGATTACAACGTGTACGCGCTGAACGCCAGCACTGGCGCAAAGCTATGGAGCTACACCACTGGCTACGGGGTGATTTCCCCGCCCGTCGTTGTGAATGGGGTGGTTTATGTCGGCTCGGAGGACCACAAGGTTTACGCCTTCAGCCTGAAGCACGGCCGGGAGTAGGCAGCTTCCAAGCGCCCCGGCGCTACTTTGCTAAGCGCCCAGCCGATCCTTGGGCGAGCCGACCGAGGCTGCCGGGTTCCAGTGTGATGACATCCGGCCCCTTGGTCTTGCCCGCGATGATCGGCTTATCGGGGACGGTTCCATTTGAGATTTCCGCGTTGCGAAGTCGGAGGCGTACCGTCCCGTATCCAATCTGGAGCGTCTTTGCAATCTGCCGCAGGCTTGCGCCCTCAGTCTTGAGGCGAAGCACTTCGTCAGCGTTCATGATCCGACGTGGACGGCCCAGTTGCCTTTCCGTTGGCCCGAGAGTTTCGCACACCCGCACTCAGCCGTTGCAGCGTACGCAAATCATCAGTTTTGCTAACGGAATCGGACCAAATCTGCGATACGGAGAATCAATGACTTGGCGGCATCGAGGGCTGGGGCGACGTTTGGGGTTTTGCTAACGCGGAACTTCGCGACTTCCGGTTTTGGCCCAACCGGGCCAAACAAACATACCGATTGGGGGATTTTGAGTGTAATCGAGATTTTTCGCTCATTGACCGCAAATCGGGCCTCCGACTCTTGGCTAGCTGATGCCTGGCGGTCCGTGCTGACAAGCCAACACGAAGCCGTTGACAGCCCCCTCCGGCGGAGATATCTTCAGACCTGAGCGATGACATTTTCCCGAGTCGGCTACACACTGTTGTTCGCACCGTTGTTCGTCCTGAGCTTCATGTTTCCCCACCCGGTGGGTGCGCAAACTTTCAAGGTACTTTATGCATTTACAGGTAGCGCTGATGGTGGAGCGCCGATGGCAGGCCTCGTTAGGGACACGCAGGGAAACTTGTATGGAACCGCATCCACAGGCGGCGACCTGAGTTGCGGTGTGGACGGATCGATAGGTTGCGGAGTAATCTTCAAACTTGATCCCCTCGGCAATGAGACAGTGTTACACACCTTCACAGGCTCGCCTGATGGTGCAGCGCCAACCGCAGCATTGATTCGCGATGGTGACGGCAACCTGTACGGTACTACGGTTGCTGGTGGCACAGAATGTGCGGGCGAGGGTTGCGGTACGGTCTTTAAGCTGGATGCGAATGGCAAACTAACTATCCTTCACAGGTTCATCGAGACCGATGGGATGTTTCCAGTCGAAGCGCTAGTTCGCGACAAAATCGGAAACCTCTATGGCACCACGAATGATGGCGGCCCCTACAACTCTGGCGTAATCTTCGAAATTAGAGCGAGTGGAAAAGAAAGAACGCTATACGACTTCGAACTACTGGGAGGGGCGTTCCCTTGGGCAAGCCTAGTTCTGGACAAATCGGGAAATCTCTACGGGACGGCCACGGAGGGCGGAGAATGTGGAGGTGGTGGCTGCGGAGTCGTTTACAAACTATCGAAGAGCGGTAGCGAGGTCGTGTTATACAGTTTCACCGGAGGTAGTGATGGTTATTATCCCGACGCGGGCGTGGTTCGGGATACGGCTGGAAACCTCTATGGCAGTACCTTTTTCGGTGGTGCCCGGGGAGACGGGGTAGTCTTCAAACTCGCTCCGAGCGGCAAGTTCACTCTCCTGCATACCTTTGACGGTGCGGACGGAAACGGTCCTCATGCGATGCTCTACCGCGACGCAACGGGAAATCTTTACGGAACCACATACAACGGCACTGGCAATGTGTTCAAAATAGATAAACACGGTACTGAAACTGTATTACACACGTTTGTCCCTTCCACAGATGGGTCCAACCCTTTCGGAGGAGTGATCCTAGGCACAGATGGGGCCATTTACGGCACAGCAAGATTGAACGGCCCCGGCAACGGCGGGACCGTGTTTAAGATCACCCACTAAGCGCAAGGCACTTCTACTCTCGGCATTCTCTTCCAGAAGACATCGAATGACTGAAAGGACTTCAATTGTTGTAATCAGGCGTGGGTGTTGTCTTGAGCATACTGTTCTCCGTGGATGGGCGGAATATCTCCCGTCGTGCGTACAAATCATAAGCCCAGCAGTCAAGGCTTTTCTGTGATTAGAAATAGTCAACTGATGAAACCAGGCGATTACACGTTTTGACCTCGCTGGAGGGGGTTATGAGTTCCCATGGGCCTGCGGCCCACCCATTGACATGAAAATGGGTTGAGTGGTGGGTGTACGCTGATGGAGCGTGGACGGCGAAGATCGTTTGCACTCTGGATGAAGTGAGGCCGTTTTTGAGTTTGATCAGGAACGCACGTTTTGAACCAATCTATGTCGCGCCGACCCTGCTAGAGCAGGGCTGGTAGCACGTGACGGTGTGTAACCTTTTTCGCGCGCGTTCTGCCGCTTCCACGCTAGGAGGAAGCGATGAAGGTCGCGGGGATTGACGTACACAAGAAAGTGTTGATGGTAGTGGTCGTGGATGCGAGTGCGCCGGAAGAGAAACCAGCGCGGCGGCGATTTGTCACGATGCCGAGCGAGCTGCACCGCCTTTTGACATGGTTGCGGGAGCAGGGAGTAGAAGAAGCGGTGATGGAGTCGACTGCCCAGTACTGGCGGTCGGTGTGGCTGGAACTGGAGCCCCACATGCGTTTGCACTTGGCGCAGGCGTTTTCCAACCGTGCTCCACGTGGGCGGAAGCATGATTTCAAGGATGCCGAGCGGTTGGTACGGCGATTGATTGCCAACGAGCTGATTTTAAGTTTTGTGCCCAGCGGTGAACAGCGAATCTGGCGGAGCATGACCCGCATGAAGCTGCAACTGACGCGCGATCGAGTGCGGCTGCAGAACCAGATCGAGTGTTTGCTGGAAGAGATGCGGATCAAGCTCTCGATTGTCGTCAGCAATCTACTGGGTGCCAGCGGGTTGCGCATTTTGCATGCTTTGGCAAACGGCGAGACCGACCCCAAGAAGTTGGCGCAACTGGGTGGTGAGCGCTTGCAGTGCAGCGAGGAGCAACTGGCCGATGCTTTGACGGGAAGGGCACAGCCCGTGCATGGGGAGATGTTGGCCTTGCAGTTGCAGCGGCTGCAGTTGATCGATCAACAAATGGCTCGGCTCAATAGCATGATCGCGGCCGCCATGAAACCACATCAAGACGCGGTGATGCGACTGGCGGAGGTGCCCGGTTTGGGAGTGGATTCAGCGCAACAAATCATCGCCGAGGTGGGTGCTCAGGCCAGTACGTTCCCATCGGCAGCGGAGTTGACGTCGTGGGTGGGAACCTGTCCCGGCAAGGAGGAAAGCGCGGAGCAGAACCATAGCAGTCGCTCCGCGAAAGGCAATAAATATCTGCGCCGCGTGCTGAACCAAGCAGCACACGCTGCGGTGGCGAAGAAAGGCAGTCATTTTCAAGTCGTGTTCCGGCGTCTGCTGCCCCGTCTAGGCTATCAGTCCGCCATCTGGGCGGTTGCTCATCGGCTCTGCCGTCTAGTTTGGAAGATCTTGCATGAAGGAGTGCGATTTGTCGAGCGAGGCCATGAAGTGGCTCCCCGAGAAAAGAAGAAACGTGCTCAGATGCTGGCGCGAGCCCTCCGCAAACTCGGCTATGAGGTAACCATCACCCCCATAAACCAACTTGCGGCCAATCCTGTTGTCTAGGTCCTAGGACAGGATTTTCGACGGAGTGTAAAGGAGATGTTACGCCAACTACCGCAACAAAGCTCTGATTTTCACTGTAAACCCATATAGGAATCCGACCGCACCAAGCAGCAGGACGAAGCCGAAAACCTTGATGGCCCATGCAGGTAGACGGTTCCAAGGCTCAGTCGTTCGTTTGAGGAATGATTCTGGTCCACGTAATAGTCCAACTCCCCACCACATGTACGCTACGGTGCAAACAAGAAAGAACAAAGGGCTAAACACCGGAGCCAAGAAGTTGAGCTTGCTCCCGAAGGGAAGAACTATGATGGCAATAGTGCAGACAGAAAAAATTATCCAACCTGTAAATGAAAGCGCCCTGAACTTGCCGGAGAGTGCCCTGCGCTGGTATTCCGCCAAAAAATAACGAGCATAGGCTTCAGGCCGCAACGCTGCGAACAATCCCATGCAGCCAACCAGTGCGAAAACAAGCAGTCCAGCCAACATGTATTCAGTTTAGTCAGTAGCTTGACCAGAAACCAAGCAACACAACGGCTGAAACCAGGCGTTTACACAAGCTTGCGCCGTCTGTTCGCCATTTTTCAGGGATTTTGAGTGTAATTGATATTACGCCAGCGATGCGATTCGAGAGAGCTACCGCGTTGACACGGTAGAGGTTAGGATTCGGTGGTGGACAAAGTACGTTCCTCTTGGGCAGTAGCACCGAGAAGGTAGGCCAGCAGGGATGGGCACGCTGACCGTCAGTCCACCGACATTTGAATCAGTCGCCCAAGCACTGGGGCTGGTCCCGGAGGATTTCGAAGGGTCAATTCCACTCAAAGAATGGGCGAACCGGAACAAAGAGCACAAGTACGTCCCCCTCGATTTGTTAGAGGCGTGGGGCTTGGTACCGGACCTAGGCTCGTGATCCGACCCTGCGCGGGTCGGATTCCAGACTCTCACCGCCGAGCAGCGCGGACCTGATCTGTCCGGGGCTGGTTCAACAACTGCCCGCCCGAAGCGGGGCAGATGGAGGAACTGCGCCCCGTACATTACCGCCTTCGGACGGCCATCAACCCCAACCGCCAAGCACTACCTCATAGATCAGGCCCGCGCCACGCTGCTTACTGCGCTCTTGCCATCGAGACTACGGTGTCAGGCTCCAGACTGTTCCGTAGCCGCTGGTGCCACCCTCTACGGCGGTGCCATAGAGATTGCCCTTCGCATCTAGAATCACCCCTGCGAAGGGGTACTCCCCGTCCGACCCAGCGAAGCTGTGCAACAGGGTTAGCGTTCCTGTCTTACTCACTTCAAATACCGTTCCGATGCCGGAAGCGCCACCTTCCTCGCAGGTGCCATAGAGGTTGCCTTTCGTGTCCCTAGCCACGCCTGAGAAGGGATACCCCCCGTCGGAACGTCCCATCCGTGAAGTTGTATAGCACGGTCTCGGTGCCCTTCTTGGTCAACTCCCACACGGTTCCGGCGCTGGAGCTGCCGCACGCTTCGGTAGTACCATAGACGTTGCCTGTCTTGTTTATGGCCACAGATCCCAAAGGATAGCACCCGTCCGTCGTTCCCCCAGCAAAGCTGTGCAGCACCGTCAACGTGCCTTTCTTGCTCAGCTTGTATACCACTCCTTCACTGGAAGTCCCGCCTTCCTCGGTGACGCCATAGAGGTTGCCCGTCTTGTCCATGGCCAGATTTCCGTAGATAGGAAATGCCCCGTCCGACGATCCCCCGGCGAAACTGTGCAGCACCTTCTCCTTGCCGGCCTTGCTTATCTTGAACGCCGTCCCTTCGCCGGTTGCGCCGCAACTTTCGGTGGTGCCATACAAATTACCTGCTTTGTCCTCGACTAGACCCTGATAGGGATAGCATCCGTCTGTCGTCCCTCCGGCGAAGCTGTACAGCACGGTCTCGACGCCTTTGGCCACCTTGAACACCGTTCCGTAGCCGGAAGCGCCGCCTCCCTCAGTTGTGCCATAGAGGTTGCCCTTCGCGTCCCGGACCAATCCGGTAAAGGGATATCCCCCGTCGGACGACCCAGTGAAGTTGTACAGGATGGTCTCGGTGCCGGTCTTGCTTATCTCGAACACCGTTCCGGCGTAAGAAGAGCCGCCGTAGTAAGTGGTGCCATAGAGGTTGCCCTTGGTGTCCCGGACGAATACGCCGTAGGGATATGCCCCGTCCAACGTCGGCCCGGCGAAGTTGTAAAGATCATTGAACGTCTGCGCTTGCGCCGATGGGATTGCAGCTGCCCCTAACCCAAGCACGACTACCAGCGTCAGCGTGGCACTGGCCGCTCCCAGACGCATCTTCGAAACACGTTGTTGCAGTATGTTCGTCATTATGGTTTCTCCAATGTTTCATCGCGAACTGCTCTGAACTGCGCACCCTCTATAGCACGGAATCGAAGCAGAGACAAGGGTGAAAAGTCTTGCGGGATAAGTGCAAGTCAATGCGCGTTTCTGAGGCTGCGGGCAAAGGACCGCTCCGATTGGACCGAGTTCTAAAAGGTGGGTGCCAACCAGACTAGACGGGTGACGTTGAAGGTGTACCTACCGGATTTAGCGTTGGGCGACCTTGCAAAGGAAAGTTGGCGTGCCACGTCTGGCAACCGTGACGCTTCGAAAAGGCCGCCCAGTGCGGCTTTGGACGCTAGCACAAGAAATGGTGCAGGGCAAGAGGTCTTTTGGCCCCGGTAGTGGTGCTTTTGCGTGGATATGGAAAATTAACCCGCTGCTCCAGGCGTTACCTTCGTACTGACCGGGAGCTTGCAATCCTAGGCTAGACTGGAGCGAAGCCAATGAACCACAACCCAAATCAGCTTTTTTCCGGAATGGCACAAGAGCTGTCGAAACTGGAAAAGCGCGATTGGGAATTGTGGGTCATTGTATCCCTCACAGGCGTGCTGGTTGGAGTTGGACTCCTGGCGCTCATCATTCCGGCAGCCTTTCTGAAGGAGGAAAACGTCCATCTTGAGATTAGCGTTTCCCGACAATTGGTGGTTGGTCTGTTCGTCCTGCTGGTCCTGCTCAACAGTTATCTGGTTACTCGCCGTTTAGAGCTACGGCGGACCAGAGAACAAGTCATTTCCACGACCCTGCAGAATGAATTGGTGCGCCTGCAATCTTTCACGGACCCGCTGACGGAAGTCTACAATCGCCGTTCGCTGGAAGACATGGCGGGGCGGTTTATCAGCCACGCACAACGATTGAGTCATCCTCTGACGTTCATGTTGGTGGACGTAGATAGCTTCAAACAAGTAAATACCCGATTCGGGCACTTGACGGGAGATTTCGTGCTGGTGCAGATTGCGGGGCTGCTGAAGCATGCTGTGCGCGGCTCAGATTGCGTCGTTCGGTACGGGGGCGACGAGTTCCTGGTGATTCTGGCGGACACGTCGTTTGTCGGCGCTCGCAACGTTATGGAGAGAGTTACAGCTCGTGTAGGCGATTGGAATAGTGCGGAGTATCTACGCGGTTTCGAGTTAAGCCTCAGTATCGGCATTTCGGAATGGACAAACGGCAAGAACTTCAACGAAGTTCTGGACGCTGCCGATCGCGACATGTACGCGAGGAAAAACACTGGGTCTGAAGAGCGGCAGAAAGCTGCGATCTTGCACCCTGCAGAATCATCGTAGAAGATCAGGCGTCTGCGCTCCGAGAAGTCATCGATCGACACGTCAAGAACTGGCATTCTCAATCAAGGCATAATTCCCGGAATCCGGCCTAGTAATTTTTTTCCACCGCTGCCGCAAGAAGGAGTACGCTTGACGAGTCTTGCAGCATTTCCCGCCATGGCTCACAGACGAGGCAATCCGAGCTGGGGAGACCCAGCAGCTCTGTTTATGCCTCGCCCGCCCATAGTGACCGAGTTTGAAAACCAGATGCGACGGCTGAAATTGGATGAAAGCAACTGCGCCGGATCGGATGAGCTTAGGCGGTGGTGTGAGCGAAACAAGAACCGCAGTTACGTCCCAGAATGGCTGTTGGAGCACTGGGAGATATCTGTAGATCCCAACATTACTAGCTAAGCTCCAGCAGCGCTCGGAGCGCCTGCCCTTCGCAGGAAAGTCATCTGGAGGCGAGTGAATTTTTCACCAGCAGTCGAATCGCTAATCGCGTACCATTGGCATGACGACTCTTTTTGAGTTGTTTGGGCTGCGTGACTGACTGGCAACAGGAAACTCGCGGCCTATTTTCTTGCCCTGGAGAAGACCGCGCGATTGGGACTTGCGGTATCATTTGCCAGCGGGGGTAAACTGCGATGCCGGATCAAATGCTGGAGATCGTGCGCTGTCCCTATTGTGTTTTAGGCGATGATTACCGGCCCATGCTGCCAAGACTCGGAGTCTGGTTAATCTGCCAGAAATGCGGCCACACCGTGAGCACCAATGCAGACCCGTTTCGCTCCTTGCCTATATTTAGCCCCCCTACTGTTTGAACGGCTCGAACGGTCAAATACGCGGCTGCGAACGGTGAACTTTACGGTCAGAGCGGTACCGTTAATTGATCGCTTCACGGTGTCGCTTACCCCACGCCAAGCGTCGCTTCGTACCGCTAAGCGGTCATTTTCCGTGAAGGGCTCTCGCCTCAAAATTGGGAGGAGAGCCCATGCCGGTCATGCCGCTCGACCACAGGTAGGCGCCAGTGCGGGCTTTGAGTGCGTACCAAACCGCCACCGGTGGCCCATCCAAAATGGCACATTGACATTCGTGCTTTCCTCACCTCCCCTTGGCCTTAAGAGTACGGTCAAACGCAAAACATGCGAGCATACACACAGCGACGAGCACAAAATCCGTAATGTAGATTCGTTCTCTAACCGCTTTAGCCGTTTCCAGTGCGGGAAACAATCCCTCCGCGATGTTCGGACTCGCGTTGAACGCCATATGAAAGAGAATTGCGAGAATCAAACTGCCCTTCGTTTTCAGATACAGATAAGTGAATGCAAAAGCCTCGGCCGTAATGCTGCACACGAATAGAAAAATGCTCCACGCATTGACACTGAAATAAGAAGGAATAGCTGCTCCCGGGAACACGAATGCCGGGACATGCCAGGCTGCCCACACGAAACCAACGATGAGAGTCGCGGTCGCCGCATTGTAGCGCTTGAGCAGTTGGGGTAGGAAGTATCCTCGCCAACCGAGTTCCTCCCCGAGCGGTCCAAACGGAAGTGCGATGATGAACGACAGAGGGATCGCTTGCAATCCACTGCGGAAATCAGCTGCGGGACGCATGTGCATCAAGACGGCTGCGATATGAATGCAAATTGGAAAAGCGATGACGAACAGGTACCACCCCCCAGGTTGGCGCCATTGCAAGAACTTCCGGAGGCCAGTTTTTGCGCCCTCCCATCCTCCGGGAAGGGCAAGCATAAGCAACGCAGCCAGGGAAGGCCCATAACCCCCTATGAGTCCGAGTAACGCAAGTGGCGGGAATGAGCCTTTTGCAGCGAGTAGGAGCTTGAACGTTGGGTAGAGCAATGCCCAAGAAATTGTGTAATTGATCACAATGTAGAACACTAAGGGATGTTTCTGCCCCAGCGACTTCAAGTTGCCAGACATTGAGGTTCTTCTCCCGTCCAGGTCGACTTCGACCCTATGACCCTCAAGGGAGTGAGAAATTTAAGATGGCAGCGGTCGCAGGTAGCAAGGCTCGGAGCCTGGTGCATGTACTTGAGGATGACGAACTGGCGCTCAGGTTGTTCGTCCATGCGGAGAAGCATTGCGCTACAGCCCGGAGACAGTCAAGTTATTTTTCGGTGAAAATGGCAGCCCAAGGATCTTTGCCTTGAATCACGCGGCCCGATTGGCCTCGCCACACTTGGTGCAGAAGCACTTGAAATCGGGATTGCCGGGCATCACGGTGTGGCCGCATTTCTGGCAGATGAACCAGACTCCGACTTTCGGTGGTGTTGGTTCAGCCGGAAATGGAGAAGTAGCGTTCTCCGTTAGTGTAGGTTTCCGCCCCTTCGGGGCGGGGATTTTTCAAGGTATGGGGTCTATCGTCCGATGACTTGTTTCGGTTGAGTCCGCAAGACATTTCAGTACCGGAAGGTTCAGGCGCTTACTTCGCCGGAGACATCCGGCGCCGCAACTTCTTCATGCGCACTTTGGACGTTGCGACTTGTTGGACGCGCTCGTCGGCCGAAGAAGGCTTCTTTGACCAGTTTGAAAAATGGTTTGGCGGTTTTGCGCCACCACCTTCAGGCACGCTATTTTCCCCATCATGGGGAAATAGATCCCGCGGAACATAGGCGCGCAAGGAAGATGTTGATGCGATAACCGAGAGGCTGGTCATCGATCGAGTCGATCGCTTGGGCGACCGCTTCGGGTCTCCGGCATGTCGCCCTCCTTCGCCATCAGGGAACTGAACCATTCTCAATGAAGGGTCGGTGCAATGCAAAAAGGGAAACGATTATTCAGAAATCTCGATTTCACTCAAAACCCCTCAAATGAGCGTTAGCGGTCAAAACGTGTAATCGCCTGATAACAGAAGTTTCAGGCGACGGCGATCCGCGTCACCGGGAAGGGCCAGCAAGAAACCCGCTCAAGCCTGTCTATGCTCAAGCGGGTCATTCGGTCGTTACTCCCGACCCTTCTTCAGGCCGAAGGCATAAACGTTGCCGTCGGCAGAGCCGACATAAACCTCCCCATTTGCCACAGCCGGTGAGGAACCCGAACGGTCGCCGGTGGGGTAGCTCCACAGTCTGGCCCCGGTGCGGGCGTTCAGCGCGATCGTGATGGCGTAAACCACCCCGTTCGCCACTGCGGGCGAAGAATTTATAAAGGCGAAGCCTTGGTAGCTCCACAGCTTGGCGCCAGTGCGGGCGTTCAGCGCGTACAAATTGCCATCATAGGAACCTACATAAACCACTCCGTTCGCCACTGCAGGCGAGGAGCCCCCCAGCCACCAGCCGGTGGCGTAGCTCCATAACAGGGTGCCGGTGCTGGCGCTTAGCGCGTACACGTTGTGGTCTCCCGAGCCGACATAGACTACCCCGTCCGCCACGGTCGGTGAAGAACCCACAGACTGGCCGGTGGTGTAGCTCCACAGCAAGGCGCCGGTGCTGGCCTTCAGTGCATACACGTTGTTGCCCCCGCCGACATAAACAACCCCATTCTTCACGGCGGGCGAGGAATTCAGCCAGCAACAGAAGTTGCCCGTGGTGTAGCTCCACAGCAGGGCGCCGGTGTGGGCGTTCAGCGCGTATAAGTTGCTGTCGTCTGAGCCGACATAAACCACCCCATTGGCCACTGCGGGCGAGGATCCCACAGGACCGCCGGTAGTGTAGCTCCACAGCCTGGCTCCGGTCCGGGCGTTTAGCGCGTACACGTTCCAGTCCCGCGAGCCGACATAAACCACCCCATTGGCCACTGCGGGCGAGGACTGCACCCAGCCGCTGGTCTTGAAGCTCCACAGCTTGGCGCCGGTGCTGGCCTTCAGCGCCGACAGGTCAGTGTCATCCGAACCCACATAAACCATCCCATTAGCCACCGCGGGCGAAGACTCCACCCACCCGCCGGTCTTGAAGCTCCACTTCAAGCTGAGGCGCCCTACATTGTGGACATTAAGCACGTGCTCATACGGGTTCCAGCGCTCCATGTTTGTCCGGTGGAGCTCGGTCCAGTCGGAGCTCCCCTTGCCCGCTGGCTGTTGAGCCCACGCCACGAGCCCGACGGGCACGGAGGACGCACATAGAATCAAAACCAGTATACGGATGCGTTTCATGACTAAACTCCAGTAGATAAACTCGTTTGACGGAAATGTGTTTCCCGAGAATTCGGGTCATTCGCCTCAGGGAGTGCTGCGTCCCCGTGGGGACTGCTCTTCGGGGAGGCCGAAAGCATATTACACGAACGAAGGTCCCATAACAGTGAGCCCGGTCACATCCCGATGTGCGGCCCTGGCCAGGGTCAGTCGTCTAATATGTTGTAGGTTGATTTCGCGAGATATGCGGCACATAATGAACTGGACCAAAAGGAGGCTCTATGAAGAGATCTCTCCTCCCCCGCAACACCGCGAAACTCCCAGGACCGCTCAATCACCAGCTCAGCCTGTATGCTCTCGCCGCGAGCGCCGCCGGGGTGGGACTTCTGGCCTTGAGCCGGCCCGCCGAAGCCAAGATCATATATACGAAAACTCACCAGGGCGTCGGAGGCTACTATTTGGACCTTGATAATAGCGGCACCGGAGATTTTCTTTTTTCCACTTATGGCAACTGCACATCGTTTGGCGGCCTCTGCCAGGACGAACTCACACTCCTTGATGTAAGGGGAAGTGACCGCTTTGAAGAGCACTCGAGTCTGGTCGTCGCGCTCTCCAAAGGTGCGGTCGTTGGACCCAAGTCCCCTTTTCTGAAGCATCAAAGAGCGGCGGTAATGGCCTACGTAGAGTGGACGAGCGCCCAGCGGGTAGTGCGGTCCAGCGGCAATTGGATCAACGTCAAGAATCGCTATCTCGGGTTGAAGTTCGGCATCAAAGGGAAGACCCATTATGGCTGGGCGCGCCTCGACGTTAGCTTCCAGCCTAAAGGTGGGATTTCGGGGACTCTGACCGGTTACGCTTACGAGACGGTGCCCAGCAAGCCCATCATTGCGGGCAAGACGAAGGGGCCGGACGTAATCACCGCCCAACCCACCACGTTGGGCAGGTTGGCGCTGGGAAGAAAGTAGCACCTTCGGTTAACTGATGTAATATCTCGTTTACGCTTATTGACCCGATTTTTGGCGAACAAAGAGCGCAAGCTTGCGCTAACTGGTTACAACAACTGAGGGACCAGGAAGCGTGATTTGGGAGTATTATCGTTGGCGTGGTTTCGTCCTAGCACCTATAAAGCTTCCGCGCGGCTGGTGCCTTCAGTTGGCGATCCGCCCTGCGGCGGCTGAAGGGTAGCAGGGTAGGGATACCTCACTCCGCGCAGCCAAACCGAGAAAATCACGCCCCAAATTGCCAGCAAAACCAGGGTGAAGATGCTAGCCTCCGGACCAAAACCACCGCCGGTCAGCAATAGGTTGCCGTGAAAGCTGGCGTTGAACAGATGGCCGTTGGCCGGGAAACCGCTGTCTGGCACGCCGTAGAAAGTAAACTTCGCCCCAGGCCCATGCCGAGTGGATTCCCAGCGGCATCCAGAGATCGCCGGTTCGCCGCAAGACAAGGCAGGTCACCAAGCAGTACACCGTCGCCGACACCGGTCCCAGCCCATGACCGCTGGGATTGAAGTAGTGCATTCCGCCCATGAGCAACGATGTGACGATCGCCGCCGGCCAGAAGCCGATCCCCGTCGTCAACGTGAACAGCAGATATCCGCGATAGAGGAAGTCCTCCAGCAATGCGCCCAGGAACAGTAGAACGGCCCACGCGGCGGCGTACTTCCACACATCCCATCCGTGCAGTGCAACGGCGCCGAATGAGAAGACGCCCGCAAGTCGCATCGTCACAAGAAGTAAACTCATCGACACAAAGCCGAAACCAGCCCCCTGCCAAAACCGGCGTCCGAAGGCTCGCCGCCATGGCAAGCCGTAATCGGCGAGGGTGCGGCGTTCGATGCGTCCCATAATCCAGGTTGCGATCAGCAGGGGAAGGACCAGCAAGTCCAGCGAAAGGACGTCGTCTAGCGAGGTCGAGAAATCGGCATGCATGCGGCGGATCAGAGCATCGACACTGCGACTCACACCGTAAGAGAGCGGCAGGAGGATGGCGAAAAAGATTAGGAGCCGCCAGCCTGCGCGCAGACCGTTTGGTCCTTTCAAAATGCGATAGTGCCGCACCGGCGGCGCGGGCGTGGCTTCAGAAGCATCGCTCATAGGGAATGCAATACGGTTAGCCAACTGCCGAGCACGACGAATCGGTTTGGGTATTTCATCGGGAGTACACCGGCCACGAGTTTTTCGCGTCGCTCTATCGGTTGTCAAGGGCAGTCTGCCACTCAGTGAGTGGGCAATCAAGGTGAATAAAATTGCAAGGATCGCCCCGAGACTCCCCCCGGCAGGGGCAGCGGGGAAAAGCTTTCGATCAAAGTCGTGAATTCGGGCGCCAAGTCTTACATGCTTTGTTTGTAAGATCCTGTCGTGGTCAGCGACTGTATTTAAGACTACGGTAGAAAAGAAGGTGGGATGTGAGCGGTACGATCAAGTTGGAGGAGATCGTCGAAGTCCATGCCGCCATGGTGCGTCGCATCGCAACCGTTTATGAACGCCACCCCGACAGGGTCGATGATCTGGCGCAAGACGTTTGGATCGCCGTCTGGCAGGCCCTGCCACGCTTGAATGACAACACTACGCTAAGGAGCTACATTGCCCGCATCACGCAAAATATCTGCGTCACCCATGTCCGGCGCGCTCTCGTGCGGCAGACCCAGCCGCTGAGCGATGCCTTACCCGACCTAGCCCCGGCTCCCGATGAAGCGACGGCCCATGCCATGCGCCTGGCCCGTCTTATCGAGGCTGTGCGGAACCTGCCTGAAAATCTCAAGGCGGTGGCAAGTCTTTATCTCGAAGATATGCCGGTAAAGGACATCGCCATTGCGCTGGGCATAAGCGAAAGCAACACCTCTGTGCGGCTTCACCGCGCCAAATCCGCTATTAGGCTCAGCCTCGGAGATCTTTTATGACTTCTTTGCCACCACGTGATCCGTTAGTTACCCTTTGGCAAACTGCCCCAAAGCCCGACACGCAACATCTACTGCAGGATTTGCAGCGTCTGAACCGGCTGCATCAGCGGCTCAACCGGATCGTGTTTGCGATCATGTGTGGCACTTCCCTCCTGCTTATCTTCGAGGAAGCCACGGGACGCGTCACGACGCATGGCACGCTAAGTGTGATTTGGATTCTTGGTCTGGTACTCGGCGTAGTCTGGCACCGACGCGCTCGATGCAACCGCTCAGATGCGATCACTTTGGATACGGTTAGTCTATTGAAATTTATGATCGCGCGGGCAAAAAGGGATCTGCGTATCGCACGGTGGCTCTATGCCGGTGTCCCCTGCGGCGCTGTGGCTGGCTTCTTAGCGGTAAAGCTTGCAGGCATCGGCGCGTCGCCGAATGCAATTGCTGTTCCTCCGCACCTGCACCTGATCGAGACGGGCGCTCGTGTAGCCGCTCTGATCGCCATGACGGTGATCGGCGTCATTCTGGCACGTTCCAGGCGCCTTCAGGTTCAGGAACTCAGCGAAAAGCTGAGATTAATCAAAGCAGACCTGTAAGATTTGCGTTGATGGTGCGACTGGAGTACTGACGGCTGGCCACAAATGGCGGTGCGATCTGTTCTTCAGGAGAAACCAATGCTCAAAAAACTCAATGCAAACATCATCGTTGCTTTATGCGCAAGCTGCGCCATAATCGCGTTTAAGTTCTACGAACGTCATGCAGCCTCGCCCATAGTGCCCGCAGGCGTGTTTTACGTCGCGGCGGCCGTGATCTGCTTGCCACGTGTCTTCTACGCCTTATTGCGGCACAAGGTTTGCAGAAATAAGGTGCTGAACATAAGCTAACTCCTCGTGTTTGGTGTCTTGTTCGATCCGGAGGCGATCCGTACCCCGTCCGATTGATCCTGACAAACGCGCTTCTCGTCACTCTACTCCCGGATGGTCGGCCAATCGGAAGCTACCGTCAGTTGATGCAAAATCTCGTTTACACTCAAAATCCCCAAGATAAGGGCGAATAGACGGCGCAAGCTTGTGAAATCGCCTGGTTACAGCACTTATCCCAAAACAAGCAAGAAAAAGGAGTGACTCCTTCCTTCCCTTGCCATTACTGTCGAATCGTCGTTGCCTCTGCCTTCACCGTGCGAATCGCGGAGCCACTTCTTCCGTTCTTCTTGAGGGCCGGCTGAAGGCTATAGGTGATCTTCTGCTCGGCCCATGATCCCGGCCATGAATCGAAGTGCACGTTCAACAGTCATGAATCCGGGATCGAGTTCTTCCGCAGCCTGTTTAGCCACTTATCTGGGCGTCGCCACGAAACCGTGCCAGACTCCGTCGGCGGACTGATAGAGCCCAGCTACACGCAGGTCATTGGTGATTACGAAGAGATCCGTCTGCACCGCGTTCGGCACATTCCAGCCTTCGATGTGGCGGCCAATGATCTCGAATCCAGCCCAATTGCCGCTGGCATTGAGTTGGGCGGACCCGTTCATTATGCCTTCGTCGTCGATGCCTTGCACCCAGCTATTGGACGCTCCCGGGAAGTCAACAGAGGTAAAAACATTGCCAATCATGCGGTGGACAAATCCGTGCTGAACGCCTTGCGCGTCCCAATAGGCGCCCACCGTGACGCCCCAATCGTTGGTCATCATTGGGATCGTGCCGACTGCGCCGGGAAATCCGAAAACCGCGCCACGATAGGGAAAAATCGGGCTTCCCACACATGCCAGGGATACGCCATTGGAGTCAACAACGTAGGAGGTTACCTGTCCCCAGTCGTTGATCCCAACTGCAAGGCCGTATGTGTATTCAGCCGGACACGGGTCATTGACGTAGGAATATTGGCCTTCTTTCCAGATCGCCAGATGCGTGACACCATCCGCGCCCCAGTATGTCAGAGCGATCTGTCCTTGAGAGTTGGCATTCGTCCCTGCCGTGTTGGTGGCTCCAGGCACGTCGATGACTTTCCATCCATCCTCAAGCAGAACAGCGGTGTGCGCGTTGCCGTCAATTCCGATGTACATCTGGCTTACTAGCCCACTGTTGTTGACCCAAGTCACAAACCAGCCGTTGTCGACTTCATGGTAGAGGCCCGGTGAATCAACGGTCGTGAAGTTATAGTCCCGCGGCCCTAGCTTTTCCGGGTGATAGATCGTTTGGGCTCTTAAGAAGCCGCTGCTGGTTAGGGTGATGCAGGGTAGAAGAATCAGGAGGCTGAGCATTTTTCGTAACATGGAAAATCTCCTCATCTCGAAGTTCTTACGCAGCTACGTTGCGCCCTAATCGGGGCTCTTGTCGATACTTTGGAGATCATTTCGGCTTCAAATTCATCTCGTCTCTTAAGTGATTGATGAATAATATGTTATGTAGTGATGTGCTTTGAGAGATCAACGGCCGCCCCGGCGCAAACGCCGTGCTATACTTCCCTTACAAGACCTCCGAGTGTGAGATTGTGGCCACGCCGGTCAGCACGGACCAATCCTGGCGTTTCGGTGTCTTTGAAGTCGACACGCGAAAAGTGGAGTTGCGACGCGACGGCACGCCCGTCAAGATTCGCGAGCAATCCTTCCTCATCCTGGTCTACCTGCTCGAACATGCCGGAGAGATCGTGGCCCGCGAAGAGTTTCGCCGGGTTCTGTGGCCTTCCGACACCTTCGTAGACTTCGACCACAGTCTGAGCATGGCGGTCATGAATCTACGCGACGCCCTGGGCGACTCAGCCGACACACCCCTCTATATCGAGACCATCCCCAAGCGGGGTTATCGCTTCATCGCCCCTTCGGCTAGAGTTAGGCATCAATTCGTCGATCCGCCGGAATTCCCGGAGGCGACGTTCGGCCATCTCGCATCCACAGACGCTGCGCAAATCGGGAAAGGCAAGGAGATCGTTGGCGCGGCTTCGGTTGCGGAAGCCGGGGCGGCGGCGGCAATTGAACCGCCGCCGCAGAGAAGTTCCGAAGCGGAGAACAAGAAGCTCTGGAAGATTGTTGTGCCATCGGCAGTTCTGCTGCTGGTCGTGCTGATCGCCGTCTGGCTTTTCTATCCTTGGCGCCGAGCTAGGACTTTGACCGACAAGGACACCATCGTTCTATCCGATTTCGACAACAAGACGGGCGATACGGTATTCGATGACACGCTGAAGCAGGGACTCTCGGTGCAGCTTGGGCAATCGCCCTTTCTCGCTTTGGTCTCAGAGCGCAGGGTGAATGAGATATTAAAGCTGATGGGCCGTCCCGCCGGGGAACGGTTGACGCCGGAGGTCACAACCGAGGTCTGCCAGCGCACGGGTAGCAAGGCGATGCTGACGGGCTCGATTGCGAAGTTGGGCAGCCAGTACGTGATTGGACTGAAGGCGTTGAACTGCAACACGGGCGATGTGCTGGCGCAAGCGCAGGAGCAGGCCGCGAGCAAGGAAGCGGTGCTCAAGGCTTTGGACGCCGCCGCGATCAACTTACGCAGCAAGCTGGGTGAGTCGCTCAGCTCGGTGGAGAAATACGCCACGCCGGTGGAGGAAGCCACCACACCGTCGCTGGAGGCGCTGAAAGCCTACAGCCTGGGAGTAAAGACGGACTATGCGAAAGGGGACACACCCGCTCTGCCCTTCTTCAAACGGGCGGTGGAACTTGACCCGAATTTTGCTATGGCCTACACCTGGATTTCGACGGTCTACTTCGACCTCAACGAAATCCAGTGGTCGGCCGCGAATGCACGCAAGGCTTACGAGCTGCGGGAGAAGGTAAGCGAACGGGAGCGGTTCCTCATCGAGGCGGGCTACTACTTTTTTGCGACGGGAGAGCTGGAGAGGGTGGCGCAGACCGACGAGCTGTGGCAGCAGACCTATCCTAGAGACGCCACACCGTACCAATGGCTGGGAGCCATTTCCGCCACCCTGGGAAACTATGAAAATGCATTGGAGGAGTGGCGAGTGGCGCAGCGCCTCGAGCCAAATAATGGGATCAACTATTATCTCCTCAGCCTTGCCTACATGAGCCGCAACCGGCTGGATGAGGCGGAGGCCGTGTTCAGGCAGGCGGAGAAGCGCAAGCTGGAGAGGGAGGAGTTGCTCCAGAGCCGCTACTATTTGGCCTTTCTGAAGGGCGATGCGGCGCAGATGGCGCAGTGGGTCTCATCGGCCATGGGAAAGCCGGGCTCGGAAGACCTGTTGCTGGCCATGCAAGCGGACACGGAAGGCTGGCACGGCAAGCTGAAGAACGCGCACGAACTGACCGGGCGGGCGATGGATTCCGCTCAGCGCAACGACGCCAAAGAAACGGCTGCAGGATATCAAGCAGAGGCGGCGTTGCGCGACGTGGAATCGGGAAATCGGGAGCAGGCGCGTGCCGAGGCTCATGCGGCGTTGAAGCTGGCTCCGAACCGCGATGTGCGGACCATAGCGGCGCTGGCCCTGGCGCGGGCAGGCGATACGGCAGCGGCGGACAAGCTGGCGGCCGAACTCGACAACACCTTCCCGCTGGACACGCTGGTCCAGAGGTATTGGCTGCCCACCATTCGTGCGGCGGTCGCCCTAGGGCGCCAAGACCCGAACCGGGCCGTCGAACTATTGAAGGTGGCGAGCACGGCCGAACTCGGCGAACCTACGGCCGACCTCACGATCTTCCTGTGCCCGGTTTATTTGCGGGGCGAAGCCTATCTCATGCTTCACGACGGCAACCGAGCGGCAGCGGAATTTCAGAAATTCCTCGACCATCGAGGAGTGGTGATGAACTTTCCATGGGGCGCTCTTGCTCGGCTCGGCCTGGCCCGCGCTTACGCGATGCAGGGTGAAACGGCCAAGGCCAAGGCGGCTTATCAGGATTTCCTCACCCTCTGGAAAGACGCCGACCCCGAAATCCCCATCCTGAAGCAAGCCAAGGCAGAGTACGCGAAGCTGCAATAACTGGAAAGTGCTTTGAACCTCAGCGCAAAATTGTAGCCGAGTGACGGTAGTTGGCGAAAAATCTCGGTTACACTTATTGACCCCCGGTTCGGTCGTTTGTGGCACCATCTTTCATTTCAGGGATTCAATGAACCGTTCTCGCAATTTCTTGATGAGTTCGTAGATCTGCTGGCTGCCAGGATCATCAGCCAAGATTCCTTCTGGGGGTTGAGGTTCAGGAGGAAATACGGATGCAGGGACGGGGATTTTCCCGTGGGACAGTTCGTGAATTGCCAATTGTACCGTCAGGAAGTGGTGCATAATTTTGGCTTGTAGCCAACTAACCGTCATCGCAGTATGCTGCTGAACAGCCCAATTAGCGAAGTCAACTTCCCCGAATGTCATCCTTAGGTCCCATTCACTAGGCTGGAATTGAATGTTGTTTGAATACCATGACTCAAAATTCTCATGGCGCACAACCTTCAATTGTGCCGGTATTGGGGGTGGGAGTAGCTCTTGCGCTGGAATATCGGGAGAATCTGTCATAGAAATATGTTCCTTTTAAGCGGCATTAGCTCGTTTTATAAAGCCTTTTGATCCGCGGCGGCGCGCATCTTTTTCCTGTTCGGGGCCGTCATACAAGCTGACAGTTCGGGTACTAGCCATGAATGATCCCATCAACATCTGATATGTACGGCCAGTCCCTCCCGTACCTGTAGAAAAAATCTGGGTTGCTCTTGGAGGAGCTACGGTACTTTGCGATGGATAAAGCAATGCAGCAGCTCGCGTGAGATCGCTCCATCTTCCGGTGCTGGCTACCCACCCGAAACTTGCAGCACGTTCAAGTTCAGGAAGTTCCTCTTCAAAACTCGGTACTTCGAAGTAGTGCTGGTCCTGGTGGGACAGTTCGTAAAGGGAGCGCGAAAATGGCCTAAACCTAATTTCCAAGTCGCTGTCGAACGCATCCGCACAGTCCAAGAGTGTCGCAACGCTCCACTTGCCGTAATCGGGGTTCTCGATCTGCGAAATCCAAGGCTGTGCCTTCCCCATGCGCTGAGCAAGTTCCGTCTGTGTCATCCCATTGCGCTGCTCTCGAAGTGAACGAATTTGTAGCGCAACAGCGCTTTGCACTCGTTCGCGCACAAACTGTTTCCGATAGTCCTGATCCTTCCACGATTCCAATAGGTGCTTAGCTATAGTCGTGGGATCGGATGCGGTTCTTGGGATCAGATAGCACGAGTTTTCTGCGCTCATCGGCAACCTTCAAAGTAGATTTGGGTACTTTTCCTTTTTCGATGCTTCCTACCAGAAGCGTGAACTCTCGGGGGTTGGGACCGTAAAAACCAAAAGGGCGATACTGAACACGAGCGTAGACAATTCTGAGCTCGTACAAGCCATCCCATCCCCGATATGAACTGAAAAACTGTTCCGGAAAAATGGCAACTCCCTGCAAGGCGATGAGCCGTGCATTGATCTTGGCTTTTGCCTCTTTCCGCACTTCCTTCGAATTCAGCCAGTCGTGAATCTCGTTGTCCCCACGAGTGTTCACGAAGTCAAAGAACGTCCAGATAGCCATGCTATAAGAAATTTCTTCTAAACGCAAGCGCCTTTGTCTTGACTCTGCATAATAAAAATACTATACTCCATAGAGTTATGAAAATAAAAGGCCAACATCCACTTAACCAAAGGACGTTGGCCTTTCGTGTTCCTTGTGGGATTATCCACGTGGAGCCGGGTCTCGCCGTGACAGGTTGGCCCGGCGTCGGTTCAATTCCGACTAAACTCCACCGACTACCAATCCTCTCCGCAAGCGGATTGCAGCCGCTCACGGGGAACGTCCTCGGGTATGAGCCAAGGACAGGGTTTGGAAACCCGCTGTCATTTTGGCTCTTTTGGCCCGAAGAAAGCAAGGCCAAAATGACGTGTGGTTGGCAGCGGGAATCCTGATCTGGCGAGGGCTTGCACATCACACGTGGAACGCAAGAACGGCTCTCTTCGCCAATGGTGCCGTAGACTAACGCGCTTGACCTATGCGTTCTCCAAGAAAAAAGAAAACTTGCGGGCTGCACCGGAGCTGCATTTTTGGTACTACGACTTCGCGCGCCCCCACAGCAGTTTGAGAGTGCGCCCGCTATGGGAGCAGGGCTTGCGGACCATGCTCTGGAGCTTGGAAGAACTGGTTGGAGTAATGGCGTAAAAATAAAGCTATTGAGGTATAACCCGAGGGGTTGACTTTGAGGACAACTACGTGGATTCTGTAGGAAGTTGTGGGGGCCGGAGTGAGGAGTAAACGTTCGGAAAAGCGCTCTCCTCACCCGACCCATTTCAGGGCGTAGCTCAACTGGATAGAGCGGCCGATTACTAATCGGACGATTGGGGGTTCGAATCCCCCCGCTCTGGCCGATGTTAGCTAGCCTCTGGCCAATTGGCCGCTGATCCCCGAAGGGACAGCGGCCAATCTTTCGAACTTTTCAAAGATTCCGATTCGCCTTTGTAGGCAACCAGCCAACTTCCTCTGGCCTGAGGCGATGAAGGAAAGTACGGACAAGACGGGAATCTTATCTGGTACTTGACAACCAGTCAACCCGTAACCCAAGTATAAACCCTTTCGCCCTTTCCTCACGACACTAAAGGTCATGCAGAGATGATCTGCCGCTAAATCCATTATAATGGATTTATTTTGGCCGTCTGTCAATAAGTATGGTGGTACGTGGGTCGCAAACAGACAATCCCGGATGGAGCCGAAGGCAGTACCGTTTACCTTATGGCGGAAGAGTTTCTAGTGCTTCGCGCAATCCAAGCAAAGCGTAAAAAGAAGGGCAAACCGCGCACCAGTTTGAATGAGATATGGATTGATGCCCTTTGGCGACTTGCCGAGGGCGAAGGGTTTACTCGCAAAAAACTGGAAACCTTCCTCGGATAGATGGGGCAATTATGCGACCATAAAAGATGGACCATCTCCACGCTATGACCCCACTACCCTTTTGTGACTTCGTCGCATGTCGCAAGCGCAGCCCGACGAAGCTTCCCTGATCGAATACTTGTCAAAAGCGCCCCCGCCCGAATATCTGGATTAGTTCCGTTTTTACTTTTCAAAGAACACACCTGCCTTGGGGCGAGTACGATTTATAATCGGCCATCCTGTGAGAACGGAGGTTTAAGATGCTTGACGGCTTACAAGTATTCGTAGATGGCGAGAGACAGTGCGTTCTTTGCCCAGTGCATCCGGCCGCTCATCTGGGTAGAGAGGCGGTTCCACGGTGGTTCCTTAGAAATTCCTGTCGGGATATTCTCTTTGTCCGCACGTTTCCCCCGACGACTGGGTGCAGCGTCACGGTAATCGAGTGGTACCGCACGCCCTCCTGATCTCTTTCTTCTGTGAAGGCAAAGTCCTGTTCAAACTGGGCATAGTCAGGATCACAGCGGAAAGTTGCTTCGCCAGCTTGCTCGACGGCGTCCCTGAGCGCCCCAGCATCGAATGCTACATCCGCATCGTGCGCGACGCGGCTAATCGAAGGCGAGCGGCGAAGCTTACTGAGAAGGCACAGCAGATATTGGACGATCCTAGCATCCCCACGACTGCGCTTGCGACAATTGGGACTGATTTAGCCGAGATTGCCGCTGGAAGAGACTCCCTACCGCCGCGATTCTCTGAGGATGCCCTGGCGCTGCGTTTCTCTAGAAAGTATGCGCATAACTGGCGCTATGTCCACGGCTGGGGCAAGTGGATGGGATGGGACGGGATGCGCTGGGTTGAAGATAGCACGCTGCATGTGTTCGACCTTGCTCGCGGTATCTGCCGCGAAGCGAGCGCGGATTGCGGCGACTCCGAAAAGCTGATTGCCGCGAAGCTTGCGTCAAGCCGTGGAACGCCTGGCTGCGGCTGATCGCGATCACGCCGCAACAGTTGAGCGGTGGGATACTAATCCTTGGTTGCTGAACACGCCTGCCGGCACGATAGACCTTCAAACTGGAAAAAGTCGTGACCATTGCCGTGCTGACTTTCTGACGAAGGTCACAGCAGCTGGGCGCGGCGATGATTGCCCGCAGTGGCTACGCTTTCTTAAGCGGGTGACCGGCGGCGATTACGCCCTGCAAGTATTCTTGCAACGGATGAGCGGCTATTGCCTCACCGGCGTGACGCAGGAACACGCGCTTTTCTTTGTGTATGGAACGGGTGCAAACGGCAAGAGCGTCTTCCTCTCCGCAATCTCAAGTCTGCTAGGCGATTATGCCAAGACCGCTCCCGCATCATCCTTCACGGCGAGTGCGACTGAACAGCATCCGACCGACCTTGCTGGATTGCGCGGAGCACGATTTGTTACAGCCATCGAAACGGAGGATGGAGCACGCTGGGCGGAATCGAAGATCAAGTCTTTGACCGGCGGTGACAAGATCGCAGCACGATTCATGCGCTGCGATTTTTTCGAGTTCCGCCCGGAGTTCAAGCTGGTCATCGCGGGGAATCACAAGCCCGGCCTGCGGTCGGTTGACGAGGCAATCCGGCGACGTCTCTATCTTGTGCCGTTCACCGTCACAATTCCTGAAACTGAGCGCGATCCGCTGCTGAGCGAAAAATTGCAGGTCGAGTTCCCAGGAATCCTGAGTTGGGCGGTCCAAGGTTGCCTCGATTGGCAGAAAGAGGGTCTTAATGCGCCCAGCGCAGTGCGTGACGCCACGGAAAAATACCTGGCCGCCGAAGACGCTATAGGCCGCTGGCTGGAAGAACGCTGCAGTTGTGAGAGAGGGGCTTGGGCGGCTTCCAGTGCTCTGTTTTCTGACTGGAAGGCGTGGTGCGAACAGACCGGCGAGCACGAAGGATCACAGAAGCGATTCACACAGCAGCTTGAGTCGAAAGGATTCTGTCGCAAGAGAACAAATCGCTCCAAAGGATTCATTGGAGTAGCTCTCCGAAGCGATGTAGTGCCGCATGTGCCGGGTTCTCCCATATTGGGCGTCCACGCGCAGGCGTGAGGACGGTCTATATGGGGCAATGTGGCACATCCGGCACGTGTATCAAGACTCAAGGCTTCACTGCCGCACAACTGAGGACTGATTGGTGAGAGATTCAAAATGGGCGCCTGAGTGGCTTGACCTGAAAGCCCTGCAGGGCTATGCGTGTGTTTCCGAGCGTACACTTCGGGAGTGGATCCACCGGCCGTTAAATCCCCTGCCGGCGGCCCAAGTGGGCACGAAAATCCTGGTGCGCAGGAGCGCTTTTGATCGGTGGGTAGAAAGCCACAGCTTGAAGCCGACTGACGTGGGCTGTATCGTGGATGAACTGGTGACTGGAGTTATGGGAACAAACTGATGGGCGTGAAGATCAAAAAACGCGGCTCGAAGTGGTACGTATACGTCAACTATCACGGAAGACGCAAGAACCGGTGCGTGGGGAGCCGCGAGGCGGCTGAGCAGGTGCGCCGCGCACTGGAGGCAAAGCTCGCTCTCGGGGACCTCAGCGTCCTGGATTCGGATGGCGGCAAGAGTCCCACCTTCGATGTCTACGCGGATCGTTGGCTCAAGGACTACGCCCGCATCGAGTGTAAAACATCAACAGCAGATGGCTACGAAGGTGTTCTGAGGCAATACCTCCGACCCAGATTCGGGAATAAGCGGTTGGACGAAATTAAGCGGGATGAGATCAAATCCTTGATCAGCGACCTTACTGAGAAGGAGCTCTCGCGCAACACTGTCCACAACGCGCTGTGCGTCGTCCGCGGCCTGTTCAATCAGGCAATTGAGGAGGAACTCATCGAGTCGAACCCGGCTGCCCGGTTGGGCCGTTTCACGCGCTCCGCAAAAACTGCCGAAACCAAAGGTGTCGCGCTCACGACCAAGGAGGTTCAACAGTTCTTGAAGGCCGCGCAGGAGATCTGCCAAGAGTACTATCCGCTGTTGTTGATGGCAGTGCGCACGGGGCTGCGCCGTGGAGAACTCGTCGCACTCCAGTGGGGCGACCTTCAACTCGGTGCGGATGAGGGTTGTTCCGACCGCTTCATCCTGGTGCAGCACAACTATGTGCGCCACGAGCACACCACGACCAAGAGCAAGAAGGCGAGACGAGTGGATTTATCCCGTGAACTCCGAAGGGTCCTCGTCGAACTGCGCGACAAGCGGCTGCTGGAGGCGTATTTGAAAGGCAGGAACGACATCTCCGATGAACTCGTTTTCAGGTCACCAGAAGGGACCATCCTCGATCCCGATAACCTCTACCACCGCATATTTCTCCCAGTGCTGGCCAAGGCCGGAATCCGCAAGATTCGCCTTCACGATCTGCGTCATACGTTCGGATCGCTGCTCCTTCAGAGCGGGGCGTCGATTGTGTACGTGAAAGAACAGATGGGGCACAGCTCCATCCAGGTCACGGTGGACACCTACGGTCATCTGATCCCCGGTGCGAATGTGTCCTTTGTGGACCGACTGGACGAGGTTCCTGTCGAAAAGGCGGAAACAAGTCCGCACCAATCCGCACCACCCGCGCACCAAAGTGAAATGGAGATCCCGCCAGATCTTCTGCAAGTTGTTGAAGGTAATGGTGGCGGCGGTTGGACTCGAACCAACGACCTACGGATTATGAGACCGTCGCTCTAACCACCTGAGCTACACCGCCACGATGAGTAACTCAATGATAGCATGTCGGTTGATGGCCTCCGGAAGGCGTCCCGGTTCGCTGCGGCAAGCAAGTGATGAACTGACAGCTAATCTCACCTATGAAGTCGCGACGCTCCCGCTGCCAAGGCTCCGAGGCCGCCGGGTTCAAGGGTGATTACATCCGGCTCTTCGGTTTTGCCCGTGATAATCGGTTTGTTCGCAATCGTCTCATAGGCGTAACCAGTCAGCGTGGCTTTCACATCGAAGAAACCGCCGACAGAAACGTTCAATCGCGCCCAGCCATAATGAGCCTTGCCCTTGATGTAGAACTTAAACCCGAGATAGCGGTTCTTGACATTCACCCATGGTCCATCGCAACTGCTGCCCACCTCGCATTTTCCTGAACCGCTGGTTGAACTCCATCTGGCCATTACGTGGGCATACTGGGATGTGAACTTGCCCTTGGAGCCGACTGAAATCCCTGCCTTCAAGGCAGAAGCGTCATACCTGCCTCCCCATATCCGATTTGACTTCTCTTTAGTCGCCGGAAAAACGTACATGACCGAATGGTGGCTGTCTCCTGTATGACTAAAGAAGAAATCGTTGGTTTTGTCGTGATTCAGATCGAGTGGGGTCACTCCATGCGGTATTTTCTTGTCTGCCGGTGTGTAAACGATCTTCGCCTCAGCCGATTGGGCTAACGCCAACATCCCCACTCCAGCCGCGGTTGCGGCAAGCACGTACTGGCTGAGTTGGCGATTGAGCGGTTCTGGGAGTTCAGCGGCATTGCGGGGTTGAGTAAACCTTTTCACGGGAAGTCCTCCGGAAATCGAGCGTTCGGCAAAGGGGGGATACTCAGTATGGAATCAGGCTTGGGTGAAGTCAAGATGAAAACTCTTGCAACAGACTTGGTTCCCCAAATGAGGGGTGTCATCCAAACAACACCGCGACCGCAACACCGATTGCGGCATCATAAACCTGGAGGCACGGATGGCAGACAAAATCACCAAGACCGACGCGGAATGGCGGCGGCAGCTTTCGCCGGAGCAATATAACGTCGCGCGTCAGGCGGGAACTGAACCCGCATTCACTGGGAAATACTGGGACAACCACGACAAGGGCATGTACGCCTGCGTCTGCTGCGGCGCTCCGCTGTTCAGCGCGGAAACCAAGTTCGACTCCGGTACCGGCTGGCCGAGCTTTTGGAAGCCGGTGGACCCATCCGCCGTCGCCGAACACACCGACCGTACCTACGGCATGGTGCGCACCGAAGCCCGCTGCGCCCGCTGCGACGCCCATCTCGGCCACGTTTTTCCCGATGGCCCCGCACCCACGGGCCAGCGCTACTGCATGAACTCGGCTTCGCTCAACTTCGAGCCGGAAGGGCAGAGAAAGAAGTGAGGATGTGGCACGGAGTAGTTTCGGCGGGGCTGCCCTGATTCTGTGCTTCGCGTCGCAGCGGAGCGGACCATTAGTTTCTAGCCGCGGAGCGGCGTCAGAGTAATGCCCACGGCGCAAGCCGTGGGTCCAAGTGCGAAATGAACAAGCCCCGGAGGGGCGAAAGAAGAGTTCTCACGCCCTAAAGCTCTGCGCCACCCCCACATCGGCGGCTTGGGAGCCGTTGCGCTAACACGAGGCGGATTTATGATTTTAGCTCCCCGCGCCGGCCGTGGCCGCCAAGGCTTTGGGCGGTTCGCTCACCGTGGACTTAGCCTGCGGCTGATCTTCCTTGCTCTTGGCCCCGGCGCGCACTTCGACGCTGCCCTTCATCACGGCGCCGTTTTCCACGCTAATGCGCCGGGTCACCACATCGCCGGTCACCGACCCTTCACCGCGGATCTCCAGCCGGTCGCTGCACTCGACGTTGCCATTCACCGTGCCCATGATCACCAGTTCTTTGGCGATGATGTTGGCGGCGACATGTCCATTGCGTCCGATGGTGATTCGACCTTCGGAGAAGTTGATCTTGCCCTCGACCTGCCCGTCGATATAGAGCGGTTCCGATCCGCTGATCTCGCCCTTAATGACCAGCGAGCGGCCAATCGTGGCCTGCTCCAAGGGCGGAGCCGCGGTGGTCATCGGCGTGTAGGTGGCAGGTGTGGCGGGATATCTTTGTGGGCTGACTGAGTTCTGCGTTGGCTGCAACATGGACTTGGTTTTCCTTATTTCCGTTCGGCTCGTGAGGGACGGCGCCGCAGGCGGCAGATCTGGCGTTTCCGGCCATTCTGGCCCTAGTCGACTATTGCATGAGAAGGTTCTAATGTTGCAGATTACGAAAGAGCTTGTACGGCGGTCGGGAAATAAGTGACCACGAGGTGATTACCGCAAGCGAATGAAGGTAGCGCTCGCCGGACAGCCGCCGGGACGGCGGCGTTACACGAACGGCAATCTCCCAGCGGTCACGGTACTAGGACTGCAGCGCCTGCGAGAGATCTTCCCACTCCCCCAGGCGGCTCTGGAGTTCCGCGCGTTCCTCTTCCAGTTGCTGCGTCAGCCGCGCGGTTTCTTCCGCGCTGACGAAGGTTTGCAGCGCAGTTTCGCATTGCGCGATGGCCGCCTCGGCTCGTGCAATCTCCGCTTCCAGTTCGCCTAACTGCTCTTCCATCTGCTTGCGTTTGATGGGATTCACCCGCTTCGACTTCGTGTCCGGCGCCGCAGCCGGCGGCTTGGACTTGTTCCCATTGCCTGGCTGTGCCTTGGCCGAGACCTGTACCGCTTCCTGCAACTGCGCCCCGCCGCCTTCCTTGCGCCAGCGGTAGTCCTCATAGTTGCCGGGATAAACTTCCACCCTGCCGTCGCCTACTTCAAACACTCGCGTCGCCAGCTTGTCGATGAAGTACCGGTCGTGCGAAACAAATATTACGGTACCGGTGTACTTGGAAAGCGATTCGAGCAAAACATCCTTGGCGCGCAGGTCAAGATGGTTGGTCGGCTCGTCGAGCAGCAGAAAATTTGCCGGATGCAGCAGCATCCGCAGCAGCGCATACCGGTTGCGCTCACCGCCAGACAGCACGCCGATCCGCTTGAACACATCTTCGCGGGAAAACAGAAAGCATCCCAGCAGACTGCGCAACTCCGTATCAGTGGACCGAGGCGCCAGCCTGCCCAGATCCTCCAGAATGCGCGCGTCCTGATCGAGTTCCTTGTACTGATCTTGCGCGAAGTAATCTGCTTGCACGTTGTGGCCGAGTTTGTATTCGCCCTCGGTCAGTGCCTCCTCGCCCGCCAGCAGCTTGATCAACGTCGATTTGCCCGCTCCATTCACTCCCACCAGCGCAATGCGGTCGCCTCGCTCGATCATGAAACTCACGCCGCGAAAGACTTCATTGTCCCCATACGCCTTCGCTACGCCGGTGAACTCCGCCACAATCCGCCCACTTGCTTTCGGCTGCGGAAACGAGAAGTGGATCGTCTTCTCTTCTTCCGGCAGCACAATACGCTCCATCTTTTCCAGTTCTTTGATCCGGCTCTGCACCTGCTTCGCCTTGGTGGCCTGGTAGCGGAACCGGTTGATGAACACCTCAAGCTGGTCGATGCGTTCCCGCTGATTGCGATACGCGGCCTCGATCTGCTCCATGCGCTGCGTCTTCGACGCCAGAAACTTCTCGTAGTTTCCCGGATAAAAATGAATCCGCTTATTCCAGATCTCGGCGATCTTGTTGACCGTGATGTCCAGAAAATAACGGTCGTGCGAAATCAGCACATACGCATATGGATAGTTCGTCAAATACTCTTCCAACCAGTTGCGGGCTTCCAGATCCAGGTGGTTTGTCGGCTCGTCCAGCAGCAACAGGTTCGGCTGCTGCAGCAGCAGCTTGGCCAGCGCGATGCGCATCTGCCAGCCCCCGGAAAATTCCTCAGTCCGCCGCGTCCAATCCGGTTTGCGAAAGCCCAGCCCCATCAGCACGGCGCCCCCTTGCGACTCGATGGCGTATCCATCACGCGCGCCAAATTCATGTTCCAGCCGCTGATAGCGGTCAGCCACCTGGGAATATTCGGACGACGCGTGATCGAGTTCCGACATGCGTCCCGTGAGCGCCTCCATCTCCTGCTCCATGGTGCGCAGTCCGGCAAACACGGCCATGCACTCGGCAAACACTGTCCGCCCAGAGAGCGTCAGACCGTCCTGAGGAAGGTATCCCGCGCTGATGCCTTTCGCGGTCGTGACCGAGCCGTAGTCGAGGGTTTCACTCCCGGCCAGAATCTTCATCAAGGTGGATTTGCCGGTGCCGTTCGCGCCCACCAGCCCGACGCGGTCACGCGGCGTAATCAGCCAGTCCGTTCCCTCAAACAGCAGCTTGTGGCCAAACCGCTTTCCCGCTGAAGACAGTTGAATCATTGCACTCTAATCGTCTCACAGCAGGGAAGTTCGAGAAAGGCATCCTCGCAGATCGCACAGAGCGCCGAGGTCTTCAGGCAGCAGGCGCGGAGCGGCATGGGGGCAGCAGTCACTTCTGCTGCAAGAACGCAGATTGCTGACGAACCAGTACCTCCATCGCAGTGTCCAATGCGATGCGCAAGCGAACGTCGTTGCCGGGAGGGACTGTCTTAGAGATCAGGAGCAAAGCGGCTCCATGCACCAGCGACCACGTCGCTAACACCAGGCCTGCGTGATCCTCCGGCGCCCCCCCGAACCATTCCGCGGCCCTCCGCTTGATAAATTCAAAGTTCGAGCGGGGTGGCTTAAGCGTAGCCAGCAGACTTGACGAAAGGAGTTCATATTCGTGTGGCCGGGAGAGAGCAAAGTCCAGCGATCGTCGAGCCACCTCTTGCAGCGATTCGCAAGGTTCGAGCACCTGGAACAAATCCTGTTGGGATTCTTCGACCAAATCCCGCAGGATAGCCTTTCGATTCCGAAAGCGGCGATAGATCGCCGGCGTGTTGGTATGCGCTATCCGGGCAATGGCTCGCATGGACAGGGCTTTTTCTCCCCCCTTGATCCATAACTTTCGGGCCGCGGCGCGGATGTTCTCGTCAACCTGTGGGTCTGGGTGCCTGGGCATTGGCTTCTCCCTTTTAATGTTGACAGCGTATGCCTAACAGTGTATACAATAACACACAAAGCTGCTTTTTGGTCCCTTCCATTGGAAATAAAAGGAGTGGAAAAACATGTCTCTTGCAGATGACCCGGAGGGCCGGGTTGCGGTCGTTCAGATGAATTCGGATCTTCGGCACGCCCAATTGGATTTGCTGGCTGCCGAGTGCGCCACCGACCGGCTTCGGCTCCGGTTCTCCCTTGATGATGTGGCTGTGCACGCGGAACCCGTGGTTTTGGGCAGGGCTGCCCGCGCCGCCAACGCACTGCACGCTTACTACTCTTCCGTCGAAGCGCGTCGCCTCCGGGCTCTTCCCGGCAGCGATCGGCTCGAGTTACTCAGCGAGGAAGAGATCGTTGAGAGCATTTCGCGGGTCTCCTGCTATCTCCAGAAGCAACGGGATCATTACTACGCGCTTGGCAAGCGTCTCGCCCAAGCTCACGTTTCGGCGATGCAGCCTTTCTTTTCCGTTCCTCTCCTCGCCAGCATCAGAGCCGTGGAAATGGGAGGTCGCCGCATTCCCAATCCCCCCTTTTACCGCGACGCGGAGCTGAAGGGCATTGGGAACCTGCCCGAGGTCACCCACATGCCCTCGTTAACCTTCGTAGATTTAATTCTGTTTAACGACCAGATCACCGAAAGAGCGCTGTTTCACGGACTGGTACATGCGGTGCAGTTCCAGTTCCTGGGCCTGGACAACTATACAGATATTTATGTCCGCGGATTCCTGAAACGGGGTTCCCACGTGAACGTGCCGCTTGAGACCCATGCCATCGCACTGGAAGCGAAATTTGCTGGCGGTAGCAAAAGCTTCTCCGTCGAAGAAGAGATTCAGCGCTGGATCGCTGACGGCAGATATTCCCGCCGTTGAATGAAGGGCGGACACGACCGGTTGGTGGGCGACAAATGGCGGCTATCTTAACTTCTGCCGGGCCTTTGCCGGGCGTGGCTCCTACACGCGCTTCCGTGACTCCCTTCCTTGACAACACCGCACCCCGAGCGCACAATATCTATCAGATATGTACGACAGAGCACAGTTAGCTCATGACATACTACCCCCGGCCGGCATGGCTAGCGCATCGAGGTCGTGGGGAGCGAACCAGGACAGCAAGAGAAAAACCAGACTCCCGCTAAGTCCTTTACTTTCTATATTATGACATAAAGCCTTTGCAATCTATATTTTGCGGCTGTTAGGGCAACACAGAGCGAAAAAGGCATGGAAATGGCACTCTCAACGATGTTTGTTTTCTAGGCTTTACGAAGCACCAAAACGGCAAGCCGCTTGTTTTCTATAGTTTGCCAAGATGCAGAAAAGGGGGTGGGGGTATAGCCTCCGAGTAAGCCGCTAGACGTCCGGTGCGGTCGGGGTTGCCGAGCGCGTGGCTCCAAGGCTCAGAATTCAAAATATCCGGCGGTGGACGCTCGGCGGGCGATACCTTCGGTCCCGGTAGCCGGCAGCAAGCCGGCAACTCCGTGCAAATCTTCCCACGCGGCCTCGGTCATTGCCGGGTCGGCGCCGACCAGGTCGCGGATCATTTGCCAGGCCGCAATATTGAGCGCTCCCTCCGGCGGAGGTCCCATCGCCAGCGAGACCGAACACTGAGGACAAAAACAAATTCGCTGCGCCGGCGATTTTTGCCGAGGTCGCACTCCTACCGTCTGCGAGAACATATACACCGCCACGGATTTCTGTCCTGCCTCGATTTCCTTGTTGCAGCGCAGACAATACAAGTTGTCCAAAAGTCGCCGTCCCCGTTGGGTTGGTCCCAAAACCATATACTGTCTCCGCGTCCCATTCCAAGCGCAAGTATAAAGAGATATTCCCGCTCTCTCACCGCGCGCGAGCGCCTTGAACCAAGTTTGGTTCTAGCCAACCGGGAACCGCATCAGTCATTGTCTTGGGATGAGACTGGAGCATCGTCCTTGAGTACCAGCTACTCGCGCAAAACACCATCGACCACTCTCCCCCGGCTTGCGCAGCCTCGCACCCAACTGGCACGCGAACAGGTAGCAGCAGTCTGCTACCGGGTGAACGGCCACGGCATCGAATTCCTGCTGGTGCAAACGCGCGGCGGACGCTGGACATTTCCCAAGGGAGGCGTCGAACCGGGACTGACCCACGCTCAAACCGCCGCCCTCGAGGCCTTTGAGGAAGCTGGCGTCCATGGCCGCATGGAGGAAGCGTCATTCGCCCGCTACATCGGTCGCAAACGAGGCAGCAGGCGTTCGGCCGCGACCGAGCTTGAGGTCAAAGCTCATCTTTGTGAGGTCTCGTACCTCGGGCCGCCCCAGGAGTCGAAACGCAATCCAACCTGGTTTCCTGCGGAGAAGGCGAAGCGCCGTTTGCGCGAGGACCGCATACCAGACGACGCGGCCGAGCTTCTGCGTGTGATCGACCGCGCCGCCGCTCGCATCCAGCGTCTACGCGCCATAACCTGCAAGCCCACCGACGCTCTTCAACAGGTGCAGTTCGAGGCTTCGCCGGAGTGGGGATTGCGTGGTTGGATACAGGAAGCATCCTTTGTCCCCGATCTTCGGTGCCAGGATGACAGCCCGGGAAACGCCCTCGTCACAAGACAGCCTATATCGAGGCTGCAGATGCTCCCGAAGAATATCGCCCGACAATCAATCCAGCTTCAGTACAGGGCTCTCTCCGCGCGAGCAACCAGGGATGGAGCGGGGGATACTGCCTCAGGTCTGCCACAACCGCCCCCTCCGCTTATGTTAGGCACTACTTCGGTACGACTGAGCGCGAGAAGGAAATGGACGGTCGTTCGCTCGCGGCTGCGAGTTCCGAACAGTGAATGAGCAATTCTGCTGCGGGAAATCCTACTCCGCCGCCATGGCTTTGGCCGCGCCCAGGTGTTCCATGGCTCGGTCAACCAATGCTTGCAACTCACGGGCGTACTTCACCTCGCGGCCCTTGGCAAGCACCTTGCGCGCTTCTTCAGGAGAAAACCACGTGGGATTCCGCTCCGGCTCATGTGACGGGTGCATGTCATCCACTTCCATCAGAAACGCTTTAACCACATACTCCCGCACTCCGGGCGGCTTCCAGAACACACCTTTGGAATGCAGGTAGAGATGAAAATGCCGAGGCTCGATGTGCCCGCGAACGCCAGCTTCCTCCCACGCCTCGCGCTCCGCCGCCTGGCTGTGCGACATGGAGGGCTCCGGCGCGCCTTTGGGAAAAGTCCACTTCCCTCCGCCGTTCGTATTCACCAGCAGGAACTCCACCGCCGCCCCGCGCCCCCGATGGCACACGGCAGCCACCTGCAGTGGTAAAGCTGACTGTAGCATTCGCGGCGAACCCATGGACAACCGCCTCCACTCGATTTCCAGACGCTGGTTGCAGAAACGGTTCCAGGGCCTGGGTTGGCTCTTTCCATCATAGTTCGAAAATATTTCAGGAATGTTAAATTGCAGCAGAAAAGGTGCACTCAACCGTTACCAAAGATTACTAGTTTGGGATGGTGTGAGGTTACAGTCCGCCGCCATACACGGGGATGGCCGCGCCGTTCACGTCTTTTCCAGCCTCACCGGCCAGCCACAAAATCAGCGACGCCACTGACGCTGGCTGCACCCATTGCGAAGTGTCTGCTCCAGGCATATCTCGGCGGTTAGCGGGAGTATCCATGGTTCCCGGGAGAATCACATTGGCGGTGATGGCGCGATCTTTGTTCTCGAGCGCGACCGTGCGCATGAGCGTGACCAGAGCGGCCTTTGAAGCACTGTAGGCGCCGACGCCGGGGCCGGGATTTTCCGCGGCCCGGCTGCCGATCGCGATCATGCATCCCCGCCCGGCGCGGCGCATGTGCGGAATTACGGCGCGCAATATGTAAAACGCGCTGTGGAGATTCAGATCAAGCATGCGCTGGAAGGTCGCGTCGTCAGTTTCGCCGACACTCTTGCCTCCCGCAAACCCGCCCACCAGGTGCGCCAGAATGTCGATTCTCCCGAAGCGTCCGGCGATTCCATCGACTGTTCTCTTCGCCACATTGGGATCAGAAATCTCCGCCCGAAACGCCACGAAAGATGGATGATCAAAATCCGACTGCTGAATCTTTAACGCGACGCCCGCCACCGTCGCCCCGGCATCCAGCAGCGCTCGGGTCACATGGATCCCCAAGCCGCCATTGGCGCCGGTGACCAGCGCGATCTTATCTTGCAGTACCTTGCTCACTGGCATGTGGACGTTTGAACGGGGATGGGCCCTTTTTCCAGGGTGCGCATCGTCGTCAAGATTGTCGAGATCACATTCTCGTTGCCTACGGCCGTGTTGATCATCATGTGATACAGGCAGCGCGTGGGCCAGTCGGCGTCGAAGTAGCGTTTCACAAATGTGATGCGATCCCGGTCAACCGTGCTCAGCAGCTCTTCCGCGTCCTTCTCGCGGTGTCCCAATTCGGCGAGCCGCCGCAACTTCTCCGCGTAGGGCGCATAGAGAAAGACGTGAAAGGCGTCCCCGCGTTCCCGCAGAAAATATGGCGCACCCCGCCCCACAATCACGCAGTTTCCGGCTTTTGCAATCTCAGTCATCACCTGGCCGCCGACTGCCACGAACTTATCCGGGCCGAACTCGCTGCTTCGCAGTTCCATGCTGCGTTCGTAGCTGCCGCGCCAGAACACCTTGACCAGGCGCTGAAACCCGCTGTCGGCACGCTCGGAACAGCGCTCGACCGTGGCGCACTCCACATTGGCCTGCTTGGCAATCTGTTCGGTGAGAGCCTGGTCCCAGAGCTTCCAGCCCAGGCGCTTCGCGATCGCGTTAGCAATCTCGCCGCCCCCGCAGCCGTACTCTCGCTCGATGGTGATAATCCGGTACATAGCTTTCTAATATCTAGCCTTGCCGGGACCCGGCTGTGAACTCATCGCAACCAGACCTTCGGTTCCACGGACATGCCCGGGCGCAGCACGTGCTCTTTGGTCTCACCCGGATCAAACGTGATTTTCACCGGAATCCGCTGCACCACTTTCACGTAGTTGCCCGTCGCATTTTCCGGAGGCAGCAGGCTGGTGATGGCGCCACTGGCCCCGGCAATGCTCTGCACGTGCCCTTTGTAGTCCTGTCCGTTGGTGTCGACATGGATGGTGACTGGCTGCCCCACTCTCATGTACTTGAGCTGAGTCTCCTTGAAATTTGCCGTCACCCAGATATCGTCGAGATTGATGACTCGCATCATCTCCTGCCCTATCTGCACGTTCTGGCCAACCTCTACGGTGCGGTCGGTTACTACGCCGTCCACCGGCGAAACGATCAGCGTATAGGAGAGGTTGAGCTGGGCCGTTTCCAGGGCGGCTTTCTTCTGCTGCGCCTCCGCTTCGGCGGACTGCGCCCGTGCCCGTATCACGGCTACCTGTTGCGGGGCCGTCGCCGCCGTCCGCACGTTCGCTTCCGCGGTCAGCAGCCGGGACTGTGCCTGATGCACCACCTGTTCAGCCGCCAGCGTCGATGCTTTTGCCGCATCCACCGCCGCCGCGCTGGCTTTGGCCGCGGCCACCGCCTGATCGTACTGCTGCTGCGAAACTTCCTGCTTATCGACCAGTTGCTTGTAACGGATCAGATCGTTCTGCGCCTTTACATTATTGGCCTCCGCCTCTGCCAGTTGGGCATTGGCGGCTTCGTACTGCTGCTTCGCAAAGGCAATGCCTGCCCGCGCATTCTCCGCATCCGCTTGAGTGCTGGAAACCGTGCTGCTGGTGCTGACCGATGTAATCGGCACATTCACGCGGGCCGCGTCCGCCATGGCCGAGACGTCGGCGTAATCTGCTTTGGCGCGATCGAGTGCAACCTGGTAGTCCTGGGGATCGATCTGCACCAGCGGCTGTCCTGCGTGCACCAACTGGTTGTCGTCCACCAGCAACTTCAAGACGTGCCCTGAAACTCGCGCACTGATTGAGTTCAGATGGCCGTCGATCTGTGCGTCGTCGGTGCTCTCGTAACTGGCGAAATATCGCCACAGGAAGAACCCTGCAACGGCCACAATCAGGATCCCGATAATCGCGAGTATCCGGAGCTGCGGGTTCCGGTTGTTGAATCGCTTCCACCGCAGGTCTCGCTCGGAAGCGGGCAGCGGAGCCGGGCCTTCGGGCCGGTCATTGTGCACCGGGGTACCGCGCTCTACTGATTCTGTCTCTTGTGCCATGATTACTTACCTTGGAGGTACTGCTTTACCCCTTCTTCGGCGAAGCCGATCGCTCTTGCCAGCTCCACCTTCGCCAGGTTATGAGCATACAAACTCGAAATATAACTCTCATTGGCCGCGGCCAGCGACTCTTGCGCCTGGACCACTTCCAGGTTGTCCGTGACTCCCGCGGAAAACCGGTCGCGTGCCTGGGTCAGCGTCTGGTTCGCCAGGTCTACCGAACTGCGGGCGACTTCCACCTCATCGGCCGCCGACTGCAGATCCAGCAGCGCGCTGCGCACCTCGTAATCGATCTGCCCGCGCAAGTCCTCGAGTTGCTGCTGGCTCTGCCGAAGCGCCGCCTCCGCCTTCAGAATCTCGCCATGCGTCTTCCCGCCGGCGAAGATCGGGATATTCAGGGTTGCCCCCATCTGAAAGTCTCCGTGCGAGTTGCCGACATTGACTCCGGCCGCACCATAATCTCCTCCGATGTCCACCGTCGGGTAGTACTCGGCAGTTGCCGCGCGGCGCGTTTGCTCCGCCGCCCGCACCTGCTGAACCGCTGCCAGATAATCCGCGCGCGACAGATAAGCCCGGCGCAGATCCTCTTCCACTCCAGACGTGGCCAACGGTTCGTAAGGAGCCGGGGTCGTAAGTGTAAACTCCTGGCCCGGCGGCAAGCCGATCACTCGCGCCAAGGTCAGCTTCTGCTTCGCATAGTCGTTCCGGGCTGCAATGAGTTGCTGCTGCCGGTTCTGTAGCTCGACTTTCGCCCGCAGCGTATCGATCGCGGGGCTCACTCCCGCGTTTTGCTGGTCTACAGCTTTATCGTTCAGCGCCTGCGCGGTTACTACCTGCGCTTGGGCTGTGTCCACGCGCGCGGTCCCAGCCAGAGTCTCCAGGTAGGCATTGCCCACCGCCAGCACCACGATTTCACGCGCATTCTTCAGCGAAAATTGCGCCGCTTTTTCATTCTCCCGCGCACTCCGATATCGCTCAATGGCGTGCCAGTCGAACACTGATTGCTGGAGAAAAATTCCGCTCTGGAATATCCCGATCGGACCGACCACTTTCGGAACTCCTGGAATATTGAATCGAAACCCCTCCGCCGGGAAATCAATCTGAGCCGCGCTCTGGCTCGCCTGTGCGCTCAGATTCGGCAGCAGATTGCTAAGTTCCTTCCATCTTTCTCCGCGCACACTCAGATTCGTATCGCTCTGCAGCAGCAGCCCAAGATTGTTTCGCAGTCCGCGCTCGACGGCATCCTGGAAGGAAAGCGGCAAAACCGTGCCTATCGCTTTGCCTTCCGGAACGCTGCCCGAGAAAGGCCCCTGGCTCAATGCCGCCGCTGCGCCGACGGCCCCACCCCTCGACAAAGAAGACGGCTGAGTTGAGGAATTGGTTTGATCCCCGGGGGGCATCTGTCCCACGGCTTGGCCAGAAAGCACCACACTGCAGGCGGCCGCCAGAAATGAGGCCCATGCAGGCACCATTCCTTTTTGTCGCAATGCCCTTGCCTTCAACTCAGTCATAGATCTTCGTTCAGGAGGGTACCGAGGCCCGGCAACCTAATCTTGATTCTCCCACATGCCCCTTCGATGCAAACGATTAACCCTTGGACCGGGCCCCGAAATGTTCGTTCCACCCTCCAGCGGCGGCCAATGGCGGACACCTTTCTTGACACTCTAGAACCACCTATGGGGTAACCTATTGTGCAGCGGCCAGTCTAAAGCGTGAGGGCGCGGCATCGCAAAACCACCGAATACGGGCCACAGCTTGTTGCGGAGAATCTCAACGGACCTCCGACGCATCGACCGCTATCACACCAGTCTGTGCGTGTCGATCGGGATTCATCTTTGCATTCTTGCCTGGCTGGTTCACAGCCCGTCCGCGACTTTTATCTCTCCGACCTCGATTCGCCAGGGAGAGTACGGGACTTCGGTTTCGACCATTTACTTCGCCGGATCGCCTAAAGTCGCCCGTCCGCACTTACCTTTGAAAACTTATCTCACTCTGAAGTCACCCTCACGCAAGGCCACGCCTCTGCCAAAACCAGATTCCAAGCTCGAGTCCGACTCCCCGCGAAACGAGGCGACGCTGCTGCCCAATGAACGCCCGGCTGGCTCTCCTTACGGTTCGCTTTCCTACGGGACGCTTTTCGGGCCGGATGTTCGCCCGGCGTTGCCCACTTTCTTTCCTGACCCGGTAATCGACCCTTCCGAGTTCCCGGACGGGCAGGGCGATGTGATCGTCGAGGTTACCATCGACGACCAGGGAAACGTGGTGCAGGAAGTTCTGGTGCAAGGCGTCAGTCTATCGATTGATCAGAAAGTTCTAGCCGCGGTTGCGCGCTGGCGCTTCCGGGCGGCCACCCGAAACACTGTCCCGATTGCTTCCAAACAGGATGTCTATTATCATTTCCCACGTTGAGCCGTGCGTCGTAACTGTAGTGAGGTCTGGTGGGCCTTCCTCAAGCCCCCTGGAGGCGCAGGGTGAGCTAGACCTGAGTCTCGCTCCGTTTCTCGGCCGACTCAACTTCCGAGAAAATTCCTTGATGTGGCGATGACTGAGACTAAGTCACCTGCTTCACGTCTCGGTGATGACATTGGCGATCGATCCGTCAAAGCGCATGCGATCAACTTCGAGCTCCACCCGGCGCTTTGCCAGGTATCGCACCGAGTTCCCCCTGGTGGTTCGCGTCCTCGGACAGGATGGCGAAGTCCGCATCCATGGCCGCTGCTTTGAGCTTGCGGAGGCTGGAATGGGCGCAGTCATCACCAGCCACCTCGGTCCGGGAGAAATGGTCAACTTGGAGTTTTCCCTGCCACAGCAAGATGGCCAGGATGTGCAGTTCAATCTTCGCGCCGTGGTGCGGCACCGCATGGGTTTCCTTCATGGCTTCGAATTCGTCGTTCTGCTTCCTGCCCAACGCCAGCAGATCCAGACCTTATGCCGCACTCTAAAACCGGCGTGAACGGAAACCCCGGGATTTACCAAACTGCGGTCCTGGACGCAACCTCTGCCGCTCCACAATTACTCTCGTAACTTTCGAGGTAATCCTTTCCCTTCTACCATCTTGCTTTGGGACCTTCTGATTAAGTCGCCAATGCAGGCGCGCGTGTCTGCGCCCTTGAGGCGGCCAGATGGAATTCATACTTAATCAGAGTTTTCTTTGGCGTAGCGGTTGATTTCGGAGGGGAAGCCAAGCCATGGGTGACAAGATCACCTCGACCTCGGGGGCTGCCGAGCTTTCACGCGCCAAGGCGCTGAAAGAGGCGCTCCACCGCGGCACGCGCACACTATCCGTTTCTGCAAAGGTCCCCGCCTTGCCGCTCGAAACGCAATCCACCTCCTCAGGAAACGGTTCTGGAGTTCAACAGGAATATCTGGAACAGCTTCTTGAGTGCACGCCGGAAGCGATCAGCATTCTCGATGCGCAGCTCTGCATCACCCGGTTGAACAGCGAGTTCACCCGTATCTTCGGGTACAGCCCGGAGGCAGCGCTGGGCCGGCGTCTCGATTCCCTGATCATCCCGCCCGACCGCCATGCGGAAACCCGCTGGCTGGTGGAGATGCTGGCCAAGGGCCAGAAGGTCGTCCTCGAAACCAAACGGCGGCGCAAAGACGGCAGCCTCATTGACGTGCTGTTCTCAGCTGCCCCGGTCGTGGTCGAAGGCAAACAAGTCGGCGCTTACGTGCTTTATCGCGATATCACCGACCAGAAGCGGACCGAATCTCTCAATTCCGCACTTTACCGCATCGCCGACAAGACCGGCTCCGCCGGAGATCTGCAGCAGTTCTACGCCGCGCTTCATGGCATTGTTGGCGAGCTGATGTATGCGCGCAACTTCTACATCGCGGTCTATGATCCGCTGACCCAGATCCTCAGCTTCCCCTATTTTGTGGACGAGGTCGATGCCGTACCGGCCCGCAAGAAGCTTGGACACGGCCTGACCGAGTATGTCATCCGCACCGGCGAGCCTCTGCTGTGCACGCCTCAGATCTTCGAGGGCCTCCAGGCGAAAGGTGAGGTTGAGCTGATCGGTGCGTCTTCACTCGACTGGCTCGGGGTACCCCTGAAGGCCGCCAGCCAAACTTTCGGAGTCTTGGTGGTGCAGAGCTACTCCGAGAACGTCCGTTTCGGTGAGAAAGACAAGGAGATCCTGACCTTCGTCTCCCAGCAACTGGCGAGCGCCATTGAACACAAGCGGTACGAAGAAGCTCTGCGCCTCTCGGAAGCCCGTCACCGGTCGCTGGTGCACAGCTCGGTGTACGGAATTTATTGCGCCCAGGCCGATGGCAAATTCCTGGATGTCAACCCGGCGCTGATCAGCATGCTGGGCTACGATTCCGCGGAAGCTGTACTCGCCCTCGATCCCCGACAGGACGTATTTGCCGACGCCGAAGAGTACGCCCTGCTGATGCGGGAGTTTGAACGCAGCGTCCGCCTGGACAACCTCGAGGTTCCCTGGAAGCGCAAGGATGGCGAACTCATCACCGTGCGCCTCAGCGGCCGGCTGGTGCTCACTCCGGGGCACAGTGAAAATGTGCTGGAAATGTTCGCCGAAGACATCACCGAACGCCGCCTGCTGGAGAACCAGTTCCGCCAGGCGCAGAAAATGGAAGCCGTTGGCCGCCTCGCCGGTGGCGTGGCGCACGACTTCAACAATCTGCTCACCGTGATCAGCGGCTACACCGAAGTCCTGCTGGAGCAATCCCAGTCGGACCAGGCACTCCACCCCAAGCTGCAGGCGATCCACCAGGCCACCGAGCGGGCAGCTGCCCTTACCCGCCAGTTGCTGGCTTTCAGCCGTAAGCAATTGCTCGAACTGAAAGTGGTCGATGTGAACTCCGTCGTCTCCGACATGGAGCGGCTGTTGCAACCTCTGATCGGCGAGAACATCGAATTGCAGACCCGTCTCGCGCCCGACCTGGGCTGCACGCGCGCCGACGCCGGCCAGATCGAACAGGTCATCATGAACCTGGTGGTCAACGCCAAAGATGCCCTAGCCACCGGCGGCCGCATCACCATTCAGACCGGAAATGCCGAGCTTACTCACGACGAACTCCGCCACGAATACAACTACATTCGCCCCGGATCCTACGTCATGCTGGCCGTCAGTGATAACGGCCATGGCATGGACAAGGAAACTCAGGCCCGCATCTTTGAACCGTTTTTCACTACCAAGGAAAAAGGCAAGGGCACGGGTCTTGGCTTGTCTACGGTTTACGGAATCATCAAGCAGACCGGCGGTTACATTCTGGTGCGCAGCGAGCCCGGAAAAGGTTCCACCTTCCGAATTTACCTGCCGCGCGTGGAGGATGCTGCCCAACCCGCCAAACAGGCGGCCCTTCCGACGGCCCAAAGCAGCGGCTCGGAAACCGTCCTGCTGGTGGAAGACGAAGAGTCGGTTCGTCAACTGGTCCGCGAAACCCTCGAAGCTCGCGGCTACAAGGTTCTTGAAGCCGACAACGGCGATACCGCTCTGCAAATCGCCGGCCGCCAAACCGAACCCCTTCACATGCTGATCACGGATGTGGTGATGCCCGGCATGGGCGGCCGCGAACTTGCCTCCAACCTCCGCACCTCGCGCCCCAAAACCAAGATTCTGTATCTTTCCGGATACACCGAAGATGCCGTTGTTCACGAGGGCGTGCTCGAATCCGGCGCTTCCTTCCTTCAAAAGCCGTTTACCCTCCAGACCTTGGCCCGCAAAGTCCGCGAAGTCCTGGACCACGATCGCAAGTAGGGACGCTCTGTTGTCGATGTAAGCGCCGGCGTCCTCGCGAGCCTGCCCTGAGCGAAGCCGAAGGGTGCTGGGCCTGATTGAGGTTCATTTCACGCAGGGGCAGGTGTCCTCACCTCCCCGCTGGATCTGAGTTCCCAGCTCTAGGCTCGGGATCCTGCTCTGTAAACGGTTCAGTCCCCCAAACCGATTTGCAACTTTTCTCGCGCCCCCGCGTCCTATCTATGTGGGGCTAGGCCGTGATTCCGGGGCTATAGGCGGGTTGAATCCACTGCGCCCATCCCTTCGTACTGTTAATTGAGGATCGAACATGCTGATCAAAAAGCCGGCCGACATTCCCTCATCGGAAATCACTCCGAAAAGTTTGTATCTGAATCGTCGCAAATTTCTCGCTGCCGCCGCGGTTGCAGGCGCTAGCGCAGCCCTCGGCATGGGCTTCGACAAACCGAGTTCATCCCCTCCGCCACCTCAGGCAAACACCAAGATTGCCGGCATCCAGAAGAGTTCGTTCTCCACCACCGAGACCGTCACTCCCTACAAGGACGTCACCAACTACAACAACTACTATGAGTTTTCCACCGACAAGTATGAGCCCGCCGGTCTCGCCAGGAATTTCAAGACACGTCCGTGGAACGTCACCATCGACGGTCTGGTCAACAAGAAGCAGATGCTCGATATCGACGCCATCCTGAAGCTCGCTGCTCCGGAAGAGCGCATCTACCGTCATCGCTGCGTCGAAGGCTGGTCGATCGTGGTACCGTGGGTCGGCTTCTCGCTGAGCAAGCTCATCGACAAAGCGCAGCCGCTCGGCAAAGCCAAGTTTGTGGAATTCACCACCCTCTACGATCCCAAGCAGATGCCAGGCCAGCGCGACCGCGTGCTCGACTGGCCCTATGTCGAAGGCCTCCGTATGGACGAAGCCTTGCATCCGCTCGCCCTGCTTTGCTTCGGAATGTACGGCGATGTTCTGCCCAACCAGGACGGAGCGCCGCTGCGCGTCATCCTCCCCTGGAAGTATGGTTTCAAGAGCGCGAAAGCCATCGTGCGCGTGCGTTTCACCGACAGCCAACCGGTCAACACCTGGAACAAAATGGCTCCCAACGAATATGGTTTCTACTCCAACGTGAATCCCAACGTCGATCATCCCCGCTGGAGCCAGGCCAAGGAGCGGCGTCTGGGAGAGTTCTTCAAACGTCCCACCCTGATGTTCAACGGCTACGATCAGGTCGCCAGCTTGTATAACGGCATGGACCTGAAAAAGAACTTCTAGGGAGAAGCTGAGCATCTCGTCGGTCTCTCAGCCTTGTCATCCTGAACAACGCGAAGGGCGCCTTGCGAGCCTGCCCCACCGCCGGCGCCTAGGGGAGCTTTCATCATGCCCGCCTTCGTGGCCGGCGCGCCGGACCTATTGGAATGTCTCCTCAGGGGCGATAACAAGACCTCCGATCCCACAAACCTTGACGGCGCAGGACATGAATTAGAGATCGCAACAACTTCGGCGTGGTCAGCCTCAGAAGCCCGCCTACCGTTCCTGCCAGCCTTTGGCAGTCTCGTGTGCTCCGCATCTGGGGCACAGGTTGATGTCCAGCCAGTTGTCGAAGACAGGGGGAAACCCACAAATACCGCATCCTGTCGATGCGCTCGTACCGGAGGCGGGCAATGACGTGGGCCTCGGCTCTCGGTCATTGTGACCTGTGAGAGCTTCCCAATCCGCTGCAATTTTGTCCACGCTCTTGGCTCCCGGCAGATGACGCCACTCGTCGTGGAGAGCCAAGTTGTGAGGAACGACACCGCAAACTGGACAAAGCGGAATCGCATTGTTGTCGAATGCCGGAGGTTCACGTCGGCTGGCTTCGGTCTTTCCGTCCGGTTGGTTGTCGAACTTGAGTGTCTTACGATTGAAACCGAGTTTCAGGAACGCTCGGTCAACCCTGCCGGTTAATTGGCCGATCAGGTCGTTGAGACGCTTCTCGGGTCCCTGGTCAGATCGTCTTGTTCGTTTCTTCACGGATTGGTGCTCCTTCTGGATCAAATTGAGACGACCCTTTTGACCCGTGAGACGGTTCCGTGAGACGACTTTGGACCTGAAATGACGCTGAATCTACTCAAATTAGCCGAAAGAGATACCGGAAGTAATGAGTAATGAGAAATCTCGAAAATTAGACTCTCCGGGCTCTCCGTTCTGAACCCGAAGCCGGGTCTTGCTAGGGGCCTTTAGCGTGCGCCCAGGCCCTCCTGGGATCGGGTCACCAGCGGCGATCCGCCTGTTCAACTCTGTTTCGCAACGCAGCCCGTCAAAGCTCGCGAGATTCCCTGACACTGCCGCTTTCCCGCACTCCTGATAGAATTTTGCCCATGAACAAAGTTGTGGCGAATGCCGACGAAGCAATTCGCGACGTGCCTGATGGCGCATCGATCATGATTGGCGGGTTCGGTTTGTGCGGCAACCCGGAGAACCTGATTCGCGCCCTGGCCCGCAAAGGCGTCAAGAACCTGACCACGATGAGCAACAACGCTGGCGTGGATGGCGCAGGTCTGGGCATCCTGCTGGCCAACGGGCAGATTCAGCGGCACATCGGAACCTATGTAGGCGAGAACAAACTGCTGGAAGAAATGGTGTTGAAGGGGCAAGTGGACCTGCAACTGGTGCCGCAGGGCACGTTTGCGGAGCGGATTCGGGCTGCCGGCGCAGGCATACCGGCGTTCTTCACGCCGACCGGCGTAGGCACCGTGGTCGGCGAAGGCAAGGAAGTGCGCGAGTTTGACGGGCGCAAGTACGTCCTGGAACGCGCGCTGCCCGCCGACTTCGCCTTCGTGAAGGCGTGGAAGGGCGACAAATGGGGCAACCTCGTTTACCGCAAAACGGCGCGAAATTTCAATCCCATGATGGCCACCGCCGCGAAAATAACCATTGCCGAAGTCGAGGAACTGGTCGAGGTCGGCACCCTCGACCCGGACATGGTGCACACCCCGAGCGTCTACGTGAAGCGAATTTTCCAGGGCGAGTTGTACGAGAAGAGAATCGAGCGGAGAACGGTGAGGAAAGTCGCAAGCGCGTAGTCGCTGACTCGAGACTCCTGACCCCTGACTACCAGCTACTAACTTATGAGCAAAGACACCGAGAAGCGCGACCGCATCGTGAAGCGCATCGCGCGAGAGCTGCGCGATGGCTTTTATGTAAACCTGGGCATCGGAATGCCCACGCTCGTGGCAAACTGCGTTCCAGCGGGCATGGACGTTGTCCTGCAAAGCGAAAACGGCATGCTTGGCATCGGCCCGTGGCCCATCGAAGGCCAGGAAGACGCCGATCTCATCAATGCCGGCAAGGAAACCGTGACCGAGATTCCCGGTACGGCCTATTTTTCCAGCGCCGATTCATTTGCCATGATTCGCGGCGGCCATGTTGACCTGAGCGTGCTGGGCGCGATGGAAGTAGATGAAGAAGGCAATCTGGCCAACTGGATGATCCCGGGAAAAATGGTGAAGGGGATGGGCGGCGCGATGGACCTGGTCGCCGGTGCCCGCCGCGTAGTCATCGCCATGGAGCACACCACCAAAGATGGCTCGCCGAAAATCCTGAAAAAATGCACGCTGCCGCTGACCGGCGTCAAAGTCGTGGACACGATCGTGACCGAGATGGCCTACCTCCGCGTGACCCCGCAGGGAATTGTGCTGGAAGAGGTTGCTCCCGGCTTAACTGCCGAGGATGTGCAGAAGGCCACCGAACCGAAACTGATCATCAGCCCGAGTCTGAAAACCATGGAAGCCTGATGAGGCTGCAAAGTCCCCGAACAGGCCCATGCCCGCCTCAACCTGCGCTGCGCTTGTCCTTTGATTCTCTCCCGGGTGCTTCGGCGGCTTCGTCAACGTCGCGAGTCTCTTCACATTCACCTTGCTCGTCGTAATCGCAGGGCTTGCCTGGGTGCGATTGTTTGCATTTCTGGCAGAATTCAGTGGCCATAGTTCCTCCCCATATGTCCATTATTTCACCTCCGGGACCGGAAAACGGAAGGGCAATGGGCTGCTTTCATTGCGTCGAGCTGAGAATGATCGCCTACGTGTAGTCTCAATAGGCTCTCACTTCTCCGACAGAACGATGCTGCTCTCCTGGCCGCTGCAATTCTTTGCCGGGTCGTAAACTGCCAATCCTTGCCGCTTGCCTTGCGAAGCGTAGAAAGTCAGCGTCCCGCCTTTAACCTTCTCGGGGAGCCCCTTGATTTGCGTCTTGCCATCCACATTGGTTGCCGCCTCGAGATCGAGCCTGCGGACGCCTGCGAATCCGTAGGCGATGTGAACTTTTATGCGCGCGTCATAGACCGGCGCCCCTTTGTCGTCAGTAACCGTGAATGAGATCGAGCAAGGACCAGCCTCTCCATCCATCACCGGAACCTGGTGCGGGTCCGGAGTCTGCTGGGCATACGCCGGCATACAGCACAGAACAAGGATTGCAGCGATATACGAAACAAGTTTGCAGGATTGAACCATCATCGTCATGACTCACCCCTCTCTGCGATTACACCATAATCCGAGCATGGAATGCTCCGGGAACCACGGCTTTCCTTCGTGCAACTTCGTGTCCTTTGTGGTTAAGATGGGCGAATTGAGCCACTACGGCTTCTTGAAACCGTTAGACTAGCTTGCTGAATGAACCGAACGCCACCGGGACGGCAAAATGTTTAGAACGAGATTCAAGAAAGAGATCATCGCCGAATTTCTCCCTCCGGCCCGGTCCGTCAGGAGACACAAAGTCATTATTCTCTGCGACGGGATGCCATCGATTCCGCGTAAACAAAGCCTGATGGAATTTCTTTCACGAAAGGGATATTGGGTCTTTTATCCGCGGTATCGCGGAGCGTGGGAGAGCGACGGACAATTTCTCTAAAAGTCCCCGCACGAGGACATCCTTGACGTCATTGACGAATTGCCGAAGGGCGTGACTGACATGGCGTTTGGCCGGCGATTCCAGCTGAAGCCCGACCAGACTTTCCTGATCGGCGGAAGCTTTGGCGGTGCGGCAGCCATACTTTCGTCGCTCGACCCGCGCGTGAAGAAAGCGATCGCCAACTGCCCGGTGGTCGATTGGGCAATTCTTTCGGAATCAGAAAAGCTTGAAACCTCCAACCCCAGCTATTCTGCCTACATCCGCGAGGCGTTCGGAAACGGGTATCGTCTCTCCGCGGCAAATTGGAAAAAACTGTACACGGGCAAGTTCTACAATCCGGCGCATCACATCGCGGAAATCACGCCATCCAAAATCATGATGTTTCACGCCAAGGATGATCCGTATATCCCTTACCGCGTGGTGAAGGACTTTGCCAGTCGCACTGGAGTCAAACTCAATTCTCTCCAGCGCGGCGGCCACATAAGCACTGAATACATCGTCCAAAAATACTGGCCCAAGATAAAGAAGTTCTTCGATTCCCGCGTGGTGCGAGGGGCAAGCTAACCCCTTCCTGTCCTGAGGGCTAAACGGCCTGGCCTGAAAGGATCTTGACAGACGCCGTGGTATATACCATAATATATGCCATGCCGAGGACAGCCAAACTGTTTCGAAATGGCCGTAGCCAAGCGGTTCGTCTGCCCTCCGAATACCGCTTTGATGGCTCGCAGGTGTATGTGCGCCGGGACCCCGCGACTGGAGACGTTATTCTGTCGCGACGCCCGGAATCGTGGAAGGATTTCTTCGCGTTTCTTGCGACCGTCGATGTCCCGAAGAACTTTCTCTCCGATCGCAAGGACGGCCCTCCGCAGAAGCGCGATCTGTTCTAGATGACCGTCCGCTACCTTCTCGATACCAACACCGTCAGTTACGTGATCAAAGGCAAGTTCCCTCGCGTGCGCCAGCGGCTCCTGAAGGTTCCCATGGCAGAAGTTGGGATTTCCGCGGTGACGGAAGCAGAACTGCTTTTCGGCGTGGCGAGGCGTCCCGAGGCGGCGACGCTGAAACGGGTAGTGGATGAGTTCCTGTTGCGGGTCGAATCGCTGCCGTGGGACTCAGAGGCAGCCCACCACTATGCTGACATTCGCGCAACCCTCGAAAAAGAAGGAGAGCCAATGGGAAGCCTCGACCTGATGATCGCCGCCCATGCGCTCGCAGTCGACGCGGTGCTGGTCACACATGACCGCGTGTTTCGGCGGGTCCGGGGATTAAAGGTAGAAGACTGGACTAAGGAGTAGGAGCGGTTCGTCATTCGCACCGCTGGTGACGTGACTACCGCCCGTGCAAGAACCAAAACAAAAGCCGCCAGCTTGTGGCTGACGGCTGAAAGCTAGTAGCTAGAAGCTAATAGCTAGTTCTCGTACAACAGCACCCCTTCGGCCTTCTCCGCATCCACTGGACGGTAATACAGCTTGTTGTCTTCGAGGAAGACCTCGATGAACGCAGGCCGGGTCGTGATCGTGCCCTGGATCAGAGCTTCCGAGAGCGGGTCTTCAATATACTTCTGCAGCGCTCTGCGCAACGGGCGCGCGCCGTAGCTGCGGTCGGTGAGCGTCTGGTTCAGGATCCACTTCTTGGCTTCGTCTGCCACCGTAACCGTAATCGACTTCTGCGCCAGGTTCTGGTTCAGCTGGCTGACCATGAGTTCCAGAATCTGTATCAGATCCTGCTCGTTCAGAGCCTGGAACAGAATGACTTCGTCCAGACGGTTGAGGAACTCCGGGTTGAACGTGCGCTTGACTTCGTTCTTGACCAGGTCCTCAACCTTGCCCGAGATCACATCTTCTTTGGTCGACTGGAAGCCAAAGCCCTCGCGCTTTTGCAGGTGCCGGGCGCCAATGTTCGACGTCATGATCAGGATCGTGTTCTTGAAGTCTACGGTGTTACCCAATCCGTCGGTCAACTGGCCGTCTTCAAACACCTGCAGCAGAATGTTGAATACATCCGGATGAGCCTTCTCAATTTCATCTAGCAAGACGACCGAGTATGGCGCGCGCTTCACCCGCTCAGTAAGCTGTCCGCCCTCTTCGTAACCCACGTATCCCGGAGGCGAACCGATCAACTTCGAGACCGAATGCTTCTCCATGAACTCCGACATATCGAAGCGGATGAGCGATTTCTCCGTGCCGAACATGAACTGGGCTAGGGTGCGGGCGACTTCCGTCTTGCCCACGCCCGTCGGTCCCAGGAACAGGAACGAGCCAATCGGCCGGTTCGGATTTTTCAATCCGGCGCGGCTGCGGCGAATGGCGCGTGCCAGAGCGCTAATCGATTTCTCCTGCGAGATGATCCGCTTATGCAGTTCTTCCTCGATGCGCAGCAACTTCTGCGTCTCCTCTTCCTTGATCGAGGTAATGGGCACGCCGGTCCAGCGCGAGACTACATCCTCGATGTCCTCCCGACCGACAACGCCGGTGGAGGATTCATCGAGGTGGTATTTTTCGCGAAGAGCGCGCAGGTTCTCGCGCTCCTTGCGTTCTTCGTCCGAGTAGAAGCGCGCCTTCTCGAACTCATGGTTCGCGATGGCGTTCTCCATACGGTGAACGATGAACTTGATGCGCTTCTGGACTTCGGTGATCTCCTCGGGCAGCGAAGTCTGGCGCAGCTTCACCCGCGCCCCGGCTTCGTCCACCAGGTCAATCGCCTTGTCTGGCAGAAAGCGGTCGGGAATATAGCGGTTCGAGTGCGAAACGGCAAAGTTGATGGCGTCGTCCGTGTACGTCACCGCATGGAACTTTTCGTACCGGTCCTTGATCCCGAACAGAATCTTAGTCGCATCGGCCTCGCTCGGTGGCGGAACTTTCACGGCCTGGAATCGCCGCTCCAGCGAACGATCTTTTTCGATCGACTTGCGATACTCGCCCGGCGTGGTTGCGCCAATGCACTGAATCTCTCCGCGCGAAAGGGCCGGCTTCAGAATGTTTGCCGCATCCAGCGATCCTTCCGCCGAACCTGCACCCACCAGGGTGTGCAGTTCATCGATGAAGATGATGCAGTTCTGCGACTCCATCAATTCCTTCATGATGGTCTTCAGCCGTTCTTCGAACTGTCCGCGATATTTCGTGCCGGCGACGATCAACGAAAGATCCAGCGCCAGGATGCGTTTGTCCGCCAGAAACGATGGAACTTCACCGTCGGCAATGCGCTGCGCCAGCCCTTCCACGATGGCGGTTTTCCCCACGCCCGGCTCGCCGATCAGAACCGGATTGTTCTTGGTCCGCCGGCACAAAATCTGAACCACGCGTTCCAGTTCGCCTTCGCGACCCACCAGCGGATCAAGCTGCGTGTCCATCGCGGCCTGGGTCAAATCGCGCGAAAACTCGCTAAGCAGCGAAGATTCACGCTGCCGTTGCGGCTGAGCCTTCTCCTGGCTGGTGCGCGCCAGTTCTTCGCGAATCGCCGACAACCGCAGCCCTCGCTCGTGCAGAATCTCCGCCGCAAAGCATTTCTCTTCCCGCAGCAAGCCCAACAGCAGGTGCTCGGTTCCGATATGCTTGTGCGAAAGGCGCTCCGCTTCTTCCGCCGCATACGCCAGAACCCGTTTGCATTCATTGCTTAACGGGAGGTCCACCGACGTCGAGACCTTCTCCCGAATCGTGGTGTGTCCTTCGATTTGTTTGCGGATCGACTCAACCGAGGCATGGGAGCGCAGGAAGCGGTTGGTCAGGGCTTTGTCTTCCCGCAGAAGTCCCAGAAGCAGATGCTCCGTCTCAATATATGGAGATCCGAACTGGCTGGCTTCATAGCGGGCAAAAAAGATGACACGCCTGGCTTTTTCTGTATAACGTTCAAACATATAGCCCTACCCCCTCGAGTTCGCGAAGAGAACCATGGCCGGTCCCCTCCCAACTCCTCGGCCCTAAGTCTTCAGTGCAATCCGGGTGCCACGGCGCACGGCGTAATTGCCCGCTTTTACTGACTTCGCCCGACCCGGCTATGGCAACCGACTTGTCGCTTATCCGCAATGAGTTGCAACTTTCCTTCGCCTGGAACCCCGCCCCGCTCGATCCCACATTCATTATTACCATTCCGGCACATGGCCTCTCAAAAGTCAATTCCCACAATGTGCTACACCGGAAGCGACCTTGGTTCCACCTCTTCCACCCGCCCGCTGTGCAATCGCAGCACCCGGTGGCAGCGCCGCGCGAAACCCAGGTTGTGGGTGGCGATCAGTGAGGTCAGTTGGTACTCGCGATGTAATGTGGCAATCAACTCAAAAACCGAATCCGCTGTCCGGCTGTCCAGGTCTCCCGTCGGCTCGTCCGCCAGAAGAAGCCTGGGTCGTGTGATCAGTGCCCTCGCCAAGGCGACTCGCTGTTGCTCCCCGCCCGAGAGCTCTCCCGATCGATGGTTGGCGCGCTGCTCCAGGCCAACTTCGCGAAGCCATCGCGCGGCTTCTGCCTGAGCCTCCGCTTGCGACTGCCCCCGCAACAACAGAGGCATGGCCACATTTTCCACTGCCGTGAATTCCGGCAGCAGGTAGTGGAACTGCCAGACGAAGCCGATTTCCCGGTTGCGAAATTCCGCCGCCGCGTTCTCCGTCAGCGAACTCAACCGCAAGTCCGCGCAGTATACGTCACCCCCGGAAGCCCTATCAAGAGCGCCCATGATGTGCAACAAGGTACTCTTCCCGGCTCCCGATTCACCCACAACGCCGAGCATTTCCCCTTTTGCCACTTGAAACGACAGGTTTTCAAAGAGCACCAGGTCCGTCTTGCCGGACCGAAAAACCTTTTTCAGTCCCTCGACCCTCAGCATGTCCTGCTGTCTTAGATGCAACCGTAAGACTCCTCGGCTCAGCACGCCCGCGGCCAGCGATGGCCCGCTTCGCGCTTCCCGCCTCTTCTAATTAAAACACGGGAAGCATCCGCAAGTTCCCTGATCGGTCGCAAGGGGACTCTAACCACCAACTCTACTTCAACTTGCCAAAAGCTGGGTGTGACCGTGGTCACCAGCCTTTGTCCGCCAAGTTCGGTATGCAACCTACCTGACTGTGACCCGGTCGCCGGGCAGAAGTGTCATGGCAAAGTAACGGTGGGGTCAAAACTGTCCCTCACTCATAGCGCAAAGCCTCGGCAGGAAGAATCCGCGCCGCCGACCATGATGGATAAACCGTGGCAATCAGCGAGATGCCGATCGCCACCACCGCCACCAGCACGCCATCCATCGCCCGCGGCGCGAACGGCACGTAATCGATGGAATAAACCTCCGGCGCCAGCGACAGTACATGATAATGTCCCCCCCCCCACGAGAGAGCGTACCCAGCCGCAAGTCCGATCGCCGTACCAATCACGCCGATCAGCACGCCTTGCGCGACAAAGATCCTGCGAACCTGCCCCTTGCGCGTTCCCATCGACATCAGCACCGCGATGTCACGGGTCTTCTCCATCACCATCATGGTGAGCGAAATCAGGATGTTCAGCGCCGCCACAAACACAATCAGTCCAATCGTGACGAACGTCACCAGCCGCTCCAAACGCAGTGCCCGGAAAATCGCCTTGTTCTGCTCCATCCAGTTGGTGGCCATGAAGCCCTTACCCGCAGCTTGCTCGATCTCATGCCCGATCTCAGCCGCCTTGTCGATGTCGTCCACTTTGAATTCCAGAACCGAAATGACGTCCCCCAGCCCGAACAGTTGCTGCGAATCGCTAAGCCGCGTGAATGCCCAGGCGCTGTCGTAATCGTAAAAGCCCGAGCTGAAAATCCCCGCCACCCGAAACCGAAGGTACTTGGGAACTATGCCGAACGGAGTCAACTCACCTTGCGGGCTGGTCACCAGAACCACCGAACCGACCTCGGCTCCAAGACCGTCCGCCATATCTTTGCCCAGAATAATGGGAGGCATGTCCGCAACCCGCTGCTGAACTCCAGCCAGATCGTCAGGTTCCGTCGATGTAGGCGCGAGCGTCCTCGCTCGTGCAGAACCGGTCGTGTCCGTCTCGCTCGTGCGCGGCTCATCCAACGCACCCGCCGACCCACTCTTGATCGTCTTTAGCAAATCGCTGACTCTGCGCTCATCCGCCGGGATCAACCCTTTCAGCACCGCCCCGCGCGCCCGCGGCCCACGCGAGATCAACACCTGCTCATAAATCGCCGGCGCCGCCGCGACCACGTGAGGCTCCTTCCCCAGACGATCCATGAGCGAACGCCAGTCTTTTATCCCGTCGTCTTCAATGCGCAACAGATTCACGTGGGAAGTGGAACCGAGCAGCCGGTCTTGAAGGTCCTTGCGAAATCCGTTGTTGATCGCAAGCGCGATCACCAGCGACGCCACCCCTGCCGCCACTCCGGCCACAGAAATCGCCGTGATCACGCCGATAAATGCCTGCCGCCGTTTGGCCCGGAGATAACGCGAAGCAATGAAGAGCTCAAATCTCATGAGGTGGTCCGTCGTCAGTCGTCCGTCGTTGGTCGCTGCTATCGATTATATGGCCAACAGGGAGGCACCTCGCGTGGATCGCTTCTCGGTCAAAGAGACCGCAGCTCATTAGCAAAAGGTCGTGCCGGAATACTTGCCTCATGCACTATAATGGCAGCGCCGCCGGAGGGATGTTATGGCGCAATCCCGCAAACCCCGCACAGCTACTGTGCTCTCGGACTCGTTTCTTCACCAGCTCAATATGTACGCGCTGGCCGCAAGCGCCGCCGGAGTCGGAGTGCTGGCATTGGCGAAGCCCGCCGAAGCGAAAATCGTCTACACGCCCGCACACGAATCCGTGTCCCGCTGCACCCATGACACGAACCGCTGCCCCAAAATCGATCTCAACCACGACGGCGTGGCTGATTTCATCATCGAAATGGGGCAATCCACCTACGGCAACTTCTCGAACATATTTCTGCTGGCCACACATGCTGCGAGCCAGAGGAATTTCGTTGCCGGGTACGAGACCGGAACAGACAGCAGCGTCACTGGCGTTGCCTCGGCGCTCTTTGCCGGGGAAGAGATCGACTCAGGCCTCAGTTTTGCCGGCCGGCTCATGGCCGGAAGATCGCGGCCGAAGGGAAACAAGTCGGGAACCTGTTGGGGGCCTTGGAAGAATGTCAGAAAGCGGTATCTGGGCCTGAAGTTTCAGATCAACGGACAAACCCATTACGGCTGGGCACGCCTCAATGAAACCTGTATCAGGACGGGGAAAGTCGGCGTAGAGGCAGTTCTGACTGGCTACGCTTACGAGACGGTTCCGAATCGATATATCATCACTGGCAAGACGGCTTCGGACGTCGTCACACTTACGCCGGATAGCCTCGGAAGTTTAGCCCGAGGATCAGTCGCAGGTTCTCCAAAGTAGACGCCGCTCAGTCTGCCCACCGCTCACTTGAGACTGAAGGTGTACACATCACCGTAAGCAATGTAAACCATACCGTTTACGACGATGGGGTCAGAATCGCCGGTCGGATAACTCCACAACTTAGCTCCCGTACTGGCGTTCAACGCATACAGGTTGCCGTCATAGGAGCCGAAATAAACTACTCCGTTCGCCACAGCGGGAGCCAAGTCCACGGTGCTGCCGGCCTTGTAGGTCCACACCTCGGCGCCAGTGCGGTCGTCGAGCGCGTAAACGGTGCCACCGTCGGTACCGAAATATACAAGTCCATTCGCGACGGCTGGCCCGGACCCAATCGCTATAGGGCGGCCCCACAACTTGATTCCCGTGCGGGCATCCAAAGCGTAAAAAGCATAAGCCGCGCCGCAGTAAACCACCCCATTTGCTACTGCGGCGTCGGTGAAATAATCCCCCCCCAAAAAGCCACCTGGGATGCCCAGTTCGCGCGTATAGCGCGTAGAGCTTTCCCGAGGAAGCGGGGACGTACACCAGCCCGTTCGCCACGGCGGGCGAGGCGGAAATCTGACCGCGGGTGTGATAGCTCCACAACTTGGCGCCAGTGTGTGCGTCGAGTGCATATACGTTCCCGTCGTACGAGCCTATGTAAACAACTCCGTTCGCTACCGTCGGAGAAGCTACTCCGGACTTCGCTTCGTAACTCCACAGCTTGGCCCCCGTTTGGGCATCTAACGCATAAATCACGCCGCCGGCGGTGCCTGCATACACCACACCGCTCGCCACGGCAGGCGAGCCGTACACCGAGGCGTCGGTGAGATAGCCCCACAGCACCGTGCCAGTGTGCGCATCTAGCGCGTAAATGTAGTTCTGGGACGAATCGTATCCTCCGACATAAACCATGCCGCCCGCCACAACTAGATTCCCATATGCCCCGACGGGGGCCGTCCATTTCAGCTTGAGATTCGCGACATTATCGACTCCAATGAACCTCTCATACGGGTTGTAGCGCTGCATGTTGCGTCGGTGGTACTCAGGCCAATTCGTCAGGATGGGGTGACTGGCCTGCTTGCCGCGCGGGGTTGTGACAGAGTTTTTTGCCTGTCCGAAACAAATTCCCGCGAGCAGGATGAGTGCCAGGCATAGCAGAGGCTGACGATCGCAGCGCACGGATGAATGTCTTGAGGTAATGGACGTCATGGGGTCTCTATCGCGGCGGGATTGTACTTGCCAAGCTGGCTGGCCACAAGCAAGTGCAATCGGCGTTGTGCCATTATAATCCCAACCGTCATGGATTCAAGCTGGTTCTAACTGCCTACATCTATTAAGCCCGCTCACCTCAGCTTCAACCACACCGCTGGAACGCGCCTTCTATATTCCGTGTACTCCTCTCCAAACCGCTTCTCCAGCTCTGCATCCTCCATCCGAATCATCACCGCGCCCGTGACCAGGGCTAACACCGTCAACCCATAGCACACTGCCAACCCCGTCCCAATGCTCCACGCCAGCATTTCACAAAGATGCGCCAGGTACACCGGATGCCGCACCCGAGCGCGAATCCCTGAGGTCACCAAACGCTGCTCGTGATGACCGGACACGATCTCCGGCAATCCACCAAGTTGCCTCGCGCTGAAGCCTTTGCTCGATTGCGCATAGAGCCAGAATCCCGTTCCGAAAAGAAAAATCGCCGGGACCCATGACCACGAAGTCCGATAGATTTCAGCTTGCCGCAAGGGGAAAGTCAGCAGGCCGAGAACCATCCACATTCCCATCCATGCCGGCAAAAGAACAAGGTATGGAGAGCGTTTTCGCGACCGCCAGTGCTCTGCCCGCGGATGAATCAAGAACCAGAAGCTGGGAATCGTCGAATAAACGACGCAGGCAATCCATCCCAGAAGATCGATCCATTGAGCCATGGAAGGATTGAATCATTCTAAGGCAACCGCTCCCCTTCAGGACTGGTCTCATAAAAGGTTTCGCGGAAGGGCACGACTTCAGAGGCCGCGGAAAAACTCTGACCTCGGTCCAGACTTGAAAGAGCGCGGCTTCAGCCGTGCCGTCACGATCCGCCAGGATTGCGGGCTTTAGCCCCTGAGGGTTGCCTCCCTGGTAGCGCTGATGGGCAAATCCTTATGGCGGTTTGGTGCGGGACGCAAAAAGGGAACCTTTACGGAACTACCTTTCTTGGAGGCGCTGGCCCCGCGGAGCGGTGTTCAAGCTCTCCTCTTGAAATTGCATCGTGGACGGTTTTAATGCATGCTAACAATACTCTCTAATCCAGGCTTGGGGGGGAAACCTGGGGTGAATGTCGAATATCAGATCGATCGCGAGCGCGCCGTCGTTTTCACCCGTTGTTGGGGCACACTGACCTTGGCAGACATGAGAGACATCTCTGCGCGATTGCGCGACGATCCCGACTTCAAACCCGACCATCGCCAATTGATCGATCTCAGTGAAGTCAGCGGCATGACAGCGTCATTTGATGCCATTTACCGTTTCGCGTTGTTCAACGGAGATCCGTTCTCGGGGAGTTCGCGCCGTGCGGTGGTGGCGCCCCAACACTATATGTATGGAATCGCGCGAATGTACCAGGGGATGCGCGAAGAAAAAGATCAGGGCAGGCTCCGCGTATTTCGCACCATGGCGGAAGCCTACGATTGGCTGGCCCTGGAGCCTGCCCCGGCGGAAAGTACGTCTTCCCGCCAATAGTCGGGCAGTCGGACCTTGGCGCCGCTTAGCTCCGAAGGGTGCCCCGCTCAAGCTTTGCTTGGGCGGGTTTTTTCTGACCAACTCCTAGAGATCGCGAAATTCCCTCAACCCACTTTCTTCCTTGACTTCGCCCTGGGAAAACCAGCATCATCGACATATAGCTTATAATTAACCTACACAGAAACAATATAACTCATTATGAATCTAGATTTTACCCCTAACCCCAATGGGCTCTAGATTTTAGCGGGGGAATGTCCGTAACTTGATGATTCCACTAGACCGGTGGGGAGGGGGTATACCACGTTTTTTTCAAATCATCGTCACACCACCTCAACGTCAGAAACCGTGTTCCTTTACGGCTCGCATAAGGTTCAGAATATTAACCATTGTGTGCAAACATTTGCTCAATACACCCACTTTCAGCCCCTAAAGGCGATCTTCAGCACCCCAGAGTTTGGTACGGGGTTTGCACCTAACCGTATTGAGCCAAGACTTGAATGGTTGCCCGCAGATCATCGCCAGGATTCAAGTCTGGAGAATACTGCCATGAAAATTACCTTATTTGCGCTGTGCCTCTTCTGTGCGGTATCGGCCCTGGGCCAGTCCTCGATTGGCCCCTCGTCGATGGCGCCCTCGTTTCAAGTTGCGGACCATCCCGGACGTGCTTCTCAGCAGCCCGCCACGCCGGAACAGAGCCTGCTGGGGAACAACGCGGTGACCGTTGGCCACGGTGAGATGCCGTTATGGGAAGGCGTCCCGGAGTCGCATCCCGCGCCGATTGGCGAACAAGCGCGCGCTCTGAAGAAAGAGCATGATGCCGTAAAGAAATCCCATTGCGTGTGGGTGAACTAAGTCTGGTCAGACTCAGGTGCTTGCGCGCCGCCGGCCTTACTTCGCTCGAATTACCACCTTGGCTGAAACCATGTTGTCATAGCGGTCGTACGCCCGTACGACCACCACATGGTCCGACCGCGGGGAGGACGCTGGCGCCGCAGCAGAATCCACCGGCAGCGGCACCCGGAAGTCATACCTCTCCGTCTTCGAATCCGAAAGCTCGCCCTCCGGTTCCACAAAACGCCAATCGGCCGCATCGATCGAGTATTCCGCGCGCCGAATTGACGAGAACGAATCCGCAGCGCGGAAGCTGACGTGAATCTGGCTCCCTTCAACCGAGGCTGCGAGACTCTCGATTCGAGGCGGAGTCGTGTCCACCTCGAAGCGCGCACTTTCCTTCTCCGCCGTCAGTGCCTGGCCGGGCGAGTGCGAGGGCGCATCCGAGGCCACGACTTTGACCGTGTATCCGCCGTCGGGCAACAGCGAAGCATCGAACGAATAGAACTTGTCAGTCAGGTCGGACTTCAGCAGAAGCCAGCGCGTTTCGCCGTCGCCGCGATAGTAGACCGAATAAACCATCTGGTCGTCGTTATCATCGTGGACGCTCCACCGCACCCCAATCGAATCGCGGTCGTGTGTGGTTGGCGGCGGCACGTCCACGCGGATCTGACCACCACCCCCGCTGGCGGCGGAGTCCAAGCCCGGTACCCGGGGTGACGGCGTGAAGCGGACCCCGGCCTGCACCGTGACCTCGTCAAAGTCCGGAGCAACGTTCTTGGGAAGGTAGTTCAGGGTGACGCTCTCGACTCGCGGCGCGACACGGCCGGAGTGCAGCACTGCCTTCCATTGCACGAAGCGGGCCGAAGGCACGCTCGCAACGCCGTCGTTCTGCAGATCGACCTTGTTCCAGGCACACCAGTTGCGGTCGGGATTGTCGACATTCCCGCTGCGGGCGAAAAGCTCCACGTTGCCCGAGCCCCGGAACTCGACGCGTCCCCAGCGCGAAAAGATGTGCGCGTCGAATACATCGCTCTCGTACGTACCCTCGGGAGCCGGTGTCGCGCTCAGCTGAAACACTTTGCCCAGGTTGCTGGTTGAGGCGTACAGGCCATCCTCGGCACGAGCGAAAGCGGTTACTTGAGTGGCGCTGGCTTTGACCAAATCGGTGAACTGGTCTTCGCCGCTGATGGCGAAGATGTGGCCGCGGTTGCCCGTTCCGGCCAGCAAAGCACCATGGGAATCAAAGGCTAGCGCGTAGACGATGTCCTCGTGGGAACTCCACAGGCGGCGAGGAGAGCCGTCCGGCGCGATCTTGTAAATCTCCGATCCGCCGGTTACACCCGCATTTATCCCAGGGAAACTGATTGGGGGCGGCGGGGCGCTCGGGGTTGCTCCGGAAATCGTGATCGCCATCTGGGCAGGCGCACTTCCCGCCGGCGCAGGCGACGCCGGTTGTGCAACCGGAAAGCTCGTCGGACCTGCCGAGGCCCGCTTCTCCCCCGTTCCGGCGGCATAGATGTTTCCTGAGCCATCAATGGCAAGCGCGGTGATTTCCTTCTTCGGCGCGCTATACAGGACAAAGGCTTCTCCCTTGGGCGAAATGCGATACACCAGCCCGCTGCCGTCGGAGCCGGCGATCAAATCTCCTTGGCGATCGAATGCGAGTACCCGGATGTGTGCCTCGTCGCTTTGGAAGAAGGTGGAATGCTCCCCCTTCGAAGTGACCCGAAAGATTTCTCCGTGATCGCCGGTCGCTACATAAAGGTTGCCCGCATCATCAAGCGCCAGGTCCCAGATGTACTTTGTGCCGGGATCGAAATAGACCGACGAAGTCCAACTGGAATCCGCCATCGGCTTCGGCTTATCCTCCGGGTTCTTGTCGTTCTTGGAAGGTTCCTTTCCGGTTGCAGGTGTGATCCTGTATACCTTGCCATCCGGATTGGTGGCAGCGAAGATCATTCCATTCCGGTCGACCGCCAGCGCCTGAACCTGCAATTCTTGCGCTTCGAAGACCACCACCGGCTGGCCGTCGGGAGTGATGCGGTAGACCCGGGCTGGCGACCCCGCGGCGGCGTATAGAATGCCGGTTCGATCCACAGCGATTGACCAGAGATATGTCGACGGAGTCGTCGTCAGCGGATGAAACGCGGGGGCCAGTTCAAACCCGCCGGCGCTGTCGACGGCCACACCCTGGGCCGTACCCTTGATCAGATCCTCAAACCTCGATTGTTCCCAGGTGCGCGTATCCCCGGCAACGATGAATCCGGTGGAGAGCAGCAAGAGCGTTAGAGAAATCCGGAGCAGCGTGCGGAAGCCTATGCCCAAGTCGATACCTCGATATGCAGTTTGGGGAGGAAAAGTTCAGGTTAACACAGTGTGGCGCGGACACTCTTGTCCGCGTGGCGGAGAGGTATGTGATTTCCGCGCAGACCAGAGTGTCCGCGCCACACAGGCTTGCTCTACTTGACGTTGATTGTCAGCACCTGGGCCCCGGCAACCACGTAGTCGAGGGGAAGCGTAGCCGCTTCGTTTACCGACGACTCGTTTGAGACCACCATGTCCTGCGTGCCGCGCATGCCGTCCATCACGTTCATCACCGAGAGCGGAAGCGCCGGCATTACTTTGTCGGCGATCATTGCCTCGGGATCGGCCTCGAGCAACGAAACATAAACCCGGTTGTTGGCATGCTCTTTGTTGAGGAAGGCGATGGTGGCGGCCAAATCAAGCCGGTGCGCGCCCGACGAACCGTGGCGCAGGCGATCAAGCGTATCGCCGTCGCTGACCAGAATACGCAGCGGTCCTTTCGACGTGGCTGTGGGAATGCGGACCGGAATATGCTGCACCATGCCTTCGCCGCGATACGGCCGCAGCATGGCTTCGATGATGATGTCATCTCCGGGCCGTGCTTCGGTGATGTCGGTACGCGCGCTTTCCAGCCGGGCCCAGCGGCGCTCGCGCACGATGTCAAAATCAAGATTCACCCCGCGAATGGCCGGAATGTTGTAAGGGTTGTCGAAAATCCGGCCGAAGCGTTCGCCCACAGAAGTCGCGGCCAGCATGGCGCCCGGCTGTCCGCCATCGATCGAAGCGAACATGTTCTGAATGCTGACGTTGGGATAGCCGTCCACGCTGATTCGGCCGTTCATGTGATACGTAGTCTCTTCGCCGTACTCATTCACGCCGTGCAGGGCGTTGAAGACCGTGGCCATCATGGCGACGGGGCTGAGCCGCGCATTATTGAGCACTTCGTAGTGAAACTGCTTGTCGGCAGACTCACCGTGGATGGTCAGCGTGACCGGAATCATCTCCGGCTTCTTGCCGAACTCGCCCAAAATCCCGTTGTGCCGGTCCTGCACAAATGCACCAACCGGCTCGGTCGCATTCACGATCTTGAAGGCGTTCAAGGGCGAAGGCAGAGTCGCCAGCACCTGCGCTTTGGTCATGGGCAGATCGATCATGCCGAACTGCATCAGCGGATGCCCGCAGGCCAGCAGGTGCTCGGCATCCATGTAGGTCACGGTGCAGGTCGCAGCAAGATCCATGTCGCCGCGAACCAGAATCGCGCTGATGGCCGATCCGGGTTCGAGTGCCTCAGGCTGCTTTGCGTCGCTCACCGAACCGAGGCCCATGACCGGGACGATTCCCGCGGAAGCAAACTGTGACGCAAACAGCCTGACCACATCTTCAGAAAACCCGGTGAAGACCAGCGGAGTCTCAATCGGCTTGAGGTAGTTGGCGAAGTCCGGCACCGGAGTCTCTGAGACTCCCGGACTCGCGATCTTGCTCGACTCGTCCACTCGTGTCCGGGCCTGCAACGGCGCGGGCGTGGGGCTGCGGTCCAGCGCGCTGATTTCCAGCATCTCGGCAATCGGTGTAACTCCGGCGATCGGTTCCTTGGAGAACTCGCCAATCCGGAACGCGATGGCGCCCGCGAGCTTGCCGTCGAGGTATACCGGGCTGCCGCTCATGCCCGCGACTACGCCGGTGTATTCGGCTTTGGCTCCGCCCAACCGCACCAGGATCACGTCCCCCTTTGGTCCATCGGCGTTCTTCAGCACGCCGAGAACTTCCACGTCCATCGGTTCCGGTTTCGTCCCCTGAAAAACCGTGTAGGCCACGCCTTTCATGCCAGCATGGATCTCACCAACCGGAATCGTTTCCACCGGCTTGGCGCTCTGCGCGAGGATCGCCGGGGAAAGCAACAGGAAAAGCACACCGAAGGCGAGAACCGCTCGTCTCATTAAATGTCCCCACGGAACCGCCAACCGGTCCCCAAAATCTGCGCTTCGCGTCTTATGTCCAGTTGCCAGGTTAGGAGAGGAATATCGGGAGCCAGCAAAACATCCCAATCGCGAAGAACTGCGTCTATACTAGCACAAGGATCTCCGAGGGCTCTCATGTTTTCTTATCTTTCCCAGCGTTTTGTGTGCCCCGTCCGCAGGGGAGCCGCAACTTGCTTCCTGGCAATTATTTGCCTCGCAGCAACCATGGTTTCGGAGCTGCCCGTTTGGGGGCAGAGCCAGTCGCAAGCACCCGCCGGTCAGCAGACCCCGCCGCCCGAAGCCGGTGGCCCACAAACCGAGGTCGGCCCCTACGCGATTCCCAAGAAAAAGGAAGAGCCGCCACCGCCTCCTCCACCCGAGAAGCCCAAAAAGGTCGAGGGGATGCCGGACTACTCGATCCACGTGGACGTGCCGGTCGTGAGCGTGCCGGTCATGGTGGTGACCAAGGACGGCCAGTTCATTTCCACCCTGGAGAAAGAGAACTTCAGGATTTATGAAGACGGGACGCAGCAGACGATCAGCAACTTCACCGTACAGGAGGCGCCGATCACCGCCGTGCTGCTGATTGAGTTCGCCGCCACCAATTACCGCTTCATGATCGATGCGCTGCAGGCTTCGTACTCCTTTGCGCAGTCGCTCAAGAAAGAAGATTGGGTCGCGGTCGCGTACTACGACATGAAGCCGCAAATCCTGGTGGACTTCACCCAGGACAAGGGAGCGGTTCTTGGTGCCATCAACCAGTTACGGGTCCCCGGTTTTTCGGAGACCAATCTGTTCGACGCGCTCTATGACACGCTCGACCGTCTGGATCGGGTCCAGGGACACAAGTACATTATCCTGGTCAGCACCGGCTTTGACAGTTTCAGCAAGCTTACCCTCGACCAGATCACGAAGAAAATTAAGACCACCAAAGACGTGACCATTTTCCCCATTAGCATCGGCTGGATCGCGCGCGAAGTTTGGGGCGGAGCAGCGCCGCACGGAATGGGTGTTCCCATCAGCGAGATGGACTACCTGCAGGCTGACAACCAGATGCGCAACTTCGCCAAGCTGACCGGCGGACGCTTTTACCAGCCGCGCTTCCAGGCCGAATACCCGGAAGTCTTTCACGACATTGCCGGAGACATTCGCCACCAGTACGAGATCAGCTACCACCCGACCAACCCGAAGATGGACGCAACCTATCGCAAATTGAAGGTGGAAGTCGTTGCCCCCGATGGCGGCCCGCTCAAAGTGAAAGACCAGAAGGGCAAAGACGTGAAGTACGACATCATCGCTCGCGAAGGCTACACCGCCAAGCACGCTGTGGAATAGCGCGCCCCATAGATCGTTTTGAAAGGGCACGGCTTCCAGCCGTGCCGCTAAGTTCCCAGAAGAAATACGGGCTTTAGCCCCTGAGGGAACGTGGCTCGCTCACGAACCGTTGACGAAAACCAGATTCTAGTCAAGCTCCGCAGCCGCTTGCGCCTCAATGCACGTGGAAGAACCGGTCCAGCACGAACATGAACGCAGCCCCGACGAAAACCAGCAGCGCCATCTTCACTCCCGGTTGCTTGTTGACCTCCGGAACCAGGTCGGAAGCGGCCACATAAATCGTAACGCCCGCCGAGAGCGGCAGGCCAAACGCGACCTCGTGGCGGGCCAACGCCATCACCATCACCCCCGCCATCGTAGCCGCCCCCAGAATGATCGATGCGCCCCACGCTGTGTTGCGGCTCTGACCGCTGGCCAGCATCACGGACGCGACGGTGAAGCCTTCCGGAATCTTGTGCAGAAACACCGCCATGAAAATGATCCAGCCCAGCCAATCGGAAACGATGAAGCCTGAGGCGATGGCGATCCCATCAAAGAAGGTATGAATCACCAGTCCCAACAGCACCGAGTAGCCTTTGTGGGTGTGCACGAACTGGTCCGGGTGGGTTTCTTCTCCGAAATGGAAATGAGGCGTTACCGTGTGTTCGAAAAAGTGAATGATCAGGTAACCGAGCAACACCAGGAATCCGGCGCTCTTGCCGCGCAGGTTCAGGCTCTCCGGCACCATTTCCACCAGCGCGGTCGCCAGCATGAATCCCGCACCCAACGCCACAAAGTAATTCAGATAGCGGCGCTCCCATTGCCGCTGAACGATGATCGCCCCGCCGAAAACGTTGGCGCCTGCCGCAGTGAGGCCGAGGAGCAGGCTAAGAAGAATGGGATTCATGCGATGCAGTATCGCAGAACGTCGGCCTAAGCTGAAACTCGGCGTCTACGGGATTACCCGAAATTTCTTGTTGCTCTGCATCTTGCCACCCGGTGTGGTCACGGTTACAAACCCGGTCGTCGCCCCCTTCGGTACCGTCGCTGTCACATAGGTGTCCGACAAAACCTGGAACTTGGCTTTCTTCCCGTTGAAGGAAACCGATTTTGTGCCGGTGAGGCCCTGACCCAAAACTTCCACGCTGCTTCCCGTTTTGCCGGCCGCCAGCACCAGGGCGACAAGCGGCTTCAAACCCATGTTCAAGCTGAAGAATACACCGCAGCCTTGGGTGCACACATTGCCGGTACCGCCCCGGGCCGTGTCTCCATACAAGAGTCCGTTGGTGTGCTGGGTCAAAGTCACGAACGGGTACATGCCGGTGCTCATGTCGAAGTTGTACAGGACAGTCAACTTTCCTTTCGCGGTCATTTGGAAAATGGTGCCGCAACCGCTCTGGCAATTACCGGAACTGCCGCCCTCGTACGTCGCGCCGTAGAAGTTGCCATCGTTGGCCAGCACCAGACCAGCAAAGGGTCCGCTGCCATCCTGTCCAGTAAAGTTGTGCAGGACGGTGAGTTTGCCGGCTGGCGTAATCTTAAAGACCGACCCCATGCCACTCGTGCCGCCATGGTCTGTTGTCCCATAGAAGTTGCCATCATTACCCTGCACGAGCGGACCGGCAGGTCCACTGATTCCACTAAGGCTGTTGAGCAGAGCAAGTTTGCCGCGGGGTGTAATCTTGTAGACTACGCCTTGACCGTCGGTACCTCCTTCATGCGCCACCCCATAAAAGTTGCCGTCCGTTCCTTGCACCAACGGAGCCCAGGCGTCAGCTCCGTGCGTGTAATCGAAGGAATATAGAGTGGTCAACTTGCCAGCGGGTGTGATCTTGTAAACTGTGCCGCGACCGTTCGCGCCTCCGGAAGTTGTAGTTCCGTAGAAATTGCCATCCGTGCCCTGAATCGGAGGCGCCAGAGGAGCTCCTCCGTCGTTGCCGTTCGCGAAAGTGTGAAGGGGAGTCAACGATCCGCTTGGCGTAATTGCGAAGACCTCTCCATAATCGTTGATGGATTGCTCTGTAGTGCCATAGAAGTTGCCGTCGGTCCCTAGTGTCAAGCCGCTTTCAGGCACGTTCCCCTCGGTGAAATAGTACGGCACCGTCAGCTGTCCCGCTGGCGTGATGGTGAACATTGTGCCGTTAGCGCTCGAGTTGACATCTGGCGTCGTGCTATAGAGATTTGCGTCGCGCCCTTGCGCAATAATGCCCTCGTAAGACGGCATGAGAGGATCATTTGCCGCGCCAAAGTCGTAGAGCACGGAAAACGTTTGGGCGTGGGACGTTCCGGCAGCAATCATCAATACCATCGCCGCAAGAATGGAAAGGTGCGTGACACGAGCAAGCTTCATGGGCCGGAACTCCTCGGTTCAGAAGTGAAGCGACGGCGCGCGTCAATGCCGTCGTCAAAAAACCCGGAAATTCTACACCTGAGGGATTTTCCTGTCCAAGAGAATAATTCTCCGGAGCCGCCTAAGGCGGATGGAAAGCTAGCTGGAGGGGACAGCGATCTGATTCTTCGCTTTATGTATTGGTATCTAAGCCATTTACTTCCAATGTTTCCGCTAGAGAAGATACTTAGGACTCATCCCGAGTGCCGTATATGCATCACATCCCCGTCCTGCACGATGTAATCTTTCCCCTCCAGCCGCAACGTTCCCTTGGCCCGCGCATTGGCTTCCGATCCGGCTTCCAGCAACTGGTCCCAGCAAATCGTTTCCGCGCGAATAAAATGGTGTTCCAGGTCCGAGTGGATTGCCCCGGCAGCCTCTACGGCACGACTGCGAACTGGAACCGTCCAGGCACGGCACTCGTCTTCTCCAGCGGTGAAAAACGAAATCAGGCCAAGCAGTGCATAGGTCGTGCGGATCACGCGAGTCAGCCCGCTTTCGGTCAATCCATAACTGGAGAGGAATTCGGCCGCCTCCGCGTCGCTCATCTCCGCCAGTTCCGCTTCGACCTTGCCGCAAATTGCCGCAGCACCGGCGTTCGGCCGCGAGGCAACCTCGGTCAATTTGTATTTTGTGACCGCCTGATCGAGTTCCTTCCCAAGTTCCGTAGTTTCGCTCACATTAAGCACATAAAGGATCGGCTTTTCGCTTAGAAACATGAACCCGCGAAACCGCTTTTTGTCCTCGGGCGTCATCTCCAGTTCCCGCAATGGACGCTCGGTTTCAAGGTGTGACTTGGCTCGCTTCAGCAGATCGAATTCTTTCTCCAGATCGGCCGAGCGCATCTTCTTCAAATCTTTCTCCACGCGCTCCAGTCGCTTTTCAATCTGGCCGAGATCGCTCACCATCAGGTCGAACTCCACATTCTTGATATCGCGCAGGGGGTCGATGGCTCCGACATGCGGGATGGAATCATCTTCGAAGGCGCGGACCACGTGCGCGAGCGCATCCACGCCGCGCAGATGTCCGAGGTATGCCGTTTCTTTTAGCGCCTCCTGCCCAATCGCGCCGACGTCTACATACTCGACGGATGCATGGGTGAGCTTGTTGGGATTGTAGAGAGCGGCCAGCCGGTCGAGCCGATCGTCCGGAACTTTAGCGACTCCCACGTGCGCCTCGCGCGGATTGGCATAAGCCTGCTCGGAGAGATGCGCCCGCGTCAGAATGCGAAACAGAGATGTCTTGCCCACCTGCGGCAGACCAATGATTCCAGTTTTCATGAAAGTCAGCTCTTAGCGAGTGAACTCCGAGAATAAACGATGAAGTTGTGAATACCCAAATCGACCGGAGGGTTCAGCCAAAAGCTAAGAGCTAAGAGCCGACGCCGTCAGATACGTCAGCACCAGCGCCAGCAGCAGCACTCCGCCTTCAACTCGCGTGGACCAGACGTGCAGACCATCAAACTCCACCCGCGCAGGATTATCCGGCGGAACCGAGTCGATTGTGCCAATCGAAGCCCGGAGTTTGTCCATACGGGGAATGATGCCGAACTGCGACACCAGCGTCAGTACCAGCATAAGAATGACCAGAATATTTCGCGCGGCGAATGGGTGCGGCGTGCCCATCGTCAACCGGCTGTAGAGCAGCGACGTGATCAGATAGACCAGCCCTGCGACGAGCCCCATCCAATGCAGCGTGACCAGTGACTTGCCCACGACGGTGCCGGCCATATGCCGCGTGGGAAGAGCCGAAAACGCCGTCGGCGCCAGAACGAAGGCGAAAAAGATCAGCCCGCCCAGCCAAATGATCAGCGATAACAACATGAGATAGCGAAGGAATGACATGGAAGGATTATCGCGCCCACGCCAGCGAAAAACCAGCCGGAAATCCGCTGAAGAAACTTAGAAAAGGGCAACTCGCGCAGCCCGCCCCCCTACACCGGCACCGGCGTGCTCTCCACAATCTCGCGCAGCACCTGCTCGGCTTGTTCCGACTTCTTCAGAGTGGAAGCGTAGAGCCCATTCACTACCACCCGGTGAGCGAATACCGGCACCACCAGCGGCTTGAAATCCTCAGGGGTGCAGAAGTTCCGTCCCTCGAGAAAGGCCATTGCCTGGGCGGCCCGGTACAGCATCTGCGAGCCCCGCGGCGATACTCCCAGCGACAGATGCTCCGACTCGCGCGTCTTTCTCACTATCGCCAGCGTGTACTGCACCAGAGAATCGTCCACCCGAATCTGCGTCACCGCCTGCTGCATCTCCAGCACATCCGCCGCGCCGAGCACCGGTTGCATGGCTTCAAGCTTGGTGGTTCCCGCCTCCGAGCGCAGGATTTCCCGCTCCGCATTCGCATCCGGATAGCCCATCCGAGCCCGCATCAGAAACCTGTCCAACTGCGACTCCGGCAGCGGATAAGTCCCGTGATGTTCCACCGGATTCTGCGTCGCAATCACCAGAAAAGGCTGTGGAAGTGCATAAGAATGCGCATCTACAGTCACCTGGTTCTCATTCATGGCTTCCAGCAGCGCGGACTGGGTCTTAGGCGTCGTCCGATTAATCTCGTCGGCCAGCAGGACATTGGTGAACACCGGGCCGCGCTTGAACTCAAACTCCTGCTCGACCGCCGAGTAAATCGAGATGCCGATCACGTCCGAAGGCAGCATGTCGCTGGTGAATTGCACTCGTTGGAAGCTGCATTCCAGAGCGCGGGCGATCGCTTGCCCAAGCGTCGTTTTCCCCACGCCGGGGACGCCTTCAATCAGCAAATGTCCGCGCGCCAGCAGGCACACCACCGACAGGCGGACCACGTCATCCTTGCCGCGAATCACTTTCCGCAGGGTATTTTCCAGCTGAGCCGCATGCGATGAGACGGCACTCGCGGTTTCAGGAGACATTACGAGGATTCTACTATGGCGTGGGAATCGGGCAGCGGTTACGGAGGTGTGGGAAGCTAGAAGCTAGAAGCTAGAAGCTAACAGCTCCTTACTGCGTAAACTCCGCTGGGCGTCCCGTTAGCCGCTCGATCCGCTTGGCAATCGGCGGATGCGTCGAGAACAGGTTCCCAAAACTCATTCCTCCAAGCAGCGGCTGAATGATGAACAAGTGCGCTGTCGATGGCGTAGCCTGCATCGGCAGCCGCCGCGAGTACGCGTCCAGTTTCTGCAGCGCGCTGGCCAAGGCATACGGCTTGCCGGTGAAATGCGCGCCCGTGGCATCAGCCTGGTACTCGCGCGACCGCGAAACCGCCAGCTGAATCAGCGACGCTGCAATCGGCGCGAGAATCAGCATGAACAGCGCGCCAATTCCGCCGCCGCGATCGCGGTCATCACGACCACCCATGCCGCCGAAAATCATGGCCCAGCGTCCCATGCTGGCCAGCATCGTAATCGCACCCGCAATGGTAGCGGCAACCGAGCTGATCAGGATGTCGCGATTGTTTACGTGCCCCAGTTCGTGCGCCAGCACGCCTTCCAGTTCCTCGTCGTTGAGCAGGTTAAGGATGCCCTGCGTCACCGCGACCGACGCATGCGCCGGATTGCGTCCGGTGGCAAACGCGTTCGGCGAGTCGTTCGGGATAACGTAGATCTTCGGCATGGGGATGCCGATTTTCTGGGTCAGCCGCTCAACCGCCGCATACGCGCGCGGCAATTGCTCGCGCGTGACTGGCTGGGCGCGATACATCGCCAGCGCAATCTTGTCAGAATAGAAATAGGAAACAAAGTTCATGACCGCCGCGAACACCAGCGCCAGAATCATGCCATTCTGCCCGCCAAAAGCCCGGCCAATAAACATCAGCAGAAGCGTCATCAAGGTCAGCAGGAACGCGGTCTTAAAAGTGTTTCCCATAGGAGTCTCGGTAGATTAGATGGTACGCCGAACGGCGGGATTCAACCAGGCGAGGACAGGCACAGGTGGTGGGCAGTTTGGAATGGAAGCGAGCCAAACGCGCGATTATTGTGTCGCAAAGACCGCGACACAACGCGCGGCTCGCCTAGATTCCCTCGACTTCGCTCGGGACAGGCTCTTCGCTGCGCAAAAGAGGCTTGCTCAGGATGACAATCAAACTGCACTTAGCAGCGGATTTCGGGGATTTTGGTGGGCTGTGTCGATTTGAAAAACGTCCAAAAATGGGGTATACCCCCTCCCCCTCGGTCTAGTGGAATCATCAGGTTACGGACTTTTCACCCGCAAAATCTAGATTGCAAAGGGCTTACGGGTAAAATCTAGATTCCTATGGAGTTATATGGTTATTTTGTAAGTTCTCCATAAGATATATGTATTGAGGATGTCAGTTTGCTGGTCTGGGTGTCAAGGAGAAAGTGGAGCGCGGGAGGGATGGAGATTTTCGTGTTGGCGAGCGACCGAACTACCCCAGCCTTCGCAGAGGGCGCGAAAGGCTGGGGCACCCGAGCCCTGGGTAACTGGACACGTGACTGCGAAGTATCCATAATTGTGATCGTAGCTGGACAGGTTATGCCCCGGACGAACGTAGTCCGGGGTTTTGCTTTTGTGGCGAGGAGGGGCGGCGGAGGCAGTCCTAGGAGTGTTAGCCGGACTTCCAGCCCGTCGTAAAACCCAGCTTTTCATTTAGCTCCCAGGGTCCACACCACGATACCTTCAGGCTATTGCACACATCTGGCAGGTGCCGATTATGCCGCTGTTTATTGGGCTTTGAAACCTCTGTAGTTACAATGCACCGGTCGGCATTTTCAAAAGCGTACGCAATCAAGAATGGATCCCGCCCGATCTTCTCAACCTCATCATCCGTAAGATCCCTAGCATAGCCCTCGGCCACAACACGGCGAACAATTTCCGGTTTCGACATCTCATCCAGAGCGAGCGCCGCACGATTCTTGTCATCCTTTATCCAATCGAGCAGTTCGTCGTCCTCTTTGCGCCCTTCTAATATCTCTTCATACATTTCGATAGGAATTTTCACTCGTCCGGACGCAGCTTGGTGCTGCAGCCAGCCCCAAAACTCAGGGATGCGATTGATGCCGTAATAGGTATTTGCCGCCGTGATGAGGATGTTCGCGTCGAGCAGGTATAGCACTCAGTCCCCTCCCCGCCTAGGGGGTTCACCCGACAACAGTGGCTCGACATTTCTGGCTCTTACCCCAAGCAACCGCCCCGCCTTCGTGTATGTGAGAATGCCCTCTCCCAACGAGCGCCCGGCGAGATCCAGGAGGGCTTTTCCTATCCGATGTCGCCTCACCACGTAGTAGTTGGGGCCTCCTCCTCGGGTCGATTGTTTCAGCCCTTCTCGCTCCGTGTGTTCCAGCCAATCTTGTCTAAATCGCTCTTGCAAGTCGCCCCACATCTTGCGTGTGACAGTTCCCATTCGAAATACCCTATACGCCACCATCGCGCGGCTGATCTTACGCTTGCCCGCAAATTTGCTTAACACATCAACAAGTTGCTCGAAGGATGACCACCGCACTCGGGCGAATTCGTCGAGCTCCCTGGGAGGGAGTAGTATCTCTGCCGCCACATCGCTGCAGTATTGCTCGATTGCTAAGTCGGTCGTCCATCCACTTAGACCGGTGTCGCCCAGCCACAGGTGAGCTGCTTCGTGCAATGCCGTGAAAGACCATGCAGATCTCGCGTCGTTGTCATTGATGATCGCTATTGGTGCTATCTCGTCTGCCATCGCGAAGCCTCGAAAGGTATCGACGGGGATGTTCGTGTGGTGGCTACCCAGGTTTCCGAGGAGAAGGACGAAGATGCCAGTGTCCTCCAGCCTAAAGCGCAGATAGGCGAATGCATCCTCGACGGAGTTTTGCTGGCGGAACTTGGCCAAATCGAAGCCGATCTGCCGGACGATCCGCTGCGCCAATGTAGCTACCGGAACGTCCATCGTCGCCGAGCCGATGAATGGTAGCTTCTCCGCCTCATCGTCTTCCAGAAGGGATTTAATGATGCTCTGTCGCCCGCGAATATCTCGGATCAATGCGTCCAGGATGGGATTGTAGAGAGGCGCCACCCCTCCGGGCAGCGTCCGAAAGTCTTTTCCACGGTCCCCCGTCTTTGGAGGTCGCTCCAGGTAAAAGACGAGCAGCGAGCGACGGTAAGCTTTGGCCATTCTTACAAGTAGGGCTCGGGAGGGCTCGTCTCTACCGGCCTCGAGTGCCGCTAGCCGCTCGGCCCCCGGCACGCCATGGGCTTCCTTCAGCTCTATCGCGTGAGCTGCCTCATCAAGCGACAATCCAGCCGTCTTTCGTGCCCATTCGAAGATTTCAGGGTTTAGCGCCGGCATGTGCCTATGATTTTACTCGTGCCTCTCAAGGTGTGCTATTGGTGTCTGCAGTACGAGAACTGATAGCTGGCGTCTTAGCTTCGTTTTAACTGCGCCGCGTCTCACGGAACGCTCCGGCGCCTAGTCGCTAGGTTGTCATGCCGGAGCACGTATTGGAGAAACCGTGTCCATCGGTTGAACTGGCCGCCCGCGAGGCTTTACCCCTTCAACATTGTCATCTTGAGCGGAGTGAGGGGATTCACTTACCGAATTCCTTCGCGGAGTCGAAAGATCCCGGGTGGGCTTGCGGAGACGCGCGGCCTGTAGGGGAGTTCTCACCCCGAACCCCGACGAACGAAGCGCCTGCAGAGAACTCCTCTTCACGGCCTTGCTGGATGCCGGCGGACTCGGGGTGGCGTCGGCCAAATGCATAGGTCCTTCGTTGGGAGTCGTCCGCTGCGCGGACGACTCCGCGTCCTCAGGATGACAGCTGAGGTAGCGCACGGGCGAGGGCGCCCGCGCCTACATTGGTTTCGCACGGCCCTCCGTTAGCTTCAAACAAAAATCAACGTCAAAGGCGGCGGACATGAGTGTCCGCCCCACGCGGGCGACGCCCGCCTACATTGGTGACTTATGACGTCTCTGACCGCGCCGCGCTTTACGGCTCGCTCCAGCGTCTGGTCGAGGGCGGCCTTGGCTTTCTCGTATTCGGCTTGCGAGATGTGGCCTTGCTTGTGCTCGACCTCGAGCTGAAACAGCTCTTCTTTCAGGGCTTCCATCAGCAAGCCGGAGCGGTCGGCAGGCTTGGGTTTGGGAACGACTGGCGCCGGGGGCGCGTCGATGTCGGATGGGGCGAAGTCGGGCACAACCGCGGTTTTCGAGCGTCCGGAGATGTAGATTGCGCCGCCGGCCAGCACGATGGCGAATCCGCCGAGAATGAACCAGCGATATTTTTCCAGAGGATCAGGAGCATCGATGGGCGGACCGAGGCCGCCGCCGGGACGGGATTCGCGTCCGGCGGTTGCCCCATCCGCGCGGACATTGCCTTCGCCTTCGCTTTTGGCGGAAAGGACTCCGGTGCCGGAAACCTTGAAGCTGAGGGCTTGACCGGCGGTGGTGTTCGAGGCCACTTCGACGACTGAGTCCGATTGCTGCGGGTCATTCATGGACTGGAAATCGGTTCCGGGGCCAGCGGTAAACTGCATGGACTTGGGCAGCATGACCACGAAGTGCTGCGCATCATAGAGCGACTTCGGATCGATGGTGGCCGATCCGCTATAGGGCAGGTGATACGACACCTGGAACTGGGTTTCTCCGGGCCGCAGCGGATAGTTGAAAGCGTAGCGATTTTTTTCTTTTTCCGGGATGGGGTCGGAACTGATCGGCTGGCCGCCGGCAGTCATGGCCATGGCCTGGTCGATCTGCGCGCCATCGGGCAGATAGAATTCGAAATTCTGATCGTTCATCTGGGTGCGCGCCGGGCTCGAAGCATTGTTCACGGCAAACAGCCGGATGCCGCTCAGTTCGCCTCCCTGCGCCTGCAATCGCACCACGTCGGCGGTGACGCTGAGTCCTTCAACTTTTCTTGCCACGTCATAAATTTCCACTTCGACCGAAGTGGTTCCCGGAGGCGCCATGCGGTGGTAAGGCACTCCTTGATGCGTGACGCGGATCAGGTGAGGAGCGTTGGCATCGTCGAGCTTGAAACTGAAGATACCCTTGGCGTCGGTGGTGGTCTTGCCGGTTTCCTCCATGCCCTGAGACAAACTCATGAGCACAACTTCGTCGCCGGCGCCGGGCTTGTTGTTGGTGCCGTTCTTCGCGGTGCCGGTGAGGGTTTGGGCATGGGCAATGCCAGCGGCGAGCAGCAGGACAACCGCGAACATGCTCGCGGCTTGACGAGCCGACTGTTGCTGCGTGGCTTGTGATCGATATCTCAAACTTTGGCTCCTTTGCGGCCGCCGACCGCGGCGTCGCTGGCCGCCTCTTCCAAATGCGCAATCTCGGCGAGCACGGCGGCGGCTTCTTCTTCCAGAGATGTCTTCATCGCCTGGTAATCGGCGTCGGGAAACTTGCCCGACTTGTATTCGAAGTTCAAGTCGCGGAGATTCTCGTAAACCACCTCTTTGCGCTCGCGCAGATACGCGACGCGGGTTTTCTTGGGGCCGAGATAAAGCTTTCCGGGAAGGTAGAAGACATAGAAGAGCGTTCCGGCGGTCATCACTACGCAGATGAGAATCGGGAGAATCATAGTTCAGTTTCCTTCCGGGCCTGTTCGCGGAAGCGTTGTAATTCCGCGCCTTTGGCTGGGGCGGGAGTATCTGCGGGCAAGACCAGCGGCCGCGATCCCCAAATGTGGACCAAGTAGCCGACGCCGACGATTCCAACCATCAACGCCAGGTAAGGCACGACCCAGGCCACCCGGTTGAAGCCGGTCTTGGTAGGCGCGGCCAGGACGGTCGGGCCGTACTTTTGCACGAACGATTGCAGAGTCAGGTCATCGTTGTCGCCGCGGTTCACGGCGGTCATCAACTCGTCGCGCATGCGATCGGAATAGGAGCAGCCGACATGATTGCATTCCAGCAGGATCTGATTGCATCCGCAGGCGCACATCAGGCGGTGTCCGAGATCGTTAAAGCGCGCGGATTGATCGCCGGCTCCGAGCAGGAAAAGCAGTGCGACGAAAAGAAATCCGGCCTGCAGAGTTCGCTTCAGCGAAAGGCGCGAGAAACGATTTTTGGCTTGCTCGATCAATTCCCAACTCCTACGGGCGCGGCCTCGACTCGCGCCGGAACGGCGACCCGCAACGCTGCCTCATTGGGAATCAACGCCACCACTGTGCCCATGATCATGAGCCACACGCCAACCCAGATCCACGTCACCAGCGGATTCAAGTGGACTTTGATGATGGGCTTGCCGGTGTCCTGGTTCTGCCCTTCGTAGACGAGATAGAGATCTTCCTGCACGGTGGAGCGGACGCGCGGGATGGTCGAGGTCTGCTGGCTGGCTTTGTAAAAACGGCGCTCGGGGTAGAGCGTGTCGATCTGTTTGCCGTCCTTGAACACGTCGATGACCGCCCATTCGCTGCTGTAGTTGGGATTGTCGTCCTGGGTAAACGAGCGGCAGATCAGGGTGAATGGGCCGATCCCCATTTTGTCGCCAAAGCCCATTTCCTGCTCTTTGTCCTGATTGAACGCAGCGCCGGCAAAACCGATCATGATGACGATCACACCGAAATGCACGATGTATCCGCCATAGCGACGGGTGTTGCGATGGGCGAGATGAATCATGGACGCCATCAGATTCTGGCCAGTGTGACGGGCGATCACTCGCCCGCCGCGGACGAACTCGAGCGCCACGGTGAAGGCCACCAGAGCGGAAAGAAGAATTGTCATCAGCGAGTAGAACTGCGACGGGTCCTTCCACGGACGCATGCCAAACGGCCCGCCCCAACTTTCTGGCGTAATCACCAGGAGCAACGCGATGGCGAGCGCTCCCACGGCCGGCCAGCGGAAGTTGCGAGAGATGCTTTCGATGGAGGTTCGACGCCAGGCTAAAAGAGGTCCGAGAGCGGTCAGCAACAAAAGAAGAAGCGCCACCGGAATGTTTACGCGATTGAAGAACGGCGGACCGACTGTGACTTTATTTCCCTGTACCCACTCCGACAGCACCGGGAACAGCGTGCCCCAGAGGACGGTGAAACAGGCCACCAGCAGCAGCAGATTGTTGAACAGGAAACTCGACTCGCGCGAGACCAGCGATTCGAGTTTGTGCTCGCTGCGCAGGTGCGAGCGATTCTTCACGTAGAAGTAAACGCAGGTGGCGAAGATCAACGCGAGAAATGCGACGAACCAGTCGCCAATCGACGACTGCGCGAAGGCATGCACTGAACTGACGACGCCGCTGCGGGTGAGGAACGTGCCGAAAATCGAGAGCCCGAAAGTGGCGAAGATCAGCCACATATTCCAGGTTTTCAGCATGCCGCGCTTTTCCTGCATCATCACGGAATGCAGAAATGCGGTTCCGGTGAGCCATGGCATCAGCGATGCGTTTTCGACCGGGTCCCAGCCCCAATATCCGCCCCAGCCCAGCACGGAGTAGGCCCAATGCGCACCGAGGAAGATGCCGCAGGTGAGGAATCCCCAGGTCACCATGGTCCAGCGGCGAGTAATATGAATCCACTTTTCGCCGGGGTAGCGCATGGCCAGCGCGCCCAGCGCGAAGGCGAACGGCACGGTGAATCCGACGTATCCCAGGTAGAGCATGGGCGGGTGAATCACCATCTCGGGATATTGCAACAGCGGGTTCAGGCCGCTTCCGTCAGGGGGTAGATCGCCTTGCATTATGGCGAATGGATGCGCCGCGAAATTCACCAGCAACAAGAAGAAGACTTGCACCGCCGCAATAATGACCGAAGCGTAGGCGAATAGCCGCGGATCGGTTTTGTAGCGCAGGCGCAGCACCAACCCGTAGGCGGAAAGCAGCAGCGCCCAGAACAGCAGCGAACCTTCCTGTCCTGACCACAGAACCGCGAACTTGTAAGCGATCGGCAGATCGCGGTTGCTGTGATGGAAGATGTAGGCGATCGAGAAATCGTTTTGAAAGGCTGCGGTAACCAGGACCACCGCCGCCAGAAACACGGCGGCGAAGGTCGCGATTCCGGCGCGGCGCGCGGTCTCACCCAGACGCTCAGAGCCTTTGTCTTTGCGGACCAATGCAAGCAGTCCGGCCAAAAACGAATATGCACTTAGCGCCAGAGCAAGCAGCAGGGAAAAACTGCCGATCTGTGACATGGAAGGCCTTTCAGCATTTTTTCAGAAAGCGCCGACTGAGGCAACCGGAAAGCGAGCCAGTCCATCGGGCCGGCCGGCTTAGAAATTCTGGCGTACGCTCTTCCCGCCGCCGGACGAACTCCCACATCACCGAGCAACCGGGCTACGCGCTTTGCGCCTTGCTCAAGCGGTTGCGGACTTCCCGTTCCGCCCGCGTCCAGTCTTCGGTTTCATACCCCGGAGCACCACCGCGTTCCTGGTACAACTCATACGCACGCTGACGAATCTGGGCATCCAGGTCGATTGGGGTGGGACTGACCTGAGGGGCTGCGGTCTTTCTGGCCGGTTTCGGGGAAGTTGCCTCTGGCATGGTGATCACCTGCTTGTTAACTCCATTGCCGCTGCGCGGGTTCTTGGCTCTTGGCATTACAGACACTCCTTTGCAAGTTATGGATAGACCAACCTGTAATCACTTGCATACACAACTAGCATGACTGATTTGTTGGTCCCCACCTGAATTGTGCGCGATATGTCTTATGATAAACCCAATGGCTGTGGATGTGGGGCGATTCAGAAAAAATTAATCTGCCCGAAACATTTTCGGGAAATACAGAGTCCAAAACCGAGACGATACGAGGCAAACGCGCCCTAGGGTTGGGATAGTAAGAGCCCAGGGGCACACAACGACTCAACGTTGCTGAATTCAGTACACCGCTATTCGGCGGGCGCAGCCCACCGAAGCATTCTTCGCCTCCGGCCTCAGTGTTTGGGATTGCAGCTGGGCGCTACTTCCTCGATTTTGCTCAGCGTGAGCGTAGGCTGATCGGCGCGAATCACCATATTCTCCGCCTTGCCGTCCGTCCCGGGCTTCTTGGAGTAGCTTGTGGTCCCGGTCGCACGCACTTTTTGTCCGGAATACTGTTGCAGATTCTGGCCCTCAAGACGGAACGTCTTGCCGGCGTCCGTGGTCAAGATATAGCCGCCGTTCAGGCCAACCACACATCCGATTGCGCTGACGGAAGCGGCGGTGGCGGGCGGCGGGTTGTTGGGCGCCTGCTGTGCCGAAAGCCACAGCGCCGAGCAAACGATGAATAACCAGATCATAGAAACCTTCCCCATATAAAAGACCTCCTCAGTCTAGGACGGTGCGCAATCCGCTAAAGTTGTCCGGGGTACGTAACCTTTCCAGCCCGGATTCGTTTATACATTCTAGAGGACCGATGGGGGTGAAGGCACCGGCGTCGAGGCGGTCGGGCGAGCAGACGGACGAACGTCTGCTGATCGAAGCTGCACAAAAGGACCCCAGCCGCTTTGCCGACCTTTACGAACTCCATTTCGAGCGCGTCTACGCGTTTGTCGTGCGACGCCTCCAGGACCGCGATGCCGCGGAGGATTTGACCTCCGATGTATTTCACAAGGCGCTGGCGAACCTCAAACAATTTGAATGGCGCGGAGCTCCGTTTGCGGCTTGGCTGTTGCGGATCGCCGCTAATGCGATTACGGATCGCGGGAAGCGGACGTCGCGGGAAGTAGGGGGCATCGACGATCCCGATGCAATCGCCGGCCCGGCCATGGAGGAAGTGGAGCATTCTGCACAGTTGTTTCGCCTGGTGAACGATCTACCCGGAGAACAACGGCGAGTGGTGGTGATGCGATTTGCTGAAGAGAAGAGCATTCGCGAGATTGCGCAGGAACTGGGAAAGAGTGAAGGCGCGGTGAAGCAGTTGCAGTTCCGCGGGTTGGAAACGTTGAGAACACAGTGCGACGCAGCGCGCGTGCGGAAACCCGCCGCACAAATAACAAAAGGCAGCAAGCGGTCAGGTGGCAAGAATGCCTAAGAGCAGCTTGATCGAACAACTCGACGCTGCGGTGCAGGCGATCGTCGGAGCGCCTGGCACCCCTCTGCCCAAAGTGGACGTGAGTGTGGCGCCTCTGGTCCGCATTGGTAGCGAACTGCGCAATCTGCCCCGCGAAAATTTCAAAGCACGTCTGAAATCTGATTTGGAAAGGAAAGCATCTATGGCAACCGTAGCTGAACCACTCTCTTCTGTTCGCACCGTCGCGATTCCGAGATTGACCTTCAAAGATGTAGAAAAGGCCATCGAGTTCTACCACAAGGCGTTCGATGCGAACGAGACTTGGAGGTTCAATGTCGAAGGCAGGGTTGAGCATGCCGAGATCAAAATTGGTGACTCGCCCATCATGCTGTCCCAAGAATGGCCGCAGGGCGGTCGATTCAGCGCCGAGACTCTGGGCCAGTCACCCGTGGAGCTGCGCATCCATGTCGACGATGTCGATTCCTTTGCGGCACGTGCCGTGGCGGCGGGGATGACGGTGTCCAGGCCCATCGGAGATCAATTCTACGGAGCTCGGGAGGGTCACTTTGTAGACCCCTTCGGCTACACCTGGAACATCCTCACGATTAAGGAAGAAATGTCGCCTGAAGAAGTGTACCGCCGGTTCAAAGCTATGCGGTCGCATGCGCCGAAACCTGCGGTCGATCCTATTCCCAAAGGCTACCGCACGGTGACGCCGTATATCGTCGCTCAAGACGCCGACGCGCTGATCGGTTTCCTGAAGCAGACTTTCGAAGCGGAGGAGAATTTCCGGGCGATCGGGTCGGCTGGAGGCTTCCACATTGAAGCCCGCGTCGGCGATTCCATGCTGATGGTCGGCGGGGGCGGACCGGGAGTTTCATGGCGTGGCGAGGCCCTGCCAGGGGCGTTCCATGTCTATGTTCCGGATTGCGATGCGGTTTACCAGCGCGCCCTCAAAGCCGGGGCCACCTCGATCGGTGAACCGCGCGACCAGGAATACGGCGAGCGCTCGGGCGGGGTGAAAGACGCAGCAGGCAATTACTGGTACATTGCGACGCACAAGGGCGGGACCTATGTTCCTAAGGGTCTGAACGATGTCAATGTGTACATGCATCCGCTGCGAGCCGAGCCATTGATTATGTTCTTGAGGCGGGCTTTCGGAGCGCAGGAGATTGCGAAATATGCGTCGCCTGACGGGGTGGTTCATCACGCTCAGGTTCGCGTTGGCAGTTCGATGGTCGAGATGGGCGAAGCGCATGGCCCGTATCAGCCGATGTCTTCGATGTTCTACCTTTATGTGCCGGACTGTGACTCCGTGTATCGACAGGCGCTGGCGGCGGGAGGAACTTCCATCGCCGAACCGAAAAACCAGCCCTACGGGAACCGCAGTGCGGGAGTAAAAGATCCGTTCGGCAACCAGTGGTACATCGCGACTCACATCAAGGATGTGGCGATGTGAGATTACGCATCCGGTGAATGGCGGAAGCATTGCGTGATGTGGTCGTTCACCAAGCCCATGGCTTGCATGAAGGCGTAGCAGATTGTGCTTCCGACGAAGTTGAAGCCGCGTTTCTTGAGGTCTTTGCTCATGGCGTCGGATTGTGCAGTTCGAGCGGGCACCTGCTTGAGGGATCGCCAGCGGTTACGGATCGGCCGCCCTTCGACGAACTGCCAGATATAGGCGTCGAATGATCCGAACTCTTTCTGCACCTGAAGAAATGCCTTGGCATTCTTCACCGCGGAAGCGATCTTCAGCCGATTGCGGATGATGCCTGGATTGCCCAGCAGGGCGTTCATCTTTCTGCGGTTATAGCGCGCAATCAATGCGGGATCGAAGTCATCGTAGGCAGCGCGATAGTTTTCCCGCTTGTTGAGGATGGTGTCCCAGCTAAGCCCGGCCTGCGCACCCTCCAAGATCAGGAACTCGAAAAGTTTGCGGTCGTCATGGGTGGGCACACCCCACTCTTTATCGTGATAGCGAATGGCGAGTTCGCCGCTGGCCCAGGCGCAACGAACCGTTTTGCGCCCAGTTCTCAGTTCTCGGTTCTTAGTTGCCTTGCCCGCTGACACAAAGAAGAAGTCTACTGCAAAGACTTCGGATCGGAGCGGTTCTTGGGGCTTTTCTTGTCGAGCAGTGCGACCAACTCCTCGGCGCAGGCAGGAGTTTTCACTTTGCCGCGGCGAATGATGTCCTTGGCACTGAGCTTTTGTCCGTAGAGTTTCTCGTTGGCGCTTCCATCCGAGCGCAAAGTCGAACCTTCGAGTGAAACTCCCGCGAACAGGCCTTTGTTGCGCGAGTAGGACAGAATCTCGGCGTTCATAACGATGTCAGTTGCGCCTTCCACGGTGCGGCCTTTGGGACCGGCGGCGGCGGAAGCGTCGGCGCCGAGTTTCACTTTGCTGCTGAGCAACGAGCGCGCGCCTTTAGGGTTCATCACCAGCAGAACGAAGTCCGTAGCCTGGCCGCCCAGCTGAAATCCGATGCTGGCGCCTTCGAGCGCGTACAGAGCCGGCGGACCCCACGGCCCGGTGTAGTGCTCGCCGCTGCGGCAGATCATAACCCCGCGGCCGTAGCTGGCGCCAACTCCGAATGCTGCCTTTTTCACCGAAGGCAACACGACTATACATTCGGCTTTATCGAGCAGATCCTGCGGAATGTCGTCAGGAATGTTGAGAATTTCCTTGAGAACGTCGCCTGAGTCCCTTACCCGTTCCTGTTCCTTCTCGCTGTCTGCGGCAAAGGCCGGGGTGATCAAAAAAGAGGTCAAGAGCAGAGCCAAGAGTTTCCTCATATGTCTTCCTTTCCTGGGTCGCAATGATTCTAACCCGAACCGAACACCAGCTAAATGCGGATGTTAGTTCCTAAGGGTCAGGCAGAGCACGTATCTTGCCCATGACCAATCGTGTACTCCTTTTGTAACTTGGCATGGCGAGGGTGGAGTCCTAAAGTCTTCAAAGTAGCGGAAGCCGCGCCGGTCGGACGCTTCGGCACGCCAAGTGCATCTATACAAGGAGACTGGGCCCAACTCCACGGTTTGTCACAGTTGCAGCCCGGACGACGGAATGAAGTACACGAAGCTGTATATTTTTCTCTTGGCGATCATGCTGCCGGGGGTGGCATTGCCGTCCCCTGCCCAAGCCACCTTCCTGGCCGCGGGTAACCCGTTCCCGCCGGTTCCTTCGGGTTCCGGCTCTGCAACCGCCTCGGATGCGGACCAGCCCGCCGATACGGATTCCGTCCTCACCATCAAAAAGCGGGTGGATGAGGTGCGCGTGGTCTTCATCGCCACCGACAAACATGGCAAGTTCGTGCGCAATCTGAATGAGAACGATTTTACGATCCTGGATGACCACAAACCGCCGCAGTCGATTGCGAACTTCCAGCGACAGACCGGCCTGCCGCTGAACCTGGGGTTGCTGGTTGACACCAGCGGGTCGGTGCGTAGCCGGTTTAGTTTCGAGCAGGAAGCCGCGATCAGCTTCCTGCAGACCACCGTGCGCGCGAACTTCGATAAGGCATTCGTGATGGGTTTCAGCACGGAAAGCCAGATCGCGCAAGACTACACCGACAATCCAACCCTGCTGGCTGCCGGAGTGGAGAAGCTGCACAACGGCGGAGGCACTGCTCTCTACAGCGCGATTTATCAAGCCTGCAAACAGAAGCTTGCCAAGCAGGAAGACGATCATCCGGTGCGCCGGGCGATCGTGGTGGTGAGCGACGGAGAAGATAATCAGAGCGACGTCAGCGAATCTCAGGCGATCGAGATGGCGCAGCGGGCGGAGGTCATCATTTACGCAATTTCCACCGATGACAGTGGGCTGGTATTGCGCGGCGACAGAGTCTTGCAGGAACTGGCCGATGCGACTGGGGGACGCGCATTCTTTCCCTTCAAGATGAAGGACGTCAAAAACTCGTTTTCCGCAATTCAGGACGAGCTGCGCAGCCAATACGAGGTTTCTTACCACCCGGCGGATTTCGAGGCCAATGGCCAGTACCGGCCGATCCAGATTACCTCGGTTAAGAAGGACCTCCAGGTGCGCGCCCGCAAAGGCTACTATGCCCCCCGGCAATAAGCACTCGCAATCTCCAGAAATACCCTGTTTTCAGATTGATGCATATCCCGCGGCTGACCCTCGGCGGAGGAAGAGAAGTATCCGTTTACTCCCACTGAACTCACATGGCGGTGGTAGAATTTAGGAAGACTGGGCGGCGAAAGTTCGCAAGGCTTGCCGCGGCGTACGTTCGAAGGTCAGGTGATATTGTGAACAGGCTTATTCTCGTTGCGGTTTGTGGCTGCCTGCTGGCATCCGCCCAGGCTTCGGATACTGGGAAACCGGTTCCCAAACAGCCGCCAATGGTTCCTCAGACGCTTGACCAAATGCCTGTGGTTCCCCCTCAGGTCTTGTTTGCGGACGGGCAACTGACCATCACCGCCCAGAACTGCACCTTGGGAGATGTTCTGAAGGCAGTGCATGCCCAGACCGGCGCTCAAATCGACCTGCCGGGGACCGGCGGCGACCGGGTGATTGGCAACTTCGGACCGGGGCCGGCCAGGGATGTGCTCTCAGCCTTGCTAAATGGTTCCCATTTTAACTACGTGTTGCTGGGTTCGGAAACCGACCCGCAGGCGCTGGACCGGGTGATCCTGACCGCAAAGAGTGCAAGTGCCGCGGGGTCCGGTGCAGTGCAGGAAGCCAGTACCGATTCCTACCAGGGTAACAACAACGCTCCACCGCAACCGCTCAACCCGAACATGATGATGCGCCCGCTACCCGGTAGGCCGGGAATGGCACCGATGCCCAATCCGGCGAACCAGCCGGAGGCGCAGGCGGACGATTCCGCCGACGACCAGTCGGATGATTCCGCGGATGATTCGACAGATGCGGATTCGGACGACGATGCCGACCAAACTGATGATCAGGGGCAGGAGGCGACGGTGCAGGGAGAGGAGCCGGCGAACCAAGGGGTGAAGACCCCGGAGCAACTCCTGCAACAACTGCAACAGCAGCAGCAACAACAGCAACAACAGCAGCAGGGCGTCCCACAACCGGGGACGCTACCGGGACTCCCACCGAATTTGCCGCCGGGGGCGGGTCAACTTCCGCACTAGATGGTGTCCGGAGTTGGTGTAACGGGGTCAAAGACTGGCGTTCCTCTGGGTGAGCTTTCCGTTCGGCTCCAGTGCAGACGCGTCTCCATCGGTGGCTTGCAAGACAGGAAGTTTAGAGATGCTCTAGTCGCCACTGGCGTGGGCGGCGCGAGTCTGGCTCTGGACCGGCGTGGCAGTTTGCGACGATTGAGAAGCAAAGGCGTGCAGGATGCCGATTACAATCCCGTACGCGGCGAAAATCCCGGAGCAAACAGCAAACAAGACAGTGGAAAACAGTATGAAAGCGCTGGTCAAGCTACTCAAATCCGGTTCCGCCTTTGAACGAATACGGTAACCGCAACCCCTTTGGTCCCGGCTGCGCCGACTCTCGCTGCCGATCTAGTTCCTCACTGTATCTGGATTGACGCTGGCTGCTGTTAGCCAATAAGATACATGAGTAGAGTTGCGTTCCTACACTTTCCACCATTTCTGATACCCCGTCCACATTACGGAAGGGCATTACCGTTGGCTCATGGCAATTACCAAGATTTCAGTGCGCGGGGCACGCCAGCATAACCTCAAGAACATCAACGTCGAAATCCCCCGCAACAGCCTGACGGTAATCACCGGGCTGAGCGGGTCAGGGAAATCGTCGCTGGCATTCGACACGATCTATGCGGAGGGCCAGCGGCGCTATGTGGAAACCCTGTCGGCCTATGCCCGGCAGTTTCTCGACCAGATGGAACGCCCGGACGTGGATGCGATTGATGGGCTGAGCCCGTCGATTTCCATTGAGCAAAAAACCACCAGTCGCAGCCCGCGGTCCACAGTGGGAACCATCACCGAAATCTACGATTATCTGCGGCTGCTGTACGCTTCGGTCGGTTCGCCGCATTGTCCGAAGTGCGGGCGGGCAATTGCCAGACAGACCGCGGATCAAATCGTGCAGCGCGTCATGGTGCTGCCGCCGGAAGACCGCGTCATGGTCATGGCGCCCATCGTTCGCGGGCGTAAAGGCGAGTTCAAGAAAGAGATGGAGAAACTGGTCGAGCACGGCTTTACCCGGGCCCGCGTCGACGGCGAGCTGGTCAATCTGGAAGATGACCTCCAGCTCGACAAGCGTAAGAACCACACCATCGAGGTCGTGGTCGACCGCTTGCTGGTGAAGCCGGGGATTGAGCATCGGCTTGGGTTGTCGATCGGCCTCGCCATGAAGCTGGCCGGCGGCCTGGTGCAAGTGGCAGTGGTTGGCGGCGAGGAGCAACTTTACTCGGAAAGACTGGCTTGCCCGGATTGTGGAGTCGATGTGCCTCAACTGGAGCCACGCTCGTTCTCCTTCAACAGCGCTTACGGCGCCTGCCCCGAGTGCCATGGACTGGGGAGCCGGTACGACTTCGATCCAGCCAAGGTGGTCGTGGATTGGTCCAAGCCGCTGCTGGACGGCGGACTGGGGCCCGGATCCGCTTCGCAGAATCTGGTCCATATGCTGCAGATCACCGCTGCGGCCCACGGCATCGACCTTGCCACGCCTTTCGAAAGGTTCCCGGAAAGAATCCAGAACCTGCTGTTGTATGGCGAGGCGGGGAAGAGCGGAAAGACCGGATTCGGCGGGATTCTCGCCTATTTGAAACGCGCTCTGGAGGACTCAACGTCGGAAGGATACCGGGATTTTCTGCTGGACTACATGTCCGCCACCGAGTGTCCAGCGTGCCATGGACAGCGGCTGCGTCCGGAGAGCCTGGCAGTAACGGTGAATGGATTGTCGATCGCCGAATTCACAGCGATGCCTGTAACCAGGTCGCTGGAGGCGGCGAAGAAGATTCATCTGGCCGGACGCGAAGCGATCATCGCCGGCAGAATCGTGCATGAGATCACCGAACGTCTGCAATTCCTGGATGCGGTTGGGCTGGGATACATCTCGCTGGACCGGTCAGCGGCAACGCTTTCCGGCGGCGAGGGCCAGCGAATACGGCTGGCGACGCAAATCGGGTCGAAGCTGCGCGGCGTGTTGTACGTGCTGGATGAGCCTTCGATCGGACTGCATCATCGGGACAATGCGCGATTGTTGAACGCGCTCGAAGAATTGCGCGAGTTGGGAAATACAGTGCTGGTGGTCGAACACGATGAAGAAACGATCCGGCGAGCCGACTACGTGATTGACCTCGGTCCCGGAGCAGGACGGCATGGCGGTGAGTTGGTGGCTTACGGAACGCCGCAGCAAATCATGGAAGCTCCGCAGTCCCTGACCGGCGCTTACATTTCGGGAAGGATGCAGATCGAGATGCGCGCGCAGCGGCGGCAACCCAACGGGGCCAATGTCAGCATTCTTGGGGCACGCGAGAACAATCTCAAGAACCTGGATGTCACGTTCCCCCTGGGCGTGATCACGGTAGTCACCGGCGTCTCCGGCTCGGGGAAGTCGACGCTGGTGAATGACATTCTGTATCGCGCTCTGGCGCGGAGTCTTTATAGGTCGCGGGAAGAGCCGGGAGCCCACAAGGCGATTTCGGGCGCGGAGAATCTGGATAAGGTGATTCGCATCGACCAGTCGCCGATTGGGCGCACACCGCGGTCGAATCCGGCAACTTACACGGGAGTTTTCTCCCAGATTCGCGACTTGTATGCGATGTTGCCGGAGTCGCGGGAACGCGGCTACAAGCCGGGCAGGTTCTCGTTCAACGTTTCGGGCGGACGTTGCGAGGCTTGTCAGGGCGAAGGCGAGCGCCGCATCGAAATGAACTTTCTGCCCGATGTCTATGTGCTGTGCGAGGTATGCGGCGGCAGGCGCTATAACCATGAGACGCTGGCGGTGAAATACAACGGGTGTTCGATCGCGGATCTGCTGGAGACTCCGGCGTCGGATGCGCTGGCGATTCTGGAGAACATTCCGCAGGTAAAGCAGAAACTGCAGACCCTGGTCGATGTCGGACTCGGATACCTGCACCTGGGGCAGTCGGCGGTTACGCTATCCGGCGGCGAAGCGCAGCGGATTAAGCTGGCACGGGAATTGAGCAAGCGGCAAACTGGGAAAACGCTCTATCTGCTGGACGAGCCGACCACCGGCTTGCACTTCGACGACGTGAAAAAACTGCTGGATGTGCTTCACCGCCTGACCGACCTGGGGAATACGGTCATCATTATTGAGCACAACATGGACGTGATTCGAAACGCAGATTGGATCATCGATCTGGGGCCCGAAGGCGGCGAGGATGGAGGCCGGATCGTGGCCCAAGGCACGCCGGAGCAGGTCGCGCGAAACCGGAAATCGTATACCGGCCAGGCGCTGGTGGAGTTTCTGGGTGCGCATGGGAACCGGTCAGCAGGATTGAAGAGTTCGATCGCGTAGGGTCCGGCTATTGGCGAAAACATCGGGGCTAAAGCAAGCGGTTGCGTGCCGGGAACCCTTATGATAACTTATTAGATTGTCCCGGACATAAGGAAGGGATTTAAGGGAGAGATGCGCCTGTGAGGGCGCCCTTGTCTCCTTATGCTGGCGTAGCTCAGTTGGTAGAGCATCTGATTTGTAATCAGAGGGTCGGGGGTTCAAGTCCCTTCGCCAGCTCCAGAATTGGTTCCGGAACGCAGAATCGGCGCGGCGGCTGGGCGGTTTTCAACGGCACTCCATAAGGAACGCTTTTCGTGATGTGGTATTGGCGGACGGAGTAGTCTTCGTGCGCCTCGAGTTCTGTCACCGTTTTTCTGTGGCGCTCAAGCTAGTTTCTGTGTGCGCAGATGGCTTCCGGGCCTTGAGAAGTGGAAGTCGCCGGGTTGAGTGTTTTGCACAGGTGGGTGAGTGGTTAAAGCCGACAGACTGTAAATCTGTTCCTCCTAGCGAGGTACGGAGGTTCGAATCCTCCCCTGTGCACCAGAGTTGAAGCGCGGAGTGGGAGTAAGCCCGCTGGACCCAGTCCCGAGCGCAGCGAGGGATCTCTTGAATCGTTTGGTCTTGGCGCTGGTTGCGTATCTTGTCCTCGGCGTCCTGTCGTGGGCGACGATTAGCGAGCAGCGGATTCGACTGGTGACGCTGGCGATCCTGGCAATGTTCGCAGTGAAGACGTGGGTGCGGCGGAAGGATGTTTTGCCGTCGGATGGCGGCAATGATACGAAATAGTTCTGGCGTCAGTCGGGTGAAATGATTTTGCTGACGGCTGAGTGCTTGGTTTTCGCCGATGTAGCTCAGTTGGTAGAGCACTCCCTTGGTAAGGGAGAGGTCATCAGTTCAATCCTGATCATCGGCTCCATAGATTTGGTTGTGACGGGTTGTTCGATCGGTGAGTTGACAAGTTTTTGCGAAAGGCCAAAGGCTAATAGCTGATGGCTGGTTTAGGGCGGGAGTAACTCAGTGGTAGAGTCACAGCCTTCCAAGCTGTTGGTCGCGGGTTCGATTCCCGTCTCCCGCTCCAGAAGTTGAGGCGTTTGCGCGGCGTTTGAGCCGCGCGCCGAAATCCCGAGCGAGAGCGAGGGATCGACTGAATGGTGCAGACGGTGGGCTTCCAACAGGCTGCCATCAGGATTGAAAGAGAGAAGGAATTCGAGGAACTGAAGGGCGCGGTTACTGGTGCCTTCGGCCCGGAGAGGATCGAATTGCTCCTCAAGCGCCTCAATCGTGAAGGCCTGCGGGTACGCGATTGGGATTCGGTGCTGGCTAAGGGAGTTCTGGAACGAGTGGTGGCCGGATTGGCGAAGCCGGCGCTTGAACTGTATCAATCGCTGACAGTTTCGGACCAGGCGCAGATGCGCGAGTTGTATCTGTCTCGCGTGGAGGAAGTTGATTCGAAGTTGCGGGCAAAGTTTCAGAAACTGTATCGCTACTACTGATTCACGGACTAAGAGAATAAGCGAGGTACGGCACTTTTATGGCGAAGGAAAAATTTGAACGCAATAAGCCGCACTGCAACGTAGGGACGATTGGTCACATTGATCATGGCAAGACCACGTTGACGGCGGCCATCACCAAGGTGTTACAGAAGCATAACCCGAAGATCGTGTTCCGCTCGTTTGATTCGATCGACAACGCGCCGGAAGAGAAGGCGCGCGGAATTACGATTGCGACGGCGCACGTGGAGTATGAGACGGCGAACCGGCACTACGCGCACGTGGACTGTCCGGGCCACGCCGACTACATCAAGAACATGATTACGGGCGCGGCGCAGATGGATGGCGCGATTCTGGTGGTGGCGGCGACCGACGGTCCGATGCCGCAGACCCGCGAGCACGTGCTCTTGGCGCGGCAGGTGGGGGTTCCCTACATAGTGGTTGCCCTGAACAAGTGCGACGCGGTGGATGATCCTGAGTTGCTCGACCTGGTGGAACTGGAAGTACGCGAGTTGCTGAAGGGCTATCAGTTCCCGGGCGATGACGTGCCGGTGATCCGGTTGTCGGCGCTGGGCGCGTTGAACGGGGAAGAGAAGTGGGAGAAGCAGGTGGACGCGCTGATGGAGGCGGTGGACAAGAGTGTGCCGCAGCCGGCGCGCGAACTGGACAAGCCGTTTCTGATGCCGATCGAAGATATTTTTTCGATCTCGGGGCGGGGTACGGTGGTGACGGGTCGAATCGAGCGCGGCAAGATCAAGGTAGGCGAGGAAGTGGAGATTGTGGGTTTCCGCGAGACCCGCAAGACGGTGGTGACCGGCGTCGAAATGTTCAAGAAGCAGCTGGACGAAGGCATGGCGGGAGACAACGCTGGCTTGCTGCTGCGCGGCATCGGGAAAGAAGATGTGGAGCGCGGCATGGTGCTGGCGAAGCCAGGATCGATTACGCCGCACACCAAGTTCAAGGCGGAAGTGTACATCCTGACGAAGGAAGAAGGCGGACGGCACACGCCGTTTTTCAAGGGATACCGGCCGCAGTTTTACCTGCGCACGACGGACGTGACGGGAGTGGCGGAAATGCCGGCGGGTACGGAGATGGTGATGCCGGGAGACAACGTGAGTCTGGTGATTGAGTTGATCACGCCGGTGGCGATGGAGAAGGGATTGCGATTCGCCATCCGCGAAGGCGGGCACACGGTGGGCGCGGGAACGATCAGCGAGATTATTCAGTAAAACGGCCGTTAGCTTTTGGCTCTTAGCCGTTGGCTGTTTGGCTTGGGCGAAAGCCTGTGGTCGAAGGGTTGGGTTAAGGCTAAGGGCCAAAAGCCATTTTAGGGAGTGAGCAATGCCCCGAGAGATCATTACGATGCAGTGCGGTGAGTGCAAGGAACGGAATTACTCGAAGACCAAGAATCGGAAGACGACCCCGGATCGGCTGGAGCTGAAGAAGTTCTGCCGCCGGTGCCGGAAGCATACGCCGCATAAGGAAGTTAAGTAAATTTGTAATTGAGTAATTTGTAATTTGGAGAACCACATAGATCGGCGGTTTTCAATTATTCAATTACCCGATTACAAAATTACCAATTGGTTTTAGGGGCGTAAGCTCAACGGTTAAACTGTCGGTCTCCAAAACCGAACTTGGGGGTTCGAATCCCTCCGCCCCTGCCAGAGTTTGAGGCTGAGAAACGGAAGACCGGGTGTGGTGATGGGAGTAGAGACGAAGAAGATGGCAAATACACTAGCAACGGCCGGCGAATTCGGCGAGCGGCTCAAGTCCTGGCCGGAGCGGATCAAGACCTTCTACAACGACGTGCGTACCGAGATGAAGAAGGTTACCGCGCCGTCGTTCAAGGAAGTTCGCGCCACAACCACCGTAGTCATTATTACCGTGTTCTTGTTCGGCGTTTTTTTTTGGGCCGTCGATAACACGATCGGCACCGGAATCAATTACCTGTTCAAGTATCTGACCCATCACTGAGGCCGGGGAAGGAAGCCGCAACTTTGCGCGTTATGCCTGAGGAAGAAAAAAACGAAGTCCTGGAAGCCGGCGCCGAAGCGCCTGTGGCCCCGGAAGGTGAAGCTCCGCGCAATCCCAACATGAAGTGGTACATCATCCACTCCTATTCGGGATTTGAGCGCAAGGTCAAAGAGTCGCTGGAATCGCGCATCCAGGCTTTCGGCCTCCAGGAGAAGATTGGCAAGGTTCTGATCCCGACCGAATCGGTCACCGAAGTTCGCGGCGGGAAGAAGTACACCTCCGAGCGCATGTTCTATCCCGGCTACGTGCTGGTGGAAATGGACATGGACGATCATGTGTGGCACGTGGTGAAAGCCACGCCGCGGGTTACGGGATTCGTGGGCACCGGCCAGCAACCCACGCCGCTTTCGGAAGAAGAGGTTCAGCACATCGTATATCGCGTGGGCGAATCGAAGGACAAGCCCAAGCTGAAAGTGAAATTCGAGAAGAACGAAACCGTCCGCATCACCGAAGGGCCGTTCGCGACCTTCCAGGGGATTGTGGACGAGGTGAACGAGGATCGCGAGACCTTGAAAGTCATGGTCACGATCTTTGGCCGCTCCACCCCGGTAGAGTTGGAGTTCAACCAGGTGGAGAAGGTGGCGTAAGAACAGTAGCTAGTAGCTGGCGAGAAGCAAAGATTATGGCAAAAAAGATAACGGGTTCGGTAAAGCTACAGATCGCGGCGGGCAAAGCCACGCCGGCGCCTCCGGTCGGTCCGGCGCTTGGGCAGGCGCAGATCAACATCATGGAGTTTTGCAAGCAGTTCAACGCCAGAACCAACGCCAAGGAACTGGAAGGGCTGATCATCCCGGTCGTGGTGTCGGTGTACAGCGACCGTTCGTTTACTTTCATCACCAAGACGCCTCCGGCTTCGGTTCTGCTGAAGCGGGCGGCAGGGATTGCCAAGGGTTCGGGCACGCCGAACAAGGACAAGGTCGGCAAAGTCACCGCCAAGCAGGTGGAAGAGATCGCCAGGCAGAAGATGCCCGATCTCAACGCAGCATCGGTGGAAACCGCCATGAAGAGTGTGCGTGGTACGGCGCGCTCGATGGGAATTGAAGTCATCGGGTAATTGAGTAATTTTGTAATTGTGAAATTGAGGTTATTTCAGTTGCTGGTTTTCAATTACCCGATTTCACAATTACTCAGTGTCATAAACACTACGGCCCGGCAGAATAAAGCCGCGCGGTGGGAGACGAGGAAGCGATGAAAAAAGCGGGGAAGAACATTACCAAGGCGCGGCAGGCAGTGGAGAGCCGCCCGTATACGTTGCAGGACGCGGTTCCGCTCCTGCAAAAAGTCAAGTACGCCAAGTTTGACGAGACGGTGGAAATCACCATGCGGCTGGGCGTCGATCCCAAGCATGCGGACCAGATGGTGCGCGGCACGGTGGTTTTGCCGCACGGCTTGGGAAAATCAAAGCGGGTGCTGGTGATTGCCACCGGCGAGAAGGTGAAAGAAGCCGAGCAGGCGGGCGCTGACTTTGTGGGCGGCGAAGAAATGGTCGAGAAGATCAACAAGGAGAATTGGACCGATTTCGATGCCCTGATCGCCACGCCGGACGTCATGAAATCCGTCGGCCGTCTGGGTAAGGTCCTCGGCCCCAAGGGGCTGATGCCGAACCCGAAGACTGGCACGGTCACGTTCGACGTCGCCCGGGCCGTGCAGGAGGTCAAGGCCGGCAAAGTGGAGTTCCGCACCGACAAGACCGCCCTGGTGCACGTGCCCGTGGGGAAGATTTCGTTCACCCCGGAGAAACTGGTCGAGAATGCCAATACGGTGATTACCAGTGTGGTCAAGGCGAAGCCTACGGTTGCGAAGGGCAAGTACGTGAAGGGCTGCTATCTGAGTTCCAGCATGGGCCCGGGGATTCCGATTGATATCAGCGCGCTAGAGGCTGCGGCAAAGGCATAGAGACATTTGTAATTTTGTAATCGGGTAATTTGTAATTTGATTTTCTTGCAGGCGTTCAAATTACAAAATTACGAAATTGCCCGATTTTGCAATGAGGATTCGAGATGGCGGTTACAAGAGCAAAGAAAGCCGAGCAAGTCGAGAAGTTGGGCAAAGACCTTAAGAATGTGTCCAGTCTGATTGTTACCACCTATAGCAAGCTGACGGTCGCTCAGGACTACGAACTGCGCAAGACGCTGCGAAGCAGTGGCGCAAAGTACACGGTGGTGAAGAACACCCTGGCGGAGCGTGCAGCAAAGGGCACGAAGGTGGAAGAGGCGCTGAAGGGTCTCTCGGGTGTCACCTCCATCGCCTACACCGAGGGCGACCCGGTGGCCCTGGCGAAAGCGCTTTCCAAGTACGCCAAGGACCATCCGGAGTTTACTTTCAAGGCTGGCGTGGTGGAAGGGCGGGCGGTCACCATCAGCCAGATTCAGGCGCTGGCGACGATGCCGTCCAAGGAAGAGATCATGTCCAAGTTGCTCTTCCTGATCAATGCTCCGGCACAGCGACTGGTAACGGTGATGAATGCGGTGGGAAAAGATCTGGCGGTCGTGATCAATCAGGGCGTGGAAAAGGGCAAGTTCAAAGAAGCTTAGCTCGCGTGGCGCGGTCCTTCTCGCCCGGCAGGGCGGACTGCATGAACTGGATCGAGTTTTCGATTCGGGTGTTTGGATAGCTGGCGGCTTTGGCCTTGTTTATGGGCCTAAGAGCAATTTGGCGAAATTGGGCCGGGCAAGCGAAGTAAATAGATTTCGACGTACTGCGCGGGCGAGAGCGCCCGCGCCACACAAGGTTTTCGGGACAGCGGAAGCTGTCCGAAAAGTTCGGTTGTCGGTAGCCAAGGGTTGCGCGGTTTCAGCCTGCTGCGGGTCTGGCGCGGGATTCTGAAACCTGGTCGCACTGGAAACTTGAGCTGCGGATAACGAAAGCGAGACGTAGTCAATCTACGTCTCTACGAAAAGACTAAACACTGGAGAAACAACATGGCGGATTTGCAGCAGTTGGAAGAACAAATCGTAGGGCTGTCGCTGCTGGATGCGGCGCAGCTGGTAAAGAAGCTGGAAGAAAGGCTCGGCGTTTCGGCCGCGGCCGCTGCTCCCGTGGTAATGGCAGGGGGCGGCGGGGCGGCTGCCGGTGCGGCTCCCGCGGAAGAGAAGACCGAGTTCACTGTGGTCCTCAAGGAGGTGGGCGCAAACAAGATCAACGTCATCAAGGCCGTCCGCGAAGTCACCAGCCTCGGCTTGAAGGAAGCCAAGGACCTGGTTGACGGGGCCCCCAAGAACGTGAAAGAGGGCGTCTCCAAGGATGAAGCGGAGACCATCAAGAAGAAGTTTACCGAAGCCGGAGCTGTTGTCGAAGTGAAGTAGCGGCGCTTTGCGGGCGTGAGCGGAGCGGGAGACCGCAGCCGCTATCCTGAGCGAAGCTACGAAGTGGCCGAGTCGAAGGATATGCTCGCTGGCGTCATTCTGAGCGTTTGCTGGAGGATCTCGGGGTCCTGGAGCTGGAGGTCCTAAGGATGGCGAAAGGGTGCAAATTCGACGGCAGCGTACGATCTTTAATTGGTGAAGCTTTCAGAGCGGTGTTATCATCTATATCAATAACACTCTTAGCTTCATCGAGGTGACTGCAGCCAATCATTCCGGCGGCCCAGGAGAACCGGAGAGTGGCGGCGGGCACGGGTTGGCAACTGTTCCGCGGGCAGGGCGGAACGGGAACAGGCCTTAAACTACTGGCGCGGAAACGACACATTTCAACAGAGGCTAAGCGCCGCGATTGGCGCCTGCGGGGAGTTGCGTCCCTACAGGCGCATACGTGTTTTTTTAGAATTTGTGCGTTTTAGGGTTGTGGCGCGGCCGCAGGCGCGCCCCAAATTCCGCGGTTCCCGCAGCTTACGGCTGCGAACGAAGATTGGGAGTATCTGAATGTCTAAGAAGAACGGATTCCGCAAACGCTTTGATTTCTCTAAGATTCCAGCAACCATCCAAATCCCGAATTTGATCGAGGTGCAGAAGCGATCCTATGACCGCTTTTTGCAAACGGACCGGTTGCCCAGCGAACGGGACGACGCCGGGTTGCAGGCGGTGTTCCAGTCGGTCTTTCCAATTACCGACTTTCGCAATGTTTCGCAACTTGAGTTCGTCGACTACGCCATCGGCAACTGGGAGTGCAAGTGCGGCCACCTGAAAGGCCTGCACCACCTCCGCACCACCTGCAAGAACTGCGGATCAACGGTCATTACCGACCCGTTCCATCCCGGCGAGGTGCTTTGCCAGAAATGCGGCACTTACAACGCGAACACGCCTGATTTCTGCAACAAGTGCGGCGACCCGGTCGGATTACAACTGAAATATGACGTTGCGGAATGCGAAGAGCGCGGCATGACTTACTCCGCTCCGCTCAAGGTCACCATGCGTCTGACCATTTTCGACAAGGACGCCGAGACCGGGAACCGTTCCATCCGCGACATCAAGGAACAGGAAGTTTTCTTCGGCGATGTGCCTCTGATGACCGAGAACGGCACGTTCATCATCAACGGCACCGAGCGCGTGATTGTGAGCCAGTTGCACCGCTCGCCGGGCGTGTTCTTCGAGACCGCCAATAACCGCACCTACTTTCTCGGCAAGATCATTCCTTACCGCGGATCTTGGGTGGAATTCGAGTACGACCAGAAAAACGTCCTTTATGTCCGCATCGACCGCAAGCGCAAGTTCCTGGGCACGATTTTTCTGCGGGCTCTGGGGCTTCGTTCCGGCGAGGACATTCTGCGCACCTTCTACACCGTCGATCGTCTGGCAGTCCGCGACAAGAAGCTCTTCTGGACCATCGACCCCGACGCCGAGAAGCCGACTAACCTGCTGGGCATGAAGTTGGCCCATAGCATCAAGAACAAGTCTGGCGACGAAGTCGCCCATTCCGGCCGCAAGATCAACGCCGCGGTTCTGAAGGAAATTCAGAAAGCCAAGATCAGCGAGATTGAGGTCGATATCAGCGACCTCGAAGGCGCGTGGGTTGCCGGCGACGTAGTCGATACCACCACCGGCGAAATCCTGCTCGAAGCCAACTCCGAACTGACCGCCGACAAGCTTTCGAAGATTCTCGATTCCGCCGTGGTGGAACTGAATCTCTTCTTCCCCGAGCGCGACGATGTCGGCACAGTGATCAGCGCCACGCTGAAGCGCGATTCCGTCAACACCCCGCAGGAAGCGCTGATCGAGATTTACCGCAAACTCCGGCCGGGCGATCCGCCGACGCTCGACACGGCAACGGCGCTGTTCCACGGCATGTTCTTTGACGCGCGCAAGTACGATTTCTCGCGCGTGGGCCGCTTGAAGTTCAACATCAAGCTGTTCGACAAAAGTGACGCCACCAGCCTCGATCACCGCACCCTCGAGCCGGATGATTTCTACGCCACCATCCGCTACCTGATCAAGCTGCGCAAGAACATCGGCGTAGTGGATGACATCGATCATCTCGGGAACCGCCGCGTCCGCGCCGTGGGCGAGTTACTGGAAAACCAGTTCCGCATCGGCTTGGTCCGTATGGAACGCGCCATCAAGGAAAAGATGAGCGTGTACCAGGAAATGTCCACGGCCATGCCTCACGACCTGGTCAACGCGAAACCGGTCATGGCGGCCATCCGCGAATTCTTCGGGTCATCGCAGTTGTCCCAGTTCATGGACCAGACCAACCCGCTGTCGGAGATCACGCACAAGCGGCGTCTGTCGGCCCTTGGACCGGGCGGCCTGTCGCGGGAACGCGCTGGATTCGAAGTCCGCGACGTGCACCCCACGCATTACGGCCGTATTTGTCCGATTGAGACGCCGGAAGGCCCGAACATCGGCCTGATTTCGTCCTTGAGTTGCTACGCCCGTATCAACGACTACGGCTTTATCGAGTCGCCCTATCGCCGCATCAAGGGTGGCCGGGTGATCGACTTTGTCAGCATCGTGAACGCCGGGGACAGCGACTTCAAGGTCGGTGATCACGCCGAAAAGCACGAGGTCGAGAAGATCAATGCTGATCTGAAAGAACGGCGCAAGAAGCCGATCGATCTCGAGCCCTATTCCTTCTACCTGTCGGCCTGGGAAGAGGACAGGCACGTGATTGCGCAGGCCAACGTCGAACTGGACGACAAGGGCCGCATCGTCGGCGACCTGGTCAACGCGCGCAAGGCGGGCAACTTCGTTCTGGTCAGCAAGGAGGAAGTGGACTACATCGACGTCAGCCCGAAGCAATTGGTCTCGGTGGCAGCGTCGCTGGTTCCATTCCTGGAGCACGATGACGCGAACCGGGCCCTGATGGGCGCGAATATGCAGCGGCAATCGGTTCCGCTGCTGCGTGCCGAAGCTCCGATTGTGGGCACCGGCATGGAAGGCGTGACGGCGCGCGATTCCGGCGCGGTGGTGCTGGCTCGGCGCAACGGAATCATCGATTCGGTCGACTCGGAGCGCATCATCATTCGCGTGGAAGGCGAGCATCATCCCATGCAGCTCTCCCGCGAAGTGGGCAGCGATATTTACCAGCTCACCAAATTCAAGCGCTCCAACCAGAACACCTGCATCAACCAGAAGCCGGTAGTGCAGAAAGGGCAGCGTGTGGTGAAAGGCCAGGTCATTGCCGACGGTCCTTGCACTGATCGCGGCGAGCTGGCGCTGGGCCGCAACGTGCTGGTCGCCTTCATGCCCTGGCGCGGCTACAACTTCGAGGACGCGATTCTGGTCTCCGAGAAGCTGGTGAAAGAGGACTACTACACCTCGGTGCATATCGAGGAGTTCGAATTGGAGTCCCGCGACACCAAGCTAGGGCCGGAGGAAGTGACGCGCGACATTCCAAATGTCAGCGAATCGATGCTGCGCAATCTCGACGAGGCGGGCGTCATTCGCATCGGCGCCACGGTGAGGCAGGGCGACATTCTGGTGGGCAAGGTCACGCCCAAAGGCGAAACCCAGCTCACCCCGGAAGAAAAGCTGCTGCGCGCCATCTTCGGCGAGAAAGCCGGCGATGTCCGCGATGCTTCGCTGTACTGCCCGCCGGGCATCGAGGGTGTAATCGTCGACGTGAAAATCTTCTCCCGCAAGGGACAGGAGAAGGACGAACGCGCCAAATCCATCGAAGGCGGGCAGATCGGCAAACTGGAGAAGAACCTCTCGGACGAAATCCGGATTTTAACCGACGAGCGCCTGAAGCGCCTGGAAAACATTCTGGGCGGCAAGGTGGTGCAAGCCGATCTGCACGACGAACGCACCAACAAGCGGCTGATCACCAAGGACGCCGTTCTGGACCGCGATACGATCGAGCGCATCTCCACCCGTAACCTGAAGCGGATCAAGTATGCCGACAAGGATCCGCGGGTAAACGAGCAGATCGACGAGATTGAGGAGATGACTTCCCGTCAGATCGACGTGCTGAAGAAGATCGTCAACGAGAAGAAGGAAAAACTCACCAAGGGCGACGAGCTGCCACCCGGCGTAATCAAGCTGGTCAAAGTCTACATCGCGATGAAGCGCAAGCTGAGCGTGGGAGACAAGATGGCCGGCCGCCACGGAAACAAGGGTGTGATCGCCCGCATCCTGCCCGAGGAAGATATGCCGTACCTCGACAACGGCACGCCAGTGGAAATCGTGCTGAACCCGCTGGGCGTTCCTTCTCGTATGAACGTGGGCCAGATTCTGGAGACTCACCTGGGATGGGCCGGACATGAGCTGGGCCTGAAGATCGGCAAGATGCTGGAAGAAAACAGCCGTGAGGAAGCGATTCGTCGCGAACTCAAGGCGCTTTTCAAGGACACGACCCTGGCGGACACCATCACCGATATGAGTGATGAGGAACTGATGGCGGTGGCTCCGTCGCTGGCGAACGGCGTGTTCAGCGGCTCGCCGGTGTTCGACGGCGCACGCGAGCACGAGATCAAAGCCCTGCTCAAGAGCTCCGGATTGCCGGAATCCGGCAAGACCTACTTGTACGACGGCATGACGGGCGAAAAGTTCGAACAGCCGATCACGGTCGGCTACATCTACATGCTCAAGCTCTCGCACCTGGTGGACGACAAGATTCACGCCCGTTCCATCGGCCCCTACTCGCTCATCACCCAGCAACCCTTGGGCGGCAAGGCGCAGTTCGGTGGCCAGCGCTTCGGAGAGATGGAAGTCTGGGCGCTGGAAGCCTATGGCGCGGCGTTCATTCTGCAAGAGCTGCTCACGGCAAAGTCGGACGACGTCTATGGCCGCACCAAGATCTACGAGGCCATCGTCAAAGGCGAAGCCGCCATGGAGCCCGGCGTGCCGGAATCGTTCAACGTGCTGATTCGCGAATTGCAGTCGCTGTGTCTGGATGTGGAACTGATCAAGGCCGGGGACAGAAAGCCGGCTTTGGCAGCAGCAGATTAGTTGCGAGTACCGGGTACCAAGTACCGAGCGCGGATGAGGTGCCCGGCGCGTTGAGAGATTGAAGGAAAAGTTCCGCAGTACGCATCGCTCTCAGGGGCTGCGGAACAAACTAGATACTGGGTACTCGGTACCAGGTACCAGTTGAGAGCAGGAAGTGGAGACCCCATGTTTCGTTCGAGCCCCTTTGATTTGGCAGGTCCCATCGCCGATTTCGATGCGATTCGCATCAGCCTGGCCTCCCCGGAAAAAATCCGGAGCTGGTCACACGGCGAGGTCACTAAACCCGAGACCATCAACTACCGCACCTTCAAGCCGGAACGCGATGGACTGTTCTGCGCCCGCATCTTCGGCCCAGTAACTGATTGGGAGTGTCTCTGCGGCAAGTACAAGCGCATGAAGCACCGCGGAGTGATATGCGACAAGTGCGGTGTGGAAGTCACACTTTCCAAGGTCCGCCGCGAGCGCCTCGGGCACATCGAGCTGGCTTCGCCCTGCTCGCACGTGTGGTTCTTTAAAGGACTGCCCAGCCGCATCGGGCACCTGCTCGATATTTCGCTGCGCGACCTCGAGTCGGTTCTCTATTTCGAGGCTTACGTCGTGGTCGAGCCGGGCGATGCCCCGGTGCGGGAACGCGAAGTCATCAAGGACGAAGCCAAGTTCCGCGAACTTGACCAGCAATACCGTCCCGCCGGCTTCAAGGCCATGATGGGCGCGGAAGCGATCAAGGAACTTCTCAAGCGGGTGGACATCGAAGGTCTGTCTACCGAACTGCGCGAGAAGATGAAGCACGAGAGTTCGCTGCAGAAGAAGCTCAAACATACCAAGCGGCTCAAGGTTGTCGAAGCCTTCCGCAAGAGCGGCAACAAGCCGTTCTGGATGATTCTGGACGTTATCCCGGTGATTCCGCCAGAACTGCGCCCGCTGGTTCCGCTGGACGGCGGCCGCTTTGCCACCTCCGACCTGAACGATCTGTACCGCCGCGTCATCAACCGCAACAACCGGTTGAAGAAGCTGATGGATTTGCACGCGCCGGAAGTCATCGTGCGTAACGAAAAACGCATGTTGCAGGAAGCCGTGGACGCGCTGTTCGACAACGGACGCCGTGGACGCATCCTGCGCGGCGCCAACAACCGTCCGCTGAAGTCGTTGTCCGACACCCTGAAAGGCAAGCAGGGCCGCTTCCGCCAGAACCTGCTCGGCAAGCGCGTCGACTACTCGGGCCGCTCGGTGATCGTGGTGGGACCGGAGCTTAAGCTTCACCAGTGCGGATTGCCCAAGAAGATGGCGCTGGAGCTGTTCAAGCCGTTCATCTATCACCGCCTGGAACAGACCGGCAACTGCACCACCATCAAGCAGGCCAAGGAAATGGTGGAGCAGCAGGAACCGATCGTTTGGGACATCCTGGAAGAGGTCATCAAGGATCATCCCGTGCTTCTCAACCGCGCACCCACGTTGCACCGCCTCGGCATTCAGGCATTCGAACCGGTGCTGGTGGAAGGCAAGGCGATCAAGATTCACCCGCTGGTTTGCACCGCGTTCAATGCCGATTTCGACGGCGACCAGATGGCGGTGCACATTCCGCTGTCCCCGGAAGCGCAGGTCGAAGCCAGCGTGCTGATGCTGTCGTCCCACAACATTCTGTCGCCTGCCTCCGGGCACCCTATTACCGTCCCCACGCAGGACATGGTCCTGGGTCTCTATTATCTGACCAAGGGCAAGCCCGGAGCCAAGGGGGAGGGCCGCGCATTCGCCAATATTGAAGAAGTATTGCTCGCGCTCGAAGCGGGTGAGATCGAGACACTCACGCCCATTCGTTTGCGTTACACCGGCGAAGTGATCGACTTGACCCAGGCCTACGACGATCAGGACATCACTCACACGGACCCGGTGACGTACGACCGTGCTTTCCTGAATACGACCGTGGGACGGGCCATCCTGAACGACCATCTTCCCGAAGGCATGCCGTACATTAACGGCTTGCTGAAGAAGAAGGGAATTGGTGCCCTGGTCAGCTTCTGCTACCTGAAGTTCGGCCTTGAGATGACGGTCAAGATGCTCGACGAGGTCAAGAACCTCGGCTTCCGCTTTGCCACACGCGCCGGCCTGTCGATTGGCATTGACGACATGGTCATCCCGGACAACAAGAAGATCCTGGTGCGCGATGCCGAGAAGCAGGTGGTCAGCGTCCAGCAGCAATACCTGGATGGCGCCATCACCAACGGCGAACGCTACAACAAGGTCATCGAAATCTGGTCGGCCATTACCGAAAAAGTCGCTGACGAGATGTTCGGCCAGATGCAGCAGCGCGACAAGGAAGGCATCATCAACCCGATTTACGTCATGGCCGACTCCGGCGCCCGCGGATCGAAACAGCAGATCCGCCAGCTCTCCGGCATGCGCGGCTTGATGGCGAAACCTTCCGGCGAAATCATCGAGACGCCGATCACGGCGAACTTTCGTGAAGGGTTGACAGTGTTGCAGTACTTCATTTCGACCCACGGCGCTCGCAAAGGTCTGGCCGACACGGCGCTCAAGACGGCTGACTCGGGCTACCTGACCCGCCGTCTCGTCGATGTGGCGCAGGACGTCATCATCAGCGAGTACGATTGCGGAACCGTCGACGGCATCTACGTGGCAGGAATCGTGGAAGCCGGAGAAATCATCGAGCCGCTGCGCGACCGCATTGTGGGCCGCGTTTCGCTCGAAAAGATCAAAGACTATGACGGCAATGTGGTCGTGGACATCAACCAGGAAATCACCGAGGACCTGGCGGGCGCGATTCAAGCGGCGGGTATCGAGCGGGTGAAGATCCGTTCGGTGTTGACCTGCGAATCGAAACGCGGCGTCTGCGTGATGTGCTACGGCCGCAACCTGGCCTCGGGACGGCTGGTCGAGCTCGGCGAAGCCACCGGGGTCATCGCCGCCCAATCTATCGGCGAACCGGGAACACAGCTCACGATGCGTACCTTCCATATCGGCGGTACCGCCTCGCGAGTCTCCGAACAATCGCGGCTGGAAGCCAAGAACAATGGCGTGGTGCGGTTCGTGAATCTGCAGACCGTCAAGTCAAAGACTGGCGATCTGGTGGTGATGAACCGCCAGGGATCAGTCGCGGTCGTCGACGAAAAGGGCCGTGAACGCGAACGCTACTCCATCGTGTATGGCGCCAAAGTCAAGGTGAACGAAGGCGATCAGGTCAAACTCGGACAAGTCATGGTCGAGTGGGACCCCTACACCTTCTCCATTCTGACGGAGATCGGCGGCACGGTGCAGTTCAAGGACTTGCAGGAAGGCGTTACCCTGCATGAAGAAGTGGACGAAGTCACCGGCTTGTCGCGTCACGTGGTCGCGGATGCGCCCGACGAGAAGCGCCAGCCGGCCATCGTGATTAAGGGTGGCAAGGCCAGCAAGCGTTACCTGATGCCTTCACGTTCTCACTTGATGATCCAGGACGGCGACACGGTCTTCCCGGGAGACGTGCTGGCAAAGATTCCGCGGGAAACCACTAAAACGAAGGACATCACCGGTGGTCTGCCGCGCGTGGTGGAACTGTTCGAAGCCCGCAAACCGCACGACACCGCGGTCATCAGCGAAATTGATGGCACGGTGAAGTTCGGCGAAGTTTCCAAGGGCCAGCGCAAGATGTACGTGGTCGCAGACAACGGCACTGAAAAGGAGTACTCGGTGCCGCGTGGTGTCCACATCAATGTCCAGGAAGGCGAGCGGGTGAAAGCGGGCGAACCGCTCATGGACGGTCCACTCGACCCGCACGATATCCTGGCGGTGCTCGGCGAAAAGGAGCTGCAGGCTTACCTGGTCAACGAAATCCAGGAGGTCTACCGGTTGCAGGGCGTCAACATCAGCGACAAGCACATCGAAGTGATCGTTCGCCAGATGATGCGTTGGCGCCAGGTGGAAGACGTCGGCGACACTGCATTCCTGCTGGAAGAGCAGGTGGATAAGTTCAGGTTCGCCGAAGAGAATGAGCGCGTGATTGCACAGGGCGGACGTCCGGCCACTGGCCGTCCGAAGCTGCTGGGCATCACCAAGGCGTCGTTGTCCACCGACTCGTTCATTTCCGCGGCATCGTTCCAGGAGACCACGCGTGTGCTCACCGAAGCCTCCATCCAGGGCAAGGTCGATCACCTGCGCGGCTTGAAGGAGAACGTCATCGTCGGACGCCTCATCCCTGCCGGCACTGGCATGGAGTATTACCGCAACGTGCGCCTCTCGCCGGAAATGGAAGAGGCCGCCGCCAAGGTGCAAGAGGAAGTCTCCCAGGCGTACGAGGAAGCCGAGCGCGCGCTCGAGTTGATGCGGCACGAAGGCGAGACGGAAGAGCTGACAACAGAGTAAAATAGGAGTTGAAAGCGAAGCGGGGCGGGGGAATCCGCCCCGTTAGCATTTGGCCGTAGGGTGCCGGCAGGGCCTGTCCTGAGCTAAGCAATTCGTTCAGGCGAAGCGCACTGCCGCAATAGTCTAAGCAATCATCGATGAGCGCAAATCCGCAACACCTTCCAGCGCAACGAGCTGTTCCCAGGGCCGTCGATTACGTCCCTGAGTTGCGTCTGGTCGATTCAGGAAATAGGCTGGGACCTGTGATTCTGGGTTTTCTGCGGCTGCTCCGCGTTGCCTTCTGGCGTGCTTTCCAGCACGATGCCTTCGCCGTGGCCAAGGCATCGGCGTACTCGTCCATTCTTACGTTCTTTCCGGGATTGCTGGTCGTCGGTTCGGTGCTGGCCACCTCGCACAAAACTGCTGCCGCATTGCGCGAAATCTCTTACGCGGTAGGCCGTATTCTGCCGGCCGGCAGCGGTACGGCGCTGGAATACCTGAAGGGAAAATCGCTGCAACGCCCGGTCGGCGTGCTGATCAGCGCCTCGCTCATTACGCTGTGGACCGGATCGGGCGTAATGATCTCCTGGATGGAGGGCTTCCGCAACGCCTATCGCCTGCCCAAGAAGTGGGGGCTGATGAAAGAGCGCCTGATCGCGTTCTCGCTGGTCATTCTGGCCGGTATCCCGCTGTGCTTTGCCACGGCCCTGGTAGCTTTCGGCAGCCGCATCGAGACCCGCATCCTGTTCGCCATGGGCCGCGAATTCGGGCCGCTCATTCTGCTGATGTGGACGGCGATTCGCTGGCTGATCGCCACCCTCACCAGCATCGCGGTCATTGCGCTCATCTACCATAATGCCGTGCCGCGCACCCAGCCCTGGCACAGCGTGCTGCCAGGCGCGACCCTGGCGACTGTGATGTGGTTTCTCTCCACCGCGCTCTTCGGCTGGTATCTGCAAAACTACGCCGACTACAGCATCATCTACGGATCGCTGGGAGTGGGTATCGCGCTGCTGGTATGGATGTACATGATCTCGCTGGTGATTCTGGTGGGCGCAGAATTCAACGCCATGCTTTTCCCGCGCCTTCTGCTGGGCAAAGAACTGAAAGAGATGTCGGCACCCAAAGCCTCGACGCGATAGAATTTCCGGCATCAACGTACCTGACTCACTCATGGCGACGTTATCCCGAAACTCGGCGCAGTTCAGCCGAGTGAGAGCCGGCCCCGAGCAAGCGAAGCGCGCCGAGGGGGATCTCGCGCGGAGTGCTGCTGCCCGTAGGCCCAAAGATAGCGCACGCCAGATCCCTCGCCCCGCTGGTGAAAGCGCGGCGCTTCGGGATGACTTCTTCGAGAAAGAGCATACCAGCGGCCCTTCTCGCCGCGCCAAGATCATCTGCACCATCGGGCCGTCCTGCAACACGGAGACCGTGCTGCGCGAACTGATGCGACTGGGCATGGATGTTGCCCGTCTGAACTTCTCCCATGGATCGCACGAGGACCACGCCCGGAACATCGAGCGGCTGCGGCGCGCCGCCCAGCGCGAGAAGCGGACCATCTGCATTCTGCAAGACCTGCAAGGCCCCAAGATTCGTACCGGGCCGCTGAAAGAGCACTTGGCCGTCACGCTGAGGTCCGGCTCCCGGGTCACCATCACGCCGCGCTCTATCGACGGCACCGCGGCCCTGATCTCAACCACGTTTCCTGATCTGGCTCGTGAAGTTCAGCCGGGCTCCCGCATTCTGCTCTCCGATGGGTTGATCGAGTTGCGGGTGATGCGGCGGCGCGGGCGGGATGTGGAGTGCGAAGTCGTCGACGGCGGCGTTCTCGGCGAACACCAGGGCATTAATCTTCCGGGAATCGCGCTTTCCGTTCCGGCGCTGACCGCAAAGGACCGTGCCGACCTGAAGTTTGGTCTCAAGCATGGCGTGGATGCGGTTGCGCTCTCCTTTGTGCGCTCGGCCCAGGACGTCCATCTAGCCAAACAGTTGATCGCTCGGCGAGGCGGCGACGTACCGGTGATCGCGAAACTGGAAAAGCCGCAGGCCATCGAGCACTTGGAGCAGATTCTCGCCGTGGCCGACGGCGTCATGGTGGCTCGCGGCGATTTGGGCGTGGAGATGCCTCCTGAACAAGTTCCGGTGATTCAGAAGCATGTGATTCGCCTGGCTGCCGATTGGCGCAAGCCGGTCATCACGGCTACGCAGATGCTCGAGTCGATGATCGAAAACCCGCGTCCCACACGGGCTGAGGCCAGCGACGTGGCGAACGCCGTGTTCGACGGCACCGACGCGGTAATGCTTTCGGCGGAAACCGCCATCGGACGCTATCCTCGTGAGGCCGTGGCCATGATGGCCAAGATCGTCGCCGAAGCGGAGCGCAACCTGAGCGACTTCGTCCTCTTCCGGCGCCGGCGCGAGAAGCATGCGCTCACCATTCCCGAGACCATTTGCGAGTCCATTTCGCATGCCGCAGAAGATCTCCAGATCGGGGCGATCGCTATCTTCACTCAGACCGGCAATACGGCGCGAATGATTTCCAAGTATCGACCCCGTGCCAACGTTTACGCCTTCAGCCATCTCCTGCCGGTTTGCAATCGTATGAATCTGTACTGGGGAGTGCATCCGGTGCTTTGGGGACAGGCCCGCAACGCTGAGCACATGCTGGCTGCGGCCGAACACGAGTTGCTGAGCCAGGGCTGGATCCACGAAGGCGATGTGCTCGGCGTGGTGGCCGGCACACAGATGGCCTCCGGCTCAACGAATTTTTTCCGGCTGCACACCGTCACGGCCGAAGAGGCCCGGCGGGCGATGAAGGCTGGGCGTCGCCTTAAGGAGGAGTAGATTTGTAGCGCCTCAGAAAAATATGTCGCCCAACTTCAGCTCCGAGCAGTTTGCCGAAACGGCAGTTGATCCCGCCGTTCGCGGATTTCTTGATTTGCCTGCAACTGCCTCGGGTGACGGCCTGGTACTCACCCATGGCGCAGGAGGGAACTGCCAGGCTCCGCTGCTCGTGGCGCTCGCAGAAGCCTTTGCCGATGCCGGTTTCATCGTGCTGCGTTGTAACTTGCCCTACCGTCAAGCCAGGCCCTACGGTCCGCCGCGACCGGGAGACGCCGCCCGCGACCGCGAAGGCTTGAAGAACGCCGTGCGCGCGCTGCGCAAACTGGCTTCCGGCCGCATGTTTCTGGGAGGGCATTCCTATGGTGGGCGGCAGGCGTCGATGCTGTGCGCGGAGGAGCCCCGGCTTGTCAATGGCTTGCTGCTGACGTTCTTATCCGCTGCACGCGCCGGGCAAGCCCGATCAGCTTCGCATTCAGCATCTGCCGAAGTTGGAACTCCCCATCCTCTTCGTGCAGGGCACTCGCGATGCCTTCGGATCGATCGCGGAAATCGGGTCGGCCTTGAAACTCATTCCGGCGCGAACCGCGTTGCTGAAGGTCGAAGGCGCTGGGCACGATCTGGGATTCAAAGGGAAAGTTAGACGAGACGACCTGCCGGGGATGGTGTTATCAGAATTCCGCAGGCTTCTCGGCTGAAGAGGATTCTGACTAAGACGATTTTCAACTTGGGCCCCGCACGGGCGGGGACGCCCGCGCCCACATCGACGAATTTAATGAGAGGCTCTCGGGGCGTTTGGCGGACAGGAGTGTCCGCCCCACACGACTTAGTTCACCCACCCGGACTTCGATCCGCCGTTTTTCTTGTCTGAATCCTCGGGCGGGATGTAGTTGCCGTGCTCGTCAAAGGTGACGGTGCGGTCGTGCTTGCGCATGTAGACTTCGAATTTCCTGGCGGCGCGGCGGCGCTTCCAGCGGTAATAGGAATTGCGGACATTGAAGTATCGCTCCGAAGCGGCAAAGGTCAGTCCACGCTTCGGCATGAACTTTATGTAGAGGAATCCAAAAAACAGGCCGCCGAGATGAGCGAAGTTGGCCACGCCGCCCTGCGATGGCTGGAATGTTGCGATGATCACCAGCAGCACCATGATCATCACCAGGTACTTGGCCTTAATGCTGAAAGGTAAGGGGAACATGAAAATCTCGCGGTCGCCGTACAACATGCCAAAGGCAACCAGAATGCCGTAGACCCCGCCAGACGCGCCAATCGTGGATGTGTCGGGGCGCACGCCGGGAATCGGCGAATACGCTACCGCGATCGTGACCAGTGCGGCCCCGATCACGCAAAACAAGTAATACTCAAGAAACTTCCTTCTTCCCCAATCCAGTTCCTCCTGCGCTCCAAACATCCACAGCATGAGCATGTTGACTAGAATGTGGCTCACGCTGTGCGGATCGTGCAGGAACGAGTAGCTGACCAGTTGCCAAATGGCGCCGTGCATGACGAACGCCGGAATCAGCCCGCCATACTCGAACAGGTACGCGGCCAGGATGGGAGCCGCGACCCCAAGCACCACCTGAAGAAAGTACACGACCACGCATGCAATGATGATGCGCTTCACCCAGTAGGTGAACGGTGGGAAGCTGAGCGAAAGGGTTCGTCCGCGATGCATGAGTAAAAATTCCCGGCCCGGACGCCCTCGCTGCGAATCGCGGGAATCCACTACCGGCTACAGTGTAATCTTAGCAGGTTGGATTCCCGCAAGAAGGAATCCGTTGCGGAAGGAATCCGGTTGCCCCCACAGTGCATCTCCTGTTACCGTAATCCATTTTGGGCACGGGGAGCCACTTGACCGGGACCCTAAAGAGAATCTAAAAATTATTACGGGGGTTTCATAGAACGGAGGCACTTATGGTCTATTGTCCAGAATGTGAAAGCAATCTCGACGTGGAAGAAGATGAAGTCGATGAGGGAGAAATCGTTTCCTGTCCCGAGTGTGGCACGGACTTCGAAGTGGTCACCACCAATCCTCTCGAACTGAAGCCCGTCGAGGAAGAAGGGTACGAGGAGGAAGAAGACGAGAAAGAAGAATCCGAAGACGGTGACTTCGCCTGATCTCCGCCGTTTCGCCTGCCTGCCCGCATCGCCGTCTCGCCGTGCGTCCCGAATCGTTCTATTTGGGCTGATTCTGATACTGTGGGTCCCCTCCCGGGGTGCACTGGCTGGCGCGACGTTCGCGCCGAACGACAAGCCGCGCGAGAAGCCTTATGCGTTGATCTTCGGCACCGTTTGGGGTCCGGACGAACGTACCGTGTACGGCATCAAGATCAAGATCCGGCGGGAGCGCGACAGCAAAGCCCGATGGGAACTGGTTTCCGACCATAGCGGCGAGTTTGCCCAGCGTGTTCCCGCCGGCAAGGAAGATTACGTGGTCTGGGCGGACCTCAAGGGCGTAAGCTCGGACGCTGGCAAGTCGCTGCATGCAGAGGAGCTTAAGGTCCACGTGGAGAACGACGAGCGCGTCGATATTAGCGTGCATCTAAAGCTGTAGCAGTCTGGAGAATCCCGGAGGGGTCTATGAGGAAGGGCTGGGTGGCGGTTCTGCTTCTGCTGCTGGTGACAATCGCGGTGGTGAGTGCCTCCCCAAAGGACAAGAACCAGGCTGCAAACGGGCGCCTGTTAACCGGCAAGGTCTTGGACAAGCATGATAATGCCTTAGCAGACGCGGTGGTGTATCTCACGAATACCCACACCCATGCCGTGAAGACCTACATCGTCAGCGCCGATGGCGCGTACCACTTCCCGGAGCTTTCCCCCAACATCGATTACGAAGTCTTCGCGCAATACAAGGGCGTGAAGAGTGATACCAAGACGGTGAGCCAGTTCGACGACCGGCTGCAGGTAAACATTGTTCTGCGCATTGACACGAAATAGGCCGCCCAACCCGGCTGGAATCAGTTGATTTCCTATTGCCAGGACCGATTTCGCGCGCGCTTAGCAAGAAAAGAGCCGCCGTGCTCCGGCAGCTCTCGGTGAATTCGTCTTGTCCCGGTTCAGCGGGATCAGTTGTTCTCGTTGCTGGCGCGCTTCCAGGTAATTAAATCGCCGATCGTCGAGCCGCCCGTGCTCGAGACCGGTTGCTTGTAGGCTTCCACTTCCGGGGGGCGCGCGGCTTCCTCGCCCACGGCCTTGATGCTCAGCCCGACTTTTTTCTCCTCCAGATTGATCTTGATGATCTTGAAGTCGTATTCCTGGCCGGGTTCCAGCGTGCGTGGCTGGCCGTTGCCGTCGACCGCCTCCGAGTTGTGGCACAGACCTTCGATGCCGTCGGCGATCTCCACGAAGGCGCCAAAGCTGGCTACCCGCAGAATCTTGCCATGCACCGTCTCGCCGACGTGGTGACCCTGAAAGAACGCCTCCCAAACATCCGGTTGCAGCTGCTTCACCCCCAGCGACAGACGGCGCTTGTCCGGCTCGATCGCCAGCACTACGGCTTTTACGCGGTCCCCCTTTTTCAGAATCTCCGAAGGATGCTTGACTCGCTTGGTCCAGCTCAGGTTGCTGACGTGCACCAGGCCGTCGATTCCGTCTTCGATCTCGATGAACGCGCCGAATTCGGTCAAGTTGCGCACCCGGCCTTCCACGGTTGCTCCCAGAGGATACTTGTCATGCAGGGAATCCCAGGGATTGCTCGCCAGTTGGCGCATGCCTAGCGAAATCCGCCGTTCCTTCGGGTTTACGTTCAGCACCACGCATTCCACGTTGTCGCCGACGTTGACCAGCTTCGAGGGATGTTTCATGCGCTTCGACCAGGTCATCTCGCTGACATGGACAAGACCTTCAATGCCCTGTTCCAGTTCCACGAATGCGCCGTAGTCAGTTACGCTGATGACGCGCCCGCTGACGTGCGCCCCCACCGGATAACGGTGCTCGGCATCGAGCCACGGATCGGGCGTAAGCTGTTTGAATCCCATCGAAACGCGCTGCTTCTCTTTGTCGAACTTTAACACCTTGACTTGGATCTGATCGCCCACATTGACCAGGTCGCGCGGATGGGTGAGGCGTCCCCAGGACATGTCGGTGATGTGCAGCAAGCCGTCGATGCCGCCCAGATCGACAAAGGCGCCATACTCGGTCAGGTTCTTCACTACGCCGGTGAGGATTGCGCCCTCTTCAAGGTGCTCCATTGTCTTGGAGCGCTTTTCGTGCTGCTCGCCTTCCAGAATCTGCTTGCGTGAAACCACGATGTTGCCGCGTTTCTTGTTGAGCTTGATGACCGCGACTTCCAGGACTTGGCCTTTGACCGCATCCAGGTTGCGGGTGGGACGCAGATCGGCTTGGGAACCGGGCAGAAACGCGCGCGTGCCCAGAATGTCCACGGTAAGGCCGCCCTTGGTCCGCTCGATGACGGTCGCCTGAATCGGCTTCTTCTCGTGGTAGGACTTCTCGATCTCGTCCCAGGCGCGCAGGCGCTGTGCCTTCTGGTGCGAGAGGCTGACGTAGCCTTCTTCCAGCACGCCCTTTTCGCGCATCACGTCGATTTCATCGCCGGGCTGGAACCTGGGTTTGCCCTCGTGGTCCAGCACCTCAGAGAGCGGCAGCATGCCTTCCGACTTGGCGCCGATGTCGACCACCACGTGAGTCGGCGTCAGTTTCAGCACCGTGCCCTTAATCACGTTGTCGTCGTTGGTGGCTTCTTCGGTCTCCGTGGTGAAACTTTCCAGCGCCGAGGCAAAATCCTCAGGGCTGGGGCTGGCCGGCTTCTCCTCCGGGGCTGGAACCGGCGCCGCGGATTCGACGGTGGTTTGGGCGTTCAAGCTTTCGGTGGACTCTGCGGGCTCTGGCAAGGTAGAGGTCGCGGAATCCAGGTTGTGGGTGGCATTATCGTCGAACAAAGTCATGGGCCTCTCTGGTGCGCTCGATGAAGCGGGGTTACTTAGCGGACAGCTGGCGTGAGTCCTTCGTTTCTGTTTGAGCTCGCTCTGGCGAACGAGCCTATACATTTCCAGCGGTCGGACGTTTCCACAGCAAACCCGCGTCCTCAGGGAACTCTTTGACTATAGCAACCGCTTGCAAACAGTGTCAAACCCCAAAGTCACCTTTTGCCGAAATTAAAGCCAGGTTACAGATGGGGCACTCGCTTTCCAAGCACCGCCCCCGTGCCCCAAGAACGCCCAATAAGTTTGGAAATTCCCAATCATCTGCTACTCTGCCTTGCCATGGACTACTTATGGACTCCCTGGCGGTACGCCTATGTCACCACAGCCGAGAAAGCCTCCGGATGCATCTTCTGCGATCTGCCCAAACTCGGGGACGATGCCCGGGCGCGCATTGTGCACCGTGCCCAGCATTGCTTCGTGATCCTGAACACTTATCCCTACACCCCGGGGCACGTCATGATCGTACCCTTCCAGCATCTGGATGAGCTCCAAAAACTGCCGTCAGAAGCCGCTCACGAGATGATCGACCTGTCACAGAAGATGGAACGCGTGCTCCGACATCTGTACTCACCCGATGGCGTGAACCTGGGAATGAACATCGGCAAAGCTGCCGGCGCGGGCCTGGCCGGACATGTTCACATGCATGTGTTGCCGCGCTGGGTGGCGGACGGGAATTTCATGACCGTAGTCGGCGAAACCAGGATCCTGCCGGAGACTCTGGACATCACTTATAAACGCATCAAGGAAGGGCTGGCTTCGAGGGCAACATCCTGAGCGCGGATTCGAAGGGCAGGAACCCGCGCTCAAGACGATCACTGCGGCGCACAGGAAACCAAATCACAGCCCGATGCCGGGTGCGACGCTCCCGAGGTTCCCTGTGGCCGTCTGTAACATGAATAGGCTAGGCGGGCAGGTCGGGCGAATTGTCAGGAAGATGTAAAGAAATTGTATTTTTCTGTCAAGACAGGAACTGCCTGCTCACTCGATATCAGTGCGGCGTCTGGAAGACAAGCTCAATTGACTCGTGAGTCTCATCGGGAGCAGATGTATACTTCCAGTTTGCTACGGCGTTTTGCGCAGCTCTAATAAACACTGGGTTTCCACCCACCACCTTGATCAATTTGACCGAACCGTCGGGCGCGATTGTTGCCTGGAGCTTCACGACCCCGGATAGATGGGTTCGCACGGCTAAATCCGGGTAAACCGGAGCCACCTTATGTACAATTTGGCGCTGGTGCAGCGAAGAAACTGCGTCCTGGGCGGGCGCGGCAAATGCTGCTAAGGTCAGCATCTCCAAGAGAACGACAGTAAAATGGCGCCGCATTGAGCAGGTCCAATTCGTCGTTTCAGGCTATCCGAATATTGACCTGCGGCAATAATTACGAAGGTCATAACCAGGATGCTACTCACCCCGGGTTAAGCAGCCCCTCCATTTCTTCTTCGGTGATTACCCTCACCCCAAGTTGTTTGGCCTTATCCAGCTTTGATCCGGCATCGCTGCCGGCGATCACGTAGTCGGTCTTCTTGCTTACGGATCCCGAGACCCGCCCCCCGGCATCTCCGATTGTTTTCTTCGCTTCATCACGGGTGTGGCGGGCCAGCGTGCCCGTGAGAACGAAGGTTTTTCCAGCCAGTCTGGTGCCTCGTTCCTTCTTTTTGCCGGAGAACGTCAAGCCAGCCTCGCGCAGATCCTTCACCAGCGCTTGGTTCTTGGGCTCCTGAAAGAACTCGACAATGCTCTTGGCAATACGGGGGCCTACTTCGTCAACCTGCTGAAGTTCCTCTTCGCTTGCTTTCACCAATGCATCCATCGATGCGAAGTGCTCTGCCAGGAACTGCGCCGTGCGCTCGCCGACGAAGCGAATGCCTAAGCCATAAATCACGCGCTCCAGAGGTAGCTTCTTGGAAGCTCCAATTTCCCTCAGGACATTCTCCGCTGACTTGTCGCCCATGCGTTCCAGCGAGAGCAAATCATCTTTCTTAAGGCTGTAAATGTCAGCGACGTTCTTCACCAAACCGCGGTCGGTCAACTGGGTCACGAGAGCGTCACCCATGCCGTCGATGTTCATTACGCCGCGGGAGGCGAAGTGCAGGATGGTTTCGCGCAACTTGGCCGGACAGTTTGCGTTCACGCAGCGGTAGTCGACTTCGCCCTCGGTACGCACCACGTGGGTGCCGCAAACGGGACACTTCTCCGGCATGTGGAATGCTTTGTGTCCTCGCGGATGATCTTTGTCCTCCACGACCCGCGTGACCTTGGGAATCACGTCGCCGCCGCGTTCCACCTCGACCCAGTCGCCGATCTTGACTCCGAGCCGCTCGATTTCATCCATGTTATGGAGCGTGGCCCGGCTGACGGTGGTGCCTCCAATGGGTACCGGCTGCAAAGCCGCGACCGGCGTCAGTTTTCCGGTGCGGCCAACCTGGACCAGAATGTCGTCGATTCGTGTGACCCCGGAGCGCGCTGCATATTTGTAGGCAATCGCCCAACGCGGAGCTTTGCCCGTGTAGCCAAGTTCCTGTTGCAGGGCCGTCCGGTCGACCTTGACCACGATGCCGTCGATTTCGTAGGGCAGCTTCTCCCGCCGTGATTCTTCGTGTTCGATAAAGCCCCAGACCTCGTTGAAATTCCTGGCGAGCTTGCGCGTCGGATTCACTTTGAAGCCAGCGGCGCTGAGCGCATTCAGCGTTTCCCAGTGCCGGTCAAAATATGTGCGTCCATCTCTCAGCAACATGTAGGTGAAATAGTCGAGCCTCCTCTGCGCGGTGATGCTTGGCTCGAGTTGCCGAACCGTGCCTGCCGTCGCGTTTCGCGGATTGGCAAACGTCGACAGTCCTTTTGCCTCGCGCTCTTCGTTCATTTTGCGGAAGGATGCCAACGGCATCAGCATCTCGCCGCGCACCTCAAAATCTGGCGGAATACCGGCTTGCTTCAGTCTTTCTTTCGGAACTGAAAGTGGTACGGACCGAACGGTGCGGACATTCAGCGTCACATCCTCGCCCGTAGTTCCATCGCCGCGGGTGATGCCACGTACCAGCCGGCCATCTTCGTAACGCAGGGCAAGGGACATGCCGTCCAGCTTGAGTTCGCAGACGTATTCAACGTCATTATGGCCGCTCAACTCGTGGACTCGCCGCTCCCAGTCGCGCAGTTCATCAACGTTGTAGGTGTTGTCAAGCGACAGCATGGGCGAGGAGTGCGGCGCCTTGACAAACCCTTCGCGTGGCTTGCCACCGACCCGCTGGGTGGGGGAATCCGGAGTGATGAATTCGGGATGATCGCTTTCTAGCTGCTTCAGTTCATTCATCAACTGGTCGAACTGAGCGTCGCTGATTTCGGGGTCATCGAGCACGTAATAACGGTGCTCGTGGTGGCGGATCTGGTCGCGCAGCGCCTCGATCCTTTTCTCGATACCCTTTGCCGCTGTAGCCATCGGGAAGATTATAGTGGCGGGGAAACTTTCTGTTGCCGGGCGCCGCGAATCGCCTCAAAAGAGTCCGGGCCAGCTGTGCGCCGGCCCGATCGAAGTATAGGAAGCGAATCTATACCAGGTCCTCAAGTTTGAGTTCGTTCATGCCGCCTTTCCACGAAGCCTTGAATTGATCTTCAACAAAACCGGCATCGTAAGCTTGGTTTTGAGCTTTCAGCGCCTCCTGCAACCCGAACAGGGAACGTGGATTTCGCGGATTCCGGTCGAGGTCGTCGCGAAACACCTTCTCCGCCTCGGCGGCATTGCCACCCATCAGCAGCGCTGCGCCCAGCGACTCTCGCACCGGGAAAAACCAGTCGGGCGGTTCGCCGTACTTCAGCGTGTCCTGTATGGCGACGGCGTTCCGCAGCATGCCGATCGCTGCCGGACTGTCTTGCTTGGCCATCGCGATCTTCGCCCCCAGAACGTCCTCGGCGATTTTCAGGATGTCTTTCGTCTTGTTATAGATCGGCATGTTGAACACCGCGTCAGGCGAAGTGGCGGCTTCGGCTGCGGCAACGATCTTGTATTCGCCCTCCGCATCGGCTACCTTGCCGGTTGCCGCCAGCGCCATGCCGCGCGCAAAGTGCCAGAACACAGTCGTCGTCTTCATTGCCGGATCGGGTTGCGGCATTTTCAGGATTTCCTCCCAGCGGTGGAAGCGAATGTCCACTGCCATGGGAATGGTCATGAACCCCTCCAGCGGCGGCATGTCTTTGACCGAAGGACCCACGTGGGCGGCAAGCATCTCGGCATTTTTCATGGCCTCGGGATAGTTGCCGTTCATGGCCGAGCACATCGCAATGAAATGCAGGTTGTGGCTGTAGTACATCATGGTATAGATGCCCGGGGCGCCACCTGCCTTGATGTAGGCTCGGTCCACCGCCGCGGCTTCTTCGTTCGTCTTGACTGCGGCAGCATAATCGCCTGTGCGGATGTAGACGTGCGCCGGCATATGTACGATGTGACCGGCTCCGGGCGCGAGCGCGGCCAGTTTGTTCGCGGCCGGCAGTGCGCGCTCCGGAGTAGTTGAGGCTTCCACGGCGTGAATGTAGTAATGATTCGCTCCCAAGTGGTCCGGATCGCGGCGGATCACCGACTCCAGGGTGGCCACAACCTCCTCCGTCCCGGCTTCCGGCGTTCCGTCCTGATGCCACAAACCCCAGGGATGAAGATTCATGCCGGATTCAGCGAACAGGGTCGCGGCGTCAACATCATCCGGAAATTTCTTCGTGACTTCGCGCATCGCGTCGCGATAATCCTCCGCCGCTTTTCTGCGATCGGCCGCAGGGTCGGCCGGAAACCGCTTCGCCATTGCCGCGATGTAGGCCTGTTCGCTCGGTGAGGCATTCGCCGACAGATCGACGGCTTTCTGGATTGCCTCATGCGCCTGCCTGAATCTATCATCGCTTGCCGGATCGTTGTAGTTCGGCCCGACTGCTTCAGCGATTCCCCAGTAGGCGATAGCCAGTTTCGGATCGAGGTCCGCCGCGCGCTGGAACGAGCGGGCTGCTTCGTCATGATTGAACGCGTAAATCAGCCGCAGCCCCTGGTCGAAGAACTTCTGCGCCTCGGGGTTGCGAGCGGAAACCGGATGATGGAGATTTCCCAATCCAGACATCAAGGTCGCGGGTTTGGCCTGCGCGTGAGCGAAATGGTCTTGCGCAACCGCCGGAATGCACAGCCACAAGGTAAGCAGAACGGTCAAACGGTAACGCATATCGATACCCTCCTGAGTTCTTGTTTGCAAATAGCGGCGTGCCCAGGAACCGGTCGCAAGAAAGGTTTAGGAAAAGGCACGGCTTCGGTCCTGCCGATCAACTCCCGGAAATCGCGCAGCCTTGGTCATCGTGGCAGACCGATTCCGGTTGCCGAACCGGGCCCTTGAAACCAGTTCTAACGAACAACACCCCAAGCTGATTGGCCGTAGCTTACTCGTAATCGGCCGGATTCGCAATCGCACTTGCGGATGCGTTATGCTGGTGCCCCTCAAATGGGGGACCGACCGGTGCCCAAAGCTGATCTAAAGCCGTTCTCCGTCGCCGAAGCCTTGCTGAGCGCCTTTGACACCAATGAGCGTATCAACCGGCCCACAGTGGTTTTGTGAAAGGGCACGACTTCAGCCGTGACGTCCAGGCCCTCCCAATTGGGCTTTATAGCCCGCCCGCCACCTGATCCGGGAAATGGTTCGCGAGACCAGTTCCACTCAAGTCGTGAAGCGGCACATGATGTTGGGCAGCCGCTCCCTTCCAGTACAATCCACCTGACTCCATGCGTAAGGCCGTTTTGCTCTACAACCCGCTCTCCGGGAAGCGTCGCGACCGGCGTTTGGCCGATGTGCACTCGGCGGTGAGCGTACTGAAAAGGGCCGGAGTGGAAGCCGCCGCAGCGCCGACTGCGGCTGCCGGAGATGCGTCTGGGCAAGTGAAGCAGGCGATTGCCGAGGGATGCGATACGGTCTTTGCCTGCGGCGGCGATGGCACGGTGCACGACGTTCTGCAGGGCATGCTCGGTGCCGAAGCGGCGTTAGGAGTCATTCCGCTGGGCACGGCTAATTCGCTGGCGCATGATCTCGGTCTGCCGCTTTCGCCGGCGGGAGCCGCGGAGGCTGCGCTCCAGGCCAAGCCGCGCCGGGTTGCCGTTGGCCGCGTTGCATACCAGAATCTTCAGCAGCAGCCTGCCTCACGCTATTTCCTCGTTACCGCTGGCATCGGAGTCGATGCCCAGGTCTTTTACAAGTTGAATGCTGCGTCGAAGCAGAATCTCGGCATCGCGGCCTACTACGCGAAAGCGATGCGGCTGTGGCTCACCCACAAAATGGATCTTTTCGCCGTGGAATTTGCCGAGGCTGGTGTGCCCCGCAGGGCCCAGGTGTCGCAGTTGCTGGCGGTGCGCATCCGCGATTTCGGCGGCGTTCTGCGTGAACTTGCCCCCGGCGCTTCGCTTGATCGGAATGATCTTCGCCTCGTGTTGTTTCACACGCACAGCCGCATCGCATATCTGCGCTATGTCGTGCGAGGACTACTGGGGACACACTGGCAAGTGCCGGGCATTGGACTGGTCGACAGCCCAGAAGCAACCTGCCACGCGCTGGAGCAGGAGCCTAAGACGAAATCCCGCATCTTCGTGGAAGCCGATGGCGAACTGCTGGGCACGCTACCAGCGAATATCAGCATAGTCCCTGACGCCGTGACGCTGCTCATGCCCGAGCGCGCTCACTCGCCGAACTTGCGGAAATAGTGGTCAATGCAGGCCGCCCGAACACCGTCTGGGCGTATCCTGCTAAAGTGCGGAACGATTCCGAGACTAGGGGCGAGCAGGGGATGGTCGGTTTGTGCGCGACCTGCCAGCATGTGCGTCGTATCGCGTCCGATCGGGGAACAAACCTCTATCAATGCGGACGTTCGGCAAGCGATCCGAGCTTTCCGAAGTATCCCCGTCTCCCGGTGTTGCAATGCCCGGGGTATGAGCCAAAGAATGAGCCGCAAAACTGATTCTTGCGCGCGCCCGTTTCTCTTTGCGACCTTCGCGAATACTTGGTGCACCTTGCGGTAAGCTCGTTCTTGCCGACAGCGGAGCTGGCAGAGTACTCCGACCGCAAACTGAATCTCCGGCGCGGAGTACCCGTCTAAGACAACCTGTGCCAACTCGCGATAAACTCAACCAGCCTTGGAACCGATCACTCATTTTCTAACCGGCGCCTGCCTGGGCAGGGCCGGCATGAACCGCAAAACCGCGCTGGCCACGGCGACCGTCACCCTGGCCGCGGAAGCGCCGGATCTTGACGTGTTCGCTAATTTCAAAGGTCCGGTCTTCGGGTTCGCGCATCATCGCGGGTTCACCCATTCTTTTCTTGGCCTGATTCTGACCTCGGCACTGGTGGTCGGTGTTATGTATCTGGTCTGGCGAATCAAGGGACGCAAAACGCGAAATCCAAATCTGCCGCCGCGCTGGGGACTGCTGTTCGGGTTCGCCTACCTCGCAGGCCTGAGCCACCTTCTGCTCGATTTCACCAACAACTACGGGCTCCGCCCGTTCTGGCCGTTCTCCGAGAAATGGTATTCGTGGGACATCGTATTCATCGTCGAGCCGATCATGCTGGGGTTGCTGATTGCCGGGTTGGTGGTGCCGTCCTTCTTCGCGTTCGTTGACAGCAACCTGGGAGTGCGCCGCAAGCATCCTCCCGGCCGCTGGGGCGCGACCATCGCTCTGCTTGGCGTGGTGGCGCTCTGGGCACTGCGCGACTTCGAGCACCGGCGCGCGGTCAACGCTCTCGAAACCCGCACCTACGAAAGCGCTGATCCGGTGCGTGCCTCCGCCTATCCGCTGTGGTGGAATCCATTCCAATGGCTGGGAGTGGTCGAAGCCCCCAGCTTTTATGCGACCATGATGGTAGATTCCGCCAATTCCGACGTCGATCCCGAAGGCAACATGCTGATCCACTACAAGCCGGAGGAAACGCCCGCAACCTTGGCCGCGAAGCGATCGTACCTGGGCCGAATATACCTGGATTGGGCGAAGTACCCAATTACCGAGACGGAGCCGCTCGACTCCGGCGGCTATATCGTTCGCTTCAAGGACGAACGCTTTGACTATCCGGGACGCGCAGGGCGAAACATCCTGTCAGGAACCGTGGAACTGGACCGTGGTTTGCACGTGGTTGAGGAGCAGTTCGGCTCGCGGCAACAGCAACCACCGGATTGAGGATTGTCGGCAGCATGAGCTTGCACTCCAAGATCATCGGGAACCGTACGGCGCGGGACCGAAGAGTGCGTAGAATAGAAGACCAATCGAAGCACCCCCAATCAAGCCAAGGGCTACCCACCAGAAGGCTTTATTCAGCACCCGCCGCTGCTTCCAGGTTCTCAGAATCCGAACCACTGCGTAGAAATAGAACAGCAACCCGATGATCGAGACCAGCCCGATCAACAGATGTACTGTCACGTGAAGAAGAGTCTTCTGGGTCAATGCGGAGGTATGATAGCATCCTGGAGGAAGAGGAGAATTAGATGAAGTTCCCGACGTGGTTGCCCGGCTTCTTAGAGCGCGAGAGCCAGCGGCGAGCCTCCAAACCCCGTACCGCAGAGATTCTCGCTCGGGCCGCGAAGCAACCCACCGAGGCTAACCTCCTGGCGGCATCGCGGGTCTTTGGGAATGGCTCGTTCAGTTTTATCCCATTCGCGCACCCGACTAGGGCCGAATGAAGGGCCGACGCTAGATCCAACGATACTGCCTGTCCAGAACTTGACGCCGTTCCGCGCACGCGCCACAATCGAATACACGAGGTGATCATGCTAGCTTACTTATTCGTACTGCTTGCGGTAACCGTCCGCTTTCTGCCCCATCCCTGGATGTTTACCCCGGTGACGGGATCGCTGCTGTTCTTTGGGGCCCGCGGATCGCGGCGGCAGCTCTGGATACCTCTCGCGCTGTTCGCCGCTTCAGACGTGGTGTTGACCACCCTGGTTTACAGGTATCCATTCACCCTGGACCACTTCGTGACTTTCGCCTGGTATGCCGGAGTGCTGTGGCTGGGGACCAGGCTCCGCCAAAACGCAAAGCCGCTGCCGGTCATCGGGGCGGCGCTGGCCAGTTCCATTTCTTTCTACCTGATCTCGAATCTGGCGGCTTGGGCCTGGCTCGACATGTACCCGAAGAATTTTGAGGGCGTCCTGATGTCATACACGGCCGCCCTGCCGTTCTTCCGCCATGCGCTGGAGGGCGATCTGCTGTTCACCGCAGTGATGTTCGCGACGCCAGTGGCGTTGAAAGCGCTTTCGGGATCGACGAGCGAAGCGGGCGACCGCGCCATCAACGGCCTGCGCTGAGAATGACGTGTGGGGCGGACACTCCTGCCCGCCAGATGCTGGCGGCTTCTCGTCGTTAGGGGCTGGCGGGCATTTCCTCACCCCAAAGTGCGATGGCGCCACATGAAGTCACGCGGGCAGGAGTGCCCGCGCCACACAGCTTCAACCGGCCCGCTGCGCGCGCTTGTTCGGTGGCTCCGGTTGCACCTCTGCTCCCGCGCCATTTTCTTGGGCGGCACGCCTGCGATGCAACAGCCAGCCAAGTGCACCCAGCGCCACGATCCCTAACACCAGATAGAGGTGCTGCTGGAAGAGGCCTCCGACCAGCCGCACCACGTCCGGACCAAACTTCAGCGTGAGTCCCGCAAGAATGAGAAACCGCACCAAGCGTCCCGAGAAGATCGCCAGCAGAAACCGCACAAAACTCATTTCGGAAACTGCTGCCGCCAGCACAAACAGCTTGAATGGTGTCGGCGGAGGCAGCATGGCGGGGAACATCAATGCCCAGAACGGATGCTTGTCAAAGGCGGAATGGATTTTTTCAAAGCGAGCCGCGGGAATCCGCTTCCTCAGCAGCTCTTCGCCGCCCGCGTAGCCGATCGCATAAATTACGATGCTGCCCAGCGCCGATCCCGCCGAGGCCATGATCACATACAAAAGGAAGCGCGCGCGGTTGCTGTACACGTAGCTGGCGACCACCGCGTCGATGGGCATTCCAATGAAGCTGGAGTCCAGCGCGGCAAACGCGAGGACTCCCCAAGCGCCCAGGGGTTTCAGTAATGCCCACAGGAATGCCGAGTACCGGACGAAGATGTGCTTGATGGTTTTCAATTTGGGGAAGGCCGTAGGAGTCAGTAGTCAGGAGTCGGTAGTCAGGGGGTTGACCCTTGCTGACTCCTGACCACTGACTACTGACTACTGATTCTACAGTCTCACTTCCCGACAATCACGCCACACGCGATCCGGTCGCCCGAATTTCCGGACGGATCGGTCTTCATGTCGTCCGCCTTGGCGTGAATCATCAGTGCCGTCCCGCCGTTGGCGAACAGCGAGTGTTTGTCGGTGCCCGGCCCCAGGTTTACGTCATTGTCGGAAACGCGCGCCTTGGTCTTGCCGTTCGCGTCCACCGTAATGTTCATCATGTCGCCGGCATGGTGGCCATCGGGATTCTGCAAGCCGTGCTTCTTTCCTTCCGGATTGAAGTGGCCGCCCGCCGACTTGAAGTCGGGACCATCGCACTTGGCATTCTGATGGAAGTGGATGCCATGCTCGCCCGGCGGCAGGCCGTGCAGGTTCAGGCTGACCTCGACACCACTCCCGGCAGATGAGATCTTGGCGGTTCCGACGCTCTTTCCCTGAGCGTCATTGAGTTCGACTTTCACGCTTTTGGCGGCAGCCGTAGAGGCGATCGCCAAAACGGCGACGGGGAGAGCAAAAAAGATGTGAGCTTTCATAAAGCGGATTATAGCCGCTGGAGGGTCATTCTGGGTCAAGGAACGGGTAACCGAGACCTGCAGGTAGCGGATTGCCGCTAGAGTTCCTCGACTCTTTTTCGCAGCTCACCCGCGATCTGTTCGGGCGCGGTTCCCGGTGGAAATCGAACGGGCGAGCCAATCCTGATTCTCAACTGTCCAGGATGGGCAAGTTTCTTCCTGGCTTTTTTCAGCTCGAACAGACCGTCAATGCGCATCGGCACGATCGGGACACCGAGGTTGTTGGCGAGCAATCCAATCCCGGCGCGGAAGGGACGCAGTCGGCCGTCTTCGGTGTGGCGGCCTTCGGGAAAGACCAGGACGCTGTAGCCGCGATCAATCGTCTCCCCGGCGAAAGAAAAGCTGTCGCGAAACCCGGCCTCGCGGGGCAGCGGAAAAAGGTTGAGCAGAGCGACGCCGAGGATCCACTGTACGCGGTCGTAGATTCTTCCGACGACGCCACGGGACGAAGGCGGCGTGCGCAACGCTTCCAGCGCTTCCCCTCCGGCGGCTGTAGCAAAGCGGTTGCCCAGACGATGAGGGAGCGCAGCCGTGACGAAGCCAACATCAATGTCGCTGATGTGGTTACAGATGACCAGCAGCGGTCCGCGCACGCCTCGCAGGTTGTCGCGGCCTTCCACCTTCGGCCATCCCAGCAGAAACACCGCCGGCCGCAGCAGAAGATAGTTGGAGACAAAGCGAAGCCAGGTGACGGGCCAGCGTTGCGTCCACCGCGGATAGTGATAGTCGACGCGCGGGGGCAGCTTGCCTTGGATCATGCGCTCCAGTTCACTGACGGTGTTCAACGAGGCGAAGCGGCTTTCGCTGAGGTCGAGTTGGTAACGGTCTTCAAGCGCACCCAGCAGTTCGACGCGATCCAGCGAACTGAGATTCAAATCCGATTCGAGATTGGCGTTGGGCGAGAGCGTTTGCGGCGAGCGGCCGGTGACGCGAGCGATCAGTTCCGCCAGGGGACCGCGCGGCGCTGGTTCGTTTGGATGTCCGATCCCAGTTTCAACCGCTTGCTGGATGAGGGCGCGGCGCGGCTTCTGCGTAGCGGTGCGAGGGAAATCTTGCTCCGGCCACACGAACCAGTGGTTCATGCGCTGGTACTCGGCGAGAGTTTCATTGGCGCGCTTGATGACCGGCTCTGGATTGGTGCCGTCGCGCAGGATCATCACCGCACAGGGCTCGGCGTTTCCACCGCGAGCCAGAGGAACGACGACCGCGTCTTTGACCTCAGGCTGGCGACGCAGAACGGCTTCGAGATCCTCGGGATAAATATTCATGCCGGCGGGCGTGACGATGACTTCCTTCTTGCGGCCTTTGAAATAGAGATTGCCGGCAGCGTCGAGTTCCCCGACATCGCCGGTGCGATACCAGCCTTCGTCCGTGGCAACCGGCTGAAGCTCCTTGCCGCTCCAGTAACCGGCAGCGACACCGCCGCCGCGCACCAGGATTTCGCCGTCGTCGGAAAGCTTGACCTCACGGCCGGCCAACACCTTGCCGATCGACCCTTTGCCCACGCGGAAGGGATGGTTGACGCTGATGATCGAGGTCGTCTCAGTCAGTCCGTAGCCCTGAATCACTGCATAACCGAGGCGTCCCCAAAATTCCTCGGTTTCGCGGTCCAGCGCGGCGCCGCCGGAGATGAAGGCCCAGAATCTCCATCCAAACCGGCGATGAATGCGGCGAAAAATCCACCAGCGTCGCAAGAAGTGTTTGCCCTCGGCCGTTTGGAACTTGCGGCGGAACGCTTCGAGGCGAGCATTGCTCGGGAGATCCGACGCTTCGAGGTCGCGTTCGATTTTCTCTTTGAGCAACTGCAGCACCCGTGGAACCGCGACCAGCACCGAGACGCGCTCGCGGCGGATCGTGGCGATGATTTCCGGGGGTTTAAGCGTGTCTTGAAAAATGACTCTTCCCCCCATGAGTTGGGGAAGATAGATGCCAAGAAACTGTCCGAAAACGTGGCTGAGGGGGAGCAGGTTCAGAAAGCGAACCGGATGCACGAAGCGCTCGTACTTGAGATACTTGGCGATCTCAGTTTCGAGGGGAGCGATGTTCGCCAGAACATTTCCGTGTGTGATCACGACGCCCTTGGGATCGGCGGTAGTCCCGGAGGTGAACACGATTTCGAGCGTGTCGTCACGGCCAAGCTCGGGCGCGGCGTAAGCGGCGGACGAGTGCTTGCTGAGGGTTTCTCGCAGATCGTCGAGAAGCAGAGTTGGCAGCGAGACTTGCGCGTGTTCCCGCGAGCACACCATCAGCTTCGCGCCGACTTGCTGAGCAACGCGCAAAGCGAAGTCGGGCGACGCGATATCGTCCATAGGGACGACAACCACGCCGCTCAGCGCACAGCCAAAGAACGCCGCGACCCATTCGGCCGAATTCCGCCCCTGGAGCAAAACGCGATCGCCTTTGCCGATGGAACGCGCTTCAAGTTCGCGGGCAAAGCGGAACGCCGCCTCTGCGACCTCGCGATACGTCCACCGCACGGTACGGTACCCGTGACGCTGCACATAGGCGATCTCATCGCCTCGGCGCAGAAAGTCTTCGAGGTATGCAGTAAGCGCCCGACGTTCCACACACAAAGGGTAGCGCATTCGGGGATGAGCGCCGGATGTTTTCCGCTGCGTTCCACGCTACCCCAAGCCTGGCGCCGCTGCTGCATTGGCTGTTCCTTGCCGACGCAGACAATCAGGAAAGATTACGCCGCCACTGGATGTGTGCAGCTATAATTTCCCCTCAAGCCAAAAGGAGAAACCCCATGACCCTTTCGGGCCGGGTTGCGCTGGTTACCGGCGCTTCGCAAGGAATTGGCCGGGCCTGCGCCGCAAAACTCGCTTCGGCCGGAGCCACGGTCGCTCTGGCAGCGCGCAGCCGCGAGAAGTTGGAAGAGGTAGCGAAGGAGATTGCCGTCGCGAGAGGGAAGGCCGAGGTTTTCGTGCTTGACGTCGGCGACGAGGAGCAGATCAAGTCCGTGTTCAAGTCGGCAATCGGCCAGCTGGGCAAGATCGACATCCTGGTGAACAATGCCGGTGTCACCCGTGACCAGTTGGTGATGCGCATGAAGCGCAGCGACTGGGACGCGGTTCTGAACACCAATCTGACCTCGGCGTACTTGTGCATCCAGCAGGTGATCGGATCAATGTTGAAGCAGCGTTGGGGACGGATCATCAACATCACCTCGGTATTTGGTCAGATGGGCCAAGCCGGCCAGGCAAACTACGCCTCTTCCAAGGCGGGCCTCATCGGGCTGACCATGGCCATCGCGCGCGAGGTCGGATCGCGCAACATTACCTGCAACGCGGTCGCGCCCGGCTTCATCGAAACTGCCATGACGTCGGTTCTGTCGGACGAATTCAAGCAGACGGCCCTGAAGAGCATCCCGCTCGGCCGTCTTGGCTGTCCGGAAGATGTCGCGAATTGTGTGGCATTCCTCGCGTCCGAGGAGGCTTCCTACATCACCGGACATGTGCTCAATGTGAATGGCGGCATGTTGATGGGATAGGAATTTCTTCCCGCCGCGCCAAGAGGATTCCAGATGACAGCGCAAGGAAAAGCCAGCTTAAACGCTGCTTCGTCGGCGCAACCTCACGTACCAAGTTTGGTCGTTCACCAGGCAGCATCTCCTGCTCAAATTGCGCAGGTGCGCGAGCTGTTTCTCGAGTATGCCGAGTCTCTCGGTTTCAATCTGTGTTTCCAGAGTTTCGACGAGGAACTTGCTCGTCTACCAGGAGACTATGCTCCACCGGATGGACGGCTTTACCTGGCCGAGTTCGAAGGTGAACTGGCTGGGTGCGGCGCACTGCGGCGTCTCGATCCGGGAACCTGCGAGATGAAGCGCTTATACCTGCGTCCGAAGTTTCGCGGCAAGGGGCTGGGACGAACGCTGGCCGAGGAACTTATCGCCGTCGCCCGCTCGATCGGTTACGAGCGAATGCGGCTGGATACGGTCGAGCCGGTGATGAAAGCAGCAGTGTCGATGTATCGCGACCTCGGTTTCCACGAGATCGCGCCCTATCGCGAGAATCCGATCGCGGGGGCGCTGTACATGGAACTAATCTTGTGACCGGGCAGGCAATGTAAGATTGCGGTATTCTCTTCGTGAAGTACCTGGATTAGGTACCGAGGTCCCCAATGAAATTTCGCAGAATCAGCTCGCTGTTCGTGATGTTGCTGCTCGCTTCTTCCACCTTTGCCGCTACCTCCAAGACTGTTTCATACAAGAGCGGCGACGAAACCGTCCAGGCGGCCGTTTACGCGCCGGAAGGCAAAGGCCCGTTTCCCGCAATCGTTGTCATCCACGAATGGTGGGGTCTGAACGACTGGGTCAAGGAACAAGCCTCCAAGCTGGCGGATCAGGGTTACGTTGCTTTGGCCATTGATCTGTACCGCGGCAAGGTCGCCACCACTCCGGAACTGGCGCACGAAATTATGCGCGGCGTTCCTGAAGACCGCGCATTACGCGATCTGCACGCGGCAGTCGAGTTTCTGAAGTCTCAACCAAATGTGAAGAAAGACCGCATCGCCTCCATCGGTTGGTGCATGGGCGGCGGCTATTCGCTCGACGTTGCGCTGCAGGAGCCGACCCTCAAAGCTGCCGTGATTAACTATGGACACCTGGCCACCGATCCCGAGTCGCTGAAGAAAATCAACGCCGCTATCCTGGGAAGTTTCGGCGGCAAGGACCAGGGCATTCCGCCAGAGGACGTGAAGAAGTTTGAACAGACGCTGAAGCAGGCTGGCAAAAAGGTTGACATCAAGATTTACCCCGATGCGGGACACGCGTTTGAAAATCCGAATAACAAGTCTGGATATCGTGCGGATGATGCCGCCGATGCCTGGCAGCGCACGGTCAACTTCCTTGCCAGCACTTTGAAGTAGCTGTCAGCACTCAGCAGTCAGCATTCAGTCCTTGAGGTTTTCTTTCCGAACCCCAAGAAAGACACGGTTCCGCATTGGTCGTGCGGGTCTGAATGCTGATTGCTGAGTGCTGATTACCGACAACTCCCGGTGCACCGGCAGTTGTGCAAGCAGTTTCCACTTGCCAGATCATGCTTCGCTGATTACTATTTTGCCATCCCCGGACAGCTCGACGGGATGTTGCCTACGGACATGGGTGAAATCGCCATGAACATCGGTGAGACAATTCGGAACTACCGGCTGCAGAAAGGAATGTCCCAGGGTGATATCGAGAAACGTACCGGCTTGCTGCGCTGCTACCTGTCCCGGGTGGAGAACGGTCACACCATCCCTTCTCTCGATACCCTTTCGAAGATTGCCGGAGCGATGGAGCTTCCCTTATCGCAGTTTTTTGCCGAGTCCGGACGCACCAACGGAAGCAAGGGACTGCCTCAGCTTTCCGACGACGAAGTCCGCTTCCTGAGCCAAATCCGCCGCTATTCCGTCAGCCTGAACGACAGCGACCGCAAGCTGGTTCTGGCCATGGTCAAGAAGATGGCGGCAAGCGCGAAGTAGCCTCGGCCCCGCTCCACCCGAAACCGGCAACGCACCGGCGTTACCTACGTCCCATCACTCTCGTGCCTCAGGGTCATCTCCTCCGTCCTCAAGATAGGCCCTAAACTGTTTTAGGGGGTCGTTTCCTGTGACCATCGACGAGGAGCTCGTTTTGCTTGAGTCGCAACTGCGCCGCCTCAAGATCGAGTACGAGGTCTATTTCAGCAATCCGACCAAGAAGCCGCCCACAGACATTGAGTGGAAAGTGCTCTCCTTGTTGCGCAAATTCTCCGACGGCGGGCGCATGAGCTTTACCCAGCGTTTCCGCTACAACGAAATGGCGCAGCGCTACGCCATCTACAGCGACCTCTGGCGCAAGAAAGGCCGGATCCGCGAGGAAGGCTACCGCCGTCCCCAGGATGCCTTGCTCTCGGTCCAAGGCGTGCGCCCGGCGGAAGAACACACCCCCCAGCACCATCGCGCGTATGGCGTAAGCGCTGCCGTAGCTACCGCCAAGGCTCCAAATCCTCCTCGACCCCTCACGGTCGAATGTTCCGACGCCGCTGCGGAACGTGACAAAGTCGAAACCCTCTATAAAGCGCTGTCCGAGGCCAAGAAGAAGGCGGGAGAGCCGGTCAGCGGCACCCTCGACAGCTTCGCCGCCTTCGTGCAGAAGAAGACGGACCAGATCCGCAAACAGCAAGGCTGCCAGGCGGTTGAATACACCGTCGAAATGCAGGACGGCCACGTGCGGTTGAAGGCCAAAGCGAAGGCATAGTCGCTGGCCGTCAGCCGTAGGGTCAACCACCGATCTCCCTGCACGGGCCCAGGAACAAGGGACAGCGACCACTGATCATCGCTACCCGCTCCACTGCGGTAAACTAGGTGTTCTCCTAAATTACATCGTTGCTTCCATCCAAGACCTATGTCCAAAATTCAGCGCGCTATCCTCAGTGTTACCGATAAGACCGGACTCGTCGATTTCGCCCGCAAGCTCTCCGCATTGAGCGTGGAATTGATCTCGACGGGCGGCACCGCCAAGCTGCTTCGCGACTCCGGAATTGCGGTGAAAGACATCTCCGAAATTACCGGATTTCCCGAAATGCTGGATGGCCGAGTGAAGACCCTGCACCCTAAAGTGCACGGCGGTATTCTCCATCGCCGCAATGACGCAGCGCATCGCGCGACGGTCGCGCAGCATGGCATTCAGCCGATCGACATGGTGGTGGTAAATCTTTACGCGTTCGAGAAGACGGCAGCCAGGGCTGACGTGCAGTTTGAGGATCTGATCGAAAACATCGACATCGGCGGGCCATCGATGATTCGCTCGGCCGCCAAGAATTTCGAGGACGTTGCTGTCGTCACCTCGCCCATCGACTACGATTCCATTGCCGCTGAGTTGGCGCAATCCGGCGGGCAACTGTCTACGACTACGAAATGGCGTTTGGCGCAGAAGGCGTTCGCTACCACCGCTGCCTACGACTCAGCCATCGCTACCACCCTGGAGCGCATCAGCGCGAATGGCGACTTCGAATTCCGCCCCGAAACTGGCTTCCCGCAAACGCTGCGGCTGTCCTTCAACAAAGTAATGGACCTTCGCTACGGCGAGAACCCTCATCAGAAAGCCGCGATGTACTCCGACGGCTCCGGCCTGGGAGTGGCGAATGCCCGCCAACTCCAGGGCAAGGAACTCTCCTACAACAACATCGTCGACTTGCAGGCGGCCTGGGACCTGGCGCAGGAATTCGACGAGCCGGTTTGCGCCATTATCAAGCACACCAATCCTTCCGGTACGGCGACCGGAAAGACTCTGGTTGAGGCTTACAAGAAAGCTCTGGAGTGCGATCCTGTCTCGGCTTTTGGAGGGGTTATTGGAGTGAATCGGCCAGTAGATGGCGAAGCCGCCGAAGAAATGGCGAAGCTCTTTCTCGAGGTCATCGCCGCGCCGCAGTTCAGCCCGGCGGCGAAAGAAAAATTCGCGGCGAAGAAAAACTTGCGGCTGGTCGAAATCAGTCCCTCGTCCGAAAAGTGGGTGCTCAAGAATGTGTCTGGAGGAATTCTTCTGCAGGATGTCGACAACCGCCCGCTTGCGGAAAGCGATCTGAAAACAGTCACCAAACGCCCGCCCACGCCGGAAGAAAAGCGGGCTCTCCTGTTTGCCTGGAAGGTCGCCAAGCACGTCAAGTCCAACGCCATCCTGTATGCCCGCGACGGCCAAACCGTGGGCGTCGGCGCCGGACAAATGAGCCGCGTCGATTCTTGCAAAATCGGCGCCATGAAAGCTGTACTGCCGCTGAAAGGCACGGTCGCCGCTTCCGACGCGTTCTTTCCTTTTCCCGACGGCGTGGAGGAAATCGCCAGAGTCGGCGCCACGGCCATCATCCAGCCCGGTGGCTCGGTGCGGGACAAGGAAGTCATCGAAGCCGCCGACCGGCTTGGCCTGGCCATGATCTTCACCGGGGTTCGCCATTTCCGGCACTAAACTGCGTTGTCAGCCCTTGGCCTTTAGCACGTGATAGGCCCCGTCCCCCGACCCGCCCGTCGTTGTACCTCCGTTTACTAAACCGGCCCGTTTCCGGCCCCGGTTTTTCGCCATCCCGGTTGACGAAGGTTTACAATAGTTTGAGCACCCACCCGGCGCGGTTCGGCATCCAATCCGCTATGGTTTTGGGAATCCGAAGGTCAAGGTTCTTGATGAAAAGCATTTACAGCGCATTTGTTGTCTTTTTGATGGCTGCAGCCGGGTTTGCGCAGCAAGCGCCGGCACCTTCCGATTCGTCTGCTCCGGCGGCTAACTCCGCGGCTCCGGCTGTGCCGCACAGGGATCGGGCGGCTGCCTATTATCACTACACCATGGCTCACATGTACGAGGAGCAGGTGGCGATGTACGGCAGCAGCGAGTTGGTCACCAAGGCCATTGACGAATATCGCAAGGCCATTGACGCTGACCCCGGTTCCGAATACCTGACCTCCGGACTGGCCGAGCTTTATGCCAAGACCGGCCGCATCCGCGATGCCGTGCTGCAGGCGCAGGATATCCTCAAGCACGATCCCAACAATCTCGACGCGCACAAGCTGCTCGGCCGGATTTACCTGCGTTCGCTCGGCGACACGCAAAACACCAGCAGCGGCAGCAACGGCAGCGGCTCAGACAACATTCTGAAGCTCGCCATCGAGCAGTACCAGGAGATTATCAAGCTCGAACCGGATAGCGTGGAAAACCATCTCCTGCTGGGCCGGCTATATCGTTTGAACAATGATCTGCTGAAGGCAGAAGACGAGTTCAAGATTGCCGTCAAGCTGGATCCTACTTCGGAGGACGCCGCGACCACGCTGGCTCTGCTCTATACCGAGGAAAACGATTCGACTCGCGCCGCCCAGGTCTTGAGCTCCGTCCCAGACGCTTCACGCTCCGCCAAAATGTACTCGGTGCTCGGTTACACCTACGAGCAGGAAAAGCAATACAAGAAGGCCATCGACGCCTACCGCAAAGCCACCGAACTGGATCGCGACAATCTGGATGCCATCCGCGGGCTTGCCCAGAACCTGATGAATGACGGGCAGACCGATGCCGCTCTGGAACAGTACAAAATCATTGCCGACGCCAATCCGGAAGACGCACAAACCTACCTGCGCATGGCCGAGATCTACCGCCGGGAAGGGAAGTTCGACGAGGCGCTCGACAACCTGACCAAGGCGCAGTCCATGGTGCAGGAGTCCCTGGAAGTGCCTTACAGCTTTGCCGCGGTTTACCAGGCCCAGGGCCGTTACGACGAAGCTGCCAAAGTTCTGCAGGACCTGCTGAAGAAAACCGAGAAGTCCGACAATAACTACAGTCAGGATGACAAGAACCGGCGCGCCGTGTTTCTGGAGCGGCTGGGGACGGTCTACCGCGACAACAACAATACTCAGCTTGCCGTAGAGACATTTCGCAAGATGCTGGTGCTGGGGGACGAGAACGTGGTCCGCGGCTACCAGGAACTTATCGACACCTATCGCCAAGCCAAAGAGTGGCAGCAGGCCACTGACGTCGCCAAGGAAGGCACCCAGAAGCTGCCGGACGACCGCGACCTGAAGATGGCCTACGCGTCGCAACTGGCGGAGACCGGCTCGCCGGACCAGGGTCTGTCCCAAGTGAAAGCGCTGTTGAAGGGCGCTCCGGAGGACCGCGAAGTCTACATCGCCCTGGCCCAGATCTACGCCCGTGTAAAGCAGTGGCCGGAAGCTGAAGACGCCCTCGACCACGCCTCCAAGCTCTCAACCAGGGACGAAGACAAGCAATACATCGAATTTCTGCGCGGCGCCAACTACGAGCGCCAGAAGAAATATGAGCAGGCGGAGGAGATCTTCCGCAAGATCCTGGCTACCGATCCGCAAAATGCCCCAGTGCTGAATTATCTCGGGTACATGCTGGCCGACCGCGGCCAGAAGCTGGACGAAGCGCTCATCATGATCAAGAAAGCCGTGGGCGTGGAGCCGGCCAACAGCGCGTATCTGGACTCACTCGGCTGGGCTTACTTCAAGCTGGGAAAGTACGAACTGGCGGAAGATAATTTGAACAAAGCCGCGCAGCACATGGCCTCCGACCCCACCGTGCAGGACCATCTCGGCGACTTGTACCAGAAGACCGGCCGCTTGAAACTGGCTGCCGCCCACTGGGAGCGGGCCGTCAACGAATGGAATAAGACTCTTCCCGACGAAGTCGACACCGAAGAAGCCACCAAAGTGGCGAAGAAACTGGAATCGGCGAAAGTGAAATTGGCCAAGGAAGAGCCGGGCACGGACAAGTAAAATTTCAGCACAGCCTTCGCCCTTGGGCCCAAAGGCTTGGGTTTCGTGCCGCCGCTGAGCGACCTAGGGCGTCACCGAAAACGCCACACCTTCGTCTGTGCTCGCAAAAGCAGTTCCGTACAGAGTTCCGCCGTCCAACACGAGGCTGGCTTGCGGAAAAGCGCCGTCCAACCCGCCGTTGAAGGTATAGACCACACTTTCCGTCCAGCTCCCTTCTGACGGGGACAACTCGAATACGGTTCCGGACCCGTAGTCCTGGTACGAATTACCGCCATACTCGGTTGTGCCGTAAAGGTTTCCTGAGCTGTCGAAGATCAAGCCTGCGGCGGGAGCTCCGCCATCGCTTTTGCCAGTAAACGTATAGAGCACGCTGCCTTTCCAGCCTTCTGCTGAATGGGAGAGTTCGAACACCGTGCCCTCCCCGTAGGAGCCTCCGCTAGACGTTGTTCCATAGAGGTTGTCGCCGCCGTCCATCACCAGAGTGCAAAGGGGATACGCGCCATCGTTGGGATTTGAGAAAGCGTGGATTGTCTTTTCAACCCAACCACCCCGGCCAGGCGACAGCATGAAAACCGTGCCCGACCCGTTGCTGCCACCTATTTTGGTGGTCCCATACAGGTTGCCGGCGGAATCGAAGATCAGGCCACCCATCGGTTCTGCTCCATCCAACCGCTGCCTGAAGCGATACAGCACCTTTTCGGTCCAGCCCCGGGTCGAGGGCGATAGCTTGAACACCGCGCCGAAACAATAGTAATAGCCGCAATTGCCCCCGGCAGAAGTCGTGCCGTAGAGATTTCCATCAGCATCGAACGCCAGAGGGCCGGCTGGAAGTCCCCCGTCTCGCCGATTTCGAAAGTTGTAGAGGATATGTTCAGTCCAGCGTCCATTCGATCCGGGACTCAACTTGAAGACGATTCCACCATTAAACTTTCCTCCTATATTGGTTGTGCCGTATAGGTTGCCGGAATGATCAAAAATCAGTCCACCGGTCGGTTCCTCTCCGTCACCGCCGTATTGGCCGCGGAATTGATAGAGAAGCTTCCTGGTCCATTTGCCGCCGGAGCTAGGAGTTAATTCGAAGACCGTCCCGCAACCGGAATACCCATCAGAGTAAACCGACTCGTTACAGATACCACCGGCTGCGGTTGTCCCGTAAATGTTATTAAGCCCGTCCAAAACCACGTTGGCCTGCGGATTCGTTCCATCGACATCGGGAAACCCAAAAATGACTTTTTCCTTCCACTTCCCGCCTGAGGCAGGACTAATTCCGAACACCGCACCATTGTGGCTGTAGCCACCGGCATAAGCCGTGCCATACAGATTCCCCTTCCCGTCTACAATGATCCCGCCGTACGGGGTTCCTCCATCTCGACCGCCCTGAAAGGTGTAAATGGTCGTCTCTTTCCACGCCCCGGAGGCGCTTGGCGACAACCCGAAGACGGTTCCGCATCCCATCCCGCCAACGCCGCAGCCTCCTACCCCGCCCTCGTAGGTCGTCCCATATAGATTTCCCTGCGCGTCGAAGACTACCCCCGCATACGGGTCATTCCCGTCCGCTCCGCCGGAGAAACTGTAGAGCATGGTCTGGGTCCAGGCGCCCCCAGCAGCCGGGGATAGCTCATAGACCGCGCCGTACCCACCGCTGCCGCCCAACTGAGTAGTGCCATAGAGATTTCCGGCGGCATCTAGGATCGGACTGCCGAATGGTTCCATCCCATCCTCACGGGTGGCGCCAAAATCGAAGATCACGCTTTCAGACCAGCCCGCTGCGGATGGCGTCATCATGAAAGCGACCCCGCAGTTATAATTGCATACAAAGTTGCCCGAGTACTCGCCACCGGCCGTGGTCACGCCATAGAGACGCCCGCTGCTGTCGACGGCCACCGCGCTTCCAGGAAAACAACCATCGGGGTCGCATTCGAAGTCATGGATAACACTCTCCGTCCAGTTCGCGTCTGTTCCCTTGACTAGCGTGAAAACCGTCCCGAGGCCCTGACTCCAGTAGCGAGTGTCCCCGCCGTTCGCCGTTGTCCCGTAGATATTCCCCGCTTTATCAAAGGTCAGTCCTCCAACTGGAGACCAACCGTCGCCCTTCACGCCGCCGAAGGAGTAGATCGTAGTTTTCTCCCAGCGTCCGTGGGCGGGGGTTAACCTGTACACGATGCCGCCGTCATAGTCACCACCCAAGTAAGTTGTTCCCCAGACATTTCCCGCAGCGTCCAGAGTGACGCCAGACATCGGAGCACGTCCGTCAGTTCCCCCAGTGAAGGCGTGTAAAACCCTGGGCCGATATTTCCCATCCGGGCCCAACACCAGCTCGAAGACGGCACCGTAGTCGTCGATTAGTGACAAACTGGATACGGAAGTGCCATAGAGGTTGCCCACTGCATCGCTGACCAGGCCCGCCATCGGAGCAATGCCTTCCGGAGAGGCATTGAACTCGTGCAGCACCTTCTGGGTGCCAGCCCAAGCGCAGATTGGGAGAAAAGCTAACAGAAGGACAGGCAGAAGAACGACAACTCCAGCATGAAACCGGCGCAACTGCATTTCGGTCTACCTCTGATCCGGCCGGGGGCCTCAAAAGCGACCCCAGTATAGCACCCACATTCGGGGTAAGGAGGGCTAGAAGCCAGGGTGTTGCTAGAAACCAAGAGCGAAACGCTAACGGGCAAAAGCGAACGAGCAACGCGGGAATTGCGGAGCAGTTCTACGCCACGCGGCGCTGTTTTTCCAGCATGGAGAAGAATCCGGCAACAAGCTCTTCGTCCCATAGGCCGGAGCGGGCTTCCTGACGCATGGTGAGTGCGGCTTGCTCGTGGCCCAGCGCAGGTTTGTAAGGACGGGCGGTGCGCAACGCGTCGTAAACATCCACCACCTGCAGAATACGCGGCAGCAGTGGAATCTCATCCTTGCGCAACCCGTCCGGGTATCCGCTGCCGTCGGAATGTTCGTGATGATTGCGAATGATGGGCAAAACCAGGCGAAGCGACTTTAGCGGTTGGCAGATCTTCTCGCCGGTGGCGGGGTGCTGCTTCATGATCGCCCACTCTTCCGCCGTCAGGTTTGATCCTTTTTTCAGGATCTCATCGGGAATGGCGATCTTGCCCAGGTCGTGCAAATAGCCGCCACGGCGCAACGCCACAATCGATTCTGCGTCGAGGCCGAAGTACTTTCCCAGGCTGCTGGCATTTTGCGCCAGACGTTCGCAGTGCCCTTCGGTATAGGGATCACGGCTTTCCACGCTGCGTCCCAGGGTACAAAGCACCGATTCCGCCGTCTCCAATTCGTCGGTGAACTCCTTCAGCTTGAGCAGCGACTTGACCCGGGCGAACAACTCTTCGGCGAAGATGGGCTTGTTCAGGAAGTCGTCGGCTCCCGCTTCAATTCCGTGCAGCCGGTCTTCACGGTTGGTCAGGCCAGTGATCAGAACGAACGGAATCAGCCGCGTCGCCGGGTCTTCCTTCAGTTCCCGGCAAAGGTCGTAACCTGATTTGCCGGGCATGACCACGTCAGAAAGAACCAGGTCAGGGGGATGGTCGCGAACCTCCGCCGCGGCTTGAATGGCGTCGGACGCGGCCACAACATCATAGCCTCGGGTAGCCAGAAGTTCCTTCATCAGGGCAACCATGTCCTGATTGTCGTCCACCACCAGCACGCGGGGAGCGCGGCGGCGCAGAGAGAATTCGCTCACGTCGTTCTTCTCAGAATGGTTCAGCGCGAGAGGACTGGTACGGAACTTGTGAGGGACGTTCATGGTTACTACTGCTGGCACACCACTAATCATTCTATCCAATTCAATCGCAAGATGGAGCAGCTCCGAGAAAAACTTTAGGCCCCAATTTGCCAGGTTTGGACAGGAATTCCGCTGGATGAGGGCGTCTGCTGCAGTCTTAAGACCGTCCCATTTGGGAACGCCGATGCATCTTTTGTGTTGACTGACCTTGTTCAGGACCTTGACCTCTCCTAATCTCTGCTCATGAAAACGCATATCTGCAAAGCAACGGTCTTCCTCCTCGTCAGCGGCATGGCCATGGCTGCTTCCAAACCCCACGTCATCACCTTCGGGAAATGGGCGTCGATCAAGTGGTTTGTCGGACCCGAGGAAGACAAACCCGTCGACGCTAAAGTCCGGCCGTTCTACGTGGATGGCAAGCTGAAGGAGTTTACCCTCGGAACTCCTCATGAGATTACCGACCGGCTGTTCGCGGTGCAGCGCGCCGTGCGAATCAACGATGCGCTGCCGCAGGAAGCCGGCGAAACTCCCCGCTGGGCTTGGCAGCCAGGCGGTTGGTCGATCGTCGACCGCGTGACCGGTCACATCACGCAAGCGGGCCTGCCGGACTTCGATCCGCCGGCCAGTTGGTATCGCGACTACGTGGCCTACTGCGGAGTGTCTGACGACGGCAAGAAACTGGAAGCCTTGGTGGTCCAAGCCGGGAGCCGCAAGCCGGTCCTGAAGAAGAAGATCGGCGAAGGACCGGAAGGCAACGATAACCAGCCCGTGTGTGCGGTCCCGGACTGGCAACGCCGCCCCATGCGCGTGACGTTCGGGCCCAAGGGCGGAGACAAGCAGACGTACTCCATTCGAGGACGCGCCGCGGAACCTGTCAAAGACGAAGACGAAGAGGGTGAAGCCGCAGAATAGGGCGCGTCCCTCAATCGCATGCGCCGATGACCGATGGAGGTGCTAGTCTGACGTGGTAAGCGATGCACAACCGCGACATTCAGGCGACTTGGAAGTATCACGAGGGCACGAAGCACTCCGCGTGGAGTATTCGTAACAATCCCCATTCCCTGGACTGGTCGAATCGGCCGCTGCCTTTCAAAATCTATCCGACGATCGAACCGATTCCGTTGTCGCGGGACGTGCCGCAAACCGGGGTGGCCGCGCTCTCCGCAATCTCAGAGCCAGTGGCCTTGGCATCCGGCGATTCGGTGCCCAGCCTTCAGGATCTGGCGCGCATCTTGTATTTCTCAGCGGGAATTACCAAACAGCGCAAATTTCCGGGCGGAGAAATCTACTTTCGCGCCGCGGCCTGCACCGGAGCTCTCTATGAGATCGAGTTGTACGTTGTGACCGGCGATCTCCCGGGCCTGGATGCCGGGGTGTATCACTTCAATCCGGCGGACGTATCGCTGCGGCTGCTGCGCAAAGGGGATTTTCGCGGCAACCTGGCTCTGGCGACCGCGACGGAGCCCGCGGTAGCTCGCGCGCCCGTAACCATCCTCTGCACCGGAACGTACTGGAGAAATGCCTGGAAATACCAGGCGCGCACCTATCGCCATTTCGGCTGGGATAACGGCACCCTGCTGGCGAATATGCTGGCCGTTTCGGCAGCTTCGGGGTTGCCCGCCGAGGTCGTACTTGGGTTCGTGGACGCCGAAGTGAATCGCCTGCTCGATCTCAATACACAGCGCGAGGTTTGCTTGTGCCTCGTGCCGATCGGGCGCACGTCGGAGAGTCCGCTCCCGGCGCCGCGAGAGGGTCTGGCGCTCGGCTTGGAGACCATCCCGCTCTCGCAGCGCGAGGTCGCATACCCCGCCATGATTGAGATGCATGGCGCGTCTTCTCTTGAGTCCGAGGAGGAAGTAGCTCAATGGCGTAGAAAGTCTCGGGTCTCACCATCCTCCGCTGCGGCAGGCGAGGCGGTTCACCTCCAGCGCCTGCCGGATGAAGAACAGCCGAAGGACACGATCGAGCAGGTGATTCTGCGCCGTGGCTCGACTCGAACCTTCGACCAGACGGCCTCCATCACACTGGCACAGCTCTCAACCATTCTCGACTGCGCCACGCGGGGCCTTCCCGCTGACTTTCTGGAGCCAGGCGCTCAGCTCAACGACCTGTACCTGATTGTGCATTCGGTGGAGGGACTCAAGCCGGGGGCATACTTCTTCCGCCGTGATGGGAGCGCGCTGGAGCTTTTGAAAGAAGGGAAATTCCGCGGCGAGGCCTGCCATCTCGGACTGGATCAACAACTTCCGGCAGATGCCTGTGTGGATATCTTCTTTCTCGCCGATCTAAACCGCATTCTGGAGCAATACGGAAACCGGGGCTACCGGGCAGTCCAGTTGGAGGCCGGTGCCATCGGCGGCAGAATGTACCTGGCTGCGTATGCTCAGCGTCTCGGTGCGAGTGGGCTGACCTTTTTCGACGACGATGTGGTCAACTTCTTTTCACCGCACGCAAAACGAAAGAGCGCCATCTTCCTGCTCGCGATTGGCAAGCCGCTGAAACACAAACCCCGGTAAGGCATCGGGAGAGGCTCGGCTCGTCGCTCGAAGGCGAGCAGCGCGAGAACCGAAAGCAATTGCCAGGTCTGTTCGCGCGCGGCCTGCCCAATTCACCGCATATTCATCAAATATTCATCAGTTGTTAACAATCGGGACATAATATCGCTCCTTCCCGAAAGGCACCGCCTTCTCTCGAGAGATCGGGTTTTCTCGGAATGGCGCATTCCGGGTTGTTTTTAATTCCACCAACGGAGGAAATATGAAGCGAGTCATAGCTTTGGCGTTCTCGCTTGTTTTGGGTGCATGCGTGTTCTCCGCATCGGCTCAGCAAGCCACGACTGGTAGCACGGCAACCAAGAGCAAGAGGCCGCAAAAGCCATCCGCGCCGAGCGTGTCCGAGGAACTGAAAACGATGCGCGAGGGAATGGACGCCCAACAGAAGCAGATTCAGCAGCTTCTACACGAAATTCAACGACGGGATTCCGCCATTCAACAATTGCAGCAACAGGTGACCCAGATACAGGGTGCCGCTACCCAGGCCCAACAGAAGGCTGATCAAGCGGCTTCTCAGGCCACCCAGCAGCAACAGGACGTGGCGGCGGTGAAAAGCGACGTGTCTGATCTGAAGACCAATGCCACCAACGCCGCACTCAGCTTGCAGGAGACGCAAAAGAGCATCCAGTCCAGCCTGGAAAGCCCATCCGCGATTCACTACAAGGGAATCACCATTACTCCCGGTGGCTTCCTGGCGGCAGAAACTGTGTACCGCCAGCATGCGACCGGTTCCGACATCAACACCCCGTTTAACTCGATCCCGGCTCCGGGCTCGTCGCTTTATAACCTGTCGGAATTCTACGGTTCCGGACGCCAGTCGCGAATCTCCTTGTTGGCGGAAGGCAAGCTGGCGAGCGCCAAGCTGACGGGATATGTGGAAACAGACTTTCTGTCGGCGGGCGTCACCTCCAACAATAATGAGAGCAACAGCTACGGCCTCCGCCAACGGCAAGCCTGGGGACAGGCCGCCATGACTAACGGCTGGTCGTTCACCGGTGGCCAGATGTGGAGCCTCGTGACCGAAACCAAGAAAGGCATGGATAACCGCACGGAAGCGGTGCCCTTGACGATTGACCCACAGTATAACGTCGGTTTCAGCTGGGCGCGCCAGTATGGTTTCCGGGTCACGAAGAACTTTGGCGACAAGGTCTGGTTCGGCGCTTCTGTGGAAAATTCCCAAGCCACCCTGGGAGGCCACGGAGCCAGCAACAACTTCCTGATCGGCCAGCAGGGTACCGGCGGAGGCCTCTACAATGCAACCGCCAACTATTCCTACAACCTGCTTCCCGACTTCGTCTTCAAGACCGCCTTTGAACCAGGCTGGGGACACTATGAACTGTTCGGCGTCATCAGCGATTTCCGCGACCGTATTTTCCCCTGCGCCACAACCTCAAGTTCAGGGAGTTGCGGCGGCATGAAGGGTTCGACGGCGACTGGGGCCTTCAACGACTCCTCCCTCGGAGGTGGACTCGGCTTCAACGCCCGCGGGACCGTTGCCAAGCACTTCGATATCGGCTTCCATGTGTTGGGCGGCAACGGCATCGGGCGATACGGGTCGGCGGGACTTGCGGACGTGATCGCGCGGCCGGATGGAGTGCTAACGCCAATGCGCAACTATCAGGGATTAACCACCCTGGAGTGGCATGGCAAGAAGTTGGATATCTATGGCGACGGCGGCGCCGAGTATGAAGCTCGCGAGTGGTACCAGAACGGCAAGAGCTTGGTGGGCTATGGAGCGCCCGGCAGCAGCAATCTGGGCTGCCTCATCGAGACACCGCCGGCGGGCACTAGCACCAGCGTGGCGACTCCTCCCACGACGCCCGGCGGGCCCACCGGGACGGGCAGTATTCCGGTTCCCGGTTCGGTCGGCACGCCGCTAACCGGCGGCTTCAACCCGGGCGGACTCAAAAACTGCACCGGCGACACTCGTGGTATATGGGAAGGAACCGTCGGGTTCTGGTACCGCTTATACAGCGGACCCAAGGGCCGACTCCAGTTCGGACCACAATACTCCTTCCTGTCCCGCACCATTTGGGAAGGAACGGGCGGCAATCCGAATTCAGTGGAAAACATGTTCTTCACTTCGTTCCGTTACTACCTGCCGTAGCTAGTTGCATGCTTGCCGGGCGCTGGTCCCAAATGTCGTTTGGGGCCGGCGCCTGGGCCCGCACAATCCACCAACACTCCGTCGTCGGACTGACACGCAACCTTCAAAAGTGATCTACGCGCAGAATCATCACTTCGGTGGCTTTTATGAGGGCGGCCGCAGTCTGTCCGGGCTTCAACTGCATCTCGCGCGCGGAAGTTGCGGTGATGATCGAGGTGATTTGCTGGCCGCCAATCGAAATCTTCACTTCCGCCATCAGACCGCTGATGCGAACCGAGTCGATGCGTCCCACTAGCTGATTCCGTCCACTGCAGCGGCGGATCACCTGCTTGCGTTCTTTCTCCGTTTTGCCTCGCGTTCTGAAAAGCAGCCGGTCCAATTCACTTTGTGGAATGCGGTGATGCCCACCAACCGTCCGGATGCTGCGAATCTTCTTCTTGTAAATCCACTGCTTGATGGTGGGAAAGCTGATCCCCAGCTGCAGGGCCGCATCCCGGAGCTTCAGCAACTCTTCGTTCTTTCGTCCGGACTTGCCGTTACTTGGCATCGGAACGAAATCGTACAGCCAACCCGGGAAACGGTCAACACACCTCATTCCCCTCCGCGTGGCCCTCACGGAGGCCGTCAGGATAGCATTGAACTGCATATATTTTTACAATATAACCATCTATTATGTACACTTCCGATTCTTTCATTGTGGAGGAGAAATGCGCAGAACAAGTTTGTTCCTTGCAGGTGCGGCCCTGTTTCTCTGTTCAACGCTGACCTTTGCCCAGGACGGATTTGTTGCCGACTGGCTCAATATGGTTACCCAGACGCAAAACGAACAGCCTCACTGGATCACTCCGCTCAACACCACCACTCCGCGGCTAGAACAAGAGTTTCGCTACGACATTCAATGGCAGACTCACAATAGTGGCGTCACTACGGACAATTACGGCGTGAGTAAGGGTTTGGAAATTGTCCCCGAGAAGAACCTGGAGGTCATCCTGTCCGTGCCTCCGTACATCGTGAACAACCCGGATTCTCCCCAGGATGGATTCGGTGACTGGCAATTCCTGGTGAAATACCGAATCGCCGCTGGGAACGAGGAGCACGGAAACTACATATTGACAGCCTTCTACCAGATGACTTTCCCCACTGGGCAGCACCAGGAAGGCGCGTTGAGTCCGGTAATCACACCCACGATTGCCTACGGAAAGGGCTTCGGCAATTTCGACGTCCAGGGAACATTCGGTTACAGCCTGCCCACCGGAAACCCGTCGGTTATCGGACACACTTTGCCGTGGAATAATACGTTTCAGTACAAAATGTACAAGAAATTTTGGCCGGAGATGGAAGTCAACTTCAACCACTTCTACGGCGGGAATGGCAATATTGTCCCGACCAGCCACCCCGGCAAGACATCGGTATACCTCACGCCAGGCCTGGTGCTTGGCAGGTTTCAGATTCACAATCGCTTCAGTTGCACGGTTGGCGGCGGATTCGAGATCGCGACAACTTCGTTCCATCCCACAAACCACATTCCGATTCTGTCGGTACGCTTCCCGTTCTGAGGCGGAAGAGTGCCATCATCCGCCGGCCAAAGCTGCAGACTTCCTTTCTGCCCGAACGCCAGGGGTTGTGTTTCCGCTAAGAGAAGGGCATCATGGTGGCTTGCCACAGCGGGGTGTGACGTGCGTCCTTGATAGACTTTGCTGCGAGTGGTGAAGTTCCGAAAGAAAGGATCATGAGCCCAATGAGCGGAGTCGAGACCAAAACTCTTCCCGAAAACGCATACCAACCGCTGAAGGACGGCGAGATCTATGTGCCGCTCGTGCCCACCAGCATGGCGCCGCCGGAGGTGACCTGGCGCGCGGTGCTGTGGGGCACGTTTTTCTGTATCGTCTTCAGCGTCGCGTCGGCCTATTCCGCGCTCAAGGTCGGCCAGGGAATGGAAGCGGCGATTCCCATCTCCATTCTCGCCATTGGCTTGGCGCGCGTCTACCAAAGGCGCTCCACCGTGCTGGAGAACATGATCATCACCGGCATGGGCGGCGCCTCCGGCAGCGTGGTGGCCGGCGCCGTCTTCACCGTACCGGCGCTCTATATTCTCCACCTCGACCCGCATCCGGTGCAGACCATCTTCATCTGCCTGGCCGGCGGTTGCCTTGGCATCCTTTTTCTCATTCCTCTGCGGCGTTACTTTGTGCGCGAAATGCACGGCAAGTTCCCCTTTCCCGAGGCCACGGCCATCACCGAAGTCCTCGTCACCGGTGAAAAAGGCGGCTCGCAAGCCAAGCTTCTGCTTCAGGCCACCGTCATCGCAGCGATTTACGACTTCTTTGTCACCACGTTCCACGTTTGGAAGGAGTATCTGAATTTTCAGTTCGTGCCTGTGATGCGGTTACTGGCCGACCGCGGGCGCATGGTCTTCAATTTCGATGCTGTCAGCTTTATCCTCGGCCTGGGCTACGTGATGGGCCTGCGCATTTCCATGATCTTTTGCGCGGGCGGCATTCTGGTGAACTTCGTGCTGGTCCCGCTGATCTGGTTCATCGGCAGCCACATGGGCGATGTCACGGTGTATCCCGCGACCATCCCCATTTCGCACATGGCGGCCTCCGACATTTACCGCAATTATGTGCGCTTCATCGGGGTGGGCGCCATCGCGACCGCTGGCCTCGTCGGCATACTCAAGTCGCTGCGCGTAGTTGCCGGATCGTTTGGCATCGCGCTGCACGCCTTCCGCCACGGCGAAGCGCCGCACATGGAACGCACCGACCGTGACATTCCGATCATCACCATCCTCCTCGGAGTCGTGGTGGGCGCGATCGCAGTGGCCATCTTCTTTGGACAGCTTCATGTTTCGTGGACCGTGGTCGCCGTGGGCCTGGCGCTGACGCTGCTCTTCTCATTCTTCTTCACCACGGTGGCTGCCAATGCTATTGCCACCACGGCCAACAACCCAGCCAGCGGCATGACGTTGCTCACAGTCATCGTCTCCGCCGTGGTGCTGCTGAAGTTCGGGCTCTCCGGAACCACCGGCATGTTTTTCGTGATGGCGCTGGCCGGGATGGTCTGCGTGGCCCTGTGTGCCTCGGGACAGTTCATTACCGACCTCAAGGCCGGCTACTGGCTCGGTTCCACCCCTTCGGCGCAGGAGAAAGTGAAGTTTATCGGGGTGGTTGCGTCGGCAATCACCGCGGGGTTAACCATCATCCTGCTGGCCAAGGCCTTCCAGTTCGGAGAGGCCGTGCAGGGCGACCCGCGGCAGGTCCTGGTGGCGCCGCAGGCCGCTGCGCTAAAAGCCGTGGTCGAGGGATTCATGAGTGGCCAGCCGGTTGCGTATATGTTGTTCGGCATCGGCGCCATGATCACCGTGGTGCTGGAGATGCTCGGCCTCTCTTCCATGGTCTTCGCGCTGGGAATCTATTTGCCACTGCAGCTGACTACGCCGATCCTGGCCGGCGGATTCCTCTCACACCTGGTAAACAAACGCGCGGAAAAGATCGGCGAACAGCAAGGCAAGACTATTCGTGAGCGCGGCATCATCATTGCCGGGGGCTTGATGGCTGGCGGCGCGCTCGGCGGAGTGATTGGGGCGGCGCTGCGCGTGCTGCCGCACTTCCAGGAAGAGTGGATTCAGACGCCGTTCTACGCCAATAATGGGGTGTCGCAAAGCGTTTCCGCGCTGATGTTTTTTGGTTTGTGTTTGTATGTATGGTTTGGCTCGCTGAGGAAAACATCCGCAGAATAAAAGTGAGGAGTGATCAAATGGACTCAATAGGACGATTTGTCGCAGATGCAGTTCTTGGAATTGACACACTATGGGGCGGCGATGTCATGTGCCCCTCTGGTACGGGACGGTTCATTGCCGATTCGTGGTTTTCGGATGAGCCGTTGCCGGCGGTTTATACGTTGCCGGCTGCGGCGCGGGTGCGCGCCTCCGGCGGGGTCGCGGACAAAAAGGTCGATCGCGCAGCCGTCGACGAGTATCTGAGCAAAATCAATCTTCCCGCCGCCATCGACGGGGTTCGCCGCGAAGCCTCGAAAATCGGCGGATTGCGCGGACAATATTTGTCCGGCCTCTCGCTTTGCCTCGAAACCATGTGGGACCTCGCCATGGAGATTCTCGGGAAGGGAAGTCCTGTGCCTTACGAACGCAGTGTCAAAGCCTCGACCGGCCGCGCCCCTGAGCCCTCCAAACCCGAAGCCAAACGCGCTCGCGTGGTGGAGTTGCTCGGCCGCGCCGGCTATTCGTCGTCCGGCGCCAGCGGCGTTCTGGATGCGGTGGATGCCTGGCGCCGCGACCGCGTGGTTCCGATGGCTTCGGTTCGCGCTCTGAGCACAGCCGTGATCGCCCACTTCGACCGGCTGAGCGAAACGAATCTTCTGCAGCACATTCCCCGCGAACTGGCCCGCGTGCCTCGCGCCAATATCGACTTTCTCCCCATCAAAGATGCCTGGTTTTCGGGTTCCATGAATTATCTGGGCCGGGCGCGCAAACCCAACGGTGCTCCGGAGTATGAAGCCACCTACGAGATCAATGCGTCGCTGCAGATTTCCGTGCCGGAGTTTGAGCAACTGATCAGCCACGAAGTGGTCCCCGGCCACGTGACTACGTTCGCCTACTTGCAGGACCTGTATGTCCGTGGACAGGTCGGCTTCGAAGCGACGGTGCTCACCATGAACACCCGCGCTGCAACTTTGTTCGAAGGCATCGCCAACAATGCCATCCTGATCGCGCACGGTGTTACGGAAGTGGATCAGCTACCCGACGAAGATCTGCAAATCGGCGTCCTGTTGGCGCTGTTGCAGGATGACGCCAAGAACCAGTCTTCGTATCTGACCTGGGGCGAGAAGATGCCGAAGGAGGAAGTTGCAAAGATTCTGCGACGCGATTTCCTGGTCACTGCCGAGCGCGCTGACAAACTTTCCGGCGCCTGGGGACAACATCCGCTGCTGGGCCGCATGTATCTCCCGGCCTATCGCTGTGGAACCGAGAAGATCGCGCAACTCCGCCGCAGCCATCCCCCGGATGTGGTTTTGCCCGCGATTTATGGCTGCCACGGCTTGGTTGATGGCGAAACCATCGATGAGGCGCTGAAGAGCGGGGTGGCGGGTTAGAAGCGGGCCGGGCGATGTTGTATTAACGTGGAGACAGCCGCCCTCGGCTGTCTAGCCGGGTGAAGCCCGGCAGGTGGACTGCTCTCACTTCGCGAAGAACCAGTCGAACGACTTGACCGCCGTGAATTCGTCGTCCTTGATGTCGAAAACGGTATAGAGCTTGGTGACGTGGAATAGATCCTGCACCTTCTGGGAGAGCTTCATCAGTTTCATTTCGCCGCCCTGGTTGCGAACGGTGGTGTAGCAGCCGACCAGTTCGCCGACTCCGGTGCTGTCGATGTAGCTGACGTCAGCAAAGTTCAGCACGATCTTCTTGACTCCCTTGTTGAGCAAGCTGCGGACGGTTTCCCGTAACTTGCCGGTCTCGTCGCCCAGAGTGATCCGTCCGCTCAGGTCGACGATGGTGACGCCTTCCACCTCTCGGGTGCCGATTTTCACGCTCACGGGGTTGCCTCCCTGTCGCTTCCCGCATTCCCAGTCACAATTCTGGAGGCAACCAGCAGCGAAGTCAATTCAAGTGGCCTCTGAACTGATGCGTCGCCACCCACACGGGAATCTGATGTCAGGTCTGAGGTATGCTTCAGGGGTCAATGACAATGATCAAAGGCCTCGAACTGCTTGCCGTCGCCGGCACGCTTTCCAGCATCGCTTATTACGCCGTTTGCTTATGGAGTGCGGCGGCGTTTGTGAAAGTAAGCAAATCTGCGGGCGAGGACCCCATTCGACTTCGCTCAGGGCAGGTCCGCGCCACACGTGATCTTCCCGTATCCATTCTTAAGCCCCTCAAGGGCACCGATCCCGAGATGTACGAAAGTTTCCGCAGCCACTGCCTGCAGAACTACGGAGAATACGAAATTATTTTCGGAGTCAGCGATCCCGCCGACCCAGCCGTCGAACTGGTCGAGCGCCTCAAAAGAGAATTCCCGCAGCGCGAGATTCGTTTGGTCTTTTGCTCAGAGAACCTGGGCGCGAACACCAAAGTCAGCAACCTGGTGCAGATGCTGCGAACCGGCCGCTACGACCACCTGATCGTGAATGACAGCGATATTCGAGTTGAGCCGAACTACCTGCGCCGCGTGACCGCATCACTCGCAAATTCAGAAGTGGGGCTTGTGACTTGCCTCTATCGCGGCATTGCCAACGCGACGCTGGGATCGCGTCTGGAGTCACTTGGCATCAGTACAGATTTCTGCGCCGGCGTCCTGGTGGCGCGCCAGATAGAAGGAATCCGGTTCGGGCTTGGCTCCACGCTCGCGTTCCGCCTCCGCGACCTCGAGGCGATTGGCGGCTTCGAAGCGCTCGCAGATTATCTCGCCGACGATTACCAACTCGGTGTGCGCATCGCCGAGCGAGGGTTCAAAGTCGAGTTGTCGGATGTGGTGGTCGAGACTTTCCTGCCACGGTACTCGATTCCAGATTTTTTCTCCCATCAGCTGCGTTGGGCGCGGACCCTCCGCGATTCGCGCTTCTGGGGATACGTGGGGCTGGGCCTCACTTTCGGTCTGCCCTGGGCACTGTTGACGTTGCTTCTTTCTGGAGGAGCGTGGTGGGCGTGGGGATTGCTCGCCTTGACTTCGGCGATGCGGGTGGTGGCAGCCCTTGCGGCAGGCAGGGCGTTGCAGGATCGGCAGGTATTGTCTTCGCTGTACTTGCTTCCGCTTCGCGACTTGATTGCGTTTCTTGTCTGGATCGTCAGCTTTACCGGCCACAAGATTCACTGGCGCGGAGATTCCTTCCACCTGAAACACGGCAGGCTGACGCGGATCGAACGCTAGAATCGCGCTCCTCACATTGCACAATCTCAGAACCTGCCGCACGAGCGCAAACAGAATTTAACTCGAAGTCGCCGCCGACGAAGCCAGTGACTGCCTCTGGTCGATCACTTCGCGCACTTTGCGCCCCAGGGCACGAAGCGCAAACGGTTTCTGCAAGAAGTGATTCTTGACGTCGATCTTGCCGTGCGCCAGGACGGTGTTCTCGGCGTATCCAGACATGAAAAGCACTTTCATCTCGGGACGTTCCCCCGACAACTGTTCTGCCACTTCCGCTCCCCCCATCGCCGGCATGACGACGTCGGTGATCATCAGATGGATGCAGTCACCGTACGACCGCGACAGCCGGATTGCATCCTCCCCATCCTTCGCCTCCAGCACCGTATAACCATGACGGGCGAGAAACTCCCGTTCCGACTCCCGCACCGCGGTTTCATCTTCCACCAGCAACAACGTCTCGCATCCGTACGGAGACTTGCTGGAACCTGCAGTCTCCAGGCGTTCCGCGGTTTCCGCCTGCACCCGGGGCAGGTAAATCTTGAAGGTAGTTCCCAACCCTGGCTCGCTATAGACCCAGATGAACCCGCCGCTTTGTTTCACGATCCCGTAGACGGTGGCGAGCCCTAGTCCGGTGCCCTTTCCTGCGTCTTTGGTGGTGTAGAAGGGTTCGAAGATGTGCGCCAGATGCTCCGATGCAATTCCTTCTCCCGAGTCGGTAACCGCGATGAGAACGTAGTCGCCCTTCGGGACGATTGTCCGCCGCTGCAAATACTCGTCGTCCAGAAACATGTTGGCCGTTTCAATGGTCAGCTTTCCGCCCCGAGGCATGGCATCGCGCGCATTGGCGGCAAGGTTCATCACCACCTGCTCGATCTGTACCGGGTCCGCTTTCACTCTGCCCAGGTCCTGCCCCGGAATGAACGCGAGTTGAATGTCCTCCCCGATCAACCGCGGCAGCATGCGGCTGACGTTGCCGATCACGGCATTCAAATCCAGCACCTGCAGGGATTGCATCTGCTTGCGCCCGAACGCCAGCAACTGGCGAGTGAGGTCAGCGGCACGGCGCGAGGCGGTCAGAATCTCGCCTACGTTCTGCCGCAGCGGATGTCCGGCCTCCAGCGTATCCAGCGTAAGCTCGGCGTAGGCGCTGATCACCATCAGCAGGTTATTGAAGTCATGAGCGACGCCACCCGCCAGTTGGCCCAGGGCATCCATCTTGTGCAATTGCTGCAGTTCCGCTTCGAGCTTTCGGCGGTCCGTGATGTCCCGCGCGGTTGAGATGAAATGCGTGATCCGGCTGCGTTCATCCACCAAGGGTGTCATCACCTTTTCGACAATGAACGTTTCGCCATTCTTCTTGCGGTCCATCACAATGCCGCGAAACACATTTCCGGAAAGCACCGTGTCCCACATCTCCTCGTAAAGCTCTCCGGGCTGCTGGTCCGATTTCAAAATACCGAGCGCCTGGCCCATTACTTGTTGCCGCGTATACCCAGTCAGGTTCTCAAACGCAGGATTGACGTACTCGATCGCGCCTGCCTGGTCGGTAATCATGACCAGGTCACGCGATTGTTCGACTGCCCGTTGCAACTTCTCAATGGTGGTCCGTGAAGCGCTGGTTTTTTTTCGCGTGCAGTAGGTTTCAATCGCTCGCAGGATCGCCAGCGCCAGGCAAGGTCCCGTCAGATCACAATGGCAGACGTAATTGCACGCCTGGCTCTGAATCATCGCATGGATATTCTGGGGCGTAAGGTGGTCCTGCAGAAGAATGAGCGGCGTCCGAGGGTCGTTCTCCTGGAGCCGTTTCTCGGGCTGCGGATGCCCGATTTTTTGCGAATTAACTTCCCACAAAAGCAGGTCGCAGGCCGCAGGTTGCGAACTTCCGTACGCCTCTTCCGCACTGCGAGCCTGATCGACCTGGACTCGCCCGTTTCCGGCCTTCGTAAGCAGATCACAGAGGAGCTGGTAATCCTCCTGGTCGGCCACGACTGCCAGCACATGCACTTTCTTGTCGGTTGTTCCCGAATCTGGCTCGGCGCCCATCTTTCGGTCTCCCAAATCTCTACATCGGGAGCGTTCTTTGCAAACATCGCTATTCGTCGGGTCATTTTGGAGGAACGATCAGAACGATTCCTGTTTTGGGAGTCAACCGATTACGGAGATTCGCCCTGCACCAAATCGGGAACGGGGATGTGCTGCGTGGGTTCGCATTTTCTCGAAAAGAAGAGCTGCCAAGGTCCTATCTCCAAGAATCGCCCATCTTTACCTGTGATTCCCGGCTGTGATCGACATCACACTCTCCTGTGATAACAAACGCGGCTCGGAAGAGGGGTAGATTGTAATCTATTGCAAGTTGGGGTTGGGTTCCCTTGGGAATTGGCGGCTGTCAGCGATCTGACCCATGCGTCGCCACCAACCTCAGAGGCTCGAACATATGACAAGCGACATCGTTGAATCGCAAGCAACGCCGGCCGGCTGGCGGCCCACCCAGGTGTACGTTATGGCAACCATCTGCCTGGCGCTTGGTCTGGCACTCGGATACCTGTTCCGCGGCTCCGAAACACGGTCCAGCGCAGCCGCTCCCGTCAGCCAAGCCGCGCCACAGCCTGGGCAAGGCGCGATGCAGCAGATGCCAACCCTCGAACAGATGAAGCAAATGGCCGACAAGAAGGCTGAGCCTCTTCTGGCGCAACTTAAGAGCGATCCCAACAACGCCGGTCTGCTGATCCAGGTTGCCAAGATTTACGAAGCCACGCACCAGTTCCAGGCAGCCTCGGGATATTTCCAGAAAGCTCTGAACGTCAACCCCAAAGACGTGGCGACGCGCACCGAAATGGCGTCGTGCTTGTATTACACCGGGGACGTAGACGGCGCCCTCAGCCAGTTGCAGCAGTCGCTGATGGATGCTCCGAAAGACGCCAATTCCTTATTTAACCTGGGCATGATCCGGTGGAAGGGCAAGAAAGACGCCCAGGGCGCCGTGCAGGCGTGGCAACAATTGCTGAAATCGAATCCGGCTTTGCAGGACGACAAAAAGGCCCAAGTGGAGAAGTTAATCGCTGACGTACAGCAGCCGCGCAGCACCAATTGAACAGTTCAAACCAGGTTTCAGGAGCAATTATGTCAGACATCAAGAAAGCATCGCCCACCGCGAACTGGACCACGTTCCAGGCCTACATTCTCGCCGTTATCTGCCTGCTGGTCGGCATCGCCGGGGGCTGGCTGTTCCGGGGATCCCAGTCTCCAGCCCTGCCGCCTGAGACGGCGAATGCTGCCGCACCTGCCGGCATGGGAGCAGGCATGGGTTCACAGCCCACGCCGGAGCAGATGAGAACCATGGCCGACACCCAAGCCGCTCCTCTGATCGAGAAGCTCAAATCTGATCCGAGCAATCCCGACTTGCTGGCCTCCATTGGAAACGTCTACTACGACACTCAGCAGTTCCCCACAGCCATTGACTACTACCAGCGTTCGCTGAAGGTGCAGCCCGCCAATGCTGGTGTGCGCACCGACATGGCAACGGCATTCTGGTATACGGGCAATGCCGATACCGCCATCGCGGAGTTCAACAAGGCTCTTTCGTACGAGCCCAACAAGGCGAATGCGTTGTTCAATCTGGGTATTGTCGAGTGGCAGGGTAAGATGGACATCAATGGCGCCGTCGCCACCTGGCAGAAGCTGCTGGATACGAATCCGAATTACGAAAACAAACAGAAAGTGCTCGACCTGATTGCCCAGGCCAAAAAGCACTCTGGAGTTAAACCGGGAACGCCGGCGAAGCCGTTGCCGGAGTAGCGATTTTGTGAAAGGGCACGATTTCAGTCGTGTCGCTCAAAACGCGTTAATGCTGGGCTTTAGCCTCTGAGAGTTCGTCATGAGGTCCGGGAAAGTGATTTATGAGACCACCGCGGGATTGGCTTTCGAGTGCCCGCGAAGGACGGTGAGTACATGAGTTACAGAATTCTTCATCTATGCAAGTGGCAGTTTGTGGCCGCTGCGTTATTGGTGCTTGGAGTGCAATCTGCACCGGCCGGAAATGCTCCGCTGGTTTCCGGTTCCTACCAGGTAGCGCAAAACAAAGGTCTCGGCTCCCAGACACAGATTCAGATGCGCATTCATCTGGTGAACCACGGGCCGAAGGAGCTCTCCATTCAGAGGATGACTCTTTGGGATTTTTCCCACCCTGACAAGGGCGGAACGCATGCCTGTGCGGTCACACTCCGCGCCCACGCGTCCGCGGAGACAACCCAGGAATTCACCATCCGGCGGCCGGAATACGAGATGTGGCGAAAAGGATTGCGGCCGAGACTCGTGCTGCAGATGGTGGGCCCAGGAAGTGCCAAGAGCACCGTCGTGGTCCGGCTGGACCGGATTTCTGGCCAGGAGGCGAAGTGACCATGCGCTCCCACAATTTGCCTAAATCGGTTTTTGTTGCTCTCGCCCTTGTTTTGTTCACGCCCCAGGTTTTGCTGGCCCAGTATCTCATCAGCACGGCTGCCGGCGGCGGCCCGAATGATCTGACAGCGCTGAGTGCCAGCATCGGGTACCCCGGCAGCATTGCGTTCGACTCGGCGGGCAACGCCTACATTGCGGATTCCTACTCGAGCCATATTTTCGAAGTAGATAAAGCCACCGGTATTCTTGCCGTAGTGGCCGGGAATGGCACTCGCGGCTACACCGGTGACGGCGGTCCCGCAATCAGCGCCGCGCTCAATGGTCCGGAAGGCGTGTTCGTGGACTCTTCGGGAAACATCTTCATCGCCGACACGGATAATTCGGTAATTCGTGAAGTCTCAGCATCGAACGGCAACATTAGCACCGTGGCCGGCAACGGCATCGCCGGCTACTCTGGCGATGGCGGCCCAGCGACCAAGGCTCAGCTCTATGATCCCTACGGCGTTTTTGTAGATGGCTCGGGAGACATTTTCATCGCGGACACCGACAACTTCGCGATTCGCGAAGTAACGGCGTCCAGCGGCATAATTGCCACCGTGGCTGGGACTCCTGGCACGAATTGTGCAGATCCGACAACAGCCTGCGGCGACGGCGGACTGGCAACCAGTGCACAGCTTGGTCTCCCGCAGGGGCTCTTTGTCGACTCCTCGGGAAACATTTCCATCGCAGACACCGCCGATAATCGCATCCGTTGCGTGCTTGCCGTGTTGGGGGGGTGTGGAGACACGCTTCAAGAATACGCAGTTGGGGACATTATCACTATGGCCGGGACCGGGACGGCCGGCTACTCCGGCGATAACGGACCAGCTACGAGCGCGGAGCTCAACGCTCCTGACGGCGTCTTCGTCGACAGCTCGGGCAACATTTTCATCGCGGACACGAGTAATGTGGTGATTCGCGAGGTGACGGCGTCGAACGGTGACATTGCCACCGTAGCCGGCGACGGAACGGCCGGATACTTCGGCGACGGCGGCGCAGCCACAAGTGCGGAACTGAACTATCCCAGCGACATATTCGTCGATGTTTCGGGAGACATTTTTATCGCGGATACGGACAATTTTGTGATCCGCGAAGTGACAGCTGGGATCATTCAGACCGTCATTGGAAACAACACCCTGGCCTATTCCGGTGATGGCGGGCTAGCCACCAATGCGGAGTTGAACGCTCCCGGGGGAGTCGCCGTTGACAGCGCGGGAGACATCTTCATCGCCGACTCGGCCAGTTCGGTAATTCGTGAAGTGCTGGCGGCCACTGGGGACATTCAAACTGTGGCTGGCTCTTACTACCAGCCAGTCGGGATGGCTCTTTGCGACTACTCCGGAGACGGCGGGCCTGCGACCAGCGCACAGCTTTGCGAGCCTGGTGGTGTGTTCGTTGATGCCTCGGGAAACATTTTTGTCGCGGACACTCAAAATAACGCCATCCGCGTTGTGAATACGGGGACAACACCGATTACGATCGCCACAGTCACGATCCAGCCGGGCGATATTGCAACCGTGGCCGGCAATGGCGTGCTCTGTTCGGACTCCGCTACAGCCTGCGGCGATGGGGGGCCAGCCACAAGTGCGGAACTCGCCAATCCTTACGGCGTCTTCGTAGATAGCGCGGAGAACATCTTCATCGCAGACACTGATGATTACGTGATCCGCGAGGTCGCGGCGTCGAGCGGCACTATTAACACCGTGGCAGGTAATTATACGCAGTGCATTCAGGCCAACACACCAACCTGTGGTGACGGAGCGACCGCCACCACCGCGGAGCTCAACTCCCCCTTCGGCGTATTCGTCGACGTTGCGGAAGATATCTTCATCGCGGACACCTTCGACAATCGCATTCGCGAGGTCGCAGCTTCGAACGGCATCATTTCCACCGTGGCCGGAACCGGTGCGCGCGGCTACGCGGGCGACGGCGGTGCAGCCACGCTTGCCTTACTGGATACTCCTTACGGTGTGTTCGTCGACAGCGAGGGAGACATTTTCATCGCGGATACGGACAATTTCGTGATTCGCGAGGTCGTGGAAGCCACAACGGACATTCAAACCGTAGCCGGAAACAATACCGCGGGCTTCTCCGGCGATGGTGGCCAGTCAACCACCGCGCAACTGAATTCGCCCTTGGGCTTATTTGGCGACTCGGCCGGCAACCTCTTTGTTGCGGACACGGATAACTCACGCACCCGCACGCTGGTCCCATCGCTCTTTGTCCGCGTTTCACCGAATCCGGTCAGTGTGGCCATCAACTCTCAGGAGCAGTTCACTGCTACGGTGACCGGGTCCAGTAATACGTCCGTGACCTGGCAAGTGAATGGAGTGGCCGGCGGTAACTCGATAGTGGGGACCATCTCGACCGCCGGAGTATTTCAGGCACCGGCGACGATTCCGACGCCCGCCACAGTCACGGTAACCGCGGTTGCGAATGCGGATGGCACGACCTCGGGGTCGGCCCAGGCAACGATTGTCGGAAAGGGCGACGCTGTGGAGGTCGTGGTAAGCACCAATCCGCCCATCAGCGAGGTCTACACCGGGACCACGCAAGCCTTCATCGCAACTGTGACTGGGACAACCAACACCGCGGTGGCCTGGCAAGTCAATGGGGTGACCGGCGGCAACGCGACATTTGGAACCATCTCCACTTCGGGCCTCTACACCGGGCCAGGCGCCGTGCCCTCGAATCCAAACATCGTCGTCAAGGCAATCTCACAGGTGCTCTCGAGTGCCATCGGCACCGAGTCGTTCACGAGCGTCACTGAGCCATCCGCGGCCGAGCCTCCGCCTCAGACCACGTCTCCGGGAGGGAAGGTTACATACTCTCTTCTGTTGAATGAGAATACGGGCGATCCCAAGTACCCAATCAAACTTGCCTGCTTGCAGAGTTCATTGCCACCCGGCGCTACCTACAGTTTTTCGCCTTCTACGATTACGCCGGGAACTCAAGCGGTGCCGTTTACGCTCACCATCACCGTACCCTCCGGTTCAGCGTTCCTCGAGAAACCGAGCGGGACGCGGCTGCAGATCTATTTCGCTTTCATGCCGCTCGCCGGCATTTTGTTTGCCGGCGCTGGACGTCGGAATCAGCGGCGCCGTTGGTTGTGGCTGGCATTGCTGTTCGTTCTTCTGATTTTGCTGAATGCTTGCGCCGGAGGCGGCTCGAGTTCGGTTTCCACCAATCCAGAGCTTGGAACGTACAACGTCAAGGTTCAAGGAACCACCTCGGCACAGCCCAACCCGGCGACGATCACCATTGTAGGCTTGACCGTGCAATAACAGTGACAACGGGCCGGAACAAGATCTCCGGCCCTGCATCTTCTCGCACCCCGGGGCTCGCCTCGCGTGTTTCCTGCGTCTCTGCCGCCGAAACTGACGGAGGTAACCCTCACCCACTCTTTGAGGGCTCAGGTTTCCACAGTTGCTCGCCGATGATTGAGAGCAATGGCGATGCTGTCTTATCGGCACAACTGGGTTGCCCGGGCGATTCTCGTTCTCCCTTGCATTCTTGCTAGCGGCAATTCCAACGATTTTCCCAGCCCGAGTTACCACAGCACTGTCTCGGAAGTACGTATCTCGTTCTTTGCCGCCGACGAACACAACCGTTCCGTCGACAACCTGAACCAGGACGATTTCGCCGTAGTCGACAATGAGATAGTGGTCCGGAAGTTTCGCAGTTTTTCCCGCTCCGAGGAGACGAAACTCGATCTCGTTGCCGTAGTGGACGCGAGTGAATCGGTTGCACCCCGCTTCCGAAGCGGCATGCACGATGTGCTGCAACTGGTTTCCCAGAAGCAGATGGTTTCCGACGACAGCGTCTCGGTGCTGTCGTTCAGCGGGGTCCAGCCTGCCATCATCTGTGCGGGCAACTGCCGCGGCTCAGCCGCTGAGACCAGGCTTCTCGCCCTGCATGCCGAAGGAGCGACGCCCCTGTTCGATGCCCTCGCATTCGGCGCAGATTTCATTGCGCATCGCCGCACCTCAGGCGTGAGACCGGTTCTGATTCTATTTTCCGACGGCGATGACACGATCAGCCGGACCTCCGCCGCCGACGCTCTGGAAGCGGTGGTCGCCAGCGATGCCCTGCTCTACTCGGTCGATCTGGGCGATCCTGAGAAACTTTCGGAGGGGAGCAGAATTCTTCGGCGAATGTCGGAGGCTACGGGTGGCCGGTACTTTCCCATCCGCGAGGGCGCCGCCAATGTGCTGAATGCCGTAATCGACGATCTGCACGCGTCCTATGTTGTGACTTACCGGCTTCCCAACCACCGGGCTGGGGTGCACTCGCTGCGCATTCTCCCTACACACAATCTGAACCTGAAATTTCATTGCCGGAATGGTTACTCCTATGAAAACACGATTCGCTAGTTGGAAACCCACGAACCGCACTCTGTCCCTTGCCCTGTTGGTTTGCAGCCTGCCGGCTTTTCTGACGGCGCAGCTGGGAATTTATCAGCACGGAACCGTGGTCAGAATGCGGATGAGCGATTGCCTGCTGGTTCACCATGGATTCCTGGCGGCCATGGGCGGCACGCCCATCCAGGCGACCGAAGATCTCTGCCCGGAGTACACCCTGGTTTCCGACAAGGTGGTGTTTATCATTGTCGGAAAATCGTCCAATCAGATGGTGCCGCTCGCCGAAGTCATCGACTTCCGCTTCCACAACAACGAACTGGCGGTGCGGGTCGATGATGCCAAGCACGAAACCAAATTCAACATCAAGGAAATGGTTCTTCGCTCCCAATGGGAACTGGTGCAGAAGCATATCGAGGAACAGCTGAGTGCTCCCTCTCGCCTGGAAATAGATGGCGCCATGGCGATGCGAAACCGGGAATAGCGGGGGTGCATTGGGAGCGCCGCATTTACTTGCGCGGTTTCCCTACGCGCCGGGCGGTTTTTTGAGTCCGCGCCTCGCACCCAGACTGCAGATTCAGAAGAAGGTGTAACGAGACAGGCCTTCTAACGTTTTCCTTTCAGCCCAAAGTCGCAAGTTTCTGGTAAGTGGCAACAAACACATGGCCATTGGCAACGACGGGCACCTGGTTGGAGTCGCCACCAGTATAGGGCCAGGAGCCGGCCCGTCTACTGAAGATCTGCGTCAGGGTGCTGCCACCGGCCTCCGGATTAAAGGCATAAAGGTAAATCAGCGGCGGATTGGTATAGGGACGCGACAGGGCCCAAATGATCGGGTGCTTGGTTCCGTTGGAAGAGACGCTGGTGAAAAACCCGGGCAACTGCCCAGAATTGATTGTCGCATTCGAGATGTTGGTCAGCGCTACGCTCGGGCTGGTCTGAAGCTTCCAAACCCCCACCGTATTTCCGCCACTCGAGACCACACGAGCCACCAAGTCTGGAGCCTGGAAGTAGGACTGTCCGCACCAGCATCCGCCGATATAGTACGTGCCCAGCACATTGTTCTGGTTAGGATCGTAACCGCCCAAGTCGTCGCGATTCATCAGGAACATGTTTCCTTCCTTGCCCGCGGCCACGACTAAATGAGGAATCGATCCTGGCTGCGGGGGCAGCAGCATCGCGCCTCCAGAGCCGAAATCAACGTCTCCCTGATCGAGAGAACTCCAATCGTCAGGCGTAAAAAGATCCAGCACTTGAGTCAAGTCTGCGGAAACTTCGATCACGCTTTCCTGAATATCGGTGACTCCATCGTAGGTGGTTCCGGAGTAGTCTGAGTTGCCCGTAACAAAGAACAAATCGCCCGCATCGTCCGCGGCAACGCCATAGCCAGACATCCAGATGGAGGAAAGAAAGAAGTCGTCTGGCAACGTCGCCTGAGTGTCGAAGACTTCGTTGCCGGACAGCGGTTGGAGAGATCCCGCTTCCCAGCCGAGAAGCCAGCCACGGGAGAGGTTAGCCGCAAGATCACAAAAGCTGCCAAAGCCGGCGTAGATATTTCCATTGGCCAGCAACAGTCCGGGACGTTGCCGCTGGTAGGTGGCATTGAAGTTGAACTCCGTGCCGTCGGTCAGCTTATGGGAGCCCTTCACCACCACCGGCTTCACTTTATCTTTCAAATTGTCCAGGCTCAGAGCATGGATGCGATAGACCGGACCTTGAGATTCGTCGGTGTAGATGATCACATACAGGGTGCCGCTGTCGGGATCAATCACGGGCGTGCTGTTGATGCCTACGTTAGGGCCGTTGTTGGTGCAGCCCAGAGGGTAGGAAACCGGAGTGCCAAAATTCCGGTGCCGCAGGATCTTGCCGTTGCTAGCGTCGATGGCGTACACCGTGTTCCCCTCGGTGGCCACATACACGACATCGTGCTTGCCGGCGTTGGATCCGCTGCCGATCTTCTGATCGGGCATCACCAGCGGTTGCGCATCTACCTGGTCATCGAGCTTGACTGAAGCCAACTGGCCAAACGAAGAACTGCCAACCGCTTTGGGCGTGAGCAGCGATTCGTGATTATTCCATCCGGTTCGGAAGTTGTCATTGTGGTAGGTGGTAACTGCCGTCTTGCTTTGCGCGACCACGCCGTGCGGAGCGCACAACACGGCAAGAGTCAGAAGGCCGCAAGTCAACAGAGAGAGTCTTCCATGTGGGTTCATCAGGCACCAATTTTCTGGGGGATTGTTCTTCTGAAGCGCCAAACAGGCCACATTGTACAACAGATTGCCCATTTTATTGAGGCAAATCGCAGGGTTTTTCGGGGGCTACTCCGCCTATTTCGTGCGCTGGCAACCGAACACCACGTCCTAAACCAGTGACCGCAACGAACTTACTACGGGCCTGTCCAGCACGTCTTTGAGGCCGGAAGGAACCATGTCGGGCAGTTTGTCATTCGCATCAACACGCCTCCTGATATCTATTTGCGCGGTTTCCCTACGCGCGCGGCGGTTTCGAACATCTTGGCGACCGTATCGAAATCCCTCGGCTTCACCTTCCCCGGAGGAATGCGCGTATTGGTCAGGTCTTCGAGCGTCAGCATCACCTCACCCAGCGCCATCGAGTCAACCAGTCCGGAGGAGACCAGCGGCGTGTTCTCATCAATCACCAGGGTCGGATTTCGGATTCGCCGGAGGATGTATTCAATCATCTGCTTTGCTTCTTCCGTCATTTCAATCCAGTCTCCCTAAAGTGATCGCTTTCGTCTCAGACCTGTCTTGGCGGCCTTGCTATTCGGCGTTAAGTTCCGGATGTTCTTTCTGCAACTTCTCGAAGGTGGCAGATCGCGCTGGTTTTCCGGCGGTGCTCTTCACAATCCATTTGGGTGGCTTCAGAAAAACTGTTCCAACCGTCACTCCCAAGCCGGCGGTAACCTGGCCACGAATCTCCCGCTCGATCTCGACAGGATTGGCAAGCAGGCCTTCGTTTTCTACCTCGGCCACGATGACGATTTCCTCCGTCCCCAGGTCCGGATTGTACACACCCATCGCGATGACTCGGCCATCGTGGACGGCGCGGTGGCTGGCAGCGATTTCTTCGATATCCTGCGGGTAGATATTTTCGCCGCCCACGATGATGATGTCCTTCTTCCGCCCGACCACATAAAGTTCCCCACCTGCACAGAACCCGAGATCACCGGTGTAGTACCAGCCATCCACGATGGCTTTTGCCGTGAGGTCGGCGCGGTTGTAGTAACCGTCAAACAAGCAATCGCTTTTGATAAGAATTTCGCCTGCCCGGCTTTCCCCGAGCACAGCGCCGGAACCTGATACGATGCGGATCTCGTGATTGGGCAGCAACCGACCAGATGACGTGAAAGAAACCGAACCCACGCTCCCTTCCGCGACTGGTACCACGCGATGCGAGCTCCGAAACTGTCTGCCATCGGCCCAAATGCGCGTGGGGCCGGAAGAGCGATCGATCTCCGACTGAGTCACGGCAAAGACGTTCTCGGCCATGGCGTAGGAGCTTTGCAAAGCATCGGCCTTCAGTCCATTTGCGGCGAATGCGTCCTGGAATTCCTGCATGCTGCTCGTCCGGACCGGCTCAGAACAATTGATCAGCGCACGAACCGAAGACAGATCATACCGCGTGCGCCGGTTCGGCCGGGTGCGGCGAGGAACAAACTGAAAAGCAAAGTTAGGCAACCACGCCAGCGTGCACTTATGCTCGCTGATGACCTGCAGCATGGTTTCCGGATGCATCACCCAGCCGAGCGGCGACTGCATCACCAGCGGTATGTGGCAGGCCATGGGAAGCATGAAGCAGGCGATCAGGCCCATGTCATGATAAAGAGGCAGCCAGCTGTAAATCCGGTCCGTCGCGCCGTCAATCTTCAGCGCCTGCGACAGATGGGCCAGCTGACGCAATACAGCAGCGTGGGTCAGCGCCACACCCTTCTGCAGTCCAGTCGTGCCCGCGGAATGCTGGATGAACGCCACGCCATCGCGCTGACCCGGGGAAGGCGGAAGTTCTTCGTCCCGCCCGAATCCGCTGCCGTTGCCAGATCGAAGCAGCTTCGTCTCCGCGCCCAGCGACACGTGCCCGAGAATTTCATCCGGAAACTCTTCGTCAATGACGACAATCTTGGCCTTCAGGTTTGCCGTCACTCCCGCCACTCCGAAGCGGTACTTGGACGGCTCAACCTTGTCATTGGGATAGGCGATAAACGCTGGCACCGCGCCGAGAATCATCGCCCCAACGAAGACGGTCATCGCCAGAATGCCCTGCGGCATGATGATGATCACCCGATCCCCGCTGGTCACGCCATTCGCGCGGAGCACCGCGGCCTGCAGACGGGCGCGACGGCGGAACTCTGCAAATGTGACGGTCTCTTGTTCGTCATCGTCGACCCAGGCCGTGACGAACGGGCGCTCGCCAGGAGCCGCCTCCAGCGCTTCGATGAGATTGCGGTATCGGACCACACAGTAGTGTAGCGGATGAGAAGTGCGGGAGGATCACACTTGAAGCCATCTCACAAATAGTTCTGGGAAGGGCACGGCTTCAGCCGTGCCGCTCGGAGCCAATAAGAACGCGGGCTTTAGCCCCTGGTGCAATACTCGGTTCCGCTTTAGTTTACTGTGAGATAGCTTCTAGTGTTCTTGTAATGGCCTTCGCGCCCCATTAGTCTTGCTTGTTTGACCTCGAATAGAATCAGTCGCCAGACGTTGAAGCGCCGGCATTCAACTCGATCGCAAACGCGCACGGAGGAAATTTGTTTCGAATCATCGCGTATGTTCTGGCATTCCTGCTGTGCGCCGTGATCCTGGCAAAGGTCCGCTCGCGACCAATCCGGCAGGCTACTCTCCTGATTGCAAGCTATGCGCTGTATCTGACGTGGGGGGTCTGGTTCGCCGCCGTTCTCGTCGCCTCGAGCGTCATGAACTATCTGGTAGGAGAATGGCTTCGCCGCAATCGCTCTGGCGTAACTCTGTCCATCGGAATTCTTCTGAATCTTGCGCTGCTGGGTACTTTCAAGTACCTGCCGGAAGCCGCGGCCCATCTCCCGTTCTCCTCATTGCAGCGCTTCGCGCACCTGGCGTTGCCTTTAGGTATCTCGTTTTGGACTTTCCAGGCAATGAGCTACCTGTTTGACGTTTATCAGGGCGATGACGTCGACCCGTCGTTCTTCGAATTTGCGCTCTACATGGTTTTCTTCCCCGTTACTATCGCCGGCCCCATCTGCCGCATACCCGAAATGCTTCCGCAATTCCGTTCCGAGGGTGCCACGCGCTGGGATGACATCGCACATGGGTGCCGGCGCATCGCCACCGGCGTGCTCATGATGCAACTGGCCAAATTGCTGGGACAGGGAATTCTGGCAGGCGATGGCATCACCTCCGGCTTCGATCGGGTTGCCAACTGGAGCGGTCCGGACGTTTGGTGCCTCGCGTTCGGCTATGGCCTGCAGCTCTTTTTCGATTTCGCCGGGTACTCGCACATCGCCATTGGCGCTGCCCAGGCTCTGGGCTTCACCATCCCCGAAAATTTCGCTCGCCTATTTGAATCGACCAGCCCGTCGATCTTCTGGAGCCGCTGGCACATGTCGCTATCTTTCTGGATTCGTGACTACGTCTTCTTCCCGTTGATGCGCCTGCGCCGTGAAGCGTGGTGGCGAAATCTAAGTTTGCTGATTGCTATGGTTCTGTTCGGATTGTGGCACAAGGCCAGCATTCTTTTTCTGTTGTGGGGCGCTTATCACGGAGTGCTTCTCCTCTTGCATCGGCAGGTGGAGGGGTTGGAGCGCAGGTTCGACTGGACGCCTCCCAGGATCCCGTGGACCGCCCTCTCGTGGGTTTCCACGATCAGCCTGGTGAATCTGGGATGGGTTTTCTTCCGCGCCAACTCTCTGCACCAGGCGAGCCAAATGCTGGCGGCGATTCTGTCGCCAGCGACCTATCGGGTTCACCTTCTGACCGGAAGTCTCTACTGGCTGGTTCTCGCGCTAGCCGTGGCCTACACGGTCGTGCTGTTTACCATCGACCGGCTCAGTCGCTGTTCGACTGACCGAACGGACGCTGAGGCCGCGCCAGCAGGCTCACCCACCGGACCGATGGCGCTGCTGGCTCGCTGGCGCTGGTTCTGGCTCCCGCCGCTCTATGCCTTAGCCCTGCTTTTCGTCTTGCTCGTCACCCTGTCGCGTGGCACGACCGCCGCGCAGATGATGTACAGCAATTTCTGATTTTCAGCTTTTATGAGAATCTCGCGCGTGCGCCGCCTGTTGACTAGTGAATTCTCAAGTAGTGTAATGGCCTTCCATGAGAATGCCGGTCTATGTCAAGTAGATTTTGATGCGGGGTCAAACGACATTGAAAGCATCGGGCGGAAGGATCCGAGACCGGATCCATTTCCGCCCGCTGCATTCCTGGTCAGAGCCTCATCTGCTCTGAACCGGTGGTATCTGTTCGGAAGGTGGGATGGGCCGCTGGTGGTCGTCATCGTAGAACTTGCGTACCCACCTGCGTGAAGCGACTCGTTTCTCCCCCTTCGAACTAAACCGCGGCGCGCCGGGAGAGACCACGAGAGGCTTGTTGGTCGTGTACATGGCCTCATTGAGCTTGCTACCGGGGGCCTTTGCCACGGCGAAAACTCCGAACGGCTGACCGTTCGCAAAGTCCACTCCCAGGTAATCTCCCACCATCTGTCCGTTGTCGGAAGGGGCAATCCAACTCAAGTCCATCGGTCCGGCCAGATGTTTCCCAGCGGTCCAGGTGTTCCCGCCGTCATGCGAAACCGTAAAGCCTACTTCAAGTTTGCAGGAATTGCCGCACTGCGAAACCGGATAATAGTAATAGGTCATGGCCAGATGGGCTGTGCTGCCGGAAGTGGCGCGATCCACGCCCAAGCCTGGAAGAAAGTGATCGACCGTGCTCTTGGTCGGATCAATCGGAATCCGAGTCACCGCGCTCCACTTCGTTCCGTTGGTGGATGTGCTCATGACAATATCGTTGGCCGTGCATCCGCTACGAAATCTGCAGTCGCCCCAAACCACGTAGACCTTTCCCGCGCCATCCACTCGGGCCGATGGTAGCGGGCCGCTGCGAATGCCGCCCTGGTCATTCGCATAGTCGATACTGGAAACGGAAACGAGGCTGCTCCAGCTTTTGCCGCCGTTGGTAGAAGTGAAAGCGCTGATGCCAATCCCCGCTTCGATTGGCACGACCACGGTCCCGTTGGGTTGCACCACCGGCTGGCCGCCGATTCCGCCCGCATTGTCGGCGGTTCCCTTGGCTGCTCCCCAAGTCTTTCCACCGTCGCTGGACGTGCTCATCTGAATCTGCCCTGTGCTAAAGCCCAGATCCCACTCCACGTAGCAGTTGCCGTAATAAGGACTGCTGGAGGTGTTGTCGCAGGTAATCCAGTTCTTGTCGTCGACACCCGACTGGTCCACAATCACGGGGTTGCTCCAGTGAATGCCATCCGTGGAACTACTTACACCCACGTCCACGGCGTCCTCGTTGGTGGTGATTGGGACATAGTTAATCAACCATACGGCGTGTTTGGCGTCGTAAACCACCGCGGGATCGCTTGCCGTGTAATAGCTGCCGCCTTTGTAGTTCTGGGTCAGCCCTGGGAGATAGCCATGCTGCCAGGTTTTACCCCCGTCGGTGGAAGTCGCAAATCCGATGTCCGCGCCACCGCCGCTATACCAGCGGGCCACCTGAAAGGCGCTCACGATCGTGGATCCGTTCGCGTAGGTGTGCGGTTCGACTTCAGTTCGGTGCTCGCTGTAACTGTTGTTAAACGTATCAGTGCTTAATTTTTGCAGTTTTGTCGCCGCATGCGCGCTGCTGAAACCGGCGAAAACCGCCAGCAACATGGTAATCACGCAAATTGCCGCAAAATCGCGGAAAGCCGACCTGCCACCTCTGGGATTCATTGAGATCTCCTTTAGCCTTCAAGAACAGCAGCAATTATATGCCATTGTCGCTTGAACAGCGCGACTGACCGTCTTTTTGGGGTTATTGCCACCAGCCTTGTGGCTATTTCGGTACTGGGAGGCCCTTCTTGCAAACCACCGTGCGATCCGCCTCCTCGGGCTTTGGGTGGGTAAATCCTAAGGTTGGCTGTGCACGGAACATCGCCCTTGAAGACCAGGCTTGCGTTGTTGTCGAGCGGCGCGTTCATCTTGTTGGCGATCAGCATGCGTTGCGAACCGTCGGGCGATAACATCCACATCTCGTTTTCGTCATTGACGCCGGAAGGGCTGGGAGGTTTGCATGGGCAGCAGTGTCCCTCCCAAATCGAGCATTTCCCCTCACTCAACGTGTGTTTTAACCCTTTGTCAGCCGGGTCATCACTGCCCAAGTGGCTCTAAGCGACTCTCGTCAAAGGCCTTAGTTAACCGCTGCCATGGCAGGACAATTGCTTTTTCTTACTTCTCGGTGAGACGGCATCGGCCCATAATAAAGACTTGAGAACTTACTCGAGAAGCAATCAACAGTGATAACCGTACCTGCAGCCCCGCAAATCACGGAGGCAGAACCGGCGCTTCGCAGCTCTCGCTGGCGCCGCTGGTTGGCCATCTCTGCGACTACCATTCTGGCCCCGGTGTTGCTGCTCGCGGTCGCGGAGGTGGCCCTGCGCCTCTGCGGAGTTGGCACGCCAACCGCCGTCACGCGCCCCTGCACAGACCATGGCCAGCCTGCTTATTGCGATAACCCGTCTTTCGCCGCGTCCTTTTTCCCTCCGGGCATGTTCCGGACACCGCGGCCGTACGTGATTCCCGCAACCAAGCCACCGGGAACCTATCGAATTTTCGTATTGGGTGAGTCGGTCGCCTGGGGAGATCCCGATCCCACCTACGGATTTGGCCGATACCTGGAGGTGATGCTCCGGCAACGCTACCCGCAGACAAAGTTCGAAGTGATCAATACCAGCATCACCGCGATCAACTCGCATGCGTTCCTGCCCATGGTCAAGGACTTGGCGCACTACCAGCCCGACCTTTTTATTATTTACGCGGGCAACACCGAAGTTGTTGGGCCGTTTGGGCCGGGAACCGTGTTAACGCCGTGGGACTTGAGCCTGCCCGCCATCCGCGCCAGAATTTTCCTCAGTTCCACCCGGCTGGGTCAGCTTGTCGGGAAGGTCACTGGCGCGAGCCAGAAAAACGCGCAGGAGTGGCGCGGGATGGAAATGTTTCTCGACCGGCAGGTCCGGGCCGATTCCCCACAGATGAAGCCGGTGTATGAGAATTTCGCTGCCAACTTGCGCGAGATTGTCGCGGCCGCTCACCGCTCGGGGGCTCAGGTTCTGATCAGCACTGTGGCCACAAACTTAAAGGATTGCGCTCCTTTCGCTTCACTGCACCGCGAAGGCATGCGAGAGGATGAGCTGCATTCCTGGGAGGGATTGGTCCAGCGCGGCGCGGATCTCGAGAAAGCGGGATCGTACGCTGAGGCCCTGAAGCTGTATCTCCCGGCGGCAGAAATCGATCCTCAATACGCCGAACTCCAGTTTCGCATTGCTCGTTGTTTGTGGGCTCTCGGGGATTTTGCCGGAGCCAAGGAGCGTTTTGTGCGCGCTCAGGATCTCGACACGCTTCGCTTTCGCGCGGACAGCAAACTGAATGACGTTATTCGTTCCCTGCCGGGATCGGGTCCGGGCGTCGGCGTAGTAGACGCGGCTGCGGTTCTTGCTGCTGAGAGTCCGCACGAGGTCCCAGGCAGCGAACTCTTCTACGAACACGTGCATATGAATCCGCGCGGGACTTACCTGCTGGCGCGTGCCTTGTCCCGCCAAGTTGACAGCATGCTGCCCGCCGAATTGCGGCGCGGCGCGGTGGGCGCTGATGTCATCTCCGAGGAAGACTGCGAGCGTCTGCTTGCATTTACGCCTTATGATCGTTTACGGGTCGCTGGCCTAATTCTGGCCAAGCTGGAGCGGCCTCCGTTTACCAACCAACTCAACCATGCCGAAGAGGTCCAACGGCTGAAAAGCCAAGCCGAAGGATCAGCCGATTATGCGGAGACAGTCGCCGATTATCAGTGGGCCATCATGCAAAACCCACAGGACCGGCTATTACATCTCAATTACGGCTTCCTCTTGCACCGCTACGACCCGCCCGCGGCCGAGCAGGAGCTCCGCGCAGCCTTGCCCTACGATAACGCTCCCGTGCTGTGTAACTGGCGCAAGTTTGACTGAGGTCCCAAGATCATCCACTTGGGATTTTCTTCACCACCCTATCCGCCAGACGAAAAGCCCCGCAAAAAGGTACAAGTTCCACATCGCGGACGAAATAATCACGGCTTTGAAGCCCGTCGTCAGAGCACCCCGCTGCTGACGATAGTTGCGCAGCAGCAGATAGTAAAGGAAGGGCAGGAAGTCTAACGAGTACCGGAACCCAAACTGACGGAAGCCGATGCCATAGTACAGCAGGATCGGCACTGCAATCACAAAACTACTCAGCAGCAGCAATAGGCTCGTGTCATCGCGGTGTCGCAGGCCGAGCAGATACAGAAACACCGGGGAGGTGACCCAGATACTCATTCCCCACGGGTTAGCGACAACGTAAGGAAATGCCAGAACGATGGATTCGTTATCGCGCCGAATGGAATTCGGCGGCGCCAGCAGCAGGGTATAGAGATTCCCAGGGATATGCTGCGGGCTCATGATTCCCAATGCCCGCCCCGCCGCTGCATGGGGTGGAATGATCTGCTCCGCATATCCCTGGTCGAATGCGTCACCGAAGCGGGCATGGTTGTACGCCATCAGCGTAGCTGCCACGAGGACGACCGGCACAGCGATCCCGGCCAGTTGGCCCAGTTTCTTTCGCCAGACGCCGGGAGCGCGCAGGATTTCCCCAATGCACCAAAGCACTCCAAGGGCAGCGGTCGTGCGGGTCGCCAGGACGAGCGCGAACAGAATGCCCAGCAACCACGGGCGGCGCTTCCCAATCGTCTCAGCGATCGCGGCAAACACCAGCAAGCACGTGATCACCTGCGAGAAATACCAACTCCATGGCCACATCGAGACACCGAGAAAAGCCGTCGCAAACGCGAAGCCAAATGCCAGGTACCCCGAATCCTGGGAGCTGTATCTTGTAACTCGCGCTATGCGGTAAACGATTCCCAGAACCGCGAAAACCAACAGCGGCTGCAAGTAGCCCTGATAGAAGAAAACCCCGAACGCACCGGCCACGAACTCGCATGGCATCAAGACGACCGCCGGAAGCGGTCCCAGTGGCCAGTAATAACGCTCATCGTGGGGCGATGTGTCCGCCCAACTGTCCCCGGGAGCCTCTCGGAAGGCCAGATCTCCGTGCAGGAAAGAGCGCGCCAGGAAGGCAAACTGCTGTTCGGTCTGGATTCGGGCGTTCAGATAGATCGTGACGCCTAGAAATCCCACCAGCATCACCAGGAGCACAGCCCAGCCCACCCACACGCGCATCCCAACTTTTGCGTGAGGATCGCTCTGCTTGCCAAGGTTTTCTGGGCCACTGATCGACATGTAGGAGGCTCCTGGTTGTGTTCTCCGTGAGTACGTATCTCGCAAAAAATCCAATTACGGTTCGCGTCCGCTGGTCAGTCTTGCAGCTTGTTCTCTAGCCTTCTGGGCATCGGTTGTTCGTCCCTGAAGATCATAGAACTGCGCCAGTTGGTTCCAATAGCTTGGGGTCTGAGGCGCGAGGGCAATCGCCTTCTCTTCAAACCAGGTTGCCTTCCCCAAATCGCTGGCCATGTTCCATGCGAGTGCCCGGCCGTTGTCTGTCTCGGCTAAGGCTGGATTGGCTCTTCCCGCGGGCAACGCATTCTCACTCCTATCGAATGCTCGCAGAGCGTCCTTGGGACGTCCTGATTCGAGATAGGTGTACCCGAGCGCCAGCATAATGTCTGAAGGATTGGGCGAAATCACAGCCAGTCGCTCCAGGGCATCGATGGCAGCAGGAAAACGGCGCTGCCGGCGATATAGATCAGCCAGTTGCGACCAGGTAGCGACGTTGACCTCGAGTGCAGCGGATTGCAGCAGTGCCTGCTCCGCCTCGCGAGTTTGGCCCGTCGACAGCAGAGCCTGCCCGCGAATGTACCAGAGCGCCGCGCTATCGCTAAAGAGGGACAGCGCCCGCGTGCTGGCGACCGCTGCCTCCTGGTTGCGGTGCAGGGCGAGAAGCACGGAAGCAGCGTTGGCCCAGCGGTTGAATTCCGCTTGCCGACTGCCGGAATCGGCAGTTACGGGAAGCGGCGCTGTCGCGCAATCGACCTGAAAGCGTTCCATCAGCGCCTGCGTCTCAGGCAGTCGACGCACAAAGACCGCCGAAACTTCGTCGAGATACACTGGGTGCCAGTTCTCGCTCTTGCAGTAGAGCGGGAGCACGGCTCCAACGTATTTCAACCCGTTGTAGCGCGCCAGCGACAACACAATCGTCTTAATGCCGTGCGCATCCGCCTCGTACTGCCACTCCTGTGAGTCGGGCGGTGATTGCAGTATCTCCTGCAGATGGTTGAACAGCTCCGGCCCGAACGGAATGGCGCGGCCGTCAATGTAGTCACGATATCCGGGCCCAAGCCTCCAAATCAGGAAGCCACCTGACTCATAGCCATTAAAGACTTCAGGAGGCAGGTGTTCGCGCTCAATAAAAGCCATCGCACCCTCAGGAAACCACCATGAGAGACCTGCGCCAAAAGAGTTGATCTCAGTGCCAGTGCGGTAGTAACGATTGCTGACGAGATCCGCCGAGCGGACAGTGGCAAGCAGGATGAGCGCCGCAGTCAGGCCACCGCCAAAGATGGCACGCAGCCGGCTGTCCTTGATCCATGCCCCTGCCTCCTCCAGCGCCGGAGTTAGGACTGCGCCTCCTACAACAACGACAACGCATGCCAACAACGCCAGGAAGCGAACATGCTGCATCGCAATGCAGACTGTGCCCGCGAGTAGCACGGCGGCCGGCCATTGCCGGCGAAATATAGACACGATCGCCACAACGACGCCAGCCAATAACAGCCACTCGCCCGAACTCGCCGGATCGCGAAGAGACAACGCCTGCTGCACACTCGCCGATGTAAGTGAAATGCGTGCCCACTCCGTGATGCGCCCGGAGTGCACGGACATTGCCGCTTCCTGCCGCAGGATCGCTCGGTAAATACCCCACCCCCAGGGATTAATCAACGTTGCTAACAACGTGGCTACCAGCCAGGGGAGCGCGGCCTTGAGGCGTTGCTTTGCACATTCCTTCTGTTGACTGTCGAGCAACCGGATTGCTTCCGACACCACGTAAACGCAAACCAGTGCAAGTCCAGAGAGGAAGCCGAGATGCAGGTTTGCCCAAGCCGCCATCAAGAGCGGCAAGAGCCATAGTTTGCCGGTGCCCTTTTCGTATTGTTCCCAGAGGATGCTCAAGAAAGCAGCGAACAACACAACGGTGAACATGTCGGCGCGAGGGGCGGTGCGGGCCGCGATTGCCGGAACCGCGATCACGGCGAGCGCTGCCGTGACCGCTGAACCGCGCCGAAGCAATAAAGCAATCGTGCCGGCGCATGCCACCGCTCCCAACCATGAAATCAGGACGTATCCTCCCAGAAGAAACGCGGCATAGAAGAGCAGTCCTGATCCAACCGGGTAGATCCATGGCTGGCCCTGCGCGGTGTAGGAGAAAACGTCCGTCGAGAAGATCGCATGATGTTGAGCGTCCCACCGCCCGGTTGCCATTTGCCAGAATATGTCGTAATCGCTGACGGTCCGGAAGCCCGCAAGGAACGCGTACGTTAGAGCAACAGCCGAAAGGATCACGAATGAGGGCTTCTCACGGAACCAGCTTGTGGAGGGTGATGACCCGGCCCGGTTTCTGTCGGTGGCAAGAGGAAGAGGATGATCAACACTCATTCCGCACAAACCTCAACGCGTTGACGCATCCGGGATTCTCGTTTGACTCGGGAGCAGAACATTGTCCCATCAATCATACAATCTGGTGGAACCTGTTGGACCTGCGGTGCGATACTCACCTGAGGCTGCTTTCATTCATAGGAATCTATCTTTCTATGGGATTTTCCCCGGAGAAGATTTATCCCGTTGTCAGGTCGATTTTCATTCTGCTGGTACTGCTCAGCGCGTTGTGCGCCGGCTTGCACACCGTTGCCGACTATGACATGGGCTGGCATCTCGCGACGGGACGCTACGTAGTTCAGCACCACCAGATTCCCCGCACCGATGTTCTGTCGTTTACTTCAGCGGGAAAGCCGTGGGCATATCCACCGTTTGCAGGCGTGCTGTTTTACCTGACGTACAACGCATTTGGTTATGCCGGCCTGAGCTGGTTTTGTGCACTGGCTTGTCTGGCGGTTGTGGCTTATCTTGTTCGCAGGGGAGACATCGGCAGCGCAGTCCTGGCGATGTTCGCGGTTCAGTCCATTGCCGCCCGCGCAGCTCCGCGGGCCGATCTCTTCAGTACGGTCTTCTTCGCGTTCTTTCTCGGCGAACTCTGGTCCTACCACCACGAAACGCGTTCCCGGCCTTGGCTTCTGCCTGTTCTGATGCTGTTCTGGGTTAATCTTCACCCGGGCTTCATCGCCGGACTGGGGGCCATCGGCGCGTACCTGCTGATTGAGGCTTCGGATTTACCGTTTGCAGAGCGCCGCCAGGCGGTACTTCTGCGGTTACGAAGAATATGGCCCTGGCTTGCGGCGTGCGGGGCTGCAACGATCGTGAATCCGTGGGGCCCCGGAATTTATGTTTCTTCGCTCACCTTGTCGGGACTCGCAGCCCCAACCCAAGGAAAGCTCAATGGCAATACCTTCATCGGCGAGTTCCGGGGTGTACCGATTTCGACGCATTTGCTCTACCAGCTTGTAGACGTGCGTCACATGGAGAACGGACTTACCTGGCTGCTTCTGGTGGCCATCGCCCTGGTTGGGCTCTTTTTGTGGCAACGTCAGTTGGGCGCCGCTGGCATTGTGGCCATCGCGTTATATTCCGGGCTGGCTCATGCACGCTACATGGGGATTTTCGCCATCACCATCGCGACACTTGGCGGCCCGTTGCTGAGTGAGTTCTTCGTCAGCGGTTCAACTCTTGAGACGGAGAAAGACTCGCGTTCGTTAATCCGCGTTCCCGAGGCAATGGCCATCCTTGTGACCATTGTCTTCTGCGGCGTAACGCTGCTGCATATTGCCGACTTTGTTTCGAGCCGCACGTACGTGGTTTTCAATGCAGATTGGAGGTTTGGCGCGGGAGAATCGTCCTGGTTTCCGGCCCGCGCTGCCGCTTTCATCAAGCGCGAACAATTGCCGGCCAACATTTTTGAGGAGTATGCGCTGGGTGGTTATGCGGCCTGGAGCCTCGGGCCGCAGTATCCCGACTTCATCGATGGACGCGGAGATCGCCTCAGCCCAGATCTCGTCGTCGAACAACGCAAACTCTACAGCGAGGCCCCCGATTCGCAGTTGTGGCAGACTGCGGCCGACCGCTGGAATCTGAATGTCTTGCTGGTCGCGACATCCGGATTCCGCGGGTTGCAGAAGATGGATCCGTTCGCGTTCTGTCAGAGTGCAACCTGGCGTCCGGTCTACATGGATGATGTCTCGCTGGTATTTCTGCGCGACACGCCACAGAATCGCTCGTGGCTCGACCGCTTGCAGATTGACTGCCAGGCACATCAGCTCACTCCGCCTGCCTCCGGTTCGCGTCCAGCGCTTTACGATTTCTATCGGGATTCCGGAGCGCTGTTCTTCGAATTGCATCGCGACCAGGAGGCGGAGGAGTCGCTGCACCATGCTTCCGCGCTCTATCCCGAAGATCCGAATGTTCATCTGCTGCTCGCTTCATTATTTCAGCGGCAGCAGCGCTACCGCGAGGCTGAGCAGGAATATCGAGCTTCGATTGCACTGAATGAAAACAGCGGCGCCTTGTACTCTCTTGGATTGCTCTATGCCGATGAGGGCCGCAACGTCGAGGCGCTCGAAGCCATCGAGCGCGCGGCCAACGAATCCACGGAACCGCTCGATATGTACATGACTTTGGCAAAACTCCAAATTGCCCTGAACCACCCGGAGCAGTCGCTGGCGGCCTTTGCCAAGGCCGAGAAAAGCAGCCCGTTTCGCAACGGCGGCGAATCCCTTGCCCCAGAACTCTACGCCGAGATTGCTGAAGGCAGGTCCGAAGCCCATAGGCTTCTCGGGCACTGGACTGAAGCGATCGCTTTCCAACAGGAAGCGACGCGAAGAACTCCCTTGGTGGTGAGCCGCTGGAACCGGCTTGCTGACCTTTATCAAGCGACCGGGCAGATGCAGCTTGCTGACGAAGCCCGCCAACACGCCGCCGAGTTAGCAGTTCCTGACACTCCTCGTTGAGATACAGCGTGTGTGTGAAGCACGGAGCACAACAATGTTCCGCAAAAAAAGGCCGGCCAGCGAATAATGGCCCCGCCGACTGGGATTATTCCTAATGATCCAGCGGCGATCGGTTCGGCGCAACGCAATGCAGCGCACAGCTGCCCGACGCCGTGTGGTATGTTCATTGGTTTGAGGAAGCCCAGACCATGAGCGTCATGCAGGAGCTGCGCGGACTATTACGGCGACGGCCGCTCCAGATGCTCGCGCTGGCCGGTTTGCTGACTGCCGTGGCAGCTCGTTCCCTGATATTGAAGTTCTGTGTTCTCGATCTGGACATCTGGTGGCATCTGAAAGTGGGCGACTGGGTTGTCGAGCACCATGCGGTTCCTCACAACGGCATCCTTTCCCGCACTGCAGCCGACCGTCCATGGGTGGCCTACAGTTGGGGCTATGAAGTATTGCTTTCCCGCTCCTATGCCTGGTTCGGGCTGGTGGGCCTCGGACTGTTTGGCACGCTGCTGACCCTGGCCGTCGCCTATGCCGTGTACTGGATGGCCCGCAGAATTTCAGGAAAGTTCTGGGTGGGGTGCATTTTGGCCACCATAACCTGCTCGGCATTCCTGTTCAACCTGATGCCGCGGCCAGTTTTTCTGTCGATGATTCTGTTCGCGGTGACGCTCACCCTGCTTCTGGAATCGCAGCGAGACCGCTGTCCGCGGATCCTCTACTGGTTGCCGCTGGTGTTTATGGTGTGGGCGAACTGCCATATTCAGTTTGTTTACGGCATCTTCGTAGTTGGGTTGTTCATCGGAGTGCATGTGTTACTCCAGTGGGGTGCGCATTGGGGCCTCGCTCCGGCTTTTGCCCAGCCCTCCGGGCTACCTGCTCGCAAACTGGTTCTAATTTTCGCTGGCTGCCTGCTGGCCACCTGTCTGGGACCCTACACCTATCACCCGTATGGTGTGGCTCTTGCCTACGCGGGTTCGAAGTTTCCTTACACCTACATTCGTGAATTCCGGGCCCTCAATTTTCGCGCCTACAGCCACTACGTGGAACTATTGTTCACCGGCGCGGCATTCTTCATGTTGGGACGCCAGAAACGCGTCGATCTCTTTATGCTCGCCTTGTTGGCTGTCGCCAGTGTTGTCGCCTTCCGCACCATGCGCGATTCGTGGTTCCTCTGCATTACCGCAGCGGCCTGCATTGCGGATTCCTGGGGCGAACAGGTCGAACGCGAACCCGGCGAAACCCTCCCAGAAATAGGGGGGCTGGCGGCGGCGCTGGCTGTACTCCTGTTCCTGATCGCCCGCAACACCGGTTTCGACACTCGCGGTCTGGACGCCGCCATGAGCAGCGTGTTTCCCGTGAAGGCGGTCAACTTCCTTCGCCAGAATCCCCCGCCCGGTCCGCTCTACAACACCTTCGACTGGGGTGGATTTCTCACCTGGTACATGCCGGACTATCCGGTGGCGATTGATGGGCGCACCGATCTTTACGGGGATGAGCTCGACATGCGCTTTTTCAATTCAGCAAATGGCGACGAGTCCTACATCAACGATCCTTATCTGAATGAGGCAGGCGTGGTCCTGCTGCAAAAGGAAGAACCGCTAGGCGCTATCTTGAGCGGGGACCCACGCTTTCAGAAGATCTACGAAGACCGTCTCGCGGTAGTGTTCGTGCGGCGTTAGCGGTTGCGCGGAAACGTCGGTGACACCCTTGATTTTGGGTAGCGCAGCGGTTCACCGCTGCGATCACCGCCCTGTGTTTTGAAGTTCGGCCTTAGCCGCTGAGGCGAGATTGCGGCGTGAAAACGCTTCACGGCCTCTTACTAGTCGCTCGCGACGGGCTGGAATTCGACCACCAGAATTTCGTTGAAGTCTCCAAGCACCCGACCCGTAAACGCGCCGCGCGAATAGTTGACGAGCCAATCCAGGGTCGGGAGGGAGGTGGGACCGACGACTGCTAAGAAGCGCCGATGCCGCTGCGCAGCGGCCAGGACGGCTTGGCTCCCGATTCGCGTTGTCTCTTCGTTAAGATCCATCGGAAGGAGAACCACCGGGGCATTAATCGGGTAATAGCTCACTTGCGAAACCAGTGCATTTTCGCTGCTGCGATCGGCCGGCATAGGCTCGTAGTCCGACTCTATGAACGCGCTGCAAACCAGGACGGGAACGTTGTCGCTGGCAAGGCTCGCATTCACCAACTCGTGAGCTTGTTTGAAGTTTATGTCGTGTTTACGGGCATTCGGCGAACTGAAGCATTCAAACACCGTGACTCCCACCAGGCCAACGCAGAAGATCTGCCTCAGCCAGCGGGAATCGATGCGGCTTGTGAGCAGGCCCCAGGTCAGCGCGCTGCCGGGCGCTACGACCGTGAAATATCGCGGGATGACCAGATGCAACGGACTACCGACGCTGAGGCTAAAGAGGATGCCGGCCGGAACCAAAGCCAAAAGAAGGCAGAGCAGTCCCGCCGGAAAGCAGTCGCGTCCCGGCAGCTTTATCTTCCGAACCAGGGCAGCGAGAAATACTGCTGCCCCAAAGCCAATCAGAGTTTGCAATGGAGCCAGTGTATTGAGCGCGATCCACACCGGGGGCAATTTCTGGACTGCATGTGTTTCCCTCGTTTGGTAAAGAACCGCCACCCGGTAAATCAGCGGTAGAGCAAGCAACGTGAACGAGGCCAACACAGCCGCCAACTGCCGCACATCTGCTCTAATCGACCGGCATCGCACCGCCAGGTAGTAAATCGCAAACGCGGGCAGGACTGCGCCGAACAGGTAATGAAAATAGAGAATCCCCGCCGCCGCGAAGCCGAACAGGATTGCCTGACGCATCTCGTGTCCCGCCATCCACCGGATGAAAGCGAAAATTGCGAGGTTGGTTGCAAGCAACGCAAAAGCGTATGGGCGCGCATCGGTCGCGGCAAACACAACATTGGTTTCGAGGCAAAAGATGATCGAGGCGATAAATGCGATCTCCTGATCGAAAAGCTCGCGGGCGCTCCGAAATAAAAAATAAACAGCTCCCAGCGCCGCTACCGTCGACGGAATCTTCAGGGCAATTTCTCGGCTGCCAAGAATCGACTTGGCAGCCCATAGGGTATAGAGATAGCCGATCGAGGACGGCATCATCGCCGAACGGCTCCATATCTTCCAGAAGCCGCCGCTGACCTGCCAGTAGGCAAGGGTCTCGTCCAGCCAGAGAGGAGCCCGCAACGCGAGCAGCCAGATCGACAAAGAAGCCAGCAACGCTGCGGGATAGATCAGTTTGACGAGAATGGAGGCAGGTTTTTCCAGGCCGGTCTGCGCCGCAGTTGCCGTTGTCACCTTCGCGCCCTCACTTCTTCCCGGGATGTCCACCAGTCGGATGCAAACTGAGAGCCGTGACCGTGCCGTTGGGGTTGTGCGCGGTGTCGTGACATGCCAGCACGCAAGTATTGGTCGCGCGGTTGTAGGAGACGGGCATGCCGCCGTTCGGAGCCACCACGTTGACGTCGAAATTCACCAGCCGCTGCCCACTGATATTCGGGTTGGTGCCGCCCATGCCGTGCGCGGTGTGACAGGTGGAGCAGGTGAAGCCGGCATTGATATGGCTCGAGTGCTGGCTGAAGCTGACATTCGTCATGATATTGCTCAGGCTATGGCACTTGCCGCACATCGCGTAAGGCCCGTTCACGCTGAGATCGGGGTTGCGAAATAAATTCGTGATCAGTTGGCCCGGTGCCACGGCCTGGCTGAATTCGTAGCGGCGCTCCAGGATATGCGTCCACTTGGATCCGTGCGGACCATTCGGGCCCGTGCCGCCGAATTCGCGATTGTCGTCGCTGTTGTGGCAGTCGGTGCAGAAAATCTGCGTTCCCATGGCGCGCCCTTGCGTCATACCGTCGAGATTCAACATATTGCTCAGCAGGCTCGGCTGCGCCAGCGGACTATTGCTGACATGCGTGACGGGGTGGCTCGAAGTAGAGCTAATATTGAATTGTGGAATGATGTTCAACGGATCGCCCGCGGAAACCGCCCTCACCGGCAGGTAACCGTAGATCGGCCGAACCGCTTTTCCGGCGCTGCTTCCGTGACAACGGAAGCAGTTCTCATATTGATTGACGGCGGGGTCCACCACCGTGATTCCGTCGGTGGCGCTGATTCCCGCAATGTCCTTCTGAGAAACGCGGATTTGAGGCGGCACTGGGAACATTCCCACCTGCTCCGATCCATGCCCGTTGTGGCAATCCACGCAGGTAGCGTGGCGGTTATTGTTCAGCAGCACTTTCTCGGCGGCGTCATGCGGACTGGTCGTCGTCGGGAATGGGTGCCCCACCTTGGGAGTAGCGTACTCGGCGAACACGCTGGGTGGCGCGGGCGTGATATTGGTGCCCCCGTTGTGGCAGGCGATGCAATCCTGCTCATTCGGTCCGCGAAGCAGCCGCGCCGGTCCTTGGGCATTGTGCGGAGTATGGCAGGAAATGCACGCATCCTGCGCCACCGTGGTGTAGCTTCCTAACCCCGCCTGGGGGCTGATCTTGTTCTGCACCAGGGCATGAGCGCTCGTGGCCCAATCTGCAATCGGGTTCACCTTGCTGGCCATTTGCCGGGTCGGATCGTGGCAGGCCAGGCACATCTGCCCCTTCGAGCTGTCGCGCACCAGGAAATTCCATGACAACGGGTCTTTGGCCTCCACGTGAGCATCATGGCACGACGTGCATTCGATGTTCCCGTTAATGAGCTTGACCGCTCCGGTCGTGTCCCCGGTTTTCCCCTTCGAGGCTAACGACGCAATCAGATCGATATTGTCTTTCAAGGGCAATGCCAGCGAGAACGGGTGCGACGGCTGCAGGTTGCTGCCGAACACGTCGTAGCTGTACATCGCTCCCTCCATGGTGACCTTTCCGAACACAATCGTGGTTCCCGGCGCCACCGTTCCGTCATGACACGACAGGCACAGATTGCTGTCGGATCCCAACAGGGGCTGCACTCCCCGGTTCTTCTCCGTATCACTGGAATACAAGGTGTAGCTCTGGACCGTGAGCTTCTGGTTCCACAGTGGAAGTTTGCCTCCCAGGCCAAAGTGAGGCTCGTGGCAATACATGCAGAAATCCGGACGCGCGCCGGTGATGGGCGACTTGCTCCCCGGACCCAGATCGTGCATGCCGATTACGTCGCCGGTGTACTGTGCTCGGAGGGTTCCCCCGGCCAGCACCATCATCAGGCAGACGAATAAGAACTTGGCCTTCACTACATCCCGTCCTTGGTGGGCTTTTTCAGCCCAAAATAATGAAATACCTGGATGCGGCGGTTAAATGAGTCCACCACGTAAATCCGGTCGTCGTGGTCGATGAATAATCCCGCTGGCAACTGGAACTCTCCCGCAATTGTGCCTCTTTTGCCGAAGTAATAGAGCAGTTGCCCCTGGCGATTGAATACCTGCACCACGCCCCACAAACCGTCCACGATGTACAGATCTCCTTCGGAGTCGACGCCAATCCCTTTAGGGCGGAATATATCTCCAGTGCTGTCGCCGAGCTTTCCGATGGCGTAGCGGAAGGATCCATCGCGGCCCAGCACCTGTACCCGGAAATTCATCGCGTCTACGACGATCAGATCCTGGCCGTCCAGCCGCAACTCGGTCGGAAAATTGAATTCCAGATCCCCGTCGCCGCGTTTCCCGATCGTCTGCAGGATGCTGCCCTGCATATCCATCATGAAAATCTGGCCGCGCAGAGTGTCGGTCACATAAATCCGTTGCGCGGCGGAGTCTACGGCGATTCCTGTGGGACGCTTGAAATAGCCTTCGCCGCCCTTCAGGCTGCCGATCGCCCGCTCATACTTTCCCCCGGAGTTGAACACGAAGATTTTGCCGGTCTCCGAATCCGTCACGTAAATGTTGTCTTGCGCATCGACTGCGACGCATTGTGGTCCCAGCATGGCGTCCTTACTTTTGTCGTAGCGCTCGATAAACTTGTACTTCTGTTGCGCGAAATCGAAAATGTGAACTCCGGCGGCGCCCGGATCCGTGACGATAATGCGCCCGTGAGAATCGGTGGCAATGCTGTAGGGCCGGACAAGATTCTTGAACTCGGGCTCACCCGCTATGACGTCCACCAACCGGTTCCAGAAGCCTCGTTTTGGCTTTACTTCGCGTTCCGACCCGAAGCTGCGCTCGTAGGTGAGTCTGCGGCCTCCTTCCAACTCCAGTTCCGGAGGCGCCGGCTCATCGACTTTCGGCTTCTGCCGCGACGTCCAGCCCCAGATCGCAGGGAGCAGCAGAACCAACAGCAGAATGGCGATCGATCTCAGCCTGCGCACGCGTTGCATCCGCATCCTAATTTCCGGTCTCTACCATTCCGAACCAAGCGAGGGACCTGCATCTGATTTTACTGACAACCGGGCCGGTGCTCTAGAAGAAGTTGAACCACCTGCTGATCCCCACATAGAACGATGATACATTTCCCGGGGGCAACCCGGACGCGCTGAATCCTTGCACCAGATTGCTGTACCCGCCCGTAAAGTACATCTTACGGAACTGGTAATTGACAACCGCGTTGAACATCTTCGAGTTATTCGCCGAAAAAATCCCGCTCAGGGTGCTGTTGGTGAGCGCCTTGGCGAAGCTGGCTCCAATGGTTAACCTGCGTATGGGGCTGCTGCTCAAGCCAAACGAGTAACTGTCGCCGTTAAAAAGAATCAGATCACTGTTCGGGATAATCGGCGACAGTATGGGGTTTGGAACCAGCCCATACACACCCTGAAATGCGCTCCCGCTCGACTTCGAGTAATTGGCATTGGCGGTCATCCAGTGCGAGTAGTTTATCGCAGTGTTGAAACTCTCGCTCCGGTTGCTCTGTCCCGGCTCCTCGGTCAAGAGCGTCCGGGTGACGCCAGCCCCCGCGCTCCATCCGAGCCTGCCGAAGCGGCGTCTCAAGTTTGCCCCGTAGCTGTATGCAGACGTCGTGTAAGTAATCAACTGCGTTTGCACGTTCTGCGCATAGCTGAAAGCCACTCCCGCCGCCCATCCTCGAAAGCGACGGTTGTAATTGACGGTGCTGTTCAGGCCGAGTGAGTTTTGGGTCGAAGTGCTGATCCGGTTGTCGCTGAGGGTCACGGCGGTGTTGAGGTTACCGCCGAACAGCAACCTCCAATAAGTTACGCCTCCGCCGAAGCTGTCCGACCCGTAGTTCTCGCCCAGGTAGTATTGTTCGCGGTGGTCGGCGAAAGCCAGTCCTTGCATGTTCGGCAGAATCGAATACCCGGCATTGCCCTCCAAATCCAGGGAGTGCGACCCCTGGCCCAGATTTACCGGCGGAGCCACCCCTACGTTACCCGCCAGTTCCTCGTACAAAGTGCCCGAGAGATTGCTAGAGTAGTTGCTGCTGACTGAAAAATTGAACTTCTGAGTCGGCTGAAATACCGCCGACGCGGTGTAGGTATCCACCGTGCCGTTGGCACTCTCTCCGGCAAATTGAGAATCGAACTCAGAGCTGTTGAACGTTCCATTAAATGACCCGCGAAGAGGAAGTGCGTGTCCGAGGGTAAACCCGTAGTCCAAGTCGCTGGTAGTCGCGGTCTCCGGCTGCGTCGAGTTGTCAAGAACCTGCGGTATCTCCGAGTGCCCGGCTCCATCCGAAAAGAAGGCAGAAAGTCTGAAGCCATCGAGCGTATACCCCGACCGCAGACTGAACGAATGGTTGTCTGTAGTCCCGTTTTGGTTGTCGCCGTATATCGAATATTGGCTGCTTCCCATCTGGTAGTTGGCGGAGAGCGTTGGCAGCCCTGGCACCAGTGCGGACCAGTTGACCCCCAAAGTATCGCTATCGCCATGCGTCGTGTAGTTGGCCACTCCCGGGATCGCAAAATTGCCTTCGCTGTTGTACGCTTTGGCGTAGTTAATCGATCCGGGAAAATGGCTGCCGCCGAAAAGCGTGCTTTCCGCGTTGACTCCGCTGGCGCTGGAAATGGATTGGAAGTCCGAGTTGTCCCGCGCCTGGTTCAGGTAAGGCGAAATCTCAAACGATACGAAGTTGGGATTGTAGTAATACCCGTTGAGCGTCCCTGTGCCACCGAAGGCCAGGCTGTGGTCCGAGGTGATCTGGTTTCCGTAATCTCCGGTGTACCCGGCGGATAGGGTGCCGGTCAGGTTCGTGTTGAACTCGCCCAAGTTGAGCTGCCCCGCTGCCGGCAGCACCAGCAGGAAAAGTCCCAACAGCGCTAAACCGGGATTTCGCAGATCACACGCCACCTTGCACCCTCGGCTCTGGAAATGCACGTTCTGAGCCAAAATGGAAAGCCATCTAACTGATAGATTCAGAAATAGATGAATGATTTTTCCGGGGCTCCGCCAGGGGTGGCATGGGCGATATAACCCAGTCCCAGCAGGAAAAGACGGCTTTTGGCGCACGAAGTGCGTGTCCGCGTGGGGAAGGGCTCGTCTAGGGAAGGGCGTTCCACGTCCGCCTGGTTATGGACCGTCTATAAACAACGCCAAACCTTGTCATCCCTCGCTTTGCTCGGGAGTGACAATTTGTGAAGGCAAGCAAGCCCCTACAACTCTTCCACCTTGGCGTTCTGGCGCAGCCGCTTGTCCAGGGCCGCCCGGGTTTGCTCGATCTTCTGCTTCTGCAGTTCCTTCTGCAGCGAGACCTTTACGTCCTCGAACTTTGTTTTTCCGGCCAGAATGTGCTGGTTGAGCCGGATGATGGTATAGGCTTGGTCCACCTGGATGAGATCGCTGACCTGACCGTCTTTCATGCCCAAAAGCGCTTGCACTACTTGCGGGGCAAGCCTCGACCGTTCCACTCTCTTGTGGTCTCCCATCATCACCCGGTAGTCGTCCTCGGAGATCTTCTCTGCCAACGTCCCGAACTGCTCGTAGCTCTGGGTCGCCTTCGCTTGCTTCAGACCGTCCTCGGCGCGCTTGCGCAGTTCTTGCAAATTGGCTGGCGTCGGCGTTTGCGGGGGCAGGAAGGAGATGGTCTGAATGGCAAAAGCTTCCGGATACTGGAAACGGGCCGGGTTTTTGTCATAATAAGCCTTCGCCTCGGCCACTGAGACATTGGACTTGCTTTCCACTTCCGTCTTCAGCATGGCCTCAATCAGCAAGGAGCGCCGGATTTTCTCGTCCAGCGCCTTCTGCGAGCCCTGAAACTCCTGATTCAGAAATTGCTGGTACTCAGTCGGGCCGCTGAATTGGCCGCGGAAATCCGTCTCTGCCTTCTGCAGCTTCGCCGGTGGCACGGTCACTTGGCGCCGCACTGCTTCCTGGTACAAGAGCTCTTCGAAGACCATCATCTTCAGTGCGCCTTGGCGGATCTGCGGCAGCAGCTCCGGGGGGATCTGACCGTTGTGCTGGGCCGCGTAAGGAAACAACGTGTACATCTCGCGTTGCAGATCGCGATCGGTCAATACCGTCCCGTTCACCCGCGCTACAGGTCTGCCCGTGACTTGAACCGCTGCACCCGACGGCTGCTGTTTCACCGCCGCGGTCGGCGTGTGGGAGACCGCCATCTGTTGGGCCGTCGCCGTGACCGCTACTGCCGCCAGAACCAGGGTGCAGATCGGTAATTGGTGTCTCATATAATGCCATCCTAACTCGAAAATTCGCGAAAAAAAGAGGGGAGAACTTCTCTCCCCTCGGGTGACAGACTGAAAGCTTAGAAGGTCGTCCCGATCTGTCCTTGACCATTCGACTCGTTGGCCTCTCCACCATGGCACTGGCGGCAGAACTGCGCCGTCTGGTTCGATCCAGCTGTGCCGCTGGCCGGGTTGTACGGACCAATGACGAAGAACATGGTCGCGTAATAGTTAGGTGGCAGCCCGCTCTTTGCGGCCGTGACGTTGACCGTGTTCATGACGTGCTGGTTGTGGCAGCTCGTGCAGGTAACCACAGCGGTGTTGTTGTAGGCGCTGAGGGACACGAAGAAGCCGTAGTTCTTTACGAACTGGGCGGAATTGGTGCCGTTCATCGAGATCTTGCCGTTGGTCTCGGTGCAATCCCAATTCCACTGGCCGCCGCAAGAAACGGTGGCATTCAAGCCCACCGGGTGGTTGGCCAGGTAGTTGCCCGCGCCATCGCCGTCGTTGCCCAGCAAGGTCGGAATCGTGTTGTAGGTTCCATAGGTTGGGGGCAGCTTCTCATAGACCGCGTCCTGCATCATTGCGCCTTCGGCCCAGTTGCCGTCGTGGCAGCTAAGGCAGGTCAAAAGGCCATTCACATCGGGTTTGGTGTCGGCGATGAAGTCAGCCTGGCTCGGCAGAACCTCGATGCGGCCGCCGGCGGTCGTGATGGTCTGACCGTACAGATTGCCTACGTCTTGGCCCCACAAAATGGACTGACCGGCAGCAGTGTCCTTGGACTTGTTGGCGCCGTTGCCCCATGCGCCGCTATGGGGTGCGTGACAGGCCGCGCAACCGCGGCCGTAGTTGAGGTGAGCGCCGAGGACGTCTTGCGTCGCCGCTCCCTGGTTCACCTGTGCCGCGGCGAATGACGCTGCGGCCAGTACCATCAGCAGAACTACCAAATTCTTTTTCATGATTAAAGCCTCCTATGATGTGTTTGCAACACGTTATTTTTGTATTGCCTACTTCTACTTCCTGACTCTCGATTCCATCACTGCGGAGGCTCTATGGAACCCCCAGCAGGTTACTTATTGCACGAAGGTCGCCGCATTGCTTTGGGTGCGGCGGTTCTCCACAGGCATTCTGTAAGTAATTGCTACATGGTGACTTACAAGCCAGGCGCCGCAAAGGCTTGAGGTTACGAATGGCCTGGGCCCTGCAGTATTGGGCTTTCTCCCACAGTCGGATTCGTGAAATGACGCACGAACCCACCTCGCCGATGTGGCATTTTTCAACAGTCCCGATGCCCAATTCCTCACGTCGAATGTCCCTCTTTAGGACATTTGACTCCCCTCCCGCGACACGCTCAGTGAGAGCTTTCACGACTGGCTGTGATGCGCGTCACCTCAAGGCAGGCGGTACGTGACACAGGGTTGTCAGGCATGAACCGGGGGCGGAACCATGCTTGGGGAAACTGAGAGAAATTTCAAACCCCCTACGCCTTGCTGACTTGCCCAAAGGCGTAGGTCGCGCCGACCACCAGCAGAGCAGAAAGTAACCAGGGGAAAATGACGGAAGACCATAGCAGCCCGGGGAAAAAGCGAATGATCCCTATCCACACCAGAAGCCCCAGGATGCTGCCAGCGATGGTGAGGACACGTTGCGGACTCCAAACCCGCGGAAAACAGACGCTCCAAATGGCCAAGGCAAACGGAGCCGCTGCCACCAGATCCACCAGATAGTGTTCTCCGCCCGCCAGCGTCGCCAGCGTAGTCAAGACGAGGTACACCAGCGCCAGCCAGCGCCATCGCGATGCACGGCACATTGCACTGCAACACCAGTACACCAGAAGGGCCCATCCGACATGTAGCGATGGCATGGCGTTGCGCGGGAAAGAGCGATCCAGTTGGACAGGTCCTAGGTCGGCAGCCGCCACCGTAGCGCAACTTGCGGGAAACTCCCCGGTGAAGCACTCCGAGCCGAGAAGGTAAACCGGCCCACAGGCAGGAAGCAGGCGGTACGCCTGGATTCCGGCAAAGCCAGCCAGCAGCATCACGGCGAGAACCCGTGCCGGTTGACCGCGCCGTCCGAGAGATAGCGCATAGGTGGCTGCAATCGCCAGCACCAGGCTTTCATAAACTACGCTGACCAGCGGATACAAGCCGAACCCCTCTACCCACCGGTTGCACCACAGGCTGGGATTGAAACCGAAGCTGAGGTCGGCATAAAGCGTGTACAGATCGAAGGTATACCAGGAGACGGACGACGTCCGGCCGAAGAGCCATACGCGGAAGAAGACATAAGCAACGCACAACACAGCCGGCGCCAGTGTCCAGAGCGGAATACTCCGCCGCAATTGAAACCAGCGCACCGCAATAATCAAAGCGCCCGCAAGGCCAAGCAGCGTTGGCCGGATCATCAGCGGGTTCATCAGTGGTTGGGTGGCGGCGCGACCGGCTTCTGTGCAGCCGTATCAGGGGCTTGCTGTGCCGGCGCTGTCGCGGGTGGCTTCGGGGCTGGTGCCTCAGTCGGGGTCTGCGCCGTATCCGGCGATCCTCCCCTGCGCGCGTTCGCAAGCTTCTCTAAGTCCGCTTCTCGCTTGGCCTTTTCAGCCGCCGCCTCAGCGTCGGTGATGTAGCGGAACATCTGCATGCGGCCCGGGTACTGTTCGGTGGTGAACACGCGATTTTGTTTGTCAATGGCAATACCGACCAGCGCTCGGAACTGGCCGAGGCCACTCGCGTGCACGTCGCCAATATAGGTCAGCAATTGCCCTTCGCGGTTGAACACCTCCACGCGATCCTGGTACTGGTCGGCCACCCAGATATGCCCATCGCAATCCACCGCGATGCCCTTTGGCCGGGCGAAGTATCCCGGACCGTCGCCGTGCTTGCCGAACTCTCCAATGAACTTGCCATCGGCATCGAAGATTTCCACCCGGTTATTTATGGTGTCGGTGACGTAAACGTTGCCCTCTTGGTCGAGCGCGACATTCGAGGCCCCGCCAAACTCGCCCGGCGCAGTGCTGGTGTGCTTCTTGCCGGGAGTTCCAATGTGGCGCAGCAGTTTGAGGCTGTCCGCGTCATACACAAAAACCAGGTCTTGCTGCTCATCGACGACATAAAGAAACCGGTTTTCATTGTCCACGGCCAGCCCTACCGGATCCATCAATCCGTCGGCGATCTGGCCCTCAACTTGATGCTTGGGATTGAAGACAAGGACCCGATGCATCTTGCCGTCGGAAACGAAGAGGCGGTCGCCGTCGTCGATAGCGACGCCGTTGATCAAGCCAAAATGCGCGTCGACGCCGTTCTTGATGAGCGTTGCGTCCCGGGTTTCGGTGTTGAAGATGAAGACCGCTCCTACTTTTTGATCGGCCACGTACACCAACCCTTTGGAGTCGATGGCGATCCCGTAAGGTCTAAGCAACTGCCAGGGAAAAGTCTTCAGCCTATCGACGTTGTCCACCTGCTTTGCGCCGGCCACGCGATCCATCCAGCTTTGCTTTGGCTTCTTGGTCGGGGCCGGGGTGTAGTCGATTTTCATGCCCGCGAAGTAATTCAGCCACCGGACGCGCGCAATGGCGGGCGGGTTGGGCCAAACCAGCTTGGACGTATCAACCGGCTCTCCCTGAGGCGCGGCTGGCGGCGGAGTGGTGTCGGCCTTCTTCTTCTTGCCGTACAGGGAGACCGGCGAAGCCAGCCCCAGAGCCACCAGAAGCACGAGCGCCGCCAGCGCCTTGCGGGGGCAATTCGAATTGGAAAAAAACGCGAACATCTCTCTACTCTCCTGATGTTACTTGCCGCAAGTCGATTCGGTTCTTATGGCAGGTGTCGCAGAATGCCATGTTGTTCTGCTGGTCCTTCACCAGCAATCCGGGTTGCGCTGAAGCGTGCGGCTGATGGCAGCTCAGGCAAGCCAGGTGATTCTTGACCTTGGTTATATTCGCAGGATCCATCACGTCCCCGACAGGGTGCCCTGCCACCGGATGGCCCAGCCCATACCTCAGCCCCAGAGTCGCCACTCCATTCTTCGTGAAGTAGTCCTCGGGTAGCTTCACCTGCCCATTGAAGATGGTTATCAGATGCTCTGCTTCCAGCTTCTGCGGCACCTGGTCCGATGAGTGGCACTCCAGGCAAAGCGCATTTCCCTTGGCCCGCAGCAAATGATCGTTGTCGCCGCCGTGCGGCGTGTGGCACGTGGCACAGCCCTGTACGAAAGCGGGCTGGTGATGCACGGGTTTCTTGGCGAGATCGGCAATCTCACTGTGGCAGCTCAGGCAGATGTCCACGGCATTCGTCTTGGGCAGCCCTGGCTGCCGGCTGGCGTGCGGGCTATGGCAATCGGTGCAGTCGCCCGCCGCGCCCGGATGCTGGACTTTGGCCGTGTCGATCAGCTTGGCCTTGTCGTCGTGGCAGGTCACGCACAGAGTCTTAACGTCCTTTTCCGTCAGCACGACCTTTCCGTCTTTCGCCGGCGCGTGGCAGAGATCGCATTGCCTGTCGGCGAACGGCGGATGGGTGAACTTTGCCATCAGCTTGGGAGCGGCGGACTCGTGCGGATCGTGACAGCTAAGGCAGTCGGCCTTGTCGAACGGCTGGTTGTGATGAGCCTTCTGCAAGTCGGCGCTCTTGGCGTCGTGACAGTCTAGGCAGAGCGCGGGAGGCGCTTTGGTCAGATGGAAATCAAATTCCGGCTTGCCTACCGGTCCGGTCTTGTGCGTCACGTGGCAGGTATCGCAGCCCATGTCCAGCGCGGCGTGGCGGCTGCCTTTCTCAGGAACTTTCTCTCCGGTGTTATGGCAACTAAGGCATAGGTTCTCTTTTTCGCCGCCCGAAAGAGGTTTCAGCAGCTGATTCTTGTTGTCGGAGGAGTGCGGGTCGTGGCACTTCACGCAGTCCCGGACTGCGGGCGGATGCACCGTGCCTTTGGCGGCTTCCACCTTCTTGTCTTCGTGACAGCTCAGGCAGAGAGCGGAGGTCGTGGTCGTAGTCAACTTGATGCGCGTGATGTCTTTGTCTACCCGAATCTCGTGGCAACTGGTGCAGCCCATGGCGATCGCGGAGTGCACCGATTTGCCCTTGGTCTTGTCCTCATGGCAGGCAAGGCACGTGGAAGTATCTGCCTTGGGGTCGAGCGGCACTGGATGCTTTGCCGCGAATGCGGTCCCGCTGAGCAGCGCCAGCGTCAGCACGCAATGCAACATGCCGATTCTGCCGGCTACTTGGTTGGCTTGATTGGACTTTCCGAAACCCACGTCTGCTGATTCCTCCAGAGCCTATCTGCACGCCGTTGGCCGCGCGCGCGGATGAGTCATGAGTTTTGTTCGGTGTAGGCTGTAAACATTTGACCAAAAACCAGTTTGCTTTGTCACCCCGGCGTCCAGACTGGACTTGACCACCGTGCTTAACACGGTTGACCTTGGGCCTATTCTCTCACCAAGACTGGTCAAATCACTCATGTTATCTCCGGATTCCCGGCTGCGGCAAAATTCCGGTTTCAGCTCACCAGGCTGTGTGATATGGCCCACACGAAGCTCCCTCCCAAGCAGCGCGACCGAATCGCAACCAATTGCCTTTCAATGATTTGCGGAGCTCTTGTGGTTTGTGGAGGGCTACGTGCACCTCCCACGCCTGAACAAGGGGCGAGACATGGCTGGATCTCATTCTCCGTTACGTCAACTGTGGCAAACTATCGGCGCCATCAAGACCGGCGTGGTTCTGCTGATTCTCGTAGTTGTCGTTTCTGCAGCGGGTACGGTTATTCTGCAGCGTCCGGTGACTGATCCGGACGAAATCCAGCGGGCCTACTCTCCCCAGATGCTCCGCCTTCTTGATCTTCTTGGCCTCACCGACGTGTTCCACGCGTGGTGGTTCGTCCTTTTGCTGTCGCTGGTAAGCCTGTGCATCGTGGCGGCCTCCATTCAACGGTTCCCGAATGCCTGGCGCTTCTACTCGCGTCCTTATAAGAGCACTACCCCCACCTTCCAGAAGGCGCTGCCAATCCAGGCGCAGATTCCGATCACCGATGAAGATCGTGCCCTGGCGGTCGCGGAGCGGGCCTTCCAGAAGGCTGGGTTGCACCCTGACCGAATCGTGCGCGAAAACAGCTTCTCTTTATTTGGCGAGCGCCACCGCATCTCGGAAATGGCGGTGTACATCGTTCATGCCAGCCTGCTTCTTATCTTTCTTGGCGGTATCGTGGACGCTCTCTCCGGCTGGCGTGGCTTCGTCGCGCTGACCCGTGGGCAGCAGTCCAGTCAGATCGAGCTTCGCGATGGCAAGACGAGGAGTCTTCCGTTTGCGGTTCGCTGTGACGGAGCAGGCCAGGAGAATTATGCCGACGGCACGCCGAAGCGCTGGTGGTCCGATCTGGTGGTCCTCGAAAATGGCCGCGAAACCCTCCGCAAACAAATCGTGGTGAACGAGCCCCTGGTCTATCGTGGTGTGCGCTTTTACCAGGCAAGCTACGGCCAGACCGGCAAGCTCGACAAGTTGCTCCTCACCGCCAGCCCCGCAGGTGCAACGTCGGATGGTAAGGACATTGACCTCAGCGAGGATACGCCGGTCGACCTCGATGCTGACACGACGGTACGCCTTGCCGAATTCATCCCGGATTACGTGGTTGGCGATGGCCGGGTCTATACTCGTTCCAAGGAAGTAGTGAACCCAGCCGCTCATCTGGTGGTCGAGTCGAAGAAGTCAGGCAAATCGGTCGATGTGTGGCTGCCCCCCATTCCGGGCTTCGGCCAGAATACATCTTCCCCATATCAGTTTCAGCCTCGCGACCTGCAGATGGCCTACTACACGGGCCTGGAGGTTTCGCATGAGCCGGGTCAGTGGGCGGTGTGGAGCGGAGTCCTCCTGATGGGGCTGGGCTTGGTGGTGGTCTTCTATGTCGTGCACGCTCGCGTCTGGGCCGTGCCGGTGCGGGAACCCAGCGGAAAGCTGATGCTCTGGATCGGTGGCGCTGCCAACCGGAACAAGGATGTTTTCGAGCAGCGTTTCCGCAAGCTGGTGCAAGAGATCGAATCGGAAGTCAAGGTACAAACCAAGTCATGCGCCCCGGCGCATGCTACTTCACTCGCCGGAGATTGATCCCGGTACGGAGGATGTGTTTATGGCGCGTGCAAAAGCAGAACAGCACCCGGCGGCGGCTGGGACAACCCTGATTGTTCTGGTCGGGTTGGGCGTCGCGTTCCTGCTGTTCATGGCATTTCTGAACGTGGTGAAGAGCGGCAATCTTCTCAATGAATCGAACCTGCTGTATGCGGCGCTGATTTTCTACGCCGGCGCAGGCACTTTGTATCTCGGTTTCGGCGTTACCGGGACTCCCGCCTACGTGCGTTACGCGTCCTTGGCCACCTGGATCGGGCTGCTGGCCAACACCGGTGCCGTAGCCCATCGCTGGTACGAGGCTGGGCATCCGCCCTTCTCCAGCATCTATGAAATGCTGCTCAGTTTTGTTTGGACTCTCGCAGTTCTTACGCTCATCGCGGAAAAGCGTTACGGCGTGAAAGTCATCGGCACAGTCACCATGCCGGTTGCGATCGTCGGCGTGGTTCTGATGCAGCTTCTGCGCACCGAAGTCCATCCGCTGGTTCCCGCGTTGCAATCGACCTGGCTGCATGTGCACGTCACGCTCGCCATGCTGGCTTACGCCGCCTGCGCTCTCAGTTTCGCCCTGGCCATGATGTTTCTCATCCAGGATAAGGTAAAGATGGAGACGTTTTTGGCGACCACCAGCCTGTTTTGCGTCGGGACCTATCTCGCCGTGCTGACCCGCTTTGAACGATGGGGCGGACTGAATCTTGTGGCCTGGGATCCGGAACGGAAATCCGAGGTTTTTCTGGGAAAGGGCGTGCGGCTGTTCGTGACCGTTCCCGACCTGGGATGGCTCATGGTCCTGGTGCTGGCCGCCGTGATCGTGCCGTTTGTCCTTTATCTAGCCTGGAGAAAGACCCACAACGAGGGCCTCATCGACATCGCCAATCGCGCGGTGTTCATCGGCATTTTGCTGCAGGTTCTCGCGCTGGTATTTTTCCTGCTCCGGGCTCGCGACGGCGTTTATCCCTCCCTCGATGCGGAGGGCCTCTATCCGACCAGCTTGGCCGCCAGCCCGTTTATTCTTTCTGGCCTGATCGGCGGGATCTTTGTTTCGCTCATGTACCTGCTGCTGTTGTGGCGCCGCCAGGATCTGGAGCGCATGTTGCCCAGTGCCGAGGAACTTGACCGCATCACCTATAGCACCATTGCCATTGCCTTCCCCCTGCTCACCCTGATGATCGCGGCCGGCGCTTACTGGGCGAACCGGACCTGGGGCTCTTATTGGAGCTGGGACCCCAAAGAGACCTGGGCCGCCATTACCTGGCTGGTCTATGCCGGTTACCTTCACATGCGCATTACCCGGGGCTGGCGAGGCCGGCGCGCCGCGTATTTCGCGATTCTCGGTTTTGCCGTGGTGATGTTCACATTCTTTGGAGTCACATATCTGCTTCCCGGATTGCACGCTTATGCCTGAGACACAACAGGACGGAGGCAGGACGGACCTGCAGCAAGCGGCGAAGTCCGCCTGGGTCCGGGACTCCGTCTCCCGAGGCTCTTTAGCGAACGTGGAGAATCCATCGCCGAAAAACAAGCCACTGCCAGATGAATCGCTGCGTTTGCCTGCCGAAGGGAAGCCCATGAACAGCGCGACCAGTTTCGAAGCGTCCGATCTGTCCCCAGTCCGAATCAACTGGCAGATCAAGGCCGTGTTGCCGATCATGTTTGTCCTGCTGAACGGTTTGTTGCTGTTCACCCTGGCCACGGTTTCCTGGCAGAACCCCGAACGCCACATGATTCTGGTGGTGGCCGGAGCCGGGGCGATTGCCGTGTGTGGCGCATTGTTGCTCGTCCTTACTTACCTCATTCAGCGCCCCATGGTGGATTTACAGGAGAAGATCGCCCTGGTTGGGGAAGGCCAGTTGAACGTCTCGGTGGACTTCGCCCGCCGCAACGACGAAATCGGCGATCTGGGACGCAACTTCAACACCATGGTCGTGCAATTGAAGGAAAGCCGCGCGGAAATCGAGCGCTTGCATCGCACCCAGATGTCTCGGGCCGAACATCTTGCCACTCTGGGCGAGATGGCCACCGGTCTGGCCCATGAAATCCGCAATCCTCTGGCGGGCATTGCCGGAGTGGTGGAGATCATTGGCCGCGACCTGCCCCCCACCAGCCCCGCTCGCGCCGTGGTGAAAGAAGTTCGCCAGGAGATTTCGCAGATCAACAACATCCTCACCGATCTGCTTCAGACCGCGCGCCCCCACCCTCCAGATATTCGGCGAAGCGATCTGCACACCACCGTCGAGCACTCCCTCATGCTGGCCCGTCAACAGGCGCTCTCCAAGCCCATTGAGATCGTCCTGAAGAAGAACCTCGAAGTCATCGAAGTGGAACACGACAGCAGCCAGATTCATCAGGTTCTCCTCAACCTGCTGCTGAACTCCATTCAGGCCATCGAAGGCCCGGGGCGAATCACCGTGGAACTCGAACTTCGCGATCAGTCCGTGGCCATTCTCGTCACCGATACCGGCCGCGGCATTTCACCCGAACACTTGCCGAACATTTTCCGTCCTTTTTATACGACCAAGGGAAACGGTACCGGGTTGGGCCTTTCGCTGGCCCGCCGCATCGTCGAAGAACACCAGGGCCAGATCGATGTGACCAGCACCGTAGGGAAGGGGACGCAATTTACTGTACTGTTGCCGCTGCGTCGAACCGCCGCTGCGCCCAGCGTGGCTTGACCCAGGAACAAAGTCATGCACGATTTTGCCATCATCACCAATCGCAAGCGCGCTAAAATTGCCCTGATTCACTCTGTGTTTTTCTGGCTCATCGCGCTGCGCGGAGCGGCCAGCGCCAGCCTGGTGAATCCGATCTGGACCAAAAGTCCCATTCCAACTCCGACTCTTGTGCTGATCGCTATCTACCTGATCGTTTCCGCTGTGCTCATCGTGCTGGTCCGCGTCTCCCGCTGCACCCGGGAAAAGCTCTACTTCGGCTTCTGCGCCACCAGCGCAACTCTGGGCCTGTTGCGCTATCTGTTCGGAGATCCCACGCTTCACGTTAGCCTTTACCTCCGAGTCCTGATGCTGACCTGCGCCATAATCACGGGCACGATCATTCTGCGCCGCCATTCGCCAGCCACGGTCCCAGCCCCGAACGAAGCCTTAAACTAGCCTCCCAGGTGTTTTGTGGTAGGGTACCCCAGTTTTCCGCAAGTCACGACGCCACTTACAGATAGCGATAATACACAGTGTTCATGCGGGTTGCAAGATCTTCTCAGCAGTTTCTAATGTTTCAGGCGGTCAGGCTGGTTTCACCAGAAACCCCGAAAAATAGTGTCAGTAGTGTCACGCATTGTACAATCCAAGCATGAGCGCCTCAGACCCACCGTGCAAGAACTGTGACCATCCGTTCTCAGTGCACACCAGAGAACCTCGTTCAGGCTTCCAGGTCGATCACCCTTTCGGTCGGAAGGACCAGGGATTCGATTTCCATTCAGGTGGACCACCCGGAAAGACCGCATGCACAAAGTGTGATTGCGATCACTGGGAATCTCCCACTTACTGAGGTGTGCTCCGCTTTCGGGAGCGTCGCCTCGCGCTCAGGCACCGACTCAGGCACTAGGGTTATAATTCCTCATTATGCCGCTTGACGGACTCAGATTTAAGCAGAAGGGCACCGCGATGAGGACCGTGCTTGCTGTCTTCATGCTGGACGGGAAGACCGAGGCACGTCGCAAAGCGAACATCCACGTCGAGAACTTTATTCGGAGGGCAGAGAAATACGACGGCAAGTTCTCACCGATGACGATGATCGGCGCGAGCCAAAAGCGCATGAAAGCACAGCGCGACTTCAAAAAGCGCCTCACTCAGAAAGAACGGGTTGTTGATAAGTGCATGAGGGAGGTCATGGAAGAGACGTTGGTCCGCAACGTGAACAGCTTTCCGGTTCCTGGTGTACCACCTCTGACGCGAAGGAAAATTCGCAGTGGCGTTCAAGAACTAATGGCTAGGATGAACAAAGAGTTCCAGAAGAATTTCCGGGAAATCGAAGCTGGTTATGAAGCCGCTCAAAAAGCTCTCTCAGGGGAGAACGGCTGACCCGAAGTTGCTTTCAGCGGCGGCTGGACCCAGCGATGTAAGAGCAAAGGCCCGGTCTTCGGATCGGGCCTTTTTCCTTTACGCAACCTTCGCCTTACCCGGTCGCTCTACCAGTGAGAACATGATCGGTTCAACCTCATCGGAACACGCGAGTAGCAGGGCGTGACCTAACCGTTTGGCATCTTCCACCTTGAGCGTGATTCCTCCAGCCCTTTTGCTCTCCACATTATTACGGAAGATCGAAACGCTGATCCGTTTGGTACCGTCCACGTATCGGTTGGTTGAAGCCACGCGAATCTTTCCTGATGAAATGTGTTCCTGATAGGTCTGCCCACTGCTATACACGACTTCGATTCTCATGCGAACCACCTCCCGTCCTTCGGATTATATGGAAAATGATATTCGCTTTGCATTCGCCATACTTCGACACGCCGTTTTCATCGCGGCTTCGCCCGAGCACGAAAACTACACGATCCACAGTCAGCTCAGCAACGGCAAGTGGACGAGTCCTATGGGCGCGCGCAGGGAATACACGAGGTCAGATCGTTCCTAGCGACCGTGGGAGCGGATGAGAACACGATGAATCGGGCGATTGACGAACTTCGCCGCTTCCTAAAAACGGACGTGAGTATTTAAGAGTATCAGGGACTCGGAGGGACTCGGCGGTGACCTCCAAGGCATCGGAGACCTCTCACGCGGATTGTGATGACCCACCCCAAGACTGTGACCGGCTCGCCGAGTTTTTCCGGCCCTAGATTTCCAGTTGATCCCCGAATGTGCGACACTAGGTTGATCGAGGGGAGGTCCACAATGGATCAATTTCACCGAGCAGCCCAGCTCTGGTCAGTTCTCCTTCTGGCTGCTCGCGATCAGAAAATTCTCAGCTACACAACAGCAAGACACCTCACCGGACTAGCTACTCCGGCAGTCGGGCCGATCGGTCTCGGACCGATCTTTTGGTATTGCATCGAACACAAACTTCCTTGGCTCACCGTGCTCGTGGTCCGGGAAGAGACGGGGTTACCCGGCACGGGCTTTATGAATGCAGCCAAGGAGAAGTTCGGTGATCCACCGAACATTTTCCAGTTGCAGTCACGGGTGTTTGTTTACGACTGGTTCAAGAATCCCACGCCGACGCCACATGACTTCGAGATTGCTGCAAACAAGCACCGATCAGCCGTCGAGGATGCAACAATGGCGGAACTCGAAGAAGTCACCTAGTGCTCGTGGGCCGTTTCCGACGTGCCACAGGTCCACCGAGGTCTTAACTACGCGCCAGAGACGATCCTGGCGCGATTTATTTTGGGTGAAACCCGAGGTACACTGTGGGCGACAAATGGTTGATAGGTTCAAGTGTCCACAATGCGGATCGGGACGGACGAAGCCGCTGTCCGTCGCCACGTCCACCGGGACTCGTCGCCGGAAAACGGTAGGTATTTCGAGACGGTCGATGTGGGGATCGTCGAGCACATACAAGTCTGACTTCGTTTCGAGCCTTCCATCGCGCCCGTCTAACGGCGGCGCTTACGTGTGTATCTTCCTCGGAGTTTGCGGCATGGTGTTTGCGGTGTTCGTTTTGGCTGAGGTCAAGGGAGCCGAGGGATTCGCGGCGATTCGTCGGCGTCGTGGGTTTTCTGTTCCTGATGGGTGGGATCGGAGTTAAGAAAGCGCCGGAGCAACTCGCGAATGCTCAAGCGAATTGGGACAGACGTTGGGTGTGTGCTCGTTGTGGCAGTCAGTGGCAGCAATAAGCGAATAAGAAACATGATGTCGAAAGCAGAGTCGTCAAACCGGACCAGAGCAAAGACATATTACGACATTCTTGGTGTCCCCACGGGAGCAGGTATTAATCACATAAGGGATTCCTATCGACTGCTCACTAGGAAGACTCTGACCACTGATTTCGCTTACCAAACACTAACCGATCCAGAGAAACGCCGGGAATATGATGGTTGGCTAGCGAAGTCCCTGCCACAACCGCAAGAAGAGTCACAAGCTGAACAGGATTGGGGTGTTCGCGGTCGGGAAAAATGCTCGTGTGGCAAGATTTTGAATCTGGATGACGACTGGTATTGCCCGGAGTGCTGTCGAAAGCTTGATTATTATGTTGTTTTCGACATGTTTGGAGGATACATCATTCATGACGATCAGATGCCTGTTGTAACCGACCCTGTTGGCAACCCGTATGTGCAAGCACCGTTTGGCTCTCTCTATGGCCCCTTTACGAAAGAGGAAGCTGAGGACGTTCTCGAAGAAAAGAACAAACTGAGGGGGAAAAGATAGATCGACCTTCTACCAGAAATGGGTGTCATCAAAGTGGAAAAGAAGTGGGACAGCGCACCGGACAACATCAAATGAGAACGCCGACAGCGATACGCCAAGAATATCGGAGAGTGTGCGAGGCGATGGAAGCCTTGACCAAGAAGAATAATTCTCCGAGCGAGCCGCTTCCTGAAAACGAAGCACTTTATTTTCGACTTTACACGATCCAGTACACGCTGGAGTGGGTCCATTCAGGCTTGATAAAAACCACGAGCCGCAAGCCCGAGGAACGTCGGATCGAGCTGATGGGTCACAAGCATTATGTTTACGGTCCGGTTCATCGCACGCTCTACCCTTGATCCGAGTCAGGTGTGTCTTCATGGTCTCGCCGCTCTCTTCCTCGCGGCCCTGGAGCCACAAATATCTGACCGCGATCATCTGAACTCGCCGCTGTTCGCCGCGTCCCGCCCGCCCGCGCCCGCCGCTCGGGCGCGCCCGGCGACAAGGAAGATGTTGCGGCTGCCGCCGCGAAGTGGGCGGACGCCTTCAGTGCCGAAACTCCTGATCGGGTACTCGCGCTCTACGATCGCGAGGCGGTACTCTGGGGAACCTTGTCCCCGAAGCGCCGCGACAACCCAGAAGCCATTCGAGACTACATGGTCAACGCCTTCAAAGCCCTGCCTGAGCACAAAGTTTCGTTTGGCGACCAGTTGATTCGGGTCTACGGCGACATAGCGATCAATAGCGGCTATTACACGTTTACCTACAACAAGGACGGGGAGAGTAAAAGCCTGCCTGCCCGGTACACCTTCGTCTACGCAAAGCGCAACGGGCAGTGGATGATCGTCGATCACCACTCATCCGCAATGCCCGTGCCCCCCAAGTAGACGAGTCAGCGTTTTGTAGATGCACTCCGGCATCCATCGGCCACGGCCTTGTTCCCAGATGGCTGTCGTAAAATCTCGATAGCACTCAGTGAGCCTGCAGAGGGGGTTTTGGGGGATCTTCAGTGTCAAGGGCGGACTAAAAGTAGGCCGCAGGAGCGGAAGGAGAGTAGGCCACTACGCCTTTCCTGAAAGATCCATTCCCTCATAGCGGAGAGGTGTTCAGAGCGACCCGGAGCAGTCAAGGGCGCGTGCCTTTCGCGGCGTAGCGAACCCTTGACGGCGAGGACCGCTCTGAAAGAATGCGGCGGGAGGGAAAGGAGTCGCGCAGCAGGGGCTTTCCCAACCTCAAAGGGACCGAGCCGGGTCAGGAGTTCGAGGGCGAGCCGTGCTTGCGCTTGCTCTGTTTGAGGCGATAGCTCTCGCCGTTCATCTCCAGGATATGCACGTGGTGGGTGAGCCGGTCCAGGAGAGCGCCGGTCAGTCGCTCCGATCCCAAGACCTCCGTCCACTCCTGGAAAGGAAGATTGCTGGTCACCAAAGTCGAGTTGCGCTCATAGCGCTGGCTGAAGACTTCAAACAGCACTTCGGCCCCGGTCTTGGAAAGCGGCACGAAGCCCAGTTCATCGACGATCAGCAGTTCGTAACTGACCAACTGTTTCTGAAAGCGCAACAGACGTTTCTCGTCCCGTGCTTCCATCAGCTCATGCACCAAGGCCGCGGCGGTGGTGAAGCGAACGCGATGGCCACGCTGGCAAGCCACTAACCCCAAAGCCAGTGCCAGGTGAGTTTTTCCCGTGCCCGAGTTTCCTAAAAGCAAGACGTTCTCGCGGCGCTGCAAGAACTCGCAGCGCGCCAACTCCAGCACCAGGGTTTTATTCAGCGAGGGAATGGCCAGAAACTGAAAGCTGTCCAGGCTCTTGACCACGGGGAAACGTGCTTGGTGAATGCGCCGTTCGGTGGCTCGGCGCTCGCGGTCCACCAGTTCCAACTCCGTCATGCGCAGCAGATAACGCGGATAGTCCACGCTCTCGTCGGCGCACTGCCGTGCCACCTTGTCGTACTCGCGCAGGAAAGTCGGCAGGCGCAACAGCTTCAGGTGATGTTCCAAAAGAAGCTGCGGAGTGTCGTTCGTGACCGGAATGGTTGGGTTGCTCATGAGCCCACCTCATTCAGCAACGTCATGTAATCGACGGCCTGGGTGGTATGCACCTGGGGCAGCGGCAGGTAGGGGTACTGCAGGAGATCCAGTCGCGGCGGACGTCGCTCGATCCGGCACAGCAGCAGATGTTTCACCGCATCGAAGGAAACGGTTCCCAGATGCAAAGCGTCCTGGATCGCCTGCCGGACTTCCTCCCGGCGGAACGTCTCCAGCAACCGCAATACCTGCACGTACTCTCGCTTGCCCGGCTTGCCCAGCCGCGCTTCCAGCAGCCGCCGCAGTTGGGCAAAGCACTCCGGCAACTCCCAGCCGGCCAGCGGAGCGGCTTGGTCCAAGGCCCCGGTCTTCTCCTCCAGCAGTGCCAGATAGTGCAGCGGATCGAAGATCATGTCTTCCCGTTCATAGCTGCGGGGATGCCGGGCAATCACTTCGCTGCCGCAGGCAATCACCACTTCATGGACATAGCCTTTCACCAGCACTTCGCGATGCCCATAGGCGGTGGGCACCGAGTAATCGTTGGCTCGGTAGCGCACCAGAGATAACGAGCTGACTTTCGCCGTGCGCTTTTCACAGGCTTCATAGGGCACGGTCGCCAAAGGCAACAGCGCCGCACGATCGCGCTCGAACCGCTCCGCGATGGTCTCCTGGTGTCCCCTCATCCGCCGCTCTCGCCGTTTCCCGCATTGTTCCAGAAGGTAGGCGTTCAGTTCTTCCCAGCTACTCCTATGCGGCACTGGTACCAGAAAGTTCCGCCGGGCATAGCCCACCAGTCCTTCCACCGCTCCCTTGTCGTTGCCCTTGCCCGGACGCCCGAACTTCTCCGCGAACAAATAGTAGCTTTGCAACTCACAAAACGCCTGCGTCTTCTTCCGCTGACCGTCGCCCAGGATCTTGGCCACCGCCAGTTTCGTGTTGTCGTACAAAATCCAACCAGGCACTCCGCCGAAGTAGTCGAAGGCCCGCACATGCGCGTCCAGAAACGCCTCCGTGCTCTCGGCGGGATACGCCACCACGAAGCAATCATCCGAGTGCGGCAAATCCATCGCGAAGTAGTGTGCTTTCTGCTTCGCCCCGGCGATCACCACCCAGGCTTCCCCAAAGTCCGCTTGGGCTTCTCCGGGAGCATGCCGCAGCGGCACAAACATCTCTTGCTTCCGCACCTTCTGTCGGTGCACGTAGTCCTTCACCACGGTGTAGCCCCCCGGATACCCATGTTCTTCCCGCAAACGATCGAAGATCCGCTTCGCCGTGTGTCGTTGTTTCGGAGGCTGAGTCTTATCCTCTTCCAGAATGGCGTCGATCACGCCTAACCACGGCCCCAGCCTGGGCCGTTTCACCGGTTGTTCCCGCCGGTAGCCCGGCGGCACTGCGTAACGCAGCATCTTGCGCACGCTTTCGCGGGCGATGCCATACTCCCGCGCTACTGCTCGTTGGCTCTTCCCCTCGACAAAGACTGCTCGCCGTACACGTCCATAGAGTTCCACTGGGTACATCCCTCCGGTGTTTCACGACTCCTGTCGTTCCCACAACAGCAGCTCGTAAAACTGAAATCCGGCGGTTGGCCTAGTTTCCCTCCGCCGCATCACGCTTCCGCGGCGTGATGTGGCCTAGTATTGCAGCGGCGCTCTCACCGGTGGTGTAGCTCCACAACTTGGCGCCTGTACTGGCGTTCAGTGCGTACACATTCTTGTCGTCCGAGCCGACATACACCACGCCATTCGCCACTGCCGGTGAGGAATACACAATGTTGCCGGTAGTGTAGGTCCACAGCCTGGCACCGGTGCTGGCGTTCAGGGCGTACACGTTTCCGTACGAGCCGACGTAGACCACGCCATTCGCCACGGCGGGCGAAGAATACACCCAACGCACGTTATCGCTCCATAGCAGGGCGCCGGTCCTGGCGTTCAGCGCGTACACGTTGTTGTCTTCCCCGCCGACATACACCACCCCGTTCGCCACCGCAGGCGATTGCCACTCGCGTAGCTCCATAGCAGGGTGCCAGTGCTCGCGTTCAACGCGTACACGTTGCCGTCGTCCGAGCCGACATACACTACTCCGTTCGCCACGGCGGGCGAGGACTCCACCCGGTTGCCGGCAGCGTAGGCCCACAGCAGGACGCCGGTGCTGGCGTTCAGCGCGTACACGCTGTTGTCATCCGACCCGACATAAACCACTCTATTCGCCACCACAGGCGAAGAATACACAGAGTTGCCGGTCGTGTAGCTCCACACTTTGGCGCCGGTGATGGCGTTCAGCGCGTACACATTCTTGTCGTCCGAGCCGACATACACCACGTCATTCGCCACTGCAGGCGAGGAATACACATAGCTGCCGGTAGCGTAGCTCCATAGCTTTCCGCCGGTGCTGGCCTTCAGCGCGTACACGTTGTTGTCCTGCGAGCCGACATAGACTACTCCATTCACTACGGCGGTCGAGGAAACGACCTGATTGTTGCCACTAATGTAGCTCCACCTCTTGCGAAGGTTTCCAACATTGTTGACGTTAAGCACTTTCTCACATGGGTTCCACCGGTTCATATTGGTGCGATGGAACTCGCTCCAGTTATTGTGGCACTTGGCGTCTGGCTGTTGACCCCACACGACAGGCACCAAGCATGAACAGAGAATCAAGGCCAAGATACGTATACCTTTCATCGCGAACCTCCACAGAATAGACCTGTCTGACACAAATACGGTCCCGGATAATTTCGGATCACTCAGCTCAGAGGGTACCGCATCCTCGTGGGACGCCCCTCGGGGAGCTAGACGTGATAATGGTGCCGCTAAGAGGTCAACCGGTCAGTGAGGCTAGTCACAACTTGATGTGCGGTGCTGGTCAGGAGCCGCAAAGCCGAACGTTCCTGTTGTAACATCCCCATTACGCTCATTGTCACGTCTTTTGGCGAACAAAAGGCGCAAAGTTGTGCAAATGCCTGGTTGCAGCCGTTGACCGGCAGTCGGTCTCACTGGAATGCTGGCCTTCTTACTTGCCAAGCTTGGGAGCCGAATGTGCGCCGTGCTTCAGGCTGAAGGCGTAGATGGTTCCGTCGTAAGACCCTACGTAGACAACCCCGTTCACTACCGCGGGGGATGACGAGTACACCGGGCCCCCGGTAGCGTAGCTCCAGAGTTTCCTTCCGCTTCGAGCATCTAGCGCATATAACGAGTGATCGTACGAGCCGACATACACCACCCCGTTTGCCACTGCCGGCGACGAGGTTACATAGTCCCCGGTTTTGAAACTCCAACGCTTTCCTCCCGTGCGGGCGTCCAACGCGTATACATTGGAATCATACGAGCCAGCATAAACAACCCCATGGGCGACCGCAGGCGAGGAATACACTCCTTCCCCTCCTGTGGGAAAGCTCCACAGGACGGAGCCGGTGTGAGAATTTAGGGCGACCACTCCTCGGTCCAAGACCCCGACATAAACCACTCCATCGAGAACAGCCGGTGATGATTGGACGCTGCCAATAGACGACTCCCAGAGCAGGTCGCCCGTCCCGGCGCTCAGGGCATAGAGGTATCCATCCCAGGAGCCGACATACACGACCCCGTCTACAACAGCGGGCGAGGAATCTACGAAAGCACCGGTGGCGAAGCTCCACAGCTTCGCACCCGTCCTGGCATCCAACGCGTAGACATTGTGGTCGTAGGAGCCGCAATAGACTACGCCGTGGACAACTGTAGGCGAGCCATATACAACGCTCCCCGTCGCGAAACTCCACAGCTTCGCACCGCTGTGCGCATTTAATGCGTAAATATTGGTGTCTTCGGAACCAATGTAAAGGATTCCGTCCCCGACGGCAGGGGAAGCGAGGGGAAAAGGCTTCATTATTCCTTGCGTTCGAAGTATAACCTAAGGATAGGCTTCGCCGAGCCTCAATTGTTGCAAAATCTCCATTACACTCATTGGCTAGCCCGCTCACTCCCCAGCGCTTCGCAGCGCAAACGCAACTCCGATTCCCCCTCCCGCCCCGCTCATCTTTGCTCGATTTTTCCCCGATTCCCCCTCCCCCGCTCGCTCGCGCCTGATTTCCCCCGAATTCCCCCCGCTCCCCCGCTCCCCCGCGTCGCTTTTTCCTCGATTTTACTACTTAGTTACTAGAGGAGTGCAGTTTCAGAGTGCGCTATCTCCTATCCCCCCCCTGCACTGACAGTTATTTTGCTAACCCCTAGACTGCTCGATTTTGATGCAAGATGGCATGGCAGAGAACACAAAGGGTAATCAGGTTCTGCTCTAAATCATCGCCGGACTGGCTGCGAAATTCCTTGTGGTGCACCTCAAGATTCGACATGGTGCCGCACGCCTGGCATCGCCAGCCATCGCGGCGTAAGATTTGGTTGCGGAGCTGTTCGTACAACGGGGGTTCAAGCCGCACGGGAGGACGTTTTGGTCGGACCCAGTTCACGACGCCTTCTGGATCAAGGAATCCACGAACGTTTTTCTTTCTTCGTCGGGTAGGAACTTGAAGAATCGCAGGATCGACTGCAGCAGGACATGCGAGTTGCCGTTCTCCAGGTTGGCTCCCGCCAGGAAATCCGCACAGATCATTTCCAGGCAGTAGCCGCGCGATTTGTCCGTACCCAGCATCAGCGCCGCGGTCTCAATCGCCTGCTCCACCACCGGGATCTGGCTCTTGTACAGCTTGAAGTAGATAATCTCCGACGGCTCGGCTTCTTTCCCGGTTAACTCCTTCTCGACTTCCCGCTTAAACTGCTCCTTGGGCATTTCCCGGGCTTTGTGCAACCAGGTTGCACAATCGAAGTGCTGCTGGTCCCTCCTGGCCAGTTTGGCCAACTCCAGCCCCTTGGTCCATCCCACAGCCTTCAGTTCCCTTCTCGCCTGAGGCGGCAGATGCTCGTGGATGGACATCAGGTAGTACGCCTTGCGCCTGGATTCCGGAAACCGCCTCTCCAGGAATTCATCGAACGACTTCACGTTCTCCACCTGCCAGTACTGTCCCGCCCGCACCTCGCATAGATAACGCCCGAGTTCGACAAACCGGGTATCCCGCTCCGCCTCGTTCCGCTTTTCCCAAGCCAGAATCTCGTCGATCTTCGTGAGCACCAACACGGCTCGCCGGCGATTGAGTTTGGGCAGCATGGGCGGATTGTTAGTAAGTAAGCTCGTCAAGCCAACCAAGGTTTTCTGCTCCGGGGCGTCGCACCAGATCGATCTGGACCAAGTCCTGTTTCCCCAGGCAAAGCCCCACATAGGGGCAGGTGCTGCAGGGGTTCTGCGGGAAGCGAATTCCGCTGTGAGGCAGGAACTGGGCGGACTCGATCCGCCCAATCGTGTCTTGGACCAGCTGGCCGAACTCCCGCCGCTGCTCGTCGGTGATGGTGGTACGCAGGTATTGAACTTCGACCAGTCGCTTGCGCACGAACACGACCTGGGCGACTTCGGAGATGCCGGTCATCCAGGAATAGCAGACCAGTTGCGGATCCAGGGCCAGCAGACCATCGGGTTCTTCTGGATAGCGGCTGGAGGTGGTCTTCCACTCGATCAGGCAGCGGGTGCCGTCCACCTTTCCGATGGCGTCGATGTAGGCTACGAAGTCATTCGTCTCGGAAAACAGCCGGGTGAACTTGATCTGCAAATTGCGGCGAGGTTGGCGAATGCGGATGCGGTCATCTTGGCAAAACCGGTCCAGCAGCATGATGCCCTGTTGCAGCATCCGGTCCCAAGTATCGCCGTTCGAGAACCGCAGGCCTTGGTTCTGGCAGGCCGTCCATTCGCGGAACAGGGCCGCGGCAGCGTCCTCACGCAGAAAGTAAGCGCTGAGAGCCCGTTCGAAGGCCCGGCCGAACAGCATAGCGGCCCGGGTGTCCTTCTCCTGCCAGCCATCGAGGTAGCGGTGACGGTAGCGCCGGGGGCAGGTCAGATATTGGCTGAGTTGGGTGTAGCTGTAGGTCATTGCGCCACCTCGGACCTGCTGGCAGTTGCGGGCAAAGAGCTCGCCAGTTCTTCCCACTGGCTCGCCGGTGCGAATCCGTCGAGGTTGAGCAGGGAAGTGCCGTTTACGACCACGTGGCTGATCTTGACCACTCCGCGCAGGCCGACCAGGCTTTTCTCGTCAATCTCGTCCCGACCGAGCAGGTCGGTGTCGTAGCCGAAATCGCGCAGGAACCAGGTGAGCTTCCACAATGCTCTCGGTGTGCAGTACAGACGACCGGAAACCGAGTGTCCGCTGAGTTCTTTCGGTTCAAGGATCGAAAAGCGGAGCAGGTAAAACGGCTTCCGCGCGTCCCATCGATGCTGTGCTCTCTCGACCCGGACCAGCACCAGACCATCGCGAACTTGCCCGGACGCAACCTGGTCGGCCTCGTGTAAGCCCTGGATGCGGCGTCTCATGCTGCACCTGCTTTCTGACTGGGGTAGCTGTTGAGCTGGCAAAGCAGGGCATTGCGGTCGTTCTCGGCCCAGTCGGCCAGGTGAGCGACGAAGTTCTCCACCTGCTCGCGGGTGGCTTCGCGCAGGGTCTTCACGCCACAGAAATCGGTCGCATAGGACTTGACCAAGGTGGCATCGAGTTGATGCTGGCGAATCAACTGGCAGAGACGGTCGCGGACGGTACGACCGCCGTAGTTCCCGTTGCCATTGCCGTTGGCCGGCTGCGGCAGCTTCTTCGACTCCGGACGCGAAGCGGGCTGACCGGGAAGAGACCCGATCTCCTCGACCGAGCAGATGCCGATGCCGTAAGCCTTGCGGAGAGCGCGGTTCACAGCGCGCGTTTCGGCAACGCGCATCTCGGCGCCATGGACCAGATAGGAAACATTGGATGGGTCGGCGTCGCCGTAACCAACGAAGCCGCGGCATGTTTTGGACTTGTAGACGGTGGCCCGAAAAGCCCAACGCTGCACAGAAGGATCACAAAACTCACGGGCCGGTTGAACCCGGATTCCATGGCATCGACTTCGACGAGCTAGCCGGATGAGGCCGGCATGAGTCACATACCAATGCCCGTCCAAGCAAAGCAGGTCTCCAAGGCTGACCCGCAAGGAAAGGCTCTCAATTAACTGCGTGAGGCTAGCCGCACTTGGTTCTGAGAGCGGCCCCCAAAGGGAGTTGGCGAGTCTCATTTCTGACGCCGTGTTCTTAAGTTGTTTCTTCATGTGACCTCGCTTGCCGCGCGGCCAGCACCTTCTGATAGCGTGCGGCCAGCTTCTCAGCGTCGGCGCGGTGATTGTAGAAACGCGGGGCAAAGCGGTTCAGTTCCAGGCGGAACATCCACCACATATTCGTGTCCGGTTTCAGGGTGTAGAGCAGGGCGGAAGGGTCTGCTAGAGTGAGTGTAGCCACGTTGAGCCTCCTCTATAGGCTGAATTTGGTCAGGGCTGAGTGCTGTGTTGCAAGCACACGCTCGGCCCGCTTACAATCCCACCTTAATACACGCTTGCGAGTAATTGTCAAGTAAATTCTCGCTTGCATGTATCCTTTTTTTGTGCCATCATGTGCGCATGGGAAAACCGCTCACGATTCAGGAATTCGCCCGAATGGGCGGAAAAGCCCTTGCGAAGAAGATGACCAAAGAGCAACGCAGCGCAAAGATAGGCGTCGTGCCGTCAGGCCCGCTGGGCCAAGGTGAAGAAGGAGAAGTCGTCCGCGTGAGCACACTACCAGACCGAATCGGCGACATAAAGAACTGCCCTCCAGACCCATCTTGCCGCTAGCGGCTAACCCTTCCACACCCCGGTAACTTCCCCCCTGCGCCGCCCGCCGCTAATTTCCAAACGGGGTTCGGGCCTCTTAGCGCCCAACTTGAGGCGTTCGCGTCTCCTGGAATCCCTTCTCACGACGCCCCGGGAGCTCTCCGGTCAAAAGACGCACTTCCATCGGTACGGATAACTGCGCTCGTTTTCATCCCTGGCGGTGCCCTCGAACGCCGCCGAAGCTCCGGGTTGCTGCCGCTCCTGATTGGATTGGCGGATTGCGCCCGCGCGACGTTCGCCTAATGCTTTGTTGGAGATACAGTCATTAAGGTTCACTTCCAGATGCCAGATGCGGTTTCTTACAACTGGCATAACTATCACGTACGCTTAAGTATCATTTACAATACATTGTATGTTTGCTTAAATATAGTGAGCGTGAACGAATCCTCCGATTACCGCAAGGCTTATGCGTCGGCGAAGCGTGAACTGGCCGAAATTCTTTCGGAACAGGAAAGGCTTCAGAAGAGGCTGGTTGGTGTGCGCCAGTTGATTCAGGCTCTGGCCACTGTCTGTGAGGACGAGGGCATCGAGGTGCCCCCTAGCGAGGAAGCCGAATACCTGCTGACAAACACACCTCTCGCCGATGAAATTCGGTCTGTACTTCGTGCGCAACATCCGGAATGGATGCGCCCAAAGGACGTTAGAGATCAACTGGAACAGCTTGGCAAGGACATAGCCCACTTTCAGAATCCCCTGGCTACCATTCACATGATCCTGAAGCGTCTTGTGGAGTCGAAACAAGCGCAGGAAGACGCAAATGAGGATGGCAAGAAAATATATTGTTGGCGGCCAAGAAGCTTCGGTGAACGCATCGGGATGAAGCCCCAACCGCGTAATCGCGAGGCAGGACCTGAATGAGCAGGACAGGAAATGACTTTGGCGGTAAATGCGAAACGCTCCGCGGTGCAAGCGCAGAGCGAAAGAATCCTGCAGCGGGGTCAATATCCAGTGCAGCATTTAGGAACCACGGCAAACGCGGTAGTGCTGAGCAAAAGAGGGAAGCCATGACGCCAGAGGAAGAGCTAGAGAAGCGTATAACGAGACTGGAGGCTCAGCAAAACGAACGACCGTCTCGTCAAGAAACCGGCGGTAGCCGAGTCGGTTTGTGCGGCCCAAAAGGTGCGTGATGTTCTCACTTGGCTGCAGCATCATACACAAACCAAGGATCCGCACTGGCGTGAGGCCAAAGCCAGATCGCCCTACCGGCCTTTCCCAGACAAGCCATACTTCCGGCCGATTATTGAAGTGCTGCAGCGTGAGCCAGTTGTGTTCTGCGCGAAAAGTCGCGACCTGATGATGTCGTGGTTGTTTGTGGGCTTTTTTACGCATGACTGCATGACCACGCCAGGGGTGGAGGTGCTGTTCCAGAGCCAGACGGAAGACAAGGCTGCAGAGTTGGTTGACTATGCGAAGATCCTATACCGCCGCCAAGACCCAGATATTAAGGACCTGTACCCGCTTGCCGCGCCGCTGGCAAAGCAAAGCCGGCTTGAGCTGAACTTCAAAGACGGGAACCGGATCGTGGGGATTCCGCACGGCGCGGATAAGGTCAGGTCGTACCACCCAACTGCATTGTTCATCGACGAGGCCGCGTTCGTAGCGGACGCTGGTCACTCATATGAAGAGGCTATTGCGGCATGTAAGAAGATTGCTGTGCTCTCCAGCGCCGACAGTGGCTGGTTTGAAAGTGTTGTGGTTTCAGCGGAGTAGACATGAAAGAACTCGCGATAGGACTAACTGAAAAACGGACTCCGCAGGACATCTGTGTCCTGCGGCTGCACTACACTGCCGACCCCGAGCGTCGGACGGAAGAATGGAAGAGGCAGGAGCGGCGCAAGTACACCTCGGAGAGCGCTTGGCAAGCCGAACAGGAAATCGTATTCGGCGCCGGCGGCGGTGAACGGCTATTTGCCGAAATCCTGAATCGCTACGGCGATAAGATCATCATCGATCCGCAGACTTCGGGATTCCAGCCCTCCCCTCACTGGAAGTATTTCGGAGGGTTCGATTATGGAAAGGCGAACCCCACTGCCGCGCTCGTGGGATGTATCGATTTCGATGGCAACATATACATTCTGCGCGAATACTACCAGCTTGGGCTGAGCCCGAAGCAGCACGTCCCATTCCTGCGACGATTGCAGGGATTTGTGGGCACCACTACCTACTCTGATCCGTCGATTTTCTGGGCGAACCAAGCGCAGAACGATGGTACTTACAAGGCCATCGCATCGCTGTATGTAGAGGATGGCATCGACGACCTGACGCCGGCGCCAGAAAACAATGAGCTGCTTGGAATGGAGTGTATTCTTCAGCACTGGATGAACCTGGACGAACAGGAGCCGACACTCAAGATCGTTTGTCCGAAGAGATTGCAGGACATCGCCAGACCGCAGTTCGGCGTGCACAACGAAGGCTGCCCTAATCTTCTGTGGGAGCTGCGCCGGGCTCAACGGGCAGAGTCGACGCCGGCCCAACTCGCGACCAAGAACCCCACCGAAAAGATCGTCGATAAAGACAACCACTTGCGGGATTGTCTCAAGTACATGCTTCTCACCAGGCCGGATCCGGCTGAGAAAACTTGGAAGATGAAAATACAGGAGGAGATCGCTCCCCTGATTGAAGCGCACGACTACACCTCAGCCCGCGTCAGGTTTCTGCAGGCGGAAGCGGTGGCCAAAGCAAGTAGCCGACCGGCACGTCTTGGCCGCCGGCGCTGGAGGTATTGATCCTTCCTCATTCAGAAGGAGGGGGGACGACGGAGAACGAAGAGAACATCATTCGAAACCCTGAAGACTGTTAGTGAACCAAAATTCGCTGTCAATTGTTTATATGGAGGACCAAATGAAGACCGTACAAAAACAAAGAAGGTGCCAAGCTCGAACCAAGGCCGGGAAACCCTGTCGCGCGGCCGCAACCAAGGGCGGCCGGTGCTTCCTTCACACCAACCCCAAGAAGGCCTCGGAAATGGGGCGAATCGGGGGCAGGAGCAAGCGCTACCCTGCCCTAGAAAGTGCCGATCCGCTACCGCCATTGGACAACGTGACTGCAGTGTTGGACACGGGTACTCTTGTGGCTAATGAACTCTACTCGGGCAAGCTTAAACCCGGCGTCGCCGAAGCCATGGTCCGCGTCCTGAGTTTGCAGATGCGCGCAATTGAGTTGGCGGCGGCGAAACGCACGTCAGCTCTGGAGCAGCGGGTCGCAAAGTTGGAGAAACTGTCGGCGGAAGCGACAGCTGATCAAAACGTTGATGGCGACGCGGCGGACGCCAAAGCCCGAGCAGGGGGCCCTGGCGACGGCACGCAGCGTCACCTCCGGATTTGGGCGAACCCGACGACCCCCCAAGCCATGATGCCTTGGGCATGGCTTCAACCCCAATAAATGACCGCTTGAGACAGCTTAAGCGGTGAAAGTCAGAAAGCCATCCCCCTTTCGTAAAACTTTCGCTTTTTCCGTCGCGTCGCAGTGGCTCGCGGCTCGAAAGAGCGGAGTTCCAGACCCGCTGTCACCGTTCCAACGCGGTTGCGAACGAGTCCAGCGCCAGCGACCGGAGCAGATTTCGCCGCATGCCACGTTCGATCTCGTCCACTCCGTTGGCGGCGGACACGATCCACTCAAAATTTGAAGCTTCGGCCAGCTTCTGCAATTCGCCCAGGATGTCGGTGTTTCGCACCAGTTCAGGCGCGCCGGAATGCAGGAATGTGATGTCGTGCAGCAGCGAGTAGAGGGCGCGCAGCAGGCGGTCGGTCTTGTCACGTCCTTCGGCACCGGCGCGGTAAGTCTCGGTAATCTTGAACAGTTCGCTGTGCTCGCCCGCGCGCAAAGCCGAACTGAGCACGGCCAGCGCGTGAGTGCGGGCCGCCGAGTAAGCCGCGAGATCGAAGGTGCGAGCGCGTCCCACCGCGCCTTCCGCCAGCCGGGCAGTCAGGGCTCGCTGCTTGGCATTCCAATCGGGACGCTGCTTCTCCAGATACCGCTCGATCTTTGCTGCTGGCAAGGCATTCAGAGTCACAGTCATGGATCGCGAACGAATCGTGGGCAACAACTCGCCGGGATTTTCCGTCAGCAGGAAAAGGGTCGCGAACTCGGGTGGTTCCTCCAGCACTTTCAGCAGGGAATTGGCCGCCTCCTTCATGAAGGCCGAGTCGGTAAAGATGTAGACGCGTTCTTTGGCGTCGCCCGGACGGAAGTAGATGGTTTCTATCACCCGCCGCACCTGGTCGACCTTGATCATCATCTGCGGCGGATCGGGCGGAATGATCAGCACGTCGGGATGAGTCTGCACGAACAGGCGGGTATCTTTCTTGTCGGCGTCGCGGAGATTCTCGCGGGCCTCGACCGCCTCGGCAAAGCGGGCGTCCAAATCCTCCGATTGCGCAATGCGAACGCAGTTGGAGCAGTGTCCGCAGAAATCGGGCAGGCCGTCGCTCGCCGGAGGCTGCAGGCAATTCATGGCTTTAGCCAGCATGAGCGCCAGCGTGTACTTGCCGGAACCAGCCGGACCGGCAAGGATTACAGCTTGCGGAAATCGTTCATGCGCGAGCATCTCCCGCAGCCGGTGGAGAACGTCGGGATTGCCGTGGAAGTCAGAGAAGGGCATGAGGGAGCTTCCCGAGCCAGTAATCAGGATAAACGAAGGTGGGCTAATCGAGCTCTAAGAACCAGGATTTCCTCTAACGAGGCTTCGCTCCCAGCTTCAGCCGCTTGCTGACCACCTCCATGATTTGCTGGTGGGTCGCGTCGGGGGTGCCGCGCGCGTCCACCAGGGCCACGCGTTTGGGCTCGCGTTCGGCAATCGCCAGGTAAACCTGCCGGACTCGCCCGAAGAACGCGCGGCTCTCCTGCTCGAAGCGGTTTTCGTCGATTTCCCGGCGGGCGTTCCTGGAGGCGCGGGCCAAGTTCCGGCGGCGCGCCCGGCGCACGCTGGCGGCGACATCCGAGTCCATCAAGATGGTGAGATCGGGCTGCAAATCCCCGCAAAGGATGCGGTGCAGGGCCAGCACTGGCTCGCTGCCGAGCTTACGTCCGCCTCCCTGGTAGGCTTCCGTGGAATCGGTGAAGCGGTCACAGAGGATGATTCGTTCCGCATCCAGCGACGGTTCAATGACTTCGCGGATGTGCTGCGCGCGGGAGGCGAACATCAGGGCCAGCTCGGCGAGGGGGGCCAGGGATGAGGTTCCGGTGTCAAGCAGCAACTGCCGAATCTTTTCGCCGCTGGGCGTGCCTCCGGGTTCGCGAGTCACCACGATCGGCAGCTTGTGGGCGCGCAAAGCCCGAGCCAGCTTCTCCAGTTGCGTGCTCTTGCCGCAACCGTCGAGACCCTCGAGAGTGATGAATTTTCCGCGAGCGTGGGAGGACACGGGAAAATCATAGCATCGTGGAACCCAAGACCGGTCATTGGCAATTTATTCATAAGTCCCAAAAAGAAAAAAGCCGCGACTGGCTGCGGCTCGTACCCCCGGGGAAGCGCGAAGCTCTTATTGCGTTGGGTGCTTGTCTTTGTAGATGCTCTTGCTGATACGGTTCTGCTGACGGTTGATCCCGTTCTGTTCGGCTTTGGTCAGATGTCCATTGTGAGCCGCCATGTCTTTCTGCTCCCGCGCCTGCACATTGGCTTCCCGCTTTTCCAGGTTGGCGGATTGTTTGGGGCTCAAAGTGCCGTTTTTCTCACCATTGGCAATGCGGTTCTGCTGATTCTGTTCCCGGGTGTTGACCTGGTTCACGCGAGGATGGCCAGGATCCACCACGCCGGGTCCGGCGCCGGAAGTATTGGTTGAAGTTTGGGCAACCGCGGACCCTGCCAACAGCAGGCCGCCGATCGCCAGGGCTACAAGCGAGTTCGATATTCTGTTCTTCATGCTGAGTTGAACACCTCGCTCGAAAGCATAGTTGTGAAGGTTGTATGGCGGCTAGTTACGGAAGTCTGGGGCTAAGGTCACTTGAGTCTGCTTCGGTCGGAGAGACGTGGCCATCTGCGTCTCTACAGCCGCACGCGGGTTTACCAAGACCGGGCCAGTCGTAGGCCACATCGCCAGTTCCCAGCTTTTGCTTTACACCATCAAGCCGTATCTGACATACTCGTTCGTGGAAACCCAATCAATTGTCGTCCTTGACTTTGGCGCCCAGTATTCGCAACTGATCGCGCGCCGCATCCGCGAACAAAACGTCTTTTCGGTAGTACTGCCTTGTACGGCCAGCCTAGAGGAGATTCGCAGCTACTCGCCGGTTGGCATTGTTCTGTCTGGGGGGCCTTCGTCGGTGTACGACCAGGATGCGCCGGCGATGGACAAGCGCGTCTTCGAGTTGGGAGTGCCGGTTCTGGGCATTTGTTACGGCTTGCAGCTCATGGTGCATGCGCTGGGTGGCAAGGTGCATGCCGCGCACAAACGGGAATATGGCCGCGCGGAAGTGGAAATCAAGGGCGATTCCACGCTGTTCCATGGTCTTCCGAAAAAACTTTCCGTGTGGATGTCGCACGGCGACGAGGCGGTGCAGTTGCCGCCTGGATTTGCACAGACTGCGAGTTCGCCCAACGCTCTGGCGGCGATCGAAAACGCCGAGCGGCGAATGTGGGCGGTGCAGTTTCATCCTGAAGTGCATCACACCGAGCACGGCACCGACATTCTGCGCAACTTCGCGCTTGAAATCTGCGGAGCCAAACCCACCTGGACGGCGCAGCATTTCATCGATGCGACCGTCGCCCAGGTGCGGGAAACTGTCGGACGCGGCCGAGCTATCTGCGCGCTCTCCGGCGGAGTGGATTCGGCGGTTGCCGCAACCCTGGTCGACCGCGCTCTGCGCGATGACAAAGGCGTCTCGCGGCTGACCTCGATCTTTGTGAACAACGGCGTGCTGCGCAAAGACGAATTCCAGAAAGTTCAGCAGAACCTGCGCGACAAGCTGGGCCTGCATCTTGACGCAGTCGATGCCACGGAGCGCTTCCTGCAAAAGCTGGCCGGCTTGAGCGACCCTGAGAAGAAACGCAAGATCATCGGCAACGAGTTCATTGCTGTGTTCGATGAAGAGGCGCATCGCATCGAGAAGAAAGAAGGCAAAGTGGAGTGGCTGGTGCAGGGCACGCTTTATCCGGACGTGATTGAATCGCGCTCGGTGCGCGGACCGTCGCAGGTGATCAAGTCGCACCACAATGTCGGCGGCTTGCCGGAGACCATGAAGCTCAAGCTGATCGAGCCGCTGAAAGAACTTTTCAAAGATGAAGTCCGCCGCATCGGACGCGACCTTGGCATGCCGGAAGAGATTCTGCAACGCCAGCCGTTTCCCGGCCCGGGACTGGCAGTACGCATCCTCGGCGAAGTCACGCCGGAGAGGCTGGAGATTCTGCGCAACTGCAACGAAATCGTGGTTGGCGAGATCAAGAATGCCGGGCTGTACTCCAAAATCTGGCAGTCGTTTGCGGTGCTGCTGCCGGTGATGTCGGTGGGCGTCATGGGCGATCAGCGAACTTACGCTTACACCTGCGCGATTCGGGCCGTCCACTCTGAAGACGGCATGACCGCCGACTGGGTGCCGCTGCCGCATGAGGTGCTGAAGCGAATGTCAACGCGGATTGTGAATGAGGTCAAGGGAGTGAACCGCGTGGTGTATGACATCACGTCGAAGCCGCCGGGGACGATTGAGTGGGAGTGAGGCTGTCGTCGGTCGTTCGTCGTGGGTCATTCGCAAAATCAAGTGGGGACAGCCGCCCTCGGCTGGGCAGCCGAGCGAAGCTCGGCACGAACTCGGGGCCTCGCTGAAAGCTGACTGCTGAGAGCCGACAGCTTCTTCTACAACTTCGGCAGGACGATGCCTTTCTGCGACTGGTACTTGCCTTTACGGTCGGCGTAGCTGACCTCGCAGACTTCGTCGGACTGGAAGAAGATAAGCTGGCAGAAACGTTCATTGGCGAGGACCATTACAAGAGAAATCCACAGAACGTACAACTTTTGCTAACAATTCACATCCCCGTCTTTGCTAACGTCTCTGATAAGCTGCGTGCCATAGTGAGCAAAGGAGCCCACCGATGCCTAACGTCCTCGTCGTCCCCGTCTATGTGGAGGTTCCCGAGGGGTTCGAGCGGGCAGTTTCTACCTTGGAATCGCATCTACGTCGAGCCGGGTACGCCTTTTACACCGGGCAGCCACTGCCGGTAACATTGGAGGAGACGAGAAGAAACGCATTGGCACGGGAAGCATCCGGAACTAACAGTGGCTAGATCAGAACAGGATTACCTGCTGGAGTTATGGGACAAGAACATCTGCCCAAACTGCGGTAGGGACATACCTGACCATACTCGGGTTGGCAGCGGCAAGAAGTCCGAAGGTGGATTCTGCAGTCTTGGCTGCTACGCCACATATCGCGGGACCGAGTTGATCGAGAGAGCGAAAAGGGTTGCTGCTCTCGCCGAGCGGCATGGTAGTTCATAAATTCTAGGGGTGGACCGAAGTGGACACTGTAGAGCGAGCGCTGTTCCCGGAGATGTACGACGAGCAGGGCGGGAACGGAATTTTGCCATGGCAGCAGATCAAGCGGATGGTGGCTACCGGCAGGATAAGCGCAAGCCCGGAAGTATCAGACTCTCAAATCCAGCCAGCGAGCCTTGATTTGCGGTTAGGCCGAAAAGCATTCCGCGTTCGGGCGAGTTTCCTGCGTGGCCGTTCAGCCACCTTCCTCACCAGAGTGCATGAATTGCTTGAGAGTACCATTGACCTGACGGAACCCACTCCGCAGTTGTTAGAGCCGGGCGCGGTATACATTATCCCGCTGCTTGAAAGGCTGAATCTGCCTAGCAATATCCAAGGCATCGCCAATCCTAAGAGTACAACTGGACGTTCTCGATATCTTCACGCGATTGATCACCGAGTGCGGTGATGAATTCGACCACGTTCCTAGAGGCTATTCAGGAGAACTCTACGTAGAAGTGTCCTCCAGAACATTCCCGGTCCGTGTGAAAGCCGGGATGAAACTGAACCAACTGCGCTTTGTACGCGGCAATTCGGCCCGACTAAGCAACGGCAGTCTGAAGGAGTTGGCCAGGAGGGAACGGCTTGTCTATGATGCGGAAGGGAGTCCGGGGAAGAATCACATCGGTGATGGCGTGGAGATCACGGTAGACCTGGAGGGCGGTGACTCGTCGAGTATAGTCGCCTACAGGGCCAAAGCCGACCGAAAGTCCCCGCTGCCAGTAGAACTGGAGAAGGTAGACTTCTACGATCCGGCGGATTTTTGGGAGGCCATCCCGCGGCCCCGTGACGGCCACATTATTCTCAAGACAGATGGCTTCTACCTGTTGGCTTCGAAAAGAAGGGTGCGCGTGCCCTTGGATCACGCGGCGGAAATGATCGCTCACGATCCGAGCATGGGAGAATTTCGCGTTCACTACGCGGGATTCTTCGATCCGGGCTTCGGATATGGGGCGAATGGCGAAATTGGTGGAACAAGAGCTGTGCTCGAGGTCAGGGCGTATGAGGTGGATATTCTATTAGAGGACGACGCTCTGGTCGGCAGCTTGCACTACTATCCGATGGCGGCTCCGCCTGAGAGGGTATACGGTTCCTCCATAGGTTCTTCTTATCAGCAGCAGGGACTCGCGTTGAGCAAGCAATTCAAACGACCTGACGCCCGCGATGATTGCGGCTCGGCGCACAACCGCAACCTTGCGACTGCCTGAACCAGCGTCCCCAGCTGTGCCCAAAGCGCCGAGTGTTTGGGGATTGTATCCTTACGAGACAACGCCTGCCGTTGACAATCTCCCATATCTTCCTTAGCATCAATCACTTGGTACACTAAAAACACCTCGGCCACGGGAGACGCCTGTGATCAAGCTGGACATTATCAACGAAGTGGTCAACAAAACCGGAATCACCAAGACCAAGGCCGAACTGGCCGTCGAAACCGTGTTTGACAGCATGAAGCGCTCGCTCGCGAAAGGTGATCGCATTGAACTGCGCGGATTCGGCGTGTTCAACGTGCGCCCGCGCAAAACTGGAATCGGGCGCAACCCGCGCACCGGCGCGGAGGTTTCGATTCCGCCGGGCAAAGCGGTCCGTTTCAAGCCGGGCAAGGAGTTGCAGTCGATCGATTAGCGCGGCACGGCGTTGCCGTGCGGGCGGTGTCGCCCGTCTGTCGCCTGATCAGGTTTACACCACGTCCACAGCGAAATCCTGATGTCCGAAATTCTTCCCCCATCTTCCTCGACCGCAGAGTATTACCGCCCGATGCCGGTCTACGTGGTGCAACGGCCAAAGAACCGGTTGTGGCTTCACTTGCTATTGCTGGGGCTTACGGTTTTCACCACCCTGGTGGTGGGCGCGCGCATGGAGTACAACTTTCTGCACGATCAGCCGGCGTTCTCCATGAACGAGGACGACGTCCCGCTGTTTCCGCTGCGCTGGATTTTGGCGCAACCCTCGCGGCTGCTGCTGGGGATTCCGTTCGCCTCCACCCTGATGCTGATCCTGCTGGCGCATGAAATGGGGCATTATCTCTGTGCTCGCCACTATGGAGTGAACGCTACGCTGCCGTTCTTCATCCCGGCGCCGACATTGATTGGAACGCTGGGGGCATTTATTCGCATTCGTTCTCCGATCCGCTCCCGCGCGGCGTTGTTTGATATTGGGATTGCGGGACCGATCGCGGGATTTGTGACAGCGCTCGGCGTGCTACTTTTTGCGCTGCCGCACTCCAAGTTCTTGCCGGAGGCTGCTGCAGCATCGGACATTCAACTCGGATATCCGCTGATTTTCCGGCTCCTGTGGCATGTTCTGCCGCTCCCGCAGTTGAAGGTGGGGACGCCGGGGCTTCACGCTGTCTATTTTCATCCCACCGCGATTGCGGCCTGGGTCGGCATGTTTGCCACGGCGCTCAACCTGCTTCCTGGCGGACAACTCGATGGAGGGCACATCGTATTCGCCATTGCGCCGCGCGCGCATAAACTGGTTTCGCGGCTAACCATCATCGCCCTGCTTCCGATGGCTTACTACTTCTGGGCGGGCTGGCTGATCTGGGCAGTCCTGCTGAGGATCAGCGGCATGAGGCATCCCATGGTTGCGGAGTGGCCAGGTGTGACTGGCTCCCGGCGCTGGCTCGCGGTATTTGCCCTGCTCATGCTGGTGATGACCCTGGCTCCCGCTCCTTTCGCCAACAGCTCGCTGCCCGAGGTGTGGCACCTAATCCGATCCGGCCAGTAGATGGCGTTTTGATCGCCGCGAGTCCCCGCGGATAAGAACCCTTGCGGCGGGTGTACGCCGGACTGACTCAATCCGGCTAACCCTAAGCCCTGCAGCACGTCCAAGGACTAAGCTGTCACCGACTCTCTGTGCCGCGGATTAGTAAAATCTTTGAGTCCGGGTGAACGGAAGTTATGCGAACCCTGCTGGACATCTTCGTGCAGATCTTCCGTACTTTGTGGGCCCACAAGCTGCGTTCGTTTCTCACCATGTTCGGCATCGCCTGGGGAGTGGGCTCGCTGCTGCTGCTGGTCGGTTTGGGCGAAGGCTTCCGTTCTGGCAACAAGCGCGGACTGAACGAGTACGGGGAAAATATCATGTTTCTTTATCCGGGCCGGGCGCCCCAGGTGGAAGGGAACATGAGCTCGGCGCGCTACTACCACCTCACCTATCAAGACTATGCCGACATCCGCAGGGAAGCGCCGCATGTCCGCGAGGCCGTGCCTGTGCTTCTGCGCAATGACGTGCACGCGGTCAGCGAGTTCGCCAACGCCAACGGAGAAATTTGCGGCGTAGAAACCCAGTACAACGGAATCCGTTATCTGCCCCTGAAGCAAGGACGCTGGCTGAACGATCTGGATGACACACAGAGACGCAACGTGATCGTGCTGGGCGACGAGATGACCAAGAACCTGTTCCCCGGACGTCCCGCGGTGGGCGCGACGATTCTGCTGAACGGAATCAGCTTTGAGGTGATCGGCACGGTCAAGCGAGTGGGGCGTGGCGACGACAATTCCACCAACATGCGCGGCTACATCCCTTACCAGGTGATGAACACGTATTTCCGGATCAAAAACGAGGATGAGCCAAACGCGATTTCCCTGATCAATTACCAGCCACGCATTCCCGCTGAGCACAAGCTGGCCCTCGAAGAAACGCATAAGATTGTCGCCCGCAATCACGGTTTCGACTATCACGACGAAGATGCCTTCGAAGGCTGGGACACGGTGCAGCAGGCAGAAATGATGGGCCTGATTTTCGACGCCATGAACATGTTCCTCGGAACCGTAGGACTGGTTACGCTGGCGCTGGGCGCGATTGGCGTCATCAACATCATGCTGGTTGCGGTAAGCGAGCGCACGCGGGAGATCGGACTGCGCAAAGCCCTGGGCGCGACCAATCGCAGCATTCTGTTTCAGTTCTTCATGGAAGGAATTCTCCTGACGTTGTTCAGCGGATTGATTGGGATGGCTCTCGCAGGCGGTCTGATGGCGGCGCTGGGCACCTTGCAGGGCCCGGAAGGCTTCGATCCTCCCAAGCTCGTGCCCTCGAGTGCGGTCCTGGCAATTTCCTGTCTGACGCTGGCTGGAATCGTGGCCGGACTTTATCCGGCGCGCAAAGCCGCGATGCTGCAGCCAGTGGAAGCGCTGCGGCAGGAATAAGCGATGCTGAAAGACTTACTGACTGAGGCCTACGGAGCCATGCGGCACAACCGGCGCCGCACAGCGCTCACCATGCTGGGCATGGCGTGGGGCATTGCCACGGTGGTGATGCTTCTGGCTTACGGGACCGGCTTTGGCCAGGCTTGCGCCAACATCTTCGCCAACTTCGGCACTAAGTTGATGATCCTGGTTCCCCAACGCAGTTCCATGCAGGCGGGTGGCCAGAAAGCCGGGTCGCTGATCCGTTTCACCCTCGACGACATCGATACGCTGACGGAGAGCGTCCCGCAAATTACCCACATCACGCCGGAAGTCGGAAAGGAGTCGAACATTCAGTATGAAACGCGAACTTACGCCTTCCAGGTTACGGGAGAATATCCGAACGCCGCTTCGGTCCGCGCGCTAACCGTCGCTCAGGGGCGTTTCTACAACATGGAAGATCAGATGCAGCGTGCTCACGTGGCCGTGCTGGGATCCGAGGCCAAGGAAAAGCTGTTTTCGGGACGGCAGGCGCTGCACGAATACGTTCGTATTGACGGGCTCAGCTTCGAGGTGATCGGCGTGCTGGACGCCAAAATGCAAGCCGGGGACGACAACATTAATCGCGTGATCTACATCCCCTTCACGACCATGGGCGACCTCAAGGACATTCACTACCTTGACTCCATCTGGTTCAACTACGAGACCACCGAGTATTTGCGCCTCGAGCAGTCGGTTCGATACGTGCTGGGCATGCAGCACAAGTTCAATCCCGCCGACCGTCGCGCGCTGCTGGTATTTAATCTGATGGAACAAGTTCACGCGTTCGAAGTGATCACGCTGGGTTTGAAGATCCTGCTGGCATTCATCGGCACGCTCACGCTGGGGATCGGCGGGGTTGGCCTGATGAATATCATGCTGGTCTCGGTGTCGCAGCGTACCCGCGAGATTGGCATGGAGAAATCGCTGGGTGCGCGCAGCCGCGACATCTTCGTGCAGTTCTTGGCAGAGGCGCTGACCATCACTTTCATGGGCGGGGCGTTGGGCGTCATCCTGGCGTATGTAGTCGCGCTCACGGTGGGGAGGCTCACACTGTATAGCGCCATCGCCAAGAATGCAGCGGCCGGCGATATCCGCCTGGTGATTGATCCGGGCACGCTGCTGGTGGCCACGGTGATTCTGGCGCTGGTAGGACTGGTCAGCGGAATGCTGCCCGCGATTCGTGCGTCACGGCTCGATCCGATTGAGGCGCTGCGCTACGAGTGACGCAGCGTGAGTCCTGTCTGCTGTTTGATGTTCCAAAGAACGCTGAGATTGCCAGTGACCGCATCCGGGGTAGACACCGGCGACAGCAGAAAGTCCGTCAGATTGCCGCGCTCGAAATCGAAGTGTGAGACGCGGATATAGCCGGTGGGCGTGATCCAATACGGCTGATAATTCAAGGCCTCGATGATGTTGAGGGTTCGCTGGTTCCGGTGGAGACGAGGCAACACTTCGCAGACGATGAAGGGCCGGTCCCGCGTAATGGTCGCCTGCATTCCCTCCAGCACGTCTGCCTCAAAATCCTCGACATCGATCTTCACCAGATCCACATGCATGGGGTGACGCGGTTCGTAGTCGTCGAACCGCACTGTCTCCACCTCGATACGGGGAGATCCCTTTCTGGCTTGCCAGCCCTCGCTGGCCAACGTCCCGGTGGATTCCACGTCCCGGCCTTCGCCGGTCGGCATGAAGAAAGTCGCTCTCCCGGATTGGCTGGATAACGCCACGTTCTCGGAATGAACGCGCTCTTCCAAGTGGTTCAGCCGGATGTTTTTCATCAGGCCGGCAAATATCGCAGGAACCGCTTCAAACGCCGTGACCTGAAGACCCGGATTCCATAGCGCGCCCAGCGCCGAGTACAAGCCGCAGTTGGCTCCGACGTCGACGAAGGTGGTCACGCGCTCGAAAAAGAATCGCAAGGTGCGGGAGGTCGCGGGCTCGTAGCCGTCGAGTCCATGCCAAAAAAGAGCGGAGGAAATGGCGATTCCGGTGTCCCTCGCGATCGCCATCTTCTTGCCGTTGGGCAGGCGGAGGGTGACGCCGTTCTTGCGTACTTTCCGCTGCATCTGCAGCGCCGCTTGAGAGGAAACAAAGTGCAGCGGCTTTGCGCAATTCGCCAGCAAGAGGCTGACATAGTAGTGGTCCCGCCACCGCCTCAGGACGCGCGCGAGGCCCATCCCGTCTGGTCTCCTTGTCCAATCTGGATGCGTGTTTCTTCTGACAAGATACTCTCAAAACTATCAGGAACGATGGAAACCTTGTTGAAAAAACCCTTGCAACCTGGCCAGTCTGCGGCAATTTCCCGGTGTTCCATCTCACAACGGTTTGTGACCTCCGTCACACCACTTTCGGTCGTCGCCGTCCCATAATCGAACTTCGTTTTGGGCAAGTAAGAATTCTTCTCAAGGTGGGGGTTTCGTGGCAAAAGGACATGTTTCGATTGTGGTGGAGCGCTGCAAGGCCTGCGGGTTCTGCGTGGAATTCTGTCCCACCAAGGTCTTGGCGCTATCTTCCGCTTTTAACTCGAAGGGCTATCACCCGCCGCATGTCGTGCATCCGGAGAAGTGCAGCGGCTGCGATCTGTGCGGGATGTACTGCCCGGATTTTGCGATCTACGGGCTGAAGACTCCGGCGACTGGAGGTGGAAAATGAAGGCTGATCCGCACGGAGTTTTGACCGGGGTCCACTTCATGGACGGCGACCACGCCTGTTGTGAAGGCGCGCTGGCAGCCGGGGCCCGCTTCGCTGCTGGCTATCCGATTACGCCTTCCACGGAAGTGGTGGAACGATTCGCCGCGCGCGTGCCGACGGTGGGTGGAACCTTTATCCAGATGGAAGATGAACTGGCCGCCTCCATCACCTTACAAGGCGCAGTGTGGGCAGGAGCCAAAGCCTTCACCGTGACTTCCGGACCGGGCTTTTCGCTGATGATGGAGCACATCGGCTACGCGGCCATGACCGAGACGCCGTGCGTGTTCGTGGATGTGCAGCGCGGCGGTCCATCCACCGGCCTGCCAACGCTGCCCGCGCAAGCCGACATGATGCAGGCGCGCTGGGGCTCGCATGGCGATTACGAAATCATTGCGCTGTGTCCCAACTCTCCCCAGGAATGTTTCGACCTCACCATCAAAGCTTTCAACCTGGCCGAGGAATTCCGCATTCCGGTCATGTTCATGATGGATGAAGTGGTCGGGCACATGACGGAGAAAGTAGTGATACCGGCGGCGGACGAAATTGACGTCACGCCTCGCAAGCATACGCACAAGTCCGTCGAGGACTACCTTCCCTACGGCACCAACGGCGACATGGTGCCGGAAATGGCGCATGCCGGCGAAGGTTACAACTTTCACGTGACGGGCTTGACCCACGATGAGCGCGGCTATCCGAACATGACTCCGCAAACCCAGGACAAGCTGGTACGACGGCTGCAGAACAAGGTCCGCGTGGCGGCTGACCGTATCGCCATGTTCGAGGAGGATCAGCTCGACGATGCCGACGTGGTGGTGGTCTCCTACGGAATCACGTCGCGGGTTGCACAGCGCGCCATCGACCTTGCCCGCGCCCAGGGATTGCGGGTTGGAAAGCTGCGGCTGATCACCGCGTGGCCGTTCCCCGAGAAGAAGATTGCCGAGTTGGCATCGCACGTGAAGGCTTTCGTGGTGCCGGAACTCAACCTCGGCCAGATGGTGCGGGAAGTCGACCGCGCCGCGAACGGCAAGGCCAAGACCTATCTGGTGCCGCATGCCGGCGGCGGCGTGCATGATCCCAAGGACATTCTGAAGACCATTGTGGAGGCAAGCCGATGAGCGATTCCCTCAACATCATCAACCCGGTCGAGCCGTTTTTGCGCGCCGACCGCATGCCGCATATCTGGTGCCCGGGATGCGGCATCGGAACCACAGTGAATTGCTTTGCGCGGGCCTTGATCGAATCGAAAATCGATCTGCAATCACTGGCGCTGGTCTCCGGCATCGGCTGCACCGGACGCGTGGCGGGATACGTGAAGCTCGATTCCTTCCACACCACGCACGGCCGCGCGATTCCCTTCGCCACCGGACTGAAGCTGGCCAATCCGAAGCTGAATGTAGTCGTCTACTCGGGTGACGGTGATCTTTCCGCCATCGGCGGCAATCATCTGATTCATGCCGCGCGGCGCAACATCGACCTGAAGGTGATTTGCGTCAACAACCTGATCTACGCCATGACGGGCGGGCAGACGGCGCCGACAACTCCCGGCCATGCCACGACCTCGACCAACCCTTACGGCACATTTGAACCCTCGTTCAATTTACCGCATCTGGTCGAAGCCGCGGGCGCGGTCTATGTTGCGCGCTGGACCACCTTCCATGTCCGGCAACTTGCCCGTTCGATCGGAGAGGCATTTCAGAAGAAAGGGTTCTCGTTCATCGAAGTCATTTCGCCTTGCCCCACGCTCTATCAGCGGCGCAACAAGATGGGCGATGGCCTGGACACCATGAAGTTCTACAAGGAGAAGAGCAAGGTCAAGAACGGCGCGCCGACGGGCGAAGTCGGCCTCACTCTTGACGGCGAGATCGCGGTGGGCAAATTCGTGGATCGCGACCGGCCCGATTATCAAACCATGATGCGCGCGCAGTATGTGGAATCGCTCGGCGAGCGCTTCGTCGAGGAACCGGAGGTGATGGTATGCAGCTAACCGAAGTTCGTATCGCGGGATTTGGCGGCCAGGGCGTGATCCTCTCGGCCGTGATTCTGGGCAAGGCAGCTTCGATCTATCAGAACGCATTTGCCACCATGACTCAGAATTTCGGGCCAGAGGCTCGCGGCGGCGCCTGCAGCGCGCAACTCATTCTGTCGGAATCGCCGGTGCTGTATCCCTATGTTCCGCACCCGGACATCCTGGTCGTCATGTCGCAAGAGGCTTACGTTCGCTTCGTCCCGGAACTGAAGGATGGCGGCATGTTGATCGTGGAAGAGGACCTGGTGCGGGTCTCTGAAATCAAAGAGGGAGTCAGAGTTTTTGCCATCCCGGCCACGCGCATCGCGGAGGAACTCGGCAAGCGCATGGTGCTGAACTCGGTGATGGTGGGCTTTTTCACCGCAGTGACCCAACTGCTGGAACCAGATGCGGTCCGCAGAGCGGTAGCCGACTCGGTGCCGGCAAGTTTTCGCGACTTGAATCTCAAAGCCTTCGAAAAGGGCTTCGAGTACGGTATTACCGGGCTGCGGAGCGCGCCGCCAAGGGGCGAACTCGAGGCCGTTTTTTCGCAGGAATAGGTTCGGCGCGGCGGTTAGGTTCCGCGCCCAATTGTTCCTGAATTGTTGCGCCACTAACTGGACCCTACTGGCGCCCGCCACGCCGATCGAGCGGCAGGAGTTCCTTCCAGTCGTCACCTATCCGCCTGCACGAAGGTAATGTCGCATGGCGGACACGCCAGCGATAGTATTCTCTCAGCCGATTTATTTCCGCAGGCCACAATAGAGAGCGTTCTATGCGCCAAGCGTGCCAAACCATGATTCTTTCTGCCGTTTTGCTGTTGGTCGCGGCTGCGGGCTACGCCCAGTCTTTGGGCGATGTGGCCCGCGAGCAGCGCCAGAAACAACAGGCCAAAGCCGCGCCCGCCAAGGTCATTACCAACGAGGATATCCGTGAACATTCGGAGTCAGCAGACAGCGGAAGCGGGCAACATTCGGGGGCTTCGCCGGCTTCGTCCTACAACTCGAAGAAAACGGCCGAACAGTGGAAGGCGGAGATTTTGCGGCAGAAGAATTCGGTTGCATCCTTGCAAAATCAAATTGACCGGCTGAATTCGTCGATCCACTTCACCGGTCCCACTTGCGTAAGAAACTGCGTCCAGCACAATCAACAGCAACTCGACAAGCAGGACGAGTCGAAGCGTTTGCAGGATCAACTGGAAGATCAGAAGAAGAAGCTGGACGAGCTGCAGGAAGGCGCGCGCGAGGATGGCTACGGCGGGAACGTTTCCGACCCGTAAACCCTCCGGATATCTTCACGCCAGCGGGGGAAGCCCACTACCGCGCCAGCGCGCTGCCCAGCCCGTATTTGCGCAGAAAGGCTGCGGCGCTTGCGGTGCTCGTTCCAAACGACAGCCCGCGAAACTTTCCGGTTCCGGCCAGCGTAACCAGCCCGATGACTTCCCCGTCCTGGTTCACCATGGGACTTCCGCTCATGCCTTCGTGAGTCACCACATCCACCGCAATCTCACAGTAGCAGCCATCCCGGGTTCGGTATAACTGCGGCGGCAGAAGCTGGCCGCGCAGTACGGTAGGGAACCAGCCCCACCCGGTGAAGCCGGTGATGGTGGTGACGGCGCCAGCCTTCCAGCCTCGGGTCTGAATTCTGGCCGCTCGTACGAAGCTCCAGTCGCGCAGCGTGTCGAGGGGTTTGATACGGCACGCGGCGATGTCGAGGAGCCGGTCGGCGGAGCACTGTTGCACGGCGAAGGCATAGAACTTCGAGGCGCGACTCCACTCGTCATTCGGCACCAGCACGGTCAGCGTGCAGTACATCTTGGCTTCCAGGATGACATGGGCCGCGGTAAGAATGACACCGCTGGCATCGACGATCACCGCCGTACCTCGCGCTTTTGTGCGTGCCGCCAACTGATTTTCGGTGCACAGAATGGGCACGGCAAAGCGCGCTGCGGCGGGCGTCGATACCGCGCTGGCTTCAGCCTTGATGAGACAGACTAGGACCAGCGACAGGATCACGGCGATTTTCGGAGTTAATTGCAAGACCACACTCACTGACTGAGGTGCAGCTGCAGTGTAAACCGCTGTGGGCGGGGCAGTCTTCCTTCACCGTTTACTTGTTGGCAGGGCCGGCTTGCGTGTAACTACAAAAAGAGCTACAATTAACTTGAAACGGGAATGAGATACGAATGGGACGAGGCGAAGAACCAGAAGAACATCGCCAAGCATGGCCTTAGCTTCGAGGACGCCGAACAGGTGTTTTCCGGGCCTTGTGTTTCGTTCGAAGATGACCGCTTCGCTTACGGCGAAGAGCGGCTCATCACTTTGGGCTTGCTGACCGGGCGTCTGGTCGTCGTAGCCCATTCACCGCGCGATGACGGAACGCGCATCATCTCCATGAGAAAGGGGAACCGACGTGAGCAAAAAATCTATGAAAAGCGACTTGGCGCGGATTGACCGCATGAGGGACGCCGATATCGACTATTCGGACATTCCTCCGCTGGACAAGACATTTCTCAAGAAGGCAACCACAGCTTGGCCCCCGGCAAAAAAGCAATTGACGATTCGTCTCGATGCAGACGTGCTCGATTGGCTCAAGGGCCACGGCAAAGGCTACCAGACGCGCATTAATCGCATTCTGCGCGTGGTGATGGAGAGTCAGCCTCCGCGGTCGGCTCATCAATAAAGCCATCGTAGTAAGCGGAGAGATCGACATCCTTATAATCATTCTTATGAACTGAGTCTCTCCTCATCTCGCAAGAGCATTCTCAAACTCACGTCTGTAAGGCCTCAACCTTCGATAAATCTGCTTTATCCCAGACGCCAGATCATCGGGGATTTCCGAATCGAGTGCCTGGTTGAAGCGTAAATCTTCTATCTCCCATTTAGTTTCACTTTCGCTGACCGTTTGATCGATACACCGTTTCTCTGCTTCCTCGATCATACGATCAATGTACCGATTCACAGCGTCTTCTCCGCAGAGCCTTACACCGACTCGCTTGGCTACGATTCGAGCCTCTCGCTCGTGAGGGATGTCGGGCCAATTTAATTGTTCCTTTTCTTGCACTTCCTTCGGGAGCCTACGAATAAGCTTGCTTTCAGCCCATAATCGTCTTCTGAATCCGTACTGGACAAAATGCTGTAGCTCATGTGCGAACGTCATTATCAACGCAGTTTCATCAGCGCAGGCGCTCCCATGAAGGTATATTCCGTAATCATCGCGGACACGCCTCGGCTCCCCTGAAAGAGGATCGATGAGCCATCTCATTGTGGGGCTGTTTGCTTTAATTGGTCCCGAGATGCCACGATTCGCAAGGCCGTAGTCCCGTTTGACATCGGGATCGTCTCTGTCGTCGAAAAAAGCAAGCAGTTTAAGATCGGGCAGCTTACCATCAAACTCCTGCAGCACGCGCTCCGCCGCCAGTTTCCGACTCTCCTTCACTGCTGGGTCCTTCGACATCACTTCCACTCTTACGCCCACGTTTCCTTACCCTGCCCCGAGGTATAGCTGAGCACTATCTCGCGATAGCAGCAGAACTCACTTTCGGCTCGCGTTATTTTCTCCCGAATTCGCCTCATTTGAAGATCGCAGACTATCGAGCACCCACGCTGTCCCAACTCCGGATATCTTTGGCCCAAGAATTCCATCACATTTTTCGACAAGCGATCGTACCAATCCCAGCGCCGCTGCATCCCTTCTTGATGGAACGGAAAATTGAGTGCCTCATCAATATAGCCCTCTCCGAAGGAAAATATGGGAAACGCGCTGTCAATGCTCCTCAAGACTTCGGTTAAGGTTAGGGTCATTGGCAACCATCCTCCGAGAACAATATAGCTTGTTCTCCTTTTGTTCGTCTACCTGAATCTCCGCGAACCTGGGGCACCACCCAAGCCAAGAGCGGCTTGAGCGGGCCTCCCTCCGGACACGGCATCTCATACCGCTTAGTCTTCCACCACTCTCGCGGTCATCTGCTCGGCGGGATCGCCACCGGCCATGGATTGGGCCACAATCAAGCGCCGGGCTTCGACCCTCATTTGGGGCAGGCGCATCCAGAAGATTGCCGCGCCTCCAATCGAAGCGATCCCTCCCATGGAAACCGTAATCGGCGCGCCTAGCCGGTCGGCTAAGGCTCCGCCAAGGAATGCCCCGAACGGCGCCATGCCCATGAACATCATGGAATACACTGCCATCACCCGGCCGCGGAGTTCATCGGGTACCATCGACTGGATCAGAGTATTCGAGGACGCCATCTGCAGCATCATGCAGAAGCCGACGGGCAGAAGGAACGCCGCCGACAGCCAGAAACGCTGGGAGAAGGCGAACAGGATCAAGCTGGCCCCTAAGCCGCCGCAAGCGATTGCAACCCATCGCCCCAGTCCATGAACGCCGCGCTTGGCGGCGAGGGTCAATGCGCCCAGCAGCGCACCTACGCCGGTCGCGCACATCAGGATTCCCAGGGCGCGCGCTCCCCCGTGCAGAACTTTGTCGGCGAAAATGGGCATCAACACGCTGTACGGCATCGCTACCAGGCTGATCAACCCCAGCAAAAGCAGAATGGCCCGGATGGGCTGGGTCTGGCGGACAAAGCGGAAGCCTTCGACCAGGTGGGCCAGCGGAGACGCAACTTTGCGGGGGGGGCGATGCGGCACGCGCATAAATGTCAATCCCACGATGACGGCGATGTAGCTGATAGCGTTGGCGAAGAAACACCAGCCCTCGCCGATGCGCGCTACCAGAATTCCGGCGATCGCCGGACCAATGATGCGTGCGCCATTGAACATCGAAGAGTTCAGCGCGATGGCATTCATTAAATCATCTTTGCCGACCATGTCGACCAGGAAGGCCTGGCGTCCGGGGATGTCGAAAGCGTTTACCACCCCGAGCGATGCGGCCAGCACGAAAATGTGCCACACCTGGACCTTCCCGCTGAGAGTCAGCATCGCAAGGATGAAAGCCAGGATCATGGAAGCAGTCTGGGTTCCGATCACGACGCGCTGCTTGCGGTAGCGGTCGGCCACGATGCCTCCCAGCGGAGCCACCAGGAATACGGGAAACTGGCTGGCAAAGCCCACCGATCCCAGTAACAGCGACGATCCGGTCAGCCGGTAAACCAGCCAGGCCTGGGCTACTGTCTGCATCCAGGTGCCAATCAGTGAAATCAGTTGTCCGCTGAAGAAGAGCTGAAAATTGCGATGTCGCAAGGCGCGTAAAGCTGCCGGCAAGGCAGTCTGGCGGGTTGTGCCATTGGCTGGCTGGTTCCCGGGAATTGTGCTGGCGGAGTCGGTCACGTTCAATTCATCTTAGAAAAGCTGCGTGGTGGAAATGATTCAGGATTTCGGCGGCACCACCGGCGACGTTGCCGCCACTCCAGTATAGTCGGGGTGCACTTCCGTGAGAGCGGTTTGCCCGAAAGTGCCATTGGGCAGCGGGTTCCGTGTACTTTATACTGCACCTCAAGCGACTCCAGTTTGTTACAATGGTGCTAACGTTTCAGGTTGTGTTGCTGCGAAATTTCGCTTGATCCCGGTAGCGCTCAGCATCGCATTGAAAAGGGAAGGGTTACGGAAACGGGTTACGAAGGTCATTCTGCCGGCTCCAAGTTCTCTTTCTAGCGGGCGAAGACTGGGTGCATAATTAAGGTCCCAGCCATGCACGGCATAGCAGTCACGCTATTAGCGCAAGACAAAGAACGCCTGACGGCGCTGCAGAACCGACTGGAGAGTACCCAGATGGGCCGCAATGTATTTGCCCATCCGGGTTTCCCTTCCGGGCCCACCGATTCGCTGTTGCGCCAGATTCAGGACGTCCGTGCCGAGGTCGTGCTGGTGGACATTGACCCGCAAAACAGCCAGCGGGCGATTCACGCCATTGAACTGATCCACAGCAATACCAACGAGATCGTGATCTTTGCGATCGGTCCCATGAACGATCCAGCGATCATTGTTTCGGCCATGCGGGCCGGGGCTCGCGAATACCTGGAGCGCGAAGCGGCCCTGGAGAGCCTGGTTGAGGCGCTCACCCGGTTCACGGCATCGCGATCCAAGAGCCGCGCCGCATCCGGAAGGGCTCGCGTTTTCACCTTCGCCAACGCCAAGGGCGGCGCAGGGGCCACGACGGTCGCGGTGAATACCGCGATCGCCTTGCAGGAATCGCACGGCGGGGCGCTCCTGGTCGATTTCGCCCCGCTGGGACATGCCGCGCTGCATCTCAATACCCGCCCCACATTCGGCATCACCGACGCGTTGCAGAACCTGCATCGCCTGGACATTTCCTTGCTGCAAGGTCTGATGACCAATTGCAAAGGCGGCCTGCAGCTGCTTGCCGGTCCGCAGGAACCTTACAACGCGGCCCCGACGACCGCCGAATTAGCCCGGCTTTTCGACCTGCTGGTATCGCAGTTCCGTTATGTGGTGGTCGATTGCTCCAGCCGCATGGATCAAACCACCCGGCTGCTCAGCGACTTGTCCAATACGGTGTTGCTGGTGGCGCAAGCCGATGTGGTCTCCTTGTGGAGCGCGGGACGCATGCGTTCCTTCCTCGAAGAAGGCGGAGGACGCGACCGGGTTCGGTTAGTGCTGAACCGGCACAAGAAAATCTCCGGGTTCGATGATGAGGATATCGAGAGCGCGACCAACTGCAAGGTGTTGTGGAAAGTGCCGAACAATTACCAATCGATTTCACCGGCCATCGATAAGGGCGCTCCGATCGCCTTCCAGGAACACATTGACGTGGCCCGTTCTTACCGGGGACTCGCCGACATCCTGGCGGAAGCGTCGACCAGCGCGGAAGGCTCCATGGACCTGGTCTACCATCGCGATAAGGGCGACACGAAGAAGAAAACCGCCAGTCACCTCATCATCTCGCCGCTGCGCGCCGGGCAATAGCTCATTATCATTTTGAGTAAGGTGCAGTCGTGGGTTATCGGCCGGCCGCTGCGTGGTCTTCCAGTTCGGCGTAGATGGCGGGATTGGAACAGACCTCGTAATACCAGTGATCCGTCCACTGCAGCACTGAAAGGTCGTGGGGATCAATCTGGGCCATGCGGCTGCCGCGCACCACGATTCGGCGGAAAATGCCGCTGCCGATGGGCACCACTCCGCTCCATAAGCGACATTCCTCCCCGGGCCGCGCCGGCGGCAAACTCAGTTGCACTTCTTCCAGCGTGATTTCGTGCCTCAGCTTCTCGAATGCCGCCTCGCTCATGCGGATGCCGCTCACGTTGTAGCGCAGGATGAAGTCGTCGGAGCTGTCCTGGACGTCGGCGTCGCTCACGGTCTGAAACGCGTACACCCGGAACGGAGTCTGGGCAGGCTGGATCGACCTGCGCAGGCGCTTGCTGCAGGAGGACAGCCGGTCACTCTCGTTGAGCGCGTCCGAGATCATGATGCGCTGTTCGCCGTCCAGCAGATACATGGGCGCGGAGTCCTGGTAGGAAATGCCGATACCAAGTTCAATGGCGGGGAGTCCGCCGCGCTCCGAAAGCTGGTTATAGCCGCGCACGATTTCGAGCATCTCATGCGCCAGCACTGCTGTTCGTCCCACCGGCTGCCCGGTTTCGCCTTCCCGCTCCAGCAGCGCCAGAATGATGGCGTCGCCTTCCAGAAAAACCTTGCTGGCGCCATACTTGGGCAGCAGTTTGTTTACCGGATCGTAAAAATTCAGGCTGAAGTAGGAGGCTGGGTTCATGTTCCGCTCCAGCAGCGAGCGGGTCAGACGGGAGGAATCGCGCACGTCGGCCTTCAGCACCACGTGACGTACCAGCTTGTCTTCCACCGGCTTCTGCTCTTCCGGCAGCAGATACTGATAGAGAGTTCCATTCATCGCCGAGAGCTGGCGGATCTTGTCGTTGGCGATCAGGTTGACGCTGTCCATGGCGTTGTTGAGCGCTTCCAGTTGGCGCAGATCGCGGTGGTAGCGCATGAAGTCGCGCAGGAACCGGCCCGCAATCTTGGCCCGGTCGGCGGCGCGGCAACTCGCAACCCGCTCGGCGGCGGCGAACAGACTACCGGGCGATCCTTTGCCGCGCTCGGCAATCAACTTTTCCACCCGGGCGCGTTCTTCGCGGAAGATGAGCGCATGCTTGAGTTGCTGGGCGTTGATGTGAGGAGAGTACTCGGCCAGCAGGGGCGTGGTTTCATACGACGCCACGACATATTCCATGACTTTCTCGCCCTCCAGCAGGTCGATCCAGACCTGCAGCCGGGCTTTCTGGGACCGGCCTTCGGGCGTGGAATCGTCCGGCGCGCCTCCTCCCACCAGTTCCTGGGCGTTCTCGGGAACGTTGAGCCACTCGTTGAACGCGCGCTCCGAATCCCCCTCGGCGGGCGGCTGCACCGATTGCAGGAAGTCGCAGGCGATCCGGCGCACGTTGCCAAAGCGGTCCGGGTCCCGGTCGAAGTTGCCCAGCATGACATACTGCTCGGCGTTCAGGTAGGTATCGAAACCGTCCTCGGTGAACATGAGCGGATTCAGAAACAGCTTGTAGGGCTCGTCCTTGTTTCCCAGCAGAGAGCGCCGCATGCGCGACAAGGTTTCTTTTTCAATTTCCCGCAGGGTGCGGAACAGATCTTGTCCGGTCTTCCGCAGGATGGTCTTTTTGGCGACCTGAAAGGCTCCCACACGCTCGCGATACTCCAGCGCCTTCTGGTGGCGGAAGCCTTCGCAGTTTTTCAGCGTCATGCGGCAGCGTTCGAGGATCAGCGAGTACTGGGCGTGCAACTCGGTGCGCAGAAACTTGACAATCGCCACTCGCGCCAGCAAGTCGAGGGACGAGTTTCCCTCCCCTTTCGCGCGGTTCAATGCCGCGGCGTGGATCTCGGACAGAAGCGGTTTCAATTCCAGCGATTCGGGTTTGGATTGCGGCTTGTTGCCACTGTTATAGCCGAGGAAATCCGTATTGCGTCGCGGAGAAGGCGCCTCGGCGGCCAGCAGCGTTTCGACATCGCCATGACGGGCGACCAAGCGCGCAATCTGCCAGCGCGTAGGCTCGCAGAACTTGGCGCTCAGGTCCACATCGTGGCGCAGGTTATCCACGCCGAGTTGCAAGCCTTCCAGAGACAATGCCGGGCAATAGCTGGCCAGGCGGGGAGCAATCACCTCCTCCGCCGCTTGCCCGCGTCCGAACCGGAAAATTGGAATCCGTGGCATTTGGTCAGGGTTTCTCCGCTACGGCTGGCTGGCCCGGCTAACCAGGCCCGAGCCAGATTGTGAAACCACCAGCGCCTGTTCCGCGCTGGGCACGTACACCGAGGAGAGCCTTGCCGACATCTCCTCAGCCTGCGAGGTTGCTCCGGTCTTGCTGTAGGCCTTCGCCAGAAGCCGCATCGACAACGGATCCTGCGAGTCCTCTTCGAGGTGGGGAATCGCCTCCGCGTGCTTGCTCTGGGCTTCCAGCACTGCCCCTTCGGCCCCGTCATAGCAAAGCTGAATCACCTGGCGGCGGCTGTTCTCGGCCATGGTCTCCAGATGCTTCACCGTAACTTCCGCGGAGTTGAAATCCTGGGCATCCGCCAGCCGTACCGCGCGAACTTTCAATATCCGCGCCTGCTCCTCGTCGCGATCGCTGGACGAGATCGGATGATTTTCCGCCAGCGCGCCCTCGGCGTCGTCAAGGTGCTTCAGCGCGGACTGCGGATTGGTTTCGTACATGGCCAGAATGCGGTGTGGTTCGGCCTCCAACCGCACCAACCCGGCCGCTTGCGCATGATGCGCCACTTGCAGCAAAGCTTTTTCCGCCTGCTTGCGGTTGCTCTCCCGGATCCAGGTCACCGCCGACTGCAGTTCGAAGAAAATCTTGTCGTACGAATTGGAGGCAAAGACTTCAGCGCGCTCATATTCGTCCCGCGCGTCTTGTTCCCGGCCCATCAGCGCATAGGTATCCGCCACGCCGATCTCCGACCCAAAATCCGGGTCGATGCGGATGCTCAGGCGATATTGTGTGAGGGCGGCATCGAGCTTGCCCGCCATTCGCAGAATCTCGCCGTAGGAATCGTGGGCATTGGGCTCATCGGGTTCCAGCGCCACATAGCGGTCCATGGCCGCGAACGCCTTGGTGAAGTTTCGGTCATAGGCGTACGCGTATCCCACATCATTCAGCGCCGCCGGATAATTGGGATTCAACTTCAGGGCGTGCTCCAGCACCGTGATGGCCTGTTCATAACGCTTCTGGCCATTCAGCCAGTCTCCGGCCATAAATTGGAGTCTCTGGTCGTCTGGGTACTTCTCGAGCAAATCATTCATGGCGGCAATGGCCGGGATGAAGTTGTTCTCCTGCGCATTCGACAACCATCGCACCAGCAATTGTTCCGCCGGACTGGCGGTGGATGCGAATTGCTTCGCCTGCTCCCGCGCCGTTTCCTGTTCGCTGGGGTCCCGGCTCAGTCTGGCAATGAGAATGTAGGCTTGGGCAAATTTGGGATCGGTTTTGGTAGCCAGGCGCAAGTCTTCAAGCGCCGCCGCCAGGCGGTAGTCCTCGTAACGGCGCATGGCCCGCTCGAAAAACTTCCGCGCCTCCGCCGAGGAGGTGGTGACCGGCAACTTGTCTTTTGCGGGGCCCGCAGCAGGTTTTGCCTTGGTCGCGGCAAACCCCAGCGAGGACGCCAGAAGGAACAGACAAAGACAGCAACGGCTGTGCATGGGTTTCTCGGAACCTGCTGATTCTGCAAGTTCTTATGGACGAGCGTAGCATGCGGTTCCTAGCCGCCCAAAGTTACCCTGGTTACTGACCAGATGGTGGACGTTATTCCTGGAGGTAGCCTGCAAAACCGGCCAGTTTGACCGGGCGATTTTGACGGTGGGCCAACTTGCCGAGCTTCATCACCCAGGGCACGAAGGCACACGAAGGGCCCCACGAAAAACTAAGCCCTTCGTGACCCTTCGTGTCCTTGGTGGTTCATTCTGTTCATTCGCAAAACTTGATCCACTACCGCCGTCTTCGCTCCGTTGATTCCAAGCCCCGAACCCCTTACACTGACTGAAGGAAATCCACACATCCCAGCGGTTTTGCGGGAGGTTCTCTGGTTCTTGCATTTCGCCGTTCGCTGATTGCCGCGCTGCTTGCCGTCACCGCAGCAGTATGCTTGGCCGACAACCCACCCCAAGTCGCCCTGGAAACCAGCGAATCGCTGTTTTCCGTGCTGGCCGCGATGAACGCCTGCGGCTACGATTCCGAACTGGACGCTTCCGGGCCGTTGCGGGCTGAAATACGGGGCGAGGTGGCGAAGGCCGTCGAAGCGTCGGACGAAACCAAAGACGTCACACGGCTGATGTGCGAGTTCTACCAGGGCCATCAACAACCGGACTCCGCACGTACCCTGGCGCAATATGTTTCGCTGGCGCTCTACCTGCAAGCCCCGCCCGAGTTGGCGTTGAAAGGCAAGGAAGCCGATCTTCCGCCGGATGCTGCCTCGGTCGTCGGCATTCTCACGATGCTGCAGAGGTTCTACGAAGTTGCCGGCCTGCACGAGATTTGGCAAAAGCATCAGCCAGCCTACGCGGCGTTGACCCGGCGCTATCACGATCCGCTGTCCAAGATGCTGTTCGACACCGAGGTCTATTTGAAACTGCCCTCGGCCGGATACCTGGGACGCGGTTTCACCGTCTACCTGGAGCCCCTGGGCGCTCCGGGACAGACCAATGCCCGGAACTATGGAACGGACTATTACGTGGTGCTGTCGCCTGGCACTGGTTCGACGCTAAGAATGGAGCAGATTCGCCACACCTATCTTCACTACCTGCTGGATCCGCTGGCGTTGAAGTACCCGGCAACCATGGAGCGCTTGAGACCCCTCTTGGGGAGCGTGAAGTCCGCTCCCATGGATGAAGGCTTCAAGACCGATGTTTCGCTGCTGGTGACCGAGTGCCTGATCCGCGCGATCGAAGCCCGCACCATCGGATCGAGCAAGACGCAGGAGGCGCAGCGGGAATTGCTGGTTTCGCAAGCCAACCAGCAGGGATTCATTTTGACTCCTTACTTCTACGATGCATTGGCAAAGTTCGAGAAAGATCCGTCTGGCCTGCGTAATGCTTACCTCGACCTGATCAGCGCGATTGACGTGCGCAAGGAACAAAAGAAACTTGTGGGGATGCAATTTGCCGCGCAGGCGGAGCCGGAACTGCTGCGCTTGTCGCGTCCGCTGGAAGGCAAGCTGTTGCGGACGGCCGAGGAGCGATTGTCCGCCGGAGACGCGGACGGAGCGAAGCAACTTGCCCAGCAGGCGCTGGATCAGAAGAGTGAGGACCCGGGACGCGCCCTGTTCATCCTGGCGCAGGTGGCTACCATGAAACGGGACATGCAAGGGGCTCGGGGTTATTTTGAGCAGGCATTGACCGTGGCCCAGGAGCCAAAAGTTGTAGCATGGTCCCATATTTACCTGGGCAGGATCTTTGATCTGCAGGCGGATCGCGCCGCGGCGCTGGATCATTACCGCGCCGCCCTGAGCGCCGGGGCAAATCTGCCGCAGGCAAAAGCCGCGGCGGAACACGGCATGGAGCAGCCCTATGAGCCTCCTGCCCATCCGCAACCGTAGGTGGCAGCGCAAGATACCTGTGAATTTGCCAGAAATTTAGAGTCAAGGAGAAATCATGAAGCCAGCAGCCATCCTGATGGTATTGCTAGCGGTGACAGCTTTCGCGGGCGCGCAAACGCAGGCGCCCGCCGGCCAGACTCAGAACCCGGCCCCGGCCCCCGCAACCGGCGCCGCGCCTCCGGGCAAACGTCCGCCCCAGGCCAAGACCCAGCCGGAGTTCGACGCCTACAAAGCGGCTGTCGCCAGCCAGAATGATCCCGTGGCTTTGGAGAAAGCGGCCAACGATTTCGCCGCCAAGTTCCCCGGCAGCGAGCTGACTCCGCTGCTTTACCGGGCGACTATGCGCGGCTACCAGAATGCCAACAATGGCGACAAACTGCTGGAGATCGCGCAAAAACTCTTGCAGGCTGATCCCAATGACCCCGAAGCCCTGACCGATGCGGCCGAGGTCATCGCCGAGCGCACCCGGGACACCGATCTTGACAAGGACCAGCGCTATGAAGAAGCGCGCAAGGATGCACAGCGCGCTCTGCAAACGGTGGATACCAATGTTCCAGCCGGAGTGGCGCCCGACCAGGTGGAGGCCTATAAAGGACTGTTGAGATCCACGGCGTACTCGATTCTGGGCAAAGTGGACTTTGACCAGGAGAAATTTGCCGACGCCGAAGGCAACTTCCGCAAATCCATTGACGCTTTTCCATCGCAACCGGACCCGGTGGTCGTGTTGCGGCTGGCGCTGGCTCTCGATAAGCAGAACAAGTATCCGGAGGCGCTGAAAGAAGCCAACCACGTGGTGGAATTGACCCAGGAAAATACGCCGGCCGGGAAACTGGCCCGCCAGGAACGCGACCGGCTGGTGCAGTTGACTGGCGGGGGAAGTGCAGGAACCACGCCGCCGGCCAGCACTCCGCCGAAGAATTGAGGGAATTGAGTGATTGAGTAATTGGGCAATCGGGTAATTGAGTAATTGACACCCAGAGTGGCGGCTACCCGCGACAACCGCGTAGCCTGACACATGAAAGTAACTGCTGAAGGGAGTAGGATTACAAACCGCAGATTACAAATTGCTCAATTACCCAATTACCCTATTACGCAATTACCCAATGACGCAATCCTATGAAACTACCCAGCACAGCGCCTCTGGAAGAAGCGTTGGGATACCGGTTCAAGCGGGCAGAACTGCTTGACCAGGCGCTCACCCATACTTCGCAGGCGCGAGAATTGGAATCCCAGCAGCCGCTATCGGGCATGCCGGTGGGGGACAATGAGCAACTGGAGTTCCTGGGCGATGCCATCCTCGGTCTGATCACTAGCGAGGATCTTTTCCACCGCTTTCCACAATTTCGGGAAGGGCAGCTTTCCAAGCTGCGGGCGCATCTGGTCAGCGAGAGGCACCTCATCCGGGTGGCACAGCATCTGAAATTGGGGCACTATCTGCGGCTGGGACGCGGGGAAGAGAAGAGCGGCGGGCGCCACAAGACGGCGCTGCTGGTCGATGGGCTGGAAGCGGTTCTGGGTGCCATGTACCTGGACAGTGGCATGGACGAGGTCCGGCGCGTGGTGGTGCAGTTCATTATTGATCCAGAACTGGAAGAGATGGCGCGCAGCGGCAGCAGTCTGCCGCTAACCGACTTTAAGTCGGCCTTGCAGGAAAAACTGCAAGCGATTGGGCGGCCTCAACCGTCTTATGTATTAGTGCAGGAGCGTGGCCCTGAGCACAGCAAGACATTCACGGTCGAAGCCAGGCTGCCGGGAACGGCGAACCACGAAAGAATCGAGTTTGTGGGCCGCTCCGAAGGGACGACGAAAAAGAACGCGGAACAGGAAGCTGCGAAGCAATTGCTGAAATATCTTGAAGCACTCCCCGCCGGCGCTGGCGCTGCGTCCCGCACGACGGGACTGAGCTAACCCAACTCATGAGCGCGGACGGCAAAATTCGGCGTTCGGATGCGCTGGCGCCGATGCAATCGTTGCTGACCACGGTCGTCATCGCGATCTTCGTGATTACCTTCGTCGTACAGGCTTTCCAGATTCCCTCCGAGAGCATGGAGAATACATTGCTGATCGGCGACTACCTGCTGGTCAACAAGCTGTGTTACGGCGGCGGCCGGTTCTGGGCCCATATCCTGCCCTACCGGGAAGTGAAACGAGGCGACATCGTGGTGTTTCACTATCCGGTCAATCCCAGCCAGCATTTCGTCAAGCGAGTGGTGGGTGTGCCGGGCGACCGGCTGCGGCTCGTCCATCGCCAAGTGTACGTGAACGGCATTCCGCTTCGCGAGCCTTATGTTCGTTACGCTTCCCATGAGACCGATGTATTCCGGGACGAGTTTCCGCGCACCAACCTCCCTGTTCCCGGCCTTGAGGGGGGATGGTGGCTGGAGATGCGGAAACTGGTGGAGGACAGGCAACTCATCATTCCCGAGGGCAATTATTTCGTGCTGGGGGACAACCGCGACGAGAGCCTCGACAGCCGCTACTGGGGCTTTGTGCCGCGTGAGAACATCATTGGACGGCCCTTGCTGATCTATTGGTCGGTACGCAGCCTGGACGATGAGGTTCTCCCGGCGTCCACGCCAGGTGATAAACTTTATCACTTCGCCTATGCGGCCAGCCATTTGTTCCAGATTACCCGCTGGGACCGCACGTTTCGGGTTGTAAACTGATTGGCGAAATCCGCTGACTGACAGGAAAATCCGAGTGGCCAGGAAAGAAAAAGAAGAAGTAACGGAAAAGCAGCGCGAAACCACGGTCGAGTTTCTGGCTTCGCTGGCGGGCGTGCTGGTAACCGGCTTGTTCATCATCACGTTTATTGTGCAGGCTTTCGAGATCCCTTCCAGTTCCATGGAGAACACCCTGCTGATCGGGGATCACGTGTTCGTGAACCGCGAACAGTTCGCTCCGCGCAGCCCGTGGCTGGGGCCGGTGATTCCTTACCGCAACCCCAAGGACGGGGACATCGTGGTCTTTCTTTCGCCCCACGATATCGGCCTCTACGTGGTGAAGCGGGTCATGGGTGTGCCCGGGGACCGCATTCATTTGAGGAATGGCGTGGTGTACCGGAATGGCGTGAAGCTGGATGAGCCTTACGTCAATCACCCGGACCAGCCTTCCTACAATCCCTATCGCGACAATTTTCCCGCGGAGCCGCCGTCGGACATGAACAACGTCGTTCCGGAATGGCAGTTGGTGATGAACCAATACATCCAGGGCGATGACCTGGTGGTTCCACCGGGACATTACTTTGCCATGGGCGACAACCGCGACGTGAGTTACGACAGCCGCTATTGGGGATTCATTCCGCAGGAAAACCTGATTGGTCGGCCGATGTTCATCTACTGGTCGTTTGAGACGCCGCCGTACCAGTACCTGGAGAAAGGGGTCAGCGACCGGATTGGGTTCCTGGTTCACATTGTGATTCACTTTTTTGATGAAACCCGCTGGCGACGTACGCTTCAGGTGGTGCGGTGAAGTCTTGGCGGTCCAGGCGCGGCGTAATCATCGTTTTCGCTGCGCTGCTCCTTACTCTTTTCCTGGTTCGCCCTGGGGCAAACCGGCTGCGGGCGCGGATTGTCCAGTCGGTCAGCCTCGCCCTGGGACGTCCGGTCGAAGTCTCCTGGGTCAAATTGCGGATGTTTCCGCAGCCGGGCTTCGATCTGGAAAATTTTGTCGTCCACGACGACCCGGCATTCAGCGCCGAGCCCATGCTGCAGGCACAGAACGTGACCGCGTTCCTGCGCGTTACCTCCTTGCTTCGCGGACGAATCGACATCGCGCGGCTGAACCTCACCGAGCCGAGCCTCAATCTTGTGCGCAACGCGCAAGGGCATTGGAATCTGGAAGATCTGCTCGAACGCGCCTCCCGGATCGCAGTTGCACCGACCGCCAAGTCGAGGTCAGAAAAGCGGCCCGGTTTCCCCTACATCGAGGCGGACAGTGGCCGGATCAATCTGAAGATTGGAGCGGAAAAAACTCCGTACGCCTTGACGGAAGCGGATTTTGCCTTCTGGCAGGATTCTGAAAACGCATGGGGAATGCGGATGAAGGCGAGACCTGTGCGAACCGATTTCAACCTGACCGACACGGGGACTCTGCGAGTGGAAGGATCATGGCAGCGGGCCGCCAGCCTGCGCGAGACCCCGGTCCACTTCACACTGCAATGGCAGCGGGGACAACTGGGCCAGGCCAGCAAGTTGATCTATGGCGCGGACAAGGGATGGCGGGGCACTATCAGAGTTTCGACCGTGCTCGCCGGGACGCCGGGCGATTTGACGGTTCACGTGGATGGCTCAGTCGACGACTTTCGCCACTACGACGTTTTTGGAGGCGGCGACCTGGCGCTGACGGCACGATGTGACGCGCATTACAGTTCCGTCGATCACGTCATTTCCAAATTGTTGTGTGACGCTCCCATCGGGGGCGACGGCAGGTTGACGGTGGACGGAAGCGTGACCAATCCCACTGGTCCAAGAAGTTATGACCTCGCCGTCACCGCGCAGGATGTTCCCATGCAATCGCTGGTTTCGTTGCTGCGCCATGCCAATCGGAAAGTACCTGACGAACTCGTAGCGGGCGGACGACTGAACGCGAAACTCCAAATGCGGCGTGGACAAGGGGAGCAATCCGCCACGCTGGAGGGTTCTGGCGAGGCTACGGAGTTTCGGCTCTCTTCCACGGCAACTAATACAGACCTGCCATTCGGGGCCGTTCCGCTGGCGATCTCCTCGGCGTCTGATATTTCGAACGCACACGCGAGGAAAACGTCTCTGAAGAAGAAAAGTCCGACGTTGGACGAAGCTCAAATCAGCATCGGCCCGCTTCCCGTGGCACTGGGGAAGAGCGAGGCTGTCTCTGTCCGCGGCACCCTTACGCGGGGCGGATACAGTTTTTCGCTGCAAGGGGATGCTGATCTACAGAAACTGCTTCAGGCGTTTCATGCACTCGGGATCACGGCGCCGCAGACCCTGGCGGAAGGCGCCGCAAAGGCAGACCTGCAGGTAGCCGGCGGATGGTCGGAAGGCGGCGTGCCGATGCCACTCGGGAAAGTACAGCTTCGCGCGGTTCGGGCTCAGCCGCACGGGCTGAACCAGGCGATCAGCATCGCAGCGGCGAACTTGTTTTTCAAGCCGGACCGGATCGATGCGATGGATTTGCGAGCTTCGGTCGCTGGGACCACCGTGACCGGAACTCTCTTTTTTCCGCGGCACTGCGAAGCTCCCGGGGAATGCGCAACGACCTTCAATCTTCACGCCGACAAGGTCGCACTTGACCAGATCAACCTGCTGCTGAACCCGGCGGCTCGCAAGCAGCCCTGGTATCACTTTTTATCCGCCAGCCCGGCGGGCAGTCCATATCTTTTTTCGCTGCGTGCGACCGGAAAGCTTAGCGCAGATCAATTTGTGATTCGGAAATTAGCCGCTAATCATGTTTCCGCCAGCGTCGAACTGAAAGACGGGAAGCTGCGCCTTTCCGACGTGCGCGCGGAGGTGTGGGGAGGCAAACACACGGGCGAGTGGAGAGCAGATTTCACCGGCAAGTCTCCGCAATACACCGGACGCGGCACGCTGCAACGTGTGGGGCTGAATGAGATCGGCCAGATCATGAACGATGACCGGATCGCCGGTTTAGCCAACGCAAGCTACAGCATTACAGCTTCCGGTCTGACCGCAGGCGCGCTTTTCTCAACTGCCGGCGGCAGCTTGCAAGTGGATGCCCGCGACGGGCAGTTTCCGCACATCTCGCTCGCCGGGAGCGGCGGACCTTTGCAGGCGCGGCGGCTATCTTTCCGCCTGATTCTGCAGGAAGGCAGTTTCAAAGTTCAGGATGGCCAACTGGAGACTCCGGGCGCTACCTTTCAATTCAGCGGAACCGCAACTCCGGATCGCGTCGTGAATTTGAAGCTGACGCGCAATGGCGTTCCCGCATTCCTGATCACGGGCACGCTCGGTGAACCCCGTGTGGCCACCGTATCCGCCGCCGAAGCGCAAGCCGAGCTCAAACCGCGGAACTGATTCGCGGGCCTTACTGTCGCAGTTGAAGAGACGTAAGCTTGCTACGTCTCTGCCGGGAGCCAACAAGACGTTGCCAGCAACGTCTCTACGATATCGCCGCACGCTCGCCCATAGTAAAGTAGTAGTAGGGCGCCTCTGGAAAGGTCTTCACTTGAGTTTAGAAATTCGCAACATCGCCATCATCGCGCACGTTGACCACGGAAAAACCACCTTAGTCGACGCCATGCTGAAACAGAGCGGGACGTTCCGGTCGAATGAACACATCATCGAGCGCGTAATGGATTCCAACGAACTGGAGCGCGAACGCGGCATTACGATTCTGGCAAAAAACACCGCCATTCTCTATCACCACGTAAAGATCAACATCGTGGACACGCCGGGTCACAGCGATTTTGGCGGCGAAGTGGAGCGCGCGCTCAAGATGGTGGATGGCGTCATGCTGCTGGTCGACGCCAGCGAAGGCCCGCTGCCCCAGACTCGGTATGTGCTGGGCAAGGCGCTTGAGGCACATCTCCCGCCGATTCTCGTGATCAACAAAATCGATCGCTCCGACGCGCGCCCGCAGGAAGTGTTGAACGAAGTCTACGACCTCTTCATAGACCTCGATGCAAAAGAAGAGCAGCTCGACTTTCCGGTGCTCTACACCAATGCCAAGACGGGCACGGCCTCGCGCGACATCAAGGGTGGAGGCGAGAATCTTCAGCCGCTATTTGAAGCGATCCTGAACACCACGCCGCTGCCCACCGGCGATCCCGCGGGGCCGCTGCAAATCCTTGTGGCAAATCTGGATTACAGCGACTACCTCGGGCGCCTGGCCATCGCGCGTGTATTCAACGGAACCATGCGCACCGGCGAAGATGTCGCCATTGCCAAGCTGGACGGCTCCTTTCACAAGACCAAGATCACGAAGCTTTTTTCTTTTTCGGGGTTGAAGCGCGTCGACACTACCGAGACTACTCTGGGAGACATCATCGCTGTGGCAGGCGTCGAGGGCATCACCATCGGCGAAACCATTACCGATGCCGAGAACCCGTCGCCGCTGCCGCCGATTACCATCGACGAGCCGACGATTGCAATGCAGTTCACGGTGAACACTTCGCCGTTCGCCGGCCTGGACGGGACTTACGTGACCTCGCGCAACCTGCGCGAGCGCCTGCAAAAAGAACTGCTCACCAACGTCTCGCTTCGCGTCGAAGAAACCGAGAGCACCGACATCTTCACCGTGATGGGACGCGGCGAACTGCAACTCTCCATCCTGATTGAGATGATGCGCCGCGAAGGCTACGAACTGATGGTCGGCAAACCGCAGATCGTCACCAAGCGCGTCGATGGAAAGCTGATGGAGCCGGTCGAGCACCTCACGGTCGACGTGCCGGAAAATTTCGTCGGCGTGGTCATGGAGCAACTGGGATCGCGCAAGGGCGAAGTGAGCAACATGCACAATCATGGCTACGGGCGGGTGCGGATTGAGTTCCGCGTTCCCAGCCGCGGCCTGATCGGCCTACGCAGCCAGCTGCTGACCGATACCCGCGGCACCATCGTAATGAACTCGCTCTTTGACGGCTACACCGAGTGGCAGGGAGAAATTCCGCATCGCCTTACCGGAGCCTTGATCGCCGATCGGCCCGGCACAACCACCGCATATGCGCTGTGGGGCTTGCAGGAGCGCGGGGAATTGTTTGTGGGCCCTGGAGTCGAGGTGTACGAGGGCATGGTGATCGGCGAAAACGCCAAAGACACCGATTTGGACGTCAACACGGTGCGGGAAAAAAAGCTGACCAACATGCGCGCTTCGACCGCGGACGAAGCCATCCGCCTGGTGCCGTTCCGCCAGCTCAATCTCGAGCAGGCCATTGAATTTATCGCCGACGATGAATTTGTCGAAATCACGCCGAAATCGCTACGGCTGCGCAAGAAAGTTCTTCAGTCGAATCAGCGGCGGAAGAAGGCGTTAGCCGCGGTCGAGGAAAGTTGATCCATGTCCCGGCGCAGCCGCAAAGCCGAACCGCCAGAAGAGCTCAAGATGTTTCTGATCCCTTGCAGTTGCGGCACAACGTTTGCAGTTTCCGAAGACTACGGTCACCAGGGCACAACATGGAGCCGGTATCTGAAGTGCCCAAATTGCGGCAAACGCCACGATCCCAAGAACCGGCTTCTGCAACTGGGATATCGCCGCGCAGGCTTCTGGCAAGTCGATCAATGCTAGCGATTGTGAGGCGAGCCAGGCGCGAACCTGTCCCTGGCCCTTGACCGGTCCGTTCCGGGAGGGGGCTTGCAGTCTCCGGCCATCAGACCTGCTATACTTCTCCCGCGTTTGACTGTTCGTCAACTCCGGCTACAAAGCCCGCCAACCAGCGTCCGCTCCTCCGCCGAAGTCGCCCACACTCAAATAGCTCAGAATGAGGGACTTGCTTGAAGAACATTTTCGTTGGAAACCTCGACTTCAACACTTCGGAAGATGAACTGCGGGAGCTTTTCGCAGTCTATGGACAGGTGGACCGTGTCAGTCTCATGACCGACCGCGACACCGGACGTTCGCGGGGATTCGGCTTTGTGGAAATGGCCAGCGCCGAGGACGGTGAAAAAGCCATTGCGGCGCTGAATGGCAGCCAGCTTGGTGGACGCAAGCTGAACGTGAATGAGGCGCGTCCCAAGACCGAGCGCAGCGGTGGTGGCGGCGGAGGAGGACGGGACCGCGGTGGACGCGGCCACGGCGGCGGTGGCGGCGGACGTTCGAGACCGTTACTAGGTCAGCTCTCGAGTTGCTGCGCGGGGTCAGGCTCACGGGAAAGCATGGTTCTATGGCCGACCGCTCAGACCTCTCCGGGTTTGCATGCTAAGGGCGGCGCCACGCATCGACCCCGCTCGCAAGGTCAAGCGGCGAAGAATTGTATAATTATCCGCAGCGCGCCCGTAGCTCAGCTGGATAGAGCGATTGCCTCCGGAGCAATAGGTCGGGAGTTCGAATCTCTCCGGGCGCGCCAGTATCCAATAACTTACAACCGCCTTCTCAAATCGACTGATGCACTGTAGCGGAATCTGTAGCGAGTCCTGACTGAAATAACGATGGCCACCAAAGGGCGATAAGGGGTTAGCAGGACTAGCCTGCATTCGAAAAAGGCACCGAGTTCCCGGAGAACGTGAATCCGGCGATGCAGGCTACGGTGTGATCTCGAAGACCACCCCACAACCGCCGGTGCACGCCGTCCCGCTCCCTCCCTTGGAGGCTGTTCCATAGAGCTTGCCGCTGCGGTCGATTACAAGGCCGCCAATCGGATTGGCTCCGTCGCTACCGCTGAAATCGTGGAGGTCGGTATACGTCCAGCCTCCGCTCGATGGTGTCAACTTGAACACCGATCCCAGGCCGTTCGCGCCGTCGCAATACGTTGTCCCATACAGATTGCCTGCTTTGTCGATGATAAGACTTTCCAAAGGCCCACAGGTTGAACCGTTGTTGCCAGTAAAGTCGTAATAGCGGTTCAACGTCCATGTGCTGCCTGAGAGGGACAGCTCGACAGCCACTCCGGCGCCGAGCACCGTCGCGCCGTAGAGATTACCTGAGCGGTCAAAAATCAAACCCGCAACCGGGCAATTTCCAGCGGAATAGCCAAAATCGAAGATAGTGCTGTAGTTCCAGCTCGACGCCGAGGGCATCCACTCGAAGACTGTTCCGTAATTCTCAAGACACCCCTGAGTCGTACCATACAGGTTCCCTGACTTGTCGAAAATCACGCCACTATCCGGGAGTCCTTCGTCACTTCCTCCGGTGAAGCTGTAAATCGCGCTCTGCGTCCACTTGCCGCCGGAGTGGGGTTAATTTGTAAACTGTGCCGCAGCCGTAGCCAGCACAACCCGTTTGTGTGGTTCCGCCAACCCGTGCTGTGCCATAAAGGTTACCTGCCTTGTCAAACACTAAGGCACCGTCGGGATTGCCTCCATCGCTGCCTCCGGTGAACCGATAGAGCACCGTTTCGTAATCGGTTTCGGACTTGCGCTATGGATGTGTGTGTAGCGGCAATGGTGCTGGTAATTGGGCTTGGATCGCATTAGCCACCCTCGCCATATGTATTCTCCGCGAGCCCACGATTTGCGTTCTGGCACCCTCGGCGGCCCGGTAGTATACAGCAAATCGCCGCCGTTTCCTGGGGTTTTTGTCTGGAATCTCCTTTTTCGTTCAAAAGCAGCACCGGTTGTACGCCGAGCTCCCTCTTACAACACTGTGAAAAGATTTTCATCTGGAATGCACAGAATCGATATCCGCTCCGTCGAAGTTACGCTGGTTGTGCAGTAGGAGGGATAGGGCAGCTACTTTCTGCCGAGGAATCGGATGCGGGAGGTGAAGGCACGGCGATTGTATCCGCTGAAAGTCAGGAACTGGGGAGAGTTGATGTCGGCATTGACGACCACCGGATTGGAGGCGCCGGTAATGTCGTCGAAGCCGCCGCGCACCGCCCAGTAGTAGCCGAAGAGGTGGAAGCGCTTTTCCAGTTGCAAATTCAAAGTGAAATAAGTGGGAAAGCGGTAGGAGCCGGGCGATCCGAAGAGGAGTTGCTGATCGGTGAAGACGTTGAAAGGGAATCCGGTACGCGCTTCGGCGGAATAAGCGAGATCCAGTTCGTGGATGATGGGGAGACGGAAGAAAGGCAGGAAACCCCAGGAGAGGAAGCGATTGGGCGCGTCCCAAAGAAAAGGGCCAGGAGCCTGCGGGCTGACGATGGTGGAGGTTCCGGGGAGGACGCGACCGAGGATGGGAGCGTCTACATTGAAATCAAGGGCTTGATTCGAGTGCGTGCTGGAGCGGGTGTAGGAGCCCATGATCATATAGCGTTGGCGGAAACTGCGACGCAGATTCACCTGGAAAGCGTTGTAGCGGTCGTCCCGTGTGTTTTGCAGGATGAAGTTGCCGCCGGGCAAATTGTTGGGCGTGTTGTAGACAAAGTCGTGAGTGCCACGGCGCTGCAGGAATTCGGCCTTCAGAAAAAGGGATCCCCGGAGTTTCTTTTCGAGTGCAACACTCCAGTTCAGAAAGCGAGGCGCCTGGAGGGTTGGGCGGTTGACGGAGAAGGTGGAGAGAACCGGAGATGGGGCTGGGATGACGGTGCCGCCGAGATCCGTGGGCTGGCCGGCCGAATTGAAGAAGTAGTCTTGCCGTTCTCCGGCATAGGGACGCGCGATTAGGATCAGGTCGGTGGCGTCGTAAACGAGGCCCGCGCCTGCGGAAACCTTGGTGTTGCCGGAATTGTCCAGGGCATAAGTACCGGCTAGACGAGGGGAGAGCAGCGGGTGGCGGACGATTTCATCCCAATCGAGACGCAAGCCAGGTTCGAGGAGGAGGCGGTTCGTGAGCTGCCAGCGATCTTCCGCATAAGCGCTGGTTTCAAGATTGTAGGTGGTGGAATAGTTGCCTCCGAAGAATACGGAGTAACGAGCACAGGGCGAGGGTGCGATGGGGACTCCGGTGGCATTGGTGGGACATGCGCCGCTGGGGGTAGTCACAGCCTGCCCGGGCCAGAAAGAAATGGGCTGGCGGAGGAAGCGGGCGTCGTAGTCGATGCGGTCAAAATCGACGCCAAGCTTGATGTCGTGACGGCCACGGGCGAAGTGCGGGGGCAAATACAGGTTCGACAAGCCCTGCCATCGGCGGGCGTGAGTCTGCGAATCGAGGTAGTAGTTGCCGCCAGCGGTATCGAGGGTCATGAAGTAGGGTTGGGTGCCGAGAGGAGTAAGCGCGAGGTTGTATCGGGAGACGTTGAACCCAGTCTCGAGAAGTTCGCCGCCACTGAAGTAGTGCTGGTCTTTGACAGTGCCGACGTAAGCGGATTCGGCGTCGGTCGGAGTGGTGGATACAGGCTGGAGGGGCGAGAGACCGGCGTGCTGGTCGTTGAGATAGTTGAAAAGGAAGCTGGTGGTGAGGATGTTGCGCGAGGTGAGGTTGGTCTGGACCTTGGCGAGATTGCCGACCCGCCATAGATGGTCCGCGTCGGCGTTGGACGGCAGTTGGGTGACGATGAAGTTGTCATATTCGCCCTCGAGCGCGTCGAAGAACCACATTTTGCGGGTGCGAATGGGACCGGAAAGCGTGAGGCGCGGTGTCCATTGGTCGAGGTCAATGCCGGTCTTGTTTTGCAGCGAGGGAATGAAATTGGTGACGAGGATGCGGAAATGATCGTCGCCGATCCCGGTGTTCAGGCCGAGGACGCCGCCTGAACCTTTACCGTATTCAGCGGGCTCACGACTGGGTTCGACTTCGATAGAGCGGAAAGCGTCGGTGCTGACGCGGGCGAGCAGAAGGCCGTTGGCAGGCTGAGTAACGTTGAAGCCATCGAGCAGCGTGAGAGTTTGATGGGTATCGGCACCGGCCAGATGGGGCTGGCCGGAGGTATCCTGCACGACGCCGGGAATAAAATTCAGCACATTGCGATAGTCGTGGGTCGCCGGATAGGGGACATCAATGATGTCCAGTCCGGAGATTTGCTCTTTGGAGGAGACCTGAGCAGGGTCGATGGCAGGGGGAGACTCGTTCACGTTGACGATGGAGCGGACTTCCTGAAGGTGGGAAAGAGTGACGTCCACCGCGGCGGTGACCTCCGGCTGGACGGAAGGCAGGACTGCCGCATAGAAGCCCTGCTTCTCGACCCGAAGCTGAAACGTGGCAGCGGGCAGGCTAGTGAAGGTGCAATGTCCGGCGAAGTCGGTTTCGCAACGCAGCGGATTGCTTTGCAGCGTAGTAGTGAGGAGCGCCAAGGCGGAGCGAACGGCGACGCCGTTTTCGTCGGCGACGGTGATCTCGAGCGTGTGGGGAGCGTCGGGCCGAGCGGGATGAGTTTGGGCGAAGCACGGCCAGGCGATGAGCGCCAGTGCGCCGAGCCGAAAGGCCAGTCTTTCGATGAATGCGCAGCCACGCATGAAGCTACCTGCTCAAAGTGCCGAGCAAGAGCCACCACAAGCAGTCCTACCAAAGCTCCCATGACGATGACGCTGCAATTTGTTGCATCCTCACAGGCTGGCGGGACGCGGCCAAGGTCACGCCTCCCTCCGGGGCCCTCGCTACTTGCCATCTTCGTTGTCGTGAGATGGAAGATCTGTTCATGGTGATTACAAGAGGAGCTTAGCAGAAAGGCGGAATAGCTACGACCCAGGTTCTGAGGAAACGTGGAACCGGGGTGCAGCCAGTCTTCGCTGTTTTTTCGCACTCTCGGCTTGGCCATCCCCTCACATTGAGATGTGACCGATTTCATTGAGATGACGACCTCATCGGGATAGCATTATTACGCCCTGCCTCCCCGAAGCGAGACCCCACTGGGAGGAAGCAGTCCCTGAGGCGAATGATGTCCTGTCCCCCTCGTCATGCCCTATCACATTCGGGTCGTGCATCACAGCAATGATTGACGGAGGTCACAGCGGGCCAACCATGACAGGAGTAACGTCACAAAGCATTGGTGTTATCCGTTGCTGTGTAGGTCAAGTCCTGGGAGGTGGATTATGGCAGCTCGACTCGCCGAAGAATGGTTTGCGATATGCGGAGGCTGTGAAGTGACCATCCTCGACATCGGTGAACCGCTCCTCGACGTACTCAAACAAGTGGAAATCGTACACATGCCAGTCCTGATGGACCACAAGCTCTATGGTCAGACCGGCGAAGGTACAGAGATGGAAATCCCCGCAGCGGATGTCGGGCTGATCTCGGGAGGAATCCGCAGCGAAGAACACAAGAAACTGGCGCAAGAGATGCGCAAGAAGTGCAAAATCCTGATCTCTCTGGGTTCTTGCGCTTGCTTTGGCGGGGTCCCAGCGCTGGCGAATCAGTTCAGCACGGAAGAGTTGCTGGAGAAGGTCTACCGCGGCAGCGTGACCACCGAAACCAACGGCTTACCCCACGAGCAGATTCCCGCGCTTACCGACCGCGTTTATGCGGTCCACGAAGTTGTGAAGGTGGATGCGTATCTGCCCGGATGTCCAACCACGCCCGAGATGGTGGCTGGAGCGCTGATCGCTCTGGTTGAAGGCAAGCCCTTGCCGGTGTTGCCCTCGAAGAGCGTTTGCGACGAGTGTCCTACCAAACGTGAGAAAAAGGCGGTCTCCACGCTGAAGCGCCGGCTGGATGCGCCGGACTTCAAGCCGGGAGCGCCTCTGAGCGAAATGCGGTGCCTGATGGAGCAGGGCATCCTGTGCCTGGGGCCAGCGACCCGTGCCGGCTGCGGCGGCAGTGACGGCAACCCGCGCTGCATCCGGGCCTACATGCCATGCGAGGGTTGCTTTGGCCCGCTGTCGGACAAAGCCAACCCTATGGTGGACATGATGGGCGCGCTCTCATCGATTGGACTCGATCCCAAGCAGATTCCGGATCGGGCCGCAACTTTCAACCGTTTTGCTGGCGCTGGCCGTCTGCGGCCGACGCCCCGGAGGTGAGCTATGGCAAAAACACTCGTCATTCAACCCGTCACCCGCATCGAAGGCCACGCCAAGGTGACCATTCAACTTAACGATGCCGGCAACGTGGACACCGCCCGGGTGAACGTCATTGAACTGCGCGGCTTCGAGAAGTTTTGCCTCGGACGCCCGGTGGAAGACCTCCCACGCATCACGCCGCGCATTTGCGGTGTGTGTCCGTGGTCGCATCACCTGGCTTCGGCCAAGGCTTGCGACGCGGTCTTTGGAGTCGAGCCGCCCCCGGCGGGAAAGAAGTTGCGTGAACTGTGCAACAGCATCGCCTACATGGAAGAGCACATCTTGCACTTCTACTTCCTAGCGGGAGCCGATTTCTTACTGGGTCCCGACGCTGACTATTCCATCCGCAATGTCATCGGCGTGCTGCAGGCAGCGCCCGACATTGCCCGAAAAGTGGTGAAAGTGCGCCACATGTGCGCCCATATGCTGGAAGTTCTGGCGGGCAAGGCTATACATCCTCAGGCCGCCGTTCCGGGTGGATTCAGCAAGCCACTGGCTCCTGCCGAGCGCGACCAGTTGCGCAAGAATGCTGATGACGCGCTCGAACTCGCCAAGTTCTCCATCGCTTTCGCCAAGGAGAACGTTTTTCCCAAGTACCTCGACGTGGTGAAGTCGCTGGGAGTAATCACTACCGGCTTCATCGGCACCGTCAAGGATAACGGCGCGCTCAACCTCTACGACGGAAAGCTTCGCCTGATGACCTCCAAAGGCGCATATCAGGATTTCCCGTACGATCGCTATACCGAATTCATCTCCGAGCACATTGAATCGTGGAGCTACTTAAAGTTCCCGTACGCCAAACAGTGGGGCGAAGGTTTCTCCATGGATGTCGAAAATCCCAAGGGCGTGTATCGCGCCAACACGCTGGCGCGCATCAACGTCTGCGACTTTATCGATACACCGCTGGCGCAGGCTGAACTGGAAGAGTTTCGCGCGAAGTTCGGGCGCCCCGCGCAGCTCACGCTGCTCTATCACTGGGCGCGGCTGATCGAACTGCTCTACAACGCCGAAAACACCATCCGCTTGCTGGACGATCCCGAGATCACCAGCACCGAAACCCGGGTGAAGGTTACGCCGCGCGCGGCGCGAGGCGTAGGATGCACCGAAGCGCCGCGCGGCACGCTCATCCACGACTACACCACCGATGCCGACGGCCTGATCACCAACGTCAACCTGATTGTGGGCACCACCCACAACAATGCTCCCATCAATATGTCGGTCACACAGGCCGCCAAGAGTCTGATCCATGACGGCAAGTACGATCAGGGAGTGTTGAACAAAGTAGAAATGTCGATTCGCGCCTACGATCCATGCTTCTCCTGCGCGACCCACCGGCTGGATGGGAAGCTATCGGTCAAGCTGGAAATTTTCGACGCGGCCGGCAAGTTGCTCGGCTCGCTTGCCAACTGAACGGCAGCGAAGAACAGACGGTATGAGCGAGATCGATCAATCCGATCTTCCCGACTTCTGTCGGAAGCCGACCCTGGTCCTCGGCTGTGGAAATATTCTGTTTGGAGACGACGGCTTCGGGTGCGCGGTGGTGGACTACGTGGAAGGTCACTACGCCGTGCCCGAAGCCGTCTGCTTATTGGACGCAGGCACGGGCGTGCGCAAGCTGTTATTCACTCTTTGCCTGAGTAGCGCACGTCCGCAACGCTTGCTCATCCTGGACGCGATTGACGCCGGACGCAGCCCCGGCGAGATATTCGAGATTGATCCCGGCGAGATTCCCCCGGTCAAACTTGACGATTTCTCCATGCACCAGTTGCCCACGTCTAACCTGCTGCGCGAGTTGCAGGAAACCTGTGGGGTCGAAGTGCGGGTGCTGGCCTGCCAGACGGGGCCACTGCCGGAAGAGATATCGCAGGGATTGTCAGCCGCGGTCAGCGACGCCGTAGCGCAAGCGTCGGAGTGGCTGGTCCGCGAATATTTTCCCCGCGCCACAGCCGCGCCTCTGAGAAACATGGTTGCAGCGCCATGTGCGCAGGCAGGAGGCATTGCATGAGCCCCAATCTCGCAATGATCAGCGATGGAGAGAAGTTCATGTGGGATGGGCAACTCTACGACCGCAGGGAAGACGCGGCACGCGTAGCAGAGTCCTATCAAGGCGAGAATTTTCAGATTCAGATAGTGGAAGAAGACGGGAAGTTCCTGGTGTACACCCGGAGAACCGTCAAGGAATGGGCAGCCGCTTCGCAGTAGTGGCGCCCTTTGTTTGAGGTGGCAAATGGCGGCAGGCACATTGCCGGTTCAAAGCGATCCGACGCTGCTGGAAGACATTCGGCGGTACGGGAAGTTCGACCCCACGGGCTGCTATCAGTGCGGCAGTTGCACCCTCTCCTGTGATCTGGCGTCGGACTTCGCAAACTTTCCCCGAAAGAGCATTCGCTATTCTCTTCTGGGGCTGAGAGCGCCGCTCCTCGGAAGCTTGGAACCCTGGATCTGCCACGACTGCGGCGAATGCTCCACTGCCTGCCCGCGCCAGTCAGAGCCTAGGATTTCCATGAAAACGTTGCGGCGCTTCCTGAGCGCGCAGTATGAGTGGACGGGATTAGCCGGCATGCTCCTCCGGTCCCGGGCGTGGCACTTGGGTGCGCTCGCCTTCTCTGCCGTGCTGGTCATACTGCTCATCCTCGGCTACCACCTGTGGTACGTGGGACTGCCCCTTTCAGGCCTTACCACACCGATGGGCTTGGAGCACATGTTTCCCATCATGACGTATTACACGCTCATGGTGATGCTCTTTCCGCTGCTTCTTCTGTTATCCCGCGTCCACCGCGTCTGGCGGCTCACCATGGGAGAGCAACAGCCCTTCATCCCATTCTCTGCTTATGTCGAGGAGGCGTGGTGGTACCTGTACCAATCGGTGACCCACTCGTTGATGAAGAAGTGTCCGGAAAAAGGCCGGTGGTTGGGGCATTGGATTCTTGCCCTGGGCACGGTCATGATGCTGACCATCAAGGTCTTCGCGCTGCGGTGGTTTCAAACCGACAATGTTTATCCCTTGTACCATCCACAGCGCTGGTTGGGATACCTGGCCACCGGCTTCATCTTCTACGGCATTGGCGAAATCCTCCTAAGACGGGTGCAGGCGAACACCGAAGTCTACAAGGAAACGAGGCTGGAGGATCTGATCTTTCCCATCCTGCTCCTGCTCACGGCGATCAGCGGACTGGCCACAAACATCTTCCGGTGTTCAGGTTTGGCGTACGCAGCTCTTGTCACGTACGCCCTGCACGTGATCATCGCCACGACGATGCTGGTAGTAGAGATGCCGTTCGGCAACTGGGCACACATGATCTATCGACCGCTGGCCTTGTATTTCCAGGCGGTCAAGGAAAGAGCCGCGCGGCAGGCGCCCGCGGCGGAGGTTGTTCCCCATGCGGCCTGAGGACTCTAAAACCCCACCGGTGGGTGCCGCTTTGGTCGTGGGAGGGGGTATCGGCGGCATGCAGGCGGCCCTCGATCTGGCCAACGGCGGCATCAAGGTGTATTTGTCCGAGCGCAGCCCTGCCATTGGCGGGGTCATGGCGCAGCTCGACAAAACTTTTCCCACCAATGATTGCGCGATGTGCACCATGGCGCCGCGTCTGGTCGAGATCGGCAGGCACAAGGACATCGACATTCTCACCTTGAGCGAGGTGGAACGGGTCGAGGGGCAGGCGGGGAATTTCACGGTCAGTCTCAAGCAGCAGCCACGTTTTGTGGACCCGACGAAATGCACGGGTTGCGGCGCCTGCACGACGGAGTGTCCAGTTGCGCTGCCCTCCGAGTTTGATCAGGGGCTGGGAGAGCGGAAGGCGATCTACCGGCCGTTCCCGCAAGCTGTCCCCAACATCTTCACCATCTCTCGCCGCGGGGTCGCTCCCTGCCAGGCGGCGTGCCCCGTGCATCAGGACGGACAGGGTTATGTGACTCTGATCGCCCAACGGCGCTTTGAGGAAGCACTCCAGGTCATTTTGCGCGACAACCCACTGCCCTCCATCTGCGGCCGGGTTTGCACGCACCCATGCACCGCTGCGTGTACGCGTGCCGGAGTGGACGATCCCGTGAATCTCCCGGCGTTGAAACGCTTCGTCACGGATCAATGTCCCGACTATAAGCTGCCGCAACCTAGCGTTCCGGACCGTCCGGAAAGAATTGCCATCGTGGGTTCAGGCCCGGCCGGACTCGCATGTGCCTATCAGCTCCGTCAACAGGGCTACCGTCCAACCATCTTCGAGGCGCTCTCCACTGCGGGCGGCATGCTGGCCGTCGGCATCCCTTCGTTCCGCTTGCCACGCCGCTTGCTGAACGCGGAAGTGGACCGGATGCGCGCCATCGGCATCGAGATCCTGCTCGATACGGCGGTGGGCAACAGCATCGCCTTCGACGATCTGCGAAAAAGCTTTTCCGCTGTCTCCCTCGCCATCGGCGCCCACGTCGAACGGAAACTCGCTGTTCCCGGGGAAACCCTGGTTGGGGTCACGGGAGGCGTGGAGTTCCTGCGCCGGGTCAATCTGGAAAAGCCCGTCATCCCCGGCCGGCAAGTGCTCGTGATTGGCGGGGGAAACTCGGCTCTGGACGCGGCGCGCACCGCGCTTCGTTGCGGAGCCACCGACGTCACCATCGTTTATCGGCGCACCCGCGCGGAGATGCCTGCCGACCCGCGTGAGATCGAGGACGCGCAGCGCGAAGGTATCAAGTTGATGTTTCTCGCTGCCCCAAAGTCGTTCCAGGCCGACGCGGACGGGCGCGTTGCCGGTCTGGAGTGCCTGAAGATGAAGCTCGGCAAGGCCGACTCCAGCGGACGGCCTGCTCCCGAGCCTATTCCCGGATCCGAATTTGTTTTGCCGTGTGACGCCGCCATCGTTTCCATCGGCCAGTTCCCTGATGTGAGCGCTCTGGGCGAGCGCCTGGGGCTCGATATCACAAAGTGGGGAACGCTCACCGCCGATCCGCTGACGCTCGAAACCGGGCTGCCCGGAGTATTTGCGGGCGGAGACTGCGTAACCGGTCCCGACGTGGTGGTGAACGCCAAACTCGCCGGCAGGAAGGCCGCAAAATCGATCGATCGCTGGCTGAATCACGAGGACCTGCGCATTGGGCGCGAACTGGAAGGGCCGTATCGCACCGAATACGAAGTGGATACAACGGGCGTGCTGATGCAACGCCAGGTCCACATGCAGGCTCTCGACCCAGCGACTCGGGGAAGAACGTTTGCCGAAGTCCACGTCGGTTACACGGCGGAAGAAGCGGTGGCTGAGGCCAAGCGTTGTCTGGCTTGCGGGATCTGCTGTGATTGCCATCTCTGCGAGACCGCCTGCCAGGCCAACGCCATCGACTACACACAACGAGAGCAGAAGCTTGAGCTGAACGTCGGCGCCGTAGTTCTTGCCCCCGGATATGAGATCTTCGATGCCAGATTGAAGAAGGACCTGGGGTATGGTCGCTTCCCGAATGTGCTCACGGCGCTGGAGTTTGAGCGGATTCTCTCCGCCTCCGGACCCTACTCCGGCCATGTGTGCCGGCCTTTCGACCGACAGCAGCCCAAGCGCATTGCCTTTCTGCAGTGCGTCGGTTCGCGGGATTTCGACCACGACTACTGTTCGTCGGTTTGCTGCATGTACGCCACCAAAGAAGCCATCATCGCCAAAGAACATCTCGGCGAGGGTCTGCAATGCGACGTCTTCTTCATGGACCTCCGCGCCTTCAGCAAAGGCTTCGAGCAATATTACCGGAGAGCGCAAGAGCTGGGTGTTCGATATATCCGCTCTCGCGTGCCGAAGATTCGGGAAGTCCCCGAAACCCGGAACCTGATCGTCGAATATCTCGGCGAGAATGACAAAAGACTTTTCCAGGAATACGACTTGGTCGTCCTCTCGGTCGGCATGCAGCCACCCAAAAACGTCAAAGTGTTAGCCGATCGATTCGGCATAGAGCTCAACAAATTCAATTTTTGCGGAACCTCCGCGTTCAAGCCGGCCGAAACTTCTCGCGAAGGAATTTACGTTGCCGGGCCATTTGCCGAGCCCAAGGACATCCCGGAAACGGTCATGCAGGCGTCAGCTGCCGCCTCCCAAGTGCTCTCCCGGTTGCGGGAAGCCCGCGGCACATTGATCGCGCCCAAAGTTTATCCGCCGGAAAGGGATGTCAAAGGAGAAGATCCACGCATCGGAGTCTTTGTCTGCCATTGCGGCACCAACATCGCTGGCGTGGTCAATGTTCCGGATGTCGTGGAATATGCGAAGACCCTGCCCAACGTCGTGTACGCGGAGAACAACCTTTATACCTGCTCCAACGATACCCAGGATCGGATCAAGGAAAAGATCGTCGAACACAATCTGAATCGGGTAGTGGTGGCCTCCTGCACCCCGCGAACCCACGAGCCCCTGTTCCGCAACACGCTGGCCGAGGCTGGACTCAATCCCTACCTGTTTGAGATGGCCAACATCCGCGACCAGTGCTCATGGGTGCACATGCACGAACCGGAGAAAGCCACCCAGAAATCCAAAGACTTGGTCCGGATGGCGCTGGCCAAATCCCGGCTATTGCAGCCGCTGCAGCGGCAAACCGTCAAGATCGAAAAATCTGCCCTGGTAATCGGCGGAGGACTGTCGGGCATGACTGCCGCGCTGTCGCTGGCCCGCCAGGGCTTTGATGCCTATCTGGTGGAAAAGGAGAATGAGCTTGGCGGAAATCTGCGCCACATCCACTACTTACTCAACGGAGAAAAGCCACAGGACGAATTAGCGCGCCTGCGCGACGAAATCGAAAAAAACATCAAAATCCATCTGTTCACCGGCGCGGCCATCGAAAAGATCGAAGGCTCAATCGGCAATTTTCGGACAACGATCACGTCCCACGGCAAAACCACCGAAGTCACGCATGGGATCGCAATCGTGGCCACTGGCGCGAAGCAGTACCAGCCAAAAGAGTATCTGTATGGACAGGACGACAGCGTCATTACACAGCGCGACCTCGAAGCACGCCTTGCTTCCGGTGATGGCTTTCTGGCTCCGGAGGTCAACCAGCCCGCAAAGACCGTCGTGATGATCCAGTGCGTGGGCTCACGAGATGCCGACCACCCATATTGTTCCCGGGTGTGCTGTGCCGATGCTATCAAGAATGCCCTGAAAATCAAGACGCTCTATCCCCATACGCCGGTGTACGTCCTCTACCGCGACATTCGCACCTACGGCTTCAAAGAGAGCTACTACACCAAGGCGCGCCAGCAGGGCGTTGCCTTTGTGCGCTACGACGAGGATCGCAAGCCCGAGGTGTCACGAAACTGCGAAAAACTGCAAGTCACCGTCTACGACCAGACCTTGGGGATGCCGCTGATGATCTCCGCCGACCTGGTAGTTTTGTCCGCGGGCATTCATCCGCATGAAGACAACCGGAAGATCGCGCAACTCCTCAAGGTTCCGCTCAACAGCGAGGGATTCTTCCTCGAAGCCCATATGAAACTGCGCCCGGTGGACTTCATGACGGACGGCGTCTTTTTGTGCGGGCTGGCCCATTCTCCGAAGGGCATCGACGAATCCATCCTGCAGGCTCAGGCAGCATCCGCGCGAGCCGCGTCGGTTCTGGTTCAGGATCGCCTCGAACTGGGAGCGAATATCTCGCATGTGGTGGACGAGAGTTGCGACGGCTGCGCCTATTGCGTCGACACCTGCCCCTTTAAAGCGATCACCATGGTCGAATACAAGTGGCAGGGGTCAATCAAGAAAGTCGTCGAAACCAACGACTCGACCTGCAAGGGCTGTGGCTGCTGCCAGGCTACGTGCCCCAAGAAGGGTATATTCATCCGTGGATTCACCCTCGATCAGATCGAGGCCCAGATCCATGCTGCTTTGGGAGTAGAGTGATGGACGACAACTTTCAACCTCTAATCATCGCCTTGTGCTGCAACTGGTGCTCCTATGCCGGCGCCGACTTGGCTGGTGTTTCCCGTACCCAGTACCCGCCTAGCATCCGCATCGTTCGCGTCATGTGCTCGGGAATGGTGCATCCCAACCTGGTGATTGATGCCTTCACCAAAGGTGCCGACGGCGTTCTCATTTGCGGCTGTCACCATGGCGATTGTCACTATCAGGAGGGCAATTACAAAACCGAAAAACGCGCGGACGCCATCAAGTTGATGCTCGCCGATTTCGGTATCGAGGAAGAACGTTTCCGCCTGGAATGGGTTTCGGCGGCCGAAGGGGCGAGGTTTGGGCAGGTGGTGCGGGAGTTCACCGAGCAAGTGCGGAAGCTGGGGGTCAGCCCATACCGGTCCTAAGAGAAACCACCAGACCTGTAGGAAAGCACGAATTGATGTCGGAACAAAAGCCGTCAGAGGGCGGCACATAGGCCATAGCGCTCACGACCCCGTCGATGAGTTCTATAAAAAGGGATGTCAAGAAAAAACTTCTCCCTCGACCGGACGGCGAGGGTTTGGTCTCGAGATCCAGCCCACTGACGTTTGGCTTCCTTGGAGAAGCTTGGTTTGTTGTCCATGCTCATAAAATTCCTCAGCGGAGGGTGGCGATGCTATCGAGTTCGAAAGAGCGGCAAGCCGGACTGGTGCTCCAGGGCAACCATGGTTCTATCCGAGGCTCGTGGCCTATGGCTATTTCTGGTTCTCCGAGGGGGCATAGCGTGTAATGTGTGACTCGGTGCCGAAGCACGCGGGGCCCGATCTCATCGACTGATACTCCCCTCGAACCGAGCTCTCCGGAAACCCGAGCGACCCCACCCGAGAAAATCTACGAGATGGAAGCCCTCTTCTCCAGAGAGGCTCAAGCTGCTTGCTGACTTAACTGTTTGGCGTCGAAGTCCACCCCTTTCTTCCAGATCGTTAACGTGATCGCGACCATCTTTCGTGCCAGGGTGAGACGGGCCATGGTCGGCCGCATCCCTTTGGCCAGCAGAGCTACATAGAAGTCGCGCAGCGGGCCAGGACGGGTGCTGGCCGAGATGGCAGCCCCTTTGAAAAGATTCTTCAGATCCTTGTTGTAGTTGGCACTCAGCCCGCGCACCGTGATGCGCTCGCGGTTGCGTTGCAGTTTGCCTCGCACACAGCGGTACTCGCCGCTGTCGTGAGTCTCGACCGCGAAACCGCTGTAAGCCCACAACTGCCGCTTGGTTCGGAAACGATGCGGGGTCTGCAGCAATGCCACCAGCAAGGCCGCCCGAATCGGACCGATCGAAGGAATCTGGCGCAGTAACTTCACCTCGGGATGCTTGTGACTCTCCACCGGGAGTTCGCGTCGGGCTTCCAGTCGCACCGGCTGCAGCCCGTCCAGTTGCTGATAGAGCCGTTGGGCTCGAATCCGAACCCCCGGTTCTCCGATCTTGGCCAACCATTCGTCGCGATGCCGGGGAGCGTACACCGTCGTACCGGCACAGGGAATGGCCCAGCTGCGGTACACAGCTTTGATCCGATTCATCACCCGCGTGACATCTTGGGTGAGGGTCAGATAGCTGCGCCCCAGTTCTTTCAAGGTGCGTACCCCATGCTCTCCGTGGTAGACCGGTTTCAGTTGGTTGGTGCGCAACAGCTCCGCCAGCTTGCGCGCATCGATCCGGTCACTCTTGTTGCCATCTTTCAACAGAGCCGCTTTGCGCGGATCGCAGACTACCAGCCGGCTGACATGGGGCTTCAGGAGATCGTGTAACCAGGCAGCCGAAGTTCCTTCCTCGAAGGTCAGAGACAGCGTCCCTTGCAATCCTTGGATGAACTCGACGATCGTGGACGCTTTGGTCTCCAGCAGGCATTCCATGATCAGCTTGCCTTGAGCATCCATGACGGCAACCGAGATCGTTGCCTGGTGGACATCCATGCCGATATACTTTTCTTGACTCATAAAAGGCGCTCCTTTTCGCTAGGTTGATGGTGCGAACAATCTCAACCTACCGCAAAAGTGGGCGCCTTTTTATATTGCGTGCTATGGTGAACTTACGACGGCAATCGGCAGAGTGCATCCGCTGGAAGACTGTCTGCGGTTTCTTGTCGATTCTTTCTTGCCAGCGGCCTAGAATGGTCGGTTCAGGTGAGGGGAGGCAGTTCTTCCCGATGGCTGGCCGAGCGTCAGACCAGGATTTCCTCGTTGGCAGTGAGTTGGGCCACTACCGCATGGTCGAGAAGATCGGCGGCTGGATGAGCGTCGTTTTCGAGACCTGGGATACGCATCTGCAAGGTTTTGTCCCCCTGAAGTTCCTGCCTGGCGAGGTGCCCGAACAACCCCGTGCTCTGGCTCGCCTCCAGCGTGAGGCGCAGGCTGCTTCCCTGGAGGGATTCTCGGCATTGCAGGCTCCGTGGCGCGGGTGAAAGCTCTCGCCCTTTTCTTGTGTGCCTTGTTCTTGGCCGGCGGTAATGCCTTTGCTGCCAACCTGCCGAAGGTGACCCGTTATGAGCTACGAGTTCAGATCACTCCTGCCGAGGAGCACTTGACGGCGGCAGCGCAAATCACGATTTCTAATCCGACCGACACCTCGTCGCGCGAGATTCCGTTTCTGCTCTATCGCTTGCTTGAAGTAAACGGCGCGGAGGATGAACAGGGCGCTCCGCTCGCGTTCCGCCAGGCGGTGGTTCCCATGTCGGACGAGAAGAACTGGCAGGTGAACTCTTTGTCGGTCAGGTTGCGCAAACCGCTAGCGCCAGGCGGCACAACGAAGATCACCCTGAGGTACAGCGGCGCGATCTTTGGCTATCGGGAAATAATGGGTTACGTGCAGGACCATATCGGCGAGGACTACACACTGCTTCGCCCCGACGCGCTGGCCTATCCGATGCTTGCGACACCGTCATTCCCGAGCCTGACCGCAGCCTACGACACGCTCTTTACCTACGACCTGGAGATCACGGTCCCGAGTGGCAGCGTCGTGGCGTGTGGCGGGCTGCCGCGCGGTGTCTCCCCGGGCAAAGCCACGCAAACGTTCGGGTTCCTGAGTCGCATGCCCACGTGGCGGATGGACATCGCGGTGGCCAAGTTCGAAGTGCTGAAGAATGGCGGGGGCAATCTGGTCGTCTATGCGCTTCCGGAAGACCAAGCGGGGGCCCCGAAGCTCCTCAGGGAGATGCAGCGCGTGATGGAGTTCTATTCGAGCCGATTCGGGCCCTCGAAGAAGGGAACGGCCTACACGGTGATCGAAGTGCCCGGGGGTTGGGGCTCGCAGGCGTCCGATTTGTACATCCTGCTGGCCGGGAATGCTTTCAAAGACCCGAAGGGCGCGCACGACGTCTACCACGAAATCGGGCACTCCTGGAACGCGAAGGCCAAACCGGAGGTGCAGCGCGCGCGCTGGTTCGACGAGGCGTTCGCCTGCTATTTCGAGGCGCTGGCCCTGCGCGAATTCGAAGGACAGAAATCATTCGACGATGAGATGGCGGCGTACCGCGAGCACTTCCGCAGCGATGTCAAAAAGGGTTCACGTAATGCGACAACTCCGATTGCCGAATACGGCAAGGAGGAGCTGGGTCAGAATTCGTATACAAAGGGGCCCTGGTCGCTATTTGTCCTGCATCAAATTGTCGGCGAGGAAAAATTCAACCAGATCATCCGGACTTTTCTGGAAGAATTTTCTGATCGACCCGCAGACTTCGAGGATTTCCAGGACGTGGCCACCCGCGTTTCAAAGCGCGACTTATCCCATTTCTTCCACGAGTGGATTTTCGGCGTGGAATCTTCCGAACTTCTTCAGGGGAATTCTTCAGTGCAGGAAATTGTTCAGAGGTATCAGGAAGCACCACCAAAATGACCGCGTCATGCGCGCTCCAGTTCGTTTAGGTGATGCCAAGCGACACCACCCAAGCATAAGCCGCATAGCAAGACTTCATGGCGATATTGCAACAGGGATCTTGTGGCTACCCTAACCAGTGCTGCTCGGAGGGCATTAAACTGAGAGTTCGGCGGAATGGCTCCGTGAGAAATAAGGGGAACTTGGGCCGTTGTATTGCGTATTGTTCAGCTAGGGGGCTCTATGAATAACGTGTTTCGGCTTCCGGCTATTTGGCTGCTGTTTGCCTCGGTGGCGTTCTGCCAGGCCGCGCGAGAAACCACGAACCTCCAAGATCAGGATTTTGAGACGGACCTGGCGAGCGGGTCGAACCTTCGTTTGCACCTGCACGATGGGGACTTCCGCGTTGTGGGCAGCGGGTCGGAGAAGATTTTCGTTCACGTTGAGGGCAAGAGCGTGGGGCAGGCCAGGAATATCAGGATTCAGTTGAAACGGTCCGGCAGAACCGTGGATCTCAAGCTGTCGCATGTGCCGAAGAACGAACTGCAGGTCACGATCCAAATCCCCAGGTCGACAAACCTGTACGCGCGGATGCGCGGCGGCGACCTCTCAGTCGAGGACGTTACGGGAGACAAGGATCTTGAGCTTACCGGAGGCGATTTGACCATTCAGGTGGGAAGCCCGGAGGACTACTCGCACGTCGATCTCTCCGTGAGATTTGGCGATGTTAGCGGTGCCCAGTTCGGCGATCCTAAGGGCTGGCTCGGGAATTCTGTCCGGAAAGACGGCAACGGAAAATACAGGCTTCACGCCCATGTCATGGCTGGCGATCTGGTGCTCAAGTCCTGAACCGATTCTCCGGGTCTAACCCTCAGTGACATGATTCCCGTTGGATTGTTCCGCGGGAATCAATGTCCGGACGCTGCTTTCGTTGGCCGGTTCCCAGGGGACACTCATTCGGGTTTTTGGTGATGGCTGAGGCCCGTGGCAGCGACTGTTTGTCGGCACAATTCCAGCAGGGTTACTTTCGTGTGGCGTACGTCTGGATAGCGTGCCACCGCATCTCTGCGGTAGTGATATGCTCCGCCGTGGGCCTACATCCCAACCAAAGGAGATCGCACGATGAGACCGCTGGTCATTGCCGTTTTGTTAGTTGTGCCGGTGTCCGCTTACGCACAAGCACCGAAACCCTGTGAAGACCTGAAGGCTGAAATCGCAAAGAAGCTGGAAGCAAACAACGTGAAGTCGTACTCGCTCGAAATCGTGGCGAAGGACAAAGAAGTGGAAGGTAAGGTGGTCGGTAGTTGTGAGGGCGGGACAAAGAAGATCGTGTACCGGAAAACCTCAACTTCGCCTCAAACCCCGGCGACTCAAGCGACCAAACCCTAATTCCGTGGGCTGATCGAAACCTGCGCCAAGTACAGGCCGTTCGTGCCCGTGAAGCGAGACGAGTTTCGTCCTCAAGTCCAGGAGTGGATATGCTCGCGGGGCTGGCGCTCGGCTCTCGAGCGATATCGCTGAGTTATTTTGCTTCTGCGTTCGCACTTCGACGTTCCGGCGCCGCAGTTGCCTCATGAGAGGCAGGCGGAGATGCGGCATCACTTGTTTGGGTCTGGACTAGGGGCTCAGCCAGAGGCGCGTCGGTCTTGATCAAGTCAGTCTTGATTTCAACCTTCTGATTGGCGAGCGGATTGATGTCCGTATCAAACGTTTGGTAGCCGGGAAGGGCAATCCTGATCTGGTGGGTTCCCGGCGCAACCAGCATCCCTCGACCCACGCCCTCAAACTCACCCACATGCCCCACGAACAGGCCGTCCAGGAAAACGGCAGCCCGCGAAGGGTTGACCTTGATCTTGACTTCGGCAGTCACTTGGGGAAGCGGTCCCGTAGGGGCCTTTTGCATGGCCACGCGAACCAGGTCTTTCTCTCCGGGTTGGAGAAGCACTCGCTCGGTGAAGTCCAAGTAGCCGTCCTGGCGCACGGTGATTACGTGTTGGCCCGGCAAAAGCAGGACCTTTTTCGATCCTTTGAGTTCTTTGAGATACCCGACGTATTCCCCATCCACCCAAACCCCGGAAGTCTTTTCGATCTTGGACTTTCCTTCAAATTGAATCTCTCCCAGTACATCGTTTTCACCGAACATCACGGAGCCTAAAAGCAAAGTAGAGACCAACAGCGAAACCCACGCTAATAGACCTGCTTCTCGAAGTTCTTTTTTCACCTTGGCCTCCACGCCTGCTCAACAACGAAACACGAAGCGGCGAGAAACGATCAATTGAAGCAATAAGCGTGCCACTTTCCGAAAAGCCTTATGTCTTATAGAGATAGGCAACTTTCGCAAATTCACAGGTAGGAAATTTCGACCGTCTCAACGACAAAACTTCTTGCGCTGGCAGAATCAGGGTTGTTGGTATCTTGGGAAAAAGGGTGAGGTAGTCAAGATCTTAGAAAACACAAACCGGGGCCAATCTTGCCGCAGGGCGGTGCGCTGCCGGGTTCGATTCCGAGCGAACTTCGCTACGTGCTTGTCCGAGCAACTCACGGATGCGCAGCTTGGCTTTGTGCAATTGCGACTTTGAGGTTCCCACCGAGCAATCCAACAGCTCCGCAATTTCCTGATGGTCGTAGCCTTCGACTTCATGCAGGACGAAAATTGTTCTGTACCCCGCAGGCAGTTCGCTGATCGCCCGGGCCAATGCGATGCGATCGACCGAACCTGCGAGCCGAGCATCCCTGTTCCCGTATTCTCTGCGGACAAAGCGCGCATCCTGCTCGCACGGCTCGTCCAGTGAAACCTGGGGCAAAGCCTTTTTGCGGAAGCGCATCAGCACCGTGTTGACGGCAATGCGATGCAGCCACGTGGAGAACGCCGCATCGCCGCGAAACGTGGACAGTTTTCGGAACACCTGCACAAAGGCTTCCTGGGTCAGATCCTCTGCCTCGGCGGTGTTGTTGGTTAGACGCAAGCGGAGGGAATAGATCCTCGCCTTGTGCGTATGGAATAGCCAGGCAAACGCATCGGAATCGCCCTGTTGAGCGCGCCTCACTGCGTCAATACCTAATTTGAGGCTTGCAACCGAATTGGTCTCGTTGCTCATTTGCATCTTGTGTGGATTTTCTTAAGCACCGCGATTGCCAAACCGAAAACTAACGCAAATTGAGCGACTCGCTGTCCGTGACAACGAAAGGAGAATGTAATTTCTGCCAGGCAATAAGGCGAACCCGGCCATTCTGTAATCGAAGCCTGGGGCGAATGGCCCCATCATCAAGATTGGGTGAGCAAGCCGGCGATGCGGCTGATCGCCGAACGCGGTCGGCTGGCCTGACACGCGGAGTACGCTTCGCGGGCCTGCTGAAATCAGCTTCCGATCCAGCCTTCGGTAGGCTACACTGCAGGAGTCACCAACTGGAAGCTGATCCGCTGCTCCCGGCGGCCGGCATAGATGGGGTTTCACAAAGCCGTGCATCTGCCAAATCTCAGGAGAAAACGGTTGCGGCGTACCCTGCTTGTTTTTCTTTGCCTGGGGTGGGCTCTGGCGTCTTCAGTGGGACCCGGGGCTGGAGCGGCCGCGCAACCACAGGCGGGATCCACTCCGTCCGGCAACGCAAGCCAGGAACCAGCCGGCGAAATGGCTTCGCGCGACGAACCCACAACCTTCAAAGTTAACGTGAGATTGGTACTGGTGCGGGTGGTGGCGCGCGATTCCCATGGCCGCGCCGTCGGGAACCTGCACAAAGAAGACTTTGAGCTTCTTGATAATGGCAAGCCGCAGATCATCTCACATTTTTCGGTAGAACAGCCCGGAACTCAAGTCACCGTAAGGGCGTCTGAATCGAACTCAGGGAAAGCGAGCCCTGAACAAGGCTCTCAGCCGCCGGCGAATCCCTCCTCCACCGCGGAACGCTACACCGCTTACGTGTTTGACGATGTACATATCAAGTTCGGCGACCTAGCCCAGGTACGGGCAGCGTTTGACCGCCGTCTGGCAGCTTTGCAGCCGACGGAGCGGGTGGCGATTTTTTCCACTTCCGGCCAGACTCACCTGGATTTCACCGATGATCGCGCCAAACTGCACGATACCGTGGCACGCCTGCTGCCGCGTCCCATCACAGGAAGCGCGATCGCCGAGTGTCCGGACATCAGTTACTACATGGCCGACCTCATCCAGAACAAGAACGATGCGCAGGCCTTGCAGGTGGCCACGGCGGCTGCTCTGAGTTGCGCTTTCGATGGCAATCCACAGATGGCGCAAGCGGCGCAGGCGCTGGCGCGCGGTGCAGCCGTGCGCGAGTTGACGGAAGGGGAGGCGGAGAGCAGACTGGCCATCGGCGTTCTGAAGGATGCGGTTCGAAGGATTTCCGTCATGCCCGGACAAAGAAGCCTGATTGTGGTCTCGCCGGGCTTCCTGACTCCCCAACTGGAGCAGGAATACACCGACGTGATCGATCGCGCGCTGCGGGGGCAGATCATCATCAGTGCGCTCGATGCTCGCGGGCTCTACACGGTCCTGCCCGGGGGCGATATCAGTAAGACAACCCACCCGGATGCTTTGACCGATGCGATGGAAACTCAATACGCGCTGCAAAGCGCCGCTGCCGAGAGTGACGTGCTTGCCGTGCTGGCGGATGCCACGGGCGGCACCTTTTTCCATAACGACAATGACATGGATGAAGGGCTCCGGCGGGTCGCCGGTGCTCCGGAGTATTATTACGTGCTGGGTTTTACGCCGCAGAACTTGAAGATGAATGGCAGCTTTCATACCTTGAAGGTTAGGTTGAAAGGGCGCGAGAAATACGATCTGCAGGCTCGCCGCGGCTACTACGCGCCCACCCATTCCGAAGATGTGACCGAAGAAGCCAAGCGCGAGGTCGAGGACGAAGTCTTCTCCCTGGAAGAACTGCATGATCTGCCGGTGGACCTGCACACCCAGTTTTTCAAGGCCAGCGAAGATACCGCGAAGCTTACGGTTTTGGCCCATCTGGACGTGTGACACTTTCGCTACCGAAAAGCGGAGGGCAGGAACCGGAACGACTTGACGGTGGTTTCCGCGGTTTTTGATCACAACGGAAACTTTGTGCAGGGAGACGAGAAAACACTGCAAATGCGCTGGCAGGATCAGACGCTCGAGAACAAGCTGGGACCGGGCATTACCTTGACAGCCAGCTTTGACGTTAAGCCCGGCAGTTATATGGTTCGGTTGGTGGTTCGAGACTCCGAGAGGCAACAAATGGCCGCGGAAAACGGCGCGGTCGACATTCCGTGAAAGGAATTGGTATGAAACATCGATGGCCGGCTGGTTGGACCGCGATTCTCATGGCCGTGAGTTTCTCCGTCGCCTGGAAGGTGGCTGGCTATCCAGCGGTCGCGCAGGCACAACCGCAAACTGAAACCGTAAGCAGCGGGACCCCGACCATCAAGGTAGAGACGCGAGAGGTGCTGGTGGATACCGTAGTGACCGACAAGAAAGGCGAGTACGTGCGGGATCTCACCGCCAGCGATTTCAAGGTCTGGGAAGACGGCAAAGAGCAGACAGTGACCAGCTTTTCGCGGGCAGATGAAACCGCGTCGCCGTCCAACGCCCAGAAGCATTACCTGGTGCTTTTCTTCGACAACTCGACCATGGAGACGGGAGACCAGGCGCAGGCCCGGACGGCTGCGGCGAAATTCATCGACGCCAACGCCGGCCCGAACCGGCTGATGGCGGTTATCGACTTCGGGGGCGCGCTGCACATCGCGCAGAACTTCACAGCGGACGCCGAGCGTCTGAAAAAAGTGGTCATGAGGGCCCAAGGCGCGACGGTCTCGCCCAGTGGGCCGGTGGACGTAGCCAGTCTAGACCTGCCGCAGTCGGCGATCCTGGGCCAGCAGCCCAACCTGAGCGGTCTGGAAGCGGAATTCGGGCAGCGCAGCGTGTTCCTTGCGCTGCGAGACCTGGCAAAGAATCTGGCGACGGTGCCGGGACGCAAGACGCTGGTCATGCTGACTTCTGGCTTTCCGGTGAACCCAGAACTTCAATCCGAACTGACGGCGGTGATCGATGCCTGCAACAAGGCGAACGTGGCAATCTATCCGATTGACGTCCGCGGATTGGTGGTGCCCACAATGGGGACGTCGCCGCACAGTTCGCTCCCGCCGCCGCTATGGCGTCCGGCATCCGGGCAAGTTGTGCCGGCTGTATTCACGTTTCAGGGCGACATGAAGTATCCGCTGCTTCGATTCGCAGAGCTGTGGGCCGAGCCACCTGATCCGCCTCAGCATGGCGGAGGTGGTGGTGGCGGAGGAGGAGGCGGCGGTGGGCACGGCGGGGGTGGTGGGCATGGCGGTGCTGGACCCGGCGGCGGCGGCCATGGCGGAGGAACCGTCGGCCAGGGAAACCCTAGTCCCGGTCTCTATAGCCCTTACAACCAGCCTCGGCAAATTGTTCCGCCGATTCCGGACAGTGCCTTGACGAACCAGATGATGCTTTACCAGTTGGCCGAAGGCACCGGCGGTTTCGTCATCGTGAACACCAATGATTTGCTCGGGGGCATGGAGAAGATCGCGAAAGACCAGTCCGAGTATTACTTGCTCGGTTACAAACCACCCGAGGCGGCTGAAGGCAGTTGCCATACGCTGCGGGTCAAGGTGGAACGCGGAGGAACCAACGTCCGCGCGCGCAGCGGGTATTGTAAGGTCCCGCCCATGGATTTGCTGGTGGGGAGTTCCACCGAGCAAGACCTGGAGAAGCGCGCGGCGGGCGAGATGCCGGGGAATGTGACGGCCTCGATGCAGGCTCCCTTTTTCTACACCTCCCCAAACGTGGCGAGTATTCACCTGGCCATGGAGATTCCGTCGAACGCGCTGAAGTTTGAAAAGGTCAAAGGCAAACAGCATTCCGAGGTGAATGTTCTCGGCATCGCGTACAAGGCGGATGGCTCGATTGCCGCTCGCTTCAGCGACACGGTCAACCTGGATTTCGACGAGAAAAAGGAACTGGAGGAGTTCCAACAGCAGCCGTTCCGGTATGAGAACCAGTTCGAGATTGCGTCCGGGAAATACAACTTCAGGGTGGTATTCAGTTCCGGCAACGAAAGCTTCGGCAAACTCGAAGTGCCCCTGGACATTGACACTTACAACGGCAAGCAACTCAACGTGAGTGCAATCGCTTTGACCAAGGATCTCCGCCGGGTGTCCGAGTTGAATACGGACCTGGACGCGCAGCTTTTGTCGGATCGCAAGCCGCTCGTGACTCAGGGGATGCAGTTTGTGCCTTCGGCGTCCAACCATTTCAAGAAAACCGATAATGCGCTGGTTTACATCGAGGTTTACGATCCGTTGCTGGCGAGTGCGACTCCTCCGAAGATCGGCCTGGAGTACCGCATCGTCGACAAGAAAACCGGAGAGCAAAAGATCGATGTGGGAGTGACAGACACGGAGAAGTTCATCCAAGCAGGCAATCCCGTCGTGCCCATCGGGCTCAAGGTTCCGGTCGCAACCTTGACGCCGGGCACCTACCGGGCGGAGATCAGGGCGGTAGACGCAGTGGGAAACTCGACGGCATATCGATCTGTGGAATTTGAAGTGGAGTAAGGTGCTGCGAAGTGGCGGGACGGTCTGGGTCGGCGTAAGGCACGCATCGGGCCAAGCGGGTTAGTTCATGCCGGGCTCGGGCTTTTGGCGGACAGGAGTGTCCGCCCCACACATCACCTCCACACATCGCTCCCACACGGGCGACACAGCTTGTTTGACTTGAAAAGTATTACAATAGCTCCCGCACTGTCAGCCCACGTTTGTGGCATTTCAAAACGCACTCATTGGAGGGAATCATGAAGCTTAGTCCTGGAAAACTGGCCGGTCTTAAGAAAGTATCCACGGAACGCGGCATCATCGCCGCCGCCGCCATGGATCAGCGCGGATCGTTGCAGAAGTCGCTTGCCAAGGAAAAAGGCAGCCCCGTCAGCGACGCCATGATGGAAGAATTCAAGTCGCTGGTGGCGGAGGTGTTAACCCCACATGCCAGCGCGATCCTGCTCGACCCGGAGTGGGGACTGCCCGCGTCCAAGCGCCGTGCCAAGAATGCCGGCCTGCTGCTCGCCTATGAGAAAACCGGATACGACAAAACCGGCCCCGGCCGTCTGCCCGACTTGCTGGATCATTGGTCGGCGCGCCGCCTGAAGGAAGCCGGCGCGGACTGCGTCAAAATTCTGCTGTATTACACCCCGTTTGACCCCAAGGACGTGAACGAGAAAAAGCACGCTTGGGTGGAGCGCATCGGCGACGAGTGCCGCGCCAACGATATCCCATACTTTCTCGAGTTTGTGGGATACGAAGAGGGCGCTGACGAGAAGGGCTTCGAGTACGCCAAGAAGAAACCGGAGATTGTCACTGCCAGCATGCGCGAGTTCAGCAAAGAGCGGTACGGCGTGGACGTGCTGAAAGTGGAAGTGCCGGTCAATATGAAGTTCGTGGAAGGCGCAAAGGCGTACGCCGGGCAGAAAGCGTATAGCAGGAAAGAAGCGGCGGATTTGTTCCTTCGGGCGGCGAAGGTTGCCACCAAGCCGTTCATTTATCTTTCCGCCGGGGTGAGCAACGCGGAGTTCACCGAGGGACTGGAACTGGCGGCGGAGTCGGGCGTGAAGTTCAATGGGGTCCTCTGCGGCCGCGCCACCTGGAAAGACGGCATTCCGGTTTACGCCAAGCACGGCGCGGAAGCCTTCCGTACCTGGCTGCAGAACGAGGGCGTAAAGAACATCAATAACGTAAACGAGCGGCTGAAAGCGGCGACCTCGTGGCACTCAATCTACGAGGCGGAACGTTCCATGGTTAGCGCGTGAGGTGGAATCAGTTTGTATTGTCCGTGGCGGGAGCGTGCTGCTCCCGCTTTTTGTTTGAGAACGCTCCTCCCCGGTACCGGGTCGCTGCCGGCTGCTACCTTTTCGCGTTCTCGCCTTCTTTATACAAATACTTGATTGAGGGCTTGTAGACCACCAGGTTGGGCTCGCCGTCGCGGAGCAACTTGAGGCAATTGCGGTCGTACCATTCGATGATGCCGTGAATCTCTTCGCCGTCCTGCAACACCACCACCATCAAGGTTTTGGATTGCATCTGCTTCTGGTAGTAGAAGTTCTCGGCGTTGGTAGTTTCCGGAGGGGCGGGCTTGCGTCCACCGCCATTGCGGTCGCCGCGATCCCCGCGTTCGGGGCGTTCCGGCCTCCGCTCGGCAGCCGCAGGCGCCGGGTAGTTGTGGTTGTGATCGTTGCGGTTCAGGGACGGCCGAATCAGCTTGCGGTTGGCAAAGCTTTCCTGTTCCATTGCAGGTTCTGCTGGCATTGAAACAATCGCATCTTTCATAGCATCACCTTGTCCGACACGCTTTGGATGCGAACCACAACCCGGCCCGACTGTGACCTGAGTCTGGAGGCGTGAACTTTGAACTACCGTAGCACAGGAGAAGGCGAATGACAATGATACAGAAGTGGGGGGCGGGCGGACGGGAATGTTGCCGGGAAGGTTATGCCCAGAAGGTGCGATCGAGGGTGCGGTACTGAATGGCTTCCGCGATGTGTTTGGGCTCGAGGTGAGCGGCGCCCTCGAGGTCGGCGATGGTGCGGGCGACTTTCAGGATGCGGTCATGGGCGCGGGCGGTGAGTCCTTGCTGGACCATGGCCCGCTCCAGCAAGCGTTCGCAGTCGGCCGATAATTCGCAGAATGCGCGGATATGGCGCGGGCCCATTTGGGCATTGCAATAGAGCTTCTCTCGTGAATGGACGGCGAAGCGTCGTAATTGAATGTCACGGGCCCGCATAACTCGTTCGAGAATCTTGGCGGAGCCTTCGGGTTCGACGACCGACCGCATTTCCTTGTAGTTCACGGCCGGGACATCGATATGAATGTCAATGCGGTCGAGTAGCGGCCCGGAAATCTTCGATATGTAGCGCTGGATGATCGGTGGGGTGCAATGGCATTCGCGAGTGCGATCGTTGAAAAATCCACAGGGCTGCGGGTAACTTCATTGCTGAAAAACAACTCGTTTATTTACCGATACTTGCGGTGTAAACGCAACGCTCAAGGAGCCCAATTCTACTGCGTTCCTAGCTGCGGCTCAGTGCCGCGCCTGCAACAGAACCGATTCGCGGTGGTAGTCGAGGAACTCTTTTTGGCCTTCCGTAAATGTTCCCACGTTGACGATCCCATCTGTTGCCACTCCCATTCGGTTTAAAGATGGCACGTGCGCAACGGGCGAGACGATCAGTACACCTGAATCTTCGAAGCTAATAAAGCCGCGATCAAACAGATGATCTATCGTGGGAGTTAAGAGCAATCCGTTTTCACCGTCGAGCCGCTCTTCGTTGTTGGAGTCGCGCCATGGCTTGCAATGACTGGCGCGTAAATGGATCGGGTTGGTTACGCCTGTGATCCTACACCGGGTTTCAATCTCCATCACCCGCTGCTTGAACAGACCTTGCCCCCGTCGTGCGACGATCAGTGCCTCCCGTTCTGTGTCGGGGATTTGAGTATCGGATTCGATCTTCGATTCGATGTGATGTTCCCATACTTCCAAATCGGCGTTTTCGACCTGCATGGGTTTTTGGAGCACCGATGCGACGTTCTGTTGGCTCAGTAGTGAGGCTTCCTTACCGATGAGACCGATTAGCACGTCTGCAAGAGCGGGCGGCACTTCCGTCAAATAGACAGACTGAATTCCGTTCCCGGAGTCCTGTAACGGAGAATAGCGCGAAGGCAGCAAGGCTCTGAGCAAGGCAATGTGGTCCTTGGGTCGAATCTTGCTCTGAAGAGATGCAAAATTGACTCGCAACCGCCAGCCAATTGCCTCCCAATTCAGGCCGACTTCCCCAAATTCGGCAGGTTTGGGGCTTTCATAGCAGTAGGACGCGACGATTCCGAGAGCAACGATCCGAGTATCGACGAAGGAAAAAACGAGGTCGCCCGGTGCTACCTCCCGCATGAACTCATAAAACGGGTTTCGCGCACCATTGGCATTGCGCTTCGGCGACCAGAGATAGCCGCCTGCGATCTCCTGCCGATACGTCTGGTTCTGGTTTACCCACCAGTAGCGCACTATGGCTTCACCCTAGAAGACTCTTCTTCGTTTGGGTTGAAAACGCCATGGTACTAAACCCGATGCGGATCAGCTAGGGTGAGTAGGTGCATCCATCAAACCCTTGGTCGATTTTTCTGCCAGCCTGAATCGCGCTTTATGAATGCGACCTCTCGACCCTTGGAGTTTCGAACGTGAGGTACTTGGCCCGAAACTCTTCAAGTTGCTGCCGCAGCACCATCTCGTCAGGTCTCAGCGTTTTGAAAAGATCAGCGACGAGGTCTTCCAAGTAGACGATCCGAATCCGAGATCGAAACGGCTCAAGCGCACACGCCCTGATGATCGGCTCCTGTTGCGTCAAGCAACTATTTGCCTTTGGGAAGAGAAAGACGGCAATGTCACCAGCCACTTCGTTCAGATGCCAGACATTCCTCGCGATCTGGTAATGCTTCAAAAACTCCGCTTCGCAACAGAAGGATTCCGTGAACCTCCCTGCCAGCCGAGATTTGTAAACCTTGTTGAATTTCTCTGAGTGCTCCGAGTCAGCTTTCGCCGAGCCAAATGCCGATTCTGTGTACTTGATCTCGAAGTTCACTCGTGCCCCTGACTGCAAAAGCACAGAGAAGTCGATGCACGTGCCCTCGTCAGGGTATGGTTCGTATTCAAAAGAAGCGCCAGCCTTGGGCAGACCCGCTATGCCCAAGGCTGACAACATCGCCGCGAGCCCTTGTCCGTCACCAGTCATCATCGGGAAGAACAGGTTGAAACAGAGCGCCTGCGAAGAATTGAGATGGTGAAAGTCGCGCTGAAGCTGGACTCGCTGGCCGGGAAACCATTTCCAGAACTCATCGCGAAAGCTGGGCAGAATGTTTAGTCGCTGATCCTTCTTTGGCAGGATATGCGGATAAGGTTTGCCGTTTCGCCACGCCCCGTCTTCCTGAATTCCCAACTGTTCCCGTTTATACGCAGACAACCACTTCTTTGCCCGCTGCTGGAACTCGTCCTGTCTCATAGTCGGTTGCCTCGTCGGTCATTGCGGCTTGTCCCAACCCCTCACACGCGGCCACCAGCGGCGTACATTGCGGCAATACTCTTCGTACTCTGCTCCGAATTTCTTCCGCAAAGTCGGCTCCTCGTAAAAGACGACGAACAGATGAACTCCGAGAGCAACGGCTGCCACGACAGCAATTGCCACGGGGTTTGGATGTCCGAACACGATCCAAAGCCCGATCCATCCCGCCGCGAAGCCAACATACATCGGGTTCCGCACGTATCGGTAGAAACCAACCACGACCAACCGCTTCGGCGGGGCGACCGGGGCAGGTGTGCCACGCCCTGTCCATCCGAAGTCCCATACGCAGCGCAGGGCAACCGCGAATCCCAGCACAGACGGGATCGCCGCCAGCCATCGCCCGCGTGCAGCACCTGCCGTTTCCACGGTGAAACCGAGCCATTGCGGTAGCAGCCAGAACCACAGGGCGAAGAACGCCGCGCCTACCGTAAGTGAGGCGAGGGCTGTCAGCCATGGAGGATTCCCATGCAAGGCCGGGTTCCCAGAATGTTCGTCCGCCATTGGCTGCCCTCCCGCCCGCTTTCAGTTCACCACCGCCCCGCCGCAGCACTTCTTGTATTTCTTACCGGAACCGCAGGGGCACGGGTCGTTCCGACCAATCTTTGGGGTGCTTGGCCGGGATTCAGGTGCATCGACTTCGAGATCGCCTTCCCGCTGCTCCCGAAAATACTTGTAGGCTCCCAATAACCCCACCGCCATCCCAGCGATGACCTGCTCACGCTTGTCCGGCGTAATCGGGTCTGTACGCATCTCTGGGTCTTCGTCATGTTCGTGGTAAAGCGCCAACGTGGGGATCAGGCACCCGCCGCGTTCGTCATCGTTGACAAGCTCAGCCCAGCCGTCGTGCCGCAAGTGCATGCCTCGCATGAACCCGCGTGCCCAGTCGTTGCCGTGAAGGTCGCCCTTGTCGTCCTCAAAGATAAGCGGAATGTGGATTTCGCCCTTGTAGAGTGTCGAGGCAATCTTGTTCCAGTGCCTCATCAGGAGCCCAAGAATCTCGTTGGCTTCGTCGAGACTGGCAAACTCGACGACTTCCGACATCTCACCACCGAACACTTCCCGGTTGTACTCGCTCGGCATCACGGGCTCCGGCCCGGCAATGAGCGCGGAGAAGAAGCCGTCCAATTCTTCAAGGTTCATCGCCTTGCCGCCCTTGCAACTTTTGAGGAAATCGCCGAGACGGTCGAGTTCGGCGTCAGTCAGCGGTTCGGGGTTCGGGAAGGCTCTCATGGAGGAACTATCCGGAAATCCCTTCTTGTTTCCATTGAGAATTGTACGCGGCCATAGTTGCACCTTTTTGTTTTTCCAGCATAGGCGTAGAGTTCTCACATGGATGATTGTTCAATCGCAGGACGGACTGAAAAACTCCGTCGAGAGATTGAACTGATCGGGCAAGAGGAGCGACTCTACCGCAATAACAGAAGCCATTCACTAGCCCAGAATGCAGAGCATGAGAAGCGGGAGTTTCGAGTCCTTGCGATCCGTGAAGAGCTTAGAACGCTTGTCGAAAAAGCAAAGCAACGATCAAGCCACGGATCAGTCCGGTACAGTTGACTTCTTCTCTAAGAGAGAGCAGTTATTCTTCAGGCTTCCCGGCCCTCAGCCTTCACCCTGATTACGTGCTGAAGAAGACGGTCAAGGGCTGACCCGCGATTTCAGCGCAGTGGCAAGTGCCGTCAGATCACCGACTACAATGTCCGGCTTAAACTCCCACGGATCGAACACAGCCTCCGGATTGCGCCTCACCCATGCGGCTTTTAGATGCGCAGCCTTAGCGCCTATCACGTCGAACGGGTTGGAGGAGACGAGCCAAGTATCCTCACGGGAACGACCGCCACGGCTCACGAGATGGGCGTACACATCAGGATTCGGCTTGAACGTTTTGATGTCGTCCACACTGACGACTCCCTCGAAATAGGAGAGCACGGCAGCGTTGCCCAGCAGCGTCCGTAAGCTGTTTTCTACGCCGTTCGAGAACGCGAGCAACTTGCAACCCGCCGACTGGAGGGCCTGCAACGCAGGCAGGACATCAGGAAACGCTGGCAGATTCAGGTAGTCAGTCAGAAGTTGTCGCCGTGCAGCGTCGGACAGTTCGACTTTGAAGGTCTTGGCTGCAAATGATAATGCCCGGTCAGTGCAAGCGTCGAAGTCCTCGTAGCATCGCATGAGTCCTCGCCGGAAGGAATATTCCAACTGCTGTTGACGCCACAAGGCACAAATAGCACTCCCACGATCTCCGTACAAAGACTCCAGTTGCCGCTCCATCCCGAACGGGTCTACCAGCGTTCCGTATACGTCGAATCCGAGCACAATCGGCATATATCGGGGAATTCTCGCACCTTGAATTCTTCAGGCGGACTTGCAACCCAGCGAGCATCTCAGAGTCCTAGACTGGTCGTCCATTCGCCAACTTTCGTGATGCGCACGCTCCCGTCCGGCAGCCCGCGTACTGAGACTCTGTCCAGCCGCGCAGCCGCATACAGACCGGAGCGAAATCGGTTCCGGCTCCGCTCGTCCGTGCCGACGCGGTGAAGGTCGAAGTGCTGACCGACTTTTAGCCTGTGAACACGCTCGGCAATCTTGCGGTACTTGCCCGGTTGCACAACACGTGGACGAAGATAGGCGTGCTTTAGCGCGATGCAGCGATTGTTACTGCACGAGGCATCGACCACTTGATCGGGAGGCACGGAACCGTGGGCGTCAATCCAATTTCGCCGACGCCGACCGTAAGCGGTGGATGGGTTGGCAACCTCCTCACAGCAGCCGCGCAGTTTTGTTGGCGAGAACTTCCCCATTGCGCCGTTCTCACGCGGACTTTTTCTGTGCAGCTTTGACCTTCGCCCATCTCAGCTTTTGAGCTGCGGCAATCCTTCTGCGAGCGGCAACCGACATCTTTTTTTTCTTAGGCATCGGCATGACGTTTCGCTTCTGTCCGCCATTCGCTCGCACCTTAGCCCATCGTGCCCTCTGGGCAGCCGCGATCCTCGCCCTTCCTGCTGCTGACATCCGGCTCCTAGCTCCTCTCGGTTTCCCGTATGAGCCGCCATCGAGCGCGGCGAGTGCTGCGTTGAGGCGTTCGACCGTTTTTGCGGCCTGATCCCGCTCTTTCTTCAATTGCTGGACAACACCAGCCAAGTTAGCCATGAAATCCCCCTCGGCGGGGATTGTACCAAGACGCCGCTAATAAGGCGGATTCTGAGCGTTTTCGCTACCGGGAGGGGTAAAGGGCATCGGAGGAAGTTTGTAACCCCGCCAGACCCTTTTGTACCACCTTGGCGGGCTTCTCCTGCGGTGATCCCAGACTGGAAATCCAACCCTCAGGGGGCACGGAGTGCAGTTCGCAGCAAGTTGCCGTTACATTCCGGCGACAAAAAGCTTCACATGCGCCAACCAGAAGGAAAGCAATCACCGGGAACGATCTCCAATTCCTTTTGCAGCGCCTCCCATGGCGTTCCCAATTTTTGTCAACTTTTGATCTCTGTGGGACTGGGATGCATGCGAAGATTTACCCAGAGTGCTCGATGAGTGTCCGTGACTCACAAGGAAGGGAGATATGGAACCTGAAAAGATTCGGGTGGACGAGATTGCAATCGACCCATTGGCACAGGAGCTAGTCAGATCGGAGCAGTCTCGTCCTTATACCGACTACTTTATGAAGGCTTACGGCAACGACGCTGGGGGCGTTGAAAAGGCGCTTCAGGTCTTGCGGGATTTGCCGCTCGAAAAGCGGTACACGTGGCGCGTGTTTTCCGCCCTCAAGTGGGCATTCGCAGACTTCGATGATGAATGTGTACGGCTCGACCTGCCGCACATCCCGGAGACAACAAGAACCGAGATGGTGAAGGAACTTCAAATTCGATTCCTTCAGGTGGAGATGTTGCTGAAAGTCTTCAAAGAATAAGCGATCATAATCGCAAGCGAACACTTGGTAGCCGTCTGCTGCCCGCACGATTCATAGCCGTGAATTTCGGTAGTGAGAAGACATCGAATTAAGTGGTATTGCGAAAATGAAAGGTGATCCGTAGCGGAGGTTCTTGTGCTGAGCAAAGATGCGAGGGTTTATCTTGAAACGCTGTTCCGCAAACGACGGGATGAATTTCTAAAGCGACGTGAAATCGACCGCCAGACGACATGGCGCAATATCATCAACTTCGAAGATGCAGAGAGAGTCGTCGGCTACATAAACATGTTTCAGCCGGACTGCGAGTTCATTTCAAAGCTCGCCCATGCGCATGCTGAAGCAGTGGAAAAGGCGTATGCGTTAGACGGTCAGCTACTCACGCAAGAGGTTCTCGACCGAGAGTTGATGCCAGAAGTTGAGAAATTGCTCCAAGAGTCTGTGGGTGCTGTCTTGTCCCGTGAAAAAGGAAGAATTGAGTTGCTTCAGACCCGAACGCGCAACATCGACTCCGGGGCATCGGTGAAGCTCGGCAGTCTAACACGCCACCTTACTAAGCTGGTAAATGAGACGCAACAGCGAATTCGTGATGACGTGACCATTCGGATGCTTGAGATGAAGAAGGGCACCATTTCCAAAAAGACCGGGATCGATTCGGAAGACTACAAATTCGCAAAGTTTGCTGTGGAAGAGGCGAGAAAAAGTATTGCAGAAGACGGGAAACCACACCCAAAGGTGGGGGTGGTCGTGGTGAAGGACGGAGCGGTGCTCAGTATTGCCCATCGAGGAGAAGCACCGGGAAATCATGCAGAGTTCACCGCCCTTGAGAAAAAGTTGCCGGACAGTGTTGTGGCCGGATCGACGGTATATACAACTCTCGAACCCTGTACCACTCGAAATCCCCCGAAAGTTCCTTGTGTGGAACGGCTCATCGAACGGAAAGTCGCCCGCGTAGTTATCGGCATGCTAGACCCTGACGAGCGGATTACGGGCCGGGGGTTGAGAAAGCTGACCGAAGCGAACATCATCACTGACTTGTTCCCGCACGAACTTCGTGTGGAGATCGAAGAACTCAATCGCGAGTTCACGCGATATTGCAAGAAGCAAAACGCAACGGATCGGCCCGCATCGCCGAAATTATCCCAATCGTCCGAAAGAACTCTTCCGCAGGACGAGCGTGCGAGAATGATCGAGCGGTTGAAGATTCATGCGCCAAGACTGGTGGACATTGTGAAGTCACCAGAGGATTCTGAAGTCTACGAACTGACACGCCAAATCCAGAGTGTTCTCACAGAAGCAGGCTGGAAGGTGACAATTTCATCGATCCCTCCAGCCGAGCCAGTTTACGGGATTGTCATCGCAGTTGACCCAAAGAACCCTCCAAACGTCACAGTTGGAAAAGCATTAGTATCGGCGTTTTCGGAAGCTGGATTGAAGGTCAGAGGGCCGGAAACTTCTCTTCAAACACCGGTTGCAGGAGCGTCTGTCTGCATTACGGTTGGTCGGAATCGAAGAGATGCGGCGACAGATTCGTTGATCGACCGCGAGATTCTGGAAGCGGTTTTGCTTCCTCTCGCAGATCAGTACGAGGCAGGACAGGGCAACCGCTGGGTAACGCTCAAGGAAACTTTGCCAGAAGAACAAGGGCCTTTCCTAGAAACGATGGCAGCATTACGTGCAGAAGGTTCGGTTCGCCTGTCGGCGGGTGGAGATTATCAGCTAACATCGACCGGGTACGCGAAGTACGCTGCGAAGATCAAGTCACTTCGAGTTCCGTCCTAGAATATGACCCTCGCCGAATTTCGCCAATCCCTCACTGCGACCGAGCCGCCAGCAGGACTCACGCATGCCCTAGCCGGACTGTGGTGGGACGCGAAAGGCGATTGGGCGCGAGCGCACGAATCTGCTCAGCAAGACGAAGGGCGCGACGGTTCGTGGGTTCATGCCTATCTCCATCGGAAGGAAGGCGATCAGGGCAATGCTGCCTATTGGTACAACCGCGCAGGGAAGCCTACTTGTCAGGAGCCGCTGGATAAGGAATGGCTGAGCATCGCGAAAGAATTGCTAAGAAGAGGCGCATGATCTGCACATGACCACTATTTTTCTGATTGGACTGAACCATACCTCGCTAGACATCCAATGCGTACCGCTTACTCGAACGAAATATCGTCGGACAACCCCAGTTCTCGCAGCGCAACCTTGATCTCGTCCACCTTTTGATTGGAAACGCCTCCCTCCGGAGCGATCTCGACGTTCAATCCGATCTTTAAGCCGTTTTGGGTAGCAAACTTCGAAAGCACCTTGGTATAGAAGTTCATCCATTTCTGCGGCGGCACGTCTCCCTTCCAAGAGACACGGGTTACCCCGGTGGGTGGAGGAGTAGGGACGAGCACGGAGCCGGGTTTCGGCGATTCAGATGTTCCTTCCACTGGGGTTTCCACTGGGTGCAACACAAGAGTCGGGGCGGACGCTGACTTTCCTGCGAGATACGCTTCAGCCGTCGCACGTTGGATGATGTACATGTCCTCTGACAGTTCGACATCAAACGGCGTCAGCGACGACTTCCACTGGAACGGGGCATAGCTGCCATCGGGCTTCTTACCAACGTATCCGAGCATGCCGGTCTCGACGCCTCGGGCGATTGTGTCTTTCAGACTTTCGGAATTCAACAACCGAGGGAATTGCGGAGACGCGAAGAAAGCGTCACGAACGGACTTCGTGCTCCATTCTTTGAATGCGGGAGGCCAGTTCCTATCCAGAAAACTGGGACTCACGGCGTCTTCAATGTCGCCGTCCTGACGGAGTCGGTTCAAGATCAATTCCACAATGGAAGTAGCCGCACTCGAATGCACCAAACCCAGATCAACTTGTCTTCCAACTGTTATCTTTCGCGAGCAGCATCAGATTCTTGTACGTGCGCCAGACAGCCTCGCTTAGGTCACGTTCGGCCTTTGTCTTGTTTGCGGAGAGTTGCTTTTTTTGTGCGTCGTCCAAGCGGAGATCGTCCGCCTCGTCGTCAATATCTGCCCAAGCGAGGACTTTCCGAGCCTCGTCACGCAGAGAATCAGGTGAATCAGGAACCGCCCACACTAACCCGCTTTTGTAGGTTCTTCCAGAAGTGCCACTTTCTTTCGTGGCGCTCTCGATAAAGGCGCGGGTCGCCTTCTCCGAGATCGATTGCTCTGGCGGCATCACTACCAATGAAAGCACTGGGCGGTCTGTGATCTGCCCGCTTTTTTCGGGAAAGTAGACCCTGTCCACTCCGGTTCCCTTTGTGAAGACTCGCTGAACTTCAGCCCGCAGCGTGTCCTCGATCTTCTTCGGCTGAACGCTGGCTCGGCGATCCGCAAGAAGTTTGTTCAGGTTGGGCGACAGGCTGAATCGGTAGCGACTCTTCTCGGACGACAAGAAATAGCAGGTGGTCGCCAACGTCTCCAGAACAGTTTCAATGTTCCCAATATCAATGTCGGGCTCGGCGACGGCAAGCCTTATCTCTGGCAGGGTGGCTTCCGTCTTGGACTGCCCGCCGTTCGACTCGAAGAAGATCGACGTTGCTACCTTCTGGTGGAGGCGTGCCTTTTTGATGCTATCCACCGCCTCCTTATCCAAGCGCACAGCGTGCGATTCCTTTTTCCCGCAGATGTCGGTTGTTACTGCGCCCTCAAGCTTCGCACCGCCTAGTTGCTCAAAAGCGGCTGACCGAAACATCGGATCATCAAGCGGAGCGGTTCCCATCACGATCAGGGCGTCCTTGTGTGCCCCCTTGAATCCAGCCTGATACGCATGGGACACCCAAAGCGCCAAGAGCCGCAGAATGCCGCGAGTCTGCTGGAAGCGAGGCAGTTGTTGCCATTTGCGCTCAAAGACCGACAGCAACGTCGGATGGAACGGGTAGCTCGCTGCGAACTGTTCCTTGGCGTTGTCTGCGGGGAACCAATTGGGAATTTGGGTTCGGTTGTCGAGAATGAATTCGCCATACTCCTGCGCTGTCTTCTTGCCCTCGTCGGGAATGCCGCCCCACTCGAACAGAGCGGCGTCGGATGATCTCGGACGTTTCCGTTTCAGCCGACATAATCATCGCCTTGCCGAGACGATCAAGGAGTTTCTGGAAACGGTCAAAGTCCCCTTCATCTTCGGGTGTCATCTCGTCCAGCAACGAGGGAAGCGATACCGCGAGCACGACTCGATCCTGAGCCCTCGCCTCCTCTGAGAGGTTCTGCACGAACGAGTACAGTTGGTTCGTGAGACCTGACTTGCGGTTCCGCCCCATGTAGTTCAGTAGTTCGTCCATCAGGATCAGGGCGGGCTTGTCTTTGGGAAGGAACGAACGGATCACTTCGCTAGATGGCGCGGTTAGCTCTTGGTCGTGCTTCGCCACAGTTGCGAACGCCTCTTTACCGCCAAGCTGGAATGCGATCTCGCCCCAAGGAGTCTTCCGCAACGGAGTGCCGTCTTTTCCGCCGCGCCCCGTCAGCGAATCGAATTCTGTGCCGACAAAGACCGCCACCGCCGAGGCTGGTATGGTCTTCACCCCGGCATCCGACAGAATGCTAGGAACGCCTTTCCACGCCAACGCCTCCGGCCCGCCCTTCGCCAAGTGATACAGGAGCGTGAGTGCGTGGGTCTTGCCGCCGCCGAACTGCGTGGTGAGATTGAACACAGCCGAGGTTTCGACCTTGATGCCGGAGAGTCGTCTGACGGTGCTAACAGCCAATTCGGTCAGATTTGTCGTCAGGAATGTGCGGTCAAAGAAGCGGGCAGGCTCCTGATAGTCAGCGGGAGCCCGATGATCTCGAACGTGATCCAGATGAACCGCAAATTCGGAGGCATCCAGCGGGCGACCATCCCGCAGGTCTTCGCGAGGAGTAACAACTTTGTACCAAGGCTTGAGTGCCATAGGCGACATCTCTTCTCTTAATCAGGCGCGTCCAAATCGCCCTAAATTCACGTCGTAGTGCCAGTCCTTGAAAAAGCCGTAAGGGAAAGTACCGGATTCGTTCCTCGATCCCACAATTAACATGGTTTCCCCGCCGATCCGAGTCCTCTCCTGTATTCCCATCGCTTGTGCGACCTGCTCGGACAAATGGCGAACGAGCGTATTGCCTTCCGCTGCATCCTTCCGATAACAGAAAACAATTCGAAGCTCCGCACGAGTGCAGAGAACCTTCCAGAGCGAATATGCAACCCGATCATCTTCTCGGCTGTTCTCCAATTCAATAGCAGCAATCGGGAATCGCCAGCGACGGTCTCCTGCTGGCTCGAACGCAACAACATCAAGAGCTAGATACTCTTGACGGGCCTCAGGAAGCAACGTCGAGAGATTTCCCTTGGCGGCTGCTTTCCATCCCATCGCTTCACAGGTTGAGCAAACAACTCCAGTAAGGGCGGTTGTCCATTTGCCTAGCTGCCCTCGCATAGCTGCATCCTTCAAAAGCGCCGACGATTCGTGGTGCTGGAGGATGTCCATGAACTTCCCGTACCAGACCTGAGCTAAGGCGTCGGACATCAGTGGCGCAATCCTTTCCTTCGCCTCCGTATGGTCTGTTCCTTGCTGATAAGAGCCCAGAAATCTTCCTCAGTGATAATTGGAATGTGGAAGTGACGCGCCCCGCGTAACTTCCTCGTTGTTTTTCGTCCGCCCATTCGCTCGGTCTGAACTAGCAGGTTAGCATTCGAGATTTGTTCGGCTTCAACAATCATTCCTCCCAAACGCTTGACAAGCGGATACAGACGATGCGTTCTAGGCCAATCCAAGATTCCGCCTGTAAAGGCAAGCCGATAGCCCTTAATGCGTTTTGCCGTATAAGACTTGCCAATGTGCTTACGAGCTATCGCTTGGCTCTTCTGCCGAAGTCTACGTATGCGATCAAACAGCTTCTTGCGTTGCAGCCACTCTTTGCGATAGGAAGCGATCCACTCGGGCGTTACACGACTGGAATATGCTCCCTCAAAGTGTTCATCGAAGTAGTCCGCCAGTTCGTTCGCAACGGTGCTCGACTGCACCCAAACGTTGGCTTCGTAGTTCTCGGTGAGACCGCCGCCTGTCAGATTCGAGGAGCCAATGATCGCCGAAGTCTTGCCAGACCGTTTTCGAAAGAGGAACAGCTTCGGGTGGAAAATGCGATTCTTCAGCGGACGAAAATACTTCAACTCCAGCTGGCCGGAATACTCGGTTGCGATGTCTCTGAGCCTCTCAATGGCTTTTGGATCGCTGGGCAGGTCAATTCCAAACAGGATTTTTCCGCTGCCGCCTTTCTCCACGCATTGTTCAATCGAGCGATAAAGCCATTCCACGCCCGCCACCGAGACCATTGCAGTAGCGACTTGAAACTGGTGCGCCGAGGCAAGCTGCCGCTGAAGCTTCGTCACCAACTGCCGTTCATAGAGCAGAGGTCTAATCATGCTTCGCTCCGCTAGAAACCTAGTCCTTTCTTGCGAGCGAGTACACCGTCGATCCATCTCTTCTCATCGCTAGCCTTCGGATATAAGAATGAGAGAACCTGCGCTAAGCGCCAGAAGCGTTCGTCTCTGCCAACGCCTTCGTCTACCAGAAAACGACGCAACGCCTCGCCACGACTTGCCGCGAAGAGAATCATGCATTGGTGAACTCGGTCGAGAACGGTAGCTCCCTGAGTCGGAGCGCCTTTGCTACCCCAGCTTCCAGATTCTTCCGCTTCTTCTAGTTCTGAGACGAACCCCAACTGAAGTTGTGGCGACTTCTTTTTTCGAGTGGTTGTCCGAGTCTCGCCGCCATCCTTTCCGAACAGTCTTCGAGTACGTTCCGCAACTGGAAGCAATCGAGCAATCTCGCCCTTGATCTCAACCAGTGAGGTCAGCGACTCCAGACTCGCGCCTAAGCCTTGCGCAATCTTTCTGGCTGCATCGTATTCGAGGACGTACCCCTTAGGACTACTGGCCGTAGGTTCGGATTCGTCGTCGGATTTCTCTTCGAGCGCAGCTTCGCCATTGTCGGGTTCTCCTGCAAATAGCGTCCAAAGCCATATCGCTGTGACCCGTGCATCTTCCTCGAACCCACTGGCGTCAGCCCCCTTGAAGACCATCGCCAATGCTTCCTTCGCAACGGCGGCCCACACATAGGTCAGATACTCCCCCAACGCGACCTGATCGCCGTTAGCCTTTTCAACGCGAGAGTACCGCGAGAAGACCTCAAGGGCGGGGCCAATGCAGGCAAAGATGGCATCTGCACCGACTACACCTTCCTTGGCAAGGCGCGGCATCCAGTCATTTATGCGCCGGGGTAATTCGTGCAAAACATCACGCCAATCCCCGATTTCGTCAGTTCGACCGGAACCATTGACGTTCTCTCGGGGGCGGCAAATGAGTTGAATGGAAGATGCCAAAACCGCTGAGTCCATCGCACGCAAACGCCCCTCTCTCTCAGTCGCAAGCGGCCAAGAGCCCACGATGATCCATCCTGCGTTTATCATCGCCTGTAGTTGCGTCTCCCATGCTGCCGTGCTGTCAAGGGCGGACTAAAAGTAGGCCGCAGGAGCGGAAGGAGAGTAGGCCACTACGCCTTTCCTGAAAGATCCATTCCCTCATAGCGGAGAGGTGTTCAGAGCGACCCGGAGCAGTCAAGGGCGCGTGCCTTTCGCGGCGTAGCGAACCCTTGACGGCGAGGACCGCTCTGAAAGAATGCGGCGGGAGGGAAAGGAGTCGCGCAGCAGGGGCTTTCCCAACCTCAAAGGGACCGAGCCGGGTCAGGAGTTCGAGGGCGAGCCGTGCTTGCGCTTGCTCTGTTTGAGGCGATAGCTCTCGCCGTTCATCTCCAGGATATGCACGTGGTGGGTGAGCCGGTCCAGGAGAGCGCCGGTCAGTCGCTCCGATCCCAAGACCTCCGTCCACTCCTGGAAAGGAAGATTGCTGGTCACCAAAGTCGAGTTGCGCTCATAGCGCTGGCTGAAGACTTCAAACAGCACTTCGGCCCCGGTCTTGGAAAGCGGCACGAAGCCCAGTTCATCGACGATCAGCAGTTCGTAACTGACCAACTGTTTCTGAAAGCGCAACAGACGTTTCTCGTCCCGTGCTTCCATCAGCTCATGCACCAAGGCCGCGGCGGTGGTGAAGCGAACGCGATGGCCACGCTGGCAAGCCACTAACCCCAAAGCCAGTGCCAGGTGAGTTTTTCCCGTGCCCGAGTTTCCTAAAAGCAAGACGTTCTCGCGGCGCTGCAAGAACTCGCAGCGCGCCAACTCCAGCACCAGGGTTTTATTCAGCGAGGGAATGGCCAGAAACTGAAAGCTGTCCAGGCTCTTGACCACGGGGAAACGTGCTTGGTGAATGCGCCGTTCGGTGGCTCGGCGCTCGCGGTCCACCAGTTCCAACTCCGTCATGCGCAGCAGATAACGCGGATAGTCCACGCTCTCGTCGGCGCACTGCCGTGCCACCTTGTCGTACTCGCGCAGGAAAGTCGGCAGGCGCAACAGCTTCAGGTGATGTTCCAAAAGAAGCTGCGGAGTGTCGTTCGTGACCGGAATGGTTGGGTTGCTCATGAGCCCACCTCATTCAGCAACGTCATGTAATCGACGGCCTGGGTGGTATGCACCTGGGGCAGCGGCAGGTAGGGGTACTGCAGGAGATCCAGTCGCGGCGGACGTCGCTCGATCCGGCACAGCAGCAGATGTTTCACCGCATCGAAGGAAACGGTTCCCAGATGCAAAGCGTCCTGGATCGCCTGCCGGACTTCCTCCCGGCGGAACGTCTCCAGCAACCGCAATACCTGCACGTACTCTCGCTTGCCCGGCTTGCCCAGCCGCGCTTCCAGCAGCCGCCGCAGTTGGGCAAAGCACTCCGGCAACTCCCAGCCGGCCAGCGGAGCGGCTTGGTCCAAGGCCCCGGTCTTCTCCTCCAGCAGTGCCAGATAGTGCAGCGGATCGAAGATCATGTCTTCCCGTTCATAGCTGCGGGGATGCCGGGCAATCACTTCGCTGCCGCAGGCAATCACCACTTCATGGACATAGCCTTTCACCAGCACTTCGCGATGCCCATAGGCGGTGGGCACCGAGTAATCGTTGGCTCGGTAGCGCACCAGAGATAACGAGCTGACTTTCGCCGTGCGCTTTTCACAGGCTTCATAGGGCACGGTCGCCAAAGGCAACAGCGCCGCACGATCGCGCTCGAACCGCTCCGCGATGGTCTCCTGGTGTCCCCTCATCCGCCGCTCTCGCCGTTTCCCGCATTGTTCCAGAAGGTAGGCGTTCAGTTCTTCCCAGCTACTCCTATGCGGCACTGGTACCAGAAAGTTCCGCCGGGCATAGCCCACCAGTCCTTCCACCGCTCCCTTGTCGTTGCCCTTGCCCGGACGCCCGAACTTCTCCGCGAACAAATAGTAGCTTTGCAACTCACAAAACGCCTGCGTCTTCTTCCGCTGACCGTCGCCCAGGATCTTGGCCACCGCCAGTTTCGTGTTGTCGTACAAAATCCAACCAGGCACTCCGCCGAAGTAGTCGAAGGCCCGCACATGCGCGTCCAGAAACGCCTCCGTGCTCTCGGCGGGATACGCCACCACGAAGCAATCATCCGAGTGCGGCAAATCCATCGCGAAGTAGTGTGCTTTCTGCTTCGCCCCGGCGATCACCACCCAGGCTTCCCCAAAGTCCGCTTGGGCTTCTCCGGGAGCATGCCGCAGCGGCACAAACATCTCTTGCTTCCGCACCTTCTGTCGGTGCACGTAGTCCTTCACCACGGTGTAGCCCCCCGGATACCCATGTTCTTCCCGCAAACGATCGAAGATCCGCTTCGCCGTGTGTCGTTGTTTCGGAGGCTGAGTCTTATCCTCTTCCAGAATGGCGTCGATCACGCCTAACCACGGCCCCAGCCTGGGCCGTTTCACCGGTTGTTCCCGCCGGTAGCCCGGCGGCACTGCGTAACGCAGCATCTTGCGCACGCTTTCGCGGGCGATGCCATACTCCCGCGCTACTGCTCGTTGGCTCTTCCCCTCGACAAAGACTGCTCGCCGTACACGTCCATAGAGTTCCACTGGGTACATCCCTCCGGTGTTTCACGACTCCTGTCGTTCCCACAACAGCAGCTCGTAAAACTGAAATCCGGCGGTTGGCCTAGTTTCCCTCCGCCGCATCACGCTTCCGCGGCGTGATGTGGCCTAGTATTGCAGCGGCGCTCTCACACCTTTGCCAAGAGCCGCTAATGTTAGCGAACGGGTTTGCCTCGGCAAAGTCCCAGATAATGCCCAAAGCCTGCCTTCCGAATGTATGGCCGATTTTTTCTCCGACCTGAATCCATGAAGTTAGACTCGTGTGAAAATCGACCATCTTGTCCAAGGCAATACCCATACAGGTAGCAGTGGGAATTGCGAGTTCATCGCGTTCGGAGTTTTTCGATTTTCTCCTAATTATCTTGACGAATGTTGCGAGATGAAGGGCCTGTCGAGGGGTGAATAAGTGACCCCACTCTGTCACGCCCAAGAGATTTATGTTAAATATGCTGCGTAGATACGGAAGCGGCTCTTGAGGAATCGGGGAGACCCCCGGCTCGGATTCCTCCATTGACGCGAGTCGATGTTTCGCACGCTTGATAATATCCTCGTCAGCTTGAGTCGGCGGGCGGTACACCTTCTGCATCCCATTGAGAGAAGTAACGACGGCCAGCAATCGTGCGTCAGCCGTTCCCCCATTTCTGCCGATGAACTGATTGCGTACATTCGCAGCGGGAGTCGTATACCCGCAGACCGGACAAGAAACTGCACTTCTCCGAACAGTTCCTTCTTCGAGTCGTGCGGATTTTGACTGTTCCTTCACGGCGAATTCGATTTGCTTACGTTGTTTGTCTACCCGATACGTCAGAACCACGTTTGAAGCTTTGCGCTGAGCAAGCAGGGTCTTTGTAATAACGGGAACTTCTGCGCCACAGTTCGGCCCCTCACACCTGATCGTCCGCGCCCAGAGATAAGCCACTGGTGTCGCGCCATCCGGGTCTTTCGGATAGAACTCTGCAAGCTCGGTCTCGGCTTCGTCTTTGATCCAGTTGCCCCATTTCTTGACCTCATCAGCCAGTCGCTGGCCGTACTTGGGGATGTACTCCAACATGACCTTATTAAGCACAACGGCGACGGGGTTTAGGTCGCTTGCAAATGCGTCCGCGCCTACTCGCAGAGCCTCCAATGGGATAGACCCCCCACCAGCAAACGGGTCAAACACCAACGGCTTCGTGCCACTTGTGCCACCGAGACATTCGTGAGCAGATTGGGTCAACGCTCGGCTGGTTTCCAAGAATTCGATTACGGTCGAGTTGTTCCAATCTGAAAAATCGGCGATGAAATCAAGTAGGGCATTTCTTAGTTGTTCGTTGTCATCAAGGAGGCTTGGTTGTTTTTGAAATGCGATGAATCGGTCTAAACTCTCGCCGCTGAGGAGGTTCAGGTTACTTGTTACCCATTTTTGTATCCAGTGCCGCACCGTCTGTCGAAAAGAGTCTGGGCAGTCGGGATCAGCAGGGTCGGGCCAGAGAGCAGCGCAAATTAGAGCCCGACAGGCTGCGAGGGGCCGACGCGCCCACCAAATGTGCGACGTGGAAATGTGTCCGTGTCGGATACTCTTTTCGCGACTAGCATGCGCGGAGATTCGCTTGATGGGTAGATCGACTTCGATCAGTCGTTTAGGCAAGGCACCGTTCATTTCGACTCACCACCGATTATTTGCTCGGCACTGGTGTGGTAGTGGTCGATCTTCACGATGGGCTCCCAGCCCAGCCTTGCTGGGTCTTGCACGGGATGTAGTTCGGGCTTCGACCCGCAATTAAATACGGCGTACAGCCAGTAGTCCCGTTTCAGTCGCTCTGCGGTCTTGTACTCATTGAAGCTTAGTGCGACCTCGCCAATCGCAACTCGCCCCTTGACCTCGATAAAGCGAACGTCGGTGAAGGTCTTCGGATCATGCGGATGGGGCTTTCGGGAAATCAGATCGAAGCCGCGATTGTCGGCCTCGACGCTCTCAACCTCCCAGCCACGACTGGTCTCGTACTTCTTGGCCTCTTCGATTGCGATCCGTTCGATCTCTTCGTCGCGCACCATGAATGCGATGCCCGGTGCATTACGTTCGGGATGAGGCAGAACCCAAGCACGCCCAAGGTGCTGAATGTCTCCGATGGTGCACTGCTTCTCATTTCTCAACTCGGCTCGGCGGTTTTCAAGCCGATTGTTCAACTCGTCTAGGTGTGACTCCGCCAGCGAGATGTTCCCATCGAGGCCCGGCACAGTGACACCAGACTGCTGCCGCCCGACGAGTTCCGCGAGTTGCAAGTTCTGGCGGTTGATTAGCTCTCCGAGGGAAATCTCCATGTGGCGGGAGATCGTGTCCACTTCTTTGGCCCGTTGAGCGGCAACCTCATCTAGGAAAGGCTTCAATGCGGCGTCAACCAGTCTGTGCTCGACTGCTGAACGGTCGGGAAGGCTGCCGTCATCGGGAACGGTGGTTCCCTTCGGGGCAGGAGATATGTCCAGCAGAAGTGTCGGCTGCTTGATCGTGAGTTGCCCATCCGTTGTCGCTTCAACAATGAACAAACGCCGATGGATGCAGTTAGCCCGCCCGTCCCGGATGGACGCCGAGAATACGTCCAGTCGGTAGGGCAATTTCGTGTGTAGATCGTAGAATACCGTCCCTCTTCGCAAGTCATCACTGACCCGCTCGCCAACGTCCTCTCTGACCGTCTCGAACAGCGGATGACCCGGCGTGACCCATTCCAGAGTCGCGTCTTGCGGCAGGAGCGCCTTGTCGAACACGACCTTCTGGTACTCGTGCCCAAGCTTTCCGAACCTGCCTTCGAGCCGTTCGCCAATGGGATATAAGGTACGGGGGATTCTACCGATACGGTAGACGTGCCCATCCTTCTGAATTGGTCTCGGATTGACTCCCGAAATAGGTGCCGCCTGCGTGAAGAAGTCCTCGATGACCTCAGGAATAAGACGCCGCTCACGCGCCTCAGCCGATTTACCAACAATCGCTCCAAGGTTCAATTCACGCTTTGCCAATCCCTCTAGCGTAGATTCTGTGATCTCGCGGAAGCGATTGGCATCGACATCCCGAACGATCCGAGCCTCGATGTTGGGGAGGTCAGTTCTCCTCGCGTACATGTCGCGAAAGAGTTTTTCGAGAAGATTAGACGGAAAGACTTCACCGACGACATCGAACACATGGTCGGTGCCTAGCTCCCTTCGAATCTCCGCCAACCGTTCGAGCAGTTTCTGGAGTACTCGACCTTCTCGTGTGTTGAGAGCGGCGAAATTGAAGATGAGGCAATTGTGTTCTTGCCCGTAACGATGAATGCGCCCCATCCGCTGTTCAAGCCGGACAGGGTTCCACGGGATGTCGTAGTTAATCATCAGCCAGCAGAATTGAAGGTTGATACCCTCGCCTGCCGCCTCGGTTGCAACTAGAATCTGGGCCTCTTCTCTGAACTCGCGTTCGGCGTAGATTCGAGTGCCGGGTGTATCTCTGTCTCCAATCTTCATCCCACCATGAATCTGGGTGACCTTGAGCCCCCATTCCCGCAGCTTGCCGAGCGGGCGTCCGTCTTCTCCATCTCCAGCGAGGTAATCGAGCGTGTCCTTGTGCTCAGTGAACACAAGCAGCTTCATGCTGGGGTTCGAGAAGATTTCCTGTTCAGCAAGAACTTTCTTGAGCTTTACGAGCTTCGATTCAATTTCGCGGTGCTCAAGCGCCCTAGCTTGGTCGATCAGTCTTCCGATCTGGAGAATTTCTTCTTTCAGCAGAGTCGGATCAAAGCTGATCGCCGCATTCTCAATCTGCTCGATGTAGTCTTCGCGTTCCTCTTCGGGCAAGTCGTCAAGATCGTCTGGAACCTCCATCTGTTTACGCAGATAGTCGCGAGGATCATCGAGAATCTTCCTGCGCTTGTCCCGCATGCGCTCAAGGCTGCGACGAACTGCGTAGACGCTCGACGCAAACCGCCTTTGTAGCATTGCCATCGTGAAGCTCAGGGCACGGCTACGAGGGGAATCCTCCTGAGCGGCTTTGATCGATTGATCTTCGACGTAGCGGGTGAGTGCATCGTAGAAATCGTATTCCTCGCCATCCAGATCGAACGAGGCCGTGTGCACGAATCGGTCGGTGAAGAGCTTCTTTACCTGCCCGGTTTCCGGGTCGGGGAACGAGACGAGGGCCTCTTTGGTGCGACGAAGATAGAACGGCGCGTAGTTCCGCCGCATTGCCTCTTCGAGGCTCTTCACGTTGCCGTAAACGTCGCGATCCAGCAGTTCGAGGAAAAGGCAGAAGTTCTCCGGATCGCCCTTGTGCGGGGTCGCTGTCATCAGCAAGAAATGGTCTGTCATGCCGGACAGCGATTCTCCAAGCCGATAGGCGAGGGTCTTCTTGTCCGCGCTATACGCAGCCATCTTGTGGGCCTCGTCCACGATGATTAAGTCCCAGCGGCTACGGAGAAGGCTATCCTTCGCATCCTCGATCCGGGAGACCCAAGAGATGGACGTAACGACCTGATTCCGTTCTTGCCACGGATTCATGCCGTAGTTGGCACGAAGCACGTCGCTCCGGATGACTTCAAACTGTTCCCGAAACTTCTCCTTCATTTCCCGCTGCCACTGGAAGGACAGGCTGGCGGGGGTGATAATGAGCGTCCGCTTGACCAGTCCGCGAATCTTTAGCTCTTTGAGCAGAAGCCCCGCCATGATGGTCTTGCCTGCTCCCGGATCATCGGCTAGCAGGAAGCGAATTCGGGGCATCGTCAGGAAGTAGTCGTAGACCGCCTCAAGCTGGTGTGGAAGTGGGTCCACACGGGCGATGGAGAGCGAAAAGTATGGATCGTATTCGTAGGCGAGACCGAGCCGGAGAGCCTCAATGCCGAGTCGGAAGCGCAGGGGGTCGCCGTCGAAGGGTTCTTTTTCAGGAGTGGAAACGAGTTGGGCAAGTTGCTCGGCACTCAGGATCGGTTCGTGAACCTGATTGGTGTTCAGCCCCTTCCCGACGAGCTTGACCGATGTCCCCATCGGGATCGCAACGATCACCTGTACGGGCTCCGGGAAGATCGGCCCACGGACGATGATGTTCGGCTTTAGTTGTTCCAAAAGCATTCGTTAAGACCTGAAGTGGAGCGATCTGCTGCCAGAGTTCTGTAGAAATTAGTCGCGCCTTGGGGAACCGCTAACTATAACAAAAACAAACGAATCACTTCTCTGATGAAGCCGTCCGTGAGTACAATCGTGAGAATTAGTGATAACGCGCCACTCGATATTTTTCGCTGGCTGATGTGTGCGCGACAGGTGCGTAGTTGGCGACACAGAGCCTTGCAAAAGCGTCGAGATTACCTTTTCAGTACGCTGTCAGCACCCGGCTGTTCGGAAACCCCATACAGCAGTTACTTAGACCTGCACTAACTGTCACCGCTACGGTTGAAGTTCTGTCAGAAAAACGCCGCTTGCTGAAGGTAGACAACGGCACCACAGTTTTGTTGACGACCAACAAACCCGCCAATTTAGATGACTTTAACGAAGTCGTACTCACCTCTGGCGATGATGTGGAAATGGGCCGATGGATCAAGCCTGCTCCCCTCGTGAAACACACTGCTCTTGAATTGGAACTCTCTTCTATTTGCAAGAAAGCGCGAGCATCTTGGTTTGGACAATTTTTCCTTCGGGAAGAGAGAAACCTTCCGGACGGGAACGTCGAGACTGGGCTGCGGTCGCCTCAGGTTGGTGCATTGTACGCAACGCTCGCACACTGGAAGGTGACAGAAGAACCCGCAACCATCGTCATGCCCACGGGAACTGGGAAAACCGAGACGATGCTGGCTCTTCTAGGTAAGGAATGCTTCGAGAGATTGCTTGTCATCGTGCCCACGAATGCTCTGCGTGAGCAGATCGCGAAAAAGTTCCTCAATTTCGGAGTTCTTAAGGAATTTGGTGTCGTCGGTTCCGCAGCCCTATTTCCAGTAGTCGGCACGCTCCGACATAGGCCTCGTACTGTCGATGAAGCAAGACGATTCCTCACCGCCTGCAACGTTGTCGTTACGACAATGGCAGTCGCTGGGGGATGCAAAGATTCCGTGCAAAAGGCGATGGCTGATTCGTGCAGCCATTTGTTCATCGATGAAGCTCACCATATAGCAGCGCCAACTTGGAACGGAGTAAAGCAGAATTTCCTGTCCAAACCGATCCTCCAATTTACAGCGACACCATTTCGTCGAGACGGTCAGCACGTTGATGGAAAACTTATCTTTGGCTATCCGCTGCGAAAAGCTCAATCAGAAGGCTATTTCCGCAAAGTGTGGTTCCGACCTGTTGAGGAGTGGGACTTTACCGTTGAGGATGAGACGATAGCCGCTGCTGCAATCGACCAATTAAAAAAGGATCGTGGCAACTCTTTCGACCACGTCGTCATGGCTCGTGCGGACAATATCGAAAGAGCCAAAGAAGTACACGAGATTTATTCTCGGCTCGCACCCGATTTCGTGCCAATTCTCGTTCATAGCGGGCAATCAATAGAGGAACGCCGAGCCGCGATGCAGATGCTCAATGATCGGAAGACCCGAATCGTCATCTGCGTAGACATGTTAGGGGAGGGTTTTGACCTGCCCGAACTAAAGATCGCCGCCCTGTGAGCCTGCCTGGCCGTCCTGGCGGCGGGCGGCATGGTGACGTTCCTCGTCGCTGGAGACGATGAACTCGTCGACGCGTCATCCTGCGCCACCCGCGCAGCGCCGAATGGATGCGGCGCGTTCTGGTTCCTGGCCCTGTCCGAGATCGGCTTCCTGCTGATCGTGGCCGCCTTCGTCATCCTGCTCGCGAAGACCGGCGCCACCGAGCTGGACGTGATGGCGGCTTCGCGCCCTACCTGGTGCCGGGCTGGTGCGTGGCTGCTGGACCTGCTCGCCCTCACCGGGTTCGGGTTCAAGGCCGTGCTCGTCCCGCTGCATGTCTGGCTGCCCGAGGCGTACCGGGCGGCCCGCTGACGGGTCGCGTCGTTGTGGTGCTGCTGTGGTCAAGCTCGGCGCGTACGGCATCGCCCTGTTCGCGTTCCGGCCGCCGCCCGGCGGCGGTTCGTGGCCGGGCCTGGTCACCATGGGCGTGGGCGCGATCAGCGCCGCCATCGGCATCCTGTACGCGCTGCGGGAACTGGGACATGAGCGGTTTCCTGGCCTTCCTCCACCATCGAGAACACCGGCATGATCGTGACCGCGTTCGGCGGCGATGGGTTCGACGTGACCGGCAGCAGGCCCTCTGGGCGTCGCCGATCGCCGGGCTATACCACGTGGCGACGATGGCCGCGACAATACCCTGCTGTTCCTCGAGGCCGGCGTGGTGGAGCACGCGACAGGGACCAGGGACATGAACCGGTCGGCCTGCTGGTGATGTGCTGCCGCGCAGCGCGGTCATCACCTTCGTCGGGACGCTGCATCGTGGCGCCGCCGCCGCTGAACGGGTTCTGTCAGCGAAGGGCGGGCCGATCTTCCAGGCGCTCCAGGGCTTCCGGACCGAACAGCCCCACCGCCATCCGATCGTGCTCGCCGCCGCCACGTTGGGCTCACCTGGGGACCAGCCATCTACGCCTTCGTCCGCGGCTTCGGCATCCCCTTCCTCGGCATGCCCAGGACGCGGCTGGTGGCGGTCGCCCGAGAGGCCTGCGAAGCCGGAACCGCCGGCCCGGCGCCGCTGGCCGTGGCCTGCGTAGCCCTGGCCGTGGGAGCCCCGGTGATGCTCATGGCGCTGTCCCGCGCCGCGCGAACCGTCACCGGAGTCGCGCTCGGCCGGTTGCTGCTGCCCGGGAAGCTCACCTCGTCATCCCGGCGCATACGGACTTCTCCGCGTTCTCGCCGACCTACCTGGCCGGATTCCGCCGATCTCGCCGCGTGCGCCGTTCCCGGCGTTCATCTTCCTGCGGACGGCCGCGTGCCGCGCGCCATCCGCTCCGGTTTGGACGGCGGCATCGTCAGCTTCAAGCCGCGGATGCAGTACTCGGCCATGACGTTCGCCGTACTCGCCACCGGGGTCACCTTCGACGCCCTGTACCGGCCATCGGTATCCGTGCGCCGTGCCTCGGACGATGATCCGGCTGGGCGGTCAGGCCCTGGCGCATGACCAGGCACAGGTCACTCCCGTGTTCGAGCTATATGCACTGCCCGAGTCATCCGTGCCGTCGAATGGCTCGCCTACGTGATCGGTGGATGCAGTCCGGAGACGTGAACCTGTACCTGCTACGTGTTCGTGGTGATCCTGCTCGCTTACCTGCTCGGCGCCGTGTAGGGGGCAGGCGGCGAAAGCGCCGGAAGCCGAACGGCCAGGGCGGGATCACCTGGCTCGTCTTGGTCTATCACCTGCCCGCCAACTCCGGGTTGAAGTCGACGATCCGTCGCAGCTGACCGCCAAGGGCGCGATCTATCCGTCGAACGCCGTCGACGATGCCCGCCTCCCAGGCCGCCGAACGAGCCTTCCGCCAGTTGGGGCATGATCAGCGAGGCCGGAGGCTCAGCTCAGCTAATGCGAGCAGAAGCGATCGACGGCGAGCCGGAACTGGAATTTTTGCCGCCTTCAACGCAGCGCGAGAGCGCGAATATGCCTGATCTTCGCTGGCTGCGGCGATTTCGCCGTAGGAATCGAGAACATGAACAGCCGGCGATTTCCGGTACACCGGATCTAGGAGAAAAGGACGCGGAACTCAACGGCTCGCCGACCATGCGCAACGACGCAATCGCATGCGGGACGCCCAGCGCGGCCAAAGCCGACTCCGCCCTATCTTGCCTGGCCAGATGCCGCGTGATGCTCGATAGCTTTGCCGGACGCGTTTACCAGGCGGACGCTGCCTCGACCCTGGTCGCCCAGCAACTCTTCCAGCCCGACGATCCGGGACCCCGAGGAAGAGGAAGCCCTCGGCGAAGATGACGTCTCGATCATCCGCTACCGGAGCAACACCAGCCGAACCGCGGAGCAGCGGGCCGGTGGTGTTACCCGGCTCGTGCGGGCGGGCTGTGGCTGTGCAGCACCTTGGTCCGGTCGGGGTTGACCAGCGGCGGTGCCGTCGGAGTTGAGCACCAGGGTCCAGCCCCACCGGTGGATGACCACCTGGTGATGGAAAAAGCACAGGAGTATGCAGTCTTTGACGCTGGTGGGGCCGCCGTTGGCCTTGCGGCGGACGTGGTGGACCTGCAGGCGCCGGCGGGCTGGCCGCAGCCGCCTGACCGGCAGTGCTGGTCGCGCAGGGTGACGGCGTGCCGGATCGCGGCGGGGAAACCGTGTCGGCGTGTAGCCGATGTCGAGGGGGAGGCTGGGCCCGGCGAGCGGGGCGCCGAGCTGCTGGCGGCGCAGGAAGGACGCGAGCCGCCCGGGCCGGACAGCTCGACGGCCTCGCCGATGATCGCCCGCTCAGCGCCTCCCGGCCAAGAACCCCGACCCCGGCGGCCGCGGTGCGGCGGCCGGCGTGCCGCGTCATCGGGGTCCGGGCCGCCGGGGTCCGGGTCGCCCGGGTTGTCCCACCGGGAGAGCCTCACGTACAGCCGGACCAGCCGTCCAGCGTGCCCGGGTCCACGTCCCCGGTCACCACCGGGCTGATCAGGGCGTCGCACGAGACCGCGGCGCCGGCGGCGCTGGCGTCCACCACGCGGCCCCGTCGCTGCCGGCCCCGAGGCGGGCGGCGCGGTGCCCGGCCGACCGGGCCGGCACCGCGGTGGTCGACTGCCCGAGCAGGGCCCCGTCGCTGTCCAGGGCGAGCAGCTCGGCCAGCGATGCGCCCACGCCCGGACCGGCTGC
>CAVWUT010000002.1:0-738549 GCA_963758285.1 Terriglobia bacterium | reverse complement strand
GCAGCAAAAGCCGTTTCAGCTAGACAAGATCGATACGTGGGACTGGACGGGAGTGAACCTCAAACATGAGTCTCAGAAAGAAGACAAGCGAGCAGATTCCATTCAGTTCCGAGTGATAAAGCGTCTACTCGAACTCGACGCAAATGTGGCTTATGACGTTATCTTCGACGATGACAACGGCTACGAGGCAGCAGATGTTGTTGCAATTAAAATCGTAGAACAAAAACTGAAGGTTGATCTCATCCATTGCAAGTTTTCGACGGAACTGACTCCGGGAGGCCGTGTAGAAGACCTTTATGTCGTGTGCGGACAGGCTCAACGTAGCGTTCACTGGAAGCCAGACCCTTCACGGCTGTGCAAACATCTGCGTGCACGGGAACAAAAGCGCATTAGTGACGGCAAGAACAGCCGTTTCGAAAAGGGTGACTTGAAGACTCTCGGCAAGATCACTTCGAAGGCATCGAATCTGGAGCCGGAGTTCACGATCTGGATTGTCCAGCCGGGGCTATCGAAGTCTAAAGCAACTGTCGAGCAGCTACGCCTGCTCGCAAGTACCGAACTTTACCTAAAGGAAACGTCTGATATTCCTCTCAAGGTCATTGCGAGCGTGTGAGGGATTGACTGGTGGCGTCTAATGACGCGGAGAATGGATTGAACCTGACTCTGCGAGCAGTGTTCCTAGCAGTTTGACGAGTGCTACCGTATCTTGCGAGCAGTAGGCCAAAAGAGCCTTTTTGATATGTTCGTGTTCGGCTTGATCCACCAAGCCTCTCATCAGCGATTCCCATGCGAGGCCCGCGTCCTGTCCGTTCGCAATCTGCAAACCCTCATACGTCATTTCAGGCGCGAGCGCAGGCAGCACCGCTTTCAGCGAATACGATCCTGCGAACGCCGGATGGTATACGTGATTCCGAATGACGGGCAGCAGATCAAAAACACGAGATTGGATTTGCTTGATCGGTTCAGCAAATTCCGGCAACCAAGATGCCAGTTCGGTCAACCTCGCGAGTTCGAAGCTCTGGCTATAAACCATGATCGTGCCGCTTTGCCCTAGCACAGCACTTAGAGACGTGATGAACTCGCGGCGGCGGTCGTCTCTGTCCACAGCTAGAAACTCGTGGTGCTCCGGTGCTGCTCCCGGCTCCCTCTGCACATGAACCGACCATTGGAAGGGTAAGTGTTCGTAGGGGCGCATGCCCGGAAAGCGGGGGATTGCGGGATTCACGGTCTCGAAATCCATGAACGAAAGCGGATACTGGAGCGATTCCAGTTGCTTGCCAAGGTCGGGGCTGAACCAAGGCGTTCCGGTCTGCACGCTTGTAGCCGCTCGCCGCTGAATTTCTGTCAAGTCGTAGCCGTCGGGAATATTGCAAATCGACTCAACACCCATCTCCTCCAGTTCCTCGACTGCGCTGGCGTGGATGTACGGTAAATTGCCGATATGGTCGTCCGGGCGCGGAGCATTGCAGTGATCGTAGAATTCGCAGGTGACGGGATTCGTGCAATGCCGCCCAACTGGGAGGTCAGGAGCCTGAGACATTGCAAGTACCCGAAGCTCACTTCGAAGCTGGAAGGTGAGCTTCGGCTGTAGTCGCTCAACTTGCCGCGTCAGGTTCTTGATCCGGAAGAATCGCCAAGGATCGATGGAGACGCCCGAAAAGACGTAATTTCTGTTGACGTGAGCTAGATGGCATGAAGCGACATCCAGACCCCAGTTCGAGACAACGCGATACTGGATCGCCACGTCCTCAGAATGCTCCTCCTTCATGGAGGCTGATGACTTGACCTCGATTAGACGCCAGCGCCCATCTCGGCGGCGGTGCAAAATGTCCACTCTGACGAACACCCCGTCGTGTTCGAAGGCTCCTTCGAAGATGGCTGGAGTGTCAGGGTTCGCAATCAACTCTCGCGTGATGCGGATCGCCTCTTGTGGATTACCTGTTCTGACCTCGACCCCAACCGGAAATAGCTGGCGGGCAAGCTTGCCAACCTCGCGGCCTGCCTCCATCCGCGCAAAATCCGATGCGCTCTTCCCCGTACCAAGCTCAGGCGACTTCACCAGCAGATAGAGCCGCTTGAGGCACTGCCCGCCCGCCACAAACTTCGACTTTGTGATTGTGACCGCCAATGCGCTACTCCTCATCGTCCGCGTTGCCATGCAAGCAGTGGAAACAGCGATAGTGAGAGTCCGTCCCCAGCGAGGTTTGCTTGGGCAGGCACAATGCCTTCTTGATCTCTGCGATCAGGTCCTTCCGGTTCAGGATGCACCTGTCGGCAAGTAGGGTGAACCGCTTGGCCTTCGTATCGCACATGACCCTGCCGCGAGCGTACTTTTCATACTCGGATTCAACTGGAGCCTTGCCGACCTTCTGCCAGTGTTCCCACACGGCATTGTGACCTCTGGGATAAGTCAGGTGATCGCCATATTTTTCGCAGTCGCTTAGAGGGGCACTGTCGATCAATAGCTTGCCATCAACGAGCCAGAAAATGCCGAGGCGAGGCTTGGCCGCAGGCTTCTGGACCTTCCGAGTGCGCTTTGCGGGTTTTGCCATCGAGAATTCCTCCGGTCCACGCTGAAGTCTCAACGTCGCAGACTGGAATAAAGAAGCACATCACGGAAATTTTAAGTCGTACCCACACTCCACAAAATCGCGCCACTTTAGACTTCGGGTGTGGACTATATCTCGACGCTCCGGAAGCATAAGCAGAAACACTCCCTCATCGCTAACTTCTACCACACGCCACAAGCGTCCTTCGTCATCGGCGATAATGGCTCCGTGTTCAACCTCGACCCTCAATACCCGACCCTCGCTGTGGGCAGTTCGCATCCGCTCGGCATTTTCCTTCCGACAGCAGTCTGGCAGAGTTCCTGCAACCTGCCCCGGTATTTGCCGACCAGCCCGGATGCCGACGTGATCGCTTTGGTCGCCTTCTTCAGTTCACCCTCGATCCGGTCGAGGTCGGCGAAGGTGCGCCGGACCTCGTCGGCGAGAGCAGCATTGCGCTCCAAGAAATCTGAGCCGTGGGCGTGCATCTGCTCGAATAGCGGCCTGAGTACGTCCAGATCACGGGGAAGCCACTGCCGCGTGGACCGCAGTATCCAGACTCCGTCTTTCCGGGAGAATCGGCATTCGCGGTCCACCTGTCGAAGCTGTTCTTCAGTGCGAGCAACCAGTACGGCAACTGTCATGGAGCGTTCTCGTGCATCCCTAACGAGCTTGTCGATGTCGATTTCGGCAATAACGGCTTTATCCTTGTTATCGATCAGCATTCGGGGCTCAAGTGCTGATCCATTTGAAGTATCGCGGTAAGCCAAGATGAAGTCACCGTTTCGAGTGACCCGCTCAAGGGAGATACCTGCCCAACTCCGAGCCTCGTGCGCGAAGTCCTGCTCCTCTTTCGCGCCGACTCTCACGACCTTCGACATCTCGGCTTCCAACTCCTGATTCCGTTCTCTAACCTGAGCGACTTCTCGCAAGTGGTCTTCGACTCGGCGGGTCATGGTTGTGTTCTGAACTGCGAGGGATTGGATTTCGCTCCGATGCCGCAATTCAATTTCAGCGGTGCGCTTCGTCAGTTCTGCTTCGAACCTAGCCCAAACGTGTTGACCGTCGTTGCTGTGCTTCTGCTGAAGGAGCCGGAAGGCTTCCTCCGCACTCAACTGTGCGACTCGTGCGAAGTCTTTCACGCCGAGGCGATCCAAAATCTCAGCCCGTTTTAGGCTTCCAACTCCCAAGCACAACGGGCAGTCAATTGTCTCAGTCGATGCGTGCATTGTGACCTCCAGAGGATTCGGAAACGAAAAACAGGGGAGATAAGCAAGGTGGGTGCGCTGGACTTGCTATTTGCGCCTGCCGATCAAGAGTCCCGGATCGGCAGTATCAACGCTGACTAGGTTGCCGCGAGCGTCTCGCGTGTTTTCAAAGCGGTGGTTGATCTTGCCAATGACGTGGTTCTCGCCATCACGGACGATCTCGGTTTCATCTGAGAATCCGGATGTGACGCTGGCGATGATCTTGCGATTTCCGTCGCGAACGTAGGTTTTGGTCAGTGACATTTGCCCTCCACTGATACTACCCGCTGGGCATGGGCAGAAGGGTAGGCGTTCCGAACAATATTTCGCGGTGTATGGCACTTTCGTGGAGTTATTCCCCACACTTTTTCCGGGCCGTTCTACCTTTTTTTGAGTCCTCAAAGGTAGTATCTAGGGCCCTTGGAGAAGAAGACATCACTTTAGAACGACTCATTGACGCGCAGCGCAGATGCTCAGTTTCAGGAAAGCCATTGGAGCGCATCGTGGGTTCGCTCCTTATGGCTGCACGACTGCAAAGGAAACTTGCCGCTCTTTCAGACAGCGCAATCGGGCATCTCATGCTCGCTCACGTTTGGAACGACCTGAATCTCTTGGGTCCCGAAATGACCATTTGCCAAGTGGCGACCGAACGCCTTCTCAACTCCTCCTCCGTTGTCAAAACCAAAAAGGAGAATCTCAGCCAATGAAGAAAGCCGCGATCTATGTCCGCGTTTCCACTCCCGACCAGCACGTTGAATCTCAGTTATACGATCTTCGAGAGTTGGCGGCACAGCGAGGATTCGAGGTTGTGCACGAATACGAAGATCGTGGTGTTTGTGGAAAGAAGGCACGCCGTCCCGGTCTTGATGATCTGATGGCGGATGCAAGGCGTAAGAAGTTTTCCGTCGTGCTGGTAGCGGCTTTCGACCGAATTGCGAGGAGCACTCGCAATTTCCTCCAAATCATCGATGAGCTGGACAGCATGGAAATCGAATTCATTTCTCGCAGAGAAGGCGTGGCAACCGGGGACGCCATGGGTCGTCTTTTCGTGACCATCATCTCCGCCATTGCAGAATTGGAGCGGTCGCTGGTTGTTGAGCGTGTCAAATCTGGAATGCGCCGGGCGAGGCTGGAAGGGCGGCAGATAGGCAGGGCACGATTGGACGTGGATCGGGAGCAGGTTGTCCATGATCGGCGTTCTGGGATGTCGCTGACACAGGTCGCCAAGCGCCACAACATTTCGCGAGCAACCGTATGTCGATTGATGAAGGAGGCGACCGGGACTTCCAGTCCCGCACTCACTCCCGCAGTAGGACTCGCGAAGCAAGCTGGAGCCGGACAATGACCCCGACCGGCACAGACAAACGGTTCCCGGCAGCCGCCGCTGACGAGCGTGTCGGCAAGGTCTTCGCTGTTGTCAGCGATGACCTGCGGATGTGCGTGATCTGTGAGCAAGTGTTCACCCGGCAAGGTTCGTTCGAGCATTCCAAGCTTCCTTGTCACCCCGCCAGCAGCTAGTGCCACTTGAGAGGAGGAGGAACCGTGGTTACGAATCTCCAATTCAGGCTGAACGGCCTCATCATCACCGAGATCAAGGTTCGCCCAGTCATGAACCGTGGAACTACAGATCAGTGGGAGCTTGTGGCTTGCCACGAGACGCTCGGCGAGTTCGCGATTGACGACAACGACGGACTTGCCGATCCTGCGCTGTCTCGATTCATCCTCGAAGTGCGGGACGTATCGATTCCGCCGTCCGAGCGGCGATTCCTCCCGAACAAAGGTTGGAAACGGATGACAACAACGGAGTGTCTTGCGTTGCTGGAGTCGGCTGGAGTTATCCATCGGGGGTGACTGAGTCCCGTCTTCCCGGAGTCCTGCCTGACAGCCTTTGCGATCTTTTGATTGCTCCCTAGCTCTTGCCGTCATAGAATTCTGCCCGTGCTCCGGGAGAGCGCGGAGAATGGTGGCGAAGAAGAATCAAATCGTTGAAGAGTACGCCCGGATGTGGCCTCGCGAGGTTTTTGATTGCTTGGTCCCCAATGAGGACAGCGGAAAGAAAAAGATACTAGGGAAGGGTCTTGATCTCCTCAATAAGCCGGGTGTGTACGTTCTCTATCGCAACGACATCCCCTATTACATCGGGCAAGCACTCAAGCTTCGCCATCGGCTTTGGTCACACGCAGGTTCGCCCGGTGCAAGATACGGCAATTTCTGGAATTACTTTTCCGCATTCGTGATCCACGATCCGAAGATGAGGAACGAGGTTGAAGGAATCCTGATCGCTGCCATGCCGACTGCAAACAGTGCTAAGCCCAAACTCAAACGGGCGAAGTTTCCGCTAGTGGTGAGCCAGATGGTACGCAGGATCAGAAAACATCAAGCAAGTCCGCTGCTGAAGTGAGCTGGTGTGTTCCCTTGGGTTCGCGATGGAAACGGCCAAACCCAACAGAATCAGCGTTGGTCAAAAAGGCTGCGTGCGGCGACCTCGATTTATGCGACCTTTCGCCCCCTGTTTCGCCGAGTTGCCCGCTAGTCCACGGGTATACCTTCTGAGATTCATCGTGAACGGTGAGGAGGGGTGTCCGACTAGTTCGGGCAGAAGACCGTAGTGCCGACGAATTGAAGCTCAAGAAAGTTGACATCTTGGTTGCTGGCGTTAAAATCGCGCCACTGGAGGATGCTGTGTTTGCTCGCTGCCTGATGCCTGTTTTCCTCTTCGCATTGTTGTTGACGCAGGGTTGCCAGCAGCAGGTGCGGGAGGCCACCCATAGTCATGAGGTCGATGTAAACGTGCTCCGCGATGTAGAGATCGCCGAGGAACAAGCGTGGATTTCCAAGGACATCGAGAAAGCGCTTGGCTTTTACGCGAATGATGCCATGCTGATGTTTCCAAACACGCCTGCGATAGTCGGCAAGGACAGTATCAGGGCGTATATCAAGTCTTCTTTTGCCGACCCGGCTTTCACCGTCCAATATAAGATCACCGGAGTGGATGTGGCTGAATCCGGTGATCTCGGCTATACCCAAGGCACCGTGACCTCCGCTGCGACCGACCTAAAGACAGGCAAAGTGGTGACCGACCGTGGCAAGTGGCTGACAGTCCGGAAAAAGCAGGCTGATGGGAGTTGGAAAATTGTCCGAGACGCGTGGAGTTCGGACCTGCCGTTATCCAAATCGAGCAAGTAGGGCTGGAGTTCGGACTTCGATTCAGAGGATGCAGGGCTTCAGTGGCACGCCGAAGCAGGCGGTTATCCTCTGGCCAACATCCTTGCAAACAAGAGCGCGAAGATCGCCCACACGCCCACTGCGAGAACGCCTTCCGATGGCGCTGGCTGCATGCCCGCCAAAATGCAAGCGACAACCACTCCTACGGCAAAAATAGCTCCTACACTCTTGGAAATCTTCTTGTTCACAAACTCGCCGCAATGCTTGCATTTCTTGGCGTCAGCAAGTATTTCTTCAGCGCAAAACGAACATTTTCGGGTGCTCGTCCCAGCAATCGCTGTGGCACTGACACTGGATGACATGGGTCTTTTCTCCTTCAAAGCTGGTTGCTATTTCGACAGTGTAGAACTTGCGTTTCTTCGAGAGAACGTGACTGAAGTCACGTGAGAACCAATCCTACCGAGACGGTCTAGGTCGAGCCGACTCTAGTCGACAAAGGGCTGAGGCTGACCAATTACTTGGGTTAATCAGATCGCCCTGAATGTTCGCACCCCAACTGTCCGAGAAGTCCCACTGCTCCGCAACCTTGCCGTCCACGAGGCGATGCACCGCTAATTCTGGAAATCGCTGAAACTTTCCGTTTGGGGGAACGGCGGGTTCATACCCCGGAATCGCGGCAATTTCGCCTTTTTGCGTGCCGCTTGAGACGAAACGTGTCATGACCATATCGCCTTCAGCAACGACATCCAGTACATCCTCGCGCGAATCAGGAAAGGCGGCACGAGTTTCGGCGACACCTTTCTTCACGTCACCTACGCCGTGAGAGTCTCCTGTCCAATCGTGCAAGACGAAGTCTGGAGTATATAGTGCGTCAGCGGCCTGCATCGCTGCATTCAGGTCGGGGTTGCTCCAGACCTCTTTGTGAATTTTCCTGAGAACCTGCTTGTTACGTTCCAAGTGGCTATGCTCGCGGACAAGCGCCGTTTTGAACCCGGCTGCGAACCCGAAAGCCAAGGAGATCACTATCGCAAGCACCGAACTAAACTTTTTCATGTTGATTGTCTCCCGTTCGTTTTCGGTCACTTTGCCGCCACATCCTGATACAAAACAGGAACCCACCTGTCGGCACGCTTGACGTAGCCAGATGAGCTATTGACGTGCCACTCAAACGGTTTGCCGTTTTGCAATCCATCAACTGTCTCCTTGAAAACCAGAGTGGCGGCGGAAGCACCGTAGCGAACGAGCCGGAGGTCTTCCATTTTGAAATCCGTGAACAGAAGCCCCGTTTTCTTCTGCTCCTCGAATTCCTTCAACCATACTGGCTTGGTGTGAATCCCGTCGTCTTCGACCATAATCACGTCTTCGGGCAACATGTTCCCGAACGCGGTGATGTCGTTCCGCTTGAGGACTTCAAAAATCTTCTGTTCGTTGGCGACTATTGCATTCAGGACTGCGTCGTCCGGCTCGTCGCTGGCGCTGGTGCTCTGGTTCCGAACCTCCTGTTGCCCAGCCGCTTGTGAATTCTTGATTTGGGTTTCTTGCGAGTAGAGGTATCGCCAAGCACCGTTCCGCCGCACGTACACTACCCCGACACGGGAATGCGTCGAGCGATTCTCGCCATTTTCAGTCGCCTCGTACGCAATCTCGTATGTCAGCAGAGAGACATCAGGATTGAGGAAGGACACCTTCTCGTTCGTCATGTTGAAAGACTTCACGACGAACTCGCCCGTCTTCACATCTTGTATGTCCGACTGCTTGGTATAGGCTTCACCGTTGAGATCAACCCCGGCGAAATCGTCCGGCACGTAGCGTTCCCTTACAGCCATATCCCCAGTAATGTACGTATTCAGCAAGTCCTTTTCGATTTTCAAAATTTCCTTGGTGTCGTCAGCGGCACCTTCAGGTGACTTCTGTGCCCAAATTGGCACCGCTGCCACGCAAAAAAGAATTGTCCCCAACAATAGAGATTCCAGACGGCTCATTACCAGCCTCCTTCACAGCCACGCTTGCCTTTCATAGTCACCGCACCTTTGTCCAACTGTCGTCACTGAGGGGCAGCCATTTCGTTCCGTCCTCGGAAAACTGTGAGTTGCCGTTCGCCGAACTCGGAGTGTTCTTGGTGACGAAACGTAAATGAATGGTCTTGCCGTTTTCCAATCGCGGTTCGGAATAGCAATACCACATGTCACCGTCGATGCGACACCAACCTGCGGGCGGCTGATCGGTCGGATCGTCGGGAGAGATGTCTACAAACCGAAGAACATGCAGTTCGACATCCTGTGACCAAACCACGACCTCTCTAACTGGCTTGGCATTGTCCAGAATGTCCTGTGAATTGCAGATAACGTGGTACCCGCCCACAGCCCACGCACACTGCATGGTCTCCGTGAGGTTTTTGCCCTGCATGAAAAGATTGGCGTGATAATGCCTCTCAACTCTCCAGTTGCCGATGAGCCATTCAAGATCGGTTGGAGCAACACTTGCCTTGGGCGGACTCCAGAGGTCGTTCGGGCTAGTGACGGTCAGTGAATTGGATTTAAGGTCTGCCAACGCAGGTTCTGAGATTTGGGCTGGCTCATCCGAATCAGGGTAGAGAAGCCGAATCTTGCCCTGATTCGTGATCGCGAACGGGACGGAAGTTGCAGTGTGGAGCGCGAGCAGCCATTTTGAATCGTGCTTCACCCACACGCTAGCGACAAGGGCTTGCAGGCTAATCGGCTTGCCCTCAGCTAGAAAACTGGCTTCGTCCCTGTATGTAACGAGCGCCGTATCAGGGGCGAGCAAGGCGAACTCAACATGCGAGAAAATCTCACGGGTCGGAATGTCCTCGTCGGATTTGCAGAAGGTCAGGAAATCTGCCTTTGTCCCGATCCCAACACTGATACCTCGCATGTCAACGGTCAGTAACTGTGCCGCATCGTCACACTTGCGCTGGATTTGCAAGTCCGAGAACTTCTTCTCGTTGGCGAGCACCACATCTTTGACCGAGGTATGCTGCGCGTGCAGCGGTGAGAGGCAAGCCAAGAAAATGCAGGATGAGAGGCAGAGGTATTTCCCCATCGCAGTCCCCCAGTGGCGTCAATTAGCGTATTGTACACAGCGGAGATGCGCTCACTGCCTCGAATCGCTAGGTCAATCCACCCGTGGGTTTACAATCTCGGTCAATGCGTCTCGCAATCACTTTCTCGGTCATGCTGCTCTCCTTTGTTGAGGCACAGGCAGCATCCCCCATCGTCATCACTCACGTCACCGTCATAGACATGCGGACTGGCGAGCATGAGCGTGACATGGTGGTTTTGGTGACCGACAACAGGATCACTGCCGTGGAACCCGCAAGGGGTCGTCATCCCGTGCCGGGCGCTCGCGTGGTGGACGGAACGGGCAAGTTTTTGATACCCGGCTTGTGGGATATGCACCATCACTCCGAGAGTGACGCAGATACGCGGAAATTCATATTTCCGCTTGAAATCGCGAATGGTGTAACGGGCGTGAGGGATTGCTGGGGCGACTGTTGGGGTAACTGCCCAGACGATAGTTTACCCATTGACAAGGGTACGATGCGCTGGCGGGCAGAGATTGCCGCAGGAACTCTCGTCGGCCCGAAGATCGTGGCATCCAGCCCACTCATCGACGGCCCTCGTCCTTTCTGGCCGGGAGCAGTGGCGATCCACTCGGCTGAGGAAGCGCGGTTGGCTGTGGACAAGGCAATCGCTCGTCACGATGATTTCGTAAAGGTGTATTCGTTTCTGCATCGAGATGCGTATTTTGCGATGGCGGAGGAAGCAAAACACAAAAACATTGTCTTTGCGGGTCACGCGCCCGTGTACTTGCACCTAGCAGAAGTGTCGGATGCAGGGCAGAAGAGTATCGAACACATGCTGGACAACTTCAGCATCGCTTGTTCCACGGAAGAGCAACAGCTTTTCCAGCAACGCCTCTCCGCCGCTGAAGACTATGAAGCGGGTGTGGACAGTGATGAGAAGCGTCGTAAATTCTTTGCCCTTACGCTGAATCGCCCGATTCCACGTTGGCTCGCAACCTATGACCCGTCGAAATGCCAGTCCGTTGCACGTCATCTGGCGTCCAACCGCACATGGGTTACGCCAACATTGGTCTTGAGCCGGGGCTGGGCATTCGGACGGGAAACCTACAAACAGGATGACCCCCGGCTCCAGTATGTGAAGAACGATCAAATTCAAGATTGGTCGTCACCGGACAGTATCATTCTGGGCGGTCGCTCGTCTGAGGATTGGAAGAATTGGCACGCCTTTTTTGAGCAACAAGTGGAAGCTGTGCGCGTCCTCCACGAAGCAGGAGTACCGCTGTTGGCGGGCACAGATGATGGTGACCCATACGTCATCGCTGGATTTAGTCTTCATGACGAACTGGCGCTGCTTGTTCAAGCGGGACTCTCTCCCCTAGAAGCATTACAAACAGCAACGATCAATCCTGCAAAGTATCTTGATGACGAGAAGGACTACGGCTCAGTGGCAGCAGGCAAGGTTGCCGACTTGGTGCTGCTTGATGCAGACCCAACAGTGGACATCCACAATACAACCAAGATTCGTGCGGTGGTTGCGAATGGGCGGTTGTTCTCACGTGACGATCTGGATGAAATCCTGAAGTCCGTGAAGCAAGAGGCGACGCAGTAGGACAGGCACCTCCAGCAGCTTCGGATGGGGTATCGTAAAAGACCGATGAACATACGACGTTACTTTGTCTTCGCATCGGTGCTGCTTTCGTGCGTGGCGGTTAGCCAATCACCGCCATCAATCACTCCGCAGATCGTTGTGGTTCCAAGTGGCAACCTGCGACTCAAAGGCTACCTCTGGAGACCTGCCGGAGAGGCTCCATCTCCCGCTGTCCTTTTCGTTCACGGCTCTGGCAGCAGCGATGCCTCGCATACTAGCGGCTTTGCGATTACTGAAGCAGCCGAAAGGCTCGCGCCGACTTTCATCAAACATGGCTATGCTTTCCTTTATCTGTTCAGGCGAGGACAGGGACTTTCCGCCGACCAAGGATCGTTTATGCAGGATGTGTTGCAGCGGGAAAAGGATACAAAGGGAGAGGAAGCTCGTGAGCGTTTGCAGTTCGTTTTACTGACGACGGATCATCTCGACGATGTCACCGCAGGATTGTCGTTCTTGAAAAACCTACCCGGAGTCGATTCCCACCGCATTGCGGTCATAGGGCACTCGTTCGGTGGTCAACTCACCCTTCTCGCAGCAGAGCGCGATAGCAGCTTGCGAGCCGCCGTTACTTTCTCCGCTGCTGCCAGTTCTTGGGAGAATTCATCCGAGGTACGTGAGCGGATGCTGACGGCAGTGCGGAAGACAGCCGTTCCTGTCATGTTGCTTCATGCGGAGAATGACTACTCCACCGCACCCGGCAAGGCGATGGCTGACGAACTGGCGAGGCTCGGCAAGCCGCACGTTCTCAAGATTTATCCTCCGGTCGGTAGAACGGCGGATGATGGGCACAATTTCGTGTACACGGCTGTCACTGCATGGGAGACCGATGTTTTCGCCTTCCTTGACCAATACGTCCGACGTTGAGAAAGTATCGTCTCGGACGCGTGGTCTAGCCTCTTGCGATAGCGACGCTCAGATCAGCAACAACCGCAAGCCTTTCCGCGCAAGGCTTCCCGACCCTCCCAAACGATGAGCGGCACAACCACTGACGCTGCAATCGGGTCTGCCCACTTGACGTGCCAGATCGCGTTGATCGCCAGTCCAGCCAAGGCGATAAGCGAGAGGTAAGCACACAGCGCCGACTGTGCAGCGTCCGCCCTCAAAGCTGCGCTGCCTGTAGCTCCTGACAGCCGCCGTTTCTCTTTCGCGAGCCACGGCATGACGACGGCGGCTGCGACCAAAATGGCTATCCCTAGAAGTGTGGGTTTGGGTTCGCTATAGCCCAGCAGGCTCGCGACCGAAGTGATCGCGACATAGGCAGCCAGCGCGAACAACAAGGCTCCCGCGACACGGGCAGCCCGCCTCTCCGCGTCCGCGTGTGCAGCACTTGCACGAAATCTCCACAGCACTACTACCGCCGAGAAGAGTTCGATGGCACTGTCTCCACCGAAAGCGAGCAGCGCAGGGCTACTCGCCCGCCACGCGGCGAAGAGGGACACCACAGCCTCCACAATCATCCAAGCGATTGTGACGGTCTGCACCCGTTGGATTCGCCGGAAGGTTTCTAGAGTACCGATTTGCGGCACGGAGACCACTTGGGTGAGTATTATCCGCTAAAGAATGCCCGTCGTGACTTTCGATAGCGGTCACGGGAATTGCAACCTCTGCCCGATTACGGTGCTGTGTGATTCAGATCACATAACAGACTTCGTTCATTCGCTACGATCACTGGTGACGGTGCTGGAGAGAATGACTGGGTAGTGTCTGTTTACTCCGATTAATCTCTTTCATTCAGCCTTCCCCCCGCTTTCTCTGGCACCTGTCCCTATTCAGGTCAGAGTCCGCTCAAGAGCAGGTTCGCCCGATGCCGTACTACATGTCTTGCGGGAGTTGCACCGTCGCCTCCGAGACAACCGATCTTCGCAGTCTTGGCTTACAATTGAACGCTCACGCCGCAATTTGCCAACACGAACCCGAAGTTGTCATAACCGGAAAATCGGAAGCCGCGGACTTCGATGTCGGAACAATCAGCAAAGGCAGCGAGACGCAATCCTCCAAACTTCCCCTAGTCTCCAACTGCGCGTAACGAAGTTCCACTCTGAGATGAGCTTGTGGACTCTACGGTCTCGCTTCGTAGACTATGTTGAATGGCGTCTCGGTAGCCCGACGAAAGCGTTTGAATCCAGCCGACGAAGCAATTTCGTGCATCCGTTTCTCGCCAGCCTGTGCGCCAAGACACAGCCCGACTTCCTGCGAGCGCGAGCACGGCGTGCAGAGTAGTGTGGAGAACGAGTAGTACACGCGCCCAACTGGGTTCAGATTGTCTTTGAGGTCATCCTTGGCAAATGGCTCAACGATCATCCACGTGCCGTCCTTCCCCAACGACCTCAGCACGTGGCTGGCAGCCCCGACCGGGTCGCCCATGTCGTGCAAGCAGTCGAAGACTGCTACGAAATCGTAGTCCCCACCGGGATATTCTTTAGCCTTTGAGACCTCGAAGGTGACACGCTCCGACACGCCTTCTTTGCGGGCGGACTCACGCGCAGCCTCGATTGACTTGTCATGATAGTCAAAACCGAAAAACTTTGAGTTCGGGAACGACTTCGCCATCAGGATCGTGGACGCTCCTTTGCCACAGCCCACATCGGCTACGCGACCTCCTGACTCCAGCTTCTCCTTCACGCCTTCAAGCGATGGAATCCACGAACTCACCAGATTGGCAGCGTAACCCGGTCGGAAGAACTTCTCGCAGCCGTGGAACACGCCATCGTCGTGTTCGTGCCAGCCCATGCCAGCACCACTCCGAAATGATTCCGCGATGCGCGGCACTGCGGTCAGCGAACCCAGCGCCAGTTCGAAGGCTCCGGGGATGTAGGCTGGGCTGTCTTCCTTCGCTAGAGCGAACGCTTGTTCTTCAGTCAGACTAAACTTGCGTGTTTCCGCATCGTAGGTGATATAGCCTCCAGCCGCCTGTGAGGACAGCCATTCGCGCAGATATCGTTCGTCGGTGCCGGTCTTTGCTGCAAGCTCTGCCGAGGTCATAGCACCTTGCGCCAGAGCTTTGTACAAACCCAACTTCTCACCGATGACCACCATCCCGGCATGAACCGCTGCCCCAAGGTCGCCCACAAACCGCCCTAGAAACGCATTGAGTTTTTCTTGATCGACCGCCATGTGACCTCTCTCTCAGTGGGGCGCTCTGTGCGAGAAACGAATCGAGTAGCGAACAATGAAGGGACTTCCAGTAGGAACCCCGTCTGCCCCAATGCGCAAGATTCTACTCCCACTCCTGTGGCAAAACAACGCGTGACAAAGTAATCGGATACGCAGCCGAATGGATTCGGGGGTGTGGTGAAGAACGGCTTGGAGTCGAACCCATACGCAGTTAGAAGAGATGCGCTCAGTTCGCGTTCAGCGCAAAATGCTGCACAATCTTCCACTCCCCGCCGATCTCCTCCATGACAATCAAGTATTGTCCAAGATGAACGACGGAACCAACAAGCCTTCTCGTTCGCCCTGTCTCATAGGCGAGCGTTCCAGAACTCTTCTCAACGATTGGCTCGATTGCTTCCAGCCTGCTTCCTTGATCCAGTCCCGACTTGACCCAGTTCCGAATCTGGCCCCGTCCTTTGAAAGTACCGCCATCACTCACCAGCGTGGCGTCTTCGGCGTACAGTGCTACGACCGCGTCCGCGTCTTTTGCGTTGTACGCTCTGAGGTAAGCCTGCCTCAGTTGCAGTTCCGGTTCGGGGCTGGACGGCGGCATCATCCCCGGCTGCTGTGCCCACGTATTCAGACTAAACATCAACAGTAGTATTGCTAGGTTCCTCATCGGTTCCCCTCTCGTGCGGCGGTCTCCGTGCGGCGACGGATGCTCACTAGCTGCTTGCGCTGCATGATGAAGTGGGCTGGGCGTGCGAGCAGAACAGCCAACCATTGCGGCAGACCGTAGGGACGATAGCCGGACGCTATCCGTCCCCGCACGATGAGTCGCGTTTGATCCCGCTGGGGCTGTTCCAGCACGAATGCCCAAGTCGTCTGATAACGTCCACCCGGTAACCGCCAAGACAGGACGAGACTGCGCTCCGGGTCAAATTGTGCCACGGTGAACACGTCCCTAGCTCCGGGGAGCGCGGGGAACACGCTTCCTACCGAGATGTCTTGATATTCGGGCAAGATGCGTTCTGCACTGTGTTGACCGCCATTGTCGATGAAGTCGTAGGCATACCATCCGGCACGACCGGAGCCCATCTGAACCAGCCACGGCCAGACTTCGTGAGGAGAACGATGAATGGTGATGGCATGATTAACCGCACCGATGGGTTGGGGAATCAGGTCATCTCCGGCGAGCGTCTTAGCCCGCTCCGCAGGAGTCGCTCGGACTTGCATGCCAGAGTAAATGGTTAGTGCTGCGACAAGTGCTAGTATTCCGAAACTGATGAACAGGGATTTCCTCTTCGGAGTCATGAAACATTACGGTAGTCCAACGGAGGTTTTTTGTGCGGTGATTGCGGTCACTGGACGGAGCACACGGAGAACAGTCGATTCTCGACGTGAATGGGAGTGGTCGCCGAAAAGCTCTTTTCACCGCACGCGGCGTTTTCTTCCGTGAGTCAATGCGAATACCACTCCGAATGTGGCGACCATCGACTACATGAGAGGCACTGCGTTTCAGTCCACTAGTGGAGGCAGGCTGGACAGACGCCTCCCGTGTCGAAAGTATTCCACTCGTTGCCGCAGGTGCAGAACCACTTGTCTTCTTTGCGGGGCGACCAGCCGCAGAGCGGACGCCGTTTCCCCGATCTGTTCCGCTCATCTCTGGAACATTTCCAGCCACACTCCGTGCGTTACGTCTGGGGATAGCAGGAAGCTCTGACCGTAGGTTCCTTTGTAGATGCCGATTTTGCTATTCGTAGCAGATTCAGCCATCCTGTGAGCTTTCGAGAGATCGGACACCTCGACACTGACCGCGATAATCCCCTCGTCATGGTCGGACAGATATTTCTGGAGCACGCTGCTCTTGTCGCTAGATTCCAGCAAGATCATCGTTCCAGAACCAGCCTTTAGCTCACGTCCACGAGCACCCAAGAGTTGTAGGTCGCGGGACTCATCGGCTTCGAACCCTGCATCTCGTAGCGTGCGTAGCTGCGACTTTAGATCGTGTACCGCAAACCACACAGCATGAATGCCAATCGCAGTGTTGGGATGTTCCGTGCGACCCTCTTTGCGTGCCTTTTCGTACCAATCGCTGGAGAGGTATTCGATGAGGAAAATCGGCACGCTGAATCCCAGCTTGTTAGGAGCGGGCTTGTCGGCAGTGCCCACGCCATACCACTGCGGCGGCGGCGGCTTCGTCTCACCTTCCTTCATGAGGCTGCCGGGGTCGGGGCCTTCAACATCGAAGTTCTGCGTCTTGAGATAGCTAGCCGCGTCCTTGGCTGATGAAACGTTCAAGCCAAGGAACATTGCACCCTCATGCTTCTTCACGAAATCGGCAATCTCGGCGGCATCGCCTTGGGAAGCGGTATTGCCTTGGGCTTGTTTGACGGAAAGCAGTTCAAGATAGGTTTTGTTTTCAAAATCAATGATGCTATTGAAAAGACCACCGGGAAAGTGTCCGCCTTCGCTGACTTTGAACCCAAGCTGTTGATAATCGCGTTGTGCTTTCGTGAGGTCTCGAACTCCCACGCCCACATGATCGACGCCCCATCCTTGTCCCAAAAGCGGGTGCAGAACAGGGGTCTGAGCGAGCATACTAGCAACGAAGACAGCCATCCAGATCATGCCTAGAGTGATCTGGCGGTAGCCGAAGAGGCGGTCTTTGAGGTCATTCTTCCTCGGAGTTGTCATGCGGCACCAGAAAAAGAGAGCGGGAGCAAGCCCGCCCTCACATACGTCACGAAACTGTCCGAACCTACCGCTTCAACTCGACTTGGATGACTTCGAACGGCTTCTTGCTGGTGTTCTCCGGCAGGTGAGTAAAGGCGTCCATGTGCTGCACCGACCCAGCCTTCGCCTTGATGTCCTCACTCTTTCCATCGGGGTAGGTGAACTTGGAGTGAGCGTCCGTCAGGAACACCGCGACGGACTCAGGGTGGCTGTGCATCACTGATTTCTCACCCGGCTTGTACTTGATCCGAACCACTCGGACTCGATCATTCTCGAACTCGACCGTGTAATGCTTGGGATCGACCTTCACGGGGTCGTCGGCGGTTGGTTGAGGCATTCTTGCGGTTGCCATATTTCCCCTCCTTCGATTTGACAGACGCCCACAAGTCTAATCCCCGGAAATTTGAAAGTACACCAAACAGGTTTTCTGGTTGCTTGCTTGCGGCAACTCGTAGGTGCATGGAGCACGAAATCAAGGCTTCCGACTGTAGTTGCAGCCGTCGCTAAGGGGACACTCGGCGCAGCGCGGCTTTGAACGCTTGCAAAGTTCCTGACCATGTTGCCGGAGCAACTGGTGCGCCCGGATCAGCGAATCGTAGTCCTTGGGGAGTTGCCCACGTATCGCATCCTGAGCCAAGCGGTATGTCACTGAATAGTTCTTCTGCTCCTCGGCGAAGCCCACTCGACACAGCACTCGCAATCCATTCGAGTCGAGCGCCATCACGGGGTAAGAGCGAGTGAACAGGAGTATCTTTTCCGCGCCCGGATCGCCGATGCTGGGGAATCTCTTCAAGGCTTTCTTCGCTTGCGGCAGCGGCTTCTTGAGCACCGCCCGCAGATCGCTGTCGAACTCCTCATACGCAATTTTGGCAATCGCGAGAAGTTTTTCCGCGCTCACGTCCGGAAGTATGCCAGCTTTGCCGATAGCAGCTAGAGCGGAGTGCTTGGCAGCGAGAATCTCCTCCGGGCGTGTTCCAATGTCCCGTTTGAGTACGGCGAACGCTGCTGCCCGACGCTCGTCGCTCGCCAGATACGCGATGTTCTCCCAGATGATTAGCTCCAGCGGGTCAGTCGAGGGAGGCGGGGCAGGAACGCCATAATGTTGTTGAAGGGTATTGACGAGCTTCGACAATGTGATGGTGGCTGGGTTCATTGCTCAAGTCCCACTAAGAGAAAAGCCGATCCTGAGCCTCGGCAACCTCCACGGGCGCGGAGCATCCCGCGTCATCATTCGCGACGTGGTTGATCCGCGTGCTTATCGGATATGAACGCATGAGGCGAGCGTCGTAGGGCTTCAGAAGTTCCGAGACGACTTGTACATTTGTCATGCCCGGATCGAGCCACAGATCATAGCTGGCAGGATCAAGGATGACAGGCATCCGGTCGTGGATCGCTGAGGTCACGCCGTTCGGGGTGGTCGTCAGTATCGAACACGACTTCAGCCATTGCCCGCTTGGATCACGCCAGCGCTCCCACAGTCCTGCAAAGGCGAACAGTCCACCGTCACCGACCTCGAAGCAGAACGGCTGCTTGGCTTTTCCCGTTCGCAACCACTCGTAAAAGCAGTCCGCAGGAATCAGGCATCGGCGCAGTTTCATCGCTTCACGGAACGCTGGCAAGGTGTGTGCCGTCTCCGATCTAGCGTTGATCATTCTCGCCGCGCCAGACGTGTCCTTCGCCCACGACGGAATCAAACCCCAACGCATCAGCGAGAGATCGCGCCGAGGTTCCTTCGGATGCTGCCGCACGACAGGAACGGGCTGTGTAGGGGCGATGTTGAAACGGGGATTCCAGTCGTCGGTGTCCGAGGACACGTCGAAATATTCCTCAACAAGCTGCTTCCGCCGCGACAGCCTGTATCGACCGCACATTTAGGAATGTCCGCCTGTTGCCGGATACTTCTCTCCAACGTAATCCTCAACCGCATCAAGCAGCATTTTGAATTGCCGCAGGCGGAACTCAAGATAACGTTTGATGGCTTCAGGTTTGCGGTTCTGCATGTGAGGCAAGTCCAGCATCGCGGTCTCAGAATCGAAGTCCGCAAATGCGCTATCCAACGAGTCGAGTACCCTTGTGAGATAACGCTTGCCCTCCGGGATGGCTGCAATCCGCCGCTCAGCTTCCTTCGTGCTCGTCCCTGAACAGTCAGCAGTAAAGTATTCCAGATACGATTCGTCCAGAGACGCTGAGAGCGCATCCGCCAGTCCGGGCGTCAATTCGAAAACGTTCAAGTCCTTCACCCGCACGCTCGCAACTTTGCCTTTGCTGCTCATCATTCCCTCCGGCTCGGAATTGTACTTCCTCTCACAATCTTTGAGCCCATTTCCCACCCGCTAGAGTCGGTAGCTCCCGCACATGCAGGAGATTATGGCAGACCGTTTGTGACGCTTCTGCGAAAAAGGTGCATTATCATTAGCGATATGCTCACTTCACTCAAGCAAAGCGAAGAGGAATCGGCTCGCAGAAGAAGGAACCCTTCTTTACCGAGGACCAAGGAAGTGATGCAAGGCCCGGTTCATGCACGGTGCGTGGGCGAGGCGGGCTTCGCCTTCGGAGAGGCGGAAGTTCGGGTGTGTTGATAGTTCCAAATCGCGAAGTCCAGTCCCACAGGTGTAAGTCCGGGGTAATCGTTAGCAAATCTCATTGCCGCTTCTCTCACTAGTTCTCCGGCTCGCTTTTCGGATACGAGGCGGCTCCACTCAATAGACAAAGCATCGCTCACAAACCTGCGGATGTGTGTGTCCGATTTCACGTAGCCATCGTTCCCTGCGAGCATAAGGAAATAGGTAAAGGTGATGCCTGAGCCTTGCCCCGGTATTTCCTTAACCTTCTTCTCTGCTTGTTCCACCTTCGTATGATCTCTTGCATCGCTGAACTTGTTTATGCCCGATGCCAAGAGCGCCTTTGCGAAGCGATGCACCGCCTCTGCTTTCAGAATGCCGCTGCGGGATGACGTTCGTTGGCAGTTGCTAAACAGAGTTTCGAATGTATAACCACTCTTTAATCGAGCCTCAAGAACGTCGCAGAATTCCCGAAGTGTCGGGCCAATGTCGTTCGTTGGCTTAGACGCAGTCTCCTCTTCCCATTTGGGAGTATTGGATCGGCAAAATCTCCTAATCAACGGGACAACCTGCGTTTCATACTTGGCCTGAATCGACCAGACGGCGTCGATGACACACAATGGCAAGGAAATCCAGTATGATGGCGGGCCTTTTGCTGCCCTCGTTAGATCAATTGTGGCTTCGATGTGACGCATTAGCAGATCAATGTCGTCACGGCGGATCGAGTCTTGGGGCTCTCCCAGTAAAGTCTTTGTCGGCGAGACATCAGAAGTTCCAGACACCGCTCCGTTGCTGGAATGATCCAACAGATGACGACCCCTCGAAACTTCGCAATCGCGGATCATCGCTGAATTCCTTCACTCCGGGTCTCCGGCTGCGTCTCAGGAACTGGCTGCGCCTGCGGTGCCGACTCCGTAGCAGTGGGTGGAACGGGTGTAGTCTGTTCTTTTTTCAGCTTTCGAGTAGCCGCTGCTTTCCGTGCCGCCCCTCGTCGCTTTCTGGTCAAGGCTGCCTTCTTGCCCGCTGCACTTAACCGTCGCGTGCTCGCCGCCTTTTTACCTGCCGCCCGAAGTTTCCTTGTTTTGGCTGCCTTCTTCGCTGCCGCTTTGCGGTCTGCCATAGCGCCTCCGTGGTTCAAGCAGCCATAATAACTCTGTTTATCTTTGAATGCCGCTTGCGAACGCGATGTTTCTTCCGTAAAAGTAATCAATGGCAGACCTATTCACCTGCAAGTTGACCCCCTTATCGTTTCAAGATGTGGACGAGTTTCTCGGACTGTCCCTTCCGGAGGACAAGCGACTTCCTGAAAGCAGTCAGATCGATTACAAGCAGGACTTGCCCGGAGACCTTGGAGACGATGTCGCCGCGCTCGCAAACACCTACGGTGGGTTGATCTTCTTGGGGATAAAGTCTGACAAGAATCGCAACAACGTTCCTGTGCAATGGGAAGGAGTTCAACTTGGGTCCGATCCGTCAGTAAGAATCTCCTCGCGCATTCTTTCCACCGTGCGCCCTCGACCCGAATTCGAAGTCGGGTTGGCGAGCAGTACCAATGGAAATATTGCCGTGATTCGAGTCAAGGAGGGGAGCTACCCACCATACGAGTATGAGCAGGGAGCGAGGGTCCGCATTCCAATTCGGGTTAACGACAGGAACAAGCAGGCTTCTGTGCGAGACATCGAGACGCTAATCGAACGACGGAATGCGACGAAGGGGGCAGCCCAAAGAGCTATGACCAGCCTCCAGCCGGACACGCTGTGTGCCTTTCGGGTTGAGGCGTTGCCCGGTGGAGGAACAAGAGACTCTAGGGATGACCGCGTGCACAAGATGATTCTTGTCCCTCACCGACCAACCAGATGGCGACTCGACGTGAAATTCGAGCGGCAATTCGAGCGTTGGATTCAAGGGACGTTTCCAAATGTGAGGACGTTTTCAAGCAACTTTCGGAGCGGTATGTTTTACGAAGTCCGGGAAATTCGGAACGAAGCAAGGCGTTTGTACCGCGTTTGGAGAATTACAAGTGATGGTGCGCTGGGGTTTGCGCGAAACGTTGACCACCATGGAAGCCCCGGCGAGCCCATCGGAGACTTCGCCGCTGATCTCCTATTCTTCTTCCGGTTGGCTCGGATTGTTCTGGAGGCGGGAGCCAGTTTTGGACGATCTTCGTTTACAGATACTCTCTCGACACCCAGCACTTCGTACCTGCCCAAGTTTCCTGCGCCCGATGGGGTACACGGATATGACGAAATCACAGGCATCCACTTCCCCACGACTCGACCGGAGGTCTTGCCGGGTATAACCACATGGGTTGAAGAATTGGATTTCCACGTCGTCGAAGACCCGGTCGATATGAGCACACAGGTCTTGTTCGATCAGCTTAGGTCAAGTTGGGGATCGAGCATCGATTATGAGCGCCTGCTGGAAGCAGTCACAGCATTGGACTCCCAGTCCCGCACGCCGAACTGGGGAAGGATTTGACACCGAAACACGGCGGTACGGTACACCTGCCCCTCTCTTCCGTGGGTCGAATTCTTCCAATTTTGAATTCCTCCTGTAGATGGTCGGCGGACCTGACACGCAGGAGGCACCAGCATGGCAGCACTACAAAAGAGCAAGATTCTGGACGCAAAGGCTCGCGCTCTCGCAGAGGACTTGGAAGGGCAAATCGGCGAGGCAATCGCTGGGGTGATCGAACGTAATCTGGGGCGGGTCGATTCGATGGTCGAGCAGTTTGGGAAACCCATGGTGGGGATGACGTTCAAGCACTATCCCATCACCGTGCCATTGGGTGGGACACTGTTCCGGGTGTTTCAGCCGATGGTCTCCGGTTGTGACCAAGATGAGGAGTCGTGGGAAGTTGACGGAGAGACTGAAGAGATCAGTTCTCGGCCTGCGTCATCGTATTAAGCAATGGCGGCGGGTTTGGAGTACGTTGCCAAATTTGGAGAACGTATGCAGGTTTGGAGAACGCTCCCGGCTAAATCCGGGAGCCGTACTGCAAGTCGTGCCGAAGGTCGTACCGCCGCCATTTTTGCGTGCGCACCGCAAAGTCCTCATTGAACTTATGTTTTGGGGACGATATAGCCGCAGCCAGTATCCGCTCACCCCGTCCGGTAGCGAGCCGGAGAGCATCTAACTCCTGTCAGCAAGGGCGGTTCACACCGTCGTCCCCAAACCTTTCAAAACTTTGGAGGGGGACTCTTCGTCCCCTCTCCGCTTTCGCCTCTGTCGGCTGCCCATGCCGCCACATTACAGCCGTCCGGCGAAACTCAAACTTTGGCGGCACGCTGCCGCTTCTTACCCGGCTTGCGGTGCTGCGCAACCATCTGCCGCTTCTCGTCCGAAGTCAGGCGATACCAATGAGGCGGGTACTCAGCGCCATCAGCAAAGTATTGCTTCCGCTTCCCGTGATTGTGGATGGCGTCCTGTAGCGCCTGCTGCGCGGCAGAGTTGCGCTCCTCTGGGGAGGGGTGGGCGGAACCGGGGGAGGGGCTATCGTCCAGATCGTCCCCAGTGTTGAACACAGCCTTGTACTGGACCCTGCCTTTCATCCAAGCCCACTGTTCATCAAGGCACAGACAAAGTTTGTGGATGGCTGCCCCGCAGCCGTATTCGCCGATGGGCTTACCACAGTCGGAGCAGGGAGTCTCAGGAGTCAGAGTCAGGAAGTCAGGGTCTACGCCCCGGTTTGGGTCTATGACTTCCAAAACCACCATGCCGCCACTCCGGGGGGTTTGGGGGGCAACGCCCCCCATGGGGTTGGTTCTGTCGTTGGGGTTGACCTTGGGGTTCAGGGTTTCAGGGTTACCGAGCGGAGCGAAGGAGGTTGTGGACGCCTGCGGAGCAGGCGATGGAGAGGACGAACGCGACCTCGAACTTGAATCTACCCCTAACTGCGAACCATAATCCAAACCAGAGACAGAACCAGAAACAGAATCTTGTCCCAAATTGTTAGGGGGGTAATCTTTTTGGTATTTCGGATGAAAGGCCAAAAGTTCTTTGGTATTTCGATCAGAAGGTGAAATTCCTTTTGGGGTTTCACTCGACTGCACGTTCAGTGCACGTTCAGTGCACGTCAACTGCACGTTCCCTTCTTGCGCAAAGATGCGCAAATTTGCACAATCTTGCGTAGCCGTGGCGCGGTCAAGGCGCAGTGGTGGTGCAGTGGAGGCGTCCTTAGTCGGGTCATCTACCCGGATCACTTTCACGGCGTGCGAACCCCGTGTCGGTCTGGTGTACATATCTGCGGCGGTCTCCCCGGTTTCCTTCGCCCAGCCGTTGTCGAGCAGCCACTGCTTCCACTTGCCAACCGTGGGCTCAGTCTGCCCGGTCTGCTTCATGATCGTGCTGTTGCTCATGTACGACTGCTGAATGGCGTTCTCATTCATCCAGAGACACATCCACACCTTGAATGCGCCGTCCGGCAGCGCAAGCACAGCCTTGCGGTCGCAGTCGAGAACCTTGCAGCGGTCGAGATTGGGGTTGTCGTTCAAATCCCTTCCTCTACCTCGAAGCCTTTTGCGCGGGGAGCGCCCTCCATCGCGGCATACAGTTTGTCCTGCATTTTGTCCTTACCGGGGTTATCCCGGAACTGTTGCTGCTTCATGACCCCGGACGCGAAGCGCACGCACTCATTCTTGTCCCACTGGATTTCATCGTTCCCCTGCTCAGCGTCACATTCCTTCTTGTTGAGGCGCTGCGAGGCGGTCTCGATGCCGTAGGCAGTAGTGTGGAAGTCGTAGATGTTGAGCCAGACCATGAACTGACGGTCGGTGGGGAGCCATTCGGCGGGAAGCATCGTGAGCCACAGTTCCTTGAGGCTCGCGGTCTCTGATTTCAATTTGGCGATGCGCTGCCGCATTGCTTCTATTTGATCCATGTTGTTATCCTTCTGTTCTGTTTCTGTGTTGCTTTCCTTTATAGGGATTCATGTTGTACTCATCGACGGCTTTTTGAAGGTTCGGATGAGTCCCCTTCGTCCCACGATGCTCATTGAAATCGTTCCAGCCTCTCTGCCAGCAGGCCGGGATCAAAACGAATCGTATCTGCCACACGGATCGCCGGAAGCTCGCGACTACGTACCCAACGTTGGACCGTGGACTCAGCAACGCCGAGCAACTTGGCGACCTCTTTCACGTTCAGAGGCTCCTGCCGCGCCCTTAGTTCTTCAATCATTGACATTGCTCTACCTCGCTTGGCAGGAATGAACCTGTTCGACCGCATCCGCCCCCATAGAGAGCACTGCCGAAGTTGGAAAACTTGGTCGCCCACAAAATTACTTCTTCGCGAGAGCCCGAATTCCCCAACAAAAACGAAAAAAAACGCACTAGGCCGCGCAGCCAACCGGCAGCCAGCACATGCCCGCCGAAGCTTATTCCCTCACCATCCACGTCAGCACCCATTCCTCCCCGGTATCCTCGATGACTTCGTAGACGACGTTGAGAAGACCAGCTTTGTCGAAACCCTCTTCGAGTTTCTCTCGCAGTTGATCTTCATCCAGATCGGCGCTGACGCCGACCCGAATCATGTAATCTTTAGACATTGGTTGTTCCTCTCTTCTGGAAATAGCCATACACGCAACGTGTGCCGTCGCGTGATGGCTCATAGATGTCGTGGATCACGCCATCGATGACTGCGACAGCATGGCGACTTACCATCACCACCAGTCGTCCCATCGGCAATTCGTCATCTCGCAAGTGAACATTGCAGCCAGAACCAATTTTCATCGTGGGCACCCACTCCCAACCGAGCGAGTCCATAAAGCGGCGAGTGGTCGGCTTGTGGACTCCGTTGCGTGCATTGGACCGACTACGCTTGCGGCTCCCAGTGTGCTCGGACCTGCCAAGCTCGTTAATGGCGTCGTAAACTTGTTTGTACGGACGCTCGGCTGCGATTGCGATGGCACGCACGACGCAGTCCCCCGTCCTGCCTTTGTAACCGGCTGCTGCGCGTCCACCATCGTTGTATTGCCAGCTTTTCATCTCTGATCCGATCCAAGTCAGTGCGACCCTGCGGTCGCCCATATACAGGGACACAAGCATCCGTGCACTCGACTTTTGAATTTTGGGGATTGTCGCTCGCAGCCAAGGCTCAACTTTCGGCCCGGAAGGGAGGCAATACAGCACCTATCGCCGCTTTGCCCAAGCGGGGTTCGGAGTAAATGCCGAACCATTCATTTTGCCGTTCAGCACGGCTTTGCTTCGTCCTACGGGCTAGACGCTCGCAAATACCAGCTTGCGCCAGTCGGGTTTTACATCGCGTTGCTTCGCCGCATCCCATGTCTTGATGTTCGACGGGCATTGTTCATTGCCGCATTGCCAAGAACCCTTGTAGAAGCGGGTCACGCCATCAGCCCGCAGGTACCCAGATTGCAGACTCGCGCAGTGCCGCGAACCGCAGGCGCGGCACTCCATCAGCCCAGAACTTGCATCGATCACTTTCATAGGTCCACGCATAATTCCTCCTATCTGTTGCCGTTACGCACGGCTCTGCGTTCGCGCCTGACGAGCGATCTTTCGCAGGCAAAGCGAGACTTTGTAAAATCGGCTAAAAACACGCCGAGCTTGGAAAAAAGCGACAGACTTCTATCGCCCCGTTAAACAATTTTTGGATTGTGAGCGTTCGGCTTCACGGGCCTACCCCTGAATTGGGGCCGCTTGAAGGTAGGAAGGGTAAACTTGCCTTATTACTACCCCGCCACTAATCGGAATAATACCATAGGCCGAAACCCGCGTCAAACAGGCTGTTTGGGCGATTCATGGCAAAACAATCAGTAAAAAGTCAGTATTGTCTACTATAGAGCTTTTGCGATTTAGAGAGCATTTAGGAATTTGCGAAGGCTCTATACAAACCTGCATGAGTCACCACCGTTCGAAAGCGACGATGATTGACTCAGACCCCGAATTCCGGGCGCGGACGCCGAAGTTGTCTGCAAACGGAGAGACACAGAAGGAAGCAGGCTGAACGGTCCGTAATGCTCCGGCAAAAACCGTCAGCCGACTGACTGGAGGGTGGGCGAAGATTGCCCTTGGAATTAACGTGAGGTATCAAATGCTTGAACTCAAACGGGTCGAAGTCACACCGCAATGAAATCCATCAGAACCGGGTCGCCCAAGGGTCGCCCGACCAAGCACTACTCAGGCCAAGCCATCATTCACCGCCTGATAGCCCCTCTGTTTCGGGCATAGTAGACGCCATTCTCGAAGTCGGCCAACAGCGGAATACCTTGCTCGCAAAGATGCGCGTTGCCTTAGAATCAGGCGACGAACGCGGGGCTTTGACGCTTGCGCGATCCCTATGTGGATTGGATCATGAATAAAGTAATTGAACTCATTCGAGTATCAACTGCACAACAGGCTGCTGAAGACCGCGCTTCGATTCCGGCTCAGCGCGAGATGAACAGGCGGACGGCTGCCCAGTACGGGCTGGAGATAGTCCGCTCCATTGAGATTTCGGACGTGTCTGGTGCGTCGGTCCTGAAAGCTCCCGAAATCCAAGAACTCATAGACCTGATGGCGTCACCGGACATTCATGGGGTGGTCACGCGTGAGTTTTCCCGTCTCATGCGGCCAGAGAATTTTGGTGATTACGCCCTTTTGCAAGAGTTTGTTGACACCAGAACGGTTCTCTACCTTCCAGACGGTCCAATCGACCTTGCTAGCAAGACAGGTCGCTTAATAGGCACCCTACGAGCGGCTATGGCTGGCGCGGACAGAACGGACATTCTTGAGAGGATTTGGGCTGCAAAAGAAGTAAAGCGTCGTCGCGGAGAATTGGCACAGAGCGAAATCGTTCTTCCGTGGGGAGTTGGGTACGATCAAAGCCGGGGTTTTTTTTACAAGCCAGAGGCGGAGCGTGTGCGGGAGGCTTTCCGGCAGTTCTTGGCGGGGAACCAGAACTATTCTCAACTGGCAGAATTTGTTGGCGTCACACCGAGGGGAATGCACTTGATTCTTCGCAATCCGATCTGGATAGGCTTCCGCGTAATAGATAAAAAACGTGACACTTCCGCCGCTGGACGATACCCCAGCAAGAACGGTCGTCAGGCAGACCGAAGAAAAATTGCACGTTTGCCCGACGAGGTCATCCGGGTGCAGGTAATTGATGAACCGCTAGTCTCAGAAGCCGATTTCCATGCCGTTCAGAAGATCATGGACTTGAAGCAGACGAGACATTGGCGGAGCCAGCCGGACTACGAGCATCGGTTCACCTATAACGGATTCCTGACCTGTTCCCACTGTGGAGGCCTAATTCACACTGCTTTGGCACGCCGTGATTACTATGCTTGCAAAGGACGCCGAGTGGCTCATGTTTGCAGCACAAAATATATGGCGAGGGAGAAGCTGGAGACGATACTGGACGCCCTGTTCTCTGAGCGTCTGACGGCACCTTCATTCTTGGAACAATGTCTTGATGAGTTGATAAGCCGTTCGAAGAGCAATGAGGGGGCTATCCGTGTCCAGCACCTAACCTCTGAAATTGCAACTTCGCGCCGGAAGCGTGATCGCGTCATTGATTGCTTCATCAACGGCGTACTTTCTCAAGAGGAGCGAGACGAACGGCTGGCAACCATCGACCGGGACATTGAGATAGCTCAGAACATGCTAATGCATGAGAGACCATCGATCTCACCAGACCTCGATACATTGGCTGGCGCACTCTCCCCCCTAGCTGAATGGCACTTTTGGAGCAGGGAACAAAAGCGCAAAGTCCTCTCCACCTTGGTGCCAGACATACGGGTAGCGGACTACGAAATAGAGTCCTTGGGCCTGAACCCCGCTATTTTCAGCAACGAGGATACCCGCAGGGACAGGGATTCATGGCTGCAGCCAGCATGAACCGGGCGGGAAACGTCAGGGACATGGCGGCGCGGGCGATGCAAACCGTGCCGTCTTCCAGGGGCTGGCGCATGACTTCGAGGACGTTGCGAGGGAATTCGGGTAATTCATCCAGGAACAGGACTCCGTTGTGCGCCAGCGAGACTTCCCCGGGACGTGGAATCGCGCCGCCGCCGATCAGGCCGGCATCGGAGATGGTGTGGTGAGGAGAGCGGAACGGGCGCACGCCGACCAGCCCGGCCCCGGGATCGAGAACACCCGCCACGCTGTGGATTTTGGTGGTTTCCAGCGCCTCTTCAAAGGTGAGCGGCGGCAGGATGGTCGGCATACGCTTGGCCAGCATGGTCTTGCCCGAGCCCGGCGGCCCGATCATCAGGATGTTATGTCCACCGGCGCAGGCGATCTCCAGAGCGCGTTTGGCGGTCTGCTGGCCGCGCACGTCCTTGAAGTCGACGGAGAAGTGCCGCGACTCGCTCAGCAGGCTTTCGCGATCCACCTGGTATGGAGTAAGGCCGTTTCCGGTGTTGACGAAGCGGATCACGTCGAGGAACGACTTGACGGGATAAACCTCGACTCCGCCAACCATGGCGGCTTCTTTGGCGTTGAGTTCGGGGACCACCAGACGCGAAATCTTCTTGCCGCGGGCTTCGATGGCGATCGGCAATGCGCCTCGGACGGCGCGAATTCCCCCGTCCAGCGACAATTCTCCGACGAAAAGGCAGTCCGGCACTTCCTTCTTATTAAGACCGCCATAGGCGCCCAGGATGCCCAAGGCCATGGGCAGATCAAAGCCAGAACCCTCTTTGCGGATGTCGGCGGGCGCCAGGTTGATGGTGATCTGAGTGGGTGGGATGTCGTATCCGCAGTTCTTGAGGGCGGAACGGACCCGGTCGCGGCTCTCCCGCACCGCGGCGTCCGGCAAACCCACGGTGTGGAAGTGGTCCTCGTTCATCTTGATGCCGGAGACGTCTACCTCAACCTCGATGATGTTGGCATCGATGCCGTAGACGGCGGCGCTGAGAGTTTTGTAGAGCATAGGCCGGGCGAACCTGTCCCCGCCGTGCACGAATGCCGGTGCTGAGACTCCTTTCTTACCCTACGCTCTGTGCGGGGAGCCATGCGTGACCTCCATCACATCGAATTTGTGACCTGTGAACAAAACCCCATCCTTTGAGCTGTGAACCAACTGAACCAACACTATTCCATTGTTCGCCTTGCGCTAGTGGACTAGGATTCGGCTAAGCCCACGTTTCGATGGGAGTGAATGCCAGGAGCTGAAAATTTCCTCATGGGAGAAGAAGAAAAACTGCCTACGGGTTCAACCCGAGTCCCCTCTCGCCTGGAGAAGGAAGAAGCGTGGTTGTGGCGCACCGCCCTGCTGTTTGTGGTTTTGCTGGCAACGGCACTGGCAGCGGAGTCGTGGGAGCGACTGCAAAGCCTTCCGTATCACCTGGGGCTGATTTCGATTGCCGTGCTGTGCGTGGCCATCGCTTTCGCCGGTTTCGCCTATGGCCGGAGGAAACGGGTTACGGAATTGAGGACGCTGGTTCGTGAACTGCAGGACCGTCCCGCGACTCCCACCGAAGAGCAGCTCGATCAACTGGGCCAGCTGATTGCACGATCCCAAAGAAGTTTCAAGGAATTGATTGATTCATTTGACGATGTTGCCTTCGCCATGGGGCTGGACGGCAAGCTGCGCACCGTCAACCGTCGCATGACCAAGATTCTGGGGGTCGCTTACGCCGAAGTGGTGGGACGCAAGCTCGATGAGTTTATCGATGAACCGAAGCGCCAGGAGGTGGAGCAAGGCCTGGCGGACTTCATCGAAAAGCGCCGCTGGTCCGGCGCAATCCGGGTGCGACCGAAATCAGAATCCGCGGGTCTACTACTTCGACGTGGTTCTGAACGCGATTGTGAAGGGCGAAGAAGTCGTCGGGGTCAGCGCGCTGGCCCGGGACATCACCGAGGAACGCGAAAAGGAGCGCCGTTTCACGGAGCTGTTCGAGACCCTGCAGGAGGGGGTGTATTTCAGCACTCCGGAAGGCAAGGTGCTCGACGGGAACGCGGCTTTGGTGCGGATGCTGGGATACGAGACCAAAGAAGATCTGCTGGCTCTCGATCCCAAGGCGCTGAATTCCGACCCCGCCGGCAGTCCAATCCTGGGACGCAGCGTGGATGACCGCGGCGGCGTTCGCACCCGTGAGATCACCGTGCGGCGAAAGGATGGCACCCTGGCGACCTTGCTGGATTCCTCCCGCGCCGTCTGGGATGAGTCGGGCAAGATCGTGCGCTATCAGGGAGCGTTGGTGGATATCACGGAGCGGCGGGGGATGGAGAAAACCCTGCTGCGCCAGGAAGAGTTTCAGCGTTATCTGCTGGAAAGCTTTCCCGACCTGATCCTGGTCATCGACCCGCAAGAGCGCTACAGCTTTGTAAGTTCGCGCATCCGCGACCTGTTGGGATACCGGCCGGAGGACTGGCTGGGCAAGAAGGTGGAAGAACTGGAGGAGTACTCACCGGAGTTGCTGGAACTGGATCGCGACTTGATGGCTGGAAGGAGAATGTTCGGGTCTTGCGAGTACGGAGCCCGCCATCGCGACGGCGCCTGGCGAACCATGCGGGCCTCCGCCAGCCCGCTGTTCGATTCCGAAGGCAAGCTGAATGGCGTGATCGTTTCGGTGCGCGACATAACCGTGGAGAAGAAACTCGAACAGCAGATCATCCAGAGCGAGCGCCTGGCCGCCATGGGCCAGATGATCGGCGGCTTTGCCCACGAACTCAACAACCCCCTCACCAGCATTCTTGGAATGTCGGAACTGCTGCAGGATTCCGAGCTTTCGGAAACTGCCCGCAAGCAGGTGGAAACGTTGCAGCAGCAATCGCGGCGAGCGGCCGAAATTGTGAAGAACCTGATGTATTTCTCCCGGCCGCCCGCGCCCGGAAAGACGTTGGTAGATGTCTCTGAGCTGGTGCAGAGAACGCTGCACCTGCATGCCTACTCGCTGCGCAAGAGCAACATCACAGTCGATTTTCTGCCCGAACCATCGCTGCCGTCGGTGATAGGGGACGCGCACCAACTGATGCAGGTGTTCCTGAACCTGATTCTGAATTCGGAGCAAGCCATCCGCGAAGTGCGGGAGCGGGGGACATTGCGCATCCGCCTGACCACCGCTGAGAAATCGCTGGCCGTGACTTTTCAGGACGATGGCCCGGGGATTCCGCCCGAGATCCTGCCCAACATCTTCGATCCGTTCTACACCACGAGGCGGCCGGGGCGCGGAACCGGGCTGGGCCTGAGCATCTGCAAAGCCATTCTGCGCGAGCACAGCGGAAACATCGAGGCAGCGTCCGCGCCCGGCGGCGGGGCAGTCTTCACGGTGACGCTGCCGGTGTCGGAAGCGGGAACGACGCCTCAAGTGCCTGAGAACTTGTGAAACTTGTATCTTACCGTTCTACCGCCATCGCCACAGCGTTCCCCCCCCCCAAGCACAGCGCGGCGATTCCGCGGTGTACGTCGCGGCGGATCATTTCGTAGATCAGTGTGACCAGCACCCGAGCGCCACTGGCCCCGATGGGATGTCCGATGGCGACCGCCCCGCCGTTCACGTTTACTTTGTTGGGATCGAGACCGAGTTCGCGCATCACGCCCAGGGCCTGCACCGAGAAAGCTTCATTCAGTTCGTACAGATCGACATCGTCACTCTTCCAGCCAGTCTTCTCCCAGATCTTTCGGACCGCACCTACCGGGGCCATCATGACCCACTTGGGTTCAACGCCGCTGGTGGCCTGCGCAACGATCCGGACCATGGGCATTGCTCCCAGTTCTTGGGCGCGCCGCGCACTGGTCACCACCAGCGCTGCCGCGCCGTCGTTGACTCCGGGGGCGTTGCCGGCGGTCACGGTGCCGTCTTTCTTGAAGGCAGGCTTAAGCGAACGCAGAACTTCGATAGTAGTGTCTTCGCGCGGCGACTCGTCTTTGTCAAAGATGACCGGCTCGCCGCCTTTCTTCTTCGGGGGCAGTTCGACCGGCACGATCTGTGATTTGAAGCGGCACTCTCTGATAGCGGCGAGCGCTTTGAGGTGCGAGTTCACGGCGAACTGATCCTGCTCTTCACGGGTGATGCCATATTTCTCCGCGACGTTCTCACCAGTGATCCCCATGTGGTAGTCGTTGTAGATGTCCCAAAGACCGTCGTTCACCATGGAATCGACGATTTGCGCATTGCCCAACCGGTATCCTTTGCGCGCTTGCGGCAGCAAGTACGGCGCGTTGGTCATCGATTCCATTCCGCCGGCGACCACGATCGAGCTGTTGTGAGTTTGAATCGCCTGGGCTGCGAGCGCCACCGCTTTGAGTCCGGAGCCACAAACCTTGTTTATAGTCATGGCACCCACCTCGGGAGCCAAGCCGCCGAAAATTGCTGCCTGTCGCGCGGGGTTCTGACCCAACCCCGCAGATACGACGTTGCCCATGATGCACTCATCGACTTGCGCGGGATCGAGGTTGGCGCGCTTGACGGCTTCGCGCACCACGATGGCGCCAAGTTTTGTCGCGCTCTGCTCCGCCAAACTTCCCTGAAATTTTCCTACTGCAGTACGGCAACCGGAAATGATGACGACATCGTCGAAAGTGGCCATTTTCGTGCTCCTTTGATTAATTCGTGCTCTCCGATTATAGATGTACGGCGGACAAAAAGGATGAAATCAGCGCGGACCAGCAGACCGCTCGCCCGGTGTTTTGGATCTTAGTCAGGCACACCAGAACGGCGTCGATAATTGGTGTGGTTTGTTTCAAAGCAGAGATTTTCTTCGTTCGAGATGCAGATCACAGCTCCGTTTCACAGAAAAACTTCATCACCCACGTCGTTCGTGTGACTTTGGTTCATGCGTCGAATGCTTCTCTACAGTCATTTTTTTCTTGACATCACTTTTCATTGACTCTATACAATCAATCAGTTGCAACAATTGACCGTTGCATGAATCCATGAACAATGGAAGGGAGAATAGATCAATGGCAACCAAGAAGAAAGCAAAGAAGGCCGCCAAGAAGAAACACTAAGCGCCTTCAATAAAAGTGAATACCAGGGGGACGCAGAAAGCGTCCCCTAAGTTTTTGGGGGCCGCTAGTTTCTGCCGTTCTTATTTCTCTTCGAAGCAGCCATCGTGTCGAAGCGTTTCTCAGTCGCCGGACAGAGACTCCGATAGGCGCAGAAGCGGCAATGGAAGCCCGTTTTGGGGTCAAAGTTTCCTTCCGCGACCTGGCCGGCAACCTCTTCAACCCTCAGCTTGGCTTCTTCCAGTTGAGCGGCGGTGCGGCTTGCAGCGACCGAGGTGTTCTCCGCCAGGTTGTAGAGCACAAGGTGGTTTACCTGGTATCCCCACTTCTCTCGCGCCGCCAGCGCGTAAATGGAAAGCTGCAGGCTCAGGTCCACGTCCTCCTGCGACTGGGGTTTGCCGGTTTTGTAGTCGGTGATCACCATCTGGCCATCGTTCCGTTGGTCGATGCGGTCAATTCGTCCGACCACGCTGGTTCGTCCGATCTTCACTTCGAAGAATTGCTCGGTGTGGAGCACCTCGGGCTGGGGAGCACGAGAACAAGCTGCCAGGAATCCTTTCAGTTGATCGATCCCTTGCCGCTGGTAAAGATCGTGCTGATAGCGATCCTGAATTTTGGCAGCGGCGAGATCGGCACGAAATTGTCCGAGCAGTTCTTCTTCTGACATCGGGCGGCCGAAACGCACCGAATCGTAATACGCGCGCAATACCCGGTGCATGGCCGCGCCATACTGCATGGCAGCCGGGACTTCTCCGGGGATGCGCCACTCGCGCTCCAGCTTGAACTGCAGAGGACAGGTCTCGTAGGTTTGAACGGCGCTGGCGCTCAGTTTCGCGCTGAGATCGACGGCCGGCGGCAGGCCCAGCCACTGGGCGGTGCGGGTGAGCACTTGTGATGCGGCCTGGCCGAACAGATCGGTTTGGAATCCGCTCGCCGGGCGCTGGCGCCAATTGTTCCCTCGATGTGAATCTTTCAGCAAGTCGCGGAGCAGTCCCGGCGGAGTTGGGTCTTTTTTCCCTATGCCTTGCTTGGCATAAATGGTCAGCGAGTCCTGAGAGCGGGTCATCGCAACATAGAAGAGCCGCCGCTCCTCCTGATCGTGCAGGGTCTTATCATCCTGCGGGCTGACTGACTCGGGATCGCGAAGTTCCCGGGGAAACTCGACGAGCGACTCTTTGTAGGCGGCGGGAAAAGAATTGGAATTCGCCCGCAGCACAAACACATGCTTGAACTCGAGTCCCTTGGCTGCGTGTGCCGTCATGAGTTGCACCGCGTCGGTTTCCGGAGATGCCATCGGGACAGAATCCGCCCGCTTCCCGGAACAGGTCCAGGTAATCGAGTAACTCGGCGACTTCGCCGCTGGAGGTGATCGGCTTCTTTTCCCAGCCTCCGACGAAGTCCAGCACGGCGGCGATGGGAGGCGAGGTGCGCTCAAAACCAAAGCGGCGGCCAATGATTTCCAGCGCCGCGCGTCCCTTCGCGTTCGCCTGCGTGATTTGTTCGCGCATTTCCCGCAACTTCTTCAGTACCTCGGAACCGTTTTCGATACTTACGAGGACGGAGGCAACTCCCCCGCTCTCCTGCTCTCGCGGAAGAGCCCGGATGCCGGAACGCAGCTTCTCCGGATCAATATTGAACTGCGGCAGCGCTGCTACGCGGAACAGGCTGGCGTCATCGGCCTCGGAAACGACCGCGCCAACGCAGGCAATAAGATCACGCGCTTCGGAGGTGTCGAGCACGTCCATGTTCTCGATGGAAAACGGGACGCCCTGTTGGGCCAACTCTTCGACCAGTCCATCGCGGTGGAAGTGACTGCGGTACAGCACGGCGAGGTCGGACCACTTGCAGCGCAACCGGCGCTTGATCGCGAGAATGTCTGTCACTACTTCAGGAGCTTCGGCATCCTTCCCAGTCAGGACGACAATGTCAACCGGAGTGCGCTCCGCGACCGTGCCTTCCTGCATCGCCTGCTCATCGCGGGCTGAGATCAGCGGCGTACGGCAGTAGTTGAGTTCGCCCCTTGCGGAGGCTAACGCATCCGGATTTTTCGAGATGATGGCGTATGCCGTCCTCAGAATGGGCGTGGTCGAGCGGCGGTTTTTTTCGAGCACTACCAGCTGCGCCCCAGGAAAACTGTGTTGAAACAGTTGAAAGGCCGCGCTGGAGGCTCCCCGGAAGCGATAGATTGCCTGATCGGGATCTCCCACGGCAAACACGTTTCGCTCACTGCCTGCGAGCGTTTGCAGAATCTTGATCTGGGCGAAATTGGCGTCTTGAAATTCGTCCACCAGAACGAACCGGGTGCGCACACGCTCGCGGGCCAGCAGGTCTGAGTCCGCCTGCAACGCCTGGTGCGCGTGAGTGATCATGTGACCGAAAGTGCCCAGGTTTTCTTGCTCCAACATCGCTTCGACCTTGGCGAAGACCTGCGCAATTTCCCGGCAGCGCGCGAGCACTTCGTCGTCGCTGAGTTCATCAGCGTGCTTTGACCGCAAGAGGCGCGGCACCGGCAATTCTCCGCGCTCCAGCCGCGCTACGTATTGCGCATATTGGACCGGCCCCACGAGTTCGTCGTGGCAGCGGCGCATGAAATCGAGCAGGTCCTCCAGGAACTTTCCGACGTTGGCCGGGATGACAAAATTGTGCAACTCGAGCTCCCGAATCCGCTTGCGCAGGAAGATCCAAAGATCCTTGTCGTCGAGCACTTTGAAAGCCCTGTGGCAATCACCGAGCAGGTTGTTGCAATAGGCATGAAAAGTAAGGACCCGCAGGCCGGAGAGACTCGATCCGATGTCCGCGCACACCCGGTCCTGCATCTCTTTCGCGGCATTTTCCGTATAGGTCACGGCCAGAATCTCTTCCGGCCGCGCGTGGCCTTCGCGGATGAGCCGGCAGAGGCGGCGGGTAAGAACGGTGGTCTTGCCGGTGCCGGCTCCTGCCACCACCAGCATGGGTCCGTGCACATGCTCGATCGCCGCAAGCTGGCGCTCGTCAGGCCGAAAAGTCTTGCGCGAGGCGGTGGGTTTGGAGGAAGCCATTGAGCAGGAGAATATCAGAGAGTTCGGTGCATATTCTGTGAGGGATCACCGCAGTTCAGCGATGACAATTGCCGTCGCCGTGATGGCTGCGGTTTCGGCGCGAAGGATGGTGCTGCCGAGCGAGGCGGAAATCCAGCCGGCGCCTTGAAAAAGCTGGAGCTCGCTTTCGGTCCAGCCGCCTTCTGGGCCCACCGCGAGCGCGATGCTGCCCGGCTGGGAGGCAATCGCATTTTTCAGCGTCAGTTCCTGCTCTGATTCTGATAACAGAATGCGGTTCTGCGCGGCCAATGAAACCGCGTCCTTCAATTTCAATGGGGCAGAAATTTCTGGCGGCGATGACCGCCGGGACTGCTCAGCCGCTTGCCGTGCGATTCGACGCCATCGTTCAACGCGTTTGGCAGCCGCTGCGGCGAGGTGAGCCTCCGTCCGTTGCGCGATCACCGGCACAATCTGCGCCACACCCAGCTCGGTGCATTTCTCGATCGCCCACTCCATGCGGTCGAACTTGAAAATGGCCAGAAGCAGCGTGATTTGAGCTAGGGCCGCGACTGGCAGAAGAGCACCGAGCTCCAGCTCGACGCGGTTAGCCTCAATGCTGATGATCCGTCCGCGGCGGACCTGGTCGCCGGTTGCAATGTCGAATTCCTGTCCGACGCGGGCGCGAAGCACGCGGGAAAGATGGTCGGCGTGCGGACCGACCAGGGCTGCGATATTTCCCGAAACTTCGTCAGCGATCCAGCGTCGGCGGGTCATTAAGGGCACATATCAAACTCAAAATGGGTGAGGGGACCCACGCCGGAGGCACTTGCCGGGCTTCGCCCGGCCGGACAGCCGAGGGCGGCTGTCCCCACGGGAGTTCATCCAAAGATGTCTTTCATCTTGCCCAGCAAAGTCCGGCGTTCGGGCTTGTTCTCCACACGAGTCAGGCTTTCGAGTTCCTGCAGAAGTTCGCGCTGGCGGCGATTCAACTTGCCCGGGGTCTGCACGCGAATTTCGACAAACAGATCGCCTTTGCCATGTCCGTTGAGCACCGGCACACCTTTGCCGCGGATTCGCATGGTAGTGCCGGATTGCACTCCTTCGGGCACCTTGAGAGTCTGTTCGCCCTCCAGCGTCGGAACCCGAAGCTCGGTCCCCAGCGCTGCCTGGGCGAAGGAAATCGGGATCACGCAGTGCAAATCATTCCCTTCGCGCGCAAAGAAGGGATGCTCCTTGACGTGCAGCACGACATACAAATCACCCGCCGGACCACCGAAAGCACCCGCCTCGCCGTAGCCGGAGAAACGAATTCTGGTGCCGTCTTCCACTCCGGCTGGCACCTTCGCGTCGACGGTTTTCTGCCGCAGCACGCGCGCCTCCCCTTTGCATTTCGAACACGGGTCGGTAATCACGCTGCCCATGCCCTGACAGGCAGGGCAGGTGCGCGCCATGCTGAAGAAGCCCTGCTGGTAGCGGACTTGTCCGCGGCCCGCGCACGACTTGCAGGCCACGGGAGCTTTTCCCGGAGCGGCGCCGGTGCCGCGGCAGTCTGGGCAAGTTTCGTGGCGGCGAACCGTAACCTTGGTCTCCGTGCCGAAAACCGCTTCTTCAAATTCCAAGGTGATATCTTCCTGCAGATCGGCTCCGCGCTGCGCCCGCGAGCGGCGCCGGCCGCCGCCTCCGAAGAGGTCGCCGAAGCCGAAAAACTCGCCGAAAATGTCGTGGAAATCCTGAAAGACGGTCGCGTCAAACCCGGCGGCTCCGCCGCTGCCGCTCACGCCAGCGTGGCCGAAGCGGTCATAAGCGGCGCGTTTGTCGCCATCGGCGAGCACGGCGTAGGCTTCGCTGCACTCCTTGAACTTTTCTTCCGCGTCCGGATTGTTCGGATTGCGGTCCGGATGGAACTGCATTGCCAGCTTGCGGTATGCGCTTTTGATCTCCTGATCGCTGGCTTGCCGCTCCACGCCGAGCACTTCGTAGTAATCGCGTTTTCCGTTACTGGTCAGAATTGTCCTTCCCATTCCTTTCGGTGCCTTGCCTTTTTACCCCTTGGGATTTCGTGCCACCCTCACCATCGCCGGACGCAGCAGCCGATCCTTCAATTTGTAGCCGTGCTGCAATTCTTCAATCACCTGATGATCAGGAACGTCGGTGGTATCGACCATTTCGACGGCCTCGTGAAGATGCGGATCGAAAGGCTCGCCCTTGGCTGGAACAGGCTTCAATCCGAGTTTGGTGAGCGCGTTCTGCAACTGCTTATAGATGAGTTCCACCCCGCTGTGGAACTCGGAGTTTTCATCGGCTCCCACTTTAAGTGCGCGCTCGAAGCTATCCAGGATAGGCAGCAACGATTTGAGCGCGTCGGCCAAAGCGTATTCCCGGAACTCCTGCTGCTCCCGCGCCGCCCGTTTGCGGGCGTTTTCAAATTCTGCCTGGGAACGGGCCAGACGGTCCAACAGCGTATCCCGCTCTGCCCTGAGCTTCCCAAGCGCATCGGCCTCAGCGGGCGCTGCTTCGGCGGGCGCGGAAATCCCCGCTGCTTGATCCTCTCCCACGTCCTCCGATGCGGGCAGTTCGTGCTCCGCGTCCAGATTATTCAGCTCTACTTCTGACTTTCCGTTCGTCCTTGCCATAAACTCCATTCACTCAGATTCGTTCAAAAGCCCGTCGAACAGCCGCGCAATGTAAGAAACCGCGGTAATGGCGTGCTGATAATCCATGCGCTTGGGCCCAATCACGGCCAGCGAGCCCATCACTTCTCCGCCGACCCGCGCCGGGGCCCCGATCAGCACAAAATTGCGCATCGAAGGCAATGTCTGGTCGAGCCCAATCACCACCCGCACAGCCTCCTGCCTGGTGTTGAGGTAGGCGCTCAGCAGTTCGACAACTTTCTGTTTCTCTTCCAGGGTCTGCAGCAATTCCTGCAGGCGCTGCCGGTCTTCCTCTCCGGCCACAAGATTGGACGCGCCCTCGACAAACACCCGCTGAGCGCTTTCGTCGTCCGCCAGCGCACCCTGCTTGTAAAGCTGCTCAACCGAAGCCATCAGACGGTCATACTCGCTCCGTTCGCGCTCCAGGCGGCGCGCCAGTTCCGCACGCATCGCCTCCATCGTCCAGCCGCGGAAATTCTCATTGATGAACCTTGCCGCCATATCCAGGTCGGCCTGCGGCAGGTCCATGCGCAGCACCCGGTCTCGCACAATGCCCGATCGAGTCACCACCACGGCCAGAACTTTCTGGTCACCCAGGCGGGAAAAGTAGACATGCTCAAGAGCATTCTTCGGCCCGCTCATCGCCACCGTTACCCCAACATTCCGCGAAATGAGCGACAGCACGTGCGAGGTGCGTTCCATGAATTCCTGCACGTCGGCAATGCCGCTCAGCGAACCCTGAATCATGGTCTCGTCTTCGCTGGAGAGCCGCGCGCGCCCGCTAATCTGCTCGACGTAGTAGCGATAAGCCTCCACGCTGGGCACGCGGCCCGCCGAGGTGTGCGGCTGATCGAGGAAACCGGCATCGGCCAAGTCGGACATCACATTGCGGATGGTCGCCGGACTCAGGCCCTCGCGGTTCGACCGCGCCAGCGTGCGGGATCCGACCGGCTCGCCCGTGGCAATAAACGTCTCCACGATGGCGGTCAGAATTTCCCGTTCTCGGTCTCCGATGGGCGCAGCCGGTGGCATCAAGGACTCCGTAGTATTAGTTGTATCAAAGGTGAGCCGAGGCTTGCAGCAATGGCCTGATACCTGAATGTAGGTAATTAGATGCCGCACTTAGGGCTGCGGACGCAAGGGGGGCGTGGTGGATCCGCAACCTGAAGGTGCTTCGCCGAGCTCACGCGCACCGGAACTCTCTACTGGATCTGAATCACGCCTTCCGACGCGCTGGCATTGATCTCCTGCACCCGCGCTTCGACCTTGCGGGCGAAATCGTAAAGAGACTTGGCGTAGGGAGAATTTTCTCCCTTCAGCACGGCTGGCTTGCCGGTATCTCCGGCTTCGCGGATCGCGGGATCGAGTTGCACGCTGCCGAGAAATGACAATCCAAACTGCTTAGCGGTTTTCTCCACTCCTCCGCGGGAAAAAATGTCGATTTCGTGATTGCAGTGCGGGCAGGTGAAATAGCTCATGTTCTCGACCATGCCGACTATATCCACCTTCATCTGGCGGAACATCTCGATGGCCTTGCGCGCATCCTGCAACGAAACGTCCGACGGCGTGGAAACCACGATGGCGCCGGTGAGCGGCACGGTTTGAATCAGCGACAACGCCACGTCGCCGGTTCCCGGCGGCAGGTCGACGACCAGATAGTCGAGCGTGCCCCACTGCACCGAGCCGATGAACTGCTTGATGATGGAATGCAGCATAGGTCCGCGCCAAATCAGAGGCTTGTCGCCGGGATTGAGAAAGCCGACCGAAATGACCTTGATGCCGTGAACCTCAAGAGGCTGAATCTGGTTGTCCCCCACGACCCTGGGTTGCGCGCTGGTTCCCAGCATGAGCGGCACGTTGGGCCCGTAGACATCGGCGTCGAGGAGCCCGACGCGGTGGCCAAGCCTGGCAAGCACGACGGCCAGGTTCACCGACAGAGTGGTTTTTCCCACGCCGCCTTTGCCGGAACCGACGGCAATGATGGAGCCGACGCCGGGAAGAGGCTGCGGCGCTGGCGGCTGTTGTCCGGGATGCATGTGTGCGTTCAAGGGGTCACCTTCCTGCAGGAATATTGGGTGCGGCGCAATTCTTCATTATACAGGCGTCACAGAAGGGTGTGACGTGCGGAGTGCTGCGAACGAGCATTTCGAGCGGCCAGGCAAAAGTGATGGCGTTTTGCGCCCTTCGCGACTTTCTTGGCGGCCTTTGCGGTTAAGGGCTCCTTTAGTGGCGGCAAAACAGCTTAACCGCAAAGTGCGCCAAGCTCTCGCGAAGGGAGCAAAGAGAAGCAGGGTACGGTACCTATGAAAGTGCTATGGTATCCGGTCGAAATAGTATTGCTCAGTAGCCGTGGCCGTCTTCCAGCCGCACTTTGCCGCGGAACATGCGGTAAATGAAAACGAAATAGCCCAGGGCCAGCACGGCTGCCATGATCCACCAGGCGAATCCCACGGCCAATCCGTGCGCTCCGGCGGCGGTGTTGGAGATCGTCAAACTATAGCTGGGATCGGTGCTGGCGGGCAGCACCACCGGATACAATGCAAACGCCGCGCCCACCAGCATTGCCGTGATGTACAGGCACGATCCAAGAAACGCCGCCTTCTCCTTGCCGGCCCTCACAGCCCAGACCATGACCGCCAAACTTGCCAGCACAAGCACCGGCACCAACATACCGACCGGATACTCGCGATAATTGCTGAGCACCTGCGGGCGGATGAGGCAAGTCGCCAGCAGGCTAACCAGAGTGAGCAATAACTGCACCGGCCAGAGCGTCAACGCGATGCGCCGGGTGCGCTGATGCATTTCGCCTTCGGTCTTGACCGCGATGTAGAGTGCTCCGTGGAGACGTCAGCGTGACCAGTGCGATCACGCCTGCGAGCACGGTGTACCAGTCGAGGATGCCGGGATGCGGCCCAACTCTGAAGTCGGTCCACAGCGGCTCGAAGAAATATCCGTCCGCGCCGAGCGGCACTCCACGGATGACGTTTCCCAGCGCCGCCCCAAGGAAAATCGCCAGCAGCCCGCTGGCCCCGCAAAAGACGACGTCAAAGAAGCCTTGCCACACGGGATTTTCCATGTGGGTGCGGAATTCGATTCCGATAGCGCGCAGCATGAGCAGCCACAACACCATCATCAGCGGCAGATAAAATCCGCTGAAGCTCGAAGCGTAAAGTTGGGGAAAGGCGAAATAGAGCGTCCCGCCTGCCGCCAGCAGCCAGACTTCGTTGCCGTCCCATACCGGCCCGATGGCCCGCAGAATCATCCGCCGTTCGTCGTGCGTCCTGGCCGCGAACAGGTAGATGACGCCGGCTCCCAGGTCGAACCCGTCCAGCACCACGTAGGTGGCCACCATTACCGCGACGATCATGAACCAAAGCGTTGCCATAAATCCCTCGTCGAAATCGTCTTCAAGAAATACTCCCGAGGGTTCAAGCAAGCGGCCCTCAGGGGCTAAAGCCCATATTCTTGGTGGTTCTTGGCGGCACGGCTGAAGCCGTGCCCTTTCAGATCCGGACTGGGCGAGTTGTTTCCGCAGCCTGCGACGGCGTGCCCTACCCAAAGCCGATTTGTGAGCCAGTCCTAGTGTGCTGCTTCGCCTACTGGGCCGTGTTCAATTTCCCGCCGCACCAGAAACAAGAAAAGAATGCCGAGGACCGTGTACATTCCCATGAACCCCAACAGAGTGAACATTCCGTTTCCGGCCGAGACATTCTTCGAATAGCCGTCGGCGGTCAGCATCAAGCCATACACCAGCCAGGGCTGGCGGCCGAGTTCCGCGGTCATCCATCCGGCGGTGTTGGCGATGTAGGGGAAGGGCAAACTCAGCAGCAGCAGCCACAGCATCCAGCGCGACTGAAACAGCTTCCCGCGCCACAGCAAAAACGCCGCGACCACCATGACGGCGATGAACACAGTTCCGAGCCCCACCATGATGTGATAGCTGTAATACAACAGAGGAATGTTCTGCGGCCAGAGCGCTTCGGGAAACTCATCCAGACCTTGCACGCGCGCCGCCCAAATGCGATATGTCAGGAAGCTCAGCGCCTTCGGCACCTCGATGGGATTGTCGATCTTGCGCCGATCCATGTCCGGCTGGCCAATGATCACCAGCGGCGCTCCGGGTTGGCCGGTGAACAGAGCCTCCATGCCGGCCAGAGTTACCGGTTGGTGCTGCGCAACCAAGCGGCCTTGTCCGTCGCCGGTGGGAAACAACTGGACAATGCTGAAGATACATCCCGCCACCACGCCGACCTTCACGAAGATTCGCCCATACTCCGTGAACTTGCCCCACAGCAGGTAAAACGCGCCGACGGAGGCCATCACAAAGGCGCCCGTGATGGCCGCGCCGCTCATGTTGTGCGCATACTGCCACCACGCCCACGGATTGAGCACCAGTGCCCAGAAGCTGGCCAGTTGCACCGATCCGTCGGCTGCCCGCAGATAGCCCACAGGATTTTGCATCCACGCATCGGTGGCAATGATGAAATATCCGGAGAGCCACGATCCCAGAAACACCGCAACCGCTGACCACCAATGCGCCCGCGGACTCAGCCGCTTCTCCCCGTACAGGAACAATCCCAGGAACGCTGATTCCAGGAAGAAGGCGAACATGCCTTCCATGGCCAGCGTCTGGCCGATCACCCCTCCGGCGAAGCGGGAAAAGTGCGACCAGTTGGTGCCGAACTGAAATTCCATGGGAATTCCGGTGACCACGCCCAAAACAAAGTTGATGCCGAAAATCCGCGCCCAGAAACGGGCAGCCTGATGATAGGTTTCGTCGTCGCGGCGTAGGCCCAAAGCCTTCAGCACCACGATCAGCGGTGCCAGCCCCATGGTCAGCTGTGGAAACAAGTAATGGAAAGTTACGGTGAAGGCGAAATGCAGGCGGTGAACAAGAAGAGCGCTATCCATTGACTAGACCAGTCCTAGAAAATCTGATTCTCACGCATGGATAAATCTCACGATGCGATCTAAGTCACAATGCCCCGGTTCAGCGGGCAGTGTTGCCGCGACGCTCCAGGTGGGCGCGGCGAATTTCACGGCGCGCTCCGGCGTCTTCGTACCGCCGCCGTTGCTCGTCTGTCTCCGGAACCACCGCCGGGACCGGCAGGCGCCGCCCGCCCGCGTCGACAGCGACAAACGTCAGGTACGCCGAGCTCACGTGCTCGCAGTCGTCGTGCAGATAATTCTCCACCCACACCTTGACGCCAACCTCCATCGAGGTGCGGAAAACACGATTGACGGAAGACCGCAGAATGACCAGATCGCCCACGTGCACGGGAACCAGAAAATCCATATGGTCAATCGATGCGGTCACCACATAACTCCGCGCGTGGCGATGGGCTGCCAGCGCGCCGGCCAGGTCGATCCAATGCATCAATCGCCCGCCCAGCAGGGCCCCCAGCGGGTTTGCGTCGTTGGGAAGAACAATTTCGGCCATCTCCGACTGCGAATCTCGGACTGGCCGCGGCATCACCTGATCGTCGTTGTTCATGAATTTGCGCTCGACAGAAATCCCGCCGAAGCGGGGTAGATTCTACGCCGTAAGTACGATTCCAGATAGCACTCCGCCATTTTCTGGATGCGGGAGTCGGAGTGTGAAGAGATCCATTGTTGCGAGGCCAAATTGTAGTCCAGGGTCCCGTGCGCGGCCGGACGGTGCGCGGATTCGCAAACGAAACAGATGGTCAGTTGCGATCCGCAATCGCGGGCGATGGAAAACCGCACGGCGTCGCAGGCGCGCTCTTTCGGCAGCCGTGAGCAAGCCGAGGAGTAACCAAGATTGCACAGATCGCGCAACTCCTCGGCGGCCGGCTCGGCGCCTTCGTGGCCGGGCGCGCAACATTGGCCTTTCCATCCGCCGCCGAGCGGCAGCCGCGCCGGATGAATCCAGCCGCCGTCATCGAAGCGGCTCATCGGCATGAAAAAAGGACAAGCCACTGGGAGGTTCCTTTTGTGTCGATGCCGCAATTGTAGCAGCCATCTGGTGATCGCGTGATCGGATCATCTGGTGATCTGAAAATCCTAAGTCGTCAGGTGACCCGATGACCAAGTCACCCGATCCCTCGGTTTTGCTAAGCTAAGAGCCAAGAGCCAAAGGCTAAGAGCCATCCTATGGACCGCATTGCCATGCTGAACGAGATCCTGGCCGAGAATCCGGATGATGAGTTTGCCCGCTATGGGCTCGCAATGGAGTATTCGAAAACCGGTGAGATCGAGCGCGCGATGGGAGAGTTCGGAAAGCTGTTGACCGCCCATCCCGATTACACTCCGGGCTACTTCATGGCAGCGCAGACTCTGGCCGCCGCCAACCGAATCGACGAAGCCAAGAAAATGTTGGTCGAAGGCATCTCGTCCGCCCGCCGCACCGGCAACAACCACGCGCAATCGGAAATGACGACCATGCTGGAAGAACTGCGTTAGAGCGTCCCGATGTAGGCGCGAGCGTCCTCGCTCGTGCGGGAGCCATCATTCTCGTTTACGCGCCATCCTGATCATTGCCCACTCTATGATTCCGGGGAACAACTGATACAGCTTGATTGCCAAATGCATCGTCCAAGGCACGACCACTTCCCGTTTGCCCTTCAGATATCCCTGCAGCGTGGCATTCGCCACGCGCTCGGCCGTAATTCCGCGCACTCGAGCCGGGCGCAGTTGCTTCAGGTCCTTCCCGCGAAGAGCATTTGCGCTGAAATCCGTCCGTACGTATCCGGGGCAGACGGTTAACACGTTCACTCCCGAACCCGCCAATTCGATCCGCGCCCCCTTGCCCACGGCATTCATAGCGAATTTCGTGGCGCTGTAGAGCGCATGGAACGGAACTGGAATGTGTCCCGCCACGCTGGAAATGTTGATGATGGTGCCCGCCCCTTGCTGCTTCATGATCGGCAGCACGGCCTGCATGGCTTCCACCGCGCCAAAGAAGTTGGTGTCAAATGTGGCGCGCACGGCTGCCACGTCGGCCGTCGCGACGCCATCCAGAATGCCGTGCCCGGCGTTGTTGATCCATACATCGATGCGCTGAAAGTGATGCATGGTGAGCCCCATGACGCGATCGATTTCTTCGCGATGCCGCACATCGCAGGCCAGCGCCAAAGTCCGCTCCGTGGCCCCGACCCGCTCGCGGGCCGCTTCGACGCGCGTGGCATCGCGTGAAAGCAACACCAGGCTCGCGCCGTGAGCCGCGAACAATTTCGCAATCGCCTCACCAATTCCCATCGAGGCGCCGGTAATGACCACCACTTTTCCGGAAAGCTCCATGTCGTGCTTGTATGCTTTACGGCAATGGCAAGTCAAGCGCGTGTAAAATCCGAATTGAGATGCAATTCTTCCGCTTGAGCCGGGGAGGCCTTTCTTGAGTTCGCTGGTGCCGTTGTTTCCCCTCGATGTGGTGCTGTTTCCCGGCGCGTCCCTTCCATTGCACATCTTCGAACCACGCTACCGGGAGATGATTTCCGAATGCCTCGAACAACACCGTCCATTCGGCGTGGTGCGCAGTAAGGACGATGGTTTTGCGGAGATCGGGTGCACCGCCGAGATCATCACCGTAGCCAAGCGATATGACGACGGCCGCATGGACATTGTGACCGAGGGCCGCCAGCGTTTCGAAGTGATGCAGGTGAGCCAGGAGCGGTCCTTCCTGCAAGCCGAAATTGTTCCCGTCGACGACGAACCCGGCGTCGCTACGTCCGAAAAGATTGCTCAGGCCTTGAAGTTGCGCGACGAGATCATGACTCTGGCTGGCGGGGAAGCGGAAATGTCCGCTGAAGTCGACCAACGGCATCTCTCCTTCCATTTGGCCAGTTCTCTTCCGCTCGATCTCGACTTCAAACAAACCCTGCTCGGGATGAAATCGGAAGCCGAGCGCCTGCGGGCCATCATTTCATTTTTTGAGGCTATCCTGCCCCAGATGCGCCGCACCGTGCACATCCGCCGCAAGGCGGGCGGCAACGGGCACGGCGGGTGACCCACGAGCGTATAATCCATTTCAGAAGCTGTTCTTTTGTGGGGGTTGTTCAATCATGAGTCTTCCGCGGACGCTCGGCGAACTTCGCCAAAGTCCATTTTCCGAAGAAAAACTGCGCACCCGGCGCGTGAAGGACGAATTGCGCGACAACCTGGTGGCGAAATTGCGCCAGGGTGGGCCGATTTTTCCTGGGATTGTCGGCTACGACGATACCGTCATACCGCAAATCGTCAATGCCGTTCTTTCACGTCATCATTTTATTTTGCTTGGCTTGCGCGGGCAGGCCAAGAGCCGGATTCTTCGCGCTTTGACAAGCTTGCTCGATCCGCATATGCCTTACATCGCCGGCTGCGAAATCCATGACAATCCCTATGTGCCGATTTGCCGCCGCTGCCATCAGGAAATCGCCAGACTGGGCGACCAGACTCCAATCGCCTATCTCACACCCGAGGAGCGCTACGTGGAGAAGCTGGCCACGCCTGACGTCACCATCGCCGATCTGATCGGCGACATCGATCCCATCAAGGCGGCGCGCGGCGGTCATGAACTGAGCAGTGAGTTCACCGTGCACTACGGCCTGCTTCCGCGCGCGAATCGCGGCATCTTCGCCATCAACGAACTGCCCGACCTCGCCGGCAAAATTCAGGTCGGACTCTTCAACATCATGCAGGAAGGCGATGTTCAAATTAAGGGCTATCCCATCCGCCTGCCGCTCGAACGTCGCGCTGGTGTTCAGCGCCAATCCCGAGGATTACACCGCCCGCGGAAAGATCATTACCCCGCTGAAAGACCGCATCGGATCGGAAATCCGCACGCACTATCCGGCAACCATCGAAGAAGGCGTCGCGATCACCAACCAGGAAGCGTGGACGCAGCGCAACGGCAACAAGCTGCACATTCCGAAGTATGTGTCAGAGGTGATCGAGCGCGTTGCTTTCGCCGCACGTGAAGACAAGAAAGTCGACAAACGGTCGGGTGTCAGCCAGCGGCTTCCCATCTCGTGCATGGAGAACGTGATTTCCAATGCCGAACGCCGGGCCATTCGCCACAATGAGAAGCTCGTCGTGCCTCGTATCGGAGACATCTACGCCGCCCTTCCGGCGATTACGGGCAAGCTCGAACTGGAATACGAAGGCGAAATGAAGGGCGCCGACTTCGTGGGCCGCGAACTGATTCGCGCGGCCATTGCCAAAGCCTACGACGGATTCTTCAAGGGGTCGGACATGAATCAGATCGTGCAGTACTTCGATCTGGGCGGAGAGATTCAACTGCCCGATTCGGCGAGCGCCACCGAAGCCTTGCAGGCGCTGCGCGGCATCCAAGGCTTGATGGAGAAGCTGGTCAAGCTCAACGTCGGCCCCAAGGACACGGCGGAGACTCAGGTTTCAGCGGCGGAGTTTGTGCTGGAAGGATTGCACGCGCACAAGCGCATCGGACGCAACGAAGAGCGCGTCTTCAAAGCAGGAGAAAAGCCGCCGAAGCCCGCGGAAAAACCGTTCGAGCGAGAAGATGTTCCGTTCCGAGGACGAAGGCCGTTTAATTAGCTGTCGTTAGTCGACAGTCGTTGGTCGTTGGCTAACGACAACCGACTAACGACCATCGACGTTTTTCATGAAACGCATCCGCTACAGCAAATACGTTCCCGATCCGGCTGGCGAAATGAGCATGGAGGACCTGCTCGGCGCGCTCTCCGACTATCTTCTGCAGAGCGGATTCCAGAACTATTACTACGATGATTTTGGAGACGGCGAGCAGACGCTCGACGACCTTCGCCGCGCCATCGAGCAGGCGCTGATGGAAAGCGACTTGCTCGACGAGCAGATGCGCCAGCGCCTGCAGCAGATGCAGGCCGACGGCTCGCTCGATGAACTGATCGAGCAACTAATGCAGCGCATGGAGCAGGAAGACTACATCAGCATTGACCAGCCTCACGATCCGGCGCGATCCTCTACGGTCGGGGGTCAAGTTGGCGAAGCGCAGCAACCGGTGAAGTTTGAAATCACCGACAAGAGCCTCGACTTTCTGGGTTTCAAAACTTTGCGCGACCTGATGGGGTCGCTAGGCAAGTCGAGCTTCGGCCGCCACGATACGCGTGACATGGCGACCGGCATCGAGGCCAGCGGCGCGTCCCGCCGTTATGAATTCGGCGACACGCTGAACCTCGACATCACCGCGACACTTTCCAGCGCGATTCAGCGCGAAGGACTGAGCCTCCCGCTGAACATCGAGTATTCTGACCTGCAGGTTCACCAATGCGAGTACCAGTCCTCTTGCGCCACCGTGCTCATGCTCGACTGCTCCCACTCCATGATTCTTTACGGGGAAGACCGTTTCACGCCCGCCAAGAAAGTCGCCATGGCGCTTTCGCATCTCATCCGCACCCAGTATCCCGGTGACTCGCTCTCGCTGATTCTGTTTCACGATTCCGCCGAAGAGGTGCCGCTGTCGCAACTGGCCCGCGTGAAAGTTGGGCCTTACTACACCAATACGCGGGAGGGCTTGCGGCTGGCGCAGCGCATCCTGCAGCGTCAGCGCAAAGACATGAAGCAGATCGTCATGATCACCGACGGCAAACCTTCGGCGCTTACGCTCGAAGATGGCCGTATCTACAAGAATGCTTTCGGGCTTGATCCGCTGGTGGTCAGTCAGACGCTCGAAGAAGTTTCCAAATGCAAGCGCGCCGGAGTGATGATCAATACCTTCATGCTCGCTTCCGACTACGGCCTGGTTCAATTCGTGCAGAAGGTCACCGAGATGTGCCGCGGCAAAGCCTACTTCACCACGCCCTACACGCTCGGCCAGTATTTGCTGATGGACTACATGTCACGCAAGACGAAGACGATCCACTGAGGGTGGTGTGATTTTCAGTAATGGCGATGTGCGACGGCTGGTGATCAGCCTTCCGTTCCTGTTTTACTGTAAAATACCACGTTTCCTGTTGGCATCAACGCCATGGCCAGAGTTCGTGTCCAACGCCTACCGGTGGTCAGCGGAGCGGACCTCCGCATTTTCGCGAAGAAAGACTGGGGGGCTCTTGTCTTTACCCCGGTGTGGATTGCGGGTTGGACTTTCGGTGGCATTATGGCAATGAAGTGGGTCATCCATCCGGGGCCATCGACCCCACGGGCATTTATCTGCCTATGGCTCGTTGGTTGGCTGCTGGGCGAGGTGTGGGCCGTCTACTCGTGGCTCTGGACTGCTTTTGGGAAGGAAATTGTCACAATCAGGGAGGGTGAGTTGAGTATTAAACGAGATATTCTCGGGTACGGACGGACCAGAAGCTTTCCCGTTGGAAGCATCCAAAATCTGCGCGCTAGCGGTTTTTTCCCGTCCAACTCCTATTGGGGGAACTACCTGGTGCAACTGAAGCTAGCCGGTGGAACTGTCGGCTTTGATGTCCAAGGCCAGATTAAGAAATTCGGCATCCAGTTGACGGAATCTGAGGCGCAAGAGGTGGTACAGGAACTGAGGCCCTATCTGTCCTAACCGCTAACGTCCAAGACAGCCCGAATGTCACTGCGGCTGTCAGCCCACTTCGCTCACCTCCACACGACAAATGACTTCGTCCATCCCAGCACCCGCTCGCTCTTGATCTTGCATCCCGGAAACAATGTCGCTAATTCCCTCCGCGAGAGCAGGCGAATCTCGCTTCTCAACTCCAGCGACTGCTGACGAGTCGGCTTGCCGAGAACACCCCGCAAGGTCAACCGGCGATGGACAAAGTATGTGAACCAATTTCTCGGCAGCCAATGCACGAGCAATCCCAGGTAGTGAAACTCCACCGGAAACCAGCGGTTCGGGGTCTGGCAATAGAGACGGCTCCCTACGCGCAGCATTTCGCGGGCGAACCGCTTCTGGTTCTCGATGGTGCCGAGGTGTTCGATCACCGAATTCGCAAACGCCAAATCAAACGATCCGTCCGCGAAGGCCAGCCGTCGGCCATCTCCTTTGACGTACTGAAACTGCGGCCTGGCCACCGCAACCGGTTCAGGATTCACCAACGTCACCTGCGGCGATAGCCCGACGGTTTGCCACATACTCTCTCTGCCGCCGATGTCGATCACCGTCTGGCAATCCCCAAATTGTTGTGCCAGCCATCGGTGCCGCCGCGAACGGAAATATGCCATCACTCGAGCTTGTACGCGCGAGACAAACAGCAGTGCGCGCTTGTGCGCCCCTGGCGAAGTAAACGCAGGACTGACAGAAGTTGCCGACATGGTTCCCCCTCACGTCTGTCTAGCATGAACGGATGCGGCACGGTTGTGATGATTGACCAGGGAGGCTAGCGAATCTGTGGAAATGGCCCGCAGACGAGATTTAACCAACGGGTCGCCGGGGGTATCGCCGGAATCTTTGCGTGAGATCCCTCTTTCGCCCCGCTGGGGCTGCTTCATCCTGCACTTTGACCCACGGTTTGCGCCGTGGGCTTCACTCTCACGCCGCTTCGCGGCTAAGAAACTACTTCTGCTCTTCCGCCTTGACCGCCAATTCGGCTGCCTGGAATCCCAGTTTGCTGTGGGTGCCATCGCAAAACGGTTTGTTCACCGAACCGCCGCAGCGGCACAGCGAGAATGCCGGCTTGCCGGTCAGGTCATACTTGTTGCCAGCGGCATCCACCAATTCGATCGAACCTTCCGGAGCCTCGACGCGGTAAGGGCCATTGGGCCTGATTGTGATCTTGACAGCGGACATGATCCCTCCGATATAAATCGCCTAAGCAGTGAAGATACCACGGGAAGAGCACTTAACCGCAAAGGACGCTAAGAAAACCGCAAAGGGCGCAAAGTTCCTGTGAGCTGAAAGCCGATAGCTGAGAGCGGTTTTCTACGCTGCGACCAGCCGCGAACCCATGCCGTGATACAGCCGCAAGTATTCGTCAACCATTCTTCTGGCGGTGAAACATTCGCGGGCCCGCTGATAGGCGCGGATGGCATAATGCCGGCAAAGGCCAGGCTCCTCGTGCAGCCGGCGAATCACGCAGGCCAGGCTATCCGAATCGTTCGCGCGGAAGTACAAGGCGGCCTCGCCCCATATCTCGCGGTACGAGGAAATATCATTAGCGACGATCGCACAGCGCGAAAAGGCAGCTTCCAGCGCCGCCATCCCAAATGGCTCGTAGCGCGAAGTGGCTACGTAGATCGACGCCCGGCTATACAGCGCGCGAAGCTGAGTTTCTGTCTGGGGACCGCGCAGAGCAACTTTCACGTCATCGATTTCCAGCTTTACATCCGCGCGAATCGGAGTGCGGACCTCCGTTACCGGCGCGTCCTCACGCACGATGCATAGCGGCAGCGGGTGCGCATGTTGGGTCAAGAGGTGGACCTGTTTCCCGGCATCCCACATACGGCCCACCGCGAGCACCGACTCCTCTTTACTCACATAAGGATTGAACTGGACTGGGTTGCGCCCGTTGTAGATCACGGCATCACGCCTGGGGCGAACGTAGCAGCTGCGAATGGTGTCGAGCATCCACACCGACGGCGCAACGACCACGTCGGCACGCAGCAGGCCTTGCGCAATGGTGTTGCGATACCAGCGCAACCAGCGGCTCTCTTTCGGTTCGTGCCCGTGAACGCTGTTCCACCAGGTCACGAAGTCGCCATGCGCCACAACCACGCGAGGCGTATCCACCGGCAGATCGCCATAACAAAGCTGGTTCAAATGCAGCCGGTCGGGGCGACCTTCTTCAATCAGTGCCGTCAGATACGCGCTCGATTCCCGGAAATCCTGCGCGCCTCCCTGCATCCAGTCCAGGCGGAAGGCGGTTGGCCGGAAGTCGAGCCCGGGCAGGCTGTCCATCCACGAAGTTTGTTGGGGAAGAGGTATGTCGCCAAAGCTGACCAGCGTGACTTGCACTCCCCGGCCGGAAAGGCCGGTCACCAGTTCCTGCGTGTAAGTCCACACGCCGCTGAGAGTGTCGGTGGTCACCAGGACATGCATAAGTCAGCATCCGGGTTCGAAACGAAACGGCGAACGAGCCCGAATCATTCTAGTGTGGAATCATCCTTCCCCGGAAGTCATTTCTCAATGGCTGGTCGCAATTCGCCTTGGCCCCAGTCAGTATGCAAAAACCTGCATACTCTCCCGTTTACAATGAGCGGATGTTTCGCTTGATGTGCATCACAGCCCATCCGGATGACGAAGCCGGCAATTTTGGTGGGTCGCTGCGCCTGTATCACGACCGCAACGTCGAGACCAGCGTGGTTTGCCTCACCCCGGGGCAGGCTGCCACGCACCGGGGCACAGCCCGCGATGACCAGGAACTGGCCGCCCTGCGCCGCAAGGAATTCGCTGCCTCATGCGAGATTCTGAAAATCAGCCGCGGACTTGTGCTCGACTATCCTGACGCCAATCTCTATCGCCAGGACCTATACCATGTAGTGTGCGACTTGACCTTGCAGATCCGCCAATTCCGTCCGCAGGTGATCCTGACCTTCGGTCCGGAAGGCGGAGTTACGGCCCACCAGGACCACTCCATGGCTTCCATCTTTGCCAGCCTGGCTTTCCAGTGGGCCGGGCAAAGCAACCGGTATCCTGACCAGCTCACCAACGGGTTGCAGCCTTATCGCTCGCAGAAACTGTATTACGCGACCATGGATTTCATCTTGCCCGACCGGCAGCCGGTGGCGCTTCCTCCTCCGACAACCGCAATTGACATTGGCGATCACCTTGAAACCAAGATTGCCGCGTTCAAAGCCCATCTCACGCAGCAGCCTTTGTGGTCGCGGGTGGAGTCTCGGCTCCGTCCGCGCGGCCAGAGAGAGATATTTCACCTTGCGGCTTCGACCCGACTTGGGCCAGCGGAAACCGAGCGTGATCTATTTGCCCGGGTGAGTGAATGAGCGAGAAGATGACGCCATTCCGTTGCCGCCAACCACAGCCGGAATTCGAGCGCTCTTCTATCTGGCCTTGATGATCTCGCTAAGCACGTCTGGTTTGGACTCATCCCGCACCAGATGCGGATACCGTTCTCCTCCGTGGTAGTCGAGCTTATAGGTGTGAAAATAATCGGTGTTTTCAACCAGCAGTTCAAGCGAAACAGAATTCGTCTTACCTTCCTTCAATGCTTCGCGCAAAACATCGCCCGTGAACTTCTTGCCATTCACCGCGACCAGTTTCATCCCCGGTCCAATGCCGGCCTTGGCGGCTGGCAATCCTTCGATGGTGTCGATAATCCCGCCATCGTCATGCAGCAGCAATCCAATCGAATCCTCCGCATTGACGCGTTTGTCACGGTGCTCCGCGGCTTTTAGCAGGGTAGAACGCGTCTCGTCATAAACCAGCTTCCAGCCGCTGGCTTCAAGCGCCGTCAACGGCGCACCCGGACCATGCGTAGTCAGCCGCTCCGTCCAGAACGCGCGCCAGTCATACGGCGTCACCTGGTTGAGGGTTTTCACCACGTCATCGAATGTGTAGGGTTTCACCTCTGGCGGTCCACTCTGGCCTCCATGAAACAAGTGGCAGAAATCATCGATGGACTTGGCGCCGTGTGTCTGCTGCCGAATGATCGTGTCCACCCACAGCCAATTCAGCACGTCTTCATCGTAATAATCGACCGTGCGCCGCCAGGATTGCCATTGCTGCGGCGCACCCTGCATCGCGGGCACGCCGTCCGCAGTGTCCTGCAGATTGCGCCAGGTGCGTCCGGGAACGTGATCCAGCCGCGCCGCCAGCGAGGCCACCACATCGCGAAACTGTTCCGGGGTTCGAATGTCACTGCGCGCGCCCAGAACGTCTCCCAGGTACGAAGTCAGACCTTCATAGACCCACAGCAGGTCATCCTGCATCGGCTTTTCATAATCGGGAGTAGCCAGATCCGCGGGACGGCGATACTTGCCATTCCACGAGTGGACATACTCGTGCGACAGCAAGCCGGCCGCGAGCAATCGCAGATCCGGATCGACCAGCGCGCGCTCCGCCGAGCGGCTGTCATTCGATTCATGGTGCTCCAACCCAAAATGCGCCACGTGATCACTCAAGCTGTAGAGAAAGTGATAATCGCGAAAATGTTGTGCGCCGAAAAGTTTCTTGGCTTGCAAGGTCATTTCTCGATAGCCATCCAGGACCTCTTCCGGAGCATTCAGGGCGGCGGCGCTGTCCGCCGCAATGTCCAGTTCCTGAGGAGGATTGTCCGCCAGCGGGACGACGCGGAAATACTCACCTGAAATCACCGGCGAATCCACCAGCATGGTCAGCGAAACCGGCTGGAACGCGACATCCTCGCCGTTTTGCGACGCCACCGGCAGCGGCGTTCCAAACTTCCATCCGGCGGGCAGACGAATGCTCGCTTCATAGGTCAACTGATCGCTGGTCCAGCCCGCCGGATAAAGCAGCACCGTGTTCCAACTGATCAGCGCCATCCGGTCGGTTGCGGTAGCGCCTGCGGTGTACATTCCCTCGTGGTCTTGCACGGGAGAGATGAAGTCTAGCGAGGCTTCGACGCTCGAAACTCCGGCTGGAATTTCCACGTGAAACGTCCATCCGTCCTGCAGATCACGCCGCCATTTCAAGGCCGCACCGTTGGCCGTGAAGCTGAGGCCGGCAAGATCCTGGATCGGCCCGGTGGGCCCGTGCTCGCCCGGAATCCACTTCGGGTAATAGACGGTCAAGGTTCCCGGAGTTGCCGGAATGTTCAACCGCGCGTGAAAGATCTTTCGCGGCGCCTCGGTGGCGTCCACCGCGAGTGTGATGCGCGGCGGGGCTGGGTTGGTATTAGCGGGCTTGCGTGACGCGGCTTTCTGCGCCAGAAGCGGCGATCCGCAGGTGCACAGCAACGCAAACCAGAGCAACGCAGTTTGGACCATTTTCATAAGGGCTCCTTCGCCGCCTGCGAATCCTGCGGCGGTTGACGATTAACGAATATACCAGTGTGTGCACCATCACTATAGTGCGTGAATCTCAATGTGTTACGCTGGCTTGCAGATGGCACCCCGGCTGCTCACTTTAATCTTCTGCATGGTTGTTTCTGGCGCAGCCGTTGCCAAGCCGGCGGCGACTGCGTGGGCCGTCAAGACTCAGCCCTCGCGCCTGGTCAACGGATCGCCGATTCTGTTTGAGGTCACGCCACCGCAGCCGCTGAAATCGCTTTCCGGCACCTGGCTCGGTCACGATGTTTTCTTCTTCACTAAGCCGGGCAGCCACGCCTGGTGGGGGCTGGCGGGAGTCGCCGTCGATATGCATTCCGATAGCTACGTGCTCGAACTGCACGGCGTGCCGGAGAAGGGAACTGCCATCACGTTTGAGAAGAAGATTCACGTTGGCAAGGCAAAGTATCCGCGCATCGCAGTGACGGTCCCTACGAAATTCACCGAGCCAAGCCCCGCCGAACTAAAGGAAATCGCCGCCGACAAGGAGATCAAAACGCAGGTTCTTTCGCACGTCGGGCCGGATCGTGAGTGGTCCGGAGATTTCGCCGCCCCCGTGAAAGCCGGCATTTCAGACATCTTCGGCACCGCGCGCACCTTCAATGGCCAGGTGCAAGGTGTGCATCAGGGGCTGGATTACGGCGTCCCGCAGGGCACGCCGGTGGCGTCGGTAAATCGCGGCACGGTGCTGCTCGCCCAGCCGCTCTATTTTGAGGGCAACTGCGTCGTTGTCGACCACGGCCAGGGATTGCTCACCATCTTCATGCATCTTTCCCGGATCGACGTGAAGAAAGGCGACGAGGTTGACCGCGGCAAGCAGCTCGGCCTCAGCGGAGGCACCGGCCGCGCCACCGGCCCGCATCTGCACTTCGCCGCCCGCTGGCAGGGAGTGTATGTCGATCCCGCGAAACTGCTGGAGTTGAAGATGCCGTGATTGTCGTGTACACCCTCTAGTGGAAGGCGTCGTCGCCCTCCATTCCTCGGGGAGCTCCTCAATAAACGTTAAAATTATGGAGTACCTTCTCCGTCCAGCCGCCGCCCGCTGTGGGAGTCAACTCGAAGACCGTTCCGTAGCGGTGAACGCCGCCCTCGTTGGTTGTGCCATAGAGGTTCCCTGACCTATCGAAAATCAGGCCACCGTAAAGTTGCCCCCCGTCCTTGCCGTTGCCGAAGTGATGCAGCACCGTCTCCGTCCAACTCCCGCCCGCTGCGGGAGACAACTCCAAGGCCGTCCCGTAGCCGTAGGCACCGCCCGCCGAAGTTGTCCCGTACAAGTTCCCAACCGAGTCGAAGATCAGGCTGGCGGCAGGGTTCGCTCCGTCGGTGTTGTTGAAGCTGTGTAGCACAGCCTCGGTCCAACTCCCGCCCCCAGCGGGCGTCAGCTCGAAAACGGTCCCGTACCCGTAGGCGCCACCATTAGCGGTTGTCCCATACATATTCCCATCCCCGTCGAAGAGCAGGCCGGCGGCAGGGTTCGCTCCGTCGGTGTTGCTGAAGTTGTACAGCACAGCCTCGGCCCACCCCCCGCCCAATGTAGGAGTCAGCTCGAAGACGGTCCCGTAGCCGTAGGTGCCACCATAAAATGTCGTTCCGTAGAGATTACCAGAGCCGTCTAAGACGAGGCCGGCACGGGGATAGTCCCCGTCCGTGCCGTTATTGTCGAAGATGTGCGGGAGAGCCTCGCGCCACTTACCATCGGTCCCCAGTGCCAACTGGAACACCGTGCCGCAGCCCTCGCTGTTGCACCCTGAGTTGCCGCCGATCCAGGTCGTGCCGTACAAGTTCCCAGCCGCGTCGGAGATTACCCCTGCGAAGGGCTGCGACCCGTCCGACCCGCCGGCGAAACTGTACAATACCTTTTCTGTCCAGACCACGCCGTGTGGTGGACGCTTCAGCTCGAAAACCGTTCCTACCGGATGGGCACCGCCGTACATGGTGGTGCCGTATAAATTCCCAGCCCGATCGAAGATCAGGTTGCTATAGGGATCATCCCCGCCCCTGTCCTGGCTGTTGAAGTTATGCAAGATATGCTGCGCCCAGACCCCCGCCTTGAGGGTCAACACGAACACCGTCCCGCCGGCGTAGTTGCCTCCTCCAGTTGTTGTTCCATAGAGATTGCCCTTCGCATCCCGGATCAACCCTGCGGCGGGATATGCCCCATCCCTGCTACCGAACGCCCGTGTGGCCGCCGCGAACTGGGCTGCGGCGACGATCGTCAGAGCCACTCTCAATCCAATGGAAAGCTTTCCGTTTCGCATAAGCCGGGACTTCCTTCCTAACTTCAGCAACGGCACCCATCATACGCCTGTCGGCGCCCGTTCCCAACACCGTGAAAAGACTTGCATACGCGCCGCCCTACGAGCCGCGCCCCGGTTTTGGGGCGCTGACTTGGTTCGTCCCTGGTGATACTCGTCCTTGACAACCCTCCACCATTCACTCGACAATATGCACAAAGATATTAACGCTCTTTGACAATTAGCTTGCCTGTGATCCTGGACGGTACCGCGCCCCGTTCATCGCTGAGCTCTGCGCGCAAGAATTCGCGTCGTGGCGGAGCGGACATGGGACTCCCAGTTGGGAAGCGGCACAAGAATGAAGCCCACGGCGCGAGCCGTGGGTCGGGGCCGGGGAGACGAAAAAGCCCGAGAGGGGCGAAAGACGGCGCATGGCGCACACCCGAAGAATCAAGGGAATCACCGCCGCTTCGCAGCATAAATCCTTTGCTTTCTAGATTATGCCTATAACTCCTTTAGCATCTAGATTTTGCGGGCTAAATCTCCGTAAAGTGATGATTCCACTAGACCGGTGGGGAGGGGGTATACCCAGAAGAAGGGGTGCAGACCGGGCGCATCCCTGACAGATTGAACCCGGTGGAACCTAGGCCAAAAGCGGCAGGCGAAAGGCAAGAGGCCCAGGCCGGGAGACGAAAAAGCCCCGGCAGGGGCGAAAGACGGAGTCTGGCGCACACCCAAAGAATCTAGGGAATCACCGCTGTTCCGGAGCATAAGTCCTGTGCTTTCTAGATTTTGCCTATAACCCCTTTGGCGTCTAGATTTTGCGGGCCAAATCTCCGTAAAGTGATGATTCCACTAGACCGGTGGGGAGTGGGTATGCCCCAGTCAAAGGGTACGGACCGGGCGCATACCTGACACTGAAGCCAAAAGCCATGCGCTGAGAGCTGAACGCTGACAGCCGACCGCCGACCGCTGACCGCCGACAGCTCAGAACAGCCTCATCTGCTCAGCATCGGCCAAAGCCGCCGGATGGGCCCGGCGACTATAGCGGTCATAATCGTTGCGGATTTTGTATTTTTCGCGCAGTCGTGCCATGAGCTCAGAAAGGCGTTTCCGGTAGGCTTTCGAGAGAAACGCCTGCTTCCCATAGCGCTGGCGGTAGCTTTCCGTCAGCTTGGGAAAGTGCTGTTCGACGAACGGCAAAAACATCGCTGCCGAGCACGGCTTCAGAAAAAGCGCATTGGCGAAAATATATTTGCCACCGGCTTCGGCAGTACCGCGCACCAGCGCATCGAGATCGCGGGGAGAATCCGTGATGTCGGGCAGCACTGGCGCGCAGATCACGCCAGCATTCACGCCGGATTCGATGAGTTTGCGCAGCGCTTCCAACCGCAGATCAGGACGCGGCGCGCGCGGCTCGAGGATTCGCGCCAGCTCCACCTTGAGCGTGGTCATGGTGATGTTGACGAACAGGCGGTTGTGCTGCGATATCGCGCGAAGCAACTCGGCGTCGCGCACCACCAGGTTCGACTTGGTCACGAGACCGATGTTGAGTCCCCGATGCCGCGCCAACTCCTCGAGGATGGCGCGTGTGACCTCAAAGCGGCGCTCGGCGGGCTGGTAGGGGTCGGTAGCGGTGCCGATGGCGATTTCTTCGCCCGGCTTGACGTGGCGAAGCTCCTGCCGCAGCAACTCGGCGGCGTGCTGCTTGACGAAAATTTTCTGCTCGAATTCGACGCCGTCGCGCATTTCCATGAACTCGTGGGTATAGCGGGCGTAACAGTACTTGCAGGCAAACTCGCAGCCGCGATACGGATTGATCGTCCAGGTAAACGGCATGCGGGCCGAGGTGCAGCGGTTCAGCAGGGAACGCGCGGGGAGAGTGAAGTACTCGATGTCTTGTCCCAGCCGCAGGGATTCGCCTTGCGAGGCAAGCCTGGCAATGCCAATCAGTTTTGGTGTGGAGTCGGGAAGCAGCGGTAGGGTAGCCATGCGTATTCGCCTTTTGTTCGCTATAGATTACTGAGGGGGCTGATGCCTGTCAACCCGGCTCTAAGTTGTTGTTCTAAACTCACTGCGTGACCGTGCGCGGGATCGACGAGCTCTTCACTCAAGCGCTATCCGGCGATTATGAGGATGACGCACCCATGGGAAGCAGTCCGCGCCTTGCGAAGAATTGGAACGCGACAGATCTTTGAAAAAGCTGCGGAGTTGTGCAGAGCGAACGACCCGCTTTCCAGAGCGCGCGGCGCGGATGTGCTCGCTCAACTCGGCAAAACGATCGAGCACAGGAGCAACAGCTTTCGTGAAGAGTCCTACTCCGTGATCACAGATCTCGTGCGGCGAGAAACAGAACCCCAAGCCCTTGCTGCGGGCATTGCCGCGCTGGGGCATCTCGATAACCCTCTTGCCGTCCCGTTAATCGCCACCTTCTCCTCGCATCCTAGTCCTGAGTTCGATTCAGCGTAACGTGCGCCCTGGGGTCTTTCCCAAATGACCCGCGCAGTGTCGAAACGCTTCAGCGGTTGACGCAGGACTCGGATAAAGACGTCCGGGACTGGGCGACTTTTGGCCTCGGCGTGCTAGGCGATACTGACTCCGACGAAGTTCGCGAAGTTCTCGTCCGACGTCTCAACGACACTGACTCTGGCGTGCGCGAAGAAGCTATGGTCGCGTTGGGAAAGAGAAAAGACCAGCGCGTGCTCTCAACCCTCGTGGCCGCATTGGAGCGACCCGAAACGACCGTCAGAGTAATTGAGGCTGCGTACTTGATGCTCGAGATGGAGAACGAGCGAGAAGGTTGGAAGGGACCAGATTACGCAGCGGCCCTGCGGCAGCGCTTTTCGCTCTGACGTTCTTTTGCGACGTTCGGCGCGAGGCTCTCAGACACCGGGTTAAAGCTAACCAGTTTGTTATTCTTGCCTGTGCGGCAGATTCACCCTAGCGCCTGGCTTCTGGTTCTGCTGTCGGCTGGACTGCAGATTCTGATCTTCCCGCTGCCTGACCTTTATGTTCTGTCCTGGGTTGCGCTGACGCCCCTGCTGGTTGCCTTGCTACGTACACGTACGCCGGCAACGTTGCAGCTCAGCGAAGGAAGAAAGTGGCTTCCGGCGCGTCCGCTGCAGGCATTTCTGCTGGCCTACGTCTGCGGAATTCTGTGGTGGGCCGGTACCTGCTATTGGATCTACATCACCATGCGGCAGTATGGCGGGTTGAACGTGCCGGCCGCGCTCGGCTTCTTCTTTCTGCTTTGTCTTTACCTGGGCTTGTATCATGGCGCCTTCGGTCTGGCAGTCAGCCTTCTGGCTGGAGACAGCCCGCTCAACCGCCGCGCTCTCGTGCTTGCGCCGGTGGTCTGGGTCGCGGTGGAACTGGCCCGCACCCGGATCAGCGGAGTTCCCTGGAACCTGCTGGGGGTGGTGCAAGCGGACAACATTCCGCTGTCCCGCATTGCGACAGTCACTGGCGTTTACGGAGTTTCGTTCGAGATCATGCTGGTGAATGCGGCGTTCGCAACAGCCCTGTTGGTGCACCGCCAGAAACGCCGCCAGCTTTTGCTAGCCGCGCTAGCCGCCGCTGTGATCTTGCAAGCCGCGCGCTGGATTCCAGTGCCTGCGTTTCCGTCCGACAAAACCGCGTACTTGGTCCAGGAGAACGTTCCTGTTCAGGAAGACTGGACGCGGCCATACTTGATCGCGACGCTGCATGAACTGACTCAGATCAGTCTGAATCCGGGCAGCGCAGGTGCTCCAGTTGGGGGCGGAAAAAACACGGACTCGCAACCGCATCCCGACTTGATTGCCTGGCCGGAATCACCTGCGCCGTTCTATACGAATGATCCGTTATTCCGCGATGCGCTCAGCGAGTTGGCGCGGCAGAGCAACGCGTGGGTGCTGGCCGGAAGCCTGGGCATTCGCCGCACACCTCAGAACGCCGAGCGCCCCAGCGAAATCTATAACTCGGCCGCGCTGGTCAGCCCCACAGGAGAATGGGCCGGTCGCTACGACAAGGCGCATCTGGTGCCTTTCGGCGAGTATGTACCTTTCAAGGATGTTTTCTCGTTTGCCGGAGGACTCACCAAGGAGGTGGGCGACTTCTCCCGCGGGCAATCCCGCGCGCCGCTCGATGCCGGCGGCACCAGGCTCGGCGTCTTCATCTGCTACGAATCGGTTTTCCCGGACGAGGTTCGCCAGTTTGCCGCTGCCGGAGCCCAGGTGTTTGTGAACATTTCGAATGACGGCTGGTACGGCGACAGTGGAGCCTACGCGCAGCATCTGAAACAGGCGCGGATACGCGCAGTGGAGAATGAACGCTGGCTGCTGCGCGCAACCAACACCGGGGTCACGGCGAGCATTGATCCTCACGGTCGGGTCGTCGCCAGGATTCCGCGCAAGACTCGGGCTACCCTGGTCGCGCCTTATGCGCTGTCGACTATAACCACGTTCTACACCCGTTACGGCGACTGGTTTGCCTGGCTCTGTGCGATAATTTCTGTGGTGGCGCTATTGATGCGACCGCTATTTGCCAGGCGGACAGGTACATAGCGGGCCGAGACGTAGCAAGCTACGTCTCTACAGCGCAAACAATCGTGGAGGCGTTGCTGGCAGCGTCTCCCCAAACAGTAAAGAGGAATCGATCATGGTTGAAGAGTTAGAGCAGGAATATGCGGCGCTGAAAGACAAAGTGCGCGAACTTCGGGAGTACCTTTGACGCAGGCAAACTGCGCGAGCAACTGACCGTCATTGAGAAGCAAGCCTCCGACCCGAATCTGTGGTCGAATCCGCAAAAATCCCAGCAGGTGATGCGCGAGAAAAAGCGCCTGGAGAATATGTTGGCTCACGAGGCTGAACTGGGGCGACGGAGCGACGACATCTCCGCGTACTTTGAGTTGGCGCGCGAAGGCGAGAGCGTCAGCGTCGACCTGCGCCGCGAGATCGACGCCCTCCGGGAAAAAGTCGACCGACTGGAAACCGAGACGCTCCTGTCCGGCGAGAACGATGCCCGCAATGCGATTGTGACCATTCATCCCGGTGCGGGCGGCACGGAGTCGCAAGACTGGGCTGACATGCTGCTGCGCATGTACCTGAGATGGGCGGAGCGGCAGGGCTTTCAGACCGTTCTCTATGACTATCAGCCGGGAGAAGAAGCCGGGCTGAAGTCGGCGACCTTCGCGGTCAACGGGGAGTATGCCTTTGGCCTGCTGACCAGCGAAATCGGCGTGCACCGATTAGTGCGCATTTCGCCCTTCGATCAAGCCAAGCGCCGGCACACGTCTTTCGCCAGCGTCTATGTCTCGCCAGAAATCGATGAGAGTATCGAGGTGGTGATCCGGCCGGAAGACCTGCGGATTGACACCTATCGCTCGAGCGGCAAGGGCGGGCAGCATGTGAATACCACGGATTCCGCCGTGCGCATCACCCACATTCCGACTGGAATCGTTGCGGCCTGCCAGAACGAACGCTCGCAGCACAAGAACAAGGACCGGGCCATGAGCATGCTGCGGTCGAAGCTCTATGAGCACGAGATGGAGAAGAAGCGCGAAGCCACGAAGAAGATCGAAGATTCCAAGCTCGACATCGACTTCGGTTCGCAAATCCGTTCGTATGTTTTGCAGCCGTACCGCATGATCAAAGATCACCGCACCAAGTTCGAGATGGGCGACGTGGACCGCGTGATTGACGGCGATCTTCAACCTTTTATGCGGGCGTATCTGCAGATGCGGCGCGGAGAGAAGCAAGCGTAGGCCAGTCAAGATTGGATCAAAGATGCATCTTAAGCAGACTCCACCGAGGCTTGCGAACCCCTGTGAGCGGGCCCTGGTCTTTGCCACGCGAGCCCATGCGAAGCAGTTGAAGAAGGGCACGTCAGTTCCATACGCTGCTCATATTCTCGGAGTTGCCAGCCTGGTGCTTGACGCTGGCGGTGACGAAGATCTGGCCATCGCGGCTTTGCTGCATGATGTCGTCGAAGACTGCGGAGGCGCTCCCCGACTGAAGGAAATTCGCCGAAGTTTCGGGAAACGTGTTGCACACCTTGTCGACGGTTGCACTGATACCGATCAGGATCCCAAGCCTCCCTGGCGCAAGCGCAACGAGGATTACTTAAAGCATCTGCGGACGGTCGACACCGATACCCGCCTGGTTTCCGCCGCTGACAAGCTGTACAACGCGCGCATGATCCTCGCCGACTACCGCGAGATTGCGGAGGCGGTTTTTGAGCGGTTTTCCGGAAAGCGCGAAGGCACGCTGTGGTATTACCAGGCTCTGGTAAAGGACTTTCGCCGCGGGAAGCGAAATCGTTTGACCGATGAACTGGAGAGAGTGGTGACTGAGTTGGACCGACTGGCCGGTAGTCGAGGCAAGAGCGCACGTTCACGTTCTGTCCAGAAGCAGATCACCCGTGCGTCACGGGGTTGATCCTCATATCCCTCCGCACACCTTCGTAACATTACCCGCAACGAAAACGCTGGCAAACTGCTTCTTTCTGCTGGATTCTGTAGTGTTCCCATCAGGAGGTTTCAAAGGCCAATCTATGCCGCGCATGCTCGAACTCATCCGCCGCTCGGCAGTGCCTTCGCACATGATGCAAACCGCGGCGCGCGGCGCGCTCGCGGTGCCGCCGGCAGAGATGATTGAAATCCTGGTTCATCTGGCGCTTCATAACAAGGTATTTTGCGACAAAGCTCGCATGACACTGGCCGGCTGGGATGAAGCTGCGTGTCGCACCGTGGCTGCCGATCCGCAGACACCAAAAGAGGTGCTGAACTACTTCGCCGCTCCGAGTAATCTTCGCCCAGCCTTGCTGCCTGCCTTGCTGGAGAATCCAACAGTGTCGGAATCGGTGCTAAGCGAACTGGCTGCATCCCAATTTGCGGATGTTCTCGAGATGTTTTTGCAAAGTCCGCGGGCCCTACGGTCCGGGGCCATCTCGGTGGCTCTCCGCGCGAACCACAATCTGAGCGATAAGCTGGCTGCAGCCCTGAATGCGAAGCCCGCAGCAGCGGCGGGAGCTGCACCAGCCGAAGGCCACCAGGGGGGCGGCGATGTGGACCAAGCCGTGCACGCGTTCATGGCAGAGCATGCCAGCGAGATTGCGGCCGAACCGGAGAAGCCTTTCCAGGCGGTCGGCGGCATTGACGAGTTGCCAATGTCCGCCGCGGCGACGCCAACACCTGCGTCAACCCAGGAATCAGATCCGGTCACGCCCGCTGCGAATGCTTCTTCCGACGCGGCGGCCGCCGTCGCTCCCGCCAAGGCTCCCGGCTTCGCTGTCAAGAAAACTTTTCTGACGGCAGAAGAACAGCGCGGCAGCGCCCTGCAGAAAATCTCCCGCCTGGACGTCCAGGGCCGCATTCAATTGGCGATCAAGGGTACCAAGGAGGAACGTTCGCTGCTCATTCGGGACGGCACCAAACTAGTGGCGCTGGCGGTTCTGGAGTCGCCCAAAATCAGCGACGGTGAAGTGGAAAAATTCGCCGGGCAGAAAAACGTTCTGGAAGCCGTGCTTCGGGCCATTCCGATGAAGCGCCGTTTCGCTAAGCTGTATCCGGTATTGCGCAACCTGGTGTTCAACCCGCGCACTCCGATTGATCTGTCCCTCGGGCTGATGAAGCACATACAGGTAAACGATCTTCGCAACCTGGCCGGCAATAAAGAAGTTCCCGACACCATCCGCAAACTGGCGTTGAAGATGTTCAAGATGAAAACTGATCTTGGCAATAAGCATTAAGTATTCTTCTGAGCTCTGCCGGATAAGACCTGCTCTGGCTGGAAAAGTGCTCTAGAATACTCAACATGGTCACTGCGCACAGTTCCGGTCCTATTGCTGAACTTCTAAGACACTCCAAGACTATCGCCGTGGTTGGCCTTTCCAGCAATCCTCTACGTCCTAGCCATGGCGTCTCTGCGTACATGCAAGCGCAGGGATACCGCATTATTCCGGTGAATCCCGAGATCGGCGAAGCGCTGGGTGAGCGGGCGTATCCCTCGCTGCTCAGCGTGCCACACAAGATCGATATCGTGAACATTTTCCGACGATCCGAGTATGTGGATGAGATCGTCGATCAAGCGATCCAATTGAAAGTGCCAACGGTTTGGATGCAGGAAGAGGTAGTGAACGAGAAGGCCGCGGAGAAGGCACGCAAAGCGGGCATCTTCGTGGTGATGGACCAGTGCATTCTGAAAGAACACAAGGCGCGGTTCGGCTAGAGGGCACGAGCTCAGGAACGAGAACGCCAGGGAATGCGCGGCGCGATGGCGTAGTTGAGTTGCACCAGAACGATGAATGTAATGCTCCAATAGGTGCTGACAATGCAGAGTAAGGCGCCGAACGCGTAGAGAGCCTGCGCGATAAGCACGCGGCGCTTGAAAGCGGTGGCAACTTCCGGAGGCATATCCTCCTTCACCAGTCCGGTTCCCAGAGCACACACCCAGCTGAAGTAGAGGGTGGCTCCCAGCAAAAGAATGTTGATCCAGTAGACCACAACCGCCAGGCGGTATGCGAGGAACTCCGCCAGCAGCATGGTGGAGAACGGAGTGATGGAAACCGCGAACAAAAAGGCAAGGTGAATCCAGGTGAGACTCCGGTCGGAACGCGCCAGATGGTTCAGTTGGGTCTGTTGGCCGACCCAGAAAATGCCCAGCGTCAGGAAGCTCATCATGTAGGTGAGGATGCGCGGAGAGAGTGCAACCAGAGTGCGCCAGAGATCATGCTCGTCGTGCACCGGCGTTGCGGGAAGCCGCAAGTCCAACACCAGGAGGGTCATGGCGACCGCGAATACGCCATCGCTGAGGGCCGCGAGGCGTTCCACACTTTGACCCGCAATCCGGTTGTAGAACATGGGCATGGAAAGCGAGTCTACCAGCTTGTGCCAAGGCGGGCTAATGTGGTTCTCGTGAAGATATAGAGTGCGTACCCTCAGGGGCTAAAGCCCAAGTTTATTGGCTCCATGCGGCACGGCAAAACACCTGGGAGGCTAGTTTAAGGCTTCGTTCGGGGCTGGGACCGTGGCTGGCGAATGGCGGCGCAGGATGATGGCGCCGGTGATGGCGGCGCAGGTCAGCATCAGGACTCAGAGGTAAAGGATGGCGTGAAGCGTGGGATCTCCGAACAGATAGCGCAACAGCCCGACAGTTGCGCTGGTAGCATCAGAATCCGAAGTAGAGCTTTTCCCGGCCTTGTCATATCGCAAGATTTTGTAAGTTACTGTAAATAAGCAATATGTTGGCTTCGTTTTGTAAAAATCCCTTTGCACCGGGGTGAGGAAGGGAATGTATTCTTGACAAAATATCGTGTATGAATTACATTTTGTAATGCATGGATGACATACGCCTTCAGCCAAGCCAAATAGCCGAATATTGATCGTCCTTTGCTTCGCCACCGCAATTGACATCGGAGCGGGCTGGTTATTGGGACGGCCTGGGTTTGATCCGCGTACTCGAATCGTCTTTGCGCTGCTGCCGATACCGGCGAATCTCGTGCTGGTGGGCCTTGTAGTCAGGAGCATTCGCAAACTCGATGAATTCTTGCGCCAGGTTAACTTGGAAGCGATCGCGATCGCATTCCTCCTGACCGGCTTGGCTGTCTTTGTGTACGGATACCTGGAAAAAGCGCAGGCGGTGCGAGGTTTCAATATGGGTACGGTGTGGATTTTCATGACACTGTTTTATGGGATCGGATACGTGATTGCGGCGAGGCATTACTCGTGCTTCAGCAGCTCGGACTCGTTCCCGCACTAAAGTAGCGTCGTTTCTTCGTTTTGATGGGGACAGGCTCGACGCTTTCGCCTTCTGTCCGGCCTGCCATGGCGGCTCTGCTGCTCGCGTTGCGACGCGCGCTGTCGAAGCAGCGGGGGCTGTTGCGGTGATCCGCCGAAAACCGACGCCCGTGTCCAGCGGGCAATCGCTCCTGGAGGGGAGGCTTGGGAGGCGAGCGCTTCGCCCGGGAACTCAATCGTAGCCAGTGAGCGAAACGTAATTCATTGCGTCACGCGCACACTCACGGGAGGCGGAACCGGCTCTCCCTTGCGGCGTCGCTGCAGGCGCTCGAGCCGGTCGAGGGCGCGATCCAGATCTCGCTCGTTGGCACCGCCATAGCGGATAATTTTGTCGATAGGGCCATTATCTGGAATTGACGACTCCCCGAATTTAGCCTGTAATCGCCTTTCGGCCAGATCTCGGTTCGGTTCATACACACGCCGCATGAACCACTCCGCACCTTCTATTGTGGTTAGGGCGACGAAACGAGCGCGTTCTCGCTGTGCCGCAGGGTCGTTCGCTAGGACCTTCTTCACCGCGTCTATTGTGAGCCCTTTCTCCTTTGCTATCTCCTTAGCACATTCTCGGACCTTCTCTTTCGCGGTCTCCTCTGCCACTGCTTGAAACTCGGGCCACAATTTCGGAAACTGTGGCTCAGCAGCGAGAATCTTTCCTTCAACTCTTCGGAGAGCTCTCCAATCGATTCGATTTCATTTTTCGCTGACCGGAGCAGGGACATTACAAATCGGTCGCTTTCGGTCATCAGCGAGACTTCATTAAGGCTCCGCACTTCTTCTAGAACGTTTTCCTCGCGAAGGCGGATTTCCGCGTTTTCATACGTGAATACACGCTTACGTTTCCACAAACAAACCGCGATCTGCTCCACACAGCTTTCCTCGAGAAAGCCGACTGGCTGCATCTCGTCTACGAGCCGGGCGTAGAGTTTGCGCAACTCCTCCTGCCTTTCTTTGAATGGGAATGCTTCAGGGCGATTTAGGCGCAACCCATGCTTGAAGGCGTTCATGCAACTGTATCCCTTGCCTCTTTCAGTTCTGGGGCCGGTTGATTTCTCGGCGTTTTTGCGGTTATTTTCAACTTTGCGGATCGATACACGCCGTTTCTCGGACTGATCTTTCTCGTTCAACTGCGGAGTCATTAGCTGTGTTCCTCCTTCTCTGTCGGTGAGGGCGATCCCCCCTTCTTGGCCTTCGGCATTGCGGTTCGTATCCATGTGCATAGTCAATCCTCCAATCCATTTAAGTTTGCGATGTCCGGCATTTCGCGGAACTGGGACGCGTGCTGCCAGACTTCCTGTCCGGGCATGTAATACTCCCCGGCGAACCAGATGGTTCCCGAGTAATCCACGTAGCAGCGGATGAGGGCGGTGGGGTTGGTCTTGCCGTGATCGAAGCCACCTTCGACGCGCCACTTCGGATCGGGGCGCCACTTGGGGTCCTCGACGATGATCTTGTCCCAGTGCGTGACCAGGGTATCGGCGAAGACCAACTCGCCGCCGCCGGCTTCGTCGATGATCTCCTGCTCGCGGTCCCAAGATGCCTGCGAAGGGTAGACCTTGCGCTCGTTTCGTTTCCAGTCGGGGTTGATCTCGGGGTTGCGCTCGGGAACCGCCGAATAGTGGACGTCTGTCACCGGCACGCCGGCCTTGTTGCGGCGAACGGTGACCCCCTCTTGGATCTTGACCTTCTCTCTCTCGTGAAGGCTGGACGTTCGCGCGCGAGCCCGCTGCACGTGCTTATTCGCTTTCTCGGATGATGTCATTTCGGAAGTCCGCATACCAACCAGGTCCAGCGGAAGAGTTAAAAACGATCTTGCCTTTCACTACTGAGAGGGCCTCGGCGTAGCACTCGCCCGCATCCGCTTGAAAGCTCGATTCGTCGTTGAAATAGCCCCAAGGGTGATAATTGCGAATCTGATCGGCACCGCCGGGGATGCCGACAATTTTTCCACCGTGTGCAAACTCCAGAGTGTTCGCCGCTTGCTGGCGGAGCGGCTTGGCCAATGGGAACGCAATCTTCAAGCGCTCGTCCTGCTGCTCGTACAAGCACTTGGCGTAATCGATCAGTTGGACCACTTTCGATTCCTTCTGAGCCTGGAACAGCACCCCGCGGTGAGGCACCACCATGGCGTGCCGGGTGAAGTAGGCGACAATGGCCCAGGAAATCATCATGTCGCGGCTCTTCTCGAACAGGTTGATCCAGAGCCGATCGAGCAGCGCAAACAGGAGGGGGATATGCGGATACGTCGACTCGTCGGGAAAATGCTCGTAGGGCGATGGTCGGCCCTCCTCCTGCCAATGCTCGTTGTAGGTCTTGGTATACCGTCTGACCCATAAGTAGGTGTCGGCGGTGACTTCTCCGGCCCAGTCCTTTAACTCGCTGAGTTGTCCGTCGGCAGCTTCCGTCTGACGGTCAATCTGTCTTTGGCGCTGCCGGTAAAGAATTTCCTGCCTCGCGTTCGAGCGCCCCCAGGGCTTGTCCGTAACGAGGCGGAAGTTCACCGGACTCGTAATAGCGCTGGAGTTCGTCGTCCGTCCAGCCTGCGAAGATGTCTGTGTCATTCGATTTGGCGCTGAGGCCGTAAATATCCTTCAAGTGTCCGAGCGCACTTATTCTCACGGAGGGGGGATACGGTTTCTGCGATAGCTCGTGGAATCCATTGATGATCTCGTTGCGGGTGACGCTGACCCTCCTGCCCCAGTCCCGCCCGGATTCATTGATCATCACAGTCTTTTTGGCTTCAATCGCCGCTTTCACCTGCGGGAGCTTCATGAGCTTCGAGGCTGCCTGTTTCGGGTCCCTGAATCCAGCCTTGCGCGCGGCTTTTGCGGCGTTGGCAAGGAACTGCTGTTCGGATGGGGTCATCTGCGTCTCCTGCCCCAGTGCGCCGGCCGCACCGGATCGTTGTTCGATCGCTGCGTTCTGCGGCGCTTCGCAGATTTCGCCTCCAGGGCCGCTACCTTCTTCTTTACTTCCGCCCATGTCATGCTCGTTCCGCTTTTCATGAAAGCATTGCTCATCGTCGCGTCCATATCGAAAGGAGCAAACCGCCTCTGTAATCCTCTCTGACTTCGAGTTACGTCAGCTATTTGGTCCGTAGGGCGGTTCGTATTCGAGCCAGGTCCCCTTCCCCGACCATTCATAGCGATGCTTTCCGCCTTTAGTCGTCACCTTGACACGGCCCGACTCTTTGAGCCTACGCAAAGTAGTGAAGATGACAGCTAGCGGTTGGGTGTATTCCGAGAGATCAAAACCCTCTCTCTCTAGTTGCGCACGGACCTCGTTCGCAGTAAGCGCTCCGGCGACGTGGTAGAGCAACCGCGAAATTGCTTCTGTGAGCCCGGCGGGTTTGCGTCGATATTCCTTCAGCGCCTTCTGAATTTCCTGCTGTCTTTCCGGAAGCAGCCTGGAAAGAGTACGCAGCGCCTGATTGATCAGTCCAAGCCTCAGATCAATCATCTGGCGCCGCCCTACAAGATCACGCATTTCCGTGAGCAAGTTTTCTGCGAGTTCTTTATTATCCAGTGGCATCTGCAAATATATATACTCGTCTACTTAAACAACCATTTGGAGATTAGCTGGGGGAGGCGGAGGGTGAAAGATTACGAAAGGGCGATGTCCCAAAGTGCGCAGGGCGCATGGTTCAGGGTCGGGAACAGGAAAAGGGGCGGGCAAGTTATGGGAGTTTCAGGTTTGACGCGGGATGCGGCGGCAGTACGGCTCTCAGGTTAGTCCGGCAGGGGAAGGCTGGATTACCGTGGTGCTACGGCTTTCGGTTTCTCCTTCTTCTGTTTGGCCCAGCGGGCCTGCGCGGCGCGGCGGGCGGATTCCGGTGCTAAGATGGTGGACCGTATGCCCCGTCCCCTGTCAAACTCCGGCGCGTTCTGGCTAACCCTGCTGATCGTCGGTGCCATTTTCACAGTCCTTTTTGGCATCGGTGAGGCGACAACGCACGGCCTTACTTTCACCGCAACAGTGGCGCTAATCTTCGTCTGGATCGCCAACCTGCCGTTCTGGGTGTGGATTTCGGCCAGCATTTTACTCGGAGCCCACTGGATCGCAAAGACGATCAAGACCCGGCCTTAGTCCGCTCCTTTTTCTGTTTGGCCTTCCTTGTTCGGGAAGCGGCTGCGACGGTCGCCGCCTTTGTCGCGATCTCCTTCCGCCGCTTGGCACTCAGAGATTGAGCGCGCGCGAGTCCCCCGAGTCGGGCCATCTCTCGGACATCCATGACGGAACCTTACCACCTTGCAGGCAAGAGTGCAAGTCTGTTTTTCACAATTACAGTATTAGTGTATTTTTCTCTTGACAACTTGCCAGCAAGGTGAGATATTGAGCTTGCCAGCAAGCTGACCGAGTGCTAGCAACACCCGATCAGCTCTGACCAAATCAACCTTATACGGAGGCTGAAAGTGGCTACACCCACTCTAGCAAACTCTCCCGCCCTGCTCTACACCCTGAAACCGGACACGAATATGTGGTGGATGTTCCGGCTGGAGCTGAACCGCTTTGCCCCGCGTTTCTACAATCACCGCGCCGACGCTGAGAAGCTGGTCGCACGCTATCAGCAGGTGCTGGCCGCGCGGCAAGCGAGGTCCCATGAAGAAACCACTTAAGAACACGGCGTCGGAAATGAGACTCGCCAACTCCCTTTGGGGGCCGCTCTCAGAATCAGGTGCGGCCAGTCTCACGCAGTTGATTGAGAGCCTTTCCTTGCGGGTCAGTCTTGGCGATCTGCTTTGCTTGGATGGGCATTGGTATGTGACTCATGCCGGCCTAATCCGGCTAGCCCGCCGAAGCCGATGCCATGGAATCCGGGTTCAACCTGCGCGTGAGTTTTGTGATCCTTCGGTGCAGCGTTGGGCCTTTCGGGCCACAGTCTACAAGTCCAAAACCTGCCGCGGCTTTGTCGGATACGGCGATGCCGATCCTTCCAATGTTTCTGCACTGGTCCACGGTGCCGAGATGCGCGTTGCAGAAACTCGCGCCGTCAACCGCGCCCTGCGCAAGGCCTACGGCATCGGCATCTGCTCGGTCGAGGAGATCGGGTCCCTCGCCGGTCCGCCCGCTTCGCGTCCAGAGTCCAAGAAGCTGCCGCAGCCCGCCAAGGGCAACGGCAACTACGGCGGGCGCACGGTCCGTGATCGTCTCTGCCAACTGATTCGCCAGCACCAACTTGATGCCACCTTGGTCAAGTCCTACGCGACCGATTTCTGCGGCGTGAAGAGCCTGCGCGAAGCCACCCGCGAGCAGGTCGAGAACTTCGTCGCCCACCTGGCCGATTGGGCCGACAAAGACCGCAATGCCCTGCTTTGCCAGCTCAACAGCTATCCCGCTCAGAAGGAAGGTGTAGCATGAGGCGCCGCATTCAAGGCTTACACGAGGCCGACCAGGCTGCTCCAGGGCAGGTTCGCGATGGTCTGCTGCTAGTCCGGGTCGACAGAGCCCAGCACCGATGGGACGCGCGAAAGCCGTTTTATCTCGTTCGCTTCTCGATCCTGGAGCCGAAAGAACTCACGGGCCACTCCGTCTCCGGCCGTCTGTATTGCACGCCGAGGGCTCTGTGGAAGCTCACCTGGTTCTTGCGCGACTTCGGCTACGACACCGAACTGCTCGGGCGAGACGAGATTGACGAGAAAAGCTTGGTCGGCCTGCGCGGCGTGGTCAAGATCAGCCACGTGGTCGTAAACGGCGCTTCCCTGCTCAACCTCGACGGCTTCGCGCCCGCCAGCCAGTGGGAAGAATTGGCGAGCGCTTCGCCCGCAACTGTGACCCGTTCCGAGGTGGCGCGATGACCTACAGCTACACCCAACTCAGCCAATATCTGACTTGTCCTCGGCGCTACCGTCACCGCTACCTCGACGGTTGGCAGGAGAAGGACACGCGCGCCGCCATGCTGTTCGGCCGGGCCTTCGAACGGGCTCTCAGCGCTTACTTTCTGCGTGAGGACGCTGCCGCGGCCCTGTTCCGCGAGTGGACCGCCTGTCAGAACCTGGGCCTGCGGTTCTCGAACGGCGACACCTGGGACCGGATGCTGCAGCAGGGCATCATGCTGCTGGACCGGTTCTGCCAGGATGACCGCATCCGCATCCGCCAGCCTCGCCGCAACCTGCAGATCAAGTTCACCCGGCCGTTCTCCGAGACCAATGACTTCGTGGCCTACATCGACGCCATTGGAAAGGTGGACGGAACGCGCTGCCTGATCGAGTGGAAAACCACCTCCAGCCGCTATCCCGAGGAACCCGATGGTCTGCTGGCTCTCGATCCCCAACTGGTCTGCTACTCCTGGATGACCGGCATCTCCGAAGTCGCCCAGGTGGTCTTCGTGCGCAAGCGACTGGTCGAGGTGCAATACCTGCGTACCACCATCACCGACGACCAGCGTCAGGAGTTCGGCCAGTTGGTCCAGGACACGATTGGGCGGATCGAGTCCGCCCAGTTCTTGCCGCACAGTGGGATTCGTTTCCCGCAGAACCCCTGCAGTACCTGCCCTTATGTGGGGCTTTGCCTGGGGAAGCAGGACTTGGTCGAGATCGATCTGGTGCGACGCCCCGGAGCAGAAAACCTTGGTTGGCTTGACGAGCTTACTTACTAACAATCCGCCCATGTTGCCCAAACTGAATCGCCGGCGAGCGTTGTTCGTGCTCACGAAAATCGACGAGATTCTGGCGTGGGAGAAGAAGAACGAGGCGGAGCGGGACACCCGGTTCGTGGAGCTCGGGCGTTATTTGTGCGAAGTGCGGGCGGGACAATACTGGCAGGTGGAGAACGTGAAGTCCTTCGACGAATTCCTGGAGAGGCGATTCCCGGAATCAAGAAGGAAGGCGTACTACCTGATGTCCATCCACGAGCACTTGCCACCTCAGGCGAGACGGGAACTGAAGGAAGTGGGATGGACCAAGGGGCTGGAGTTGGCCAAACTGGCCAAAAGGGACCAACAGCACTTCGATTGTGCAACCTGGTTGCACAAAGCGCGCGAACTGCCCAAGGAGCAGTTTAAGCGGGAGGTCGAGAAGGAGTTAACCGGGAAAGACTCCGAGCCGTCGGAAATCGTCTTCAAGCTCTACAAGAGCCAGATCCCGGTGGTGGAACAGGCGATCGAGACGGCAGCCCTGATGCTGGGGACGGACAAATCCCGCGGCTACTGCCTGGAAATGATCTGTGCTGACTTCCTGGCGGGAGCCAACCTTGAAAACGGCAACTCGCACGTTCTTCTGCAGTCGATCTTGCGGTTCTTTAAGTTCCTTCCGGGCGAAGAGAGAAAAGTGTTCGTGGATCACTTGACCCAGAAGGCGTCGTGAACGGGGTCCGACCAAAACGCCCTCCCGTGCGGCTTGAGCCCCCGCTGTACGACCAACTCCGCAACCAGGTGCTACGCCGCGACGGATGGCGATGCCAGGCCTGCGGCAGCATGTCGAATCTTGAAGTTCACCACAAAGAATTTCGCAGCCATTCCGGCGATGATTCAGAAGGAAATCTGATTACGCTTTGCACGCAGTGCCACTATGAGACTCATCACGGTAGTGAAAGTAATTAATATCCGTCGGCGAAAAGTGGTTGCGGGGGGTGGATTTGAACTCACGCCAGCCATTGAATGCACGTAACTTATTGATTCTAAAATACGCACAAAGCGCAACTTACGCAGGATATGCAGTTCTTGAGCACAAAATAAGCACAATTTGATCTCTCGTTGGCATGGTCGCGGATGGCAATAGCCGCGAAGAAAAAACCTGCGAGAAGGACCAGAGCCGATCAGGCGGTTGCAGCGCCACCAAGGCTTCGACCAGATGCTAATTGCCGAGAACGTCGAAGGCTGTCAGATATGAGTCTTCAGTCTCCCAGCCACCGTCGTTGAGGTTATATGCGAACGTGCCTTCGGCGTAGTTATAGGTGAAGAGCCAAGCGCCCCAGAGATCTGCGTCTTTTGAATTGGTGGTCACTTCAATCCAGTACTTCTTGTGGGCTTTGACCGCCAGCCCCTTTGGTTCCTTCACTGTTTCCAGGGCGCAGCAGTCTCCGAAGTCGAACATACCCTTATGGTAGAACCACGATTGGATGGCCTTCCCCGGCAAACCACGTCTGTCATTAGCGAGAGTTATCGTAAATGTCTGGTTCGTCCCCCCGAGATAGCCGACCGCAACGTCGATCTGCTGGACCTTGGCATTCGTTGTTGGCGTGAAGGGCATTGCAATCCAATATTCCGCGTCAACCGTCGAACTTGAACCAGAAACTGTCCAGCCCTCATCGGGGTAGTAAACATCAGTACTTGACGATCCGAGGTTGGAGTAAATCGTCTTGAGCCTAGCCGGACGTTGGGCTGCCGGGTGGAAATTGTGCTGACCGTTCATCATGACCGTTTGCTTCCCCCCGTTGATTGTGATCACCCCGTCCTTGGTAGCTGCCAGCGCGGTTACACTGACGAACGCCAGGACAGCCACGCAGAGCATGATGCGTGCGAGCAGTGTCCTAACCATTTTCTCCTCCTTGAAAGGCTCAGTGTGGTCTTTTCGAGTCTTAGCACGAATTTTCAGTGCGGCTTTGGACGCTAGCACAAGAAATGGTGCAGGGGCAAGAGGTCTTTTGACCCCGGTAGTGGTGCTTTTGCGTGGATATGGAGAATTAACCCGCTGCCCAGGCGTTACCTTCGTACTGACCCGGAGCTTGCAATCCTAGGCTAGACTGGAGCGAAGCCAATGAACCACAACCCAAATCAGCTTTTTTCCGGAATGGCACAAGAGCTGTCGAAACTGGAAAAGCGCGATTGGGAGTTGTGGGTCATTGTATCCCTCACAGGCGTGCTGGTTGGAGTTGGACTCCTGGCGCTCATCATCCCGGCAGCCTTTCTGAAGGAGGAGAACGTCCATCTTGAGATTAGCGTTTCCCGACAATTGGTGGTTGGTCTGTTCGTCTTGCTGGTCCTACTCAACAGTTATCTGGTCACTCGCCGTTTAGAGCTACGGCGGACCAGAGAACAAGTCATCTCCACGACCCTGCAGAATGAATTGGTGCGCGTGCAATCTTTCACAGACCCGCTGACTGAGGTCTACAATCGCCGTTCGCTGGAAGACATGGCGGGGCGGTTTATTAGCCACGCACAACGATTGAATAATCCTCTGACGTTCATGTTGGTGGACGTAGATAGCTTCAAACAAGTAAATACCCGATTCGGGCACTTGACGGGAGATTTCGTGCTGGTGCAGATTGCGGGGTTGCTTAAGCATGCCGTGCGCGGCTCAGATTGCGTCGTTCGGTACGGGGGCGACGAGTTCCTGTTGATTCTGGCGGACACGTCGTTTGTCGGCGCTCGCAACGTTATGGAGAGAGTCATAGCTCGTGTAGGCGATTGGAATAGTGCGGAGTATCTACGCGGTTTCGAGTTAAGCCTCAGTATCGGCATTTCGGAATGGACAAACGGCAAGAACTTCAACGAAGTTCTGGACGCTGCCGATCGCGACATGTACGCGAGGAAAAACACTGGGTCTGAAGAGCGGCAGAAAGCTGCGATCTTGCACCCTGCAGAATCATCGTAGAAGATCAGGCGTCTGCGCTCCGAGAAGTCATCGATCGACACGTCAAGAACTGGCATTCTCAATCAAGGCATAATTCCCGGAATCCGGCCTAGTAATTTTTTTCCACCGCTGCCGCAAGAAGGAGTACGCTTGACGAGTCTTGCAGCATTTCCCGCTATGGCTCACCGACGAGGCAATCCGAACTGGGGGAAACCAACCCTGGATACCCTTCCTTTATCCATAGTGACCGAGTTTGAAAACCAGATGCGACGACTGAGATTAACCGAACGCGACTGCGCCGGATCGGACGAGCTTAGGCGATGGTGTGAGCGGAACAAGAATCGCTGCTACGTCCCAGAATGGCTGTTGAAGCACTGGAAGATGTCCGTAGAACCCAACGTCACGGACTAGGTTCCAAGCCACTAATGGCGTACCATTGGCATGACAACTCTCCTTGAGTTGTTTGGGCTGCGTGACTGACTGGCAACAGGAAACTCGCGGCCTAATTTTTTTGGCACCAGAAGCCGCGCGAACTGGGACTTGCGCTATCATTTGCAGCGCGGGTAAAACTCGATGCCGGATCAAATGCCCAAGAAGATTGTCCGCTGCCCCTATTGTGTTTTGGGCGATGATTTCCGGCCCATGCTGCCAAGAGTCGGCTGGTCCATCTGCCAGAAATGCGGCCACACCGTGATGCCCGGCAATCCCGATTTCAAGTGCTCCTGCACGAAGTGTGGTGAGCTGAACCGCGCCGCGTGATCTAGGTAAAGGTCCTGGACGCCTCCATTTTCACCGAGAAATAACTTGACTCCTACCGGGCCGTAGCGCAATGCTTCTCCGCATGGACGAACAACCTGAGCGCCGGTTCGTCATCCTCCAAATACATGCACCAGGCTCCGAGCCTTGCTACCTGCGACCACTGCCATCTTAAGTTTCTTACCCCCTTGGAGCTGATACGAGAGCCCTTGGAAGCCGAGCATAACCTGCGCGACCAGTTCGCCAGCCACAAATGCCAGGCAGTGACATTTGCGCAGAGTAAAGCCAACTGAGAAGAACTTCAACGTCTCAGGTTGCTCCTGGAGTACAATTGGGGGCGCTCGGCAACCAAATACCTCTCCCCTGGCTTTAGGCCGCTGAGCAAGTCCGTTTCTCGAAACACCCGGCTTTTTTTGGAGGGCCAGCCATGAAATCCGTCCGCTTCGTTTGCTTCTTCGCGATTCTCATCAGCGTGTTGGTACTGGCGCAGTCCAGTCGCGCCCCGCTGCTCGCCAGCCAACCGAGCGGATTGCCCGTCGCACAGGAAGCGCACGCAGTGGCACCGAACCTTTCCCAAATTTCGCGAGCGCAGATCGGAGCGAGAGCGTTTGAGGCACGACCAACGCGGCTGGTGGTTGCGCCAAAGTCCGGCGTAGACTTCGCCAAGGCTGTAGCCTACGGCTCGGGCGACGAGTTCGCCGAAAGCGCGGTGGTGGCAGACGTGAACGGGGATGGCAAGCTCGACATTGTCGCGGCGAATCTGTGCGCCGGGACTTTCAATAATGGCTGTCCGACAAATGGCTCAGTAGCCGTCCTGTTGGGGAACGGCGACGGAACGTTCCAGGCGGCTGTTACCTACGACTCGGGCGGATATTATGCTTACGCGGTCGCCATCGCGGATGTGAACGGCGACGGCAAGCCCGATATTGTGGTGGTTAACTGGTGTGCCAGTAGCAGCCATTGTCAGGTTGACACAGAGGACGGTTCAGTCGGTGTGCTGCTGGGGAACGGCGACGGAACTTTCCAGAAAGTGGTGACATACGATTCGGGTGGGGCTTTTTCCGGGTCAGTCGCAGTGGCGGACGTTAACGGCGATGGCAAGCCCGATCTGTTGGTCGCCAGCCAATGTGCCAGCCAATGTGCTCACGTCGGGCTGGTGAGCGTGCTACTGGGCAATGGCGATGGAACCTTCCAGACAGCGGTAACATACGCATCTGGCGGCGCGTCTGCGAGGTTCGTTGTAGTGGCGGACGTTAACGGCGATGGCAAGCCCGACCTCGTTGTGGCGAATGACTGTGCCACTAGTGACTGTAACAAGGGCAACGTTGGCGTGTTGCTGGGAAACGGCGATGGAACCTTCCGAGCGGCAGTGGCCTACGACTCAGGCGGTTACGCTACCCTTGCGGTCGCGGCGGCGGACCTGAATGGTGATGGAAAACCTGACCTCGTAACCGCGAGCGAATGCCCTAGCACTAATAACTGTAGCAACGGCTCAGTAGGCGTGCTGCTGGGCAAGGGTGATGGAACATTTCGATCGGTGGTGAGCTACGACTCCGGGGGATATGGTGCCAGTTCAGTCGCCGTGGAAGACGTTAACGAGGACGGTGCGCCAGACTTACTGGTGGCAAACGGGTGTGTCAGCACTAGCAGCTGCAACAACGGCATTGTGGGCGTGCTGTTGGGCAACGGCAAAGGAACCTTCCAGAGGGCGGTGACTTTCGGCTCGGGAGGGACAGGGGCCGTTTCCGTGGCTGCAGCAGACGTAAATGGAGACGGCAAACCCGACTTGGTGCTGGCCAACAACTGCACTAGCGGAAACGGATTCAATGGTTGCACGAACGACACTGGGGCGGTAGGAGTGCTGATTAATACCACGAAAATTGGAAGCAGAGTAACCTTCTCGCCCACCAGCCTCACCTTTCCGAGCCAATTGGTCTTTACTACCAGCCCAGCACAAACCGTGACCTTGACGAACAGCGGCACAGGCGTCCTGACGATTGACCGCATTACCGCGACTGGCCCATTCAAACAGAACAATAATTGCCCAAGCACTCTCTACCCCAACGCACGCTGCAGGATCAAGGTCAAGTTCCACCCCAAGACGAAAGGCCTCCAGAACGGTTCGGTTAACGTCACTGACAACGCGCCAGGTAGCCCGCAGAAGGTGCCGCTAACGGGCACAGGCACTTACGTTCGACTTCTTCCCAGCAAGCTACATTTCGGGACGCAACCGGTTGGCACTAAGAGTCTTCCGCTCAAGATTACATTGACGAACAAGGGTGACGTTGCGCTTAACATTACCGGCATCGCGATCACGGGAGCGGATGCAGGCGACTTTGCTCAGACCGACAACTGCGGTCACCATGTGACCTCGGGAGGAAGCTGCTTCATCAAGGTCACATTCAAGCCGCTGCAAAAGGGAAAGCGGACGGCGGATGTTTCGGTATACGACGACGGAGGCGGAAGCCCGCAGGATGTGGGGTTGACCGGGACGGGAACTTAATCGAGGTCACATGGGCATGTGATGGTTTCACCGAACGCTCTTGTTTACCGGCCAGCGGTCATCAATGCGTTGCAAGATCCGCTCTGCCGTCACAATCGAGTCGTAGATGGCCGCCTCAAATGCCGGTGATCGCGGCTCAGCATGCGCCTGGGCCAGCCGCCGCGCTGTCAGTATCGACGCCGCGATTAGGAGTACGGGTAGTGGGTCAGTATGATTTCCACAGGGCTTCCGCCGTGGGCTGCTTAGGCGTAGAATCTGACTCCATGAAAATGATTGCAACGACTCTGCTGGGAATGACGCTCTGCGCTCAGGTCTGCGCTGCACAGGGCATGGACACGCTACACGGTATCCGCGAAGGCTGCAAAGAGCGAGTCGATATATCCGGTCCTAATCCCACTCGTAACCAAAAAATCTGGTTAGATGTTGGTGAGACAGAAGGCTATATAACCGGGTATGCCGAAGCCAAGCTTTTCGAGGGCACGATCCTTCATCTTCCCGAGACTAACGGTGAGCTTCACGATGCAGTGTGTCAATATATTGACCTACATCCAGAGATTTGGAATATGGGTCGTATCAAGGGTATGGACACTGTTCTCGGTGCCCTCTACGGAGGGACGAAACACTAAACACAATGCCTCGTGGGTCAAGGCGCGTGCTGATCGGTTGGAGCAATCAGTCATGGCGTCGTGGGCAACGTAGGCGGTGGACAAGCGGTAGTCCTGTTGACGCAGTATCCTGTCGAGTTAAGGAGGGCATCCCATGAACGCCAATCACCTTCCCATGAGCGTGAAGGAGGAGTTTGAGGCGAAACTGAATCTACAGAACGCTTTCCGAGATACAGCCAAAAGCTGTATCCAACTGAGCACTCTTGCATTGGCCCTTCCGATACTGTTCACGCAGGCGATGCTTGGCAAGAATGCCGCTGAAAATGGCCTTCGTTCCGCCCCTGGTTCTACGCACTTCGCCTGTCGTGGGCCTTCTTCCTGCTTGCAATCTTCTGTGGCTTGGTCTATCAGTGGGCTTCGATTAGACGATCATGGGACGAACTTCACTCGTTTCAATTCACGCCTGAAAAGGCGTCTCATCCCGGATTCCGTAAGACGTGGTTTGTCGTGTATTTTCCAAAGTTCAACCTGTCGATCTTCTACTTTGGAATGTTTTTCTTCTTCCTGCTCGGAGCGTTGTTTTTCGTCGTTTTTGCGGCTCACATAATCGGATAGCCTGTGGAAAACAAATCTTTGGGAGATTCGGTGGTGTTCGGGGTCCACTGACCGAGATGCAACGTAGACGGAGGCCGCTGGAACTATGAGCGAGTACGACGATGAAGATGCTGGTGAGAGGACGGTTAGCGAGCTTGAGGATGTTCATTCCACGCTGCAAGAGATTCTCTCGACTCTCAAGTCCAGGACTGATTTCCTTGGATTGTTTTGGGTAGTCATAGTCATTTTCCTTCTAGATAGCTGGCCTGGTTCCAAGTTGGATAGATGGACAGACAGAGCGTGGTACTCGTTCAAATACGACGCGGACTTCAAGAACGTCACAGTTGACAAGAGACCCCTGGACTGCGATTTCTTCCACGCTCCGCTAGGAGGCAAAGGCTGCCAGTACAACAAGCGCACCAACGTCTTCGGGGAAGAGCAGCGCCAAGCACTCATCCGGGAGGCAAGAACTGCAGAGGAACAGCAGACATACGCAAAGGAACCAAACTCAGTCAATGTGTATTGGGAGAAAGCGGAAGACTAACGCCCGACTCTCAAGCGAATACACCCGCAATTTATAGTCGGCGCACCCGACGCGCCAGTCCCTGCTCGACCACGTCACCACCGCCACAATCAGGCTGCGCAGGCCCACGCAACACTCCAAGCCCCGCTGCTCTTCGAAGTCCCGATAAAGTCGCGGTATTCCTGACTGTCCATCTGGACTACGTCATTCGCGGTTAAGCTGTTTACTACTCCTTGGTCATCAACTCCCAGATCAAAGGGCACCGCAATTTTACGCAGGATGAAGCCCTCGGCATCGTACAGTCTCAGCGTGATTGTGCAGCCATGAACGCGCTTCATCAGATTTTCAACCTCCGCCGCTTCGTTTCGGCACGGAAGATGCAGTTCGGCGTGTCCAGAACAATCTTGCTCCTTCAGAACGCCAGTTGCTGGGTCTGAAGGCTTAGAAAATGCGCCTAGCTTGTAACGTAGCATTGGTGCTGACGAACCAGCACGTTCTAGGGCCGACAGACTACATCGCAGTCCAGTTCGACAGCATCACGAAGATTGCAGCAGTCAAACTTCTTGCCGACCCTGAGAAGGATGTTGCCGTTATTTGGGCAGACATGTCTGCATTTCCGAATGCAATTGCTGCTCCCCTGGCGACGACTTCGTCGGGCGAACCTGCCGCGATTGAGGGTGAGCGCGTCTTCACGATTGGCAGCCCTCTTACGCAGCAAAAAATCGTCACGACGGGTATTGTGAGCAAGATCGAGCCGCACGCGATTATCTCCGATATTCGTATCGATCACGGCAACTCTGGTGGACCACTATTCAATTCGCTAGGGCAGGTACCTGCAGCAACGTCTCCACACAAACTGCGGATGCGGTGTTTGCCTCACACAGACCTGCATCAAGACATTTACTGGACTGCCGGATGTTGGCAGCTCCGCCATCGGACGTTGGGGGAAATCACTTGTACTCTGACCGGCACATGCGGGGGCAAATGGTGGATAACTTCGCGTCCATTTGCAGTTCAAGTGCCGTAGAGGTTATCTCTGCAGTCCCCCCACAGTCTTTCAATCCGACCGCGATGAGTCCGTTGGAGTGGCGCCCGGTTGTTCGTTCCCCAGAACAACTGCGGCTGCATCCAGCGCTGAAGGAACTTGGCTGGATCGGTGGGATCGGCGAGTTCAACGAGGCCGCCCGGCTGACGAACCAATCCGTAGCCGAGCCGATTCTGATCACGGCTTGCGGGATCATTCTCACCGGTATTGGACGCTGGCGGTCAGCGGTTCTCGATGGTAGCCACGAAATCAACTGCATCGAGTATCCCCTCGGTGATGACGAAGCCCTACAGTTCATCATCAGCCACCATCAACCACGGCGGGGATGGAATGCGTTTATCCGCATTCGCTTGGCGCTGACCCTGGAGCCCTATCTTCAGGAGAAAGCTCTTGAAAACATGCGCGCCGGGGGCAAGCACAAGGGGTTTGGCAAATTTGCCGAAAGCTGAGCATATCGATGTACGGCAGGAGATTGCCAAATTCACGGGGCCTGGCGCTGGCGCTCGTAACGTCGGCAAAGTCAAAACGATCCTCCGGACCGCGCACCCAAGACTGATAGAAGCTTTGACAGACGGGAAGCTCAGAATCAACCGCGCCGTTGGGTGGTGCAAGCTGCCCAAAGCCCAACAGGTGGAGCAACTCACCAACTACCTCTGGGAACGAGCAACACGCAAGGTGATCCGTCAGTCTATCGGACGGTCAAAGAAGGACGAGAGCAGCCTCGACTTCCGCGCGGTGCTCGATGACTTACAGCAGCTGGAGGTGCGACAACCCGGATCGGTTGTGGTGCGGTGCGGGCGGCTTCAACGCAGCGTCATCCTCATCGGTCAGGACCTGTTAGCTGACCCGGGTTCTCAAAGGAGGTTGAAACTGGCATGAGATGCCGCGATCCGCTCAAACAGATCCTTTCTCAAACGACTTCCCACTGGGACCGCGATGACACCCCCTACCGGTCAGTGACACCGAAGTGGGACTGGATCCCGGCGGCATTCAAGGTGACGGAAAGCACAGTCACCTCGAAAGGCGTCATTATCGTGAATTACGAGCGTGCAGGCGCAGTCCCAACCGGAAGTCTATAAACTTGAGGCGCATTGCGGGCGTGAGCGAAGCGGGAGCCCGCAGCCGAAATCCTGAGCGTTCTTAGCGAAGGATCTCCGGCCGGGTGGCCCGGGCTTTTGATCTTGCGGGCATTACCAACACAGTGGGTGCCCCGTTCCTCGCGTTTTTGGCGAAGGGCCTGCCCAGCATAAGCCTATGGAGTATCCGCCACAATCGGAACCATTTTTGAGTCTGTCTCGATTGGAGGCTGCTTCCATTCACCTTTCTCAAGAGTCGCAAAAACCTTTCCAGCAAGGAGGCCACGCTGGAATGTCACCGAAAGGTGTTTCTTCGGATCAAATCGCGGATCTCGTGCTTTGAGTTTCAATCCAAGTTCGTTGACGATCCGCTGCAAACCCTCCCGATCTGGAATCTTCGTTTCGGGAGCCTTTTTGGCTCCAAACGGCCGTAGATAGGCTGATACTCCACTCGGGAAAGAGAAAGTGGCCGAGATTTCGTGATACTTCAAGACTTCGATTTCAGGGGTTGGGCAGTCGAATTGATCTCCAATCGCTCTTGAAATTTCTTGAACCTCCGGCGCAGCCCGCAGTTTTTCTCGCTTGCGCCCTAGTGCCAGGGCCAGATTGAGCATCTCGTATACGGCATCATGCACCTCCTCAGATGGCACGGAGGGATCAAGATGCCCGGTGCGATGAACGATCTTGTTCCGCCAGTTTATTGCCTTTAGCACCTTATCCACCTGAGACGTGCTCCACTCATTGTGCGAAAGGATGGAGTTCAAGATGAGTCCTACTCGGCTCGTGAGGCCAACGTTGTTTAAAACACCTTCAGCTTTCTTCTTGGGAAAATGACGCTTCACTTCGAGATAAAGTTGCGCGGTTTGGCTCAATACGATCTCCAGGCAAACCGTTGCCTCGATGATTGCCAGCCTGAGATTCTCATCACGGAGATGCTGCAGAGCGTTCGTGAGAAACTCTTGCTCAGGATTCGGTTTTAAACTCTCCACCAACGCTTGTTCTATGTCTCGCCAGCGGGCCACGCTCAGCGAGCCTCTTTCAACGTTCTCTTCCAACGCACCGAAACCGATAAAATCGAATGGATCTCTTTTGCGCTGAGGAGCGATTTCTTTCCAGCTTCCGCGTACCCGGAACATCGCGTGCCATGCCCGGAGTAGTGTTTCCGGCTTTTCCTCTGCCTTATATTCTCTTGCTGTCGTCACCCAACCAAAATTCCGGATGCCTGCGAGCGTTCGATTCACGATAGGCATCAGCGAGTTCACAAGTTCCACAAAGTTCTTAGATTCCACCAATCCCAAGAGACTGTCCGCTGATTTTTCCTTCTCTCGTATTTCGATCTGACACTCGTGAATTGTGCGAAAGTGGGGTTCATCGCTCTTCTCGACACGCAGAGGCGAGGCGCCCTTCAAAGTCACGCGAACTTCAGAGTGACCGTAGTCAAACTTGAGCGAAGGGTTGAGCTGAGCGGGATCTTTCGCATTGAGAAACAGGTTTAGAGGAACGCCCAACCTGATCCGGAGCGTGGGCATGGGAGCCGACATTCTGATCCCACATATTACACCTCAGCCCGGCGGGCGGCCCAGGCTTTGATCTCGCTGGCATCACCAGCAGATATATTCACGATTATGGTGTAGCGAGGGGTTTGTAAATAAGACCGATGACCATTCCGACGATAGTCCACTGGACGAAGTAAGCCACAGCCTGTCCCAGGGCGAGCTTCAGCCCGATGTTCAGGTTCACGTAGTTGTGCAGCACAAATGCGCAAACCACGAAAATGCCAATAAGAACGCCCAAGCGCGCACCTTCCGTAGTGCCCGATCCGCCCGGATGTAGCATTGCGAAAATTATCGCGACAACCAGGATCGCTATCAAAGTGGCGACCATTCCAATTGGCATAACAGTCATCATTTTTTCCTTAGGTCGGAATACGTCCGGGTACTTGCGGGATTCATTGATAAGAGCTGGCACCAGCCAAAACAATAAGAAACCAAAGGCAAAATACGCGACCGTGCCGCCAAGCGCCGCCAGCGCGAGACTTGAATAGTTCATTTTCAATTACTCCAGAATTCCTTTTTGACTTCGAAGATCGCAAAGATTGTACACTGAGGTTTCCCATCCTTGGCACCGTTGAACAATAACTGCCATCTCAGTTCTCCCCGAAGCTCTGCAAACCGGCCCATTCTCGAGATTGCCTTCTTCGGTCCCCGGTTTGACAACATTGCAAGCAGTTAAAAAAAAATGGAGCAGCTGTCGATTTTCGGTCTCCCGAACGACTATCTGATAACAGAACGATGAGCTACGGCTCTTTTCACAGGAAACAAGGAGTCACAGGAAACAAGGAGGAATCGATGAAATACATCTGTTTGGGATACCTCGAGCCAGGAAAAATCGAAGGGATGACCGAGGACGAGCGACACGCAATGCTCGACGAATGCTTTGAGCACAACGACCATTTGCGCGCCAGCGGACATCTTGTTGCCGAAGTACCTCTTCAGCCTCCGGAGACCGCTTTGACCCTGTACTGGAAAAACGGCAAAGTCGCGACGACCGACGGCCCCTATGCAGAAACCAAGGAACAGGTCGGCGGCATTCAGATCCTTGAGGCCCGAGACCTCAATCATGCCGTTCAGCTTATCTCACAGCAACCAGGCTTTAAGTATGGACTTGGACCGATTGAGATACGGCCGATTGCGGATTTGAGCGAAATGATCAAGGAGAGCGAGCGGCGGCGGCGAAAGGATACCTCGCGATGAGGGCGCCCACGAGGGAAAGAATGATCAGTATCATGGCCAGAGGCTGGCCACGGGAGGAAGTTCATCTTTTACCGTGTCCCAAACGACCCTGTCGTCAATTCGGTGGTAGCCGTGCCGCAGTATGTTCCCCATACCGCGGAAGCCCTTCCAATCAACGCCAGGACACAGGCGATCCCCATCCTCTCCCAAACGAACCGCAGCCTCGGTGATGACCTGCATCTGCCGTTCCACGGCTGATTTTGTTTTCAGATCCCCGCGATAGACATCAAAGTCCATATCGCCGAGGAATGTATCGATATTATTGATGCTTTCGAGGATGTCCAGCAGGTGTTGTTTGGCGTCTCTAAAAGGCAAGAACCGCCTCCCGCAAAGCTTGTTTACGGATATGCTCCTTCATCCATTCTTCTGAAGACAGATCGACGTTAACGCCCAGCAGATCTGTCAGACGGCCTTGCAGTCTTCCCACCGTCACCAGTGTCAACCGTCTGGATTTATCGAAATCCGCCAGCAGGTCAATGTCAGATTCCGCAGAGCTTTCGCCCCTTGCAACCGAGCCAAAGACGCGCAGATGCACAAGCCCCGCCGCTTTTAGCTCGGGAGCGTGCTGGCGAAGCTTCGCGATGACCTGATCGCTATTCATGTCCATAACCCTGCCATAGATCGCGCCTTCCTGTAATTCCGACAGTGACCCTCCGGCCAGCCTATCTCACCACAATTATTGCATGGCCGGCAAGCGCTTCCCACCCGGCCGACAATCAGAAATCCGACTGTTTTTCAGACTCTAACGAAGTCTTGCCCGATTTTGACCGTTTCCGTTTGATTTCCTCCAGTCGCTCGCGAATGCGCTTTTCTACGCCTTCGCCGGTAGGTTCGTAGTAAATGCGTTCACGCAAATTGTCGGGCAGGCACTGCATGTCCGCGACCTTGCTCTCCAGGTTATGGGCATATTGATACCCCTGGCTGTAGCCGAGGTTCTTCATTAGTCCAGTGGGTGCGTTTCGCAGGTGCAGCGGCACGGGTTCGGCGGCCGTTTGCTCCACATCCTGCTGCACCGTCGAATAGGCGGTGTACAAGGCATTCGACTTGGGCGCGATTGCCAGGTAAACCACGGCCTGGGCCAGCGCGAGATTGCCTTCGGGCATGCCGATAAAATCAACGGCGTCGCGAGCCGCCATGCACAAGGAAAGCGCATTGGGATCAGCCAGTCCGATGTCTTCCACCGCCATACGCACTACGCGCCGAGCGATGTAGAGCGGGTCTTCGCCAGCCTCGAGCATTCGGGCCAGCCAGTAAAGCGACGCATCTGGATCGCTGTTGCGCACTGATTTATGCAGCGCGGAAATCAGGTTGTAATGTTCCTCGCCCGCCTTGTCGTAGAGCAGGACGCGCTTCTGCAGGGCGTCGTGGACGATTTCATCGGTGATTTCCGCACCGGTCTCTGCCTGTGCGCGGGCCAGCGTGGCTGCGACCTCCAGGACGTTGTAGGCGCTGCGCGCATCGCCGCTGGAGTACGAGGCGATTTTCGCAAGCACTTCGTTGGAGGCGTTCAGTTGGAGGTTGCCGAGCCCTCGCTCTACATCAGTCAACGCTCGTTTGAGCAGCATGACGATTTGCTCTTCGCTGAGCGGTTTCAGAACGTACACGCGGCTGCGCGAGAGCAGCGCGGAGATGATTTCGAACGATGGGTTCTCGGTGGTCGCGCCGATCAGCCGAATGTTGCCTTTCTCCACGTGCGGGAGAAACGCGTCCTGTTGCGCTTTATTGAAGCGATGGATCTCGTCAATGAAAACAATGGTGCGGGTGCCGTACTGGCGGGCGCGTTCGGCGTCGGCCATGACTTGCTTGATTTCCTTGATTCCGGCGAGCACCGCTGAGAACTCGATGAAATCGGCCTTGGTCATGTGTGCGATGATCTTCGCCAGCGTGGTTTTGCCCGTGCCGGGGGGGCCCCAGAAGATGAGCGAACCGATGTCATCACGTTCAATCTGGGTGCGCAGCGGCTTGCCCGGAGCGACCAGTTGTTCCTGGCCGACAAATTCATCGAGTGTACGCGGGCGCATTCGATCCGCCAGCGGCCGAGTGCGGTCGGAGGGATTTTGTTCGCTCGGAATGGGCTGAAAAAGGCTCATACAACCTGCTTCTGCCGGGCCGCTTCATACAGCACGATACTGGCGGCCACGCCGGCGTTCAGGGATTCGACCTGCGCCGAATGCGGGATTGCGATCAGTTCATCCATCTTGGCCAGCAAGTCGCGCGACAGGCCCGCACCCTCGTTCCCGATGAACAGCACCAGCGGGCCCGTCAAATTTGCCTCGGGCAGGGGCGTGCCTTTGTGCGATGACGTGGCAATCAGACGCAGCCCGTGGGCTCGCAGGTTATCCAGATCTGTGAGCCGAAACTGGGCAATCGGCAAACGAAATACCGATCCCGCCGATGCCCGCACGGCTTTGGAATTGAACGCGCTCACCGTGCCCTCGCCCAGCAGCACGCCGGCGGCTCCGAAGGCCTCGGCCGAACGCAGCATCGTACCCAGGTTTCCAGGGTCCTGCACTCCTGCAATGGCCAGCAGCGGTCCCGCCCGCGACCGGTTCAGCACATCTTCCAGTTGGAACGCTTTGATCCGAACCAACGCCGCCACGCCCTGCGGAGTTTCGCTGGGGACGGCGCTGGCGAACAACTTGTCCGGGAGCAGAAGGGTTTCCACGTAAGCTGCAACCTGTGGAAGAAGGCGCTCGGCCTTGTTTTCGGCGGAAGCCCGAAAAAATACCGCCCGAAACTTCAACCCGCTGCGAATGGCCTCTTCGATGATGCGAGTGCCCTCAATGGCACAGTAGCCGTCGGCCGTGAGTTCGCCATGGGCGAAGGCGCTGCGCAGTTCTTTGACCAACGCATTGTGCCGGCCCTCGATCCGGCGCAAGCGGCCGGTGGCACCGGCTTTGTGTGCGGCGGTTTTCACCTGGTTGCCATCATACGTTTCTATCTCCTTGCATCTCAAGGGCGTGGTATGTTAGCTTTTCGCCGTTCTACTCATGTCCTCGTGGAAGGAAGTGTGTGCACGCAGAAATCATCAAAGTAAACAGTGACAACCCGGAGGCATCGCTCATCCGCTATGCGGCAGACCACATCCGCAGCGGCGAAGTGCTGGGCATGCCGACCGACACGTTTTACGGCCTGGCGGCCGATCCCTTCAACCTGCGTGCCGTGGAGCGCGTGTACGACATCAAGTCGCGTTCCCGGCATAAGCCACTCTCGCTGCTGATCGAAGGCATCGACCAAGCCGAAGAACTGGCGCGGCCGCTGCCGGCGGAATTCTACAGGCTGGTGCGGCGATTTTGGCCGGGGCCGCTGACCGTGATTGTGAAGGCTGCCTCCAAACTGCCGCTGAAAGTGACCGCCAATACCGGCAATGTGGCGTTGCGCGTGCCCAGCGCGAAGATTCCGTTGGCAGTGGTCCAAGCGGCCGGAATTCCTATCACCGCGACTTCCGCCAATCTCAGCGGCGAGAAAGATTGCACCACAGCCGAGGAAGTGCGCGACCAACTGAAGGACCGCATCTCGATTATCGTGGATGGCGGAACGTCGCCGCGGGCGGTTGCCTCCACCATCGTCGACCTTACCGACGAGGAAGCGCGCTGGCGCATTATCCGTGAAGGAGCGATTGCCGCGCAGGAGATCTCCGAGTTCTTCGCACAGGGATGAGGGAAGCGACAACGAGGCGGCGACCGCAAAAACACTGGTTGGTATGGCTGCTGACCGTCGTCGCGATTGCCTTTCTTGGGTATCTGATTTCCGTTGAAGTGCAGATCATCGATGAGGGTTCGCGCCAGGAGTTGCACGCCGCTGACGCGATCGTGGTCTTTGGGGCGGCGGAGTATTCCGGGCGCCCATCGCCCGTGTACCGCGCCCGGCTCGATCACGCATTCGACCTCTATCAGCAGAAACTGGCCCCGGTTGTGATCACCACTGGAGGAGCGGCTGCGGACCCCAGTTTCAGCGAGGGAGGGGTCGGACACGACTACCTGATGCATCGCGGCATCCCCGATGCCAGCCTGATCGCCGAAACTCAGGGATCGGATACCGCACAATCCGCGGCGCGGATCGCGGTGATTATGCGCGAGAATCACATGCGCACCTGCCTGGCAGTCAGCGATGCCTACCATGTTTTCCGCATTCGCAAACTGCTGGAGCATGAAGGGATGCAGGTATACGTGGCGCCGCGTCCGGACTCGCGCCTGCATAACCCGCGGCAGCGTCTGGAAACCGTGTCGCGAGAGGCTTTCAGCTACATGTTCTGGCGATTGCGGATGATGATGTGAGGAGTTCTGATCGTCAGTGATCTGGCAGTACTTGTTGCGAACTGCCTTCTTACCAGTTCATTCGCTTTCTGAGTTCTGTGATGTGGGCGACGTGATGGCGACCGTGCCAAGCGTACATTGCAAGGTTGTTCTCCAAAGACACGATGCCCCGTTCCGGATGGCGGAAAGTTCTTTCCCAGTCTCCGGGCTTCATTGTGCGCAGCAACTGAACCCAAAGCTCATGCCGCGAATCCAGCAGCGCAAGAGAACCTCGGGAGCGGTTGACTGCACATCGGCGAGTTTGGCCCACTCGTCTTCCCGGTACGGTTTGATGGTGGGTTCGTCCTCCGTGAGCGCCAGCTTGAAGCGAATGTAAGCGTTCATGTGGCTTTCGGGAACGTGGTGAACGACCTGGCGAACCGTCCAACCGCCGTCGCGGTACGGCGTTTCCATCTGCTGCGCCGACAGTCCGCGCACGGCGGTGCGCAGTGCTGCCGGTGCGTGTTCGATGTCTTCGATGAATTTTTTGCGCTGCGCTTCGTTGGGTGGGCCGTCGTAAGTGAAGTTGCCGATGGGGTACCGGGGATCGCTCATTTCGCCTCCGCTGTAGGATTCACAGCTTCAGATGCGAGTGGTCGAAGGATCGCTGCAGGATTTTCTCGACTCTAACCTGACTCCCGCTCTACCTCACCAAAGCGAGAATCCTCACCGGGGCGCCGGAACCGCCTTCGAGCTTCATTGGGGCGACCGTCACGATTCCGCCGCTGGCGGGGGCGCGGTCAAGGTTGGCGACGTTTTCCAGTTGATAGACGCTGTGCCGCAAATCGTACTGATGGACGGGGAAATCCTTCGACGGGCCGTAGTCGATACTTAGAGTGTCAATTCCAATCCCAAGGACCTTTCTTCCCTCCACCAGGAAATGCGCGGCATCTTCGGAGTAGCCAGGGAAGTGCATGACGCCCTTGCTGTCCGGGTTGCGATAGTCTTTTGCCGAGTTCCATCGGGAATCCCATCCGGTGCGGGTCATCACCACGGAGTTCAGCGGGATCTGGCCGTGAACGTGCTCCCATGCCGCAATGTCTTCCACGGAAATCTGATAGTCCGCGTTGCCCTTTACCTTTGCACTCACGTCGATAACGGCCAGCGGCGCGATCAGCCGTTCTGCGGGAATCTGATCGACCGTCCACATTCCCTGCACGAAATGCGCGGGCGCATCGAGATGGGTGCCGAAATGCTCCGGCAGGGAAATTTCCCGAGCGAAATATCCGTCTTTGTCGATTGTGGCCACGGTCTTGACCCGGTAAGCGGGCTTGGCCGAGAGTTCGTACGTCGGAACCTGCGCGTTCAGCGTGTGAGTGAGATCGACGACGCCGCGGAAGCCGGAAGTTTCGGCCGCGTCCGGACGGTGTTGCGCAAACAGGAACAGAGCCAAGACCAGCACGTAGCCGATTGCGAATGTGCGAATTTTTATCAACTTATAAAGACCTTTTTTCTAAAATGAGGTCGTGCCTCGGCGGGCCGGGCACAGTCATACGATGCGCTGAAGCCATCCAGCGGCGCTCAATCATTGTCTCGCGTCCGGGACGGGGCCTCCAAGGAACTGCCGGACATGGACCTTGGTAGGGAAGCGGTGCTCGAGCCTGGTGGATCACTCACCCCCGCGGCGATGTGACTAACTGGTCGATGTCGGTTCTGTCTCCTCGCGGGCGAGGGCCCCATTCGGCTTCGCTCAGGGCAGGTCCGCGCCACACTTTACCCTCGCGCTACCCCCTCCCCCTGTTTTGGCGTTTTGTCAAACTATAGAAAACAAGCGGCTTGCCGTTTTGATGCCTTGTAAAGTCTAGAAAACAAACATCGCTGAGAGTGGCATTTTATGCCTTTTCACCCTCCGTTTCTGCATTAACTGCCGCAAAATATAGATTATAAAGACTTTATGTCATAACATAGAAAGCAAAGGACTTAGCGTCCGGCAAGGCATTTCTGCTAGATTCCGTTTGCTCCTGGCGACCCTCAGATGTGTCCGCCATGTTTGGGTGAATGTCTGTCCTATGAGATAACTAAATTACCTTATGAATATCTTGTGGATATTGTGCGCTTGGGGTGCAGTGTTGTCAAGGAGGGAGATCACGGAGGCGCTGGTGAGCCCAGGTTAGGGTCCAGAAAAGCGGACGCGAACCTGGGCCACCAACCTTCACTCTCGTCGAGGGCCACCCGGGCCCAGTTGCTTGCTGTTCGACCGAAGGCGCACAATTGCGGAAGGATGACAATCCTTTCCAGGGTCCGCCCCGCTCAGAGCGAGAGCGAATTGCTCCGCACGCCCGAAATGGACGAGGAAGACGCACGCGAGGCTGGAGTCCGACTTGCATCCGACCTATCAATGACAATTCTCGCGGTGGCAGACTTGGGCGACCTTGGGCTGTCGGAACCCGCCAGAAGTCAGATGATACTCGAAGCCAATTTCTTTGCCGCCGCTTTTATTGCTCATCGCGTGGGAAGGTGGTATTCGCGGGAAGCGCTAAGAGTAAGGTTCGTTGCCGAGTTGAAGGCCCAGTTTACTCTCGTCTTAGCCCTTGCTACGGACTCGATGCAGGACGCTGCGGTGTGCTCAGGGTACGACTCGCTGCTGGCAGACCGACAACAGCAATATCAAACGATGCTCGTGAGCCGCCAGCCTCGTCGGTTCAGGCTGTTTGTCCGAGAAGCCTCTGTGGACAAGGTTTTCTTAGCCGAACGGATCAAGTTCGCCCTCAGTCAGCATAGCGTGAGCGTGGCAAACTCGGTGGTGAGGCATTTTGTGAGCCGAGTTGTACGAGAGGTTTACAGCACGAGCGCAGCATTTACTGGTTCGCCAGTTGCCAGAACCCGCTCTTCACGCGCTATGGGGCGGGGGAAAATTGGTTGGGCATGGATGGCGGTGGTGGGCGTCGTGGTTGTCGGTGTACTGAGCGAACAGTGGCGAGTGATCGACAAGTATTTTCCAGCCTTGAACAGGTTTATCCATTCGGGAACCCCGACCACGCAGTCTGACGTGGAATATCTGGTAGCGCGTTTTTTGTCGGATGCCGGCCGCCTTGACACGCTTTGTGTGCCGGACATCTCTAGCCTTCGAGATGAAAACGATGCCGTTCGTTTTCTCAAAGGCTGCCGCGTTCAAATGCTTTCCGCCAGGCCTGTCTTGGATGACATGCACGCTCGTTTCGAGCCGCTTAGAGCGGGTTGGGACAGGGAAAAAACGGAGCGGGCCGTGCCTGCCGAGTGTAGAAACGATTTAGACGCTGTTTTCGCAAACGTCGGGGCTTACCTGTCGAAGTGGGATGAGGAAATTGCTATGTTCGAGTCCGTAGACCTGGACTCCGCAAAGCGCGAAGAGGTGCGAAAGGCGGCTCGTCGGATGGCAGAGCTTGAACAGGAAGAGGTAGCGGCGCTAACTGCGCTGAAAGAGGCTGACCCAAAATTGGCGAGCAATTCCTGTCAAGGGTATTGAGGGTCAGGACCGTTACGCTTCAGCGGCCGGGAGATGGCGCAACCTCTTCCACTCATGCGTGCATTCGGGCTGTGGGCAACGCCAAGCCTCTATTGCGGCGGAGCTGATTGAACAGATGAAAAGCGGGCGGCTATGTGTGGGGCAGCGCCGCTGTTCTTCTTTGGGCGGCATCGGTCCATCGGCATAATAGTCGAAGTATCCATATTCCGCGTTGTAGTGTCGTCTACAATCGGGTTCCCTACACTCGCAGGCACGCATCTTCTGCGGCGATTCGGAATACCACATAGGAACCAAGCATTTGTCGCAAAGCGCGGGCCACAGTGCTTCTTCCATCGTCAAATTCTAGCAGCCTACTTTTCCACGCGCCGCCCGTCCGGTCCCAAAGGGAGTGCACTTTCGGATCGCACTATCCCCTATCCCGCTCTAGCGTTGACGCCCATTTTCCCCCGCCTAGACTGGCGAACGGCGGGGCTCGGCCTTCCGCCCGCGCCACACTTGTTCAGAGGTTCACCAGGAAGAAGGCCAGGGCTGCGGCGATGGCGGTGCTGCAGAGGTTGACGCCGTCGTTGTTGAGCAAGTTTCGGCGTTCGAGCAGCGCGCCGAGGAAACTATCGGCGAGCATTCCTGCGGTTCCGGCGGCGGCTGGAATCGCGATCCAGCGGGCGGGCACGAGCCCAGCCACGAAACAAGCCAGGCTGATCAAGACGGCGGTTGCCGCTCCAGCGAGTGTGCCCAGCCAGGTGACGCCGCCGTCGGTTCCGGCAGGAACTTTCTGCCAGTTGGTGATGAGCCGGGCGTGATCGCTCGTAGCTTGTCCGAGTTCGCTCGAGACGGTGTCGGCGGCGGCCTCTGAAAGTGCTGCTGCCAGCGCCGCGAGCAAGGCTGCATTCCGGCCAAGCAGGCCGTAGGTCGCCGCGCACGCCGCAGCCACTGCCAGGTTGGCGAGGACCTGCAATGCGGTGCGGCCGTCTTTTTTCTCGGCAGTGCCAAGTTTCAGCTTGTGCCGGTAGCCAACGCGGGTGGCTAGCCAGGTGACGCCGAAAACCAGAACCAGCGCGGCAAAGGCTCCGGGACCGGCTCCCGCGAAGATGGCGAACGATACAATCCAGCCAGCAATGGCCCCGGAAACCGTCACGCCGCGCACGAAACGGCCTAAAATGGCGAAAATCAGGGTGACTGCCAGGGCTATCCCGAGCCGGGCGGCTGGGCTGGAACCCGCCACAAAGGCCGTGATTGCATTGATTTCAGACATTCGAGAACCCGCGTTGGGGCGGCCGAGGGCCGGAACCATATCTGCAACTACAATCCATGGTATGGGACTGGGGCGCGCCCCACTGACTCGTGCTTTTTTTCTGGGTTACCGTCGCCACCTTTCTGCGTCAAAGCTTTCGAAGTAGTCTAAACTCTGGGCTGGGCTCTGGCGTTGATTTCTACATTCAGGGTGAAACTATGGCATCGTCGGTTTGGTCGGGGTATCTGACGTTCGGCTTGATCTCCATGCCGGTGCGGCTGTTTTCGGGCGCGCGCAGCTCCGGCATCTCCTTCAACATGCTGCATCGCGATGACCTGTCGCGATTGAAGCAGCAATATGTTTGCCTCGCGGACGGCAAGGTGGTAGAGCGCAGCGAGATCGTCAAGGGATATGAGTACCGCAAGGACGAATACGTGGTCGTCGATCCGGAAGAGATCAAGAAGATCGAGCCGAAGACCGCGAAGACCATGGAGATCCTGGAATTCGTGAAGTCGAGCGAAGTCGATCCAGTTTATTTCGAATCGTCTTATTACATGTTGCCAGAGGAAGCGGGGCGGCGTCCGTATGCGCTTTTGACGAAGGCGATGGAAGAAAGCGAATTTGTCGCGATCGCCAAGCTGACCATGCATAACCGCGAATACACCGTGTTTCTGCGCCCGCACGAAGGCGGCATGATGCTGCACACCATGTATTACGCGGAAGAAGTTCGCAAAGTGGAAGGCTTTGGCGCGCCCGAGGTTGAGCTGAAAGATGCCGAGGTGAAAGTGGCGCATCAGTTGATCGAGGCGCTGGCCACGGAGTGGGATCCGGAGAAGTTTCATGACACGTTCCAGGACAATCTAAAGAATCTGATTCAGACCAAGCTGGAAGGCGGCAAGATTGCCGAGGTTGAAAAGCCGAAGAAACTGGCTCCGGTGGTCGATTTGATGTCCGCATTGAAGGCCAGCCTGGCGGAGATGGAAGGGAAGAAGAAGCCGGCGGCGCACGTCGAACGGCAACCCGCAGCTTCAGGAAAGAAATCAGGCGGAAGGGGCTAAATCCCCTTCCGGTCCAACTGCCGTAGCTTGTAACTTCCTTCCTACTCGCACATCCCATTCACACGCTGGCAATCGCCAGCGTAAATCACGACAATTCCCGGAGGATTCATGAAGAAAATCACCAGTTTGATGGCTATGTGCGTGTTCGCCGTCTCGCTCAGCGCTTTTGCCCAGTCCGGTTCCAACACCCAGCCGGACAACAACATGAAGCACGACAGCATGAGTCAAGACCAGATGAAGCACGACAACATGAGCCCAGATCAGGCGAAGAAGGACAGCAAGAAGAACAAGAAGAAAGCCAAGAAAGACGAGATGAAGAACGACAACATGAAGCAGAACTGATCGGAAGCGGCTCGTCGTTGGTGGGGTAGCGATGGGCTACCCCAGCATTCCCTCTCAAGAAACCTCGTCGAAATTCAGGTAGTGGCTCAATATGCCTGGTTTAACCACAAAGGACACGAAGTTACACGAAGGAAACCTTGGAACGCCAAAGCCTTTGTGACGCTTTGTGTCGTTGACGGCTGTGTATCCTGTCATGAAACTGAGCCACTAGCGAAATTCAGCCCGGAGATAGCTCGGGCCCCAGCGCGCATCATCCTTCGAATTCCAGATCACTGCGCATTGGCTACGTCCGCGTCCGCATCGTCGGGTTCCGCTGCTTCAGCCTGGGATGTGTACAGATACTTCCTCATGCAACGGATACAGGGCACGTAGCCTTCCTGCATGGCTTGGCGGGCGGTAATGGTTCGCAGATTAGTCTTGTCGTGAATAAATGTGCAGCCAGCGACATGGAATGTCTTGCCGTGGGCCGCGACCACCACCATCATGTCTGCCGGAACCCCGTATCCGGGATCGGCATGTTCCGAGCGCAGCGTCTGCCGGTTGGAAGCCACTGAGTGGCCCACTTCGAACGTGGCCAGAATTATCGCAGCTGCGGCCAGAGCTACCATCCATCCCCAGGCGGTGCCTCGTTGCCGGGGCATTTTCTCCTCCAGTTTGCGATGCAGCCGATGGCTGAATCCCAGGGGAACTTCCACCATCCGCTCATCCCCGTAGAGTCGCACCACATTCCGTGTTCCATCCAGCACTGCTTTGCAGCGTGAGCAGGCGCGGAAATGCTCGTCCATGGCGCCGCGCAACTCGGGGGCGACGTCGCCATCAAGATAATTCGAGATCTGACGCCAGACTTCTTCACATGCGACTACCATGGCTTGTTCCCCTTCTCAAAAGACAACCGGCTGCTCCACGGGCCACCCAGACCGGGCGCCAGCAGGTCACGCAGCATCAAGCGAGCTCGCAGCAGGCGAGTTTTCACCGAAGCGGCAGAAATGTTCAGCGCCTGGGCAGTATCCTCAATGCTGAGTTGCTGCATGTCGCGCAAAATGAAAACATCGCGGTATTTCTCGCCGAGGGAGGCCAGGGCCGCGGCCAGTTGTTGGCGGACTTCCTTTCGCTCCAGCGCCTCGGAGGGAATCTCCCGCCAGTCGGCGAAATCGCGTGGGATATAGTTGCCGGCTTCGTCCTGCTGGTCAACGATGGGCTCGATCACATCGGGATGTTGTTTCCTTCTCCGCATGCGCGCCTCGTTCACCGTAATCTGGATCAGCCAGGTGCTGAAGCGGGCTTCTGCCCGGAACTGGCGGATATTCTTGAACGCCTTGAGCACAGCCTCCTGGGCCGCGTCTTCGGCGTCGGCCGGGTTGCGCAGGATGGCGAATGCCGCCGCATATACCCGTCGTTCGTACGGCCGGATCAGCTCATAAAAGAGTTCATGTTCCCCGCCGCAAATGCGCCGGATGAGCGTCCCTTCCTCGAATTGTTCCGCTGGCTGCGCCAGCGAAGTTGCTTCGGCTGACATTCACCCCGCCCACGATTGGGAGTTGCTGCGTTCAGTCAAGCGAACTTCAAGGGCTAAAGCCCTATGTTTAGGTGGTCCAAGCGGCACGGCTGAACAGGTTGCGGGAAAAGTCATCTTTGTGACCTCGGGCGCTCAAGCGCGTGCTGATAATGGAGCGGTCATCGCAGCGCTGAAGCGCTGCGCCACCCAAAAACAATCGAGAGGTCGAGTCTTTTCTGCAGCCTCTGAAGCCGTGCCCTTCCACAAAAACCGCTGAGGCTGCGCCCGCGCTTCCGCAAAACGATTCCTTCCACGAAACCATTTATGAGACCAACCCTAGTTCGCCGGGTACTCCGGATCCTTCTTCCATCCGGTCAGCATCGACACAAAATTGTTCCACCCATGGAGTACGACCATCACCAGATGGCCGAAAATGAACGCCAGGATCGCCCACATGATCAGGAAGTGCCAAAGGCGTGCCCAATGAAAGCCACCCATCAACCACGCCAGCCAGGAGAGCTGCACCGGCTTCCAGACCGCCAGCCCGGTCAGAACCGATAACACGCCGAGCCCAATTACGGATGTGTAGGCGTGCTTCTGGAGCGAGTTGTAAGCTTCCGTGACCGGTGGCTTGGGGCCGAAGAAGAAGTAGTGCCGCACCATGGGCCATACGCCGGGAATGTCGCGCGGCACGAACAACACCTGCTTGTAATTGCCGCTGAATAGTTGGTAACCGAGATAAACCAGGCCAGTGGCGATGTATATCCACATGAACGTCAAGTGCCACTGCAGCGCGCCGCCCAGCCATCCGCCGAGCGCGAAAGCCTTCGGCCAATTGATGAGATCCTTCTCTGGAATCTTTGCGCCAAAGCTGGGAAACGCTTTGAATATTTGCAGTCCGCTGCCAACCATGACGAACAGCGCGAACGAGTTGACCCAATGGCACAGGCGCACGATATAGGGATGCTCGTAGACGGCTGCGGTTACCTCGCCGGTCTTCGCATTCTGTACCGTGATTGCGCGGGTTGCCATGTTTTGTCTCCGCTAGAGCCCGTAGAAGCGCGAATATCCCTGATCTTCCCAGTATCCGACTCGCGGAAGGACATTGGTGATCTCGAGGCTGGTGAGATATTTCGCCTGTTTGTAGCCCACTTTGGTGGGAATCTGGAGGCGAACGGGCGCGCCGTGTTCCCGGGTGAGCGGTTGATCGTACATCTCGTAGCACAGCAGGGTCTGAGGATGCAGGGCCGTTGCCATGTCGATGGATTCGTAATAATCGTCGGCGCACTCTACGTAAACGAAACGAGCGGTGGTGTCGGCACCGACCATTTGCAGGAAGTCGGACAGCTTTGCGCCGCCGAAACGGCCGATCACGTCCCAACCTTCCACGCAGACGTGGCGGGTGTTCTGCCTGACTTTTGGTAATGCTTGAATTTGCGCCAGCGTGTAGTCGCCTTGTCGCTGGGCGGCGCCGCCGACCGTGAGAGTCCAGTTGTCGAGGTCAACTCCGGGATCGTCGACGTCGTAACCATTAATCGGGAATCGGTTGAATGGGGTCAGATCCGAATCCGCGAAGGTGGGCGCCAGGTGTCCAGTGCGGAACAGCAGAGACGACGCCCAATCGCTGAATCCCAGGCCGGTTTTCAAAAGCGATTCCTGCACCCGAGGAATCGCGAATGCGCCCAAGGCGAGAACCGGCGTCAGCTTCAGCAACTCGCGCCGGTTGATGCTCTTGAATTTACGGCTGTCCGTTTTGCAAATCACGGCACAGTCCCGAAGCTGTACTAACTGACTTTTCTGAGATTCGCGGACTTGGGCAAAGTTACACTCCTACGCCGTGAAATTCAACCGAGCCGGTCTGGGGTGCCAGAGGCGATGCGATTTTCCTGAGCCCACATTGGAGGTGTAAACTCACCAAGGCGGTTGGCGCGGGGGTAGCGATGGCGGGGCACGAGGGTCTGCAGGTATGAGTGGCGGCAAGCGTCTAAGGTTGGGGATGGAGCCGGGGATCGAAATGAGCCTCAGGCCCGAAATGTACTTGGTCTGTGACTGCTGCGGGTCGCGTCATCACGCCCAAAAAGCGTGGCAAGACAGGTTGGAGGCGATCCTTTTCGGGGCTGAACCGTTCGCCATTTGCCCGGTTTGCACGCAGGCGCCCCCAAAGTCCGTGTTCAGGGATCCGGCTTATCGGGGGCGCTGTCGGTGGGAGGTGCGGCGGCTCAAAAGGCTGCTTGAAGAGGCTCGCGAGGCAGACAAGAAGGCACAGGCCAGTTGCCCACGGAACTGAGAATGCTTGCACGACCGAGGGAGGGACGCGTGGTCGAGGGACTCCGGGTTAAGGAGGCAAGGCTGGCACGGAACTGGACCCGGTCGAGGGTGCTCCAATGCCTCCAGTCTGGACAGAAGGCCGAACTGATCCGATTCGTCAACGAGAGGTACAGCGAGAGATTCTTTGGCCCCATACGCTGTCTGACTAACGCCCCCGGTAACAGCCAAGGCTATGGGTTTGCAATCATGGCTCTTTGCTGCTTGCTGGTCGAAACGATGGAGTGTTACCGAAAGGGCCTGCCAAGCTCCTATCGCGGAGAGCTTGGGCATCTAGCAGGATCGCCCGACAACGGAGTGGCAGGCGATTACAAGTTGGAGGGCCCCTTCGACAAGAGCGGCAGTGAGAGTGTTTTTGTCGAATTCTTCGAGGACGACCTCTATAAGAGGTACTTCCCGGATGTCGAGGGCAAGGACTTCTACGCTAAGATCCGCTGCGGGCTTCTTCATCAGGCGCAGACAAAAGGTAAATGGCGCCTCGTTCGGACGGGAAAATTTTGGGATCCCGACGAGAAGACAAATCAATCGCGACGAGTTTTCGGAGCGGCTTCGCGAGTGTTTTGACGGCTATCTCCGGAAGCTTGATCAGAGCGGTTGGGACGAGGGCATTTGGAAGGCGGCTAGAAAGAAGATCTGGTGGCTGGCACAGGCCAGCTAGGGAGCGGCTGAGAGCGCGCGGCCAGCGCCCGCCCGCCGTGCGAGATGCTGGATCAATCTTCCGGACGGTCGGCGACCGCGGCGGCACTGCGAGCGGGAGGACGAGGCCTCTTCGGGGCCGTCACATAGGCGTACGGGTCTTCCGGTTGTTCGGGCTTCTTTCTCCGGAAGAGGCGCTTGACGGCGTCCATCGCGGCGCGGATTCGGCTGGGTGCGGACTGCTTCATGATCAAACCCCCGTCGGGTGATTGTACCGTATGTGCGGTTAGATCGTGACGCATTTGCCCCCTCAGGCTGCAGCGATGCACGCGAGATCCCCCTCGGCGCGCTGCGCTTGCTCGGGGCAGGCTCTCACTCCGCCTGAAAAGCGGCTCCGTTCGGGATGACGCCCACAATAGATTGAGGACCAAAATCTGCTGACCCGCTTGGGATTCCGGGGTTCCCACGTTTAGAATAGGAAATTCTTCCAGGACCCGGTCAAGGAATGGCGATTGAAGAGGTTATGTTAAGAAACTCATTACGCATGAAACGCACGGCCGCAGCCGTAGTTGGGTTGCTGATGTGCGCCGGTTGCGGCGACGTCTACCGGCCGGTAGCCAGTCCCGTTACGTCGAGTCCGCCCAATCCCGGGTTTTCCCATGTAGCCGTGGTGCTGAGCAGCAACGGGAAAAATAACCCGGGCGCCGGTACAATCATCAACGTCTCGGGCGATACCGCCGTTTCCCAGGCTACGGTCGGGCTTGTGCCCTCGTATGTAACCCTGGCTGCAACTTCGACGAGGGTCTACGCGACCAACAATTTTGATGACACGGTCTCGGAGTTTTTGACGTCGAGTCCGACTCCGGTTACCACCATCAGCTTGCCATCGGGATCGGCTCCGGTTTTTGCCGGCACGGCCGAGAGTGCCACGGTGTATGTGGCGAATTCCGGCAACAATACGGTCTCGGTGATTTCCGTCACCAGTAATGCGATCAGCAACACTGTGCCGGTCGGGACGGCTCCAGTCGCGCTGGCCGAGACCCCCGCGATCCAGGGGGGCCAGCCACAGAAGATCTATGTGGCCAACCAAGGTGGTTCGGTGAGCGTGATCAGTTCCGTGGACCAGAGCGCAGCGTTTGTGCCCGGATCATGGGTCTCGCCGGTCTGGGTTTCGGCGCGCTCCGATGCCAATCGAATTTACGTTCTGGACAGCAGCGGGGGCACGGTTTCCGCGATCGACACGGGAAGTGATACCGTGGTCGGAAGCCCCGCGTCGGTCGGAACCGGAGCCAATTTCATGGCGTACGATTCCGCCAAGAACCGCCTTTATGTCACGAACCCGGCGAAAAATCTGCTTTCTATCGTGGATGTGTCGAACGACCTGCTGAACGTAACGCCGATCTCCATTGCCAGTCCAGTCTCCGTTGCGGTTCTGCCGCTCGATGGTAGCCGTGCGTACGTTGCCAGCGCTTTCGTGAGCGGCGGCAATGTCACTTCCAGTGTGACCGTGGTCGATACGGTGCGTGAAACGATCAAGACCACGATTCCTCTCGCGACAGTTTCGCAGGTCTGCGCCTCTGCGCGCTTCGAGCTGTCGGTGGCAGCCTCGGCCGATGACACTCGAGTTTACGTCGGGAATTGTGATGCGGGGAATACGTCGATCATTCAGACGTCGACCGACACAATCGTTACCAACCTGCTGGCGCCGTTGAGCGCCGCTCAACCTTCGGCTGTGAAAGTGACGGCTGCGCTCGAAAATGGTACGAGCACTGTCTACACTTACACGCCGGTTTCAGGCCCGCCCTTGCACCTGGGCATGACGATGGTCATCGAGAACATGCAGAATGCCGGGGATAACGGGACATTCACCATAGTGGGCGTGGGTGCGGGAACCTTCACGGTGGTCAATCCCGCGGGCGTCACCTTGAGCGGTCAGAGCGGAACCGGAACCGGGATCACTCCGCAGAACCCCGTGCTGGTGGTGGCCGGATCGTAAGGGCGGTCTGCGGCGCAGCGCATCCCAGAGTTTGATTTCACCAACAACGAAGAGTCTGTGGTTTCCCGAAATCGCCGGGCTCGCACGCAGCCGGAAGGTCGCAAGCTATCCCAGGAAGAGAATGGGGAAGGATGAGAAACGGGAAGGAAAGCGCCTCTGGGGAATTGCGGACCCGCCAGCATGCTCAACACCGGGAACAAGCATGGGTCCCGTGCCGTCAAACTCTCTTGACCGCGGCACGCGCCGCCGCCGCGCCTGCCGTGTTACCCGCCTGCTTGTATCGCAGCGCGATGTTCATGTAGACATCGCCGCTGGCGGTTTCAAAGCAGATCACCAAAGCTTCCGTGTCCTCGCTGCCTTTGGGGCCGTGGTCGGAGGTGTGCAGCACCGGAGGATGGACCCGGAAGTGAAAGCCCTGGTCATTGAGGGAGGTGATGGCATTTCCGATGACCTGATTGGCCAGTTCGCACACGGTCTCGCGGACCAGTTCATCGGAGCCGGGCAACTCCTCGCCCGCCAGCCGGCTGGCCACGCGCACCGCGGTCTCCGGATCGAGATCGATGACCATGTGGCCTTCAATATCGCCGGTGACCCATACTAGCGCGGCTACTCCTTTGCGCCGATAAGCGTCCTCTTCCATGCTGAGGTTGGCAATCGCGGTCGGACCCTTGAGCCCTTGCGCCAGCACGGCGTCCGCCGCATTGATGAAAGGCTGAATCAGCTCCATCTTCACGTCAGACCCCCGCGGTTGCGGCGTTGGTAACCGAACCATCCTCGCCCAGCACGTACTTGATCACTTCATACAGCACTTCCGGTTTTACCGGCTTCTGCACAAAATGACGCGCGCCCCGTTGCAGCGCCGCTACGATGTTCTCCTGATAGCCCACGGATGAGACCATCACGATGCGCGCTTCCGGATGCTGCTGGACAATCTTCTCCGCCGCCTCAATGCCTTCCATTTGCGGCATGGTAATGTCCATCAGCACGATATCGGGTCGGGTTTTGTCGTATTCCGAGATGGCGGTCATGCCATCGCCCGCTTCGCCGGCAAGCTGGCCGCCGAATGTTTCAATCATTCGAGCCAGGTTCTTGCGTGCGAAGACGGAGTCGTCGACAACCAGGTAACGGACTGGTTGCCCGTCCTTACTGCGTCGGACTGCTGCAAACTGCTCCATGTCAGCCTCCTGCTGCTTTTTGACTGCTCCCGGCGGAGAATCTCTCTGCCGGCTGAAACTCAATCGCGTGCTGCTCCCCTGGCCTTGCGGCTCTCGGGGGACTCCGCCCGATGGCGCTCCTGCAAACACTGCGCCATGATGGTATTGGCGAGCACTTCCAACGGGACTACCCGTGACGCGTATCCGCGCTCAATCGCCGCGCGGGGCATGCCGAATACCACGCAAGACTCTTCGTTCTGGGCGATGGTGATTCCGCCGGCGGCTTTGATGTATCCCATTCCCCGGGCGCCGTCATCTCCCATGCCGGTCATCAAGACCGCCAAACCCTGACTGCCAAATTCGTCCGCGACGCTCTGGAACAACACATCCACCGAAGGCCGATGTCCATTGACCGGCGGTTCGTCCGCCAACACCGCGACGTCCCCCAGAGGCAGTCTCTTCGCTTTCAGATGACGGTTGCCGGGACAAACCAGCGCTCGTCCCGCCAGCAGCAGGTCGCCCGATTGTGCTTCCTTCACCGAGATCGCGGAGACCTCCTCCAGACGGCGTGAAAACATCTCGGTGAATCCCTCGGGCATGTGCTGAACGATCAAGATCGTCCCCGGGAAATCCCGGGGCAACTGCGAAAGCAAGTAATGCAGCGCGTGCGGACCTCCGGTGGAAGCGCCGATGGCAACCACCCGGTTGGGCAAGCGCTGCGGGCTGGGAGCAGCCTTTTCGGAAGGCGAAGCGGTTTGCACGGGGCGAAAAACGATGCCGCGGCTCTGGGCCGCTACTTTTATTTTGGAAATCAACTCGGCGGCAATTTCGGGCATGTTTGCCGAAACGTCGGATGGTTTGGCCACGAAATCGAATGCACCCATGGCGAGGGCCTTCAAGGTCACCGAGGCGCCCTGAGTGCTATGCGAACTGACCACAATGACCGGGAGGCGGTGACGGCGCATGATCTCCTTCAGCATGTCGAGGCCGCCCATGCCCGGCATTTCCAGATCGAGGGTCACGACCTGCGGCTTGAGTTCCTCGATCTTTTTCAGACCGAAGTTGCCGTCCATGGCGGTGCCCACCACTTGGATGGAGCTGTCGGTGGCGAGGATCTGCGGGATCAGTTTACGCATCAGGGCGGAATCATCGACCACCAGAACGCGCACCGGAGAGTTCATGGCTGTGCCTCCGTCCCGCGAGAAGGCAAAGCCCATCCGCTGGGGGAAAGCGAGAAGGCGCAGGAGGCTTGGCTGCCGGCATCGGGACGCCACTTGGAAAAGCGGTCCACCACGGCGCTCAGATTCAGGATCAGGACGACGCGGCCATCTCCCAGAATCGACGCGCCGCTGACCAGATCGGTCTCGACGGTGTGATCGTTGAGCGGCTTAATGACCAACTCTTCTTCACCATGCAGGGAATCGACCAGCAAACCGTATCGGCGCTCTCCCATGGCCATCACCAAGATGAAAATCCTAGGGTCTTTCCCCTCCGCCTGCTGTTCATCTCGGCTGCCCAAACGGATGACGGGCAGGACATAATTACGAAGCTGCAGGACCTCGCGGTTGTCGACTTGATGCAGGTCCGATTCCCGGGCCCGCGCAATTTCGGCAACAGCGTTCAGCGGGATGGCGTAGAGCCGCCGCCGTACGCGGAAGAGCAAGGCTTTGATGATGGCAAGCGTGAGCGGCAGCCGCAAGCGGAATCGGGTGCCTTGGCCGGCGTGGGTCTCGACTTCGACCGTACCTTTCAAACGGTGCAGAACACTCTGCACCACGTCCAACCCGACGCCGCGGCCGGCCACCTCGGTGATCTTCTTGGCCGTACTGAATCCTGGCCGGAAGATCAGCTCGAGGAGTTCGGTTTCGCTGGCGCGGGCCGCGGCTTCCGGACTTAACAAACCTCGTTCGACGGCCCCGGTTCTGATCTTTTGCGGATCGATGCCTTCGCCATCATCGCTGATTTCGACGATGACCTGATTGGCCTGGTGATAGGCTTCCAGGCAAATAGTTCCACGCGCCGGCTTGCCGCTGCGGGTGCGGGCTTCCGGAGGTTCGATTCCGTGTCCCACCGCGTTCCGCACCAGGTGCGTGAGCGGCTCCGCGATGGCGTCCAGCAGGCTTTTGTCGAGGTCGGTCTCCCGTCCCCGCAGCACCACTTCGACTTCTTTGCCGCATTGTCTGGCAACGTCGCGAACCATCCGCGGCAAGCGCCGGAACAGCTGTTCCACCGGCACCATGCGGACCTTCATGACCGCGCGCTGCAAGTCGTTCAGCACCCGGGACTGGAACGCCATAGCGTCACTGAAGCGAGCCCGCATAGGGTCCTTGGGCGAACGTGCCGCGAACTCGGTGAGCGCCTGCTGCAGCATCGATTTGCCGATGATGAGTTCGCCGACCAGGTTGAGAACGTTGTCAATGCGCTCCGCATCCACGCGCAGAGTGCTTTCCCCGGGAGCATGAGCGACGTTGGCCCCGGTGTCATGTTCGGACACAGCCGATGCAGGACTATCGGGTGCGGCGACCGGTATTTCATCGCGCCTACTTACAGGTGTTTCTGGAGGCAGCGGAACGCCGGGATTCTTGGGTTTCGCGGACTTTACCGAAGGCGTCGCAACCGTTTCCAACTGGACTTGCGAGATTGCGGTGGGGATCCGGCATCTCTCCGCGATGTGCTCGGCAGGCTTGTCGCTGGCCAGCAGTGCCTGCAATTCCTTTGTGTTCGAGGTTGATCCCGGTTCCGGCCGGGTCGCCAGAATTTCGCCGGCTTCGGCCAGCGCGCTTAGCACCAACTGCCGCGCCGCGATCGGCATGGCGCAACCTGGATCGACCAGGGCGCGAATGTGGTAGACGTGCTTACCCCGCGCCGCGGCATCCTGGGCCGCCAGATTCTCATATTCGGCCCAGGGGCTGGCAGGCACGGGTGCTTTCTTTTTTCGCGACCGGGCAAGTTTCGGTTTGGGAGCTTGCCCCAGTTCGCGCGTCATCTTGCGCAGGGGCTCCGCCGATGGCAGGTGGCCATTCTTGCGATAGGCGTCAAGCATGGCGGCGAACGTATCGGCGGCGCGGAACGCGATCTCCGCCAGTGACTGGTGGGCTTCCACCGCATCCACGGCCAGCGCGTCTTCCAGTTCGTGGGCCAGTTCGCTGAGTTCGCGAAAACCCACTGCCGCTGCGTCGCCTTTCAGGGTGTGCACCACCCGCCGAATGTCGCGGATGGTTTCCCCATCGCCCGGTTGCTTCTCCAGCTTCATCGCGTGGTCGTTCAGCGACTGGAGTAATTCCTGGGCGGTCTCGAAGAACAGCTCCCGCAATTCCGCGCCGCGATCGTCGGAGAACTGGCTCACAAGTCCACCTCGATCTGCTGGTAGGCAGTTCCGGTTTCGCGATAGATCATGTTGAACTTGTCGGTCAAACCCAGCAGGCTTTCGGCGTGACCCACCAGCAGGTACCCGCCGGGATTCAGACAACGGTAGAATTTCTCGACCAGACGCTTCTGTTCGGCCTCGTCGAAATACATCATCACGTTGCGGCAGAAGATCACGTCATTGCGCTGCGGCAGGTATTCGGTCTTCAGGTTGTGAAAGTCGAAGTGCACAGTTTCCCGCAGCGCCTTCTTGACCGCATAGCGTTCGCCGACCTTGTCAAAATGCCGCAAGCGGTAGCTGTAGTCGACGGTCACCATCTGTTGCTCGGAGTAGATGCCTTCCTGCGCGGCCCGCAGCGCCGAGTAACTGATGTCGCTGGCCAGGATTTCCACTTTCCAGGGCGGCGGGATCAAAGGCCGGGGAAGAACCGGATCGTAGCCAGAGGGGTTGCGCAGGACATGATAAGAAAGCGCATCCGCCACCAGGATGGCGATGGTGTAAGGCTCTTGCCCGGTGGAGCAACCCGCGCTCCAGATCCGCAAGGAGTAGGTGCGCTGCTCCTGCTTGCGGCGAAGCAGGCCATCGAGAATGTGCTTGTGGAACAAATCCATCTGAGCCTTATTGCGGAAAAAGCTGGTCTCGTTGACGGTGAGGTTCTCCAGCAGTTTGGCCAGCTCTTCCTTGCCCTCTTTGCTGATCAGCAGCCGGTAGTAGCTGTAAAAGGAATCCATCCGGCATTCCCGCAGCCGGCGGTACAAGCGGTCCTGCAGGAAGGGGGCGCGGCGCGAATCAAAATGCATGCCACATTCCTGGTAGACCAGAGTTTGCAGCAACTTCATTTCCGATTCGCTCAGTTGTGCCTGAGTCGCTGTGCCTGCCGTGCTCATGGATGTCTATGTCACCTGCGCTGGATCACTTGGAAGCCGCGGCGCCGCGCGCCTCGGCTCCCGAACCTGCCGGCGGATGGTTTTCGTTCTTGCTTTTCCTGCGTGTGGTGCTCGATTCCAGCAGCTTGGCCATGTCGAGCAGAACAATGAGCCGTCCCTGATGTTTGCCCAGGCCAGTCACACAATTGAGTCCACCCTCCAACGATTCCGTCGGCGAAGGCTCCACGTCGGAGGGGGAAATCTTGAGAACCTCGGAAGCGGAGTCCACGATCAGTCCCGAGAGGCGTCCCTTGTGCTCGACCACCAGAATTCGATTTCTCCGGCTCGGCACAACCTTGGTTTCGCCCAGACGTTTGCGTAAGTCGAGAACCGAAACGATTTTGCCCCGCAGGTTCATGACGCCTTCCATGTACTCGGGCGCGTCCGGCACCGCCGTGACTTCCGGCACACGCACGATCTCGTGCAGGGAAGTGATGGGGACCCCGTAGGTCTCACGACCTACCTGGAAGCCAACGATATGCAGTTCACGGTTGACCATGAGAGAGTCCGCTTACGCACGAGTTGCCGCGGCTGCTTTGGATCCGCTTTGCCGCGAGGGTTTGTCCTCCTGCCGCCAGGCGCCGCGTTCCGGATCGATCGAAAAACGGTCCATAGAATCCAGCAGGCCCAGCGACATCTTGGACATCTGCTCGGCCGAGGCCGCCAGTTCAGTCGAACCGGAGGTGGATTGCTGGACCAGTTCGCGCATCCGCTCCATGGACTTCACCACGGCGTGCGCTCCCGAGGCTTGCTCCTCGACCGCCGAATTGATTTCGTGGGTGATTTCGTTCAGCCGGGTGGTAGCGCGGGCGATCTGGGAAGAGCCATGGGACTGCTCGTTGGTGGCTGCACCGATTTCCTGTGCAAACTTGTACACCTCGGTGACCACATTGGAAATCTTGCGCAATGCGACGCTGAGTTCCTGTCCCAGCCCCAGACCTTCGTTCACAATGCCGGTGCTGCGGTCCATGTTCTCGACCGCCTTGCGAGCTTCTTTCTGAATGCTCTGGATCAGGTCGGAGATTTCCTTGGTGGACTGCGCGGATTTCTCCGCCAGCTTGCGGACTTCGTCCGCCACCACGGCGAAGCCGAGCCCGTGTTCCCCGGCGCGAGCCGCCTCAATAGCTGCGTTCAAGGCCAGAAGGTTAGTCTGCTCGGCCAGGTCGTCGATGACTTCGATGATCTTGCCGATGTCGTCGGCACGTTGGCCGAGGGCGTCGATGATTTCGCCGGAGGAACCGATCGTAGAGTTGATTTTGTTCAGTCCGTCGGTGGCCTTTTCCATGGTTGCGATGCCGCTGTGGACCTCCTCCCGTGAACGGTTGGAGATATCGAGCAGCACCTTGGCGGTGTCGGCCACGCGTTGAATGGACGCCACCATCTGATCGATGGAAGCAGAAGTCTCGCTGACGCTGGAGGCCTGCACCTGGGTGTTCTTCACCATGTTTTGCACGTTCACGCTGATCTCGTGCATGGTGCTGGTCACCTCATCGATGGCGGAGGCCGTCTGCAGGCTGATCTTGGCGGATTCATCGGAGGTCCCGGCAATCTGGTTGGAGGCAGTGGCCACTTGCGACGCGGCATCGCGTCCACTCCGCACCAAATTGCGAAGTCCTTCGATCATGCGGCTGAAAGCATTGCCCAGGGTGTCGTTCTTGGACCGGGGAACCACTTCGACCGCCAGATTGCCGCCGGCAATCGCTTCGGAGACGGTTGCCATCTCCTTCAAATAGGTCACCATGGCGGAGAAGGTGCGGGCCAACTCTCCCACTTCGTCGGTGCGCTGGGTATCGATTTCGTGATCGAGGTCGCCGGCATTAGCGATTTGCCGGGCCACCTTCATCAGGTTGTCGAGGGGAGTCGTAATGGAACCGGCCGTGGTGTAGGCGATGACCACGCCCAGTCCCACCGCCAGCAGGGTGCTGAGTAGCGCCAAAACGATGGTAGCGGTGGCCGCGGTCTCGTCCGACTTGCGCCGCTCCTCCAGGATGTTCTTGTTTTCCGAGTCCGCAATCTGCAGCAATTCGGTGGATGTCTTCATCCACGACGGAGCGTCCTTCTGCAGATAGTAAATCTGCAGTTCGGCTACGGTCGCATTTCCCGCGTCCACATCCTTGCGCTTGTCCGCCACCGGAATGGCAAATTCACTCATCCAGGCTTGCTCGTTCTTTTCCAGTTTCTGCAGCGCCAGGCGCTGCTGTTCGGAGTTCGCCTCCTTCTGGCTGTTCTGCAACTTCTCGGTCAGAATCCGGGTTCCTTCGTTCAGCCGGTCCACCTCGCGGGGATCGCCGCTGAGCAGATAGTTGCTCAAGTGCAGGCGGTTCTGCATCATCTGGAAAGTGATCTGGTCGGTGGCTTCCGCCATTTCCAGGGCCCGGGAGGCGGCTGCCTTGGCGCTGTGCTCGCGCTGCACGGCCGTGAGATTCACCAGGAACAGGACCACGACCATCGCCAGGACGGCTCCAAAGTTCAGGTAGAGCTTCTTGCGTATCGTCATCGAATTCTCTCCATGCAGCCGTCCTTTTTCCGCGGCGCTGATCCCGTTTTGCTCCGAAGCGGAGCGTATCTGGCGGGATTGCCGAACTACTGCTGCGGTTGGAACTTAAATTCCACCGTGCCGGTGCTGTCTTCGTCCGCGGTTTCGAACTTCCACTTCTTCAATGCGTCCATCGCGGCATTGACCAAGACCGGATTTCCGCCGACCACCTTCGACTGCTTGATGCTGCCGTTCGGTGCAACGACCACGAGCACCTTTACGGTTCCCGTCACGTTCAAGCGGCGCGCCAGGTCGGGATAAACCGGTGCTATTTTGGTCTTCACTCTCCGGGATAATTCCGCCTGGGCATAAGCAGGCGCGGGCAAGAACAACGTGCCGATGTTCGCCGCCATCATCAATGCTGCTAATCCTGCTGCAGCCCAGCGGCGGACAGTTCGGAAAGACACGATACCTCCTAACACACTTCTTGCCGCTCCCCTTAAGTGCAATGCCGATGCCATGCCAGACACCGTCGAGGCACTTCAGTGTGCATCCCATAAACCATTACCACACAATGGATTACCTGTATCTTGCGAACGGCTGGAATGGCGGAGAAAAGCTTCCAACGTCTCACCCACTCAGCCAGTTCTCAGATTGAAACAGATTTCCGTTCTCAGGCGGGATTTCACACTCCGGTACCCTCCGACCTTATTCACTTGACTCAAATTGAGATGACAGGCTATTTTTCCAATGTAATCAATTACTTGTAGTTTTCTTCGCGCTGCTTCCGAACCATGTCTGCTGGACCGATCACGGCCGCTGCATATGCGTCGCTTAGCCAGGACGATGGCTTTCAGCGGCTGCTCCAGCAATTGTCGGAAGCCGCCGCAATCGCAGTTTCTCCGGACTACTTGTTGCGATTTTTCTGCCGGGCTACCCGGGAGTTCTTTGGCATCGACGGCACCTACTTGTGGCGATTGGTTTCCGCCGAAGAACTGACGGGAGAGGAAGCCGATGGGTGGATGGCGGCTGAGTTTCGTGGCCTCCGTCTAAGGACGATGGACAGCACAATCACTGCCCAGGCCATTCAGCAATGCCAGACGGTATACGTAAACAATCCGGAACGCATCGTTGGTTCAATGGTTACCGAATTTCATGCCAAGTCGGTCATGGCTGCGCCCCTGGTGGTTGCCCATGAGGTGATTGGCGCGCTTACATTTCTGCACGGCTCGAACCAGAACTTCTTCAATGATGATCTGGCGGCAAAGGCCACGATGTTGGTCGGGCAACTGGGAAGCTTCCTCGAAGCCAGCCGCCGGAGCCAGCGCTCGCGCGAAGACAATCGCCAGGCTGAAGCTCTGGTGGAAATGGCGCAGCAGGTAAGCGCTCTGTCGGATGCTGTGTCGATCGCGGAGGCGGTTGCGGACCACCTCCGAGTCCTGTTGCGCACTCGCCTGGTTTCCATTCTGATGGGTCAGGGGCAGAGCATGGGGGTGACGGCGATTTCCGCCGAGTCGGCGAGCCTGGCTGCCGCGGTGCGCGCGGGCTACGACCGAAGAGGTCTCCAGTTTGCGGCCGATCTGGCAGTTCGCGCGATTGCAGCGGGCGAGCCTGTAATGGTCGCGACGGATCCCGCTGCTCAAAGCCTGGACGACCTGATCCCGGCAGGAATTCTGCTGGCTGCCCCACTCCGCACTTCCCACGGCGAGGGAGCGGTACTGATCTATCCACGGGCGGGGGGCAGGTTCACTACGGAAGAGAAGTCACTGGTCTCCGCCGTGGTCCGTTTTGCTTCGGTTGCGATCAGCAACGCCGAACTGAACCGGGTGGTGCGCGTCCAAGCCTACGAACTCCACCAGTTGCTGGAGATCCTCTCGGAACTGAATTCGGTTCGGCGTCTGGAAGAGCTCCTGCCGCTGTTTGTGGTTCGCGCCGCTGGTTTTCTGGGGTTCCACCGGGCCTTCGTGGGATTGCTGGAAGGGGAAGTGTTTCATATCCGTTGGAAGTGCACGGACGGCCAAAGCGTTGAAGCGGATGCCGTGCTGCCAGACGGTTTGCTGAGCCGGACATTGCTGAACCAGGAGGTTTTCTCCACCGACGACGCCACCCAGCTTGGTGGACCGGATTCGGAAATGTTCCAGGGATTCGAAGTGCGCCAACTGCTGGCTGTTCCTCTGCAAGGATCCGATTCTCAGGTGTTCGGTGTGCTGGGGGTCCTGGATCGTCTGGATGGTGCGGGGATTTCCCGGGAGAACATGCGCTCGGCCCAGGCTTTGGCGACACAAGCGGCGGTCGCTCTGGAAGCCTTGCGCAACCTGAATGTCTCCCAACAGCATGCCCAGCGTGCCGAGTCCATGATGCGTCTGGCGGTGGAACTCAACTCCACTCGCACGCTGCCTGAGTTCTACGAAATCCTGATCCGGCACGCCGCGGAGCTGATGGGAGCCCAAGCTGCCGCTCTGGTCACCACTCAAGATTCCGCCGCGGAGACAGTCGCCATCCGCGGAGCCAATATGCCGGGCGGGCAACCAGGCGCTTTTCTGCGGTCCTTTACCCGGGCGGTGATGGAAGTTGTCCGGCAGCGCCCGGACACAGTCATTCCCTCCACTGCCTTGGAACTGCTGGGGCCCGAGTTGGCCTCGGCGCTGGACTGGAACGATTTCACCGTTATCCGGCTGGCGAACCGAGACCGTGAGTTCCTCGGGGCGCTGTGCCTCGCCAACCGTGGACGAGGCCTCCGTTCCGAGGATAAAGCGCTGCTTCAAGCCATCGCTGCCTATGGCTCCACGGCGCTGGAGAATTCCTGCCAGTTTGCCCGCATGGACCGCGCCAACCGGCACTGGATGGAGATCTTCGACGCCATTACCGATTTCATCGTGGCCCACGATGTTTCGGACAACGTACTACGGGTCAACCGTCCGCTCGCCGGTTTCATCGGGGTGCAGCCGCAGGAGTTGATCGGCGTGAACATGGGCGCACTGCTGGCATCCGGGAGCGAAGCGCCGCCTCACACCTGCCCCTTCTGCCAGCCGGCGCACGAGCAAGCCAGCCACGAGCGTGTCCACCGCGTCCTCGACCGGATCTACCTGGTGTCCACTTCGCGGGTCCACGAGGCCAGCGGCGAGGCTTTACAAACCATCCACGTCCTGAAAGACATCACCGACCGGCGCGAGGCCGAGCGCCGTTATCGCGAGCTATTCGACAATATTCAGGAAGGGGTGTTTTTCTCGACGCCGGCTGGGCGATTCATTGAAGTGAATGACGCGCTGGTGCGGATGCTGGGCTATGACAGCCGCGAGGAACTCTTGCAGGCTGACGTTCGCACCCAGGTCTGCCTGGTAAGCGCCCGCTACGATGAACTGGTCGGGCAGATGCAGAGCCATGGCGCAGTCCGCAATCACGAACAGACCCTGCGACGGAGGGACGGCTCGCTGATTCATGTTTTGGTCAATGCGTTTGCGGTTCGGGATGAGCAACAGCGGATGGTGCAGTATCGCGGCGTGATGCTCGATATCAGCGGCCTTAAGGCTTATCAGGCGGAACTCCAGCGGGAACGCGATTTTTCCGGGAAGATCCTCAACAACACGCAAAGTCTGATCCTGGTCGCCGATACCGCCGGGCTGATCAGCTACGCGAACCGCCGCTGGCGGGACATGGGATATGAGCAAGCGCAACTGCTGGGCCGTCCGCTGGAAGATCTGGTCGCTCGCCCGCGCCACAAGGCTTTGAACGAAGCATTTGCCCAAACCGCAGCCGGTCAGCAGGTGGACAACCTCGAACTGCACCTGGTCCGCGGCGAGGGGAAGGTCGGGCATTTCTCGGTGAATCTCAGCCCCATGCGGGACGAGGATGGCAATGTCAGCAGTATCGTGGTGGTGATGAGCGATGTCACTGACGTAGCTACCATTCAGGCCAAGCTGATGCATGCCGAGAAAATGGCTGAAATGGGGCAACTCGTCTCCGGGGTTGCCCATGAGGTCAACAACCCGCTCACCGCCATCCTGGGCTTTACCGACCTGCTCATGGAAAACCCAGAAGTGCCGGAGTCCGCGCGCAAGGATTTGCGCGTCATCCTTCAGGAAGCGCAGCGCACCAAACAGATCGTGCAGAACCTGCTCAGTTTCGCCCGTCCGATGCCGTCACAACGCAAGCCGGTGCAGTTGAATTCCATTATTCAGCGCACCGTGCAATTGCGCGCCTACGACCTGCACAGTCACGGGGTGGAAGTCATCGACGAACTGGATGAGGATTTGCCGCCAGTCGTAGGAGACTCACACCAATTGCAGCAGGTTTTTCTGAACATCATCAATAACGCATACGATGCGGTGCGCGATACCGGCCGGGCCCCGCGCATCGTGATCAAAAGCGCAAGCGTGGGCAGGTTTGTGGAAGTGCAATTTCGGGACAACGGCCACGGGGTTTCGTTCCCGGACCGCATATTCGATCCCTTCTTTACCACCAAGGAAATCGGAAAGGGAACGGGCCTTGGTCTGAGCATTTGTTATGGCATTGTGCGCGCCCATGGCGGGGAGATTCTTTGTCATGAGAATCAGGGGGAAGAAGGGACTACGTTCATCGTTCGCCTGCCAGCGATGGCGCACGAGCTCCCGGCCGATGTGCCTCATGAAGGAGAGGAGCCATGAACCTGCCTGTCGTTCGTCCTATGTCGCTGCCGGTGCTCTTGATCGAGGACGAGCCCGCGGTGCTGGCCTACGTGCGCGCTGCCCTGGAACGCAGCGGCTACAGCGTAATTTGTGCCGAGTCCGGCGCGGACGGACTGAGATTACTAGAGTCCGTGGACTTCTTGGGCGTGGTTTCCGACATGCGCACGCCCGGCGGCGTCGACGGCGCCGGGGTCCACGCCTGGCTGGCGCGGCATCGCCCAGCGCTGGCCCGCCGCGTCGTGTTTATCACCGGAGACATCGCCAACGAAGACACTCTCGCTACCTTGCGCAAGACGGGCGCGCCTTGCGTGGAGAAGCCATTTCGCGTGCAGCAGTTCATTACGGTAGTCGAACAAACCATGGGGAAAGCGTTGTGAGCGAGGACTTGCGTATCCGGTTGCTGATTGTGGATGACGAGCAAAGCATCCGCAAGCTCTGCATGACGGTCGGGGAAGCCCTGGGTTTCACCTGCATGGAAGCCAACAGCGGCGAAACCGCCCTGGCCCTGCTCGAAGAGCAGCCGGCACAGATGATCCTGACCGACATGGTGATGCCCAACATGTCAGGCCTGGAGTTTCTGGAAAAAGTGAAAAAAATGTTTCCCCGCACCGAAATCGCGGTCATGACCGGTCATGGCTCGGTGGAAACTGCGGTGCAGGCCATGAAGCTGGGAGCGTACGACTACATCAGCAAACCGTTTTCTCCGCTGGAAGAGCTCCGGCTCTTCCTGCGGCGCATGGCGGAAAAGATCCGCTTGGTGGACGAGAACCAGTTCCTGCGCGAACGCGTCGACACCGAAACCGACCTGCACGGGATCGTTGGGTCCTCCGCCAAGATCCAGGACGTGCTGCGCATGATTTCGCGGCTGAAGGACACCCGGACTCCGGTGCTGATCACCGGCGAGAGCGGCACCGGCAAGGAACTGGTGGCCCGCGCCATTCACTTCCGGGGCTTATTCGCGACGCAGCCGTTTGTGGCGGTGGATTGCGGTTCTCTGGTTCCCACCCTGATTGAAAGCGAGCTGTTCGGGTACGAGAAGGGCGCGTTTACCGGGGCGCTGAAATCCAAAGCCGGACTGTTCCAGTCCGCCTCGGGTGGAACCATCTTTCTGGATGAGATCGGCGAGTTGCCTCAGGAGATGCAAGCGAAACTGCTGCGCGTTCTGCAGGAGAAGGAAGTCCGTCCGGTGGGCAGTAATCAGAAAGTGAAGGTCGATGTTCGGGTGATCGCGGCCACCAACCGCGATCTCGAGGCGGAATACCGCAATGGCACCTTCCGGAAAGATCTGTATTTCCGTCTGAACGTGGTCACGGTGCATTTGCCCTCGCTGCGCGAGCGGCGCTCCGACATCCCCATGCTGGTTCATTGGTTTCTCGACCGCTACGCGCCCGGTTTGCCGGTCCAGGTGACCAACTCGGCAATCAAGTCCCTGCTGCAATACGACTGGCCGGGAAATGTGCGCGAACTGGAGAACTGTATTGAGCGCGCTTTAGCTTTGGGGGACCGTCAAAGAATCGATGTGGCCGATCTGCCCTCCACCATCGCCTCCTCGACGTTTTCAGTGGATGGCGGTCCGGGCGGCGCAACCGCAGTTTCCACCACGGACCTGGAGGACATTGAACGGGCGACCATTCAACGCGTCTTCGAGCAGGTAAAAGGGGACAAGGCGATGGCCGGCAAGATGTTGGGCATCAGCCGGGCCACGCTTTATCGCAAGCTGAAGCGCTACAACATTGGGGGCCGGCAGAGCCTGTCTCCGACCAGTCAAGCTCTGCAATAAGCTTCGGCAAATCAGATGCCAATGTCTGAGACGTTTTCTAATTCTGAGACAGTGTCGCCTCTGATTGAACTCCCCCCGCCAAGGAGCGACAAACTAAGTGTCTCATCTTAATAGGTTTGGACATTTCCATCCGGGGCCAGACTTTGGCCGCTGCCGTGCAATCCTGTTCCTCGATGTAGTCTGGATTTCCCGTACCATGCTAACCGGCAGACACGGGAATCCAGACGGTATTGACCCCCGGAAACCGAGGCATTGTGTCGAAACCGGCCACCGCGCTTGCCAGCTCGAAGCGTGAAAGCTCGACCATCAAGCTCGCCAAGTTTTTCCCGAACGCGACCCCGGTTCGCATTCCGGTTCGCCTGACCTGCCTCTCCAACGCAGGCACGCCGTTTTGCGAAAGCACGGTGATTGAGTTCGGAACCCCCAAGGAAGTGCTTTTCGCTTCCACGTTGCCGCTGGAGTTTGCCGATAAACTTCGGGTGCAAAACTCCGACGGCTCCCTGGATGCCGAAGCCTATGTGGTGGCGCTGCAATACAATGGCGGGCGCACGGCAGTGGCGGCGCGTTTTACTCGCGAAGTCTCCAATTGGATTGTGAAATCATGACTCCATCGTCTGAATTGACCGGGCTGGCCACCGAATGGAACGAGGCGCGTACGCTTCACCCTCTTTATGCCGCGCTGGGCCGCGAATTTGTGATCGAGCTGCCGGCTTGCCCGGACCTGGAAACCGGAATTGACGCTCCGCCGAAGGAATCGGTGGAACTGGCCCGCCAGTGGCTGCTCGAAGTGGATGAGCGCATCCAGGTCCACCAGCTCCGTCAATTCCTGCAGACCACACCTCTGGCGAGCGACGAAGCCTTGCGCAGCTTGCTGGTACACCATCTCCGCAAAGCCGAGCACAGTGACTCCGACCGCGACAAAGCGGACTTCCTCCTGGTGCAGTACTTTTCCAATTGCGTGCCTTCCCGGCTGGACGACGCCGATGTCGATCTGGAGTATGTTGCCCAAACGCTCGAGCCGATCGTGGGTGCGGTCGATCTGAGTGTTCCCGAATGGATCAAGCCGCTGGAAGGGCTGATTGAGCAAGCCTGCCAATGCAAGGACCTGAAATCGCTGCTGACCAGCCACATCCTGGCGGATGGCAGGGAGATCAAGACCCAGGCCGGCCAGAATTACTACCTGCCGGTAGCCATGGTGGCTTTCACCCGTTTCAGCTTCATGATGCGGCGGGTGTTTTTCCGGTTGCTGCACCAGGACCTGGATGCGATCCTGGCAGGGTTGCGCACGCTGGAGCAGCGGGGCGTGACCACCATCGATTGCCGCCGCGCCCAGTTCTCCGCGGAAGAGTCGATTGCCCGGCTACGCATGATCTGCCAGTCCTGGAAAGTGATGTTCTTTGCGGAATACTCTTCCGGGCAGCCGGTCAACATGCTGGTCGATCTGAGAGCGGTGATCGAAAGGGCCCTGACTCGCAGCCTCCAGGGAACTCCGGCACGCGTGCAATCCGCGGCGGCAGGAGCCGGCGCGGCCGACGCCCCCGAATTTGAAGTTTCGACTCCACCCCCGAGCTGGCCGAGCGCCGATCCCGACAAATGATCCCCTGCTATAACGCCGGAGTCCCGCACGCGGAAAAGAGCAACCTGGACCAACCCACCATGTTGATCATCTCCGACGATCCGGAGTTTTCACGCGCCATCACAGCCCGCTGGCAAGCCGAACGTGCGCTGCCCGCCTTTACCCTGGTCAGCAGCGACCTCAGCCTGGGTTTTGACCCGGACAGTTTTCACGCCGCCGTCGCCGGACGCATCCGTACGGAATCGCTCTCCGTGGTGATGGAGGCCATGGAAGCCGCCGGCAAGCGGGTTCTGTTCCTCTCCGATGACAACGGCATTTTGAGCACGGTGCGCGAACGCTGGCCCGGCACGCTGGTTCTGAAGCAGCAGGATCACTGGCTGGACACACTGGTCCTGGTGGCAGCAGAAGCTTTGCAGCGCGCCTTCGCCGAAGCCGGTCGGCGCCGGGCGGAACATTCCAAGGTCCTGCTCGATGGCCAGGCGATGCTTGGCCGCTACATGCTGGACATGCGGCACAATCTCAACAACGCTCTCACCTCGATTCTGGGAAACTCGGAGTTGCTCCTGCTGGAGCCGGGATCGCTTTCCGCTAACGCTCGCTCGCAGATCGATACCATCCGCAACATGGCCCTGCGCATGCATGAAGTGATGCAGCGTTTCTCTTCACTCGAAAACGAACTGAACCTTGCCGAGCCGCAACCGGTGCGGGAAGCCGTAAGCCTCACCGATGCAGCCGCGATGGGGTGATAATCCAGGCCGGCCGGAGGTCCTGGCGATACAAGCTGCCCTACTTATTGTCTTGTCCGAGGGCGTGCAAGGATTGTTTTGCGTCGTCCGAGGAGGGGTCGAGCTCCAGCGCCTGCTGGAAGGCCGATCGAGCCTCCGCCAAATGACCGGCTTCCTGGAGCAGAACCCCCAGTTGCAGGTAATTTGGAGCAGATGGGTCATCCGCCACGGAGTCGGACATGCGCTGTATCATTCTAGGAACTCCCTCGGGATCCGCCTTCAGCGCCTCCCGATAGCTCTCACGCATCTTCGAGTAATCCCCGAGTTCGTCATAAATGGTCGCCAGACTTTCATAAGAGCGGGCTTTTGTGGTTCGCGCGGCTGCGTCCTTAAAGCTTTTAGATACTCTGACGCCCGAAGCCACCTCAATGGCTTTCTGATACTCCACGATGGCCTCCTGCAAGCGCCCCACCGCCGCCAGTTCACTGCCAAAGTTCACGTGTCTGGTAGGATCGCCGGGGTTGGACCGGGCAGCCCTCTCAAGACCGGGCAATGCCTCGTCATCCCGGCCCAGCGCCGCCAGCGCCTTACTCAGATTTTCCTCGCCGAGTGGATTGTGGGTGGTGACCTTCAAGGTATGGGACCACAGATCGTAGTCGCTGCGCCAATATCCGATCTGGCGCCAAGTGAGGAATGACAGGATGGCGAGAATGGTTGCAGCGGCCGCCGCGCGCCATCGGATACTGACTTGTGCGCTGTCGGCCCAGTCCGCGGCACCCCACACCAGCATCAGGAAAATACCGATCAGCGGGACATAGGCGTAACGGTCGGCCATCGCCTGATCGCCTACCTGGACGAACCCAATCACCGGTACCAGGGTGGCGAGGTACCAAAGCCAGCCGGTGACCAGATACCTGCGGGCCATGCGCTGTTTCCACACCAGAACGCTTACTCCCAACAGAAACAACGCCGCCAGTCCAAGTTGCCACGCGGATAGTGTGTTGCCGGGGTGGGGATAAAACGTCGCAAGCCGCGTCGGCCAGAACGCCTTCCATACGTACATTGCATAGGCGTACAGGGCGTTCTCCAGTCGCACGTCCCACGGGAACCTCTGCAGAGTCCTGATCCCAGTAGCCTGCTGGGCGATGAGGGTGATCACCGCGCTTCCTGCACAAAATACCAGGAGAGGCAGCTTTTCCAGGACCAGCCGCGACATGCGCGCCTGGGATACAGGGAAGACGGGCCCAGAATCTTCGGTATCGAATGCTTCCAATCGTTTCTTGCGCTTCTTGCGCCCTTCCCTAGGCGATGGCGGCTGGTCCCATCCCTGGATTCGTTGCAGCGGCCAGACGTCCAGCAACAGAAGCACGAAGGGGAGTGTGATTACCATCGGCTTCGAGGCGAGTCCCAGAACGAAAAGCGTAGCTACAGCCAGATATCGTTTGACGTTCGGTGCCTGCGCATACCAGCCGTATGCGCCCAGTGCAAGCAGGAAAAACAATGTGCTCAACACGTTCTTGCGCTCTGCTACCCAGGCCACCGACTCCACGTTGATCGGATGGAGCGCGAATAACGCGGCGACCAGCAAACTGCGTCCCGCCGCACCCGTGACCCGGCCCAGCAACAGGAACAGAAGCACGACGTTGAAAACATGCAGCAGAACGTTGGTGAAGTGATGACCGGTCGGATTCAATCCGTAAAGTTGATAATCCAGGGTGTGGGAAAGCCAGGTGAGCGGATGCCAGTTGTCTGCTTCAGTAGTGGTCAAGGCCCAAGGTAAGGTTTTCCAGCTCAATCCCGCCCGCACGTGAACGTTCTCTGTGACATAGCCATTATCGTCGTAGCTGACAAAGGGGTGGAAGTTCGCCGGGGTGTAGATGGCCAAGGTGACAACTGCGAGCAGCAGGCAAGAGATAACAATCTCCTTCCTGCCGGTGGAACGGCTCAAGATTCTCTCCCTCCAGGTTCTGGATCAGGTCTAGTGTAATCTGGTTTGCCGTTTTGGCTGCCACAACTTCGCCGAAACCGCTCACAGATCTTCTGAAGTGATCGATAAAGTCGCGGCAGCGGCTGGTGACGTTTGCAAAAAAAGGCCGACACCTCATCCGTTGACTCCCAAGGGCGAGACGGTCGCGGACGGTGCGACCGCCATAGTCACGGCATTGTCGATTCCAGGTGACGCGCAAGTTAGCGTCACCACTTCTCGCAATGACAACAGCCGCGACGGGCAAAACCTCAGCGAGACGATTTTGACGCCCGACAATGTCAACGTGGCCAGTTTTGGCAAGCTCTTCGCCCAAGCCGTTGATGGTGATGTTTATGCCCAACCACTTTACGTTCCCAACGTCACCATCCCAGGGCGCGGGAGGCGGTGAGCCTCACTGATGCAGCCGCGATGGGGCGATAATCCAGGCCGGCCGGGATCCTGGCGATGCAATCTGCGCTACTTAATGTCTTGTCCGAGGGTGTGCAAGGATTGTTTTGCCTCGTCCAAGGAGGGATCGAGCTTCAGCGCTTGCTGATAAGCCGAACGAGCCTCAGGCAAATGGCCGGCTTCCTGAAGCAGAATCCCCAGTTGCAGGTAATTTGAACTCGATGGGTCATCGGACGCGGACTCTGACATGCGCTGTATCATTCCAGGACCTGCCTCTGGATCCGAGTTCAACGCCTGGCGATAACTTTCGTGGACTTTCGGGTAATCCTCGAGTTCATCATAGATGGTGGCGAGGCTTTCGTAAGAGCGGGCTTGTATTTCACGCACTGCCACGTCCTTGGAGCCTGAGGATACCTTGACTCCCGCAGCCACCTGAATGGCTTTCTGATACTCCACGATGGCCTCCTGCAAGCGCCCCACCGCCGCCAGTTCACTGCCCAGGTTGACGTGTCTGGTAGGATCGCTGGGATTGAACTGGGCGGCCCTCTCGAGGCCGGGCAATGCCTCGTCGGTCCGGCCGAGCACGGCCAGCGCCTTGCTCAAATTCTCCTGGGCGATGGCGTTGTCTGGTGTGACTTGCAGGGCATGCGACCACAGATCGTAGTCGCTGCGCCAATATCTGATCTGGCGCCAGGTGAGGAATGACAAGATAGCCAGGATGCCGACGGCAGCGGCCGTGCGCCACCGGAAACTTACGTGTGCGCTGTCAGCCCAATCTGCGGCACCCCACACCAGCATCAGAAAAATACCGATCAACGGGATATAGGCGTAACGGTCGGCCATAGCCTGATCGCCTACCTGGATGAGCCCAATCACCGGCACCAGCGTGGCAAGGTACCAAAGCCAACCAGTGACCAGATATCTGCGGACCATGCGCTGCTTCCACACCAGGACGCTGACACCCGCCAGAAACATTAACGCCAGTCCAAGTTGCCCTGCTGATAGTGCGTTGCCAGGATGGGGATAATAGAGCGCAAGCTGCGTGGGCCAGAATGCCTTCCATATGTACATTGCATAGGCGTAGATGGCGTTTTCCAAACGTACTCCCAGGGGAAACCGCTCCAGAGTCCGGATCGAGTTGGTTCGCTGGGAAATAATGGTGATCACAGCGCTTCCCGCACAAAGCAGCAGAAGCGGCAGCTTTTCCATGACCAGCCGCAGGAAGGGCGCTTGGGATACAGGGAATACGGGCCCGGAATTTTCAGTATCGTATGCTTCCAATCGCTCCTTGCGCTTCTTGCGCCTTTTCTGCGGCGATGGCGGATCACCCCATCCCTGGATTCGTTGCAGCGGCCAGACATCGAGCAACAGAAACACGAAAGGGAGGGTGATTACCATCGGCTTCGAGGCGAGTCCCAGAACGAAAAGCGTAGCTACAGCCAGATATCGTTTGACGTTCGGTGCCTGCGCATACCAGCCGTATGCGCCCAGTGCAAGCAGGAAAAACAATGTGCTCAACACGTTCTTGCGCTCTGCCACCCAGGCCACCGACTCCACGTTGATCGGATGGAGCGCGAATAACGCGGCGACCAGCAAACTGCGGCCCGCCGCACCCGTGACCCGGCCCAGCAACAGGAACAGAAGCACGACGTTGAAAACATGCAGCAGGACGTTGGTGAAGTGATGACCGGTCGGATTCAATCCGTAAAGTTGATAATCCAGGGTGTGGGAAAGCCAGGTGAGCGGATGCCAGTTGTCTGCTTCAGTAGTGGTCAAGGCCCAAGGTAAGGTTTTCCAGCTCAGTCCCGCCCGCACGTGAACGTTCTCTGTGACATAGCCATTATCGTCGTAGCTGACAAAGGGATGGAAGTTCGCCGGGGTGTAGATGGCCAAGGTGACAACTGCGAGCAGCAGACAAGAGATAACAATCTCCTTCCTGCCGGTGGAACGGCTCAAGATTCTCTCCCTCCCAAATTCGGGATCAAGTCTGGTTTGATCCCGCTTTATTTCGTATAGCAGAAAACCGCCAAGGGGCCAACTTTGGTCGCCCGACGGTAGTGGCAGTGTGGCAAGGAAGCAAGCCAAGAGCGAGATGATTGCAAAGAACGGTGGCTTGATCTCATAAACGTGATCGGCTCCGATCGTGACCGAGTAGACAGGATGACAATCAAACTGCGCCGCTACCAATCTTCTCGGGCGGGGAGTCTGGTTGGAGAGGAGGAAGGTTTTATTTCGAAGATGAGAATTCCGCTCAGGCTGCGAGCGATGCTCACCGCAAAATGAAACCGCCGGCGCCCGAGAGCGCCGGCGGGTTTTGTCTGTGAGCCTACCTAGCGTATTCAGAGTCGAAGCCAGGCTTCGACCCCGAACGTCAGGTTCTACGGCGTTGAGCCGAGAACGTCGTAGGCACCCAGGTCGGAGTTGTCAGCCTGCCAGCCGCCGCCGCCGGCCTGAGCCGCGAACGGACCTGTGACGAAGTTATAGGTGAAATTCCAAGCGCCCCAGAGATCCGGATCCGTTGAATCGGTGGTTGCGGAAATCCAGTACTGTTTTCCCTTCTTGACCGCAATCCCCTTTGAGTACTTGATTGTGTCGAGAGTGCAGCAGTCTCCGAAGGTGGGCATGTTCTTGTAGTGCCACTTATGGAGGGTCTTCCCCGGCAACCCACCCGTGTCTGAAAGGAGGGTCACGACAAGCTCGTTGGTCCCGGCGACATAGCCAATCCCGAGGTCGAGCTGTTTGACGTGGGAATTCTTCTTAGGTGTGAAGGGCATTGCAATCCAATACTCGCCGCCCACATCACCGGTCGATCCGGAAATTGTCCATCCCTCGCAGCAATAGTAGCCGTTGGTTCCCGTTCCCAGGTTGCTGTAAATCGTTTTGAGCTTAGCCGAACGATGGGCTGCCGGGTGGAAAACGCGCTGACCGTTCATCACGACAGTTTGCTTCCCGCCATTGATTGTGACAGTCCCTTCCTTGGTGGCTGCCAGCGCGGTTACACTGAACGCCAAAACAGCCAAGCAGAGTACGATGCGTGTCTTTACCATTGTTTCCTCCTGATTTTTTGAAACCTGAATGTGGCGTTGGTGTTTCTCTTAGCACGAATTTTCCTTCGTGACCCCACACCACAGCGACCATTGTACAGTCATCTCGACTGTTAGCAACAATAATCGACAGCCATTTTCTCCTGTTACGCCCACACTGTGAATTATTTTTCATCTTGATTGCAAGAAGGATTTCATCTGATGGTCCCTAACCGTCTGAGATCCGCACCAGTTCCGCCGAGAATTGCCCGATATTCCGCAACTCTTGGCGCGTGGCGTTCTCCGGGCGGCCAACAAGTTCCTACCGCAAGGAGGGGGCCCTACCTACAGGCCAAGCGGATTCTCGGGCAGAGAAGGAAGTCTCCATTCACCACGGCTTATTGACATTCGCTGTTCCAGATAGAAGAATGTATTCCGCTCCTGGCGCCTTCGCAACAGCCCTCCGCCAAGTCCCTGGGGATAACAAGATTACTTCGCATTTGAGGATGTATATGAAGTCTCTGGTCTGGACGGTACTAACTTTCTTCACGGCATTGTCGATTCCAGGTGACGCGCAAGTTAGCGTCACCACTTCTCGCAATGACAACAGCCGCGACGGGCAAAACCTCAGCGAGACGATTTTGACGCCCGACAATGTCAACGTGGCCAGTTTTGGCAAGCTCTTCGCCCAAGCCGTTGATGGTGATGTTTATGCCCAACCACTTTACGTTCCCAACGTCACCATCCCAGGGCTGGGGACACACAACGTGGTGTACGTGGTGACGGAGCACGACAGCGTGTATGCCTTCGACGCGGATAGCAACACGGGATTGAACTCTGCCGCGCTGTGGCATAGAAGTTTCATTCGCCCCAGGCACGGCATCACCACGGTATCGAGCCGTGAGCTGAAATGCACCGCCATTGTTCCGGAAGTCGGCATCACCAGTACGCCGGTGATTGACACAGCAGCGGGAACGATGTACGTGTTGGCCAGAACCAAAGAGAACGGCAGCTACGTGCAGCGCCTGCACGCACTGGACATTGCCACCGGAGCGGAACGACCAGGCTCGCCGGTGATCATCCGAGCCAGAGTAAGGGGCAACGGCGAAGGCTCATCCGGCGGCGTTCTCCGCTTCAATCCTTTCTACGAAGGGCAGCGCGCAGGCTTGCTCTTGCAGAACGGAGGCGTCTATATCGCCTGGGCCTCGAATTGCGACAATAAGCCTTTCCATGGTTGGGTGATGTCGTACGACGAGAGCACGATCAAGCAAACCGCGGTCTGGAACTCCACTCCTAACGGCGAGGAGGCCGGCATTTGGCAGAGCGGCACCGGTTTGTCTGCTGACGCTGATTTCAATGTTTTCTTTGCCACTGGCAACGGAAGTTTCAACGGTCATAAAAGCAATTTCGGCGATAGTGTCATCAAACTTGTTCCGCTCCTTGAGCTCTGGACTCCCCCAGGGAATTGACCCGAAGCCAGAGTTATCAAGGCTTCCCGATTCTACACCCGCTAGCTTTTCTGTCAATCAAGAACTGCGTCAACCGCCGCAATTTGATCAGCTTTCGTGAAATAGATGCAAACTTCTGCGCATGTAGTGCAATCGTCTCGCATACTGCTTGGTGGCGCAATTTCATCCGCAGTAGGTGGGGAACCTGAGTCGTGTCACGACCGTTCCGGGCTTTTCGGCGAAAGGATGGATTAGCGCAATTCGCAACGACTGAAAAAGGATTCCTGAAACCGCGATTCTCGACACCGACGCCTCGTCGCTGGTGAAAAACCCGAGGACGGTCCCGCCGACCCCCGAGGATCTCTATTATGGATAGCTGCGGACGGGCGGTTGCGGAACTAGAAGATCACACAAAAAGAAACTCTTTGGTTCGCAATTCCTTAATCGTGTCCCGCAGCTTCGCCGCCTTCTCGAACTCAAAACGCTTGGCCGCCTCGCGCATATCGCTCTCTAACTTCGTGATGTAGGCGTCCAACTCTCCCTGCGATTTGAATTCGGGCATGCCATCGGCCCCGGATCCCGTCAGATCGGTGTAATCCGCCTCGACGATGCCGGCCAGCGACATATCCAACGGACGGATGATCGACTCCGGTGTAATTCCATTGGCTTGGTTGTAGGCTTCCTGAATGGCGCGGCGGCGGTCGGTTTCATTCATGGCTTTCTTCATCGAGTCGGTCATGCGATCGGCATAAAAGATTGCCCGACCATTCAGGTTGCGGGCGCAGCGTCCGACGGTCTGGATGAGCGAACCGGAAGAACGCAGAAAACCTTCCTTGTCGGCGTCGAGAATCGCAACGAGAGATACTTCGGGCAGATCGAGCCCCTCGCGCAGCAGGTTGATGCCGATGAGCACATCGAACTCGCCCTTGCGCAGATCGCGCAGAATCTTCACCCGCTCCAGGGTTTCGATCTCGGAGTGCATGTAGCGGCACTTGACTCCGACTTCGCTGTAATATTCGGCCAGGTCTTCCGACATGCGCTTGGTGAGTGTCGTCACCAGAACACGTTCGCCGCGAGCCACGCGCTCGCGGATCTCGTGCAGCAGATCGTCGATCTGACCTTTCACGGGGCGCACCTCGACCGGTGGATCGACCAGACCGGTCGGACGGATGATCTGCTCGATCACCACACCTCCCGACTTGGTCAGCTCATACGGCCCCGGAGTCGCCGAGACATAGATCATCTGATTCATGCGGTGCTCGAACTCCTCAAACGTCAGCGGGCGATTGTCCAGCGCCGAAGGCATGCGGAAACCGTATTCGACCAGCGTCTCCTTGCGCGAGCGGTCGCCGTGATACATGCCGTGCAGTTGAGGCACGGTCTGATGGGATTCATCGAGAAACATAAGGTAGTCGCGCGGAAAATAATCGAGCAGCGTCGGCGGAGGCTCGCCCGGCAAGCGGCCGGTGAAGTGGCGCGAGTAGTTCTCGATGCCGTGGCAGTAGCCAACTGACTTGATCATCTCCAGGTCATACATGGTTCGCTGGTGCACGCGCTGCGCCTCGACCACGCGGCCCTGTTTTTCCAGTTCGGCTTCCCACCACTTCAGCTCCTCTTTGATGGAGTCGACGGCCTTGGCCCGCGTCTCCGGCTTCATCACATAGTGGGTCTTCGGATAGATCGGCAGGCGGACATACTTCTGCTTCACCGTGCCAAACAACGGATCAATCTGCGAGAGCGCCTCGACTTCATCTCCCCAGAGCTCGACGCGATAGGCCATGTCATCGTAAGTAGGGAAGATTTCGATGACGTCGCCGCGCACCCGGAAAGTGCCGCGGCGGAATTCGGCATCGCTGCGCTCGTAGAGGATTTCCACGAGTTTGCGGGTAATGTCCTCGCGCTTGATCTTCTGACCCTTCTCGAGGAACAGCAACATGCCGTAGTAGGCCTCCGGAGATCCCAAACCGTAGATGCAGCTGACCGAGGCCACGATCAGGCAATCGCGCCGCTCGAACAAAGACCGTGTAGCCGACAAGCGCAGCTTGTCGAGTTCGTCGTTGATGGTGGCTTCTTTCTCGATGTAAAGATCGGCAGCGGGAACATAGGCCTCGGGCTGGTAGTAGTCGTAATAGGAGACGAAGTATTCGACCGCATTGTGCGGAAAGAAATTCCTGAACTCGTGATAAAGCTGAGCGGCCAGGGTTTTGTTGTGGGCCATGACCAGGGCCGGACGATTCGCCCGCTCGATCACCTTCGCCATGGTGTAGGTCTTGCCGGAACCGGTAACGCCGAGCAGCACCTGATGCGGCTCGCGGTCGAACAGACCCTTCAGCAAAGACTCAATGGCATTGCCTTGGTCGCCACGGGGTTTGTAATCACTGACGAGTTTGAAATCCATGCTGAGCTCAGACGGCAGGCTTGCTCCAGTGTGCAACGAATTCGGGCAGGATGCAAAAGCGCCACGGCCTGGGCGGGTTGGGCATCAAGGCGTGGCATGGTTCCGGCAGGCTAAAGAACGGCTCACTTTAACGGCAAGAAAAAAGGCGTGAAGAGGAATTCTCACGGCGGTTCAGGCTCGTTGCTGGAGGTCTATGGCAGCTTGAAATTGACGGTGATCTGGGTCTGGATTTCGACTGGCTGGCCGTCGAGCAGATAAGGTTTGTACTTCCACTGCTTCACCGCTTCCATGGCGGCGTGTCCCAGCATGCCGTCGCCGCTCAACTGCTTGAGGTTGGTGATGTTGCCATCTTTGCTGATATTGGCCAGGAGTTGAACTGCTCCCTGAAGTCGCAAACGATGGGCCTGAGCCGGATACGTGGGCTGCACTTGTTTGACCAGCAATCCTTGCGCCACGCCTTGCGAAAGCTGAATCGAGTGCGCCGGCTCAACCGCGCTTGCCGTTGTCGAAGCCATGATGCCGGAGATCGACTGGTCTCCCGAATTGGACGCAACCTCCGAAGCTGCAGGAGCAGGTGTGTCCGGCTCCGCGGCAGGTGGAGGAGGCGGCGCGGGCTTGGCGGCTGTGTTCGTTACTACCAAAACTTCCCGCGGTTCTGGCGCAGGCGCAGATTTTGCTGGAACATGCGCCGCCGGGGTACGAGCGGGCTTGTTTTTCGGAGGCGGCGGAACCTCAGTCGAGAGGGTAATGTCGGGAGCCTGGACTGTGCTGGTTGCGTTGGCTGGTGGTTGAGAGATGTTCGTGTCTGGTGTTGCCGTTGGCGCTGGCACCTGCGATGAAACATTGGGCTGAACCGGGACTGCGGTTTGTGACGCGCCCGCCAGTGGGGGCGTCTTCGATCCACCGGGCGCTGAGTGCAGTTTGGTCCATCCGGTATAACCAATGATGGCAACCACCAGGGCACCCGCCGCAACCCACAGCAGCTTCCTGTTCCCTTCACCACCAAATTGCTCATTCCCCGGCTCCATGCCGTAGGAAGAGAACGTTGGCGGTTCGATCACGGTGGTTACTGGTTCCTCGATGCGGGCAGGCTGCTTCGCGCGCGCGGGAGCAGCTGCGGAACCTGGCGCAATGCCTACGCTGGAGAATTGAACCGTCGACTTTTTCGATGGCGTTTCCGTGACCGGCGATGCCGAAGAGATAAGGCCGGGTGCAGATTCCGGTTTGGCGGCTGCTGCCGCGGCTCGCGGCCAAGCGGAGATCCCCGGCTCTGCGGGTCTTGCCGCCGCGGGCCACGGAGATCCTTTCTCGGTTGTGGTTTCCCGGACAGACTTTTTTCCACTCAACGGGTCCGGCATCGATTCCAGTAATGCCACTTCGCCGGGATCCGGGGCAGGCTCGGGCTCTTTTTCAACCTCCAAAATGGACGCTGCCGGAGCCTCGACGGTTGAAAAAACCGGAGCCGACGGGGTCACAGGCAGGGGCTTGGCGCCAACCAGGTCGGCCAGGTTCGAGGTGTCGGGCCGGGCGCTGCTGGTGCTTGGAAGAACGGTGGTGGAAGGTCTGGCGCCGTCATGCTTGCGCAGCAGACCACGCGCGACGCGCAGCGTACTCCTCGATTGCTCAAGACTGATCGGCTTGGTAAGCACGAGATTCGCACCCAGACGGAACGCCGCCGCTACCCCGTTCTGGTCCTCGACCACTGCCACCGCGAGGGACTGCTGGTTGGAACCGGAGTGCAGCGCACTCTTGAAAAGCAAGCCCGCATTCTGCTCATTGTCGCAATCCACCACAATGGCGTCAAAGTGCGCCGAGGTCAGCTTCTTGACCGCCGTAAACACCTCATTGCAGGGCTCGGCTTGAAAGCCCAATTCGGTCAGGACCTGGGTTACCACCAGTGCAGTCTTTTCCTCGGGACAGAAAAGGAGGGCTTTGTAGCTCATACTCGAATCGTAGGTGCGGTGGGGCCTAGCAGCAAGGTTACCCAAGTGCTTGGCTTTCAAGGCGGCTCGGGAGGCTCGCGAGGCGGACAGGTTGGCGGGTTACGACCGATTGACTACCGAGGTTTCCCGTCAGGGGAAGACTTGGCCGGGCTCGCCGCAGCACTAGTGGCCTTGCCCTTTGGTGTAGGTGTGGGCGGCGCCGGGGTGGTTTTGTCGGGAGCCGGCTTCCCGTCGGTTCCCTCAACGGCAGATTGAGGCGCCACGGGAGTTGTCGCGACGTTTTGCGGCGGGTTGGCAGCCGGAACTGCCGGCGCAGTCGAAGGCTGATCTGGAACCCCCGGTGAAGCTGAAAGCTGAACCGCAGAGCCCGCTGAAAGCGGAGTCTGGGTTACCGCCGCGGGCTGTGGCGGAGTGACTGGCTTGACCGCTGGAGCCGCGGTGGCGGCCCGATGCATGTTCCTATATTGTACGAAGCCAACGGCCGCGGCCACGATCAGCAAGGTGACGAGCACCACCACCTGGATGGTGCTGCCGGACTTGCGCCTCGCTGGCTTCGCGACACGCTTCGCGGTTGCCGGCGGTTCCGCGGGAACTGCCGGCTCTTCTATTTCGACCGCATCCACTTCCTTGGCAAGCGCGGGAGCGGCAGCAGCTCCCGACGCAGAGCTGGTGTGCGCGCTTGAAGACTGCGCGGAAAGTAGTTTCGCAGCGTCCGTTTCCGCGGCGACCGGCGCGGAAGAATGCAGGCTGATTGCAGGAACTTCGAGGTCCGCTGTATCGCTCGCCTCAACCTCATGCGGCAAGGGAGACTCATAAAATGCCGCGACGGACGGTTCTGGCTGAGGTTCTGGTTCAATCTCCGGCGCTGTGGATGTCGAGACTGCGGAATCTGGCGTCGAATGCTCAATGTGGTTGGTGGCTGGGGCCGGCGGAGCGGTTGTGGTCGCGGACTTGGCGCCACCATTTCCTCCGAGCAACCGGCGCGCCACGCGCAAGGTGCTCTTCGATTGCTCGATGCTGATCGGTTTGGTCAGCACCAGATTCGCGCCCAAACGAAAGGCCACGGCGATGCCGCTCTTGCCGTCGACCACTGCAACCGCGAGGGTTGGCGGATTGGATCCCGAGTTCCGCGCCTGCTTGAAGAGCAACGCCGCGTTCTGATCGTCAGCGCAGTCGACGACCACAGCGTCCCAATGCGCCTCGGTCAACTTCTGGACGGCTACAACCGGCTCATGACAAGGCTCAACCTGGAAGTCCAGATCGCCAAGGATCTGCGTGATCACCTGGGCGGTTTTCGGTTCAGGACAGAACAGGAGAGCCCGATAACTCATGGTCAAATCCTAGGCACTGCGGTGCCCAGCAGCAAGGTTACAGAGGTAATAGCCAGCGGAGGCTGCCTGCGACGGTCCTCTTCTAATAAACCTCTTTATTGCACTTGAGGAATACGCCTGGGACCTACAATGCGGACATGCGCCTGCCACTTTGGGTGAAGGTCGGTTGGACGGTGTGGCTGCTGCTGTGGGCGCCGCTCTACTGGCGGCAGTATGGCCCGCAGAACTTTCTATTTTTTTGCGATCTGGGCAACATCCTGATTGGGCTGGCACTGTGGATGGAGTCGCCTCTGATTTTTTGCTGGCAGGCCACCGGGTTGCTGCTGTTTCAGAGTCTCTACATCGTCGACTTGGCCGGAGCTCTGGTGAGCCGCCGCCACCTGATCGGCGGGACCGAATACATGTTCGATGCTCACCTGCCGCTGCTGATCCGCCTGCTCAGCCTGTTTCATGTGGTGACGCCGCCGCTGGTGCTTTGGGCGATCTCGCGGCTGGGTTACGACGAGCGCGGATGGAAGCTGCAGACGCTGACCGCGTGGATCGTTGTGCCCATCAATTATTTCTGGCATCCGGAGATGGACGTGAACTGGGCACGCGGTCTTTTCTTTCATGAGCAGCACGTCGTTCCGGGATGGTTGTATTTGGCCGGTTATCTTATCGTGGTGCCCCTCGTCGTTTACTGGCCGACGCACCTGCTGCTGCAGTGGTGGTTCTCAACCCCGCCGATTCAGAGATAACGCGAATGAATGGAGAAGCCTTCCGCCTGTCCGGCCGCTCACTCTGCCGTGCTGGTAGCGATTTGTGAAAACCGTTTATTATGTGGGTATACTCCCTCCCCCTCGGTCTAGTGGGATCATGAAGTTACGGACTTTTTGCCCGCAAAATCTAGAGCCCATTGGGTTTAGGGGTAAAATCTAGATTCCTAAGGAGTTATACTAATAAAGTTTGTATTAGTTACAAGATATATTTCGATGATGATGGTTTGCAGGTATGGAGTCAAGGAAAAAGTGAGGGTGGAGAGTGGCCATCTTTCCTTCCGTGCGGATGCGGCCCGCTCGTTTTGCGGTTGAGGTTCGTGGAATCCCACCCTTCAGGAGAGGCTGGGCCAGTTCCCTCGGTTTCTTGTCGATTCCTTTGCGCCAACGGCCTAGAATGGTTCGTTGAGGTGAGGGGGAAGGAGCTATTTTCCCCGATGGGCGTCTGGGAGCTCGGCCAAGATTCTCTGGTCGGCGTCGAACTGGGCCACTGCCGTATCGTCGAGAAGATCGGCGCCGGCGGCATGGGAGAAGTCTATCGCGCCCGCGACGAGCACCTCGCCCGTGATGTTGCCATCAAAGTCCTTCCGCCCGGTGCGCTCACCAACGAATCAGCCGGCAAGCATTTCCACAAAGAAGCTCTAATTCTCTCGCAGCTCAATCATCCCAACATTGCCATCATCTACGACTTCGACACGCAGCAGGGCGTGGACTTTCTGGTGATGGAATACATCCCCGGAATCACGCTCAGCGACAAGGTAGGTGCCGGGCCGCTGCCGGAGAGGGAAGTCCTCCGTCTGGGCGTGCAACTCGCGGAAGGATTGACGGCGGCCCATGAGCATGGGGTGATTCATCGTGACCTCAAGCCGGGCAACTTGCGGGTCACGAGCGACGGACGGCTGAAGATTCTGGACTTCGGACTGGCCAAGCTGCGGCGTCAGATCACGGACAGTGAAGCGACGGAGAGTCTTAGCGAGACACGAGCGATGGCTGGGACTCTGCCCTACATGGCACCCGAGCAATTGCTGAGTGGAGAGGTGGACGCACGCACTGACATTCATGGGGCGGGTTGTGTCTTGTATGAGATGGCCTCGGGGCGGTATCCGTTTGCCGAGGTAGAGCGCTCGCAACTGATTGGGGCCATCCTCCACCGCTGGCCACGACCACCTGCCGCTCTCAATCCTAAGTTGTCACCCGACCTGGGGAGGATCATCGCGAAGTGCCTGGAGAAGGAACCGGAAAACCGTTACCAGTCGGCGAACGAACTGGCGGTGGACCTGCGCCGATTGACGCGGGACCAGGAGTCGGGACACCTCACAGTGGAAGCCGATGCTGCTCCCCGGCTAGCCTTCATCCTTCGACCCAAGGCCATGCTCGCCGCGGCAGCCAGCATCGTGATCGTGCTGCTGGTTGCGGCCTTCTGGCTTGCACGGACGAAAAAAGCTCCAGAGCCCGCACGAATCACGCCCTCCATCGCCGTTCTTCCGTTTGTGGATTTAAGCGCGGAGAAGGATCAGGAGTACTTCTCCGACGGTCTGGCGGAGGAACTGCTCAACAGCCTGGTAAAAATCCAGGGCCTGCACGTAGTCGCGCGGACGTCTTCGTTCCAGTTCAAGGGGAAGAACGAAGATCTTCGGATGATTGGGCAGAAACTGAACGTGGCCACAATTCTAGAGGGAAGCGTCCGCAAGCAGGGCCAGCGGGTGCGGATCAGCGCCCAATTGGTCCAGGTCTCCGACGGCTTTCATCTGTGGTCGGAGGCTTACGACCGGGATCTGACGGACATCTTCGCAGTGCAGGAGGAGATTGCACGATCGAGTAGCGGGGTCTCTGAGGGTGAAATTGCTGGGGGACAAGTCCCCCTCCCCGCGAGCCACGAACGTCGAAGCCTACAAAGCATATCTGCAAGGGAAGTACTTTTACGGGCAGAGTTATAACGGGCCTGACAGGCAGGCGGGAGTTGAAAAAGCAATCGCCTCCTATCAGCAGGCGATCAAACTGGACCCCAGGTATGCCCCCGCATGGGCGGCACTCTCTGTGGCTCTTATGGATCGGGCGGATCTAGCCCGCGATCCGTTGTACAGGGAAAGGGATTTCAGCAAAGCGCGCGAGGCGGCTGAGCGGGCGCTCGTGCTCGATCCGAACCTGGCGGATGCATACACGGCAATGGGGAACATCAATGAGGACTACGATTGGGACTGGACCAACGCAGATATCTACTACCAGCGAGCCCTCGCCCTGGAACCGGGAAATGCCGAGGTTGTCTTAGGCGCGGCACAGGTAGCTGCGACCCTGAACCGCTTTGAGGAAGCCCTGCGACTGTCCCGCCGGGCAGTAGAACTTGACCCGCTGCAGGCATTGTCGCACTTTTGGCTGGCGCGGACCGCCTGGTGGGCGGGCCGGTTGGACGAAGCCGCAGCCGCGGACCGGAAGGCATTGGAACTCAGCCCGGACCTGGTGTGGTTGCATACGTTGCTCGGCTGGGTGTACCTGGCGCAGTCACGTCCGCAAGAAGCGTCGGTGGAGCTAGAACGCGAGACGATGCCTGAACAGCGCCTGCAAGGGCGGGCAATCGCGTGTTACGTACTCGATCGCAAGCAGGAATCGGATCGAGCTCTGACAGAACTGATCGTGAAGTATCAGGCATCTATGGCTTTCCAGATCGCTGAAGTGTATGCCTTCCGTGGGGAAGCGGATGCGGCCTTCACGTGGCTGGAGCGGGCCTACGTCCAGCACGACGGCGGGCTTATTTACGTGAAAGGCGACCCGCTCCTGAAAAACCTGGAGCGCGACCCACGCTACGCTGCCTTCCTGAAGAAGATGCGCCTGCCCGCCTGAGCGCCTCATCGTTTGACTACTTTGCCGTGGTTAGCGCGTGATTCAGGGCGCGCTGGGTGGCTTCCAGCAGGGCCTCGGGGCCGACTGGACGGCCGGTGGCTTGTTCCATCCACAGGTCGGGTGTGATGCGTCCCAGCTTCGCCATGCGCTCGAACTCCGGTCCGATGGCGCCTGCCTTTCTCATCTGCTCTTCGATCTGGAAAGCGATCAGGTGGCCGATCGGATAATCCGGCAGATAAAGAAACGAATCGATCATGTGCGAGTAGATGCCGAGCAGTACGACGTCTTTTTTGTTGAACACGGGAGCGAAGTAGCGATTCCGAACGTCTTTAGAGATCTGCACGGTCGCCTGGTTGAGTTGCTGCGGCGTGGCTTCGGGATGGTCATACATCCAGTGCCAGACGCCCATATCAACCAGGGCGACGCCGGCGATCTCGTAGGTTCCCCAGAAATCGTTCAGAGTTTTTTCCGCCTGCGCGGTGGCGTCGGGAGCGGGAAGGCCGAGCAGTTCGAGGTCGTGTCCCTGAAACACAAAGGCCAGGGCCTCGGTGAATGCCGTGTTGGGCACGCCCTGGAGTAGGGTATAGTCCACATCGTTCAACGAAAAAGTTTGCTCGACGTTGTGGCCCATTTCGTGGACGGCGATGTTGAAACCTTTGTAATTCATGCCAGTCTTTTCGACGCGCGTGCGCAGATGCGCTTTCTCGGACCGCATCTGCGAGCCCATGGCGTGACCTGAACCGCGTGCCGGATCGACGACGATGTTGGCGGCGACGTACTGGGCGCGGTCGGGCGCGAATCCCAGCTTCATCAGCAAATTGGGAATGTCTTTCTGGTAGGCCTCAGCGGTCGGATATTTCCTGGCGACGATTGCGTCCAACTCCGCACCAGAGTACTTGCTGCCGGGACGGAATCCGTTGTACCAGAACGTCAAAGGGCTCAAGCGGGCGTCCAAGGCGGGTTTGGATCAGCTTGGCAGTTTGGGCGACCAGGGGAGAGGTGAGCACCTGCTCAAGCATGGCTTGCAGGCGGGCTTCAGGGATTTCGCGATCTTCGTCAAAGCGGCGATCGATGAGCGTGGGAGCGGTAGGAGAGTACGGGTCGGCTTTCTTGCAGGCCAGAAAATCTTTCAGCAGCATGGCGTAGCGGGTGTCGGGCTCGCGCGTGTTGTTGGCGGCGACACCGGATTTCACCGCGGAAGCGTCGGCATCCTGCACGGCGGCGGGTGTCACTTCGTTGGTGTACGGGTTCCAGTCGACGCCAGGATTGTCAACAACCGACTGGGGAATGGTTTGGGTGACGATCCGCTCCATGACCTGCTGGATGGTGCGCTGCTTCGCCAGACCGCTTGGGCCTTCGGCGTATTCCGACTTGATTTCATCGCGGAGGTTCCAGTGGCTGAGCAGGCGCATCTTGGGCGGGAAAAGGCGCTGGCCTTGCGCATCGACGAGGTGGTGCATCCAGATGTTGTATTGCGCGACGTAGGAACTGGATTCGCCTTCGGCTTGCGCGATGGCGAGGTTGACTTCGGCGGGAATGCGTTTGTCGAAACGCTGCGCCAGGCGCACCTGGGCCCATTGCAGACGAGACCAGTCTTTTCCGTGTTCCAAACGCTGATCGAGAGTGGTCAGGGAGAAATTCAGCAGGATGGTGAAGGCCAGCTTGTTGGCGAAGAAGTCGTCGACCACGTGAGCCGCGGGATCGTATCCGCCAAAAGCCTCGTCGAAGGGGAGAACCGGGCCGAGATCGAGATCCTGTTGCTGGCGGAATTCGCGGTTGATCTCGTGCATGTGGCCGTCAAGCTGCTCCAGCAGGCGCTGGAAGCGGGTGAACATGGCCTTCAGGGTTTCGGCATCGCCGGCAAAGTTAGCGCGGATGAAGTCCTCATAGACTGCAGCATCGCCGTCCTCGGCGCGCCAGAATTCAGCGGTCTGGTGAAGGCCGAGGCGAATCCGCGAGCGTTGGGCCTCGCCATACTTGGCGACCAACTCGGTTTCAAGCTTTTCGGACGAGGCTGGCATCCAGGACGGTTGCATGCTGGCGGCGGCAGCCGCGCCGCCATTCGACTTGGGACTTTCCATCGATTTCTCCTGAGCTTCGAGCGATAGGACGGTTACGGCGCAAACCAATAAGATGAGGTGAATTTTGTGCATGGTAGTGCCTCCGCTTCTGAACTGAAAGGAAACCAAGTAGTATAGTCCGGCAGCGGAGTTTGCGGGGTGACGGAGCGGAGAAAGTCGGAATCGGATGCAATGGCCTGAACTCGGCTTTGATTCGCAACGACCGTCCCTAATCCTCCACTTGACTCACGTCGGCTGGCACCTTTTGCGGTGCTAATTGCGCGCAAACAATGATCGCCGACCGATGAGAATCGCGAGCAATGCTGCGACGATTGTTGCAGCAAGCCATTCCAGTACAGATACGACGGGCCTCCCGGGTGTCCAAAGCGCGGTGAGGAAGAAGAAGGTTGAATTGTAGGAAGCATGGAACAGGATTCCGGGTAAGAGGCTTCTCTTTGCATTGATGAACACCCAACAGATCAGGACCGACAGGGGCACGGTCCCCAAGGTGTACTCAATCGGAATGGCAACCACGCTCCAGTTCTTCTGGAATACTCCAATCCAAAAGACTGGTCCAGTGTGCCAGAGTCCCCACATAAGGCCCACCCAGAGGCTCGCAACCAATGCCCGCCGCCCTGGAAGGAGCCCCGGAAGTGCGTATCCGCGCCAACCCGCCTCTTCAGAAAGCCCTCCATTGGCGGTCGCCAAACCAAGGATGACCAGGGCTGCCTGCCAAACGCCCCGCGAAGCCCATTGCGCCAGAGAGTGAAAAAGATCACTGGAAGAGGCAGTTCCTCCCGAAGCACCACCCAAGTTCTCGATGAAACCAGCGACATGGAATTGCCAGCCTTGAAGGCTTGCAACCGTTGGAACATACTTGCCTTCGAGCGCGTGCAGAGCGATCAAGCTGACACCCATGATGGGTGCCGTGAGTAAGGCGACGGTGTACCATTGAACGCCTATGCGCCACCTCACAAAGCTCTTGAGAAACGTCCAAAGGCCGTCCCGACCACCTTCAATTGCAATCAGAATGAATGCGGCGAGTGTCGGACTATATTGCGCTACGATCGGTATTTCGACCGGGATCCGCCAATGCAGGAGCCCAACCTGGTACGCCGCGAACGGGATCCAGCCCATGCAGGCAATTGCGGTCGTCAAGAGATAGAAGATAACCAAGTGTCCGCGTTTCTGTTCACGTTGCGATTCAGCGTCGGTCATGGTTTGCCTCCTTTTGCGGTGTGCGGCGTGCATCAGATGAAATGGGTCGATTCAAATCTGCTTGTAAAGCAGCTTTTAAGAGGGCGGCCGCTGGCCCTAAATCCACCTTCGGGTTCATGACCTTCTGCAATTCAAACCCGCTAATCACGACCACGAGAAAACGTGCGATTGCTTGTGCCTGCTTGGGTGTACGTTTTGGTGGTGCATTCATTACGATTTGTGAGAGTCCGTCCAAAAGCGTGGCTTCGGATTGCCGAAACAGGGCCGCGAGTGCCGGGGTGTGAATTGCTTCAGACCAGAGTCGGACATCCAGTCGGAAGACGGGCAGAGCCTTCGGGAGATTTAACTGCTCAAGGACTTGGGCAACGACCTCCGACAGGCTTTTGCCCCGGCAGTGACTAAGCCATTGCGCCGTCTGGCTGCGGCCAGTCTGGGCCAAGGCCTCCACGATGGCTTCTTTGCTTGGGAAATAGAGGTAAACGGCGCCGGGACTGAGCTTGGCTCGACGGCAGATGTCGTGCATCGAAGTCCCGTGAAAACCACTAGCCGCGAAACAATGAAGCGCGGCCTGCAGGATCTGGCGGCGGCGGCGAGCGCGGTGGGCGGCGTTGACTTTTGGCATACAAAACGAATATTCGTTCTTTTTAATGAGATTGTCAAGTTCCGGCGACCGGAAATTGTGGACGTGTGGCATGTCTGCCACGCCCGGGCTGATCCCGTATACAGCTGCTATGAAGCAGCGCTCATCTGTGAAAGGAGCCTAGCCTACCGCTTTGGGCGGTAGGTGTCCGTGCTGGTGCCGAAGAAGACCTCGGCGGAGTTCATAATGGTCTCGGAGAGCGTGGGGTGGGGATGAATGGTGCGGGCGAGATCCTCGGCAACCGCGCCCATCTCGATTGCGAGGACGCCTTCGGCGATCAGTTCTCCGGCGCCGGAGCCGACGATGCCCACTCCGAGCACGCGCTCGGTTTTGGGATCGATAAGGAGCTTGGTCATGCCCTCGATGCGGTCGAGAGTCATGGCGCGACCGGAAGCTGCCCAGGGAAATTTCGCAACTTTAATTTCACGATTTTCTTTCTGCGCCTGGGTTTCGGTGAGGCCGGCCCACGCGATTTCAGGATCGGTAAAGACGACGGCGGGAATGGCATTTGGCTCGAAAGCAACTTTGTGTCCGGCGATGGCTTCGACCGCGGTTCGGCCCTCATGGGACGCTTTGTGCGCGAGCATAGGTTCGCCGATCACGTCGCCGATGGCGGAAATTGAAGGATCGTCGGTTTGCAACTGGTGGTTCACCTGAATGAAGCCTCGCTCGCGGACTTGGACGCGCGTTTTGTCGAGGCCGGGAATGTCGGAGTTCGGTTTGCATCCGACGGAGACCAGAACTTTCTCGAAGACTTTTTCTTTCTCGGTTAGGTTGGAACCCTCGAAGGTGACGCGGATTCCGTTGCTCTCTTCTTTCACCGCTGCCACGGTGGTGTTCAGCAGGATCGAATCAAAGCTCTTTTCGATTCTCTTGTGCAGCGGCAGCACCAGGTCGCGATCAGCGCCGGGCAACAAACCAGGCAGCATCTCGACGACCGAGACTTTCGATCCCAGAGCGGCGTATACCGTGCCCAGTTCAAGTCCGATGTAGCCTCCGCCGATGACCAGCAAAGCGGCGGGTACATTGCTCAGATCGAGCGCGGAAGTGGAATCCATCATTCGAGGAGTTTCGAGCTTCAGGCTGGGAATGATCGCGGGACGTGATCCGGTGGCGATGATGATGCGGTCGAAGGTGACGGTCTCTTCGTCGCCGTTGGCCTTCGAGATGCGCAGCGTGTTTGAATTTTCGAATGCAGCGCGGCCCTGGATGTATGCGACCTTTCTCTGCTTCGAGAGCAGGCCGAGGCCGCCGGTCAGCTTCTTGACCACGTTTTCTTTCCAGCCGCGCAACTGCGCGAGATCAATCTTTGGCTCGGCGAATTCGATGCCCCAGTTCTTGGCCTGATGCGATTCTTCGATGAGCTTCGCCACGTGCAGCAGAGCCTTTGAAGGAATGCATCCGCGATAGAGGCAGACTCCGCCGGGATTGAGTTCCGGGTCAATCAGCCTGACTTTCATTCCGAGGTCGGCGGCGAGGAAAGCGGCGGCGTAGCCACCCGGGCCGGCGCCGATCACGGCGATGCGCAAGTTAGAAACGTCGGTCATGTTCGAGAAAAGCTTTTAACCGCAAAGGGTGCCATGGTCGCTAAGAAAAACCTTTCACCACAGAGTCACAGAGAGAATACTGCTACAGGGTCATTCATCCCTGGACCGACAGCAGAAACGGCTGCTCGAATGCTTCCGCGACCCAGCGCAGGAAGCGGGCTGCGTCGGCTCCGTCGATCAGACGATGATCGTAGGAAAGCGAGAGCGGCAGTACCTGTCGCGGCTCAAACTTTCCGTTCAGCCACACCGGCTCCATGCTGGAGCGAGAAAGCCCCAGAATCGCAACCTCGGGATAGTTCACGATCGGCGAGAAACCCGTTCCGCCAATGCCGCCGAGATTCGTAATGGTAAATGTTCCGCCTTCCATCTCGGCAGGCGTGAGTTTCTTTTCGCGAGCTTTCTTGGAAAACTCGGTCAATTCGACGGCCAGTTCGACAATATTCTTCTTGTCGACGTTGCGGATCACCGGAACCAGCAGGCCGCGATCGGTGTCCACGGCGACGCCGATGTTGATGTACTGCTTGTAAACGATTTCTTCCCTGGCGAGATCGATGCTGGCGTTGAATTGCGGAAAAATCTTGAGCGCCGAAGCGCAAACCTTCAAGGCGATAGCGGTGACCGTCATTTTGCCGCCGGCTTCTTCTGCCTTTGGGGCAAATCGCGCGCGCAGGTGTTCGAGTTCCGTAATGTCCGCCTTGTCGTTCTGAGTGACGTGGGGAACGGTGGTCCACGCTTGCCAAAGATGCTCGGCAGTTTTTCGCCGCACCCCGCGGATGGAAACGCGCTCGATCTTTCCCCACTTGGCGAAATCCGGAAGTTCGGATTGGGCGAAAGCCGCGGTGCGAGGGGATTTCTCAGCCGAGGCGACTGAAGCCAGCAACTGTTTGGAATACAACTTCACATCGTCTTCGCTGATGCGTCCGCCGGGGCCGGTTCCGGTTACGCCGTGAATATCGATTCCGATTTCGCGCGCCAGACGGCGTACGTGAGGAGCGGCTGGAACCGGGTCGCGATGCTCAGTGCCGGCAACCTTGCCCAACTGCGCCGGCATGATGAAAGGCGCGGGTGCTGAGGGCTGCGGCTGGTCGGGCGGCAATGCCTGCTCTTCGGTTTTGCCTTCGGCGCGAATGGCGGCCTGGAAAGCGAGGCGCGCACCATGTTGTCCGGAAACATGCTCGACCGGCACATGCCTTGGCTTCTCCGGAGCAGGCGCAGCGCCGCCTTCGAGAGTGAAGATGACTTGTCCGACTTTGATTTTTTCGCCTTGCTTGACGTGAACTTCTTTCACCACGCCGCTGACCGAGGAGGGAACTTCGACGACGGCCTTGTCGGTTTCGAGTTCCATCACGGGTTGGCCTTCCGAAACCTTCATCCCCGGGGAAATCATGAGCCGAACCAGGTCGCCTTGCGAGATATTCTCTCCCAGTTCGGGCAGTGCGAATTCGGTGGGGGCGGGAGTGTCGGTTGCGCGGCGGGAGGACGCAGGCGCAGATGGCGGAACAGGCGGCGCGGGTTCGACTTCAGTCCTGGCTTGCTTTGGAGCTGTCGCTGCCGCGGCGGCGGTGCGCTCTTGCGATTTTGGAACGGAATCCTGTGCTGGCTTCGCTTTTCCGCTTACTCCGTCGTCGACGGTGAAAATCACCTGGCCGACTTTAATCTTCTCGCCTTCTTTGACGCGGATGTCTTTGATGGTCCCGGTTAGTGAGGAAGGGACTTCGATGACGGCTTTGTCGGTTTCGAGTTCCATCACCGGTTGGCCTTCGACGATGGTTGCGCCGGGCGAAATCATCAATCGGACGAGGTCTCCCTGGTCAATATTTTCGCCGAGTTCCGGTAGTTTGAATTCTGTCAACGTAAGTCCTTTTTAGGGAGTGCGTCAGAAATCCCACGCCTGAACAAGGTGCGGCAAGGGTCGTCTTTGTGGCCTCGGGCGCTAAAGCGCGTACTCATAATGGAGCAGTTATCGCAGCGCTGGAAGCGCTGCGCCACCCAAAACCAGACTTCTTCCGCAGCTTCTGAAGACGCTTTCATGCTCGGCTCTTGCGGCATGCCCGAAGGCATGCTCTGATACAAATCACACTTTGTGCCACCCGCTGCCTAACTGACTGCCGGGTTCGGCTTGTCCGGATGAATTCCCAGATCTTTGATCGCCTTGTGCAAGTCTTCCGGCTTGAGCTGCTGTTCGCGCGCCAGCGCGGTCAACGTGGCGAGCACAATGTGCTTGGCGTCCACTTCAAAAAAATCGCGCAGCGCCATGCGATTTTCGCTGCGTCCAAAACCGTCGGTTCCCAGCGCGAACATCGGCCGCGGTACCCATTTCGCGATCGATTCCGGCAGCACCTTCATGTAATCGGATGCGGCTACGAATACGCCGGCTGCATCTTTCAAACACTGCGTCACGTAGGGCACCCGCGGAGTTTCCCCGGGATGCAGCATGCTCCAGCGTTCGCAATCGTTGGCATCGCGGTAGAGATTCTTGTAGCTGGTTACGCTCCACACGTCGGCCGCCACGCCATATTTTTCTTCCAAAATCTGCTGCGCCTTCAGCACTTCGTACATGATGGTTCCGCTGCCAAATAATTGGGCCCGCAAAGTGGCATCTTTTTTCTGCGAAGTGTTGAAGCGGTACAGCCCCTTCAGAATGCCTTCACGGACGTTTTCCCCATGCGGCATTTCGGGCATGGGGAGCGGCTCGTTGGTGACGGTCAGGTAATAGAAAATGGATTCCTGATCGACGTACATGCGATTGATGCCGTCCTGAATGATGACGGCAATTTCGTAGGCAAATGCCGGATCGTAAGCGAGAAGGTTGGGCACAGAAAGCGCCAGCACGTGGCTGTGACCGTCCTGGTGTTGCAAACCTTCGCCGGCGAGGGTGGTTCGGCCGGCGGTTCCTCCGATCAGGAAGCCGCGGGTACGCATATCGGCCGCGGCCCAGATAAGGTCGCCAATGCGCTGAAAGCCGAACATGGAGTAGTAAATGAAAAAGGGGATAGTGTTGATGCCATGCGTGGCGTACGCGGTTCCGGCGGCGATGAAGGAGCACATCGAACCAGCTTCGGTGATGCCCTCTTCAAGGATCTGACCGTTCAGAGCCTCCTTGTAGTAGAGGAGCATGTCCATATCGACCGGTTCATAAACCTGGCCGACGCTGGAATAGATCCCGACTTGGCGGAATAGAGCTTCCATGCCGAAGGTGCGAGCCTCGTCGGGGACGATCGGCACAATCAGCTTTCCGATCTCCGGGTCGCGCAGCAACTTTGCCAGCAGGCGGACGAAGACCATGGTGGTTGAGGCTTCGCGGCCTTCGGTTCCTTTGTAGAACTCCTCGAAGTGAGAATCCGAAATTGGCTGGATGGGTTGGGAGCGAACTTTGCGCTCAGGCAGGTAGCCGCCGAGTTGTTTGCGGCGTTCCTGCATATATCGGACTTCGGGACTGTCATCGGAGGGCCGATAGAACGGCGCATCGTGCAGTTCGTCATCGGGAATCGGAATTCCGAAACGCGAGCGGAACATGCGCAGTTCGTCGTCGTTCAGCTTCTTTTGCTGGTGCGTGATGTTCTTGCCTTCACCAGCTTCGCCGAGGCCGTAGCCTTTGATCGTCTTGGCGAGGATGATGGTCGGCGAGTCGGTGTGCTCCACCGCCGCTTTGTACGCCGCGTGGACTTTGATGGGATCGTGTCCGCCGAGGCGCATGCGCGCCAGTTGCTCGTCGGATAGGTGGTCGACCATCTTGAGCAAACGGGGATCGGTGCCGAAAAAGTTATGGCGGAAGTACGCGCCGCTTTCGACGAAATATTTTTGATACTGCCCGTCGCTGATTTCCCCCATGCGGCGCACGAGTAATCCGTCGCGATCGGAGCGAATGAGGCTGTCCCAATCGCCGCCCCAAATCACTTTGATCACGTTCCACCCGGCACCGCGGAAAATGGCTTCGAGTTCCTGAATAATTTTTCCATTGCCGCGAACCGGACCATCCAGCCGCTGCAGATTGCAGTTCACGACGAAGATCAGGTTATCGAGGCGTTCGCGAGAGGCCAGAGTGATGGAGCCGAGAGACTCAGGTTCGTCCATCTCGCCGTCGCCGAGGAAGGCCCAGACCTTTCCTCCGGTTGCAGGTTTCAGGCCTCGGTTTTCGAGGTAGCGGGCAAATCGCGCCTGGTAGATGGCCTGGATGGGGCCGAGTCCCATGGAAACGGTAGGGAACTCCCAGAAATCGGGCATGAGCCAGGGATGAGGATAGGAGCTGAGTCCCCCGCCGGGCTTGAGTTCACGCCGAAAATTCTGCAGCTTTTCTTTAGGAATTCGTCCTTCAAGGTAAGCGCGGCCGTATATTCCGGGCGCGGCGTGGCCCTGGAAATAGACGATATCGCGATCGCCGGTTTCGGTCCGGGATCGCAGAAAGTGGTTGAAGGCTACTTCATATAAAGTGGCGGCCGAGGCGAAGGTGGAGATGTGGCCGCCAATGCCTTCCTGGATCTTATTGGCGCGCACCACCATGGCCAGGGCATTCCAGCGCACCAGGCTTTTGATGCGCCGCTCCATCTCCTGGCTACCGGGAAAGGGCGGCTGCTGAATGGAAGGAATGGTGTTCTGGTAAGGGGTGGTCGCGGTAAACGGCAGATTGATTCCGGCGGCCCGGCGCGCGTGAAGCGAAAGCTGTTGCAAGAGGCGGCCGGCGCGGTCTGGACCGCTTTTGGACAGCACATAGTCGAGAGAATCCAGCCACTCCCGGGTTTCAAGAACTTCCAGTCCGTCGGTCTGTGTCTCAGCCAAGTTGGTGGTTCTCCATCCTCTGGTGGGTTTCCACCATCATAGACAATCGCGAGGAATTCTGCTGGACCGGGAATCCGCGATTGCAACGGCTTGATGGCACGGGTTTGGGCAGAGACGCGGCGGGGAATTTGGGGGAATCCCTTTTGTGTCCGGAATCATCCATAATGAGCTGAATTAGGCAGTACCGCGCTTTGATCAGGATTGCCAGATTCCGATCTCTGCGGCGGAGTCGTCTTCAGATTGCGAGAACCATGATTGGGAGAATCCGAGACAAAGGAGAATGGCTATGGCAAAAAAGACTGTATCCGGGAATCAATCCAAGCTGAATGCGCAGCCTCGTATCCACCAGAGAGCCGCGGAAATTCAAAAGTACGGAACCGTTACTCACGCGTTGCCGCTGGAGCTCGAAGAGCCGGTCCGCCTGGAAATGACGGAGCGTCTCAACCAGTTGCTTGCGGACACGATTACGCTTCGCGACATGTACAAGAAACACCACTGGCAAGTGGCAGGGCCGACGTTCTACCAGTTGCACCTGCTTTTCGACAAACATTTCGGGGAACAGGCGGAAATTGTGGACACGATCGCCGAGAGGATCCAGTTGTTGGGTGGACTGGCGCTTGCGATGGCGGCAGATGTTGCGGAAACAACCCAGATTGAGAGACCCCCGAGGGGCAGAGAAGAGGTTCCGGTGCAGCTGTCGCGGCTACTGGATGCGCATCAGATCATCATCCGGCAATGCCGCGAACTGGCAAAGCTTGCGGATGAGCTGGGAGATGACGGAACCAATGATCTGGCGGTAAGCGATGTGTTGCGAACCAACGAACTGCAATCCTGGTTCATCAGCGAGCACTTAGTGAACATGCCGTTGGTGGAAGCGCGAGAATCCTCAGCGGCGGCTGACTAGCAGTTGAGAGGATCAGGCATAACGGCAGGGCCGGCGATTGCCGGCCCTATTTTGTGTGGTCTGCTTAATCTTATCGATTTAAGGCGGGGACATCTGGGAATCAGGTTTGTTGCAGCCTGATTCCCGTTTTGGAACGGTTTCGGGCGGCGATTGAGAAGTGCTGGATATTATTCTCTGGTTGTGGAAAAATACCGTTACGAATTCGGAACAAAGGCATGATCTTAATAACAACAATTGATGTTTTTTCTCTTTATCGGCGATGGGTTCTCCATCATTCGTTGCGAGAATCGTCTAAGTTGTTCTGAATACTGTTATTTTGGGTCAGGGGGAAACGGGAATGTTCTCCGGAGGACACAGACTAAGAGCGCTGCGGGAGCAGTTGGGGCTGACCATGCGTGACGTGGAAACCGCCACTGCACGCATCGCTCAGAGACACCAGAATGACGAGTTTGTTATTGCGCCGAGCCGGCTTTCCGACATGGAGACAAAAAACGTCGTGCCCAGCGTCTACCGGCTGTACTCGCTGGCGGTGGTGTATCGCCGGGATATCCGGGAACTGCTTTCCTGGTATGACATCGACTTGAACGGGGCGGCTGACGACATGGATTTTGTGCTTCCGCCCAAGTCGCACATTGCTGGAGTACTGGTCGGCCTGTCGGCAGTTCATATCCCGATCAAGCTGGATCCCAGCTTTGATGAGCGGAAAACCGCAAATATCGGCAGAATGGTGGAAGCGTGGGGCATGGTGCCGTTGGCCTACTTGGCGCAATTCGCCTCATGCAATTACACTTACGGCTACATTGGCAGTGAAGACCTGACCATGTATCCGATCCTGCCCCCGGGTACGTTCGTGCAGATTGATGAGTCGAAAAACAAGGTCGAAGAAGGTGGGTGGCGCTCCGAGTACGAGCGTCCGATTTATTTCGTTGAAACCAGGCGGGGTCACACCTGCTGCTGGTGCACGGTGGCTGAGGAAGCCATCATTCTGACGCCCCATCCGCTCTCTCCGGTTGCGGCGCAGGCCTTGCGCTATCCCCAGGAGGCGGAGGTGATTGGCCAGGTGGTTGGGGTGGCCATGAAGTTGGGGAGTTGGCGTTCGGCGTTCGAGCCTTTAGCAAGCTCGAGAGTGCATGAAGCACTGAATTAAGGTGACGGGCTGACCCGGCACCCGGCTCTGCCGGCAGCAGATGCGGGCTTGCACCAGAAAGCCTTTCCACGTACGCCTGCGGCGCCATTCCAGCCGTTTCACTTGATTTTTCAGCATCCTCCAGCAGGTTTCTGATAGGCGTGGCCAAGATGCACGAGAGCAGGGAACGGTGCGCCTGCGCCATGGCCCTACGCGCCGAAAACTCCCCATAGACACGGCTTATTCCCCAGTGGGAGTACCCACCTTGCTCGTCGTGCAGGTCGGCGAGGTATTCCAGCTTTCGCAGCAGCCCACGAACTGCTTTGAGCGTGGTTTCCTGGATGTCCTGCAGCGCCGAAGAAAAAGTCATATGCCGTTACGCTTTTGGAACAAGGAATTCATTGATGGGTTTCGGGCGCTGGGGCGCCGGCCAGTACATTATCACGGGAACATCTCCCTTTGAAAGGAATTTACACCGTGAAAAAGACTATGAAGTGGTTCGCTGCAGTTGCGTTCCTGGCTATGATTGCGGTTCCAACCCTGACGGCACAGAGCCCCGATCCGGAACCTTGTTGTCCGACCTGCAAGCCGAGTCAGTGCCCCCCTGGGGTACACACGACCGCGCCGACACGAAAGCCTCCCGTCCACAAGTGAGGTTTGACGAGAGATTTTTTGTTCTTTGCAGTTGAGGGCCGCCGCGAAACGCGCTATAGTGCGACGCGGTGGCCCGATGCAATGGCTTAGCCTCATCCTGGACGGACTCTGGTTACTGACAGCGGTCCTGGAGTCTGTGCTGGTGGTGGCCATGGTGCGGGGCAGGGTCTGGGCCCGGTTCCCCTGCTTCTTTGCCTACGTCACGGCGGACGCGTGCTTCACCGCTGTCATGTTTGCGATGGACAAGCTGCCGTCCGTGTCCGGGGCGCTTTGGGTGCAGGTGTATCTGGTGCGGCTTGCTCTGACCGCCGCTCTGCAGTTCGGGGTGGTCTGGGAAGTCTTTGACCACATCTTCAAGACTTATTCCTTTCTCAACCGTCTTGGAAAGCCGTTTTTTCGGATGGCGCTAGTAGGGTTCTTTCTGGCGGGTATTGCCGCAGCGGCCCTCACCCGCACTCATGAGGCGTATCGCACGATGGCGGTTCTGCACCTGCTGCAGCAGACTGCCAGCATCCTGCTGATGGGCCTGGTGGGCTCGCTGTTCATTTTCGCAGCGTGCTTGGGGCTTCCCTGGAGAAGCTTCGTTTTCGGGATCGCTTTGGGAATGGGGGCGGATGCCGCTGTGAACCTGGCGGCTGCGGCTATCAAAGAGTACTTTGGTTTGTCCGGGAGCCTCTATCTGAACCTGCTAACCCAGGGAAGTTCCAACCTCAGTGTGTTAATCTGGATTTTCTACCTGTTCATGCGGGAACCAGATAGAGCCGGAGCCATGAACAACCTTTCTCAACCCGATCTCGAGCTTTGGAACAAAGAGTTGCAGAGGCTCTCACGACCATGATTCTTCCCATTATTCTCGTGCTGGTATCCTGCTTGACCTTGGTTTTTCTGTTTCAACTGGCCAAGGGACGCGCCCTAACAGCAGAGCAGCTGGACAATCCCTCCGAACATCTGCGGTCGGTGGATGTGGAGGCTTTCCGCAACCTGATCGATCCCGCAGAAGAAGAATTCCTGCGGGTGCACCTGGCACCGACGGAATTCCGACGGATTCAGCGGGAGCGGCTGCGGGCTGCGGTCGATTACGTCTCGGCAGTCGCGAAGAATGCCGCCGTCCTGCTGCGCGTGGGCGAGGAGGCTAGCCGGAATTCCAACGCGGAAACCGCGGCTTCGGCCCAACACCTGGTCGACACTGCCCTCAGGCTGCGGTTGTACGCGCTACAGGGACTGATTGTGCTTTATCTGGGAATCATCCTGCCGGGCCGTCGCATTTCTGTGATACGGATTGCCGAACGCTACGAGCAAGTGACGCGTCAGGTGATTATGCTGGATCTGGAATACCCCATGCACGGAGTTCGGGCCGCACTCTGATTCCGGGAAGGTAACTTGCACAAGCGGGGACGCTCGCGCCTATCGAGAATCGGTCACGCTGGTTACTTCTTCCAGGCGATCATCAATCCGAGCACCACTGGCAAATACAGCACCGAGGCATGCAACACCTTGCTCGCCCGGACGCGGGATGCTGACCCCGCCAGCTTAATGACGTGGTACATCATGAAAGCTCCGACCAGGCTCATGCCAGCCCAGTAAACCAGGCCAACCCGGTCCGCGATGGGCAGCATGGTGGCCACAATCAGGACTGCGGTAAAGCCCATGATTTCCGCGCGCGTGAACCGGGAATCCGCGTCAAAATCCGGCAGCATCTTGTAACCGGCGCGGGAGTAGTCCTCGCGGTACATGAGGGCAATGGCAAGAAAATGAGGAAATTGCCAGAGAAAGAGTATCGCGAACAGGAACCACGCCTGAGGGTCGATCTTTCCGGCAGCTCCGGCCCATCCGATCAGCGTAGGCATGGCTCCGGGGAATGCGCCCAGGAGGGTGCAGAGCGGCGTCTTGCGCTTCAGAGGCGTGTAGATCAGCAAATAAGAAAGCAGGGTCGATGTGGCGAGAAAGGCGGACAAGAAATTGACCGTGAACGCCAAGTAGAGTCCGCCGAGGATGCTCATCGCTAAACCGAGCAGCAGAGCTTCTGACGCGCTGATTCGACCTGAAGGCAGCGGGCGGCTGGCAGTGCGTCGCATCTGTCCGTCCCAGCGGCGTTCCATCCATTGATTCAGGGTAGCGGTTCCGCTGGCTACCAGAAGAGTCCCGATCAGGGTATGGATTAGGCCGGCAGACCGGAAGGGGCCTTGCGAAGCGAGATAGTAGCCCGCCGAAGTCGTCATGAGGATCAGCAGGTTGACTTCAGGTTTGGTGAGGGTGAGGTAGTCGCGCAGCCGTGCCACCGTGGCCTGCGCTGAACGCGGATATGCAATTGCCTGAGATGTCGCCATGTTCCCCTGTTACCAACCGCGGTGAGACCCAGCAGCATGATGCGTCTGTCTGGGCTGATTGCGTTTCGGATAAAAGATAACACATCCTTGTCGACCTCGCTTGGAGAAAGAGAATCTCGGTGTGCCACGCGACGTAGTTGCAGATGTCACACGCACCTGTGATAGACTGCCGAACAAGCTGCCGCTCTTCAATTATCGAATCGGCTGAGGTGGGGAATAAAATCCGTCCGACCCGGAGGTCTGTGTAGATGGGCCTAGCACTGCTCGTGGTTTTGTGGCTGATCACCTTTGTCAGCACCTATTTTTTTGCCGCGAAAACCTGGTGGTTGCCACACGGCGTTTCGACCTCCGCGGCCTTTATTGATCACCAGTTCGGCTTGACCTATGTGCTGATGGGCATCATCTTTGTGGCCGCGCAGGGGGCGCTGGGCTGGCTCGTCTGGAAATACCGCGACGGTCCAGCGGCGAAGCCGGTGGAGTATTCGCACGGCAATACGACGCTCGAACTCATATGGACGACGCTGACCGCGATCCTCTTCATTGGCTTGAATTTGATGGGAAGCCACGTGTGGGCGAGCGAGCGCTTTGCCCCGGCCGAAGCGGGAGCCATCCCGGTGGAGGTCACCGGCATGCAGTTTGCGTGGTACTTCCGCTATCCCGGACCGGACGGCAAGTTCGCGCGGACCGATCTCAAGCTGATGGACCCGTCGGCTGGTAATGACGCGGCCATAGGCCTGGATCCCTCCGACCCAGATTCCAAGGATGATGTGGTGACCGGCACGATGTATCTTCCGGTCAACCGCCAAGTCGATCTCACCTTGCGCGCGTTCGATGTCATCCACAGCTTTTTTGTTCCTTCACTGCGCTTCAAGCAGGACGCGGTTCCCGGACTCGCGATCCACATGCATTTCACCCCCACCGAGGTGGGAGAGTACGAGATTGCCTGTGCCGAGCTTTGCGGACTCGGTCACTACAATATGCACGGCATGGTGCATGTCGTCAGCCAGGAAGACTTTGACAAATGGCTGGCTGCACGGGAGGCGGAAAAACAATAATGGCGACAACATCTCCAATACACGCGCACGCAGCTCCGCAGGGGTTCATCCGGAAATGGGTTTTCAGTCTGGACCACAAGGTGATCGGGATGCAGTACTACTTCCTGGCCCTCGTGGCGGTGATGGTCGGCATGGTGCTTTCGCTGCTGATGCGCATTCACCTGATCTGGCCCACGGTGGCTCTGCCCCTGGTCGGTTTAATTCAGCCTGAGACCTATCTAAGCCTGGTCACGATGCACGGAACCATCATGGTGTTTTTCGTGCTGACCACGGCGCCGCAGAGTGGATTTGGAAATTACTTCCTGCCGATCCAGATCGGCGCGCCGGACATGGCGTTCCCGGTGCTGAACATGCTTTCGTTCTGGACCACGTTTGTGGCTTTCGTGGTGATGCTGGCGGCGTTTGTTGTGCCCGGCGGGGCCCCGCTGCACGGCTGGACCGGATATGCGCCGATGAGCGCGCTCCCCAATTCCGGGCCGGGTGAGCAACTGGGCGCGGATTTGTGGATCACCAGCATTGCGATCTTCTGCATAGCTTCCCTCATGGGTGCGCTGAATTTCATCACTACCACGCTGGACATGCGGGCCAAAGGCATGACCATGATGCGCATGCCGCTCACCTGCTGGACCTGGTTTATTACGGCAATTCTGGGCTTGCTGGCCTTCGGGGTTCTGCTTTCCGCCGGAATTCTGCTGCTGATGGACCGCAATCTGGGCACCAGCTTCTACGTTCCGCTAGTGGCGGTGAGCGGAAAAATCGCGGCACACAAAGGCGGCTCGCCGCTGCTGTGGCAACATCTGTTCTGGTTCTTCGGACATCCCGAGGTGTACATCGCGATTTTGCCGAGCATGGGAGTGGCTTCGCAGCTGCTCTCCACCTTCGCGCGCAAGCCCATCTTTGGATATAAGGCGATGGTGTATGCGATCATGGCCATCGGTATCCTGGGCTTCGTGGTGTGGGGACATCACATGTTCATGAGCGGCATGAGTCCGTATTCCGCTTTTGCATTTTCCATCATGACCATGTGCATTGGTGTGCCGTCGGCGATCAAGACCTTCAACTGGCTGGGCACACTTCACAAGGGACGCATCCGCTTTGCGACGCCGATGCTGTTCGCCATTGGATTCGTCTCGCTATTCGTCTCCGGCGGCTTGAGCGGGCCTTTCCTGGCGCAACCGGTGCTGGACATACCACTGCATGACACGGCCTATGTGCCGGGGCATTTCCACCTGATCATGGGCGTGGCCTCGATCTTCGGCATTTTCGGCGCGACCTACTACTGGTTTCCGAAAATATTCGGCCGCATGATGAATGAAACTTTGGGCAAGATCCATTTCTTCATTACGTTGATCGGCACGTACTCGATCTTCATGCCGATGCATTATCTGGGTATGGCGGGCCAGCCTCGGCGGTACGCTCAATTGACAGAGGTGGCTTACCTGCACCGTCTGATTCCGCTGAACACGTTCATGACGTACGCCGCGTTTGTCACCGTGGCGGCGCAATTGATCTTCTTCGTGAACCTGTTCTGGAGCTTGTTCAAGGGGCCGAAGGCGAGTGACAATCCGTGGGAATCGACCACGCTGGAATGGACTACGGCGACGCCGCCTCCGCATGACAACTTTGGGGGACGCACGCCGGTGGTGAACCACGGGCCGTATGAGTACAGCGTGCCGGGAGCACCGCGGGACTACGTGATGCAGACGGATCCGGCAACGGCTACGGCACATTAGAGATTTCATGATGGACGGGCAGGGGGTGCCCGCGCCACACTAGAGAATCATGGCGACGCTCAGTTCAACCGTAAGGGTGCAACCGCAGAAAGGCGGGGCAGGCGGCATGCGTCCTCCGTCCTATGGCGGAGGCGACGACGGGAGCAGCCGGCACGGCGAAGGCTTGCCGGATTACGGGCAGCGGTTGCGGCGGGCGCGGTTGGGCCTGGCGGTTGCGGTGGCTCCCATCGCCATGCTGTTTATTTCGCTGACCAGCGCTTACATCGTGCGCCAGGGATTGCCGACTTTCGACGTACGCACGAGCACCTACGTTCGCGACTGGATCCCGGTGGCGCTGCCGGTCGGGTTGCTGCTGGTGAACACGGCGTTGTTGTTCGCGGGCAGCATCAGCGCAGAACTGGCGCGGCGGCAGATAACGCGGCAAGCTGCGCTCGCGCCGGTGCGGTCGATTCCGGGAGTGTCGCTCGGGCAGGAGTCCGGGTTCCCCTGGCTGGCGGTCACGGTGGTGCTGGGCTGCGGGTTCCTGACCGGGCAGTGGCTGGCATGGCGCGAACTGGCGGACCGCGGGTTCTATCTGGCCACCAGCGCCAGCAGTTCTTTTGTGTATCTGTTGACGGCAGCGCACGGAGTTCACCTGGCGGGCGGTGTGCTGGTGCTGCTCTACGCGGTGGCGGTTTCCCTGCTGCACCGGCCCGTGGAAGCGCGTCGCATCGTGGTCGATGTGACTGCGTGGTACTGGCATTTCATGTTTGTGTTGTGGGTGGGAATTTTTGCGTTGTTGTGGTTTATGCGCTAGCCCGGGAAACCACCAAGGGCACGAAGTAACACGAAGGCGATCAACTTAGATCAGGAGACCGAGAAGATGGCGGATATCGCGGTGCAACACGGGATGGCGGATGCCTATGAGCCATCGCTGTTTGGCACCTACTCAAAGAAGATTGGGATGTGGTTGTTTCTGCTCTCCGACTCGCTGACGTTTGGAGCGCTGCTGTTTGCCTACAGCTACAACCGGATTTCAAATCCGGATTGGCCGACGCCATTCCACAAAGAGAGCATCATCAACGCCACCATCATGACGGCGTGCCTGCTGTCCAGTTCGCTCACCATGGTGCTGGCAGTGCTGGCGGCGCGGCGCGGCGACCGCACTTGGACCCGCAACTGGATCCTGGGCACCATGCTGTTTGGCTCGGCCTTCGTGGTGTTGCACGGAATGGAATGGACGAAGTTGATGGGCGAGGGAATGTGGCCCTGGAAAAATCCGTGGGCCGCGACGGTTCCGCAGTTTGGCGGAACGTTCTTCACCTTGACCGGCATGCACATGTTGCACGTGACCATCGGCGTGATCTATCTGGGCGTGGTCTCGATGCGGAAGGCATTCCTACCGATCCTGCTGGTGATCTGGGGGATCGTGTTTTTCGCGACTCCGGCGGACAGTTTCTTTCATGTTGCGGTACACGTTCTGCTGATCGGCCTGGTGGTCGCGGCCGTGATCATGTTCCTTAAGCCGAAAGATTACGACGCGCACGACGTTGAGATTGCCGGGCTGTACTGGCACTTTGTCGACCTGGTGTGGATGTTCATCTTCCCGCTGGTATATCTGATGTCAACGCGGGTACAGGGATAAGAGGAGAGGACTGAACGATGCATACAGTTGCCGCGCATCACGACGAAGGCAAATCACAATATTTCTGGGTCTGGGGCGTGCTGCTGCTGCTGACGGCGGTGGAAGTGGTGCTTGCCTACAGACAGGTGTTCCAGCCGGTGCGGATGCTGGAAGCCTTGATGATCCTTTCGGTCATCAAGTCCGCACTGATCATCGGCTGGTTTATGCACTTGAAGTACGAGATTGCCGCCATGAAGTGGGTGCTGATGGTTGCGGTCTGCGCGTGTTTGTGCCTGATGTGCGTGTTCTTCGCGGATGCTGCCCGCATCCTGCAATTGGGGGTGAGATGAAACTGCGATTGATGACACTCGCTCTGTTCACACTGCTGGTCGCCGGTCCCGCGTTCGGCCAGGGCTGCTCCATGTGTTATAGCAATGCCGCCGGCAGCAGCAAAGATGGACAACGTGCCATCAGCCGCGGAATCCTGGTCTTGCTTGTGCCCGTTCTGGGATTCATGACGCTGGGAATGGGTTTGGCGCTCCGCTATGGCCAGCAACGAGACCGGGCGTAGCGGTTCCGATTGCCATGGGTCCTGCACGCTGACGTTCCGCTGGTGGTGCTTGCCAGCGATCAGGTTCGGTGAATGCCAGTCTCCAGCCGATTACCCTTTCCCCAAATACTTCCCGATCACGGTGGCGCAGGCTTCGACAAAGTCTTGTTCCGATTTCGTGAACGTGCTGGCAAAATAGCTCTCGATATCGAGTTCGGCTGCGAGCTTGCTCCTGACGAAGATGGGGACAACGATTTCAGACTTCACCATGGACGATCCCGGAAGATAGCGCGGATCTGTGGAGACATCATCCACAACTACGATTTGTCCGCTGCTGGCCGCGGCACCACAGAGTCCGGTGTCGAGGGGAATGCGAGCGTTGGGGGTAAAGCTGCCGACGAAAGGTCCGATCAGCAGGATGCCGGGATCCGCCGGGTCGACGAGATAAAAGCCTACCCAGTTGTAGCGCGCCATCTCTTCGTGCAGACGCTGGGAGATACGCTCCATGACAGACTTGGCTGTGGGAGCGGCCAGAGCAAAGTCCTGAAATTCCCCGAGAAGTTCTTCATGCACAAGCATCATGTTCGACCCTCGTGCTGAGCGTCAGGAGGTTTGGTGGCACTCAACGCCCCAGACCCCACACTAGTTTACGCTGACAGAGGAATTTTACAGAAGGGCTGCTGGCCGAGGTACTCCGTGTAGGATTCGACGGGAAGATTGGAGGCGCGGGTCGGAATCGAACCGACGCATAAAGGTTTTGCAGCCGCATCCCGAATCAGCGCTTGGTCCTTGAGTCACCATAAGTTTTACTGTACCCACGCCTCTTGCGTGGGACTGGCTTCGTGGTACTGAAGCCGGGTTTCGGTTACGTACTTTTCCAGGTTCGCGATTGCCTGGCGTTTGTGCTCCGGCGTGGGGTGCGCGTATCTCAGGACCATGTTCAGCTTGGAGTGTCCCAAGATTCCTGCCAATGTCGGCAAGTCCATCCCCGACTGAACAGCCCTCGTCGCAAACGTGTGGCGAAGATCGTACAGCCGGAACCAGGGCAGACCGGCGCGCTTCACGGTTTGATGGTGAGTGTTAGCAATGTTCCCCATGGGCCGCGCGGGGTCTCTTTTGCTCGGAAAAACGTAGACCTCGGTGCCCAACTTCTCAAGTCTGGCAGCCAGCAAGTTCCTTGCTGCTGAGTTGAGTGGGAGATTGCGCTTGGCCGCCCGGGTCTTTCCGAATGGAACATGCAAATAGCCTTCGAACAAGTGCACGTCCTGTCGGCGCAATCTATACGCTTCTTCGGGACGCACGCCAGTATTCAGGATGAGCTCGGCGATCTCCCGCAGACGCGGAGATGCTGCGGCCAAATACTGTGCTTCCTCGCCGTAGGACAAAACTCGCATTTGTTCATTATCCTCGCGCAGAAAGCGAACGCCCTTGACCGGGTTCTCGCTCACCAGTTTGTGCTTGATTGCCAGATTGAACGCCTGCCGCAACGCTGCCAGTTCTCGGTTCACTGTCGCTGGATGAAACCGCCGATTGGTCTTCCGGCTCACAGACGCGGCGCGCCGTGATTTGTAGGTCTCCACTTCTCCAGCATTTATGTCCTCCAGTTCCTTGCCCGCAAAGAATCGGGTTAAAGGCTTGCTACTGGTCAAGTGTCGCCTGTAGGCTCTTGGATTGTTTTGGTGCGTGTTTGAATACCAAGGTAGAAACACTTCCTCTACGAAACGGCAGAAGTCAGTCGGCAATGCTGGCTCTTCCCGGCGCTTCAGGGCTTTAGTCCCTCGCACCACGTCAGCCTTGCACATGGCTTCCATGATCTGAGCTTGACGCCTGTCCTTCTGGCCCGTGGACTCCTTTATTCGCTGGCCCTTGAACCAGAAGTCGTAACAGTAATTTCCCGAACGTTCACGATACACGGACATGCTCACTCCTTTCGGTGGCCTGTCCGCGCACTTCAATCCTGCAACGCTGCAAGTAAGCGATAACATCGGCGTGATCGTACCGCACAAGCCGGCCAATCCGCAAATACGGAATTCCTTGCTTTCGATACCGCCACTGCGTGAGGGTCGCTTCCGGGATACCCGTCAGGTCGGAGACGTGTCTTGGACTGAGTAGCTTGAGCAAATCCAATACCACCCAAATTTATTTTGCCTTCACCCGTTACTGGGCGAAATTTCGGAAAGGGACTGCTCTTGGGGATGGGTTCAGCGCGGGACAAGCGTTGCAATTCCAGCAAACACAGGAGTTAACTGGCTCGACTCTCCTATACAAAAATCAAATCTCGCCCAGCGAAATTTCTTGCGGGGACTCTACAACAGCGGGTTGGGCAGTTAGTCATCGAGCGGAGGTAGGATTTTGAATCTCGTCCGGTAGGCTTTAGCGGTTCGGTCGTAGATGATGGAGCGGCTGGAAAATCCGAATAGTTTCTGCAATCTCTTGTTGATTGTCTGAACGGCCTTTTCAAGTTTCGGCCAGTCCGCCGCTTCCCTGGTGGATACGATTTCGCCACCGCGTGCGGCAAACTCACGGAGAGATTGCCAATTGCCATCCGGCTTGGATTGACGTTTTCCTCGGCGGTCTTCGAAACCCATTTCGATATAGTTCCTGACTTCTATCTGGTTCCACACGGTTATTTGCACTTGAAAGTCACTCGTGAATCGGATGAGCACTGCGGCCCAGGTGCTACCAGGCGGTGTGTCAAATAGCCTCAAAAGCGTCGGCTTCGAGGGGCCTAGCATCTTGTCCCTGACTTGATTAAGCAGTGTTATCATGCGCTCAATCTTCGGCAGCGTGGCTTGGTCATATTCTTGCTGAAGCCGCAAGAACTCGGTAGGGTCGCCGTCCTTAACTTGAAAGGCGTTGTAAACACCTTTTTCGTACCATTGCTGCAAGCCTTCAGAAATACTGAGGTCCAAGGCTGCAAGCTCGTGAAGCTCTTCTTGGGCATCTCCTCCGATGTCGGCTAGACAGTATTGAACTCGGTTTCTGAATTCGAGAATGTAGCCGATGAATTCGGTGCGGCCCTCAGCGATAGCCTTCGCTTTCTTCCGTGCCTCATTTACAAGCGCTTCTAACTGCCGCAGAAGCGCTCCTTTGGACGTATGTGTCCTGATTCCGGAAACACCGGTCATTCCGAATCTCGAAGGGGAGCGCCCCATGTTCATGGTCACGTGACGGTCCTTCACGCTTAGAGGTAATTTGAGTCTAGCTCAGGTTCAAGGTAATGAATAGGGCGACCCCCCACCCGCCAGTCTAGAGCTGGTTTCATAAATAGGTTCGGCCTCAAGGAAGGCACTTACCAGTAAGAGCCGGAATGGGCTGAGGAGCATGCGGCTGAGCGACCGGCAGTGGGCGTTGATCGAGTATTTCTTTCCCGCACCGAAGCGCATGTCGAGGGATTTTCCAACGCCACCGCCAAAGAATTAAAGAACAGTCTGTAACCATGCCGCTGTTCTGAATGCAAATCTCTGGAACGCGCCCAGAGTCGGACGCTTGTTCGTCTGCCAGAAATGCAGCCGCCACGCCATGATGCCCGGCAATCCCAAGTTCAAATGCCTTTGCCACAGCTATGGCGAAGGTCAAGCGGTTCCGGGTGAGCCAAATTCCATGCTATACTTCCAGACGGATGCGGCCTAGATTTCCCCTCCTCCCGCCGCTTTGAAGTGAGGTAACCGATATGCAGTGCAAGAAGCCCCACCTGGCGGAGAAGGCATTTTTCGTCATCTGCCTAGCGTTATTGCTGACGCTGGCAGTTACCGCCCAGCTGGTGCAGGCGCAGAAGTTCAAAGTGCTGTACACATTTCACGGGCCCGACGGAGCCCAGCCCTATGCCGAACTGACTCGGGATGCGGCCAGCAACCTGTACGGAACTACCTCCGAGGGCGGCAAGGGTATATGCAGCAGCTACGGCTGTGGCACGGCGTTTAAACTGGACAAGAATGGCAAGCAGGTCTGGCTGCATAGCTTCAAAGCCGGAAACGGGAGACAGCCGATGGCAGGGTTGCTGCGTAGCCCATCGGGGAACCTCTTCGGGACTACTGTTGCGGGTGGCAGTGGAACCAAGGTCTGCCCCGAAATTGGGTGCGGCGTCGTGCTCAAGCTGGACGGCGCAGGCAAGGAAACCGTGCTCCACAGGTTCAAGGGTACGCCTGATGGCTTTGAGCCCGAGGCGCCATTGGTCGAGGATACGTCGGGTAACCTTTACGGGACTACGACCGTTGGCGGCAACTCCGGCGGGTTGGGCACGATCTTCAAGGTGGACAAAACGGGCAAGGAGACTGTGCTCTATAGCTTCACTGGTGGATCGGATGGGTGCTTTCCAGATACCGGAGTTATTTTCGACGGTGCTGGCAATCTGTATGGTACGGCTGTTCAGGGTGGTGCTGCGTTCTGCAACGGTGGTTATGGGGTGGTCTTTGAGCTAGATGCAACTGGCAAGTTCACCGTACTCTACACCTTTGACGGGAATGACGGGGCTTACCCCTCGGCGTTGCTTCTTGATTCGGCGGGGAATCTCTACGGGACAGCCGGTGGCGGAAACAGCACCGCGTGCGGCTCGACGGGCTGCGGCACGGTTTTCGAGCTGTCTCCACAGGGGAACGGGAACTGGATGGAAACCGTGCTTTACAACTTCTGCTCACTCGACAACTGCGCTGACGGGGAAGAGCCCACCGGACCATTAGTCCGGGATTCGGCCGGGAACTTGTACGGGACGACATACTTCGGCGGTGCTTATCGGAACTGTAACGGTGAAGGCTGCGGCATCGTTTTCAAATTGGATACGACGCGGAAGGAGACCGTGCTCCATAGCTTCACGGGCGGAGCAGACGGAGCAGGTCCCTCGGCAGGTTTGATTATGGATAATGCCGGAGACCTGTACGGTACCGCTTCCTTTGGCGCGAGAAAAGAGGGTGAATGTGCGCCAGACGGTTGCGGGGTTGTGTTCAGGCTGGCACCTTGATGAACTATCAAAAGCATGTGCGGACATGCTCCCGCCTGTTCTTCTCCCAGCAGGATAGTCTCTCTCTTGCGCCCCTCACCCCTTACTCGGTGTTGAACTCACCAAATCGTCGTTAAGCATACACCTAGTTACTTGTGTAGTAGTTGACGGTCATGGAGGCTCGAAGCAGGCAATTTGTGTTGTAAGCACGGGCTCCGACGGGTAATCGCAAAATCTGGAGGTCGCTGTGAAAAAGCACGTTCTCTGCTGTATCGCTCTCCTTCTTGCCTCGCCACTATTCGCGACCATCACCATACAACAGTCTACTGCACTTTGGAACCAAACCAGTACTACGACCTGTGCGCCAACCTTCGGAACTAACACGGGCGCAGGTAACCTGATTGTCGTTTGGACATCGTGGCAGTCCACAAGCACATTCACGGCGTCGGTTCAGGATACCTATCCTCCGCCCACCGGGGATACCTTCGTGAGCGCGGTGGGGCCAACACTGCAATCGGCCGCGAGCACTCCCACTTCCGCCCAGATTTTCTATGCCAAGAACATCCACGGTGGCGCTGACACCGTGACCGTAACGTACAACGGAACTGGGACGGTCTCATCCGCCAGTTGCGTAATCGTCGAGTACAGCGGCGCGGACAAGAGTTATCCGCTGGACAGCGTCTCCGCAGGCTACAGCACTAGCGGTAATCAGACCACCATGCTGGACAGCGGCACCGTGGCTCCGGCGAACGCCAACCTGCTGGTCTTCGCAGGCGGAGGGGCCGACCCGAATGTTGCCATGACCCCTGGCAGCGGTTTTACCAGCCTTCAGTCATCACATGGCACTTGGGGAACCGGTATGGTTGAGGATAATACCGCCGCGATAAGCGGTAACAATGTGCTTCAGCGGGCGACGGAATGTCTCGGGCTTTCGACCTGCCCTCCCGGAACCACCCTCGGCAACTGGATAATGCAAATGGCGGTTTTTCGAGATGCCTCTTGGAATGTCGGCGCGGGATGGAGCCCGGCGCGGCCCGGTGTTTTGGTATATGCGGACCAGTTCGCTAACCTTCAGGCCGCGATCAATGCCCTGCCGCCAACAGGCGGATCGGTAATTATACAGCCCTCGACCAGCGAGTATGCCTGTCCGACAGCAATCCCGTCAAATGTCGGGCTGATAGGATTAGTACCATCGATGAGTAGTGGAATCATCGGCTCGCTTACCGGGTTTAACGTCACTAATTCTCAGGTAACCCTAGGCCCTTGCACTACTCCGCCGTCGATCCCAACCGGGGCGCAGAACATTCGTATCGCCAATCTCACGTTCGACTTCGACAATAACGTAGGCGGCCTCGCCTTCGTGGACGCGTCGGGCATCGACTTAGAGCGGGTTTCCCTGGTCAACGCGGGCAAGCCGTGCAGCCCCATCCCGTGCACAGCCAGCGCGGCGATAGCGGGGGCCGCGATTTCATTTACAACGGATGGATCGGGCGGCAACAGCTCGTACAACATCCTTGACCATGTGTCGGTGAACTGCCAGGTGGCCAATTGCTCCGCCGGTTTGTATCTTGGAGCCAATGGCGGGTACGCGGTGACGCTCAACTACTTCTCTGATCTCTGGTTCACGGGCGTTATGCAGTGCGGTATCGAGCTTGAGGCGGAGACCGACACTAACCACTTCTATTCCGTGCATATCAACCCCGACGGCACCCAGCCGTCCAAATCTGCCCCGTTTTGTTTTAACGCGAGTCCCGGCTCTGGCAGCGACATTGATGCCGATGCGAGTTATTTCGACGGGGTTGAAGTCACCAGCACCACCTTTGCCAATTCCTTTCGGGCGGGGCAGACGAGCGGGAATGTCTTCTGGGACTCAGGAGGTATCGACTTCGGTAGCATTGCTAACTTAGGGGGTACGCAAACCTTTAGTTTCTTAACCGAAGGCATGGGACCGTCAGGTGTGAACGGCATGCAGGTAGGCTCGCTAAACGTTCTGGACTCAGGGAATTGCACAACCAGCTCCCACTACTGTCCCCATCAGACTTTGTCCCGAGTCTACCAGAACACACCGCTCTGTTTTGTGACATGGAATGGGACGGGAACCTGCACAGGCATACTGAGTTGTCCGTTCACCAGCGGCGGCAAGTACACGCCGGGATACGTGGTGCCGACTTCGAGTGTGAGCGGCGACACTTGTAGTCTGAACTGGTTCGTGCTCGGCTACTGAATTTGTCCATCAACCACAAATACTCGTCTAGTTCCGCCCGCAGGTGGTCCCAGCCGTCGCTGGCGAATGAGTTGGGGCGAAGAATGGGAACTGGGAGGATAAGACGTTGCATTCGTTCGGATGCGACCTGACGGACGGGTGCAACCCTTGGGCGGGAGTGACCCTCGACAAAGCGGGGAACCTTTATGGCGCGACTCGCGGAGGTGGCAAGTATGGCAATGGGGTCGTCTTTAAGCTCGCACCTACGGCTCACGGAGAGTGGAAGGAAACCATCCTTCATGCCTTCAAGGGAGGATCCGACGGCAGCGAGCCATTCGGCACACCAGTCTTCGACCCTGCTGGAAATCTGTACGGTACGACCTACGACGGCGGAAACTCCGCCTGCGCTGGATATGGCTGCGGCACAATATTCAAGCTGACACCGCGCAGAGGCGGCGCATGGAAGGAGACGGTTCTGCACCGCTTTACCGGCGACGACGGCAGCCACCCCGATTTCGGCAGCTTGGCAATCGACCCCGCGCGGGCAATATTTTCGGCACAACTGTTCTGGGCGGACAGGGAAACTGCCTCCTGAATGGTTCCGGCTGCGGCGTGGTGTTTGAGATCACTCCCTGAATATGATTTTGGACATGACGTTGAATCATGACTACTGGACGCAGGAGCCCACCGGACGCCTTGAGCCTGAAGCATGGTCGGGAGTAGGCAGGGGCAGCTTCCAAACGCCCCGGCCTTCGGATGTCTGGTTGAGCTTTTTGGAGAACGGGAGACCAGGTGGATTCTTTGTAGAGAGATACGGGCAACAATGATCCAATTCGCCGAGGTGATGTGGCTGACAAACTTCTCGTTCAACGATCTGAAATACCAGCCAAGTCTGCCAAAGCCTTCCAGTGCATTGCGTGGGGGATTCGTGGTAAGCGTACGGTGGCGCTTTCAATTACCCACAAGTTCAGCACCGCTATGCGGGCGTGGCTCTTGTGCAAGATCGTCCTGGCGGACGTATTCGCGCAACCAAGAGCGACCGCCTTGTGCGGTACCTGCAAATCCCAGGGCCGAACGGACCGAAAGAAATATCCGTTCGCGGATCAAAGGCAGCAAGTGAGGTTGCGAACTACAAGGCTGCCGTCAATCGGTTCCTTCGCGGTGACCGGAAGGCCCTCGTTCCTTGGCGCGGAAAAAAGATTGCGAGCGTCGAGCTAGTAACCGACCCGAAGGTTCTCGTTGACCAAGCCGATAAAGGATTGCTGCCATATGCGCTCTATCGTTCGCTATCTGGGGGCGCGATCTGAGAGTTGCGCTCCAAAGGCGGGCGCTCAGCCAGTCCAGCGCAGTTCCGCGATGCGTGATCTGCGGATCGTCGGAGGGTGTCGAGCATAACCATGTCGGTGGGCGAAATCATGTGGCGTGGTTCACCTCCCCACTATGCCGCAAGCATCATCTTGCTTTCCATGTGGCACTGCTGAGAGCAGGTGTCGATTTGACTTACACCAACGACAAGCAAGAACGAATCAGGAGGGCGCACGAATGGCGACCTTGATCTTTCTGTGGATGCTCGAAGAGTGCTCGAAAAACCAATCCAATCTTGTTCAAGCCACGCTAAGTGACGTTCCGTACATCGTCCGGGGGCTTCCAGTGGGCAGCTAGCCATTCGTCCACAAGCTCTTCTACTCGTTGCCGTCCGGCGGTGGAACCAAGGGGAAGTTCTTCGATTAGCTCCGGTTTGATGGCTGCTTCGATTTCCTTGCTGTATTCGTAGAGCTTGCCGTCGAAGTCCCACCCGTCTGGATCGGCCTGCAATTCTGAAAGGTAACTGTAAACCCGATACAGATGCCGCTCGGCTTCCGCTTCGAGCCTAGCCCTCGCTTGCCGCGATTCCTGCTCGGCCCTTGCTTGGGCTTCCGCGGCCACAAACGGTGCCAGAGCCTCATCCCGAGTGGCGTCAAAGTCCCAACTGCTCACTCCAACCGGCAAGCGGTTGAGAGCAGTTCGCACTGCTTCCTCGGCCCTCGCTCTTGCCCGCGAATCGCTGAAGGGCAATCGTCCAGCTAGGGACCTCCGTGCCTCGGCTGTCGCAGAGGCCAGCTTTTCCTTATGGTCATATTCCTGGGCTACCTGCTGGCCCGCAGCGCGTGCTGCAGCTCTCATCTGAGCGAACGTCGCTGTCTCCGGCAGTGCCGCGATTGCGGAAAGGGCCTGTTCTTTGGCGCGAATCTCCCATTCGCTGGGTTGCCCGTACCAACTCTTCGAGAATGGCGGCAGTTGCTTTCCGGCTTCCTCTGCGGCCTTGTCGGCTTCCTTGCTTCGGTTCCAAGGGCGGAGAGCTTTTTCGACGGTAACCCGGAGAGTGGCTTCGACAATATCTTCTGCATGACCGCTCATTTCGTAGAGACGCGAGAGTTCCTGACGAACGGCATCGACAACCTCAACTCTCAATTCTGACGGAACATCGCGCGGCAACTCGTCCAGCATATTCCTGACCCATTCCGCCTCCCATTCCTGGCGTGCTTGCGCGGCGCTAGCCTCAGCCTGAGCATGCGCGCGGTCCCGGTCTCGGCGAGCCCTTTCCATATCGCGCTCCAAGTGCTCTCTTCTAGCTTCCTGCTCTTGTGCTTGTCGTGCGGCCTCTTGCTCCTCTGCTCTGGCTTGCTCTTGGTCTTCAAGTTCCTGCAGCGCCATCCTTGCCTTCTTTTCCTGCAGCGTTAGGTTCAATTCCTCGATGCGTTCTCTCATTTGTTGCACAGTTGGTGAAGCGGGATAACGAAGAGGGGATCGTCTATCTGGGTTTCCTTCACGGATCGCCTCGATGTCCGCGAGCGCGATGCGCCTGTGACCTCCTGGCGTGGCAAAAGATTCCAGCCTTCCTTCAGAGCACATGCGCCTGATGGTGCGGGCATCAACCCCTAACAGGCGCGCGGCCTCAGCAACCGGGACGGCAGTCTCAGCAGTCAGGTTTCGATTTGCCGCATGGTTTGCCGTCCGGTTTTGTGTCGCTTGCCGCCGATTTGCCCGCACTTTCTTACGATTTGTCCGCTTTGGTCGTGTCCGCTTTTGCATGATTTGTCCAGGCCCCCTCTTGGCGTTAAGGTCGGCCACGTTCGCCGTAGTGGTCGCGGCGGCGCTGCCAGATTTCTCGGGCGAAAGCGGAGCGCCGACTGATTGGCGTGGCATGAACCATCGCTAGGGCCGATTCCGTGTCCATCGCATCAGATTCACCTTTGAGACTCAGAACGGCTGTGATCCATTGGCTTAGAGTTTGCGCCCCCGGAGATGTGGGGTTGAATTGCCGTGTGATCCTTCCTATGCCCGCCTTCCTCAACGCAATTCCCGCCTTGACGTTGCAGGATCGGCACGCCCAAATCAGATTGTTGCGCGCAGTGTGACTTTCGTCGCCATCAAGGTGATGCGGTTCGATATTGCGAGTGCTTCCGCAGAAAGCGCACACTTGGGGATTAGGCGGGCGGCAATCGGGATGGGTCGCGCGATAGCGGGCGGCACGATCGGTGATCTCAGAGACAGGTTTCCGCCAACGCTGCCCACACTTGCCGTGCCGCTCTAATCTTCCCCCGCGTCGTCATCCTCCTCGGTGTCATCGCCTGCTTTGCGGACAACCTCGGCGATTTGCTCCAGGTGGTCTTCCAGGCTGCAATCGGGATCGTCACAATCTAAGATGTCGTCGATCTCGTCTAGCTTTTCCCGCAGAGACGCGTTGTCGGTCTCCAGTTCGTGGATGCGCCGGTACAAGTCTCCTTGCTGCTCTGCCAGCCGGGTCGTGGTTTCAAGCGCCCGGTTGATTGGGTTTTCGCGTGCTTGTGAATGCTCGATGCTTACTTTTTTTTTCATAGAGTCTCCTCTTGGATTCGGGGCGATTTCCTTACCGCGTTCTGCCGCATAGTCTTCGGCGGACATCGCGGCAAGCTCGTCGGCGCGGTCGTCGTCCTCCAGGACATCTCGGACGAACCTCACGGCCTGAGCCTTTCTTGCCTCGGCCTGCTGATACGTCCAGGGCTTCTTTCTTCTAGGATTGATTGGGTTGTAGACCCGGATTTCTGCCATGTTTGCCTCTCAAGTCAATGCCTTTCCGCGCGGGGGCCCCTCGATTAGCCACCGCCTTGCGTGGTACCTCTGCGTGGGACTGCACCCGCGATTCACAGAGATTTCAGTAGATTTCGAGTGAAATTGAGGTGACTCAAAAGACTGGCGCGATTGGGCGTAACTTGTTGCAGGAGTTGGAGGCGCGGGTCGGAATCGAACCGACGCATAAAGGTTTTGCAGACCTCTCCCTTACCACTTGGGTACCGCGCCCTTGCACAAAAGCCCGCTATTCTCGCGGGCTTCAGAGAAATTTTGGAGCGGGAGACGGGATTTGAACCCGCGACTTCGACCTTGGCAAGGTCGCACTCTACCACTGAGTTACTCCCGCTCAGCAGCTTGATTATAAACAAGCCGTGAGCGTCGCGGCAATGCGTATGGGGTTGTGGGTCACAGGGGAGCGAGAACCCGCAGCGTTAGGCTAGAACCACGTTCAGTGGTGATGCCCGCTGCCATGGCCTCCGGAATGACCGCCTCCGCCCGAGTGCCCGCCACCGAAATGCTTCCCGCCGCTGAAGCTTTTGGGCGCGTGCCCACCACCATGGGATTTCTCAGACGCGTGCCCGCCGCCGAACAGATGAAAACCACCCGAATGCTCCGACCTGCCGGAAGACCCCACAAAGCTGCTGCCCACAGAGTTCCTGGAAGAACGGCCGAAATCGGCGCGCTGAAGGGCTTTTGTCGGCGGACGATAGGACTGCCGCGAGCTATTGTAGGTTGCGCCCGAACGTCCTGCCGTAAGCGCTCCCGGGCCGATTGTACGAGCTGGCCCCGTAGGCCGGACGGCCGTATTGCCGCACTCTGCTTACTGCCGTGTGGTTATAGGCCTCCGCTGGCGGCCGGGGGACGAATCCGTGTCCGAGTGACGCGTTGTATCCACTGCCTGGGCGACCATAGCTGGCCGGTGGCCGAGGGATGAAGCTGTGTCCGAGCGACGCGCTGTATCCAAAGCCTGGCCGACCATAGCCAACTGGTGGCCGAGGGATGAAGCCGTTTCCGCGTGCCGTGTTGTATACACCGGTTGGCCGACCATAGCCAGCCAACGGCCGGTTGAAGGTGTTCGGCGGCCCAGCGGAGGGTCGCCATCCCGGAAAAGCGCGCGGGCCGCCATGTGGGAAGCCCCAATCGGCAACGGTCACGCTGTGCGAATAATAGTTCGAGTGATTGAAAAACAGGGTCTGGCTCAGCCAGCTCAGACCCCACGCCAGCCAACCCCAGCTCATATGGCTGAAGGCAGTCATCGCAATCCCCAGCCCATAGCTGATCGGCGATGAGCCGAAAAATGATCCCAGTACGCCAAGGAGCGAAAATCCCGGATAGGGCGACACCGGCTCTCCGTAGACAGCCCACGGGTTGTAGGCTGGCACATACACCACCTGCGGATTAACGGGGACGAGTTCGATGTTGCCCTGATCGTAGCTGACTGTTTCCTGTGGAGTACTTTGCAGGTTTCCCGCGGCTTGCGCGCGATGGCGCATCACCTGCACGGCCTCCAGCACGTCTTGTGGCTGGTTGTAGTAGGCATTGCCCAGGTCGGTGGTCCACTGGAGGTTCCGGTCCATCTGCGCTAGTACCTGCGGAAACGCGGTCAATGCCTTTACACTCGGGTCCCAGGTTTGCGCGTCGGCTCCGGCTGCAATCTGGTCGGCAGACGCATAACCCTGTGCTTGCCGCCAACGGTCAGCTTCCACTACCTGCGCGGGATATGTGGATGCGGCCAGCACCTCTGCGACCAGCGTGTCGGGATAGAGGGCGATGGGCGCTACCAGTTGTTCCAGTTGCACCGCATTGAGCGGCTGCACCGGCGCTGGGGCCTGTCCATCGCCTTGCTGTGCGTAAGGCTGCTGTCCATCGTTTGATGGCTGTTCCGGCGCATATTGTCCGTTGTACGACTCGTTCTGTGACGCTTCCTGTTCCGGTGGCGGAAACTGCTGCTGCGCGAACAACTCGCCCTGCCCCAGCAGCAGCAGAAGCAGCGCCATCGCCATTGCGACCACACGTCTGAACACAGGCTTCGCGTCTCTGGAAGAGCCGGCATTGGAGGAAGACGTCTCGGATGAATCAGTCGACAGGAAAGAAAACTTTGCAGTGCGCGGTGCTCGCAGATACGTTTCGGGTCTCATCTTCTTCCCTCTCAGTCACCCACATAAGCTCGCCGTGAGGTGAAACCTATGTTCAAGCCGTCGTAGGCTGCTCTTCTGGCCCGCGACCAATACCAGTACGCTTGGTCCTCCCGCGGACCTTCCAGCCACCAACTCAAGCCCGGTCTGCAGCCGAAGACCGTCACTTAGCATGAACCCCTAAACGCGGCGTTAGTTGTGAAGGAAATTTGGATACTCTACCGAAATTCTTGAGTTTTTCCTGGCGGCGGACTACCGGGGCGCGCCCGTCCACTGGGGACGGGCTCAGCGGACGATTGAAGCAATTCGGAATCGTGTTCCCGTCATATATCAGGGCGAGCTTGCTTGCGAAAAGACTCTCGGCGGCACCCACGTCAGTATCGTTGGGCGTCCAGACTTTCTAACTAATCCTCGACGGCGATGCTTATCTCATTAGAGATTCGAACCCGCAGCCAGGCCAGCGCGTTTGCGACCCCGCGTGCGGCACGGCGGGCTTCCTCATCTCCACCTTCACGCACATCCTCCGCCAGCACACCAAACCCGCCGACCTAAGGCGCGGCCACGCGGACGGTGCGCTGCTCAAGCCCGCGCAATGGAGGTTCCTCGAAGAAAAGGCGTTCACTGGCTACGACAACGACGCCAACATGGTGAAGATCGCCATCCTCAACCTGTACCTCCACCGGCTGGAAAAGGCGCAGATATCCCTGCTCAATCCGCTCACTACCGGCTTCGACGGTGCGTATCCCGGCAAGATGTTCGACTGTATTCTTGCCAACCCGCCGTTCTCCGGAAAGGTGCAGGACGAAAGTATCCTCACCGACCTCAACTACAAGCTCAACACTCGCGCCACCGAACTGCTTTTTCTGAAATGGTTCATCGACCACCTCACACCCGGCGGACGCGCCGGAGTGATCGTGCCTAATGGCGTGCTGCAACCCCGCCGGACCCCGACAGACGCCGGCGCGCAATCACAGCCTCGGTCATCCTGTAAGGAGGTCGGAACCCCGCCCGCTGTTCACCGTTAAACGGATCCAGTTCCTGACGCTTTTCCGCGATTCAAAGCTATCACCTCAAGAAGTCATAGATTCTTCTTCGGCGGGGTCGTGCAGAATTCGCACACTGTGACACACAATGTTATCGGGCAACTGCTAAAGGACCTCTGGAACTTTGCAGGGCCAGTGCTGACCGACAGTCAGTCCTCCAAAGCGGGCGTGCGCCAGATTCTCATTTTCCAGCAACCCCTTCATTCAACGAGCTGCCAGCAGCAATGTTGCCAAGTTCGGTTTCAAGAAGTTGGGCCGCTTCCGCCGTTTCTCCGGATCTCCGCTAAACATCGTCCAGATTAAGCATGCTATTCACGCATCACTTCTACTATCCCTTCCGGCATCGACAGCGGTGAGTCAATGGAAACAATATCCGGATTCGCTCCCAGCGTTTCGCGAAGCAGTCGCGTTGACGCTGGATGTCCAGATACGTGCCGTTGGTCTTTGCCGCTTTAGGGCAGAGTTTCTTTTTCATCGCTCCGTCCTTCGGCTTTGGCGGCATCAAACTCTTCGTGGAGCTTGTCCAGCGATGGAATTTTCTGGCCGGCGATGCGCATAAACTCTGGGTCGCTGAGAGACTCGTAGGTTACGCCTTTGAATATCGCTTTGACGTTCATGTCTTGGAACACGTCGTCCGAGTGCCCAAATGCGTCGGCCAGTTCGCTTCGGAGCATGTTTCCAATCTCTTGATCCCTTGGGTGTTCCCCAAGAAATTTCTTCCATCGAGCTGGGGGATTCTTAGCAACGCTGGGCAGAAGAGCGGAGGTTAATACTTCCCGGTTCGTGTCAATTGCTTCCTGGAGTTTCCTCTTCAAGCGGCGCTGAAACCGGTGAACATACCGCTCCAGTGCTTTGACTGCAACCTGGAAGGCTGCCTTTTCGTCCCGCCGAATGACTGTTCCGTAGCCGGGCAGGGTAATAAGGTACCTCTTCACGATGAACTGTTTGAGCCTTGTCACACGATCACCAGAAATCTCGCTGTGTTCGTCGATCAACTGAAACGAACTCCGCAACAGCTTCTGTGCTCTGGGGTCTTTCGCAAGGCCCATGAGGTCAGACGGTATGGGTACCCTCTTACGCGAGAGGAATAAACCATGCAGTTCGAACTCGACAAACTCGAATCTTGCGTTGAACACACGAACCTTTCTTGCCAAGTCGAACTTCACCGGAGGGTTTGCATCCAGGTCCTGCGTGGTCTTCTGCACGTCGGCGTGCGTCATCGGCTTGGTGTGAAGGTCAATGCTTCTAAAGTCGGAATCGGTGGTGCCAGCAGCGGTATCGAGGATCGGAGTGTCAAAACGCAGCGCGTTTCGCCTTTCACCAGGTTGGCCGCCAGCCTCGATCAGGCGCGGAGTGGGAGAGTAAACCGTGGTTGTTTCGTCGGTCACAATGACACCAACTCTCAAGCCTGGCTGCTGATGTATTCTTCCGCCTATACGCTCCGCTGTCTCATGAAGCATTTTCAAAGCGGTCAAGTCCCCCAAACCCAAGCGACACACCTCAGGGTCGGGGTCCAGCACTATTTGGACGGTATCTCGCCCGAGCTCGTGCCACTTCTTGACGATGGCTTTAGCAACCGATTCGGAGAGTCCGGGTGCGATGACCACTAGTCGACGTCGAGTGCAACTGACTTGTCCCTCAAGTTCAATATCCCGGAGATTGACAACCGCGTATGGCGGCGAAGAGTTTGTCATCGTGGAGCCTCCACTCCTGCGAATCGCGCTGGCCTTAGGAGTAGTTAACGCGATTGAGGTTGCGTAGCCTCATATCCTTTGACAAGAAAGGGTAACAAACAGCCAGCTAATCTGCTCGTGGTGCTTCTGCTCGTGGAACATTACAAACTCCGCAGGTGCCAGATCAAGCAAAATTCTTTGCCCGACTGGGTGGCAAAATCCGCAAGCTACGGAAAGCCCAAGGATTCAGCCAGGAAGACATGATTTCGTTCGGCTTCTCGGCCAGACACTGGCAGCAGATTGAAGCCGGGAGACCCATCACTGTTACCACTCTCCTCAGGATCTGCCAGGTCTTCCGCGTACCTGCGGCTCGTCTGCTCCAGGGCCTCGACAAAGGCATCTACTAACCCGCAGAATACCGGTCCCGCTGGCCAAAATCCTCGCTACCCGATTTTGGGCAAGCCCATAACAGCCTGCTGGGCCGTTCCCTTGCTGACCCCTAGCTCCGTCTTGATCTCAGCCCAAGAGCGCCCCTCGCCACGCAGACGGGCAACCCTGGAGGCATCCACAAATCACCTGCGGCCTTCCGAGTCGTCTACCTTTGGCACGGGCATTCCGCTCGATTTTGATGCAAGCTGGCATGGCAGAGAACACAAAGGGTAATCAGGTTGTGCTCGGAATCATTTCCACTGTGGCTGCGGAACTCCTTGTGATGAACCTCAAGATTCGACATGCTGCCGCACGACTGGCATCTCCAGCCGTCCCGGCGCAGCACTTGGTTTCGGAGCTGTTCGTACAGCGGGGGCTCAAGCCGCACGGCAGGGCGTTTTGGTTGGACGTCGTTCACGATGCCTTCTGGGTCAAGTGATCCACAAACACTTTTCTCTCTTCGCCCGGAAGGAACTTGAAGAACCGCAGGATTGATTGCAGCAGAACATGCGAGTTACCGTTCTCAAGGTTGGCTCCCGCCAGGAAGTCGGCGCAGATCATTTCCAGGCAATAGCCGCGGGATTTGTCCGTGCCCAGCATCAGGGCCGCGGTCTCAATCGCCTGCTCCACGACCGGGATCTGGCTCTTGTAGAGCTTGAAGTAGACGATTTCCGACGGCTCGGTTTCCTTCCCGGTTAGCTCCTTCTCGACCTCCCGCTTAAACTGCTCCTTGGGCAGCTCGCGGGCTTTGTGCAACCAGGTTGCACAATCGAAGTGCTGCCGGTCCCGCTTGGCCAACTTGGCCAACTCCAGCCCCTTGGTCCATCCCACTTCCTTCAGCTCCCGTCTCGCCTCAGGCGGCAGGTGCTCGTGGATCGACATCAGGTAATAAGCCTTGCGCCTGGATTCCGGGAACCGCCTTTCCAGGAATTCATCGAACGACTTCACGTTCTCCACCTGCCAGTACTGTCCCGCCCGCACTTCACACAAGTAACGCCCGAGTTCGACGAACCGGGTGTCCCGTTCCGCCTCGTTCCGCTTCTCCCACGCCAGAATCTCGTCGATTTTCGTGAGCACGAACACGGCTCGCCGGCGATTGAGTTTGGGCATCATGGGCGGATTGTTAGTAAGTAAGCTCGTCAAGCCAACCAAGGTTTTCTGCTCCGGGGCGTCGCACCAGATCGATCTCGACCAACTCCTGCTTTCCAAGGCAAAGCCCAACATAAGGGCAGGTACTACAGGGGTTCTGCGGGAAGCGGATCCCGCTGTGCGGCAGGAACTGGGCAGACTGGATCCGCCCAATCGTGTCCTGGACCAACTGGCCGAACTCCCGCCGCTGCTCGTCGGTGATGGTGGTACGCAGGTATTGCACCTCGACCAGTCGCTTGCGCACGAAGACCACCTGGGCGACTTCGGAGATGCCGGTCATCCACGAATAGCAGACCAGTTGCGGATCGAGAGCCAGCAGACCGTCGGGTTCGTCGGGATAGCGGCTGGAGGTGGTCTTCCACTCGATCAGGCAGCGTGTGCCGTCCACCTTGCCGATGGCGTCGATGTAGGCTACGAAGTCGTTTGTTTCGGAAAACGGCCGGGTGAACTTGATCTGTAGGTTGCGGCGAGGTTGGCGGATGCGGATGCGGTCATCCTGGCAGAACCGATCCAGCAGCATGATGCCCTGCTGCAGCATGCGGTCCCAGGTGTCGCCGTTCGAGAACCGCAGGCCAAGGTCCTGACAGGCCGTCCATTCGCGGAACAGGGCCGCGGCAGCGTCTTCGCGGAGGAAATAGGCGCTGAGAGCCCGCTCGAAGGCCCGGCCGAAGAGCATAGCAGCACGTGTGTCCTTTTCCTGCCAGCCGTCGAGATAGCGGTGACGGTAGCGACGGGGACAGGTCAGATATTGGCTGAGTTGAGTGTAACTGTAGGTCATCGCGTCACCTCGGAACCAGCCAGGTTTGCAGATGGAGCACTCGCCAGTTCTTCCCACTGGCTGGCCGGTGCGAAACCATCGAGGTTGAGCAGGGAAGCGCCGTTTACGACGACGTGGCTGATCTTGACCACGCCGCACAGGCCGACCAGGCTTTTCTCGTCAATCTCGTCCCGCCCGAGCAGTTCGGTGTCGTAGCCGAAGTCGCGCAGGAACCAGGTCAGTTTCCACAATGCTCTCGGCGTACAGTACAGACGACCGGAGACTGAGCGCCCGCTGAGTTCCTTCGGCTCAAGGATCGAGAAGCGGAGTAGATAAAACGGCTTCCTTGCGTCCCATCGATGCTGGGCTCTGTCAACCCGGACCAGCACCAGACCGTTGCGAACCTGGCCCGCGGCAGCCTGGTCTGCCTCGTGCAAGCCCTGGATGCGGCGCCTCATGCTGCACCTTCTTTCTGGACCGGATAGCTGTTGAGCTGGCACAGCAGGGCATTTCGGTCCTTCTCGGCCCAATCGGCCAGGTGGACGACGAAGTTCTCGACCTGCTCGCGGGTAGCCTCGCGCAGGGTTTTCACGCCACAGAAGTCGGTCGCGTAAGACTTGACCAACGTGGCATCGAGTTGATGCTGGCGAATCAACTGGCAGAGGCGATCGCGGACCGTGCGCCCGCCATAGTTCCCGTTCCCATTGCCATTGGCCGGCTGCGGCAGCTTTTTGGATTCTGGACGCGAAGCGGTTTGACCCGCGAAGGAACCGATCTCCTCGACCGAGCAGATGCCAATGCCGTAGGCCTTGCGCAGGGCGCGGTTGACGGCACGGGTCTCAGCGACGCGCATCTCCGCGCCGTGGACAAGCGCGGAAACATTGGACGGATCGGCGTCGCCGTAGCCGACGAAGCCGCGGCAGGTTTTTGACTTGTAGACTGTGGCCCGAAAGGCCCACCGCTGCACAGAAGGATCGCAAAACTCACGCGCAGGTTGAACTCGGATTCCATGGCATCGGCTTCGCCGAGCTAGCCGGAGGAGGCCGGCATGGGTCACATACCAATGCCCGTCCAAGCAAAGTAGATCGCCAAGGCTGACCCGCAAGGAAAGACTTTCGATTAACTGTGTGAGGCTAGCCGCACTTGGTTCTGAGAGCGGCCCCCAAAGGGAGTTGGCGAGTCTCATTTCTGACGCCGTGTTCTTAAGTTGTTTCTTCATGGGACCTCGCTTCCCGCGCGGCCAGGACCTTCTGATAGCGTGCGACCAGTTTCTCGGCGGCGTACCGGGTGGCGTAGAACCTGGGCGCAAAGTGGTTCACTTCGAGGCGCCACATCCAGTACCACTCGCGGTCAAGGTTTAGGGTGTAGAGTAGGGTCGGCTGGGGACGTTCCGAGACTTTCCCGACCGTTTCAATCAGGTCGGGGATCATCATTCCCGAGTAGGGGCGGAAATCCCGGACGGTACTGGCGGGGGAAAGAGAAGAAGATGGTAAAGTTTGTGTAGCCATTTTCAGCCTCCAAGCTAGGTTGATTTGGTCAGGGCTGATCGGGTGTTAGAAGCACCAGGTCGGCCCGCTTACGATTACAAATTCTTGCACACCCCCTAAGCATTGTCAAGAACTATTTTCGTTTTTCTTGCATACGGCCTAAGCATGTGATACGCTGTGCTCAAATGGCCCTCAGTAAAGAAGCTCGGGAGTATTTCGCCAAGGAAGGCAGGAAGGGCGGAAAGCTGACAGCTCAGCGAATGACGAAAGAACAGCGCCGTGAGAAGATGCGCCGCGCCGCTCAGGCCCGCTGGGCCAAACAGAAGAAGGAGAAGTCAAGATGACGTCGGTCGCCTTCAATGAAGGAAAGCCTTACATGGGGGTAGTGACGCAATCACCTCGAACTTTAATCGCTCCCCGCGACTGATCGACAAAACATCCCTCCGACGTATCTCAAGGTTCTCACTCTCGGATTCTGCTGGAGGTCCCCGGCCGTAGAGGACACTTTACCCGTCTCTCTCACAAGCCTCCTTCCCTCAGCGTGGGTGACGTAACAGGTGACCGAAGGCGTAGTACCTTAGATCACGGAAAAATTTGACACGGCATCTGCTCAGATAGTCTAATCGTGAGTGGACGAGCTTAAGCGCTCCTCCACCCAAACCCTCGAGCCTTTTAGCGCTCCCCGAAAGACAGTCAGAAAGTTCTCAGTAAGTCCCTCGAGCCTTTTAGCGCTCATTTTAGAACAAAGGCACCAGAAAGTCGTCCTAAGCTAATCCTCGCCACAGGCGAGTTAGTTCTTAGCTGCGACGCAACAAGTCTCAGAAAGCGGATACCAACAATACATTTTAAGGAGGAACCAGCCAATGGCTCCAAGTTTGGAAGACAAGAATCAATCCGAGAAGCGGCCTGTATCGACCCGCAAACGTGAAGCTAACCGCCAAAACGCCCAGAAATCCACCGGCCCTAAGACTCCGAGAGGCAAGGCGTGGAGTAGTAAGAACCCTCTCAAACACGGGCTAGTCGCCGAAAATATTTCCGAAGTCTTGAGGTTAATGGGCGAAGATCCGAAGGAGTTTCATGAAATCATCGAAGGGCTACGGCAGCGGTACCAGCCAGTCGACGCTGCAGAAGAGTTGCTGGTCCAGCGGGCTGCCGTTTGTTTGCGGAGGCTGCTGCGTGCAGGGCGCTACGAAAACGCCGAGCTGTGTTTCGCTGTTAACGATAGCGGTTTGAATGAGTACGAGAGCTACAAGGAGATGACCGAGCCGTTCAAGACTCTTAGTCTGTTGCTGGGAAGTGCCGAGGAGGAAATCGTAACTACCGGGGGCCTCTCGCAAGAGCTAAAGGAGAAGATGTTCGCAGTGACGTACCCATTTAGGGGACTGTGGTGTGAGTTGGAAGAGAAGGCCCAAGAGGACATCAGACAAAAGAAGGAGGAAATCACGTTCGTATACAGCGAAGAGCCGACGAAGTTATTTTCAGTGTCATTGCTGGAGGTGCGGAAGATGTTATCTACGGGACCGGATTCGGAGCCGTCCCTTAGTAGTGTCACCGCCGTTGCAACAACAAGACTTGCGATAGGATGGCTCGAGCATGAGAATAGAACCGCCCAGGAGTCCAGTAATGCGATCTTCTGTGATTCTCTGACAGTGCCGAAAGCTGAAGTTATGGACAAGCTCCTTCGCTATAAGTCAGCGGCCGAGCGAAGCTTTTGGCGCACCCTCGACATGCTGGAGCGCCTGCAGAGACGCCGCAAGGGAGAACCGGTTCTCCCTCCCGTGAATGTGCGCTTGACGCAGTGAAGGTGACGATCGGCATAGATTAGGGGAAACCAAGAGGCCAGGCGAGCCGGTTTGACCAACCGGATCCAGGGAAACGGGCGAAGTCGCGATCAGTCGTGTGGAGCGCGCCCCGCATTCCATGATCAATGCGGCCAACTGATCAGTGGATTCTTGGCTTGGCCCTCGACGACCATCCGGCGTCACGATTCGGATGCCGCAAGTGAAGCTACCTGGGTTCGATCACTTGTAACCCTCGTACCAGCGAGAAGTGCCGTTGGTTAAACGTGGCCACCTCGCTTCCTCGTTCGAGAGCGGTCGCTGCTACGATCAGGTCGTAGGCACCAATCATCTTGCCGGCCGACTGCAAGTCCGCCCAGAGACGCGCGTGTTCATACGCGGTTTGCTCTGTGTAGGGAATTACCGGCAGCGCCGCCACAATCGCTTCCAGATATTTTCGACGTTTGGACTTGTGCGGTTCGACCGCACGCTCCACCCCATGCCAGAGCTCCGCGACCGTGATGGCGGCAACTTCAAACAAATCCGCCGGCCGCGATGCCGCCCAGGCCGCAAGGTCGAAATCGCCCCTTTCCCCGCGAATGATGACATCGGCATCGAGAATTATCGCCATTTGTCCTCCGGCGGCTCGATGGTCTTGCGTGCCGCTTGGACATCACGGCGCCATGCTCTGGCCTCGTCGTTCAACAATTCGGTTTCGACCAGCACCTGGGCCAGGTCGCGACCGACGCAGACTTTCTCACTGTCCGGCACCAGGCGGGCAAAAGGAGCTCCGTTCTTGAGGAGCACAAAGGTGACGTTTTGATAGTGGGCGCGGTTGACACAGTCGGCGAAATTGCGCGCCGCCTCGGTGACGGTGATGATGGTTTTTGGCATAGAATCATAGTATCATATTATATGATTTTGCGCAAGTGGGTCGGAGTGTCCCGCCCGCCTTTAGGTGTTTTTGCAAAACGAAGCCAAGAAGTGATGGTTTTCGAGTGACTTACAAATTTTGCTGAGCTGGGGAAAGCCAGATTTCCAATCTCCTCACCTGGATTCGTCTGGCCCTGCTGGTCTGTCGCCGCGTACTCAAGAAGCGACCCGGGGGAGGACGCCCGCGCGAGACCAAGTGCCCTTGCGCCTCGCTGGCCGATATCCGCTACCCGGGCGCTCCAGTCCATTGCGGGTCCTTCTCGGGGGTAACGATTTCGCCGTCTCGCATGTGGATGATGCGATCGCCGTAGCGGGCGGCTTCCGGGTTGTGGGTGATCATCAGGATGGTTTGTCCCAGTTCGCGGTTGGAATGCCGCAGCATGTTCAACACGATCTCGGAATTTTTCGAATCCAGGTTGCCGGTGGGCTCATCGGCCAGCACGATGGCCGGCTTGTTGATCAGGGCGCGAGCCAGGGCCACGCGCTGCTGTTCGCCGCCGGAGAGTTCGGAGGGACGATGCGGCAGGCGATTCTCCAGTCCGAGCAGCCCGACGATCTTATCGAAGTGAGCGGCGTCGCGCTCTCCATTCACGCCCGCGATGTCGAGAGCAACATTAATATTGGACCGCGCATCGAGGGTGGGCAGCAGATTAAACTTCTGGAACACGAATCCGATCTTGCGTTTGCGCATGCGGGTGCGTTCGGCGTCGGAAAGCTGCGCGAAATCCGATCCATCGATGATCACGCATCCGGAATCGGCCCGGGTCAAACCGCCCAGAAGATAAAACAGCGTGGACTTGCCGCTGCCCGAGGGGCCGACCACGCTGACGAACTCGCCGCGCTGGATGCCGAAAGAAATGCCGCGGAGCGCCGGCACTTCGACTTTGCCGACGTGGTAAGTCTTGCGCAGGTCCCGAGCCTCAATGAATGCGGGCATCAGTTGATGTTACACCAGGCCCAGAATCCGGGTTAGGCAACGACTCCCAGCTTCTCGAACTCACTCTTCAGGTGCGCCGCGTTTTCCATTCGAATGGCATGCATTCCGGTGCGGGCGGCGGCGTCCACGTTCAAGGGACGGTCATCCACAAAACAGCATTCCTCCGGCGGCCGCTGCGTAATCTCCAGGGCCAGCTTGTAGATGCCTTCCTCCGGCTTGCGCAGTCCGACGAAGCAGGAACTGACGAACAGGTCGAAAATCTTGGCGAGCCCATAGGTTTGAATCCGGAAGCGGTTCAGCTCCCGCGATTCATTGTTGATGGTGGCCATGAAATATTTGCCGGAATTCTTAAGCGCCAGCGCGCCTTGCAGAGAATCCGGCAGCGGCCGCGACAAGGAAAACATGTAGTCCGTAAAGGCTTGCGCAGAGAAGGGACGTGCCTGGTAGAAAACCGTGCAGCGCAAATACTCATCCAGGGTGATTTTTCCGCGCTCGAAGGAAGACACCATCATGTCGTGCCGGTCGGCGAATTCCACCGGGTCGAGCGCGAAGTGGGCGAGCGCTTTGTCGCGTTCCTCCCGGTCCCACGCATTGGTGAGAAGCACTCCGCCCACATCCCAGAAAATCGCGCTGATGGGGATCATTGATGTCCTCCGGGAAAATGATAATGCAAGTCGGGATGCGGGAGTCAGGAGTCAGTAGTCGGTGGTCAGCGCGCTTCGCTTTGTTCAGCACTCAGCACTCACCATTCAGCACTTGGTAGTTGGCAGTTAGCATTTGGCCCATGAGATTCCTGTTTGCTCCCTAAGGACTTTTCACAAACAGTATTGTTAAATGCTGAGTGCTGAAGGCTGAATGCTGAGTGCCGGTTGCTGAAGGCTATTGCAGAAGAAAAGGCCCCGCTCCTGGGTCGCAGGATCGGGGCCGGGTTGTAGGCTGAGCGCGGCGACTGCCTATTGGGTGCAGAAGCCGGTGTTGGAATTCACGTTCGTGCACGCCGTTAGAGTCTGGCGATAGCTCAGGTTGTCGATGTCGCGGAACAAGGGCGTGCCCGGAGGCAAGTTCTGCGGTTGGGTGAAGTCCGGATCGAACACGTAGTTTCGAATCGGAGGCTGATAGACCGAGTAGGTGCAGCACTTGAAGGTGCCGGTGGCGTAGGTGGAATAGTAGAGGCTGACCAAAGAGCCTTCGTAGTTCAAGGTTGCCGACGGGGTCGCCCAGTCTTCGATGTAGCGCAGGAAGTTATGCACGCCACCATCGGTGCCGAAGCCGTAGTCGGTACTATTTTCCCAGGCGGGGAACGGGAAGTTGATGCTCTTGCCGACCGCGACGGCGGTACGGTAGTAAGTGGTTGCGGCCAGGCGGTAAGTCTCCGGGTGCGTAGGCTCATTCAGGATGCTGTTCAAGTCGTTCCAGTTATTGGACAGCATAGTGGCGGAATCGGCGACGATGCCGGCAGCCGAGTGGGCCACGTCGGCTCCGCCCGACCAAATGGGGTCCGCTGCGTTGGTGTTGTAGTTGCCCAAAATGTAGAGCGGGTTTTCAGACCCGACGGTGAATCCGCCTGCATTGTTATCGGGACGGACGGGCAGATTGCCCAGCTGTCCGTCCACCAGTTTCAGAACGTGGCGCGCACCACTGACCCAGTTGCCCTGGGCGATCGAGCAGGCCGCCAAGCGCAGATAAGGGTCGGGCGCTCCAGCAGAGTTGATGATGCTTCGGTTGACGCTGCCGCCGTTGGTGTACACAGCGCCGATGTAGCCCAGGCCGAGGCCAAGGTTCTGCGCTCCGAAGTTGTCCAGCTTGCCGTTCAGGTTGACGTCCTCATCGGAGAAATTCTTCCCGGCCGGATCTGGGTCGAGCGCGCCATCCGGCGTGCCGGCCGCGTTGGCACGGTTGACGGAGTCTTCGAGTCCCGAGTCTCCGGTCTTGGTGTTCGCCGGGTCGACCTGGGTTCCGTTGGGGTTAGGGATCATCCCGCGGCGGTCGGAGAAGTAGACCACATATCCGTTCTGGCTGACGTAGTTGACCAAGGTTCCGCTGGCGCCGGTTTGTCCCGCGAGCCAACGCTGGAGGTTGCCCACGTCGAGTTCGACGGCATTCATGACGCCATTCGTAGTACAGCTGTCGTTGCCGTACTGGGTGTCACGCGGTTCGCCTTCGCGAGCGTCATAGAAGTTGATGGGATACCAGTTATACATGGTCGCGCTCTGGCCCACCGCCTGCGCGCTGTCTCCCCACCAGGCGTAGTTTGTGATTGGGTCGACTGTGGCCTCGGGCGGCTTGCCGGGATAGGGGGTATAAGTAATGACGCCGTGGCTCGTGCTTTGGGTGTATGAGGGAGGGGCACCGGTGATATCAATGACGCCGTTACCGTTGCGATCTGCCGGCTCCTGGAAAAGCAGAATGGCGTTGGGGTTAACCGGATTGCTCCCCGGCGTGGCTGGGGGCTGAGTCCAACGCGCGAAGCCCAACCCCAGCCACTCTTGCGTGACGGGCACGTAGGTTCCGGCGGCATTCTGATATTCCACGCGTATGTAACCATCCAGCAGGTTCCAGTTGGCGGTGTTCGCCGGTACCACGGGATAGGCCAAGGGCGTGTAGTAAGGATACGCGGCAACTCCGGGGCAAACCGGCGGCCCAACCGTGGTGGGCGTCGAAGGATTGCAGACGGAGAGCGTCAGAGGCGCAGGAGTCGCGGTCAGGCCGCTGCCATTGGCGGCGTAGGTGAGAACTGGGGCGTTGGCATCGAAAAGGGTGGTGTAACCGGCCGGAGGAGCCACCGGCACATAGGCCCAGTCGGGAACAAGAGTGGGATCAAGGTAACTCTGAACGTACTTCGCCGAATCAGGCACCCCGGTTGAGGCTGCCGCGAAGTAAGTGGTGTAATGGTGGCCGCCGGGCAGAGCCGCAAGGCCGGCCGGTACCGAAGTCTGGACGCCGGTGGCGTAGCTGCCGACGTTGGCCAGGCGAATGTTATTGGCGTCGCCCACTCCACCCGGCAGATCCGCTGGAGTGTCCGATAGCAGAATGCGAATGGAAGCCTCGTTATAGAGCCGCGACGCGCCCAGCAGCCCCGTGGGGGACTCACCTGCCGGGGGTCGGCGGACGATCTCAAAGGGCTGGGGTCCGGTGGTGTTCCCGGTGGTGCCGCCGACGAACGGCAGGGTCAGGTCGGAGGCGCCGGTACCGAGGGTGGTGTTGCCCCAGTCCCCATCCTCCATCATCCCGCCGTAATAGGCGCTGTTCAGAGAGATGGTCTGCCAACTCGGGGGACCGCTGTTATATCCGGAAGCGGGAGGATCGCCGCCCGCACCCGTCACACTGCCCCAGGTTGCGCCCATCTGGAGGCATGCGGGCTTGGTGCCGTCGCATCCCGCCGCCACCTCGGGAATCAGGACGGTGCCGCTGTCATTGTAAGAGCCGGCTGCCAAGCCGTTGGGAAGCACGGCGCGAATCACGTTGCCGTAGGCGCTGAGCTTGTCGTGGAAGGTCAAGGTATAGCCGTCGGCCACGCCGAGGTAGAGATCGCCGTTGGTGTGGACGCGTCCGGCAAAATTCAAGTTCGGGCTGCTGAAGAATCCGAGATCACTGTCGGAGAACACTCCGAATTGAAACACGGGGATCAAGGCTACTTCGACGGAGCGAGACATACTCACTTCGTCGCCCAAGGGGCCCTGCGCGGTAGCTTGCAGGGAGACCGGAAGCAGCGAAGCGTAGAGTCCCTGATACGGCCCGCTGGCAATCGGTCCAAACGAAGTCGCCGGTTGTCCAGTTAGCGGGTTGATGGCCGGCGTCAGCGAATAGACCGGGTAGCTCACCATGGCAGTATTGGCCGGCGCCAGCGCGCTCAGTCCCTCGATCTCGGACACCGTGGGCGCCTCGATGTTCTGGAAGATGTTCGCCAGGTCCGCGGTCATGTGTTCGATTGCGCCTTCCGTGGCATGGAAGGTCATGTTGTTCTGTACGTCCTGCGTGTTGACTTTGACCTCGGTGTCGACCATCATGAGCAGGCCGATGGCGACTCCCGAAAGAATCAGCAACAGCAACAGGGAGGCAATTAGCGTGAACCCTCTGGACCGATCATTTCTGCTAGCCATGGTGTTACTCCTCATTTCCATCGTGCTTCTTTCTTGCCCTAGACCTGGGGAGTTACGGTTGCTCATCAAAAGATTCCTCATTGGTACCGGTTCTGATAGCTCAAGTTTCGAGCACTGATAGAAGTCTGGAAATCGAAACTCTGATATCCCTTGGTCGCCATCAGGGCGGAGCGCGTGCCGGGGAGCTGGCTGCGCATGGTCAAATGGAGGACGTTGATTTTGCGAATCAGGTTGAACGATTGCCCGAGCGAATAGCCGGCGTCCCCGACTTGATTCAGCAACGTGCCGGCGGAGTTGTAGGTGTCATAGGTGAACTGCAGGTTGACTACGTTTTCAGCCAGCGGAACGGCCGGCTGTCCGTTGACCTGCCGCATCAACACCGGCGTGCCCGTTCCCACGCCGACCGGGTCCGGCTGGATCTTGAGATAGTAGGTGATCACAAAGAGGCGAGTGGCGGTTGTGCCCGCTCCGGTGACGATGTTAGCCAAGTCGCCGGAAGCCGCGCCGCTTTGGTTCAGCTTGAGGGGATCGCCGTTGAGGAAGTTCACCGTGAAAACACTATTGGGGCCGCCATTGGGGTTGCCGTTCGCGTTGGATACTTCGGCAATGGCCTGGCCGGTCGAACCGTTCAGGGTGTTCTGGAACAAGACGATGTCCCCCGCTTTCAATCCGACGACGGCGTTGGTGATGGCTTGGGGGAAGTTTAGGCCCGGAGGCAGAACACAGCTGGACGGTGGCGGGCTGGCGGGCGCCGTGAAGGTCACGGGATTGACTGCGCCGCCGCCCGGGAAGGTCACCGTATAGCAGGGCAGCGCGAAACTGGTGTCGGTGTAAACGACCGTGATCAAGTCGCTGGTGGTGTTACTTCCCGGCGGCTTGATGCCGAATTGATATCCCGGAATGATCCCGAACAGGGTGGGTACACAAGGTCCGGAGTTGGAGGCGCAAGGGTACGCGACCGCTCCATTGGGAGGACAGTTGTTGCCCTGATCGCAGCCGTAAATGGGTTTGGTACCGGTGTTGGTGGGCAGCTGGATGCCTTGTCCGAGAGGCAGTCCGGCGCCGGCCAGGCTGATATCTTTCAGCAGCAAGTCGGAGGTGGCACGGAGATCCTGCTGCATTTCCGCTCTTTGCGATGTGACCCAAGTCGCGTCCACACCCTGGCTGAAGATCTGCACGGCAGAGGCCAGCACGATCATGCCCAGTGCCAGAGCCACCAACATTTCTATTAAAGTGAAGCCGCGCGTCAATTTAGCCGGGACGATGTTCATGGTTCCTCTCTACTGGTACGGCGAAATAAAAGTCGTGAGGATGTAAGTCTGAGGGACGTTGAACCGCGGGTGCATATACTGAATGGTGATGGTGACGGAGCGCAAATTGGCGAGCTGATTGCCATTGACGGTGACAGGCTCGATATCGATCTGGCGCTTATAATTGTTAAGGGGAAGAAAAATGTCGTCGGCGGTTCCAAAAATGCCGTCTGGTCCGGGCAACTGCAGGGTTTGTATTCCTGAATTGGCATCGTCGGCGGTGCCGATAATTCCGTCCGCACCGGCGTTGTAGATGGGCAGCAATCCGGGCAGGAAAATGCCGCCCGCCCCGGTGTTCTGGATCGATGACCAGGGAATGTTGGCAGTTTCGCGCGCGGTCAGGATGCCTTCCATCGCTTCGTTGGCCAGTTGCTTGGAGACCGCCAGCTCCCCCGATCCCTGGGTGAAGGTCATAGCCAGGCCCATCACGCCCAGCAGGCTCACCATTCCGATGGTCAGCACCACCATGGAAATCATCACTTCAACCAAAGTGAAGCCTTGTTGTCTGGCCCGGCGAGTTGATTGGAAAACCAAGCTCTTGGAATTCTTCACATCTGCCTCCAATAATAGGCGCCACCTGCGGGCGCTTGATCCATGCGCCATCCCCTTAGCCGCCCGGTTGCTCCCCAGATGGTGATGGCCCGCGCGCTGTAGTAATCTGTCGGCCGCACCATGTAGACCACCCCATTGTTGATGTTGCCGTTTACATCTTGTGCCGACCCGTCCGGCAGGAAATAAACGACGTTTTGAACGCCTCCGGCGACCCCTTGGTCGAGATCAATCGCGGTGGCGCCCAGTCCGAAGCCGTCCGGGGTCGTGGGAAAGTTCACCTGGGACTTGGGGAAGTTCGGCAGAACCATGAAGAAAACGTCAGTGGGCAGGTATTCGGTGTAGACGACGTTGCCGGTCAGAACATTGGTGAGCACCAGGTTGTCCGGCAGTGTGCCATTACCAACATGGTTAAACGTGACGGTGTAGGTCTGGCGCTGGCCGACGGCAGTGTCGCGGGCCAGTCGCAGCACATTCAGGCTGGTGTTGTATGCCGCGCCCACCCGCGATGCCTTGAGCGATGGCTGGACGCCCATCAACAGGATGGCGCAGGCGATCAGGAAGACGGTCGTAGCGACCATCAGCTCAACCAGCGAGAAACCCCGGATTTTGCTCGATCTCATTACGCGTTTCCTTCCGTGGGGGAGGGGCTGCGCGGCGTCTGCCTCCGCAACCGTTCACAAAATGATTCTCCTGGCCAAATTGGGGAGCCTGTCGCCTGGACAGCGTGTCGAGTTGCCGAAAGGACAACCTGGCCGCGCGCAGGCCTGTGACTCACCGGCTTTCAAAGCCAATCGTATGAGTGGGGAACAGAGGCGTCAAAGTACCAAAGACAACCGGAAAGACTTGGACGAACGTAACGTAATTGGCGACGGTAACTTTCGTCACTTTGGCAATGCAGGGAGCCGGCATCCGCTGAGTCCACTCACCTCCCGCCTTGGCGGTTAAGCGTTTCGCGCTGTGGTTCGTGCCACCGGCTCGCCTCGCGAAAGCATACCCGCAGGAACGCGGGTCATCGTGCGACCATGACAGTTTCCACAAATCCGGATCGTATGCAGGGTGCAAGGTACCCCCGGTGACTTCGTGGCACACAAATTGCCTCCTGCCCGCACTCGGGAGGGAACCCGCGAGAGCCGAGCGCGGCTTTGACCACATAGCTTTTCTTGCGAACCTGCGGTGGCACAGGTGACTCCGGATGACTAAGGTTCGGGGCTGCCAGACTGGCTGTGACTTCTGTAATTTGTGGCGCTCGCAAACCTCGTCTTACCATCCGTGGCATGGTGTTGACATGCCTCCTGGTATGCGCGGATGCGGAAGCCGTACAGGTGCTCAAGAGCGTTCTTCAGGAACTGAGCATCCAGGTGGAATATTGCGCGGACCCGGGAGCCGCGCAGGCGCGCATCGATGCGACTGCTTTTGACGTATTGCTCGTCGATGGCCACCATGAAGGCAGCGCTCTCCGTCTGATTGCGCAAGCCCGCCGTTCTCCGACGAACGGCCCAGCGATCATCATCGCCATGGTGAACCTGCGGAACCAGGTGCGTGACATGTTCGCCAGCGGGGCCAATTTCATTCTGTACAAACCCATCTCACGGGAGCGCGCCGCCAGCAGCCTGCGCGCGGTGCACGATCTGGTGCAGCGGGAACGGCGGGCTCATCCCCGCATCCCGCTGCCAGCACGCGCTTCCATCGACTATGCCGGGACGCAAGAAGTATCCGCGGAACTCTCGGATTTGAGCGAAACCGGGATTGGGTTTCACTCCAGCCGCCAGTTGCCACCTCGATGCAAGGTGTACTTTCAGTTCTCGTTTCCGGGAGACACCAAGGTGGTCCGCCTGGCCGGCGAAGCGATGTGGCAGGACTCAACCGGCAGAGTTGGACTCCGCTTGGTTCACGTGCCCCAGACCTCCCGGCGCATTCTGGAAGGCTGGCTGCGGACGGCTCTTCCGGCGGGTGCGCCAGCCACGGCACCGCGCGGGCTCGAGACGGTTACCGAGACTGCGCCCGAGGTTGTGCCGGAGACCTTGCCTCAAGAAGAAACGATGCGGGCGCGCCTTTCCGCCAGCCTGGGATTGCTCTCCGTATCGGCAGCCGACCGCCGAAACCGTTTCCGCCAGTCCTGCTGCCTGGGGGCGGAAGTCTATCGGGTGGACAACAATGTTCCGCATCGCTGCAATCTTACAGATGTGAGCACCGGAGGCTGTTATATCGAAACCACCGAGCCGCATCCCGTGGGCACGCTGTTGGAAATCGTGGCGTGGGCACAGGGCCTCAAGTTCACGATTGAAGGCGCGGTCCAAAGCACGAATCCCGGGTTCGGGATGGGTGTGCAGTTCATTCTGCGGACGGATGATCAGCGCAAGCACGTAGAACAGCTGGTGGAGTCCGTACGTGCCGAACCCAAACTGGTGCCATAGGGGTTACTCGTGGGAGCCACTGCCGCCTACGTCGAAGGGGACATTTCCTCGGCCACAGCTTTCTGAAAATAGTCCAGCGACATTCGCAAGCCGGTTTCGAGGTTGATCTTGGGTTCCCAGTGGAGCAGGTTTCTGGCTTTTGTAATGTCGGGACGACGCTGCTTGGGATCGTCCACTGGCAATGGTTCGAATCTTACTTGACTTTTCGAACCGGTCACCGCGAGAACCAATTGGGCACATTCCAGAATCGTGAACTCGACGGGATTGCCAATGTTGACCGGCAGGTGTTCCGCAGCTTTCGACAATCGAATGAAACCATCGATCTCATCGCTTACATAGCAGAAGCTCCGAGTCTGGCTGCCGTCGCCATAAACCGTCAGGTCTTCACCGCGCATCGCCTGCTTCATGAAGTTCGGCACCACCCGGCCATCGTTTAGCTGCATGCGTGGGCCGTAGGTGTTGAAAATCCGCGCGATACGGGTATCGGTCTTGTGGTATCGGTGGTACGCCATGGTCAAGGCTTCGCTGAAGCGCTTGGCCTCGTCGTAGACCGAGCGCGGGCCAATCGGATTTACGTTTCCCCAGTAGGTTTCCTTTTGCGGGTGTTCGAGCGGATCGCCGTAGCACTCCGAGGTGGAAGAAGTCAGGTACTTCGCCTCATATTTATGTGCATTTTCGAGGGCATGAAGAGTTCCCGCCGATCCGACTTTGAGGGTTTCAATTCCGTGCTGCATGTAGTCGACCGGACTAGCGGGACAGGCAAAGTGGAAAACGTAGGCAACGGGGCCGCAGTCGAATGGCTGGTTGATATCGATCTGCCGAAACTCAAAGCGAGGCTCGCTTCGCAAATGCTGCAGATTGGCTAGCCGTCCGGTCAAGAGATTGTCGACGGCAATTACGGAGTACCCTTCAGCGAGTAGCGCGTCACATAGATGGGAGCCCAGGAAGCCGGCTCCTCCGGTCACCAGCGCCCGTGGTTGGCTCATGAATTCTTCAGTTTCCTTGCCGGGGCGGCCGCCACCGGCGTGCTTTCCGGGACTACCGCCGGACGCCCCACACTATAATACGTGAATCCATGCTCCGCCATGATTGCGGCATCGTAGAGATTGCGGCCATCAATGACGATGGGATACTTGAGCTGGTTGTACATTCGTTTCAAGTCGAGATTGGCGAACTCGTCCCATTCCGTCAGGATCAGCAGCGCATCCGCCCCGCGCGCCGCTTCGTAGGCATCCGCCGCGAAATCCACGCCGGAACCCAGAACTTCCTTTGCCCGATCCTGGGCCGCGGGATCGTAGGCCGCAATCCGGCATCCTTCCTGCAGCAGAGTTTCCACCAGGAAGATGGCGGGAGATTCCCGGATGTCATCGGTGCCACCCTTGAATGCCAGTCCCAGCACCGCCAGACGCTTGCCCCGCAGCGTCCACAACGCGCCGCGCACTTTCCTCAGGAAGCGTTCGCGCTGCTCTTCATTGATGCGCATGACCTCGTCGAGCAAGCGGAATTCGTATCCGCATTCTCGCGCCACTGCGCGAAACGCTTTCAAGTCCTTGGGGAAGCAGGAACCGCCATAGCCGATCCCCGGGTTGAAAAATCGAGATCCAATCCGGCTGTCGCTGCCAATTCCCTGGCACACCTGTTTCACGTCTGCTCCAACGGATTCGCACACCGAAGCTACTGCATTAATGAAGGAGATCTTCATCGCCAGAAAGGCGTTTGAGGCATGTTTGATCAGTTCCGCGCTCTGGGTGCTGGTGACAATTAACCTGGGAGGAATCGGAACCTGGCCGGGTTGTGGAATCGCCTCCGGCCGCAGGTAGTAGCTGCCGTCGGTCAACGGCGCGTAGATTTCGCGCAGCACCGCCGCGCAACGCTCGTTGTTGGCACCCACCACGATGCGGTCGGGATAGAGAAAATCGGTGACTGCGGTTCCCTCCCGCAGAAATTCGGGATTCGAGGCCACGTCAAACATGTCGGGAGCCGCGGCATTGCGCAGAATGACGCGGCGGACCCATTCACTGGTGTACACGGGCACCGTGCTCTTTTCCACCACTACCTTGTATCCATGGATGGCGGCAGAGATGCTGCGGGCCACCGATTCCACATAGGAAAGGTCTGCCTCGCCCTGCTCGGTCGCTGGTGTGCCAACCGCAATGAAGATGGCGGAACTGTCCTTGGCTGCCTGCTGCAAATCTCCGGAGAACGTCAGCCGACCCCCGTGGTGGCGCTCCAGCAGTTCAGGCAGAAAATTCTCGTGGATGGGCACCTGTCCTGCCTGCAAGGCGGCAAGTTTCTGCTCATCGTTGTCTACCACGATGACTTCATGGCCCAGTTCCGAAAAGCACGCACCAGCCACCAAGCCCACGTATCCTGACCCAACCACCGCAATCCGCATGAAGACCCAACCTCCAGACTACGCTGTACCTGAAGTGTCTTGCTGAAAACTCTTAGTTTACCAGTCCAGCAGGCGAGACTCGCGTCACCGGAGGAAATATCCGAGCGAAAAGAATGCAAAATGGGATTTCCCCACCGGGTGATCCGCTGACGTTTTGAAATTCACTGTCCGGAGAGTTGCCGACAGACGCAAAGCATCCGGGTACAGCTAAGACGCGCGTGGCCAGGTGATCGGCCTGTGCGGTGGCGGTTTTGGGCTGGACAAGAAACGAAAGGAGTTAACGTCGTCCGCACAGCAATGGCCCGAATTGGTAGTTGACAATGCGGCCGTTTCGGGGGAAACTTCGCCCAAGGATTAGTGTAACTTTCACGACCCAGAGCATTCCGGAGGGTTCCGTGGCGCCGCGCTCCCTGTCGCAATTCGACCCGTTCGATTCGCACCGCCCCGGCGACCCCTTGGGCACGGAAAGCGGCTCGGAAGGGAAGCCGGCGGAACTTTCGGTGCTCGGTGGCTCGTCTTCTTCTTTTTCTTTCAATCGATTGGTCGATGATTCCGGCGCTCCGCCGGAAGATCCCGCCCTGAAGGAGATGGTTGAAGAGGCTCGGCGCATCACGGGCGCTTCGGCTGCGGCGCTGGCCTTACGACAGAACGACGAGATGCTATGCCTAGCTACCACGGGCGCGAGTGCTCCTGCCCTTAATACCCGGCTGGACCAGGATTCGGGATTGTCAGGGGCCTGTGTGAAGAGCAAAACCTTCCAGCGTTGCGACGACAGCGAAATCGATACTCGCGTCGATGCCGCGCTCTGCCGTCGCATGGGAATTCGCTCGATTCTGGTTTTTCCCATTCTGCTTCAGGATGAATTGCTGGGGGTGGTCGAAGTCTTTTCTGCCCAGCCAAACGCGTTTGCCGATATTCATGCGCTGCAGTCGCTTTCGCGGCTGATTGCGAACAAATTGGTTTACCTCACCCAGGCCGCGCTCCAAACAGTGCTTCCTTCGCCGCCTTCGGAAGTTGAACTGGTCGAAGACTCGGCTCCCGAGGTATTTCTGCCGTCCGAAAGTCTTGAATCCCCTCTGCACCAGCCTGCAGTTCAGCGAGAAGATTATTGGACCACCGCCCTGACGTTCGCGGTCATCGCCCTGGCCCTGGCGCTCGGGTGGATGATCGGGCTCGGCATGCAGCGAGCCTCGAGGAAGGCGAATCTGAGCGCAGCAGCGGCTGCAACACGAGCCGTTCAGACTCAACCGGCTCCGAGTTCGGCGGCCGCTGCTCCTGCTCAAGTTCCGGCTTCCACTCCGGCTAAGATCCCATCGGTTGCCGCGTCCACACCGAAGCCGAACATTGAGAAGCCGGAGGGTCTGAGCAGCGGCGATTTGGTGGTTTCGCAGAATGGCAAAGTGATTTATCGTCAGCCTGCCTCGCCGGCGGGTGCATCGGCCCAGAGTTCGCCAGCGTCCGCATCATCCGGGCCGGAGCAGCCTGGTGGCAAGCCTTCGATGTCGATCGCCGCAGACGCCGCAAACCAGTACGTAACTCACCGCGTTGAACCCGAATATCCAGAGCAAGCCCGGGAGCAGCACGTGCAAGGGCCGGTAACGCTCAAGGTGACGGTCGACAAGAATGGTGCGGTGAAGACGCTGAGGACAATGAGCGGCGATCCGCAATTAGCCGCAGCCGCCAGCAGCGCAGTGCAGCAGTGGCGCTTCAAACCGGTCATGCAAAATGGGGTTCCGGAGGAATTTCAAACGGATGTAACGGTCATCTTCCGTTTGCCGTAAGGTTGGTTTCTCCAGGGGCGGTGGTCAGACTGGCTTCCGGGTTGCTTTAGACGCGAATCTGCCGAGAGAAGGGCCACTCTCAGTCACGCCGCAGCCCTGAAACGTGCAAGGTGTGGGTCACCCCGAACGCTTGCTTTCCGTATGTTCGGATCCAGCCAACAGATCAGGACGCAACGAAGTTGATCCGGACCGAGAGAAGTTTCCACCCTTGAGGGTGTAGAGTGTGAGCTCGACTCGGGTTGAAACTCCCAGTTTCTCGAACACGCGGAACAGGTAGTTCTTGATGGTGTGTTCGCTCAATTTCAACCGCTCCGAGATCTGGCGGTTGCTGCAGCCTTCGGCAACCAACTGTGCAATTTCCTGCTCGCGCCGGCTGAGCTGGCGGGCGGACGAAAGGCCGCGGTTGCCGATGGGGAGTGGTTCAGCCAGCGCTTCCAGCAGGTACAGCAATTCCTGCGCCCCCGCCCACACCTGTCCTTCATGGACGCGCGCGATGCATTTGCAAAGAGTATCCAGTGAATCCGACCGGGCCAGAATGCCCCGCGCACCCGCGCGGAATGCCTCCACCACGATCGGCCTCTCCATCGCGTCCAGCAGCACGACGATGCCGAGTTCCGGATGCAGGTCGTGAACTTCCCGTACAAAGCTCAGGCCGGAAGCATGATTTCCGGAGAAACTCGGACTAACCAGCAGAGCATCGAAGAGCATGGAAGCCAGAAGCTCGTGAGCTTGCTCACAGGTCGAGGCTGCGGCGGCGGCGAACTGTCCTGTGCCGGACAGTCCTTCCGCCAACAGTTGACCGCTCATAGGGAGCGAGTCCGCCACCAGCGCACGAATTTGCGGTTCCGAACCTGGCAAGGAGCTCACGGAAGATTCACATCAATCCTGGGGAAGCGTAACCCAAGTGTAAGACCGAGGGGCATGCCCAGGCAAGGAGCCTAAAGCCTCTCTCTGGAAGGTACGCGGTCTAACTAGCGGTAACCCTCGCTGGATCAATGAGGTGGTACAGGGGCGGTGCAAGAACTGGCAATTGTGGTATTTTAACAATAGAGACTATCGGCTCTGTGGCTAACATCTTCTTGCCTTTGGAGGCGATCCTCAGGCACAGTGCAGAAGAGAGTGTCTGCTTCTCGCCGTCTTCGGATTTTCCTCCCCGAAGAAGTTACTGAAAAAAGTTGCCAAGATGAAGCACCGCCAACGTTATCAACCTCCACGCTTCCGGGGCATTTCTGCGTCCGGGGTTGCGGCTCTCGCGGATCTCCCCGGGACGGACCACCGGCGGGCTGAGCACGCGGGGAGCGTGGAATGTATCTGAACTTCTTTGGCCTGCGCGAAGAGCCCTTCGGGGTGACTCCCGATCCGCGCTTTCTTTACCTCAGCGCCGCGCATCGTGAGGCGCTGGCTTCTCTGTACTACGGTATTGAAGCGGGCCGAGGCTTTCTCGGCCTCATCGCCAAGCCGGGAATGGGCAAGACGACGATTCTGTTTCATCTGCTCGAGAGATTCCGTTCTTCTGCCCGGACCGCCTTCATTTTTCAAACCCAATGCAACTCCCGTGAGTTCATGCGGTTTCTTCTCGCCGAACTGGGCTCCGATGACGATGGGCTGGATTTTGTTCGCATGCATGACGAGTTCAACCGGCGCCTGCTGCAGGAAGCCCAGTCAGGGAAACGCTTGATCGTTGTGATTGACGAAGCCCAGAACCTGGAGCCGTCGGTGCTGGAAACAGTGCGCCTGCTCTCCGACTTTGAAACGCCGCAGGCCAAGCTGATGCACATCATTCTTTCCGGCCAGCCCGAACTGGCCGACAAGCTTGCCCGGCCGGGCTTGGCGCAATTGCGCCAGCGTCTCTCCATCATGCATGGGCTGGAGCCATTGCCTTCCTGGGAGGTCAAGAATTACATCGAACACCGGCTGCGGGTGGCCGGTTACGAAGGCGAGCCGCTGTTCACATCTGACACCTACGAGGAGATCGCAAGATTTACCGCGGGGATCCCCAGAAACGTGAACAACTTCTGTTTCAATGCGCTGTCGCTGGCTTGCGCGCTGCGGGAGAAGCCGGTGAATATGGATATCGCCAGAGAAGTCATATCGGACATGGACATTTCGCGCCTGGTTTCGGGTCCCGCGGAAGAAGAGTATGTTGCCAAAGTGAGAGCCCCGGGTGCCGGGCCCTCTGCACAGCCGCTGCCCGCCCCGATGCCGAAGCAGGCTCCTCAGACCCTGAGCCCGGCGGAAGCCAAGGCGTACATGCAGCAGCTCGCACTAAAACTGAAGAGCCTACAGAATCCCGCCCCCAAGAATCCCACGACCTCGCCGCGATCCCAGCATGTCGCCAGCCGAAACGACGGCCCAAAAACCTAGCACTATCCGCAGACACCGGTAGATGGGAAACGCGACACCGGGGCGGAGGTGGCCGCCGGCTTAGACTTGCTCAGGGAAGGTTGGCTGTCCTCGGCGCGGCTGGTGGAATTCGCCAAGGCGCCGTTGCCCCGGCTGTAGGCGAACAATACCACTTCCACTCGCTTGGAAACCCCGAGCTTATCGAAGATCCGGAACAGATAATTCTTGACGGTGTGTTCGGTCAGAGAGAGGCGTTGTGCGATCTCGCGATTCGACAGCCCTTCTGCCACACACCCCACGACTTCCTGCTCGCGGCGTGAGAGCAAGGCGGCTCCGCGCACATCCATTGCCCGCAACGGCAGGGCTTCACCCAGAGCTTCCAGCAGATAGCGCAATTCCTTGCTGTTGGCCCAGACCTGTCCGGTGCTGACGCAGTGAATGCATTTCGCCAACGACTTCAACGACTCGCTGCGGCAGAACACACCACGCGCGCCGGCGCGAAACGCCTCGACGACCAGACACCGTTCGGAGGTGTCCAGCAACATGACCACGCGCGCCTGCGGCAGCGTGGCGCTCAGTTCCCGCGTGATCTGAAAGCCTTTTCGCGGGTCCTTGTCCAGTTCCGCGCTGATCAGCACCACCGTCGGCTTTTCCTTCATGACGGCGGCCGCAATCGCGCGCGAGTCGGTAACCGGCTCCAGCACCTGGAAGCGCTTGTCCCGCTCCAAGACAGCAGCCAGCAGTTGGCTGTTCATGCGAGTGCTGTCCGCGGCCAGCACCCGAATCACTTCCGAGACTTCAGGTAAAGCAACAGCGTAAGCCATAGTTCGAGACCCAAAAGTTCTGAGATTGAAGACCCTTGGGATTTGTCCAAACTTTGGACCAACTTCGTGGACGGGAGTATTCCCCGAAAGATGGCACTTAGCTTTGAGAAACCCACCAGCCCGCCTCTTGAGCAGAGCCACGAGGCAGGCCAACAACTAAACCAGGGAAATTGCCCACATACTGCCTGGCAACGGGAGACCCCGTTTGTGAGACTTTATTCTCCTGTCCCATTAGTGTAAATGGCACGAGAGTGCCAGACAAAATGGAATTTCTTGATTCAAGAGGTTGTTAACTGGATGAAACCACTATCGAGGATAGTGCTGGAGGAGTGTCATGCTTCGGGTGCAGAGCGGTGGAGCCGTAAAGCTCCTGCGGTGTTGGGTCGGAGCGTTACTTAACTCACACTCATTCGTTTCCCGGTAGGCATCGGCGGCGAGGTGTTTCTAGTCCGACCTTATCCCCCTCCCCTTTTGGCGTTTTGGCAAACTATAGAAAACACGCGCCTTGCCGTTTTAGTGCTTCGTAAAGTCTAGAAAACAAACATCGTTGAGGAGGGCGTTTTCTTGCCTTTTTGCCCCTGTTTCTGCTTAACGGCTGCAAAATATAGATTATAAAGGATTTATATCATAATATAGAAAGGAAAGGACTTAGGGGTACGGGGCCGGCTTTCTTGCTGGCTTCGCTAACCCCTCCGCGACCTCGATGCGGTCGGCCAGCTCGGCACCGTTCGTCCTAGGAGATAACACAGTATTAAGTGACATATCCTAGGGATATTGTGCGCTCGGGGTGTGAGCTTGTCAAGGAGGGCGTGTGTGTACAGGCCGAGCCGGTAAAGGCCCCGGCAGGAGTTAGGATAGTCGTCATTTGTCGCCCCACTCATTCGCACAGAACGCGAATGAATTGATTGGATAAGAGCGAAGGCTCGATCGAACCGGTAGTCTTACGGTTGAGGACCAAAAGGCTTCTCGGAAAGGAAGGAGCCTTCGCATGATGATTATAGGATGTGATTTCCATCCCAGCTGGCAACAAATTGCGTGGTTGGACAGCGAGACTGGAGAAACCGGGGAGCGGAAGCTGGTGCACGCCAGCGGCGAGGCCAAGCAGTTCTATCAGCAACTAGCGGGGCCGGCGTTGATTGGCATGGAGGCCACAGGCAACAGCCAGTGGTTCATTGAGATGGTGCAGGAGATGGGGCACGAGATCTGGATTGGGGATGCGGCCGCGATCCGGGCCAGTTACGTGCGCAAGCAGAAGACCGACAAGCGGGATGCGGGCCACATTTTGAAACTGGTGGTGGAGGGGCGTTTTCCGCGGCTGTGGACGCCGGATGCGGAGCAGCGCGACTTGCGGCAGCTGGTGCTGCATCGGCACAAGCTGGTGGAGATTCGCAGCCGAGTCAAAAACGAACTGCAACACCTTTCTCTGAATAAGGGAATGCAGAAGAAGCGCGCGCTGTGGAGCCAGGCCGGACAGCAGTTGCTGCGCGAGCTGCCGTTAAAACCGTGGGCATCGTGCCGTAGGGAGGACTTGCTGGGACTGCTGGCGATGTTGGACCAGCAGGTCGGGAAGCTGGATCAGGCGGTGCAGCGGGCGGCCGAGCAACATCCGCAGGCCAGGTTGCTGATGACGCAACCGGGAGTGGGTCCGAACACGGCGCTGGCGTTCGTGCTGACGATCGGCGAGGTAAGCCGGTTTGCACGAGGCAAGCAAGTGGCGAGCTATCTGGGGCTGATTCCGCGCGAGGAAAGTTCGGGCGGGAGACAGAAGCTGGGGGCGATCACCAAGCAAGGCAATCGACTGGTGCGCTCGTTGCTGGTGGAGGCGGCGCAGATCGCGGTGCGCTTCGACCCCGGAATGAAGAAGCAGTATTTGCATCGCTGTCACCAGAAGCCGAAGGGAGTGGCGAAGGTGGCGGCGGCACGCAAGTTAGCGGTACGACTCTACTGGATGCTGCGCACGCAAACAGCGTATCCAGAGATCGTTCGCATCGAGAGTAGCCCGCGGGTGGCCCTGGTCGGCGCAAGCTAGACCGATGAATTGATTGGGCGCTCTCGCATCCCGTAAAGACGGGATGTTCGCATAGAAGAATCATGGTCGATGTTGTGGCCGAATCGATGGTTGGTGGAACGATCTTCCACCGGGAAGTGATTCCGCGCGAGATTTCCAGAGCCTTGGTCCTCAACCTCTCTGGCAAAGCAAACGGTGATAAAAACACCGCCGGGAGAAGTTTGCCCTTGACACAGCCTTCACTCTTATCGAGGGCCACCCGCCCTTTTCAATATCGAAATCTTTAGGGCGAGACCTCAAAAACCGTGCCACAGCCACCCTGGCAAGCGTTGCCGGTGCCACCCTTCTGCGTCGTGCCGTAGAGGTCACCGGCCTTGTCTAAGATCAGGGCGGCAGCGGGAGCAATGCCGTCTGGGATGCCCTTGAATGCGCGGAGGATTGTGAGCGTCCACGTTTTCCCGTTACGTTTCGGCGGTCGCAACCGGAAAACGGCGGACCCTTTGTCGCCCCCGCTCGTCGTGCCGTACAAATCACCTGCCGAACCGAACACCAGACCTCCGATAGGACCACTCCAGTCGCTGTTGCTGAACCAGTGCAAGACGGTCTCCTTCCAGTGCCCCCGCTGAGCTGCCGTCAATTGATAGACAATACCGCCTCCGTTGATGTTGCCGCCTCCCGCTACCCCATATAGTGAGCCCTTCGGATCAAGGATAAGACCCGCGCTCGGTCCCTCGCCGTCATTGCCTCCGGTGAAGACGTGAAGTTGCCCCTCCGTCCACCTTCCGCTTTTTCTGCTAGGCGGCTTCAGTTCGAACGCCGTCCCGCAGCCCTGGCTAGAATGGTGCGGGCAATTGTAGCCCCCGGTGTACGTGGTGCCGTAGATCGTGCCCTTGCCGTCCAGCACGAGCCCGCCGTTCGGGTTGGCTCAATCACCCATCTGCTTCCCATTGGTCATACCCGCAAAGCTGTGCAGCACTTTCTCCGTCCAGCTTCCGCCCTTCTTTTTCGGCGGACTCATTTCGAACACCGTCCCGCAATACTGAAAATAAGGATCACAACTGGTGCCCTTGCCGCCACCGTATTGCGTCGCCCCGTATAGGTTCCCCTTGGCATCGAATGTCAGATCACCCCAAGGGAAATATCCATCGTTGCCGCTTTGAAAGCTGTACAGGATCGTCTCGGTCCACTGGCCGCCTTTCTGCTGCGGCGGCGACAGCTCATACACGATGCCACATCCCGCACTCACGCCCAGGAGCACGCAGTCGCCCGTGCCGCCGTACGCCGTCGTTCCGTACAGATTCCCCGCGCTGTCGATAATTACTCCTCCCGCGGGGGACTCGCCGTCATTCGCAGGTTTTCCTTGAAACTGGTACAGGATCGTCTCAGTCCAGGGGTCGCCCTTTTGGGCGGGCGGAGATAACTGGTACACCAGACCGCACTCATAGCCCAGGGGGGAACAGTTAGCCCCTCCGGCGAGGGTCAACGCGCCATACAGGTTGCCAGCCTTGTCAAAGACGACGCCACCAGCGGGAGCGGCCCCGTCGCTGGTGCCGCCTTGGAAGCTGTACAGCACTTGCTCGCTCCAGGTGGCGGCTCGCGCGGGCGGGGAGATTGCGAGCGCCGCGAGCAGAAGCCACAGGCAACCAGCTTTTCGGGGATGCGCCGCTAGGTTCATCGCGCTGAGAGACTCCTTGACGCTTTGGCGGAGGGAGGGTGCTACGCGCATCCGATATTACACCCGATTGGGGCTTTGTGGGGAGTCGGATTTGTGGTGGGGAGTCGGGTTGTCTGAGTTCCGAATTGGTGGCGAACTCCAGGGGCTAAAGCCCAACATTTTACGGCCCCTAGCGGCACGACTGAAGTCGTGCCCTTCCACAGATTTATGAGATCAGTTCCAGGGCCCTGAGGCAGAGGTTCGCAGCATAAAGAATCTTGACCGACGCAGCGCCTGAAGAAGCAGGTCCCTCCACTGCGCTTTGCTCCGGTCGGGATGACAGGATTATCATGGAATTTTCCGACAGGATGCTAGCTCGATCCCAGGCCCAATTCGCGTTGGGCCATGGCCACGATTTCGTTGCCGATGGCGAGCGAGGCGGTGGCGGCGGGCGATGGAACATTCCACACGTGCAGCATATTGTCGGAAGCGATGAACTGGAAGTCGTCGACCAGCGAACCGTCGCGGCGCAGCGCTTGCGCCCGGACGCCCGATCCGTCGGGCACCAAGTCGGAGTCTTTCAGGCTCGGCAAAAGTCTCTGCAAGGCGCGCACGAACGCAGGCTTGTTGGTGGAGCGGTGGAACTCGCCCATGCCGGCTTGCCAGTATTTCCACGCCATGCGCCAGAATCCCGCATAGGTAAAAGTTCCGGCCATATCCCGCAAACTGAAATCAGTTCGCCGATAGCCTTCCCGTTTGAATGCGAGGACGGCATTGGGGCCGGCATCGACTCCGCCACGAACCCGGCGGGTGAAGTGCACGCCAAGAAAAGGAAAACGCAAATCCGGCACTGGGTAGATGAGATGCTTGACCAGGTGCTCGCTGCCGGGAGCCAGATCGTAGTACTCACCGCGAAAGGGAACGATCCTCACCTCCGGCTTTTTTCCTGCCATAAGGGTTACCCGGTCGCTGTGCAAGCCGGCGCAATTGATGATGTAGCGCGCGCTGAAATTCCCGCGGTTGGTCTCGACGACGGTTTCTGCGCCTCGGCGCACGATTTTCTGCACCTCGGTTCCCGTTTTGACCGTTCCGCCTTGTGCGGCAATCAGTTCGGCGTATTTCTCGCAAACCGTGGTGTAGTCGGTGATTCCGGTGCTCGGCACCAGCAGCCAGGCCACTCCGCCGACGTTCGGCTCGATCTCGCGAGCTTCGGTCGCTGACAACATTTTCAAGCCGGAGAGGCCGTTGGCTTCGCCGCGTTGGCGCAGCATCTCGAGCCGCGGGGATTCTTCCTGGTCGACGGCCACAATCAGCTTGCCGCAAATCTGGTGCGGGATACCGTGTTCGGCGCAGAACGCCACCATGGCATCGCGTCCCGCCACACAGAGCCTGGCTTTGAGCGATCCTGGCTTGTAGTAAATCCCGGAGTGGATGACGCCGCTGTTGTGCCCGCTCTGGTGGCGGGCGACCCCATCTTCCTTTTCGACCAGCAGCACGCGCAGCCTGGGGAAAGTGCGCAGGGCATTCATGGCGGTGGAGAGGCCAACTACTCCGCCTCCGATTACGAGCAGATCAAATTGCTGGTCGGGCATATGAGGCCGTAGTCCTTCTCGGTGGATAGCGAACCTACAGCTCTCAAGATAAACGCAAACGACAGGGTCCGCGCAAGGACTGTCGCACGTCGATGCAGGCACGAGCGTTCCCTCGACTTGGCTCGGGGCAGTCTCTCGCTCATCCCTCGAGTCAATTGTCATCCACTAAATTGTGATCCTGAAGGCGCGTTCTTAGGCCAAAGGATTCATGCATTTCCAGTTGCGCGTCAAGCCAGGGTCTCCGTTGTTCCCAGAAGGAACTCGCCCATGGCGCAAACTGGGCAACCCGCGCTCGTTTTGGCCAAAAAGTGAAAAATCTTTCATACTAGCGCGAACGGTGGAAGTCCTGTACACTCTTGCCCTGGTTGGAGGCAAAAGGAAATTCGTGAAAAAAACAGCGCGCGCTTCGTCGGCAAGAGTTGGCAGGTCTCCGGAGATTTGGTGACAGGAGGCGGGGAGCGAGCCTTTATTTGGAATGGATTTCTTGAATTCCAACACCCAACACCCAAAAGGAGAATAGACAATAATGAAGAAGATTACTGTTGTGACACTGGCGGTTTTGGTTCTGGTTAGCGTCTCGGCTTTTGCCGCGCAAGCACCTGCACCGCAGCAGGCGGTGGGCAAACGGTCCAACATCGTTAAACCACTCGTGAATCCGGCCGCCAAACTGAAAACAATCTACAGCAACCTGGGATCAAAGACCGACGCCTATTACGATGGAAGCGGCTACTTTGTCATGGGAGCTACCAACACGTTGTACGGCTACAGCCAGGACATCGCCCTGCCTTTCACGCCGAAGAAAAACGCGACTCTCACCAAGGTCTCAGCCGCGTTACAGTTCTACGGGTACGGCACCAACGCTGCCGTTCTCGGTCTCTACTCGGACTCGGCAGGTCTGCCTGGGACGAAGATTTTCCAGAAGGATGTCAAGAACCTGCCCACCTTCGGAACCTGCTGCACGCTGGTCAGTGCGACCAATAAGGGCGTTAAGGTGAAGAAGGGGACGCAGTACTGGATCGTGGGAACAACTGACAGCAACAGCACGACGTTGGTTAACACCTGGGACTTCATATGGAACGAGGACGTTGGCCCAATCGCGTTCCAGCAGAACAGCGGAGGCTGGATCGCTTATGACTCCGGTTCCACAGTCGCAGGCGCTGCCTACGGCCATTAACCCCTAGCGATGTGACTTGTTCGTGCTTGCTTTTGAACGCCGGATACAGCCCAGACAATGCGGGCTGGTCCGGCTTTTTTTCTCCTGACGAGATCGAGTAACCCAGGTTCAGTCATCAATGAAAATCCCCGCCCCGTTTCCCCGCACTTCTTGACTCCGACATCAGAAAGAACCTCATCAACGTATATCGCATAGATAATCACCAGGAGGACGAAAATGAAGATGAAGAAGGGCGCCTCCTTTTCGCGGTTTTCCACAGGCGGCCTACTGTGACCGAGGCATTCGCGGGCGGGGGCCCCGCGCCGCACTGACAAACCAACAAAAAGCCCCGCGTTGGCGGGGCTATCGTTTAGCTGCGGGCGAGATGCCCGCGCCTGCACTGTCAACTACTCAGTGTCGTCGCCGAAGAAGAACGGGACTGCGGCGTCACTGTCGGAGGCGGATCCTGTCAGGCCCAGAACAGTCTTCTCTCCGAACACGGTGTACGCAACCTTGCTGCCCGGTCCATTGGACTTCTTTGCCGGGGTCAGGTTCTGCGGAGACGGGCTGAAAGTTGTGGGATGTTTCAGAACAGCTTTCGTCCAACTGCCGGACTCGAGATAGGCCGTGCCAGTAACACTCAGCTTAATCCGGTCAATCGAGCCGCTGGCGATCAGCGTCAAAATATCCGCCGACTTGGTCAACTGCACAATCATCGTGGAGTTCGACTTGGTCTGGAACTGGTTGCTTCCTACGGTGATGGTCATCGCACCCGGCGGAAGAATGTAGGTTGCTGAATTGGAGGTGTGCTTCTTGGGTGAGAGCGATTCCTTGGCCAGTACGGTCAAGGTGCCGCCATCGCCGTTCACCCCGAGAGGATCGGAGCCTGACAGGATCGGGCCCAACGTACCGACGATCGAGATGGTGAGGGTTTTCGCGGGCTTGCGATGGACGCCAATGGGCTGTGCCGACAGGCCGGGAACGAGCACAAGAACGGCGGCAAGAGCCAGTGTGGAGACGCGAGTCATCCTGGAAAACATGGGGATATCCTCCTTGCGGGAATTGGTCACAACGGGCGTCCTTAGCCCAGTTTGAGACTCAGGCAGAGTATCACGTTCTCCCCGAGAGCGGTCAAATGAAAAGACGGTGACGGCAACGCGGGAGGGTCAGCACGAGCGGTGACGCTCGCGCCTACATCGTTCTGGAGCGGGCTTATTGCGGGTCAGTCCACTTTTAGCGTCACTTGCAAGGGCGGAGTGTTCACATGGGACCCGATGGTTGCTATGACGTTGATTTGATAGGTGTTAGGAGGTGTGCCGCCGTTGCCGGACCCACCACCTCCGCCTCCGCCTGAGCTGACGCCGGAGCAGGCTAGTTCGATGGCAACAGCCAGGACGATGGCGATCAAGGCGGCTTTTGCGGCCATTGCCCGAACCCGTTTCCGCCTTCCTGGCCATGCCAGCAGAACGCCGGCTAGAGGCAGCCACGCGGCATAAAAGAGAAGGTGGCGGGTTCCGCTGGGTTCATTGCGCGACAGCGAGGCTGCGGTGGTCGTGATTTTGAGCGCGGGATAGGTCTCTGGGCTGCCCGCGGTCACCTGCGACGGAGTGAAATTGCAAGTGCTCTCCGCCGGAAGCCCTGAGCAGCTTAGGCTGACGGCCTGCGGGAACGTGCTCCCCTCAGGCGACAGATCCAGGTCATACGTAGCGGTTTGGCCAGCCGCGATCTCCGCCGAGGTGGGCGTGCTGCTCAGTTGGAACCAGAATGTTGTGGAGAATGAAACACCGACGGGTTGCTGGATTTTGGACGAATCGGTTCCGGTGGCCCAAATTTTGAAGTTGAACGCCTGGACGAAATCGCTCTTGACCGAAGCGGTGAACGGGGCGCCGCTGGTGGTCGGAGTAATCGCACTCGAAGGAGTGAAGATGCACGATGCTGGCGGCGCTGTGCTGCCTGCCGCACAGGTCAAGTCCACCGGACTGCTGTATCCGTTTGAGGAAGTGAGCGTTCCCTTGAACACCGCCACTGCCATCACGGGAACCGCCTGAGGGTTTGGATCGGCGATGAACAACGCGTAGCCGGCAAGGTTGGTGACGGTCAATGAGAGGTCTTGAGTCTCGTCCGGTCCACCGGAAGTTGAGCCGGTGATCTTGACCGGGAAGGTGCCGGTGGGGGTCTGCGAGGTCGTGGTGATGGTCAAGGTCACATTGACAGGGTTGCTGGAGGTCGGATTGACCGAGTTCGACGGCTGGAAACTGCAGGTGGCGTCGCTGGGCAAGCCGCTGCAGAAAAGATCCACGGTGGCGTTGAACTTTCCGAACGCTTTCACCTGGAACTTAACGGGAGGTGAGGTGGCTGGCTCATTTACGGTGATGCTGGAGGGCGAAGGTGCGGTCAGGGCAAAGTCAACCACGTGCAAGGTGAGCGGGAAGTTGTATTGCAGGTTGTTGGAGTCGATGCCATTGACTTTGAAACTGTAATCGCCATCCGCGCCGCTAGCGGTCAGAGTGAAGTCCGCGCCCGAGTTTGACGCGGTGACAGGGTTTGGTGAGAAGGAACAAGTGGGAGGCGGGTTGGTTCCACTGCAGCTCAATGTCACGGTACCTGCATAGCCGTTCAGGGCGATCGCTTTACCCTGGAAGACGGCCGGCTGTCCTCCGAACACGGTCATGGTGTTGGGTTTGACCGTCAGCACATAGTACGGAGTCGTGACTATGGGAAACTGCCACACGCCGCGCCCGTAGGTGGACGCCCGCAAAAGCTTATCGCTGCTGTCGGTGTACATAGCAAGAGCGGTTACGGGGACATTGGGCAGGTAGCCTCCGGCTACGCCGACTTCGGTCCAGCTTGGAGCGGCGGTGCTGGTGTAAAACACGCCCACGTCGGTTCCCACGTAGACGGTTCCGGTCGTCGGGGTGGTACCAGGATCTACAAGAACGGCGTGGGCGGGCGCGTCGGGCAGGTTGGCGGTGAAATCGGTCCAGGACGCGCCGCCGTCGGTGGTCTGCCACACATGCGAAACGTGGAAGCCCATGATGGTGACGTAAGCGGTGTTTGCCGATGTGTCGGAGGTGTCGAGGGCAATCCCAGAGATGGGAAAGTTATTGGGATTGATCGAGCCAGTCTGATCGACCCAGCTCGAAGGTCCGTTGGCGATGTTAGGGCTGACCCAAACATGTCCGCCGGGCGGCGTGGTGGGAATCAGCGGCCCGAAGCCATCGGTGCCAGCATACATGGCGGTGAAGCCGTTGAAGTCGACGGCGGCGGCCAGCGATCGCACCAGATTAGTTTCGCTGCCGGTGCAGATTCCGTCGCCGCCAGTTTCAAAACTGTGGCTCAGCACCGTGTAGGTGCCGCCGGCGCTGGGGCCGCGCCACACCCGGCAGGTGCCCACGATCATTTGAGATGGGCCGCTGGGATCGAAGATGAATGGCGGATAGTAGGGGCCAGTGTCGCCGCCTACGGTCGCGCTGCTCACCAGTTGATCGTTCTGGAAATCCTGAAAATCGCAATTGATTCCGTTGGCACAGCTGAATATGTTTACTCCGGAAATCGACTCGGGAGGGTTGGAAACGAACCACAATTCATCGTTCGCAGGACTGATCAGGCTGTATCCATTATCTCCGTAGTTGACGCTTTGCCAGGGGTTGTCCGGTATCATGGCTAAGGCCGTGGCAGCGGCTCCATTTCCCTGGGAACCGGCCAGCAGGACGTTCGGATCGCTTGCTGCCTGCGCGACCGAGACCAGTTGCGTCATCGATCCCAGCGTTTGGTTCAGGCTGTCGAAGGCGTTAGGAGTGCCGCAGGTTCCGCTGGTCAATCCGGTGTAGGCGTTCAGCGCGCGATAGATTCCTCCGTCGTTGGCGAAGTACATCACGTCCTGGGTGTTGGCGTTGATCAAAGAAGCGATGGCGTGTTGTGCGGGGTGCACGTGCGCGATCGAGCCAAAATCCGGTGGACACCCGTAAACGTGGGTGAGGTTCAGAAATGGGCTGAAGCACTGCAAGGGAACGCCGGTCACGGTGCACTTGTAGAGATTGACGGCTCCGGCGTACAGGTCGGTTGTGGTGCCGTCGGCCACTGCCGCGAGCGCCAGATTGTACGCGCCTTGTTCGGTGCCGCAGCCGAGTTGATCGCCGCATGATATGATGCCGGTTTCGTCGAGCTGGTTCCAGGTGTTGCCGCCATCGGCCGATACCCAGATGCCCTGATCGTTGTCGTTGGCGTCGACGTACCAGACATACAGCTCATTGCGGCTGGGGTGGGCGGGATCGGCGAGCGCAGCGATCTCTCCGCGATAGATCGGGCAGAGGCTGGGCGAAACGGTTTGCGGCGGACACGCGGTTGTGGTCAATCCGCTTCCAGGCTGATTGGCCAGACGGCTCCAGTTGACGCCATCCGTGGAAGCATAGAACCCGTGATAACGCAGGGCGGCGTAGAAAACGCCGGCGGCCGCGTTGTAGACCACTGAAGTGGCGGACCCAGGCGAGACAGCCACGCCGCTATCCGTCACGTTGGCGTAGTTCCAGGTATTGCCTCCGTCAGTCGAAGCGTAGAGTCCAAGGTTGGCCGTTATCGGGTTTTCCAATCCTTCGGTGATGCCTTCCGAAGTGGCGGCGGTGGACGCGACTGCGAGGCTCGAGGAAGCGGCGCTGAAGGCGATCCTGCTAAAGCCCATTCCAGCGAACGGCCGCGTGCCGGTGCTGTCGGATGAAATCAGCGTCCATGTATTGCCCGCGTCCGCAGACCTTAAGATGCCCAATCCGTAGTAGGAATCGGTGGAACTGTTGGCTTCGCCTGTGCCTGCGAGGACAACGCCGGTGCCTCCGGGTTGAATGGCGATTGCACCCACGGCCAGCGTAGCTTGATCGTCGATCAGCGGAGTCCAGACAACATTTTCGGGATGACCCTCAGTCAGTGGGCCGGCGTTGGTTGATTTCCAGAGGCCGCCGTAGGCGCCTCCAACATAGACTGTGTTGCCGGTTGGGTCGGCGGGGTCGGCCGCGACCGCCGTTGCCCTGCCTGAAACCCAGTTGTAATTTTCCTGGTTATCGCCGCTCGCGTCGGACCACAGCGGCGCGGGGCCAAGTGGCGCCCAAGGGTTGGCTGGCAAGTTATCGCTGCCTTTTGATAGTTGTTTCCGCAATTGACGCAAGTGCAACTTCTGCCGATACGCGCGATAGCGCAAAGCGGCTGAGGATTCGCCAGCCCCGTTGCGCCCGCGCAGGAACCACTCCTCTTGCCTGGCGGATTGCGCGCGGCGTTCGGCCGCCGAATGTGCTCGCAAGAGATCGGGTACACTCTGTGCCGAAAGCAAGGAGCCGGGGACTGTCAACCAGGGCAAGAGGATCCAGAGCCACGCCAGGCAGGGTTGAGGAAATGATGGCCGATGCCAACGGGCGGCTTTCACGATGCCACCTTATCCGGAAACAGGGGAGCAGACTTCGGCACAATCTTTCCCAGTTTGATCAGCCGCGCCACGATCGACGGGACGCTACGATTGTGCTTTTTGGCGATTTGCTGAAAGTCGAGTCCCTGGCGCAGTTCCTCGCAAACCTGAGCATCTTCCGCTTTCGACCAGTACCGGCCAGCGTTCGCAGCTTGAGCCTGCTTGGCTTTTTCCCGCTCAGCCAGAGATTCCAACGCGCTGATGGCACGGTGCAAGGCAATTACCACCTGCGCGTTCCGCAAAACCGAGTCGTTGGCGCACGGCTCTCCGGTGGCGGGATTCAGCCCATCGGCCAGCGCACGCGTGATCCTGAGTGCTTCTTCGATGTCCACTTCAATGCCTCCTGCGCCTGTTGAAATCCGTTCGCAGCGGTGAGGAACTACAAATCCCTCCCCTTCGCAAGGCTCAGGGTCGGGATGACAACAAGATTGGGGCATCTTCAACGAGTCCCAGAAGGATCATGCTGACACGCGCGGGACCGGAGTCCTGTGACCGGTGACCATTTCCGAAGGCGGTTGGCCCAGTTTGGGACGGGTGGGGGACGCGCGGGTTCGCTGTGCGGTCCGCCTGGTTTTCCCGGTTCCACATTGTCGCTGGGGAAGCTCTGACTTAGTATGGAGTTCGACGGGGAAACCGCACGGGCGAGGACGCCCGCGCCTACATCGGCAACTTAATATGGATTGGCAGGCATTCTGGCTGACGTTTCGTTTGGCAGGGATGGTGGCGGAGATTTTGCTGCTGCTGGGATTGCCTTTGGCCTATTGGATCAGCTTTTCACGATGGCGTTGGAAATTTCTGGTGGAAGCGGTCGTGGCTTTGCCCCTGGTGCTGCCGCCCACAGTGCTGGGATTTTATGTTTTGCTGGCTCTGGGATCGCGCAGTCCGGTGGGACGCTGGTGGCAAACGCTGACCGGGCACACCCTGGCGTTTACTTTCGAAGGCCTGGTGATTGGCTCCATTATTTATAGCCTGCCGTTTGCGGTGCAGCCGTTTGCGACATCGTTTGCCCATATTGATCCCAAGTTGATGGCTGCTTCTTCGACGCTGGGGGCGTCGGCGGCGCGTACTTTCTTTCGCGTGATTCTGCCGCTCTCGGTGCCGGGGCTGGTCACCGGTCTGGCCTTGAGTTTTGCGCACACCATGGGCGAGTTCGGAGTTGTGTTGATGGTTGGCGGCAACATCCCGGGGGTGACCCGCACGGTTTCGATCGAAATCTACGATCAGGTGCAGGCGGTGAACTATTCCGCGGCGAATGAGACCGCACTGGTGTTGCTGCTGATTTCTTTTGCGGTGCTCTGCCTGGTCTACGGCGTGAATCGAAGAATATGGACGCTATGGCCGTAGAGATGAAGGGCAATCCGAGAACCGCACTGGAGAGCACTGCAGCACGTTCCGAGAGCGCGGGACTGCTTTCTGTCGAAATCCGCAAGACCTTGTCACGGGGCAGTGCGGCGTTCACTATTGATGTGGCTCTTGAAGTCGGCCCCGGATTCACCATCCTGTTTGGCGCATCTGGAGCAGGGAAGACCACGCTGCTGGATTGCATTGCGGGGCTGAGCACGCCGGATCGTGGCAAGATCCGCATGGGAGGGAAAGTTTGGTTTGATCGCGACGCGAGCGCGAATGTTCCGGTGCAAGGCCGCAGCGTCGGCTACGTTTTTCAGGAGCTTGCCCTGTTTCCGCACTTGAGCGTGGAGCAAAACCTGGCTTACGGACTTGTTACGTTCTCGAAAAGCCAACGCGATGATCGGATTACGCGGACGCTTGAGTCGTTTCGAATTTCTCATCTTCGCAATCGCAAGCCGCGAGAAATTTCCGGAGGTGAGCGCCAACGCGTGGCTTTGGCTCGCGCGCTGGTTACTGATCCTTGCGTGCTGCTGCTCGACGAACCGCTTTCGGCTCTGGATGCGCCGACGAAGTCCGCGATCATCGATGACCTGCGTGGCTGGAACCGCGCGCATCGCATCCCCGTTCTTTATGTCACGCATACTCGCGAGGAAGTGTTCGCGCTGGGCGAACGGGTTCTGGTTCTGGAAACCGGCCGTTTAGTGGCGCAGGGAACTCCGCATGAGGTGATGACTGCTCCGCGCCTAGAGACGGTCGCGCAACTGGCGGGATTCGAGAACACCTTCGATGTGGAAGTGGTCGCCATTCACCCCAAACGCGGCTCCATGAGCTGTCGCGTGGCACAGAGCAAGTTGGAGTTGGAGACGCCTCTGGTGCGGACCGAAGTGGGAGCGAATCTGCGGGTGGGCATCGGCGCCGGGGATATCCTTTTGGCTTCGGTTCAGCCCGCCGGCCTGAGCGCGCGGAATGTTATTCCAGGCCGGGTGGTTTCGCTGGAGCAGCGGGACATGATCGTAGCGGCGGTCGTGGATTGCGGGGTGCCGATGGAAGTAAAGCTAACCTTGGCGGCGCGAGACGATCTACGCTTGCAGCCGGGGCGAGACGTTCTGGCTCATCGTGAAAACGCACTCGTGTCATCTGATGATGACAGGGGGGTGAAGCTCGACGATTGTCTCTTTGCGGGCTAGGGAGAGACCCGCTGGTCCCTCGGGGGCTAAAGCCCGGACGTCCAAGAATACGCTGTCGGCGCGGCTGAAGCCGCGCCCCTTCAAAGAACTGTTTGTGAATACTCTGGTTGTTGTCCTAGACTTGGCTTCCTCGATTTGCGCCAACTCTATGACTCCCACCCACTGGCCGCGTTTTTCGGCGTGGAAGACGATCTGGCCTCCGAGTATCTGGGCCGCGGCGACGGGGGGCAGATCGCGGTGATATCCGAAGAATCGTGACTTCCATTCCTGCCAGGCACGCCAGCGCTGGAACCAGGAATGCGCCGGCTCATACTTCGTGGAGAACAGCAGAGCGATATCCCACTGCGATCTCATTTCCGCAGCGGAGGCGAGTTGGTCGACAGCGAAGTCTTCGATCCGAAACACGCGAATCGGGCGGCAAACATAACCCAGGTACGGGCGCGACAGTTCGTCGCTGGCGGGCCAGGCGGTCAGAACTCGCACGTGAGGGTAATGGGTTTCGACAAACTGTTCAGCGCGCTGGTGGAGAATAATGTAATCGCGATAGGCAAGATTGTCCTCCATGGAAAATCCGTATGGAGGGTTGATGAAAAGTGCTGCCACGAAACCTGCTACAACGACCGCAAGCACGCCGTGCCAGATCCATACCCGACGCCAGATGGTCGAAACGCACAAGATGATGACCAGCGGAACCACGGGCAGCATGTACCGGGCGAGCACCGCGCCGCCGACGAAGGCCATGGCCACGGTGTAAACGGCAATCACGGCGTAAAGCGCAAATTGGGTATGCAGCGCGATCCGCAGGCGCTCTTCGCTTTTGTCCGGCAAAGGCGGAAGCCACAGCGCGATGAGCGCAGTCGCAGTCAGCAGGATCAGGTTCATGTACCCTAGCAATTGCCATAAACGCAATCCGAGCGCCAACACGATCCGCAGAGGTTGCAGAGTAGCTTGCACGTTGTAACGGAAGAATTCGGGATTGCCGAAAATGACTCCAGTTTGCAAGTAATGGAAGCAGTACCAAAGGCCAAGCGGGATCACGGGAACGAGAAGCTGGAGGGACGCCGGGAATCCGCGTGGCTTGGCGAAGATATGGGACCGGTTCAGGCTCGGCAGGCGGCTCAGGAGTTCCCAGGCGAACAGCGCCAGGGGTATGAGGATAGCGGTTTCTTTTGCCATGGCTGCCAGGGAGAACCAGAATGTGGCGCGCCATCGGCGTTCGTTGACGTAAGCGGGCAATGCCCAGAAACTGAGGCCTGCGGCGGCGAGGTCCACGTGCGCCATCGTACTTTGGGCAAAGAACACCGGATAAAGTGCCGTACAGATTGCCGAGGCTATGGCAACCTCACGATTCGCGAGCCTGTTTGCGAGGCGGAACACGCCCGCCAAGGCAAACGCCGCCAACGCCAGCATCGCCAAGCGGGTCACAATGGGCGTGTAGCCGACGACCTTCCAGATCAGCGCGAGATACGCCATCACCAGCGGCGGGTGAGCATTGGAGACGACCGAATGCGGAATCAGCGTTCCGGTGAGCAGCAGATCGCGGGCGGCGGGGACGTAGTAGCCGGCTTCATCCCAATAGTAAGGCAGGTTGAGAAGCGACGCGTGCAGCAGCACCAGCAGAAAGAATCCCAGCACGAACCACAGCGCCATGTTTCGGGATGCACTCGGGCGGGTCAACGGCGCGTTTAATGCACCGGCCCGGTGGGCACCATGCGGGGATCGAGTTTAATTTCACCAAACGCGTTCTCGTATCCGGTAACGTTCTGCTGCAGAATCGCCATCAGCGCCTTGGCCTGTTGCGGGCTAAGGTAGATGCCCTGGAAGTTTTTGACCTCGACGTGGCTTTCGGTCTGCTGTTGGAGAGTGCCAAAAACCAGAAAAAAGTCCCACACGTTCACCCGGACTTGCACACTGTTGGCGTAATGTTCACGATATTCGGGATCCTGGATCAGTTTGATGTTGGGCTGTGCTGGAATGGTCATAAGACCCTCAGTTTAGCGAGAATGCCGGGAATAGAAAAGAGTCTGGAGCAACTGCAGATTCCTCGCTCCGCTCGGAATGACAATCGGTTCGAGTGCGCAACTCTGGTACCGTTTTGATGGTCACGCCCGCTGCACGCCGCCCAGAGTTTCCAGCGCGGCGATGATCCTGGCTGACCATTCGGCCACTTCATCGTCGCGTAGGGTGCGCTGGTACGACTGGAAGGTCGCACGCAGCAGCAGGGAGTGTTTGCCGGGCGGGATGGAGCCGCCGAGGAAAGTTTCGACGGGGACGAAATCGCGCAACTCACCGAGGCGGAGAACGGTGACCGAGCGTTGTATGGTCTCAAAGACAACCGAATCGTCGAAGATGAAAGAAAAATCCCGCTCGACCGCAGGATACTTTGGCAACGGCTGGTAACGGACCTCGCGCAAAGGATGCCGGTAAAGGCGATCCAGGAAGAGTTCAGCAAGGAAGACGTCCTGGCGGAGCTTGCGGGCGGCGGCGACTTCAGGATGAAGTTGACCAAACTGCGCGACGGCAGCGCTGTCCATGAGAATTCGGGCAGAGCGGCCGGGATGGTAATAATCGGCTGCACTGGCTTCGTAGCGAACGCCGTCGTGCTGAAAATTCTCCAGCAGGGTTTCGAGGTCACCCTTCAGATCGAAGAAGGAAAATGGCCGGCCGGGGTGATGCACGCTCGGAGGGACCACATTTCCAGTGGCGCCCATGCAGATGTGCTTGACTTCCGCGGTGTGCCCACCGTCCAGATGGAAAACCGCTCCTGCCTCAAAGAGTTGCGCGTCGCTGACGCCTCGATTCAGGTTATACGCGAGCATGTTCAGCATTCCCGGAACCAGCGAACTGCGCATGATAGAAGCTTCTTCGCTCTGCGGATTGGCCAACTCAATCACTGGCTCGCTGGAAAACTGCTCAGCATCGGCGTGCGAAATGAAGGTCAGAGAAACTGCCTCGTTGTAGCCGAGCGCAAGCAGGGAAGTGCGCAGCTTGTCGTCTTTCCTGGCCTCGGGCGGTTCGATCACGGACCCGACAAACGCGGGCAGCGTGTTGGGAAACTTGTCGTAGCCGTGCAGGCGGGCGATTTCTTCGATCAAGTCGATCTCGCGCTCCACATCGAGCCGCCAGCTTGGAATGCGCACGGCGAACTCAGATTCCTCGTGCCCTTCGGGGAGCAGCTCGAAGCCCAGCCGCTTCAGAATGCCGAACATCTGGTGTTCGTCCAGGCCATTGCCCAAGATGCGCTGAACCTCGGAGAACCTGAGAACGATAGGAGCCTGGTCGACGTTGCGGGCGACCTTGTCGATGACATTGCTGACGGTCTCACCTCCGCCAGATGTGACAATCAACTCGGCAACCCGATCGCAGGAAAGAATCGTAGATTCGAAATCCGCGCCACGTTCGAAACGGTGAGACGCGTCGGTATGAAGGCCGTGGCGGCGGGACATGGCGCGCACGGTGGCCGGGTCCCACCATGCGGATTCGATCAGGATGTTGCGAGTCTTCTCCGTGATCATGGTGTCGAAGCCGCCCATGGTGCCGGCGAGCCCGACTGGTTTGCGTCCGTCGGCTACGACCAGATCTTCAGAGGTAAGCTTGCGTTCGACGCCATCGAGGGTTTTGAGAGTCTCTCCGTTGCGCGCGCGGCGGACGATGATTTTTCCACCTTCCAGCAAGTCCAAATCGAATACGTGGGTAGGTTTGCCGATCTCCCAGAGCACATAATTGGTGGCGTCGACGGCGTTGTTGATCGGACGCTGGTCGAGCAGAGCGAGGCGATGCGCGACCTTGGCTGGCGAAGGCTTGATGGTGACATTGCGGATGATGCGGGTGGTGAATCGCGCGCATCCGAACTCGTCCTCGATCTCGATGGGGAAATCGGAGCGCGGCTGGGTGGGAGTTGGCAGCTTGGGTTCGATCGCCTTGAGCGGAAGATCGTAGATGGCCGCCGCTTCCCGTGCGACACCGTAATGATTCATGGCGTCGGGGCGGTTGGTGCCGATCTCCATCTCCCAGACGGTATCTTCGCCGTGGCCGCTGACGCCTTCGACCGCGATGCCGGCGGAGGTCAAATCTTCGGCGAGACGGTGGTTGTCCACCGTGAGGTCAACGAAATCGCGCAGCCATTGTGGAGAAAGTTTCATGTTGAGCTACTAGCTACTAGCTTCTAGCTTCTGCTGTTTTGGCTAACAGCTAGAGGCCAGAAGCTAGCGGCTCTCATGCAAACTGCTGCAAAAATCTTACGTCCCCCTGAAAGAACAGCTGAATGTCGTCCACACCGTACTTCAGAATGGCGATGCGGTCGGCGCCCATCCCGAAGGCGAATCCGGAAACTTTCTCGGCGTCGTAGCCGTTGTCTTTGACAAAGCTGTAGACGTTCGGATCGACCATGCCGCAACCGAGAATCTCAATCCAACCCGTCTGCTTGCAGGGACGGCAGGGCTCGCTGCCGCGCTTTCCGCTGCCTCCGCAGATGAAGCAGCTTACATACATTTCTGCGCTCGGTTCGGTGAAGGGGAAGAACGATGGCCGGAAATGGGTCTTCACGCTTGATCCGAACAGCGCCTTCATGGCGTGATCAAGCGTGCCCTTCAGGTCGCCGAAGGTGATGTTGGTATCGACCGCAAGTCCTTCGACCTGGTGAAACATGGGCGAATGGCTGGCGTCGGGCGGATCGTTCCGGTGTACCTTGCCGGGAATCACGATGCGGACGGGCGGCTTCATCTGCTCCATGGTGCGAATCTGCACCGGAGAAGTGTGGGTGCGCAGCAGCATCCGCTCGCGCAACGGCTTCGATTCCTGGTTGGCGATGAACAGCGTGTCCTGTGTGTCGCGTGCGGGATGGTCTGGCGGGAAGTTCAGGGCCTCGAAATTGTAGTAATCGGTCTCAATGACCGGGCCTTCCTGCACGGAGTAGCCAAGATTGCGGAAGACGGAGACGATTTCGTTCATCGTCTTGATGACCGGATGCTCGGCGCCGATGGGGCGGCGGATTCCAGGGAGGGTGATGTCGAGGGTCGATGCCGGGGCTGGCGGAAATAGGCTGGCCCACTCAGGGGGCGAAGCGACGGACGCCTTCGGGTATCGAGCGCCAACAGCTAACTGTGAGACTCCCTTCGTCACCCTCGTGACCCTTTCGTCTATCTGCGCCTTCAGGGAGTTGACGCGCTGGCCGACGTCACGCTTCGCGTCGGTCGGTGCGCGTTTAAGCCAAAGGTCGTTTAGCTGGGTGAGGATGCCGTTTTTCCGAGCAAGCCAACGGTCTCGGAAGGTCTTCCAGTCAGACTCGTTTGTGACGGCAGCCGATTCCTCGTCGAGAGCAGCGGTCAGTTCGTCGGCGGCTCTGTCGAGCGCCACTGGCGAGTAGTCCGTTAGTTTGGGAACGGTGTAGGCCAAGTTAGGAAATCCATTTCAGATTTGTCATCCCGAGCGAAGCGAGGGATCTGCAGTTATTCTGCTGCGAACCAACTGCAGATTCCTCGACACGCTCTCGGCGCGCTTCGCACCCCTGCGAGCGGCTCGGAACGACAATTCATAAACGTATCGCAGCTGCGTGGCTGAAGCCACGCCCTTTCAAGGCGTTCAAAACGACTTAATGCGAGTTCACAATCGACGCGGATGAAAGCTGTTCCCTTCCACAACGTCCTGGTCAGATGAAGGCTGGAAGTCCCCACCCTAAACGCAAAGTGCGCGTTTAGGATGGGGCACCCATTTCGTTGCTGAAAGCTGAATGCTGAGTGCTGAAAGCTACTACGCGGCCCCGCCGAGCGCGCCTTTCGCCTGCTCGGCGAGGCTTTTAAAGGCGGCGGCGTCCTTCACCGCCAGATCGGCCAGGATCTTGCGATCCAGTTCGATGCCGCCCAGCTTCAATCCATGGATGAACTGGTTATAACTCAGGCCATTGAGTTTGGCGGCGGCGCCGATGCGCACGATCCACAGCGAGCGGAACTGGCGCTTGCGCTGCTTGCGGCCGGAATAGGCGAACTTCAGCCCGCGCTCCACCGCTTCCTTGGCGGAACGGTACAGTTTGGATTTTGTAAGGAAATAACCGCTGGCGCGATCTAATATCTTTTTGCGCTTGGCGCGGCGTTTGGTTCCACGTTTTACACGAGGCATGACGGCTCCTTTTTAACTTCGTTTTGCGGCGGCTGGAGGTAGGAGACTTTTGAGTCTGTTCGACCTCTTCACACGCTCTTGAGCTGCTAGCTACCAGCTACTGGCTACTGCTCTAATACGGAATCATCCGCTTGACTTTGGGTGTATCGGCGTCGCTCACCAGCACGGACTTGCCGAGCTTGCGCTTACGCTTCTTGGACTTCGAGGTCAGGATGTGGCGCAGATGCGAATGCCCGCGTTTCACCTTACCGGTTGCGGTTTTCTTGAAGCGCTTGGCGGCGCCCTTGTGGGTTTTCAGTTTCGGCATAATTCCTCGGCTGTTGGCTACTAGCTCCTAGCCTCTAGCTCAACCTCGGATCAGCTAGAAGCTAGCGGCTAGAAGCGCTTTTCTTCACGCCTGCTTTACGCTTGACGCGGGCGGTGGCTCGGACGCAGGTTTCTGCGGCGCCGGTGCAGGCTTCTGCTGCGGCGCAGCTGGCCTCGGCCCCGCTTCCTTGTGCGGCGCATCTTTCTTCGGGGCTAGGATCGCGTGCAGGGTGTTGCCCTCCTGCCGCGGCCTGAATTCCACGATGCCTCGCTCGCCGATATCCTTAATCAGGCGTTCGAGAATCTGGCGTCCCAAGCTCTGGCGGGTCATCTCGCGTCCGCGAAAGAAGATGGTCGCCTTGACCTTGTCGCCGTCGTCCAGAAAACGCAGCACGTGATTCTTTTTGGTCTCGTAATCGTGGTCGTCCACATTAATGCGGAACTTGACCTCTTTGACCGTGATCGTCTTCTGGTGCTTCTTGGCCTCGCGCTCCTTTTTCTCCTGCTGATAAAGAAACTTCCCGTAATCCATGATGCGGCATACGGGAGGCTGTGCGGTCGGCGAAATCTCTACCAGGTCGAGGTTGCGTTCGCGGGCCATCTTAAGCGCTTCGTAGGGAGGCATGACCCCAATCTGCTGGCCTTCATCATCGATCACGCGAATTTCGCGTGCCCGAACGCGCTCATTGATGCGGATAAAACGTTTGTCGATACGATTCCTCCGTCAGCCGGTTGTGGCGACTAAGATCAAAATTATAGCATGACGTTCCGGCGGGACCGGCAAACTGTGACTCGGGAGCGCCGGAAACGCAGAAGGGTCAACCATCCGTCAAAACATCCATGAGAAGGTCCATGAAGAAATAGCCGACAAGGGCTGCCAGACCTACTCCAAGCAAGATCATCAGCCAGCGCGTTTTTCGCTTCGGCTGGCCGGCATGGCTCGACCTGGTGAAGAAGCGCCGGAAGCGGGCAGAGACCGGTTCCGAATGCGGGGTGGGCGGAAGAAGTTCAGGGACGGGAGTGAGGGCCTGCATGGGGGATTGATTGGCCACACAAACCCACCAAAGCTCGCCTTCGGTGCCGGCATCGGTTTTCCAGTGTCCCCGAAGCGCGTTTTCATCGGGGTCGAAGGTACCCTCCAGGCTGCCGCTTTGGGGCAGAGCCATTTGGGCGCTGCAATTCCCCATGAACTGCTCAAGTCTGGCGGACAGCTTGTCGTCGTTGTCCCATTCACCGACGAGGCGGGCATGGAGCTGTCCGATGGAGGGCTCGAAAAGGCGCAAGTGGCCCTCGATGCGAGTTCCATCGCGCGTGATTTCGACAACTGCGGTGCTCGCGCCTGCGCCCGAGACTGAGCCCGCCCAGGTGGTGGTTTCCGACATCTACAAAAGCCCGTGGCGGGCTATCCTAGCAGGTTTTCGGGCTTTTTGCACCGCGAAAAAAGAGGGGCAAGACTGCCTGCGATTGTGCTGTCGAGGGCGAAAAAGGTCTGGATTTTGCCCCCGGGATCAGGTGGTACTGAGCAACTCTAGTTTTGGACGGCCCCGCGCTTCTGTGAGTGCCCTGAGAACTACTCTTTCGCCCCTCCGGGGCTTGCTCACTTTTTCGGCTCTAACCCATGGCTGGGGCCGTGGGCTTCACTCTAGCGCCGCTCCGCGGCTAACAATAAAACCCCTCCGCGCACCGCGGCGCGGGGGGTTCGACGTACCTAGGAATATCCTAGTTCAGACGGCGGCTACTTCGGCTTTCCGCTGTTCTATTGGAACAACGTTGCGCGCGGCATAGCCGGTGTAGATCTGGCGCGGACGGGCAATCTTCTGCTCCGGATCCTGCAGCATCTCCTGCCACTGGGCCAGCCATCCCACGGTGCGAGGAATGGCAAACAGCACGGTGAACATCTCCGGCTTGAAGCCCATGGCCTGATACATGATGCCCGAGTAGAAATCCACGTTGGGATAGAGTTTACGCTTGATGAAATACTCGTCTTCCAACGCGATCTTTTCCAGTTCAAGGGCAATTTCCAGCTTGGGATTTCTGCCGGTGACCTGGAAGACCTGATCGGCGGCCCACTTGATGATGCGGGCGCGGGGATCGTAGTTCTTGTAGATGCGGTGGCCGAATCCCATCAGCTTCCCTTTCCCAGCCTTGACGCCCTCAATGTAGGCGGGGATGCGGTCCTTGGTGCCGATTTCGTCGAGCATCTTCAGCACTTCCTCGTTGGCGCCTCCGTGCAGCGGGCCGGAGAGAGCCGCGGCGGCAGCAGCGGTGGAGACAAAGGGATCGGCTTGCGAACTGCCCACCGCCCGCATCGCGTTGGCACTGCAATTCTGCTCGTGGTCGGCGTGCAGGATGAACAGAATATCCAGGGCCCGGGCAATGACCGGATTGGCGTGGTACTTCGGCTCGGCCATCTTCCACAACATGCTCATGAAGTTCTCGGTATAGCTGAGATCATTGTCGGGATAGACGTACGGGTAGCCAAGACCGTGGCGATAGGTATAGGCCGCGATGGTCGGCACTTTGCCGATCAGGCGATAAATCTGCTGCTTGCGGTTTGCCGGATCATGCACATTCCGGCTTTCCGGGTACATGGTGGAAAGCGCCGCCACCGTGCTGATGAACATGCCCATGGGGTGGGCGTCATAACGGAAACCGGCGAGAAACTTCTTGGTATTCTCGTGGAGCATGGTGTGGTAGGTAATGTTGGTGACAAATTCCTTCAACTGCTCCGCCGTGGGCAACTCGCCGAACAGGACGAGGTATGCGACTTCGAGGAAGTTGCACTTCTCCGCCAGTTGCTCGATGGGATAGCCACGATACCACAGGATCCCCTTCTCGCCATCGATGAATGTGATTGCGCTTTGGCATGACGCCGTGTTCAAGAACGCGGGATCATAGCCCATGACCCCGAAATCCTCGGGGCTGGTCTTGATTTTCTTTAACTCCGCGGTACGAATGGTCCCCTTGTAAAGTGGGACATCATAAGTAGTGTTTGTACGCTTGTCCAGGATACTCAGGACTTCGTTTGCCATCAACGTCTCCTTCCTTCTTTCTATATGATTTCGCTACGACCCAACCGACCAGCACCCCTCGGCATCTCTTCGCTTCTGACCCTATTTTGAGCGCATCCGCGGGGCAAGTCCACAGCAAATGTTCCGGCCGAGTTGCGGGTTGTGACGGCAAAAAGTCCGGTCCGCCGCAAGCCAGCCATTATGCTGGCAGAGATGGAACATCGGTTCTGTGTCGGCGATCACATGGCCCTGTGAGAACTTACCCAGGATTATGGCGGATTCCAGCAGCAAGTAATCCTAATTTCATGTATCTACATTGTTGCAATACAGTATCCGAACCTCCCTGTCTCGGCTCTGCTGCTGGGGCGAGTCGAGCAAGAAAGGCGCCTGCCGATTTGAACAATCGGCAGGCTTATTGCCCATGGTGGCTGTCGGTTTACAGCGGAAGCCTGGTCGACCGGTGGTTGGCACCAAGGCGGAACTACAATAGGGAAACGAAGGGTACAGCGGCTCAAGGGTTCGGCGCTCGACCCGAAGGCTTCCGGCTTTTCTATTTCTTCAGCCAGCAGTTATGCCCCTGTGGCGGCGGCGTGTGCTTTGTAGAACTTTTTCTTGGCCCTGGCGCGAAGCTCATCCAATTCGGCGTGAAGCCTTCGGAACTCGGCGTCCAGTTCGATAAAGCTCAAGCAGGGAGAAGTAATCAACTTGTTGGCCTTTACCCCCGCGTAATCCTGGCGGCCGCTTGCTTTCAGGTGTACGCAGGCGGAGGGCTGCTTCGTGGATGGATCCTTCTCCAAGTACAGGAGATCGAGAGTTGAGGTTTCCATGATGCGGCGATTATGCCAGAAATTCCTGAGGAATGTTGCGATCTGTTTTCCACAGAGTTGATGCTCTTGGAACCGAGAAGAGCCCTGCTTGATTTGCCTGCATAACTGGAGGCGGCGAAGCTGGGCCGGAACGAAGGTCTTAGCCTGGCCGAACTTTTCGGGACGCCTAAACTGCGACGGGCGAGTTGGCTACGACTGGCAATCCGGCTTTTTCCCAGGCGACGAAACCGCCGCTCACATTGACCACATTTTGAAATCCGGCACGTTGCAGCAGGCTGCACGCAATCAGGCTGCGATAACCGCCCTTGCAATGGACCGCAATCTGAGCATCCCGGTCCAGTTCCGGCAGTCCGGCTTTGAAATCGTCCAAGGACCGCCAGACCGCACCCTCGATGTGTCCGGCGTCCCACTCGGGCCTGCGGCGTACATCGAGCACGTGGGATTGCTGGGCCTGCAATTGCCGGCTGAGCATGTGCACGTTCACCAGAGACAATTCCGCCAAGGCGAAACCGGCTGCGGTCCATCCCTCGATACCGCCCTCCAGGTATCCCTGGAGATCATCGATTCCAACGCGGGCCAGGCGGGTCCGCGCTTTGGACAATTGTTCCTGTGATTCCGCAATCAAAACGGGCCGGGAAGACAATCCCAGCACGATCCCCGCCCACGAAGCGAACTCGCCCGAAAGCGGGATACTGATCGAGCCAGGCACATGCGCGGAAGCAAACTGATCGCCAGGACGGACATCCACTGCGAGGGTTCCTTGATCCAGCAGGGACTTCAGCGCACCAGGCGAAATCGGCGCCAATTTGGGCAGGTCGGACAGGGCCGGCGCACCTTCCCGGTTGATTTGCGCATCCTGAGGAAAGTATTCGGGACGCGGCGGCAGGTGGGTGGTCAACTGCTGGATGAACTCTTCCTTGTTCTTGATCTGCAACGCATAATTGGTAAGGCGCTCGGTGCGAATGGTCGAAGAACGCGCGGTGCCCAGGTTTTTTCCGCACAGCGAACCGGCTCCATGCCCCGGATAGACGATCACGTCATCGGCGAGCTTGAGCAGTTTGCCGTGCAGGCTGTCGTACAGCATTCCCGCCAGTACGACCGGGGTGTGCGTCTTTGACAAGTCAGGCCGCCCAACATCCCCTACGAACAGCGTGTCGCCAGTCAAAACTGCCACAGGCTCGGGTGACTTTTCCTCGTCCGTGAGCAGGAGGGAGACGCTCTCGGGAGTGTGTCCGGGCGTTTCCAGCACGGTAATCTTTGCCCTCCCCACTCGCAGTTCGAAACCGTCGCGCACCTCGATATGCGGGACCGTGGCCCGGCTATTCGGACCGATGTAGATGCTGGCGCCGGTGCACGCGGCCAATTCCTTGTGGCCAGAGACGAAATCGGCATGCAGGTGGGTTTCAAAGATGTGGCGGATGTGGACTCGGTGTTGTTCCGCGGCTTTCAGGTAGATGTCAACGTCACGCTGGGGGTCGACGACAACCGCCTCGCCATCGGACGCCAGAATATAGGAAGCGTGGGCCAAACAGCCCAGGTAAAACTGTTCAAAGTACATATTTGTCATCCTCCTGAAGGGCCCACAATCGAGGCGTTTCGAACCCCAGATATACAAGTACATTAATAGACATAGCAATCATTAGGCCAGTCTCAAACGGCCAAAGCAGCTACGCCGAATGCGATTGTAGCCGATTGCCAGCAGCCAGACGCCGGAAGTTGCAAAACTTTTCCGTTTCCGTGGAAGCGGGTGCGCATACTCCCGGGCGAGTTTCCCGGTTGCCTGTTGGGGGGAGTTTTATAAATGTCTAGTAATACAATCGACTTTATTGTATACTGTGCTCCAGATGAGGAAGTGCGGCGAGGCAGGCGCCGATCCTACCGCAGAATCGGACGTGGGCGACGGCGTGCCTTGCGGGAGAGGGATGTTATGGTCGAGTTCATAGCGAAAACCTGGTTTCTGTGGTGGGCGGTTGCGGCCGTGATCATTATTCGCTGGTTCAGCGTAGTGGCGGTGGACACCGAATTGGAGATCCCCGACTCGCCTCCCCATAGTGAGGCCGGGTCCGACGTAGTTTCCGGAGGTCTCACTTCGCGTGCCTGACAGCCCCGAGGCTGCTGACGCGGAAGCATGCCGGATCCGTAACGTGCGTCCCGAAGAGCTGATCGGAGTGGGAGACGCCACGGCTGTCGGAGAAGCTGCGTGACTCCGAGAACCACCTGGGCTACAATCCTGACTCAACGTCCGGTTTTTTTCGGTTTGATTCTGAAAACCGAGTGCGGACTGATGTGAAAAAGCAATCTCAGGAGGCGACAAATGCCCAAGTATGTGATTGAACGTGAACTGCCGGGAGCGGGAAAGCTCACCCCAGCGCAGCTCAAAGCGGTCTCCCAAACTTCATGCGGGGTTCTGCAGGCCCTGGGGCCACAGATTCAGTGGGTCCAAAGTTATGTTACGGACGACAAGATCTACTGCGTCTACATCGCGCCCAATGCCGAGATCATTCGTGAGCATGCCCGGCGTGGCCAATTTCCGGCAAATCACATTGCCGAAATCAAGTCGGTGATCGATCCCACGACAGCGGAAGCCGAGCCGCACTAGGGGCGCTGCTGGGTTCAAACCCCAAAGGAAACACGCGGCAACCCGTCGGTGGCGTTAGAATGGCCGAATGCTTCCTTTCCGTTCAGCAGATTCAACGCTACTCGAAAGGAGTCGAGATTGAGAATCTCGCAAAAAGGACTCTATGCGCTGCAGGCCATGATGACGCTGGCGCAACGATACCAACAAGGCGCCATCAAGATTCGGGATATCGCTTACGACCAGAACTTACCGGAGAAGTTTCTGGAATTGATTCTGCTCGAACTCAAGAATGCCCGCATGGTGGAAAGTGTGCGCGGCGCCAAGGGCGGGTACAAGCTGCGGCGCGCACCGTCGGAGATCCACCTCAGCGAAATTATTCGCCTGGTGGACGGCCCGCTGGCGCCTTTTGGGGATGCCGATCAACTGCGAGGCCTGATTGCCCGGGACGCGGAGCATCGCGCGCTCTATCGAGTGTTCCTCGATGTGCGCGATGCGGCCGCCCGCATCCTGGAGAACACCACGCTGGCAGACATCGTGGGGGGGCCAAAATTGAGCAAACGAGGACGCGCCAAGAAGAAGCAGTTCGATCACCTTCCGATAGAACCGAAAAGCCAGGTCGGGCGGTGAGCTGAGGCTTCCGAATAGAGCACAACCCCAGTCCAAGGCTCTCAGCGCGCACGTTGTAGCCCGCAGCGGCCGGGCGCGGGCGGCTGCCCTTTTTCTCCCTTAGCGCACAGGTCACCGCCCAAGGTGACACCGGTCATATCCGAAACGTACAGGATCGAACTAACCTGAACTATGGAGAATTGAATTTCTGCTTTTCGGGGGGCCTATGGCAGTGCTATCGGATCCATGTTCCGCACTTGACATTGGAAGTGCAAATGGCACGCTTCGGTTGGATGGTCATTCCTTAACCATTGAAGACGTCGCCGCCATCGCGTGCAACCGCCGGAAGATCGCATTTCATCCGGATGCGATCAGCCGCATCAACAAGTGCCGAGATCTCCTCGAACGCAAGATTCAAGCCCGCGAGATCATGTATGGGGTAAACACCGGAATCGGCGAGCTTTCTGAGGTGGTCCTTACCCCGGATCAGGTCGCCCAGTATCAGAAATATCTTTTGTATTCTCACGCTGCCGGTTGCGGAGAGCCTTGCAGCGAGGAGAATGTGCGGGCCGCGATGCTTTCTCGTCTCAACACGCATTGTTGGGGTCATTCGGGAATCAGGCTCGAAGTCGTGCAAACCCAATTGGAAATGCTGAACCGGGGAGTGACTCCGGTGGTGTGCCAGAAGGGCTCGGTGGGCGCCTGCGGCGATCTTTCGCCCATGGCGCAGATGGCCATCACGCTCATGGGCGAGGGCGAAGTTTTCTATAAGGGCAGAAGATTGCCGGCGAGTGAAGGCATGGCGGAAGCAGGCATTCCGACCATCGTTTTCCGCGAACGAGATGGGCTGGCGGCCATCAATGGTTCCAACTTCATTTCCGGGATGGGCTGTTTGGAGCTCTATGACGCCGAGCGCTGGCTTAGAACTCAGGAAGTTGCTCTGGCCATGACGCTGGAAGCTTTGAATGCCAATATGAAAGCCTACGATGCCCGAATTCATGTGGTCCGGGGCTATCCTGGCGCGCAGGAATGCGCCGAGAACCTCCGCCATTTGACGGATGGGTCGGAATTGCTGCAACGACCGGGCAAGAAGGTGCAGGATGCATATTCCCTGCGCTCCAGCCCGCAGGTGATCGGGGCAGCGCGCGAGGCATTCAAATGGATCCGGTACATGCTTGAAATCGAACTCAACCACGCCGCCGACAACCCAACGTTCTTTCCCGACGAAGACCTGGTGCTGACGGGGGCGAACTTCCAGGGCACTCCGATGGCGTTTGCGCTGGAGATGCTGGGCATGTCGGTAACCACGGTTGCTGCGCTGTCCGAGCGCCGACTGAATCGGCTGCTGAATCCCCACCTGTCGGCTGGTTTGCCCGCGTTCTTGACCAAAGGCGCCGGCATGTTCTCCGGGCTGATGCTCACCCAATACACCGCGGGCGCACTGGTCTGCGAGAACCGCGTGTTGAGTCATCCGGCGGCCACCGGCTCTATTCCAGCCGCAGCCGATCAGGAAGACTTTGTGTCGATGGGAATGACCACGGCGGATCAAGACCCGGCAGATCATTGAAAATGCCTGGTACGTGGTGGCAATAGAACTCATGGCCGCGGCACAGGCGTTCGACTTTCGTGCTCCTGCGAAGCCCGCGCCCGCTACCCAGGCGGCATACCAGGCGGTCCGCAGGCACGTCAAGAAGTTGGAGGAGGACCGGCCTCTCCACGAGGACATCAATACCCTGGCGAAGGCTGCGAAGGACGGCGAAATCCTCGAGGCAGCGAGGAGGGTGGTTGCTGAGCTGAAATAGCAAGCGGCGACCGGCGACCGGGTTGAAGTGTGATAGCCAAGACTCGACCTTGCACACCACGCTGTCGGATTGGGACGCTACTGTCAGGCCGTAACAGGGTTTTTGAGCGTAATGGCTGTAGGGCGAACAAACGGCGCAAAGTTGTGTAAACGCCTGTTAGCGGAAGTTGACTGATCTTCCGCACGCCTATCACGGAATATCCTTGACCACCGGGCGTACAATGTTGGCGTTCGGCGGAGGGATGTATGAAATTGTCCGCGCAGTCACCTAGAACGCCTTCCAGTCTTTCCAAATCAGTTCATCACCAACTCAACATGTATGTTCTCGCAGCGAGCGCGGCTGGGTTGGGAGTGCTGGCGCTAGCACAGCCAGCCGACGCAAAGATCGTCTACACCCGCGCGAATCTCCGTCTCGTGTGGCCCGGCTATGAGCTTGATCCGAACCATGACGGCATCGCGGATTTTGACTTCCACATAGCGCAATATGCCTCGACTTCAATTCTTGCGGTTCTGCCCAAATCCAAGAACCTGATTTGGGGAACCGGGCGTTACGCCTCCGCCTTGCGTGCTGGTGTATCCGTCCATTCCAGCCCAAAGCTCGGAGCCGACCACAACTCTATGTGTGAAACTTCCTTCAATTCTCAAAGGGGCCAATGGCGTAACGTCCCGAACCGTTACCTGGGGCTGAAGTTCTATGTGAAGGGAAAGGCTCATTACGGATGGGCGCGCCTCGAAACTTCTGAGTGTATCGCCACGTTGACTGGATACGCCTACGAGACCATCGCGAACAAACCCATCATTACCGGCAAGACCAAGGGGTCGGATGTCATCACGCTGGAACCCGGGAGCCTCGGTCGGCTCGCCCAAGGATCGGCTGGGCGCTCAGGGAAGTAGCAACGCGTCGGTAGGACACCGTTGCCGCTGCTGGCTGCCCATGACTGTTGAAACATCTCCATAACACTCAAAATCCCCCAATCGGATACCGGTCTGTGTCCGATACGTGGAGCCTTGCCAACCCTGTCCGCAAGGTCGAGGTCGAACTATTACAGTTGAAGAGGGTGCGCTGCTCGTCCGCTGCTTACATCACCACGACAGTATTTTCGCCGAATACCAATCCGCCACAACTTTCCGGATGATCTGCTGCCACTGCGGAGGCGTTTCCGGATGGCGGCTGGCGGCGAGTAACGCGGCAGCGGGCTGCTCGTGGCTGGGATTGAGTGGCGTCTTCGCTGCCCGAGCCACCTCGCGAACGTAAACTGGAGGGCCTACGAGGAGTGCAATCCGCTGCTGCGGCTTCGCCTGCCGAATCTGGGCTGATACAAAGCAGGACTGAGCGGAATTTTCCCCAGCCAGCAGCACCAGATCATAGGATTGCGTCCTCCACAGGGATTCCGCGTGGGCAATGCTTTCCGCCGCGTGGACTTCGATCTCCCGGCTCCTCAGCATGGTGGCGCGCAGCTTTTGCGTTCTTGAGTTTTCATCGACCAGCAGAACTTTGCGATGGTCATCGTAGAGGTGCATAAGTCTCCCCTCCAAACTCTCCGGCCATTTGGCGGCCAGAGGTTGATCAAGAACCGTGGGACCTGAATCGATGTGACCCCCCGGAGTTTTCACGCGGTGAAAAACCATTCCTCGATTCGAGATGAGACTACCGAACCTTCATTGCGCAAATGTTTCGCGGTTGTTAAGTTCTGATTAATTTCTTTTAGGGCCCGATCTGGGGCGACACGTCTTCCGTGAAGACTGGCGCCAGCGCACAGGTGAGTAAGCCGGATTTTTCAATCGGAGATCGAAGTGGTCACAGTTTGCTGAGGAAGTCGATGATCTCTGGAGAAGTCCAGTCCGTGGGGCCGATGAATTTCCGGCGCACCACACCACTGCGGTCGATGATGTAAGTCTCGGGGAACTTGAACGTGCCATACAGATTATTGCTTTTCTGATCGGCATCGCGGACGGTCAGGAAGCCGACTTTGTGGTCGGTCAGAAACTTGTGATAGGCGTCGCCGTCGACGTCCACGCTGACCCCAAGCACCACCACGCCTTTGTCCTTCATCTGTTGCGCCATCTGGATCAGGGAGGGCATCTCCTCGACGCAGGGCGGGCACCAGGTGGCCCAGAAATTCAGCACCACCACCTTGCCCTGCAAATCGCTGAGGGTAACTTTGCGGTCGGAGTCCTGCACGGTGAAATTGGGAGCAGCGGTGCCGATGCGCGGAGGGCGCGAACCGCCATAGCAGCCAGCCAGCAGGATCAACAGTAAGACGAGGACCGGGGCGCGTCGCACCCAGCTATAATACAAAAATCCAGCTATGGTAGCGCCAAGTCCCGTATCGCGACGGCCAACGGTGTCGGTCGTCGTGCCGGCACGGAACGAAGAAGCCAGTCTAGGTGCGTGTCTGGAATCGCTGGTGCGCCAGGACGGCGTGAGTTTCGAAGTTATTGTGGTCGATGACGGTTCAACCGACCGCACCCGTGAAATCGCTGAATCATTTTCCGGGGTTCACGTGATCGAGCCGGGCCCGCTGCCGCCGGGTTGGAGTGGCAAGAGCAACGCGGTCACGGCCGGAGCCAAGACGGCGCGTGGCGAGTGGCTGCTCTTTACCGATGCGGACACGGTTCACCTTCCGGGATCTCTCGCCAGTAGCATGGCCGAAGCGGAAGGGAAAGGCGCGGCGCTGCTGTCTTATTCTCCCGAGCAGGAAGTGCACGGGTTTTTGGAAAAGGCGGTGATGCCGGTGATTTTTGCCGAGCTGGCGTCAACCTTTCGGCCGTCCGAGGTGAGTGACCCGGCATCTCCGGCAGCGGCTGCCAATGGACAGTACATTTTGGTCAGGCGCGACGCCTACGATGCGGTCGGCGGCCATGCGGCGGTTGCCACCACTCTGCTGGAAGATGTTGCTCTGGCGAAACTGGTGAAGTCTTCGGGACGCAAAATATTCTTTCGTTTTGGCGGAGATGCGGTGCGTACCCGCATGTACCGCAGTTTTGCCCAACTGCGCGAAGGCTGGACCAAGAACCTGGCGCTGTTGTTTCGGTCGCCGGTGCGGCTGGCGGCATGGCGGTTGGTGGAATTCTTCGCGATCATCTCGGCGGTGGTTTTGGCGGTCGCGTCTAGGTTGAGCGGACATCCTGAACAGTTCGTGATTGCCGCGGCGGCTGCGATCGGATCGTACTCTGTTTTTCTCATGAGGATTCGCAAGGCACATTTTTCATGGGACTCCAACGCAGCAGCTCTTGCTGGCCTGCCGGCCCTTTCGTATTTTCTGCTGCGCTCGTGGGTCTTTTACAAAAGAGGGAAGGTGAGCTGGAAGGGAAGGGACTATGCTCCCGCGGCTCCGAACCAGGGGAGCGGCCACACCCTCCAACATTCGACTTTGGGTCGTAAGGACGAGAATGGTTTATCTCACGCGCAAAGCTGAATTTTCCGCCTCGCACTACTATCACAACCCGGAATTCACGCCGGAGGAGAACCGCCGCATCTTCGGCAAATGCAACAACCCGAATGGCCACGGGCACAACTACACGCTGGAAGTGACGGTGAAGGGTGAAGTCGATCCGCGTTCCGGATTTGTGGTCGATCTCAAGCAATTGAAGGAGATCATGAATCGCGAAGTGTTGGATGCGATGGATCACCGGTTTCTTAATAAGGAAGTACCGGAGTTTTCCACGCGAATCCCAACCACGGAGAATCTTGCAATCGTGATTTGGCAGCGGCTGGCGCCGAAGTTGACGAAGGCGAAATTGCATCGGGTGCGCGTGTACGAAACGCCGGACCTGTTCGCGGAAGTTTACGGGGAAGCATGAGGGCGCACTTGACCCGGCGGTATCGGCTTTCCGCCTCACACCGGTTGCATAGCGACGAAATGTCCGCGGAAGAGAACGCGGCCACGTATGGCAAGTGCAACAACCCGCACGGTCACGGGCACAATTATATGTTGGAAGTCACCGTGAGCGGCCCCGTGGATGAAAGCACCGGAATGGTCTGCAACTTGACGGATCTTGACGGATTCGTCGAGCGTGAAATCCTGGAGCGCTTTGACCACCAGAATCTGAATCTAGTCCCGGAGTTTGCCGAGGCCGTGCCGACCACCGAGAATCTTTGCATTGCCGCGTATAAGATTTTGCGGCGCGGATTCACTTACGCTCATCTGGAAAAGGTGCGGATTGAGGAAACCATGATGAATTCGTTTGAGTACGCGGGAGAGGAGAGGGGGAATTGAGTAATTGGGTAATTTTGTAATTGAAATCAGGCCGAGCTGCTCAATTACTAAATTACCCAATTACTCAATGCCATGAAAACTTCTGTTGAAATCCCGACATTGACCAGCGCCAGCTTCGAGGAGTTGGTTCGTGAGATGATCGTGCGCCTGGGCGAGGATCCCGCCCGCGAAGGCCTGATTCGCACGCCCGATCGCGTCCATCGCGCCTACGAGCACCTGATGAAGGGCTATAAAGAAGACGCTGAAGCGATGCTGAAACAAGCGCTTTTCACGGTCACCTATGACGAAATGGTGATCGTAAAAGACATCGAAATGTTCAGCTTGTGCGAGCACCATATGTTGCCATTTTTCGGCAAGGTCCACGTGGCGTATATCCCGAACGGCAAGGTGATCGGACTTAGCAAAATCCCCCGGCTCATTGAGATTTTTTCCCGCCGCTTGCAAATTCAGGAGCGGCTGACGATGCAGATTGCGGAAACGATCCAGAAGGCAATCCAGCCGCAGGGAGTGGGCGTGGTCATCGAGGCGCGCCATCTGTGCATGATGATGCGCGGCGTGGAAAAGCAACACTCGGCGGCGGTCACGTCTTCCATGCTAGGTTGCTTCCGCGAAGAGCAAGAGACGCGTACAGAATTCCTGTCCCTCATACGGCAAAGGGCAAACGGCTCCTAGGTGTCGACGAAATTTCTCAGCACCAAGCAGAAATCCACGGGCAGACTTCGCGGTAAGGTTGCGATCATCACGGGCGGCAATCGTGGGATTGGTCTGGCGATCGCAGATGCGCTGGCGGCACAAGGATGCCATGTCGTTATCGCGGGACGCGATCCAGATTCTCTCAAGCAAGCAGCGAAGCGACTGGCGAAGCATAAAACCGGCATCCTGCCAGTGGTATGCGATGTGCGGGATGAGAGTTCTGTGAATCGACTGATCTCAGCGGTGCGAGAGCGCTTTCGGCGGCTCGATATCCTGATCAACAATGCGGGAGCAGGACATTCGAATTTTCACGTGACTAAGCTCCCGGTCAAAGTCTGGAAAGACGTCATCGAGACCAACCTTACGGGAACGTTTCTGGTCACCCGCGCTGCGTTGCCGTTGATGAAGCGGGGAGGAGCGATCGTGAATAATCTCTCGATCGCTGCAAGGCGGGTGTTTCCGGGGTCGTCGGCCTACAACGCGTCGAAGCACGGAGCTTTGGGATTCACCGACACTCTGCGGGAGGAACTGCGGGGACAAGGGATTCGCGTGATTGCGCTATTGCCCGGCGCAACCGACACAGCGATCTGGAAGACGTTGTGGCCGGAAGCGCCGCGAAAGAAAATGATGTCGCCGAAAACGGTGGCGGAGGCGGTGGTGAACGCTCTTGCGCTGCCGCCAGAAAGTGCCGTTGAAGAATTAACCCTCCTGCCCAGCGCGGGCACTCTCTAGCCTGCGAAAATCTCCACTGGCTCTGCGCGCATAACAATCAGTGTTGTCGCGTATTGTGTTTCCCCCGGATCATTGAATTCACGTGCGCTGCTATCCAAACTCGTGCGGCGACTGTCTAGCAGAAACAGGATGGCCACTACAGCGAGGATTTATGCGAGATTGCTGAGCGGCCACGGGCATAGCCCCAACTTTGAAGGGAGGCAATTCAATGCGGTTCAACCGGACGTTGCGTATTGTATGGACAGCGAGTTTGGCACTGAGCGCCGCTGTGTGGTCGGCGTGCAACACCACGAACGCTAACGGCACATCGACAACGGCGTCGGCCGATAGCGGCAAGATCCCCATCACAACCAAGTCAGAAGAGGCGAAGAAAGAATTTCTGCAAGGCCAGGACCTGGCCGACAGACTACAGGCGCAGGAATCCTTACAACACTTTGACAAGGCCCTTGCGCTCGATCCGGAGTTCGCTTCGGCGGAACTGGCGCGGGCCAATTCGTCGCCGACCGCCAAAGAGTTCTTCGATTATTTGAAGACCGCGGTCAGCCTCAAAGACAAAACGTCACCGGGCGAGAAGTTGGTGATCCAGGCCAATGAAGCCGGAGCGAACGGTGACGCCGTCAAACAGAAGGAGTATCTTGACAAGCTGGTGGCGGCGTATCCGAACGACGAGAGAGCGCACTTCGCGCTGGGTAATTACTACTTCGGGCAGCAGGAACTGGGCGACGCCGTTGATCAGTACACCAAAACGGCGGCCTTAGCCCCGAGTTTCTCCCCTGTTTACAACATTCTCGGTTACACGTACCGGCAGCAGGGGAACTATGCAAGCGCGGAGCAGGCGTTTCAGAAGTACATCGAGCTGATTCCGAACGATCCGAACCCGTACGATTCCTACGGAGAGCTGCTGCTGAAGGAGGGTAAGTTCGATGAGTCCATTGCGCAATACCGCAAGGCACTGTCGGTGGATCCGCATTTCACGCCGTCACACTTTGGAGTTTCCGCGGACCTGATGTATTTGGGCAAGGGGCAGACAGCCAACACCGAACTCGAGGAGATGGCGAAGCAAGCTCGCAATGATGGCGAACTGCGCACAGCGCTTTTCGGGATGGCCGTGGTAGCGGTGGACAGCGGAAAGCAGGCGCAGGCGCTTCAAGCCATGGACAAGGAGTTTGCCGTCGCGCAGAAGACGAACGACGTGATGTCGATGGCCGCGGACTTGCAGGCGAAGGGCAACATCCTGGCGGAGATCCCGAAGTATGACGAGGCCAAGCAGCAGTTTGACCGCTCGCTGGACCTGATTCAGGGATCGAATCTGTCGCAGGAGATCTAGGATAACGCCGCTCGCCTGCACCACTTCAACATGGCGGCACTTGCGATTGCCAAGAAAGACTTCGCAGAGGCGAAGACCCATGCGGAAGAATTCCGGCAGAGCGCGGAACTTACCAAGAACCCGGTGCAGATAAGGTTTGAGCACGAACTTGCCGGCAGGATCGCGCTGACCGAGAAAGACTACGACAATGCCATCGCTGAACTGCAACAGGCGAACCAGCAAGACCCGCGCAATCTATATCGCATCGCGCTGGCGTATCAGGGCAAGGGAAACGCGACAGAAGCTCACGACTGGCTGGCGCGGGCGGCAGGGTTCAATTCTCTGCCGCAGTTGAATTATGCCTTCATTCGCGTCAAAGCGCAGAAGATGATGGCCACGACGAAGGGGTGAGTTGAAATTGGCTCCGTCCCTGTCTTGGCAAGTGCAGACGGGGACGGGTATTCATTGAAAAGCAAGAGTGAAAGAAGTCGTTATTCCGAAATTTCCCAGCGAAGCTAAGGAAGCGGAGTGGTGGGATACGCATCGCTTGGAAATCGAGGCAGAAATCTGGCAGCGGAAGCAGAAGCGACCGCTCACCTTGGGCAACCTGCTCCAGGGAGCGCGGCCTTCCCAACCCATTACCTTGCGGATACCGAAAGAGGACTTGGAAACGGCACACCGATTGGCGGCCCGCAAGGGTTTGGGCCACCAGACCTATATCAAAATGCTGCTCCGGGAGGCGTTGGCGAGGAATGCGGGCGGCGCCTGACGTTACCAAAGTCAGTCTTGCGTCATCAAGACTTGCAAGCGATAATGAGTGGTAAGTCGCCCGCCAGACAAAGGAATCCGATGGCTGTAGCCAAACTGAAGCGTCCGCAGGAAGATCAACTCGAAGAGTTGGCCGAGCGCATCGCGACCGAGATCGACCAACGTGCCGCCAAAATGACTCCTGAGGAACGGGCCCAAGCCGATTGTGAAACTAAGAAGATTACTGCTCGAGTGCAGCGTCGTACTCCTTGAGTACGGCTTCGATCTCCTGGCTGGAATAACCCCAAGGTTTCAGTAGAGCCCACAGATCCTCCCGCGTACCGCGCCGGAAGATGCGCAGCACCGCATCTCTTCTTTCGGCCTGCTCATTGATCGCGTCGGTATCGATGGGCCGCTTCTTGCCCCGCCTGCGCTCTCCTCGAATTACGTCCTTCAGATCGTCGCGTTTTTTCACAGGGCCAACTGCCTCTTCTAGAAGGCGTCGATCCCGGTCACACTCTGGCCGATGATTAGGGTGTGAATGTCGTGAGTGCCCTCGTAGGTCTTCACCGATTCCAGGTTCATCATGTGGCGCATGAGCGGGTATTCGTCGGCGATGCCGTTTGCTCCTAGGATGTCGCGGGACATGCGCGCGCATTCGAGGGCCATCCAAACGTTGTTGCGCTTGGCCATCGAGATGTGCTGATGAGCGACTTTGTTCTGATCCTTGAGCCGCCCGACCTGGAGAACCAACAACTGGCCTTTGGTGATTTCATTGATCATCCAGGTGAGTTTTTCCTGCACAAGCTGGTGAGAAGCAATCGGCTTGTCGTGGAACTGCTTGCGTAGTTGCGAATATTGCAGAGCGCAGTCGTAGCAAGCCATTGCAGCGCCTAATGCTCCCCAGGCGATACCGTAGCGCGCCTGATTCAGGCACATCAGCGGAGATTTCAAGCCGCCGGTCTTGGGCAGCAGATTCGATTCCGGAATACGCACGTCCTGCATTGACAGCCCCGACGTAACGGACGCCCGCAGCGACCACTTCCCATGAATGTCCTGGGCGCGGAAGCCGGGACGGTCGGTCTCGACCAGAAAGCCGCGGATGATGTTGTCTTCGTCTTCCAGCTTGGCCCAAATAATCGCCACATCCGCGATTGAGCCGGAGGTGATCCACATTTTTTCGCCGTTCAGAATGTATTCCTTGCCGGATTTGCGGGCGCGGGTGCGCATGCCGCTCGGGTTGGAGCCGAAATCCGGCTCGGTGAGCCCGAAGCAGCCAATCTTTTCGCCCGACTGCAATGGCGGCAGCCATTGCTGCTTCTGCTGGTCCGTGCCGAAGGCATAGATGGGATACATCACCAGCGCAGACTGCACGCTTACGAACGAGCGCACGCCGGAGTCGCCACGCTCCAGTTCCTGCATGACCAGGCCGTACTCCACGTTGGACATTCCGGCGCAGCCATAACCTTTGAGGCTGGCTCCGTAGAAACCAAGGTCACCCATGGGCTTGACCAGTTCGCGAGGGAAGCGGCCGGCGCGGTTGCACTCCTCGATGATGGGGACCAGGTTGTCTTCGATGAACTTGCGGGCGGTGTCGCGAACCAGTCGCTCGTCGCCGCTGAGCAGGCCGTCGAACTCAATGAAATCAACTCCCCGAAACTTGAGCGCCATGGGACTCTCTTTCTGTTTCGCAGCCGCTGGAGACGGCGGCTCGCTGCAGAGGGAAACTTCTCAACCTAGCAAAGCACGCAGAGTGCGTCAAACGCCATGCAAAGGGCCCGGCCTTGCCCCCTCTTGTGGCACACTGAGAGAATCTTCCTGATGAAACTCCATATTAATGGCGAAGACCGTGAGGTCGGTTCGCCCTTGTCATTGGCTGAGTTGCTGGACAGCCTGGGCATGAAAGCCGGCCGCGTCGCCGTAGAACTGAACCGCGACATCGTTCCCCGCGAGCGATGGCCCGAAACCGGGCTGGCGGAAGGCGATCGTCTGGAGATCGTTCACTTTGTCGGAGGCGGGTAAGGCCGAGCGTAGAAGAGGGCAGAAAGATCCTTCCGGTACTTTCTGAGAGCATCTGGCAGAAACCCGCACTTCGCCAGTTCTGCGGTTCCTTCACAGGCAGCATCAGGCTGCGGCCACTTGGCGGCTTGGTTCAACGCTAAGCGGGTGCTGCGCTCTTGCCATGGTGGCTACGGGGTCAGCTCCCACACCGTTCCGTAGCCATCGTTGCCACCGCCGTATGCGGTGCCATATAGGTTTCCCTTCGCGTCCAGAATCAAACCTCCGATGGGATAGTCACCGTCGGACCCGGTAAAGCTGTGCAGCAGGGTTAGTCTGCCGTTCTTACCCAGCTTGTACACCGTGCCGCAGCCGTATTCACCGCATGCGGCGCCGCTCCCACCCGCAGTGGTGATGCCGTAGAGGTTTCCCTTTGCGTCCAGAATCACACCTGCTTCGGGCCACGCCCCGTCTGACGTCCCGCCCGCAAAGCTGTGCAGCAGGGTTTCCTTGCCCTTCTTGCTCACCTTCCACACGGTTCCATAGCCGGAAGAACCGCCCCGATAGGTTGTACCATAGAGGTTGCCCTGCTTATCCATAACCGGAGTTCCGTAAGGCTCGAACCCGTCCGTCCCGTTGCCAAAGCTGTGCAGCACGGTTAGCGTTCCATTCTTACCCAGCTTGTACACCACTCCTCCACTGGATGGGTACTTGCCGCCCTCGAAGGTGTCGCCATAAAGGTCGCCCTTCGTGTCCATGAGCACACCTGCCAAGTAGGGGAACGCCCCGTCCGACGACGCGCCAGTGAAGCTGTGCAGCACAGTCTCCTTGCCGGATTTACTCACCTTGAATACGGTTCCGAAGACGCCGGTAGTACCGCCGACTGCGGTTGCGCCATAGAGATTGCCCTTCGCGTCCTGAATCAACCCGAAGGGATAGTCCCCGTCCGGGTCCCCAGTGAACTGGTGCAGCACGGTCTCCTTGCCGCTCGTGTCCAGTTTGAACACCACTCCGCAGCCGGTGCCGGAGCATCCGGTTCCGCCGTTCTGGGTGGTGCCGTAGAGGTTTCCCATCGCATCCATGATCACACCGGCGTATGGACTTATCCCATCTGCTCCGCTGAAGCTGTGCAGTACGGTCTCGGTGCCGCTCGTATCCACCTTGAACACCGTTCCTTGGTTGGACGATCCGCCCACAGTGGTGGTGCCATAGAGGTTACCTGCCGAGTCCCGAAGCACACCTGCATACGGATACGCCCCGTCCGGCGACCCGGAGAAGTTGTAAAGTACAGTGAAAGTCTGCGCTTGGGCCGATGGGGTGGCAACTCCCCCCAACCAGAGCACGACCGCGAATGTGAGCGCGGCACTTGCCGCTGCCAGGCTTCTGCTCGAAATCCAGCCCCGATGTTGGGCTGAGTTTGTCATTATTGGCCTCCCCCGTTAAGCGCCATCTATCCTACTCCTACGGCGAAAGATGTCAACAGAGACGTTCGGCCTATCCTCAGGAGAGTGCGAGGGCAAGAAGTCGCTCATGGATTGTGCATCGCAGCGAGCAAGGTCAAGGGGTGGCCGCAAGGGGGCAGGGCCGCGAAGGAAACCCTGATTGAATATGATTTCATCTGCGGCGTGGCGAGGACGCCCGTGCCTGCATTGGCGTGCGATTAGCCTCGAAGGCCACCGGGCAACCCCTGCCTTTCTGGGAACTCCTCTAAGCACTCCCTTTTCACAGAAGGTTTGCTTGACACTAAGCAGACAGTCCCAAGAGAGGAGGCAAAATGGTTGGAGAACTCGACGTGCTCAGCGAATGGATCCCCGAGCAAATGCTTCCCGGCACGATCTTCGTGCTGCAAAACGCGGGCCGGGTCGGCGAAAAGGACGATCCCTATTGGGCGGTGCTTGCGTGTCCCGAGTGCGGCACCCTCGGACTGATCACGCGCAAACAACTTGCCGGCCTGCTGCCCGTCATCTGCGGCTCCGGCCAGTGCTCCGCCCAATTCTTTATCCAGGACAGCGAAGTGGTGCTCAGAAAGCCGTTCTAAGATCGGGTTGGGAAAGGACGACTCTTCGGCGGTCAACGATGAGTTGAATCGCTACTTCCCTAGGACAGCAAAGGCACCCAGCATGTAGGTGCGCACGGTCCACCCGTTGCCGTTGTTGTAGGCTTCCGGACCCATGGCGTAGTTCGCCCAGTTCCAGACGTCCCAACTGGTGGTCGGAGAGGAGAGAACGACCCAGTATTGTGTTTCTTTCTTGACTTTTATACCCTTCGCAACTTTCACCGTCTGAAGGATCGTAGTGGTGTCACCAAACGTAGGCAGGTTATTGACCGACTTAAAGGTATGCAGAACCTTTCCCGGGACTCCCTTCTTGTCAGCGTACAGCGCAATCGTGCCGCTGTTGGGGCCGGATTCCCAGCTGAATCCGACCTGAACCTCAGTAACGGTTGCATTCGCCTTGGGCGTAAAGGCGGATCCCTGCGTCCACTCCTCGCCAGCCTCCGAGTCAGAGCCGGAAATTGTCCAGCCGGCCTCTTTCTCGTAAACGTCGGTTCCGGTTCCCAAATTGTTGTAAATGGTCTTCAGCTTCGGGTCGACATGGTAGGCGCGCTGAATCAGCACAGACGGTTCCTTCATCAACACAGTTTGGCCGCCACCGTTGATTCTGATGGCGTCTTCGGCTACGACGGTCACGCTGGCTGAGGTCAGGACCGTCACGGTGACCACTAAATACATAAGTATGTTCTTCACGTTGTCTCCTCCTAAGGAATTTGCTGCTGTTCACGCGTGTTCTTGGAGTACTACCTCAATGACTCAGGGTATACGATCTCCCCAGGCCAAGGTCGAAAAGGCATTGCCCCTAGCGCCTTCCGGCTCTCACCCGATCCAGCGCCACTGGAACCTGTTCCACGATCTCGATATTGAAGCCTTCGAGCGCCGGCACTTTTCTGGGATGGTTGGTCAGCAGGCGGATCCGCCGCAAATTCAAGTCGGAAAGAATCTGGGCTCCCATACCGATCTCGCGTTGCGTCTTGCGTTCACTTTCCGGCAAAGAGGGAAGCCGCTTGTCGCGGTGGAAGGTGAGAACTTTGCGCTCCCCGATCTGATCGACGGAGAATCCTTTCGACGTTCTGGTGCAGATAGATCAGCGCGCCCCGGCCTTCATTGGCAATCGCCTGCATCGATCCGGCAAGCGTGTCGTGGCAGTCGCAACTGGTCGACCCAAACACGTCCCCCAGCACGCAATGCGAGTGCATGCGGACCAGCACGGGCTCGTTTCCAGTTTCGATATCTCCTCGCACCAGGGCGACGTGGGACTCGCCGCCGTCGACCTCGCTCTCGTAAGCGATCAAGCGAAACTCGCCGTAAGGCGTGCCGATCAGAGCCTCGCCGACGCGGTGAACGTAGCGCTCATGCTGCATACGGTAGCGTATGAGCTCCGCGACCGTGAGCATCTTCATGCTGTGCGTCTGGCAGAACTCGATCAGGTCGGGAACGCGGGCCATGCTGCCGTCTTCGCGCATGATTTCGCAGATGACGCCCGCGGGAATCAGTCCGGCCATGCGTGCCAGGTCGACGGACGCTTCGGTTTGTCCGGCGCGCAAAAGGACGCCGCCTTTGCGGGCTTGCAGCGGAAATACGTGTCCGGGACGCGCCAGGTCGGAAGGGCGAGTGGCCGGATCGATGGCCACCTGGATGGTATGGGCGCGATCATAAGCGGAGATTCCGGTGGTGACACCCTGGCGGGCATCGATCGCCTCGCAGAAGGCGGTGCCGTAGTTGGAGGTGTTCTCGGCGGTCATGGGCCCGATGTGAAGATGGTCGAGCCGTTCCTCGGTCATCGCCAAGCAGACCAGCCCGCGTCCGTACTTGGCCATGAAATTGATGGCCTCGGGAGTGACCTTCTCGGCGGCCAGGGTGAGGTCGCCTTCGTTTTCGCGGTCTTCATCGTCGACGACTACGATCATGCGGCCGGCGCGGATTTCGTCCACCGCGGTAGGAACGTCGGTAAATGGGGAGTTCGACGGCATGCTGAGATGATTTTAGCAAAAGCGTCTACCGGAGTAGCACCCCGGGGCCGTTAGCCTTTGTCCTTTAGCTAGAGGCCAGGAGCCAATCGCTAAGGCGACCCAAAAGCAAAGGGTCGCCGCGTGGGCGACCCTACTCTCAGGATTTTGAACTTACAGCGTCGATTCGATCTCGAATCCCCAAGCTTCCAGAAGCGGTTCAGGGATGTACTTGGAATTCTTGTTGCGCCGTGCCCACTCGCGCAACCGGGTGGAGCGCAGATACTGGTCGGGGGTAAGCTTGTACTCCTTCACCACCTGCTCAAACTCAGTCACGGTGGGAACGATAGGGCCAATCGGCTCCGGCTTGCCCCAGTTAGGATTTCCACGTCGTTTTGCCATAAATAGTGCGCCTCGTACCTAGATTGCAAACTCTGGATTCAGCAAACAGTTAGATTCTTGGAACCCTTCCAAAGATGCGCAAACTCAGACTTGACCACAGACTTCCATCTGCAGCCTGAACCAAACTTGAGCCATCTGGAAGCCACCGACTGTAGCCGATTTCTTGGCGGTAGTCAATCGGAAAACTCGGGCTGAGAGCGGGAAAAATCTCGCAACTTATTCATGCGGAAAGGTTTATGCTTGGTTGTGGCTCCAGGCTTGAGGTAGGAACCGACGGGCTCGGAACAAGTTTCAGGCCGAGTTTGTCCCAAACTCGGATTACGGCAGTAATCGCGCCTTGAGACTGCGAATTGACGCATCTGAGGTGCCAACCTACAGTTGCCTAAGGGAGACAGTTTCGAGTGAGAGACATTTACGAAGTACTGCGCAAAAAGCAAGCCGAGCAAGCCCAGCTAGGGAAGCAGATTGAGGCGCTGCAGAGCGCCGCTGACCAACTGCGTAATGTGGCCCATTTGCTGACCGAGGACGAATCCGAGGCACAAGCCGCTTCGGCAGGCAACTGAACAGTCAGCTGAACGATTCGAAGTCGCAACGGCAGCCCTAAGGGGCCGGTTGAAGGCCAACGACTTACGGCATTGCCGAAGCGATGCCGTGATACAAAACGCGACTTTTCAGCAGCCTGTGAGGCCGATAGCAGGGAAGTATCGCCATGAATCTGCGAGCCCTCGTACTGTGTTCCGACGAACAGATCCTGCGCGTGCTGCGGCGCGTGCTGAGTGACCTGGAAATCGACCTGGAACATTGCGCCAACGCCGATGCCGCCGTCCGAAGACTGACCCGGCAGCGCTTTGAAGCGGTCATTGTGGATTGTGACCAGGAAGAAGCCGCGGCCAGCGTGTTGAAGAGCGTCCGCTCCGCACCCTGTAACAAGCATGCGGTCGCGGTCGCATTGATCGACGGGAAGAAGGCGGTGAAGAGCGCCTTCACCCTGGGCGCCCATTTCGCCCTGTATAAGCCGATTTCGGCCGAGCGCGCCAAAAACAGCTTCCGCGCGGCTCGGGCCTTGATGAAATGCGAGCGCCGCCGCAACCTTCGGGTTCCGATCGAGTTGCCGGTCACGGTTGCGGTTCAGGGCAGCAAGATTCAGCAAAAAGCCACCACCAGCGATCTCAGCGAGGGCGGAATCGCAATTCGCTGGGCGCGTCGAGATGAGAATGCCGGCCCAGTGCGGTTGAATTTCACTCTGCCCGGAAGCGATCATGGGATGGAATGCAGAGCAGAAGTGGCTTGGCAAAACAACTCCAACCAAGCCGGGCTTCGTTTTGTGGACCTGACCAGCGAACAGCGCGGTCAATTGAGAACCTGGCTGGCCAAGCATTCGCCGGAAGAGGAAACCCAGGATCCACCGGTGGCGTGCAAGCTGACCGACCTCAGTCTTGGAGGTTGCTACGTCGAAATTGCGGAGCCTTTCCCGGTGCGCACCCGGGTCACGCTGGCCATGCGAGCCGGCGAAATGCGAGTGGAAGTCGAAGGCACGGTCCGGGTTACGCATCCGCAAACCGGTATGGGCGTGGAGTTCACTCGCTCCACCGACGCGCAGCGGCAACATGTGGAGCAATTCATTCAAACACTGGTGAACAGCAAGGGAGCCATCCCTGCACTGGAAGTGCAACCCGAGGGCCTGGGAGAAGCTCCGGCTGCACCTGCCCCGGAAAACGGGAACGAGCATGATCCATTGCTGGAGCTTTTCCGCAACCAGCATCACCTTCCGGCCGAGACGTTCCTTGGGGAATTACGCCGCCAGCGCGGCTCACCCCCAGCCCAGGCCGCGTCCACCGCAGCCGCTGGTTTCTAATCAAGGAAGGATCGAAACCTGAATCCAATGGTGCCCGGGACCGGAATCGAACCGGTACGTTCCTTGCGGAACTCGGGATTTTAAGTCCCGTGCGTCTGCCAGTTTCGCCACCCGGGCGGGCATGCAGCGCCTGAGAGCAATATATCAGTTCAACGCGCCGGCGCTAGCGGAATGGCGGCCCTGAACTGCACCACTACCCGGCAGCTTCACTGGCGCTGTGCGCTCCTGTCATACAACGCCGTGAGTCCTTCCAGTGCAAAAAGCGTGACCCACCTCGATTTCTGCTTGACAAGCCCAGTAAATTCCTTACTATAGGCGAATACTTATCCGTAAGTGTGAATAATTATTCATTATGAATAAAGTCTTGCGGCAGCGTGCCATCCTGGAATTGTTGAAGCAGGAGACGGTGGCCAGCCAGCAGGGCTTGCAGCGGTTGCTGCGCAAGCGGGGATTCAAGGTGGGGCAGGCGACACTGTCACGGGACATACACGACCTCAGGCTGGTCAAGACCTCCGACGGCTACGCGGTGCCTGCGGCGGAGAGTTCAACTCCGGCGCTGCCGCCGGTTTCGCGCCTGGTCCGGGAGTTCGTGCTGGATGTGCGTCCCGCACAGAACCTGCTGGTGATTAAAACCAGCGTGGGCAGCGCCCAGCCGGTGGCTGCGGCGCTGGATGAAAAGGAATGGCCGGAGGCCATCGGCACGGTGGCGGGAGATGACACGATTTTGATTGTTTGTCCGAACAATAGAGAGGCCAACAAGCTGGCGGCTCGCATCCAGGAGATGCTTGCCTGATGGCGGGGAAACTCCAAACGGCAGTGCTGGGCGCGACCGGCTATTCCGGTCTCGAACTCACGCGGATTCTTTTCCGTCATCCCCGGTTGGAGAAGCCGGTTTTGCTTGGCCGCCGGAACGGTGACCACGAGAGCGTCAATTTGGCGGAAGTGTTTCCGGTGCTGGCGGGGAACGGAAAATATTCGCTGCAGCCACTCTCCTGGCCGGAACTGAAGCGCCAGGGAGTGAAACTGCTGTTTCTGGCTACGCCGCATGAGACCTCCCGCTCTCTGGTGCCGGAGGCAATTGCCGAAGGCCTTCGGGTGGTTGACCTGAGTGGCGCATGGCGGCTGAAGCAGGCGCAGAACCGGGCGATTTACAACTTTCAGGATGCGGATTCCGTGAGCGCGGCTCAACTGACAGAGAAAGCGGTATACGGGCTGCCGGAGTTGAACGGCGACCGGATCGCGGATGCGGCTCTGGTGGCGAATCCGGGTTGCTACGCGACTTCGGTGATTCTGGCGCTGGCGCCGCTGCTTCATGCCGACATCGTCGATCGGGAGCGTGGAATCATTTCTGATTCAAAGTCCGGTGTATCCGGGGCAGGGAAGGAGCCGAGTTCGAAGACGCACTTTGTGTCGGTGGCGGACAATCTTTCTGCCTACTCGGTTTTTGGCCATCGCCATTTGGGCGAGATGCTGGAGCAACTCAACCTCGGAACCCATGAATTGATTTTCACTCCGCATCTGCTTCCGATTCCGCGAGGAATTCTCTCGACGGTGTATGTCCACCTGAATCGGGCGATGAAAACGGCGGAAGTCGAATCCTGTTTTCGCAGTTTCTATTCGGGCAAACGCTGGGTGCGAGTGTTTGCGACTCCGCAGCTTCCGCAAATCCAGTTTTCGCTGCACACCAACTACTGTGACCTGGGCTTTTGTCTGGCGGAAGATGGGCGGCGTCTGGTGCTGGTCTCGTGTGTGGATAACCTGCTGAAAGGCGCTGCCGGACAAGCGGGGCAGAACATGAACCTGATGTACGGATGGAACGAGGAGGAAGGTCTGCAGTGAAGATCGTGGTGAAAATCGGTGGAGCGGCGCTGGAGGACAAGTCGACATTGCGAAAGTGCGCCCGGTCGATTGTTGAGTTGACCAGTGATGGCCACCGCGTGGCGGTGGTGCACGGCGGCGGAAGCGCGCTCACCCGGGCGCTGAAGCTGCTGGACAAGAAAAGCGAGTTCATCAATGGTCTGCGCGTGACCGATGCTGAGACGCGCGACATCGCTCTGATGGTATTGGCGGGGATTGTGAACAAGAGCCTGGTGGCGGCATTGGGAGCGGCGGGGTTGCCGGCGGTCGGCTTGTGCGGAGGAGACGGCATGGCTTTCCGCGCGCGCAAGAAGCATACGCCAGGGCATGACCTCGGCTTTGTCGGCGAGATCTGTGCGGTCGAGCCGCGATGGATGGAGGCGATCTGGGGTGAAGGCGGAATTCCGGTGTTGTCGCCGGTCGCGTTGGGCTCCGATGGCGAGTACTACAACATCAACGCCGACGAGATGGCCGCCGCCTGCGCGGCTGCTTGCCATGCGGATACGCTCATCTTTCTGACGGATGTTGCCGGAGTGAAGGACGCCACAGGAGCGGTGATCCCCTATCTCAGCACAAAAGAGGTAGGAGCTCTGGTGGCCGATGCCGTGGTCGCTGGCGGAATGCTGCCCAAACTCGAAGCCTGCAGCCATGCCTTGCACAAAGGTGTGGGAAGAGTGCGAATTTTGCCGGCGGCGCAGGCTGAGGAGTTATCCCAATTCTATTTCGCCAAACTTTCCTGCGGAACCGAGGTGACCTGCGCATGAGCCTGGCGTCGGTCATTCGTTCCGAACAGAAACTGCTGCTTCCGACCTACGATCGTCACAAGGTCCTGTTTGAGCGTGGGCGAGGCGTTTACCTATGGGACTCGAAGGGCCGTCGTTACCTCGACTTCCTGAGCGGAATCGGAGTGAATGCGCTCGGCCATGGGCACGCGGCGATCCAGGCGACCCTCAAGCGGCAGGCGTCGCGACTGATTCACGTTTCGAATCTTTTTTTTCACGAGTACCAGACGGAACTTGCGAAACGGCTGACGAAGATTTCAGGCTTGGACCGCGCTTTTTTCTGCAACAGCGGAACCGAGGCGTGGGAGGGCGCGCTAAAGTTCGCCCGCCTTTATGCCCGCGTGCAAAACACAAACGGCCACAAGCCGAAGTGGCGCATTCTCGCCCTCGACAACTCGTTTCATGGCCGGACGTTCGGTTCTCTGGCCACCACCGGACAGGCAAAGTATCGCGATCCCTTCACGCCGCTTCTGCCCGGAGTGAGTTTCGTCAAGTTCAACGATGTCGAAGATCTTAAGCGGAAGTTCGACGGCAGCGTATGCGCGATCTGCATCGAGACGATTCAGGGAGAAGGCGGAGTCTGTACAGTCAGCCGGGAGTTTCTGCAGCTTGCGCGAAAGTTGTCGGAGGGCACCGGCGCATTGCTGATTCTTGACGAAATTCAGTGTGGGCTGGGCCGCGCGGGAAAATATTTCGCTTATCAACATTACGGCTTGCGGCCCGACATCGTCACGGTAGCCAAGCCGCTCGCGGCAGGGCTGCCGCTGGGAGCGATTCTCACGACGAACCGGGTTGCGACCGCCATGCACCCGGGCATGCACGGCACGACGTTCGGAGGAGGGCCTCTGGCTTGTGCAGTGGCGATCGAGTTTCTGCGGACACTCGAAAAACTGCTGCCGCAGGTTCGCGAAGTCGGAAGCTACTTTCGCGCGCATCTGGAATGGCTGAAGAGTAAGCACAGCTGTGTTCGCGAGGTTCGCGGTATGGGCCTGATGCTCGGAATGGAGTTGGACTCGGCCGACGCAGCAAAGTCCATCGTCAATCAGTTGCTGAGGCGCGGAGTTCTGATCAATCGCACGCACGAGACCGTGCTGCGTTTTTTGCCGCCTTACATCATCGAACGAAAACACGTCGATCACGTGATCCGGGAACTGGATTCAGCGTTATCTTCCAGCACCTCGCTTGCGGTGACCGGCAAAGCTCACAAATCCACAGCAAGGAGCAAGAATTGAACAGCCAGTTACTGAACGCGAAGCCAGTCGTGGCTTCGCGGGCGCCAAACGCATTATTGGGTCGCGATCTGGTATCGACGCGCGACCTCGGGCCGCAGGGTGTCAAGGCCGTGCTTCATCTTGCTGGACTCATGAAGTCGCGTCCAGCCGATTTTCGCCGGGCGCTTGCCGGCAAGCAGATGGTGATGTTCTTTGAGAAGCCTTCTCTGCGAACGCGGCTCACCTTCGAAGCGGGCATTACCAGCTTGGGCGGCGCCGCCTTTTTCGTTGATCAGACCTACAGCCGGATCGATGCCCGCGAAAAGCTGAGTGATGTCGCGCATAACCTGGAGCGCTGGGTGGACGTCATTGTTCTGCGCACCTTTGCTCAGGAGACGATTGACGGGATGGCCGAGCATGCCTCGATCCCGGTCATCAATGCGCTCAGCGATCTGGAACATCCGTGCCAAGCGCTGGCCGACTACCTGACTCTGCAGGAACGGTTCGGTGATCTTAGGAAAATCTGTGTGGCGTATGTCGGGGATGGCAACAACGTGGCGCATTCCTTGCTGCTCACCTGCGCGTGTTTAGGCTCGAGGATTCGTGTTGCCACGCCAGCGGGTTACAATCCCCACCCGCAAATCGTCGCCGACGCGAAAGACATCGCACGGCAGACGGGCGCGGTGATTGAACTGCTTTCTGATCCGCGGGAAGCTGTCTCCGATGTCGACGCGGTTTACACCGATGCGTGGGCAAGCATGGGACAGGAGCACGAAGCCGATGAACGGGCAGCGATCTTTCAGCCGTATCAGTTGAACACGGCGCTGGCGGCTGAGGCGGCGCCGCACGCCGTGTTCATGCATTGCCTGCCAGCCCACCGCGGCCAGGAAATCACCGATGAGGTGATGGACTCGGAGCGGTCGGTTGTCTTCGATCAGGCGGAGAACCGCCTGCACGTCCAGAAAGCCATTCTTTTTTTGCTGCTTGGCGGGGAAAGCAAACTGCCAGTGAGGAGCGCTCATGCCTGAGAAAGTTGTCCTTGCATATTCCGGAGGGTTGGACACATCGATCATCATCCCGTGGTTGAAAGAGAACTACGACTACGATGTGATCGCCATGGTAGGAGACGTCGGGCAAGGGGACGACATCGAGGCCGTCGTCCAAAAAGCCTACGCGACTGGCGCCAGCAAGGTTGTAGTGGAAGACCTGCGCGAGGAATTCCTCACCGGATATGTGTTTCCTGCGTTGAAGGCGGGTGCGGTGTACGAACACAAATATCTGCTGGGCACATCGCTGGCTCGTCCGGTCATCGCACTGCATCAGGTTGAGGTTGCTTTGCGGGAGGGTGCGACTGCGGTGGCGCATGGATGCACCGGCAAAGGTAATGATCAGGTGCGCTTCGAACTGGCCTACCAGGCACTGGCGCCGGAGTTGAAAGTGATTGCGCCCTGGCGCGAATGGTCGTTGAAGTCGCGCGAGAATTGCCTCGACTATGCCGAGCAGCACGGAATTCCCGTCGAGGCCAGCCGGGAGAAAATCCACAGCCGGGACCGCAATCTCTGGCATGTTAGCCACGAGGGTGGGGAACTGGAAGACGCAGCAAATGCGCCTCTGCCCCGTACCTGGCAACTCACTCACTCGCCTCAGGAAGCGCCGGATCGCGAAGAGCAGGTGCAGATTGGTTTTGAAAAGGGAGTTCCGGTTTCGGTTAATGGCATGAAGATGGATCCGGTTTCGCTGGTCGAGTTGCTGAACGAAATCGGAGCCCGCAACGCGGTCGGCAGGGTGGATCTGGTGGAGAACCGGTTTGTGGGAATCAAGTCGCGGGGATGTTATGAAACTCCAGGTGGGACTCTGCTGGTCACCGCGCATCGGGAACTCGAGTCCCTGTGTTTGGAACGTGATGTGGTGCACTTCAAGCAGCACATTGGGCTGAAGTATGCGGAATTGGCGTACTTCGGGATGTGGTTCACGCCGCTGCGGGAAGCGCTCGATGCATTCGTCGAAAGCACGCAGAAGGACATGACGGGGACGATCACTCTATCCTTATATAAGGGCAACGTATCGGTGGTAAGCCGCCAATCGGAGTACTCGCTGTACAACACCGATCTGTCTTCGTTCACGATGGGGGAAAGCTACAACCAAAAGGATGCGGAAGGGTTCATTCGCATCCTCGGGCTGCCGTCGCGCTCGCGAGCGCGCGCCCGCATGGAGGTGGCAAGATGAAAATGTGGTCCGGCCGCTTCCGGCAGCCACTGGATCCTGAATTCGAGCGTTGGCAGGGGTCTTTTGATTTCGACCGCAGGCTGCTGGATCAGGAGTTGGCGGCGAGCGGCGCTCACGCACGCGCCTTGAAGGATGCTGGAGTGCTGTCATCGACTGAACTGATCACCATTCTGCAAGGTTTGGACAGGATCGGTGAACTGGCAGCAACGTCGCCGGCATTTCTCGAGGATGACGAAGCCGAAGATGTGCATCACTTCGTTGAGAAGCAACTGGTGGCATTCGTCGGGGACGCAGGGTACAAGTTGCACAGCGGACGCAGTCGTAACGAGCAAATCGCGACCGACCTTCGTTTGTATGTGAGAGCCGCGATTGATCAGCTGCGTGGCTATCTGGCCGAGCTCGCAAGGGTTTTGCTGGCTCGGGCCGATGAAGCCGGAAATGCCGCCATGCCTGCCTATACCCACCTGCAGCGAGCCGAGCCGGTGTTGGTCTCGCATTGGATGCTGGCTTACGTTGAAATGTGTTTGCGCGATGCGGATCGGCTAGCCGATTGCCGCAAGCGGCTGAATGTTTGTCCGCTGGGATCAGGGGCAGTGGCGGGCGCGACGCTGCAACTGGATCGCCGAGGTATGGCGGCTGATCTGGCTTTCGACGGATTCACCGCCAACAGCATTGATGCCACCAGCGATCGCGATTTCGTTCTGGAGTTTGTGAATGCGCTATCGCTGCTCGCCCTGCACTTGAGCCGCTGGGCGGAGGAGATGATTATTTTTTCGTCGCAGGAATTCGGCTTCGTACATCTACCGGAGGCATATTCGACAGGCAGCAGCGCCATGCCGCAGAAGAAGAATCCGGATTTGCTGGAATTGATCCGCGGAAAAGCCGGGCGCGTGATTGGAAGCGCGACTGCGCTGCTGATTGCGTTGAAAGGATTGCCACTCGCCTACAACAAGGACCTGCAAGAAACCCAGCAGCCGCTTTTCGACGCTGCCGAAACCGTGCTTGGCCTGCTTCCGCTGGTGACCGGCTGGATGAAGGCCGTCGAATTCAACTACGAACGCATGCAGCAAGCGGCGCAATCGGGATTCATGAATGCGTGGGCCGCGGCCACTTACCTGGTGCGGCGCGGAGTGCCGTCCCGGCTGGCGCACGAGCAAGTTGGCAAGGCGGTTCAGTTGTGCATGCAGAAAGAGTGCGAACTGCAAGATCTGTCGCTGGAAGAGTTGCGCACGATCAATTCAGCATTCGATCCGGATTTCTATGACTGCCTGAGCCTCAACGCTGTGCTCTCCATCCACGATGTGCCGGGAGGAACGGCGCCCAGCAGGGTCCGACAGGCGTTGATTGAAGCTAAGCAGAGGGTTGAATCTATTTCCGAGGACCTCCATGCGCACGCGTAAGGCCATCCTGCCGGATGCGCAGCAGATCCATGACCTGATCGCGGCCTATTCTGGCGACGGCACTCTTCTGCCTCGAACCTTGGCCGAGATATGCGAGAACGTGCGCGATTTTGTGGTATTGGAGAACGACGATCGCATTATCGGTTGCGGCGCGCTTCATCTTTATGGCCCGCACCTCGCCGAGATTCGATCGATTACCGTCGCGCCCTCGCGGCAACGAAATGGTGGCGGCGGGTTCCTGGTGAAGGCGTTGATGGCAGAAGCGAAAAAACATCGCGTCACCTGCATTTGCCTGTTCACGCGCACCCCCGATTTTTTTGCCAGGCTCGGTTTTGAGATCGCACAACGGGAGGATCTGCCGGACAAAATCCACAAAGACTGCTGGGTCTGTCCCAGATTTCATCATTGTGATGAAGTTGCCATGGTCCGCGGTGAACTGCCGAAATTCGCGATTTTGCCGGAGCCCTCAAGTTGGCTGGTGAAGTTGCAGGTATGAGCGGACTTGGCCAACCCCAAAATACAATTTGCCTTCCCAAGGGCTTCAGTTTCTCGGCGCTTTCCGCCGGCATCAAAGTCAGCGGACGGCTGGACCTCGCGCTGGTCGACGTGCCTGCTGGAACCGCTGCCGCCGCCCTCTTCACCAGAAATCGAGTCGTCGCCGCGCCGGTGGAAATAGGCCGGGCCCATTTGGCGAAAACGCGCGGCCGGGTGCGAGCGGTCATCGTCAACTCCGGTAATGCAAACTGTGCCACCGGGAAATCAGGGCTGCAAGTCTGCGAGCGCATCTGCCGCGAGGCTGCGCGCACACTGGGTGTCAGGTCAGAAGAAGTTCTCCCATCTTCCACCGGGATTATTGGCGTTCCTCTTCCCGTGGAAAAGGTTATTACGAAGCTGCCCGAATTAGCAGCGGGACGCGAACCAGCGCTCAAGGCCATGCATCAGTTCGCTCAGGCCATTATGACTACGGATACGCGGCAAAAGCTGGCATCGGCTCGGATCCGTTCAGGAAGATCCGAGGTCAGTCTGCTGGGAATTGCCAAAGGCTCGGGAATGATCCATCCGCAGATGGCGACCATGCTGGTGTACATCTTCACCGACATTGCCGCCAGCCCCACGCAATTGAAGCATGTCTTACGAGAGGCTTGCGAACAGACGTTCAATTGCATGTCGGTGGATGGAGACATGTCGACCAATGATACGGTTCTGCTGCTCGCCTCGGGAAAGAGTGGAGTTCGACTTGCGGGCGCTTCGGTGAGAAAACCCTTTACGCAAGGGCTGCTGGCCGTGTGTCAGTCTCTGGCTGAGCAGATCGTTTCCGATGGCGAGGGAGTCCGGCATGTGATTCACCTCTCGGTCGAGCAGGCGAAGAACCGCCAGGAAGCGCTGCGGGTGGCGCGCGCCATTGCGCACTCCTTATTAGTGAAGACGGCATGGGCGGGAGCGGACCCGAACTGGGGGCGCATTCTGGCCGCGGTGGGCGCTTGTGGAGTTCCCGCTGATCCGAACCACGTGAGCATTTACATCGGAAAGCAGATGGTCTGCCGCGGTGGGGTGGGTTGCCGCTTCGACGAGGCCAGAGCACACAAGGATCTGTCTCAACCCCGGTGCGAGATGGTGGTGCGACTCGGCCGCGGTCCTGCAGTTGCAGGGTTTACCACGACGGACTTGACCGAGGAGTACGTCCGCATCAACGCTGATTATTCCACCTAGATTGCCAGCCTGTGGAAAATTCAAACTGCAACACTACGAACGAGTAGGTAGTGTCTGAAATCTCCACTAACGCACTTTTCAGACACTACCGACGAGTACAACGGCTCGCATTTTCGGGCAAAACCGTTTATGCTGGTACCCAACAAAAAGGCTTGAAAATCCAGTGGCACCGTCAGCATCGCAGGGGGGCGCATGTGAAGGTGTAGGGACTCCCTAATGTTTGTGGCAGTTGAAGCAATGCGAGTGGTCATGTTGGCCGAAAATCGTTTACCCTGCGAAGCCCGCGCACGCATTCTCAATAAGAAGAACGACAGGCGGGTGGTAGGGGCTTCGGCGCTCGCAACCGACGCCGTGCACCAGGTCGCTGGCGATGCCCCGGATGGGTCGCTCTCTGATTCGACAGCAGTTCTTCTCTCTAACTTGCGGTTGGTTCCGGAAATGCACGCGGCCATCCACGGACAGACAGTTGTGATGATCGGCAGGGAAGCCGAGGAGGACAAGTTTCTGCGTGCTGTGCGGGACGAAGTCGTCGGCTCGTGGGCCGACGCGACGCATGAGCAATGTGAAGTCCTCAGAGCGTGCCGTCGTGGGCGTGTTGCGTAGGCCCGGAGCTAGTGGCAAGTTAGAGTTGCTGGTGCGGTCCGGTTCAAAGTTTGCGGAGCAGTGAGCTCTCGTGTCCGCCGTGCGCGACTTTGTACCTCGAAAAGGGTTTGGACACAGCGTTGTTGCCTGGCACGATCAACTAGGCTGGTTTCGCCAAATGGATTGAGAATTGTAGAAGCACATGAAATTGAACGGGTTAGCTCACATGTACCCTGTAAGTGAGGGGGCGAAGCTGTAGTACAGATGAGTTGCTGTATTTTGGAGCAAGTCCGGTTTACCCGATGGCGCATAGCTCGCTGATGCGAATGAGATCGAATATACTCTGTTCGACAATAGATGGACCAATCAAGAAAAAGGAGATACGACCATGCGGCATGGCTTTGCAATCGGTGTTTTTGTGATAGCGCTAGGCTTGTTCGGCTCAAACACGTTTCCTCAATCAGCACAGACGGTAGTCCAGAATCAAGTGGTTAACCCGGCGGCTGTGGTTCAAACGGGTGCTCCAGGCCAGTTCCAATCAGTCCAATATGCTCAAAAAGATCGCCCCGGACAACTTGGCCAGGCTTGGGGCGAATTGGAAAATGCCAAGACTCATCTGAACGCTGCGGGCGGTCAGTGGGGTGGCCATAAAGAGAATGCGGTCACTCACATCAATCAAGCAATCGCTGAACTTGAACGGGCTGTCGACTATGCCAGGGCCCACGGCACTTTCTGAGTGAGACTGCAACGATGGCAGATCTGAGTGGGTGCAAACCTCCTAGATTGCACCCTTTTTGAATCAAACTTGAATCAACATCCGCACGCATGCGGTTGCGGAAAGAGCCCCCGAAACAGGATCTTGGGGCTTGCTGCAGCTGATCTGGGCTTGGACACCGCGTCGGCTTGCCAGTTCTGGTGAACTGCTGGGGCCAAGCTCGGCAAGAATGACGTCATGCGTAAATTCTGTGATCTCAGAGCCGCGATCGCAAATTGCAGGACAGGTTCGCTGGTATGCCGTGTACGTATGCTCGCGCCATGAGAAGCGGGTTGTATCGCAACTGCAGGAGCGGCACGTAGACTGTTTTCTACCGGTGTACCGCAGTGTTAGACGGTGGAAAGACCGGCGCAAGGAACTCGACGTGGTGTTGTTCCCTGGATACGTCTTTCTACACATGGATTTGAAGGACCGCCTGCGGGTTCTGCAGTTACCAAGCGTGGTCCGATTCGTAAGCTTCAACGGGCATCCGGCGCCGTTGCCCGACGGTGAGATCGAGAGCCTCAGCAGGGGATTGGCCAGAGGCGTCCGAGCGGAGCCGCACCCGTACTTGAAAGTGGGCCATCGGGTTCGGGTCAGGTCTGGGCCGATGGCTGGTGCCCAAGGTGTCCTGATTCGAAGAAAAGACAAGTTTCGTGTCGTACTTTCGATCGATCTCATTATGCGTTCGGTAGCAGTAGAAGTGGACGAGGCGGATGTTGAAGCCTGCTGACTACATGGCTCACTGAGGCTATCCCCTGGTTTTGATCGGTTTGCGTTGCGATTGGAAATCCTTGAATGATTACCCGGTTCGGCGGCCCCAGCCGCATGGAGATGTTATGACTAGAGTTTTTCTTGCCCTTCGTCAGCTAACAAGCTTCGCAATTGGGTTGCTCTGCATTGTTGGATGTTCTGTGACCTGTTGGAGCCAACAGCATCAGCAGTTGTCGTACAGCCAGAGTACAGCGATTGAGCAGAATAAGTCCCGTGCAGAGACAGAAGCGGAACAAATGGTTTCACTTTCCGCCGACATTATTCTCCGCGTTCTCGGCGAGGAACCCGGACTTATGCTCGAGGTCAAGAAAGCAGTGGTCAGGAAAGCATTCGACCAGGGCACGGTTGTGAATCCGAAGGACCTAACCGATGAAGCCATCTATGGTCTGGTTCGCGACAGCGAAGAGGTACGTGTCATCGCAACCAGGGAGATCGAGGATCGTTCCTACATCCGGGCCAAACCAACCCGCGATGAGTTGGCCCGGAACATGCCATGCCGCCCACCGATTCCAGCAGACGCTCTTGCAAAAGAGCTAGACGCTGCACGTACGCAAGCGCAAGATCATGCGACCGAGGCGGCTGAGAAGAAAACGCCCCGAAGCCAGGAGCAGGTGTATTGGGCCGAACACGAGAACGACTTAGATTGCTATCTCACGCAATATCTGCCAAACGGCACCGCCGAATCTCTGATCATCCCGCCCCAGAATGGGCAAACCCAGGTGCCGCAGCGTCCAATGTCGCTATATCCGCAGCAGACGAATCCCTTCGGCCAAAGTCGGCAGCAACAGTATCCCCAGCAATCTCCCCCTTCGGAGTATGGCCCCGAGGAGGGCCCAACCCAGGACTACCGTCGGCAGCTTGATTTCACTCAAATGCAGCAACCGGCACAGGGCTACTTCGGCATGCAAAACGACGAAGATGAGATGGCGGATGTTCAACCCGAAGAACTGATGGGCTCTGGCCAGATGAACGGGGCGTCATACTCCGGGGGCGGACTTGGCTCGATGGGTGGCTCCGCTATGCCCGGTATGGGTTCGTCGCCCTCGCTCGGTTCTTCCTCCCCGATGAATCCGTCGACGGGCCAACTGGTTTCATCGGCCTCAACGTTTGGTCCGTCCGGTATAGGGGTCAATGGTTCTCTTACCCCCACGGGTTTTCCCCCGCTCGGCAATGTAACCAATCAAACCTATCCGCAACCTGAAGAATTTCCTCCGCTTAAACCACCCCAGCAGCCCCGGCTTCGCCACCACGCCAATCCCTACGCGGACATCCCGTCTCTTTACGATCTTTACGCTCAATACTCAAGGCGGTCGAAAAGGCTTGATCGTTTTGGCGAGGACATATTCCTCTACGGAACCGGCAATCTGGACGAACTGCCCATGGACTTGCCAGCCGGACCGGATTACGTAGTAGGTCCCGGTGATGGCCTCAGTATTGATATGTGGGGAGGGGTTTCCGAGAAACTGCTGCGGGTGGTTGACCGTGAAGGCCGAGTGGCGCTGCCGGAAGTCGGCGCGGTGGAAGTGTCAGGAAGGAACCTCGGCGACGTGCAGCATCTGGTTCAGACCGTTTTGCGGGGCCAGTTCCGAAATGTTGGCGCCGACGTTTCTCTGGCGCGTGTGCGTACGGTTCGTGTCTATGTTGTTGGTGACGTCGCAAGGCCTGGCGCCTACGACGTGAGTTCGCTGTCCACACCTTTGAATGCTCTATACATCGCGGGCGGCCCCACCTCGGAGGGTTCTCTGCGAGTTTTGGAACACAACCGCGGCACCCAGTTGATCGAGAAGGTGGACCTTTACGATCTGCTGTTGCATGGAATTCGTGCGGATATGAAAGGGTTGCAGCCCGGGGATACGCTTCGGGTTCCACCCCTGAGCGGCCAAGTGACGGTGGAAGGCATGGTACGCCGTCCAGCAATCTATGAACTGAATGGCGAGAAGAATCTCGCAGAAGTACTGCAGCTTGCCGGAGGGGTGCTGCCCACCGGTACTTTGCGCCATGTGGATGTGGAGCGCGTTCAGAGCCACGAGAGCCGTACCATGCTTCGTCTGGACATTCCGGAAACGAATAATGACTCCAGTGTCGCCAAGGCGCTGGAAGATTTCACCGTGCAGGATGGAGATAAGATCAAGATCACTCCGATTTTGCCTTATGCGGATAAGACCGTCTACCTGGATGGGCACGTCTCACGTCCGGGCAAGTTCGCGTATAGCGACGGAATGAAAGTGACCGATCTTATCAAGTCTTACAAAGACCTGTTGCCGGAGCCGAGCACGTCTCACGCGGAGATCATTCGTCTGAGCCAGCCGGACTTCAGTCCGGTGGTGCTCGCATTCAATCTTGGTGATGCCCTAGCTGGCAAAAACCCGGATCTTGTGCTGAAGCCCTTCGATACGGTCCGTGTCTTTGGCAAGTATGACTTCGAGGATCCACCGGTAATCACCGTGACTGGCGAGGTACGCGACCCCGGTGACCACCTCACCAATGGCCTGCCCCATTTGCGAGACGCAATTTACCTAGCAGGAGGCGCGACTCGAGATGCCTCGATGGATGACGTCCAGGTTTTCCGCAAAACTAGCGATGGCAGGCTGGAAGTCTTGAGCGCAAACCTTGGCGAGGCATTGGAAGGCGACGACAAAGCCAACATCCTCTTGGAATCGAGGGATCGGGTTTTTGTCCATCGTGATCTCAATAAAATGGATCCTGCAACAGTCACCATATCGGGCGAAGTCGGTCGTCCGGGCAAGTATCCCCTCGGCGATGGTATGACCGCAGCCGGTCTAGTCCGGCTGGCTGGTGGACTCAAGCGGAGTGCCTACACGGAAGAGGCCGACCTGACGAGCTACATGATTGAGCACGGGGATCGGATCGTGTCCGATCACAAAACCATTCACATCGCCGAAGCGCTGGCAGGCGAACCCGATACAGACGCCCGGCTGCACGATGGTGATGTCCTGACTATCCGCCAACTCTCGGGATGGCAGGATTTAGGCGCGACCATCGAGGTTAAAGGAGAGGTGGCTCATCCTGGTGGCTACGGTATCGAGCCTGGGGAGCGCCTCAGCTCTATCCTCGCTCGGGCTGGAGGCTTCCTGCCCTCTGCGTATCCCTACGGTGCGGTGTTTGAGCGCGTGGAGTTGAGAGAATTGGAAGAGAAGAACCGAGCTGACCTGATCCAACAAGTTAGCGCCGAGCAGGCGGAAATGAAGCTTATTCCGGGGATGGATTCAGATGAACAGGTGAAGGTGAAGGCGACTGTCCTGCTGTACCAGAAGACCATTGACGGTCTCCAAAATACACCGCCGGTCGGTCGTTTGGTGATTCATATTTCTTCTGACGTGAAGCGATGGGCGAATACTGCAGCAGACATTCAGGTGCGTGCTGGAGACAAGATCTACATACCCAAGAAGCCTGGGATCGTTCTAGTAGATGGTTCTGTCTATAACCCGACCGGGATTACCTATAAACCAGGCAAGAGCGCTGGTTGGTACCTGAGGCAATCGGGTGGACCGACCTCGGCAGCGGACAAGAGATCCACATTTGTCATCCGGGCTGATGGGTCGGTGGTGGGCGGATCCGGCGGGCTATTCAGCGGCGGCGTTGAGAGCGCAGAGTTGCGCCCAGGAGATATGGTGATGGTACCGGAGAAGAATTACTACTATGGGACGAAGTTCAAGTCCACGCTGCAAGCCGCTCAACTGGCGACCTCAATAGGGATTGCTGCCTACTATGTGGGTCATTTCTGAGGTTCGTCTGAGCCTTGTCACGCCGAATGAAGAGTTATTGCTTGTTGGGGATCGTTCTGCTCAGTGTGAGGCTTGGCCTCGGTCAGACGGACGCCGGGTCATCGTCGTCAGATGTCGTGCCCCGAATAAACCAAGGGCCTGGCGCAGGTGTGCCGACCTCAACCCGTAAACCGACCACAGAGAAGGAGAATGGCGGTTGGTTGGCGCCAGGAAGCGATCCTGAGAACCGGCTTGTATCCCCGTTCTTCAGGCACCTGGCGGGAGATCAGAAACAGTTCTGGACTGGGCCCAGCCGCCTTAAGGTCAAAGATCTCAAGTGGATTGCACCTTTCACCGCCGCCACCGCCGCTTTCATCGCCAGCGATAGCTGGTGGTCGAAACAAGTTCCGGCCAATCATGTTGCCACCAGCAAGAAGATCTCCGATTACGGTGCGTACTCATTGATTGGGCTGAGCGGCGCTTCCTTCCTTTTGGGTCACGTCAACCATGACGATCATTTAGCGGAGGCAGGCTTGCTAGCTGCAGAGGCTGCACTAAACAGCACGGGAGTGGCCTACGGTTTGAAAGAGATTACCCAGCGATCCCGTCCTTACCAAGGAAACGGTCAAGGCGACTTTTTTACTGGCGGTCTTTCCTTTCCCTCCGAACATTCGGCGATCGCTTGGTCAGTTGCCGGTGTTTGGGCTCACGAATATCCAGGTTGGTTTAGTCAGATGGCCGCCTACGGGTTGGCCTCGACGGTGACGCTTACCCGGGTCACTGCGAAACAGCATTTCCCGTCCGATGCGATCATCGGCAGCGCACTCGGTTGGTACTTTAGCAGGCAAGTTTACCGTGCGCACCACGATCCGGGGCTTGGTGGTTCAGGTTGGGGAAGTCTGGCCCGGGACGAAACGAGCGAGAAATCTCACGACCCGAATTACATGGCTTCGCCTTATGTCGAACTAGACAGCTGGGTGTATCCCGCACTTGAGAGACTGATAGCTCTTGGGGATCTGAAGTCCAACGTGCTTGGGATGCGCCCCTGGACTCGAATGGAGTGCGCCCGCTTGCTGGAAGAAACGTCGGATCGCCCGGCTATCGAAGGTCCACAGGGAAGGATATTTGCGGCGTTAACTAACGAATTCCAGCCCGAGATTGCCAGGTTGGAGGGGGCATCGAATGTCAGTGCCGGAGTAGAGTCCCTTTACACGCGGTCGCTGGGAATCTCCGGAACCCCAGTTCACGACGGATACCACTTCGGACAAACCTTGGTCAATGACTACGGCCGTCCTTATTGGGCCGGTTTCAATAATGTCACCGGCGTGACCGCGGATGCGGAGGCGGGTGCGGTTTCGTTTTATCTCCGAGGCGAATACCAGCATGCGCCGGCCATGCCGTCGGAGTCCGCTCAGACCCTAGCCGCCGTGGCTGCGGCGGACGGTACGCCGGAGCTCCCTAATGGGAGCCCGGAAACGAACCGCTTCCAATTGCTCGACAGCATGGCCTCCGTCAACATCAATAATGTGCAAATTTCATTTGGTAACCAAAGCGTGTGGCTGGGTCCGGGCGAGTCTGGATCCCTGCTCCTCAGCAACAATGCTGCCCCGTTTCCAATGGTGAGGGTCGACGACCTGATGCCGCACGAGATACCAGGGCTTTCAAAAATACTCGGACCGTTTCGCGCGGAATTCTTTATCGGCCAGCTCTCAGGGCAGCACTGGGAATTCTGTGCGGTGTCAACGTGTCAGGCCTACCCCACCTATCCCTACGTGGTTGGTCCGAGTATTTCTCCTCAGCCATTCATCCACGGCGACAAAATCAGCTTTCAACCTACAGCTAATCTTGAGTTTGGCATGGGCATCACTGCCATGTTCGGGGGGCCGGGGTTGCCAGTCACCTGGAGCAATTTTTTCCGCACATATTACGTGCACTCGCCAACGTCGGCCAACAACCCCGGCAAACGTATCTCAGCCGCCGATTTCACCTATCGTGTTCCGGGCCTCCGGAAGTGGTTAACGGTTTACGCCGATTCCTTGGTGGTAGACGAAGTTTCGCCAATCGGTTCGAGCCGAGCTACGGTGAATCCTGGTGTATACATGCCGCAGTTGCCGAAAATCCACCAGCTGGAGTTTCGCGCGGAAGGAATCAATGAGCCTGTCACGCGGGAGTTCGCCCCAGGATTTGTTTATTATGATCTTCGGCGCTTCCGGTCCGGGTATACCAACGACGGCAATTTGCTGGGTAGCTGGATTGGAAGGGCTGGCCGAGGGGCGCAATCGTGGCTGACTTATTCGTTTTCACCCCGGAACAATGTGCAGTTGGGATATCGTTTGCAGGAGGTTTCGAAGGACTTTATCGGCGGTGGCCGTTTGGTGGACTATTCCGCAAGCGGTAACTTCTTGGCATCTCCCCGATTCTCTGTTTCTGCGCTATTGCAATACGAGCAGTGGAGTTTCCCAGTTTTGGCGCAGAACCAACAATCAAACGTCACCGCTTCGCTCCAGCTCACCTATAGTCCCAAATGGCGGATTACAAGATAATGGGATTAGCCCAGCCAGCGACGGAGCCCGGCGGCGGGACCCCAAGGGCAGTAGCGAGCGACGGCGGTTCGCCATTCTAACGGAATTGTCTCAATGTTGCCCACAAGAGAGATCGCTCGTTGCATTCAGACTGGGCTCAGAAACTTCTTTCTGGGCGCGAATGTTGCCTCGTTGCGTTTCTGGTCGAAACCAAGAGAGGCTTACCTATACTGGAACGCGTGTTTATTCTTGAGTGGCGCAATGGGCGCAGCGGGACTACAGAGGAAGCATGTCTGGGAAGTATTTCGAGACTCCGAAAGAGAGCCTAACCTTCATTTTCCTGAATTGAAAGACAGCTGGATTGGCGATGATCCATCGTATGTCGCTGATTTGGTGAACCTGGGAATATTATGCCAAGCGGTCCGCCCACGCGCGGTTTTCGAGATTGGCACCTCTACGGGTTATTCCAGTCTGTTCCTGGCTGCGAACACCCCCCCGGACGCGCAGATATGGACTTTGGATCTACCAAAGCCAGATACAGTCACGCATGGTGCATTGACGGTGTATGATCGGCTGATCGTCAAAGGCTGCCACGAAGTCGAGCCCTGTTTCGTGGGTCACGCGTTGGGCAGAAAAATTCGGAGGGTCTATGGGGATAGTGCAAACTTCGACTTTTTGCCATATCGACGATCGGTCGACCTTTTTTTTGTCGACGGGGCGCACACCTATGAGTATGTCCGAATAGACACCATCAATGCACTGCGCTGCTGTCGGCCAGGTGGCGTGATCGTCTGGCACGATTATGGACGATCGGGTCTCAGCGAAGATGTTACAGAGTGGCTGGAACAGGTGAACAGAATTGTCCCCGTCTATGCCGCTCACGGTTCGAGCCTTGCCTACATGTCGTGCGATTTCGATTGTGAGGCGCTGGCGAGAAGGCTTGGCGGCCACGACCCGTACGCAGCCGAGAATGACCACAGGGGTCCGCAATCCATTGCGAGCGGGGATCGCGCGGTACGTAGCCGGAGTTGACAAGAATTGTAACAACGGTGGACCCGTGATCAGGAGAGGCGACGGTCAGAGCGGCGAGACCCGCCTGTAGTTTCCGGCAGTCGCTACGTAGTGAGATGTGGGTCCTAGTTGCGAAGCGGGGAGACGTCCGGGCCTGTGCCTGTTCCTGTAGAGGCCGATGCCGGCGTGGCCGTGCATATCCCGAAAGACGAGCGATGTCTGTTGCTAAGTTAGAATCTAGGTGAAGGCTAGAATGAATCGATTTGCTGAGTTGGAGACGTGCGATTGAAACAAACTGGTGGAATTGAGAGTTCGGTCGAGGCGCTTCAAGACATCGAAGTGTCTCCTGGAAATGGCAACGACTCCGGGGCAAGGGTGTCGTACCGGAGCAGCATGGATAAAATGGTGCTGCTGTGGGAGAATCGCCGTCGTCTGCGCCGTTTCATGCTGTATGGGCTGATTTTGTTCACGGCGTTCGCGTTTGTTAGGCATAAGTCGTACACATCCACTACTCGGCTAATGCCTCCAGAGAAGGAATCAGGCTCATCAGGTCTCTTCATGATGGCCGCAATGGCCTCGAGTTCTGGATCGGGAGGTGGGTCGGGAGGAGTGGGCGGCGGCTCCGATCTTGGAGATATCGCCAGCGATATCCTCGGTACCAAGAGCCAAGGAGCGCTCGTGGTGCAGGTGTTGCAGAGTCGCACGGTGGCGGACACGCTCATTCAGCGATTTGACCTGCGCAAGGTCTATAAACTCAAGTATTGGGAGGATGCGCGCGAGAAGTTAAAGAGCCGTTCTGATATTGGCGAGGACAAGAAAAGTGGTGTCATTGAGATCAGGGTTACAGACCGTGATCCCAGACGCGCCGCACAAATGGCCCAAGCGTACGTGGAAGCATTGAACGATCTGCTGGCAGCGGTCAGCACTTCCTCGGCGCGCCGGGAACGCATTTTCATTGAAGGGCGCCTCAAGACAGTTAAGCAGGATCTGGATCGGGCGGAACGGAAATTCAGCGACTATGCCAGCAAGAACTCGGCCCTAGATATTCCGGAGCAAGGCAAAGCAGCGGTGGCAGCAGCCGCAATTTTGCAGGGCCAACTGATAGCGGCAGAATCCGAAGCCGAAGGGCTGTCCCAGGTTTATACCGCCAACAACGTTCGCGTTCGCTCAGCCCACGCTCGGGTCGCAGAGCTGCAAAAGGAGCTTGATAAAATGGGCGGTGAGAGTGCCAGCCTCGCCGCTGACCCTACAGAGGGTACCGGAGACTCTTATTCCAGTGACTTGTACCCGTCTATCCGCAAGCTCCCGCTTCTGGGGGTGCGTTGGGCGGACCTTTATCGCGAGGCGAAGATTCAGGAGACGGTGTTCGAACTTCTCACTGGGCAGTACGAACTTGCGAAGATCCAAGAGGCAAAAGAGGTGCCTTCGGTGCAAGTCTATGACGTTGGGGAGGTACCAGAATATACGTCCAACCTTCCCCGCCTGTTGCTCATGCTAATCGGCGCCATGTTGTCGTTTGGGGTGGGCGTGGCTTGGATTCTGGGGACGGCGGCATGGCAGCAACTGGACCCCCAGGACGCCCGTAAGCGGTTTATGGAGGACGTCCGACACGAAACCTGGGTTCCGCTACTCCAGTCGGCTGCTCGGGTTCGCGGGGAGGTTGCAAGCCGGCTCCCCAAGTGGCCACTCAACGGTCACGGCAGACGGGACGTGGACGGGGCCGAGTAGCTTCCGCGGTCCGGTACGGTTTGAGGACGGCACGGTTCTCCTCAGGAACGACAAAATTCGGTTTCAGTTCCGTGTCGCGCCGTTTCGTCGGTGCAATCTTTGTAAGGAAGCGATGATTGTGAAATGCCTAGCCAACTATCCTCTGACGGTCTGATTCTGCCTCGTCCGCACCGAGGGGAAGTGGCGGACAAAGTAGAGAAGATCACTGCCGTTGCGATAGCGGGTGTGGTGTTGTATCTGTTGGTGACAGAGCCGCTCGATTGGGTTCCGTATGTTTCTGGCGGGCTCGCAGCTGCTCTGGTTGTAGGTGTGCGCTGGCCCTATGGTGCACTGCTGGGGCTGGGTATCGCCGCATCAATGCCCCGATGGTTTATGACGATCGGGGCATGGAACGCAAAACCCGAGCATATGGTGGCGGCAGGCTTCGGAGGGTTCCTTCTTCTCCGGATATGCGTGCGGCACCACACTTGGAGGGTGCTGCAGAAGCTCGAGTGGTTGCTTTTGGCTTTTCTGGCGATGAACTACTTCAGCTCCTTCTTCACCTCCCCAGATCGCGGTTTGAGTCTACGCTGGGCTTTATTGCAGACTCTGGCTGTTTCTCCTTTCTTCCTTATCGGACAAACCGTTTGGACAGCGAAACAGATCGATCGTGCGTTCGGTATATGGCTCTCGGTGGGCGCGCTGGAAGCGCTATTCGGGATTGTTTGCTTTCTCTCGTATCTCCTGTTTGGTACCCGGTTTGGTATGGGGTTCTTTTCCAACCTTGATTTCGTTCCAGCGGTCCGTGGCTCCCAATGGGAACCGAATATTTTTGGCAGCTATTGTGCCTGTTTCGCGGTGATGTTTGTGTTCTGCTTTTTCGCGCGCGAACGCAAGAAGGGCTGGTACCTGCTCGGGTTCTTCGTGACCGCAGTTGGGGCACTGCTAAGCTTGGCTCGACAAGCCTGGGCGTGTTTGATCATCGTGATCCCACTGGTTCTTTTTTACCATCTACGTCACAAAAGGATAAGGTGGAGACAACTCGTACCCGCGGTCAGTGTCATCCTGCTCTCCTTGTTGTTCGCAGTCAGTGTTATGAAGGATTTGCGGGAGAGGCTCGAAAGCCTGGCGGTGAGCCAAGTGATGCAGGATCCTACCCTCATACGTCGTGCACGAGTCGTGGTCCTGGCCATAGAGGACATCAAGCAACATCCGATTGTCGGTTCTGGCAGTAACAGCTTCGTGTTGCTGAATCAGTCGAGTGAGGAAGAGTACGAGGGCGGCGAAGCGTGGCTGGGAAATTTCTTTTTGCGAGTGATGCACGATACCGGCATAATCGGTGTCGTTGTTCTGGGATGGCTCTTTGTGAGCTTGGGTCGGCGGGCTTGGCGGATTCTGTCGGTGCGCAAGTCGACGAACGCGGCGGTCGGCGCTCTTTCGGCGGCCGCAATCGTAATGTTTCTTGCATACCAATTGACGGACGCCTCGACCCTCGAATTCACATGGATCAATTTCGGCCTCCTGGCGGCGGCAGTGCGGGCGGCCGAGGCTGGCTCAACAGCCCATCAGTTGGCAGCTTGACACGACTGCTGAGTTTCAGTCTGCGCAATTAGCGGGACTGTATATTCAAGTCGTCTGTAATCACCTGAACACCCAGGCTGAGGGACCCTATAGCTAATGCGTGTCGCAATGATTGGGATCAAGTCGATCCCGGCTCGTTTTGGTGGGTTTGAGACGGCAGTGGACGAGCTTTCCCGAGGCCTGGTGAAGCTGGGACACAGAGTGCGCGTCTACAACCGCTCCGGCATGAGTAGTCTCCTGGAGACTTCCTACCAGGGAGTGGAGTTGGTCACTCTGCCCACCTTGAAGTCGAAGAATCTCAGCACCATCGTGCACGCATTTTTGTGTACGCTCCACGTTCTGTTCCACCGTGTAGACGTGGTGCATTACTTCACAACCGGAGTCACGCTGTTTGCTCCTCTTCCCCGGTTGTTCGGAATGAAAGTGGTCTGCTCCGTCGATGGAACCGATTGGCAGCGCGCCAAGTGGAGCGGCCCTGCGCGCTGGTACCTTCGCTTCTCCGAGAGGCTGGCCGTGCGGTGTTGCGATGGGCTGATCTCCGATTCCAGGGATGTGATGAACTACTACCGGCAGCGGTATGGTGCGGGATCGTTTTGTATTTTCTATGGCATGCAGGAACGCCGTTCACAGCAGCGGGACGTTCTGGATCGGTTTCAACTGAAACCACGGGAATATGTATTGTTTGTTGGCCGGTTGGTCCCGGAAAACAATCTCCATCACCTGATCCGCGCGTTTGAAGGGACCTCCACCACGCGCAAGCTGGTGATTGTAGGCGATGATCCATGGGAAAAGGAGTACGTACAGTCCCTGAAATCCACTCATGATCCACGCATCTTATTTACTGGCGGCGTGTATGGGGATGGTTACGCCCAACTTCAGCAGAATGCTTACCTGTTCGTACTTCCGGACGAAGTAGGCGGCACTCATCCCGCTCTGGTGGAAGCCATGGGCTATGGCAACTGTGCCCTGGTTAACGATACTCCGTCCAACCTGGAGGTGATAGCCGACTCAGGATTGCATTACTCCGGGGCCGATGGTCACGTTGATTTGCAGCGCAAATTGCAACAACTGTTGGATGCACCCGACGTGGTTGCCGAGTACCGAACTCGTGCTCACCAACGGGCCCAGACCTGTTACCGGTGGGAGGAAGTGGTTCAGAAACATGCCAGCGCGTATCGCCAACTGTTAGGCCAGTCAGTCCCGGTGGAAGAACCAGAATTTGTGTAGTGCCGGCCGCGATCGTTATGTCCACGACTTCGGAACAGACTGCTGAGTCTTTGGCTTTCTCTCCGAATTGGGAGCGGCCACTTCAGGTCGGTTGCAAGCGTGCTCTAGACGTCTCTGGTTTCCGGATCATTACTGGTTCTGTTGTCGCCGCTACTCCTCATTCTCGGTTTGGCGGTAAAACTGACATCGCCGGGGCCGGTTTTTTACCGCTGGAAGGTTGTAGGGAAGAACGGGCGTCCTTTCGTCGGCTACAAGATCCGCTCCATGGTCGCCAATGCCGACGAACTGAAAGCTGAGCTAGAAGATCGTAATCAGATGACTGGTCCAGTTTTCAAGTTGGAGGGCGATCCTCGGATTACTCGGGTTGGGTCTTGGATGCGGCGCTACAGCTTGGACGAGTTGCCCCAACTCTACAGTGTGCTCAAGGGAGACATGGCCCTGGTAGGACCGCGCCCGCCACTCGTTACCGAATACGCCCGGTTCAATCCATATCAGAGACTGAAACTTGCGGTGAAACCCGGTATGACGTGTCTATGGCAGATTGGCGGCCGGAACCAACTGCGCGACTTTGATGAATGGGTCGGGTTAGATTTAAGTTATATTCGGCGCTGGTCCCTGTGGTTGGATCTCGAAATCCTGTGCAAGACCTTCGGAACGGTCTTCTCAGGGTCTGGGCGGTAGGGAGCAGGGCGCGTCACAGGGTAATTTCCACCTGAGGAGTGAACCTTCGATCATGCGTGTTCTTGTCACGGGCGGTGCGGGATTCATTGGAAGCCATCTGGTTGATCGTTTTGTAGCGGATGGTTTTCGGGTGCGGGTCTTGGATAACCTGGATCCCAAGATTCATCCTCATGGGAAGCCCGCCTATCTTTCCCACATGGTGGAATTCGTACACGGAGATCTCACCGATCGGGAGACGCTCCTTGATGCCTTACGCGACGTTGATTGGGTCTCTCATCAAGCTGCCTACCAGGATTACATGCCGGACTTTTCCCGATTCTTATATGTGAATGCGGTAGGGACGGCACTAATCTACGAACTCATTGTGCAGAAGCGGCTGAACGTCAAGAAGGTCATTGTTGCGTCTTCGCAGGCGGTTTACGGGGAAGGACAATACACGTGCGGGGAACACGGCGAGTTTCTCCCTCCTCCGCGCGGTCAGCAACTGCGGGAAGCCAAGTGGGAAATTGCATGTCCGCATTGCGGCTGCGAAGCCAAGCCGACTCTGTTGTGTGAGGAGTTCACCAATCCCTATAATCAATATTCAGTTTCCAAACTGGCGCAGGAGAAGACTGCATTGGGTCTAGGCTGGCTGCATCAAATCCCCACTGTGGCACTGCGTTACTCCATCACGCAGGGACCTCGACAGTCTCTTTTCAATCATTATTCGGGGATTTGCCGTATCTTTGTGAGTCGTGCCCTGCGGGGAGATCCTTTGTTGATCTACGAGGACGGACGGCAAACCCGGGACTTTGTCCATGTCCAAGACGTCGTGGAAGCCAACATGGTAGTTCTTCGCGAAGATGCGGCCAACTTTCAAGCCTTCAACGTCGGAAGCGGACGGGCAACCTCCGTTCTGGAGTACGCACATGCGATTCGCCACAAAGTGGGACGGGCTGTGGAGTTACGATTGCCTGGAGAATACCGTCGCGGGGACAATCGACACAGCGTTTCCTCGATCGCCAAGCTAAGAATGTTGGGATGGGAACCTCGGCGTGACTTATCCGCCATCCTGGAAGATTTCCTGGAATGGGTGGAACGGAGCGGCGGCGTGCCGGACAAACTACCGGACGCTTACTCCGACATGAAGCGGTCTGGAGTCGTTTTAGCGGCAGTGGCTCCCTGATCTTGTGTTTTCATAGGCACGGGAACGAAACGAGCATGAGCACAAGCACCAGCAGCACCACCAGCTTACCGAATCGTCGAAGGACAGTCGGCGCCTCCAGCAAGCTGATCGAATTATCCCGATCCGAAAGCTACCTTCAAGTGGTGTCAAGCACCCTGAAGAGGCTCCCTTTTGCCAGGATCGATCAATTGACCGAAGTGCTGTGGAATGCCTATCAGGGTAACCGAGCCGTCTACCTTTTTGGAAACGGCGGCAGCGCCGCCCTAGCTTCGCATTGTGCATGCGATTTAGGCAAGGGCACCGTCATGAATGAGCAGCGTCGTTTTCGTGTTCTTGCCCTTACCGACAACATCCCTCTTATGACCGCGTGGGCGAACGACTCTCACTACGAGGATATCTTTGCTGAGCAGCTACGTTCCTTTCTCCAGGAGGGAGATGTTGCATTTGCCATCAGTGGAAGCGGTAACTCACCGAATGTCCTAAATGGGCTTCGTGTAGCTTCTGAAATGGGTGCGCTCACCGTCGGTCTGACCGGTTGCCAGGGCGGCAAGATGAAAGCGCTTTGTGAACTTTGCATCGTTATTCCCTCGGAGAATATGCAGGTCGTTGAGGATGCCCACCTCTCCGTCGCCCACGCGATTTTCATCTCACTCCGGGAACGGATTGCGGAGTCAACCTCGCAGAATCTGGCGAAAGCCATGGGCGGGAACTGTTCGTCGTAACCGAGGTTCTCACCGGCAATGCAGCCTCCAAGACCTGCGCGGACGAGCGAGTCATGAAAGCCTTCTTGCTGGCAGCTGGCCACGGAGAACGCCTGCGTCCCCTCACCGAGTCCATGCCAAAGTGCATGGTCCCCATCCGGGGGGTGCCACTGTTGTCGATCTGGCTCCAGTTGTGCGACCGGCTCGGTATTGAGGAGGTACTCATCAACTTGCACGTCCACGCTGCTGCGGTTTGCGAGTTCCTGAAGCGGACCATTAGCCGCACGCGAGTCCGAGTCGTCGTGGAGCCGCAACTGCTAGGCAGCGCAGGGACGTTGCGAGCAAATCGCGACTGGGTAGAGACCGAGGATTTTTTTTGGGTTTTTTACGCAGATGTGCTTAATCGTGCGGATTTAGAAGGGATGCTGAACATGCACCGGCAGCGACGGCCCGTTGCCACGCTGGGAGTATATGAAGTGGCGGATCCCCGTTGCTGCGGCATTGTGACGGCGGACAACGAGGGCACTATTCAGCAATTTGTGGAAAAACCCAGCCATCCAGCCAGCAATCTCGCATTTTCCGGGCTGATGATCGGTACGCGTGACGTCCTGGATGCCATCCCGGCTGATATGCCGGTCGACATCGGGTTTCACGTCTTGCCACAGTTGGCGGGCCGAATGCTAGCTTACCCCATCGTGGATTACTTGCTCGACATCGGCACGATGGAGAACTATCAAAAAGCTCAGGTGAGTTGGCCGGGCCTTCCGGAGGGTTGAATCATTCGAATGTTGCGGGGAGTGGTGTTTGATATGGACGGGGTACTCATCGATAGTCATCCCCTTCACAAGGAGGCGTGGAAACATTTTCTTTTGACATTAGGCCGTGACGTTCCCGATGGCGACTTGGATTTCATTCTGGATGGACGCAGGCGCGATGAGATTCTTTGTTACTTTCTGGGTAATCTGACACCCAAGCAGATTAGGGAGTATGGGGCCAAGAAGGACGAGATGTTACTGCAGCTCGGTGAATCGATGCAACCCTTCCAAGGAGTTACGGAGTTTCTGGATTGTCTGCGCACATCTGGTATCCGAATCGCGCTGGCAACTTCTGCGAGCCGCCAGCGAGCTCTTGGCACCCTCGAAGAACTGGGGGTGGCACCCTATTTTGAGGCGATTGTGACCGGGGATGAAGTGACAAGTAGTAAGCCTGATCCTGCTATTTACCTTTTGGCGGCAGAACGTTTGAAGGAGAGTCCCGAGAACTTGCTGGCCGTGGAGGATGCCGTCTCGGGAGTGAAGTCGGCGAGGGCTGCCGGAATGAGGTGCGTGGGGGTCGCCGCAGCTGACCGCGCCGAAAAGCTTCGTGCGGCGGGTGCTGATCCGGTCATCTCCGACTTCCGTTCGTTTTCCCTCGAGCAGATGGAAGCCGGGTTCCGGCGCAGCCGGGCGCAGAATCACTCGCTTGCGGGCTGAGTCGCACCAGCCACATATAGGCGATGTCCTGTTTCGATTTCTCCAAAGTGTCTGGAATGAGACCTCTTAGATTCGGGATCGACATTCACAGCGTCGGAAGCCACAAGGGCGGCAACGAGACGTACTACCGCGAACTGGTGAGGGAATTGGCGAAAGTTCGCTGTGGCCATAACTTTTTTCTGTACTACACAAATCCTGCGGCTGCGAAACAGTTTGTCGCCGACGGTCGCTTCGTTCCTAAGCGCCTTATTCCCTCCTCGCGCTGGCTGCGAATCCCCTTCACCATCCCGTTGCGTGCGCGGCACGACAAACTAGATCTGTTCCACGCTCAATTCATCATACCCCCGTTTTTGAAGTGTAAAACGGTGACTACGATTCCTGACATTGCCTACGAACATTGGCCACAGTCGTTCCCCCTACACCAGAGGGCTTGGCTCACAGTGCTTGTCCGGGAGTCGGCAAGGAGGGCTGATCACATCATCACGGTTTCGGAGTATTCGAAGAGGGACCTCATTCAGACCTACGGCGTGAGCCACGAAAAGATCACCGTGACATACGAGGGTGCCGGGGACGCTTTTATCCCGCTTGAGAGGGAGAAAGCGAAGGAGGCGGTAGCACGCAAATACGGAATCAGTGGCGAATTTATTTTGTACGTGGGGCGGCTCCAGGCGCGCAAGAACCTGATGCGGCTTGTGGACGCATACGCACTTGTGCACAAAGCGGGTTTTCCCCACAAGCTCGTCTTGGCGGGGAAGATGGACTCCATGTTCCAACCAGTTCTTTCACGTCTCCGCGACCTGAAACTGGAGAAGGATGTTCACCTGCCGGGGTATGTCGAAGCCTTGGACCTGCCGAGCATGTACAACGCAGCGGAGGTTTTCGTCTATCCCTCTTTGTTCGAGGGATTCGGACTTCCCGTCGTCGAAGCGATGGCCTGTGGAACCCCGGTGGTCACCAGTCGCGGTTCTTCCCTCGAGGAAGTGGCAGGAGACGCCGCCGTACTGGTGGACCCTCTTGATGAAAAGTCGATAGCTGGAAGTCTGATGCGGATTTTGGCCGACCCCGAACTGCGTAAGCGATTGAGCCATTCCGGTGTGACCAGGAGCCGTCAGTTTAGCTTCAGGAATGCGGCGCACCAAACGGTTGAAGTTTATGAGCGGATCCTAGGTGAAGACAGTGCAGAAGGACTCCCGCGAGGTTTGCCGTTGGAGGGCCGCCAGTGTCCCTAGAGAGAAGCAGAACGCACTGGGAAGACATGGGCAAACTCGACCCGTGCTGGGCGATTTTGACCGAGCCGGGAACCAAGCATGGGAAGTGGGATCTCAAAGAATTCTTTGAAACCGGCAGGTGCGAGATTTCTTGCTTAATGAGCACAGCGGAAAAATTGGGGCTGCCCAAGCAACATGATTGGGCATTGGACTTCGGATGCGGAGTGGGGAGGCTTACTCGTGCCCTGGCACTCCACTTCCAGAATGTCGTGGGAATCGACATCTCGCAATCCATGCTCCGTCGAGCCGTCGCTCTGAATCCCGACACGAATTGCCAGTTTTTGCTGAACGATTCTGAATCGCTGCCGTTTCCCTCGCAGCAATTCGATCTCATTTATACCGCGCTCGTTTTGCAGCATGTTCCATCTCAGGAGTCTATTCGACGCTACATCGCGGAGTTTGTGCGAGTCTTGAAGACTGGAGGTTTGCTCGTCATGCAACTGCCAAACGATGTACCGTTCCGCCGCAGACTGCAGGCACGTCCGCGGCTTTACGCATGGCTAAGAGCCGCCGGCATCCCGGAACAACTGCTTTACCGGCAACTAGGGTTGCATCCGATACCGATGAGATTTCTTCCCGAAAGCGATGTTACCTCGATCGTTGAGTCCGATGGAGGCATCATGCTGCAGATCGTGGCAGATCAGCGGGCAGGCCCCCATATTTCGAGTCGGACCTATTACGCCACCCGGAACAATTAAGTTCCTCCAGCACTCAACGACTTCGTCCGCGTCATGCTCAGATAATCGCAGTTCCTGGGTCGCCCCGTGAAAATCGCTTTAATTATTCACGAACTGTTAATCGAAGGAGGCGGTGAGAGGCAATGTGTTTGCCTTGCACAGGCCTTGGCCCAACCCGGACATAGAGTCACCCTCTACACGTCCGCATATGATCGATTGAATTGCTTTCCCGAAATCTGCAAGGGCTTCGAGATTAAGGAAGTGGGCCGTGGGCCGCTGCCTTGGTTGCACAAACCACTTTTTATCCGCGGATATCTCGACATGCTGCGGCTTGCGACCGCAGTCGAGGAAAGGCACCAGATTTGGAACCCGCATCACTGGCCTGCACAATGGGCGGCGGTGTGGCTGAAGCGCAGATTGGGTGGGGCAGTGGTCTGGATGTGCAATGACGTTCCCGATTGCCACCAGAACGCCCTGCGCCCCAGATCGATGAAAGGCATGATCCTGGCGCCTCTGTATTGGCTTTACTACCTTTACGATCGGAGACAAAACCGCAAAGTCGACTTGACCGTACTGGTCTCGAATTGGGCGGAGAGGGACTACAAGGCTATTTATTGCGGCCCCACGTGCGTTGTGCGACCCGGAGCCGACCCCACTCGCTTCGCCCCCGGTGGAGACCGTGCCAAGATTCGTACCAGGTTCGGTTTCACGGATGATGAATTCGTCTTGCTGTGGCTAGGCATTTTTATGCCCCACCGACGACTACAAGATGCAATTACGGCGGTGAGTCGGTTGGCGTCGTTGGGGATTGAAGTTCGGCTGCTGTTGGCTGGGTCCGATCGCAGCTATCCGGAGTATTTGGAGTCCTTGAAAGCACTCGCGAGCGCTTTGGGAGTGCAACACTTGGTGATCTTTACCGGCAAGGTTGCTGACGAGGAAATCCGCGATTTCTACGCCGCCTGCAACGCTTTCGTATTCCCCAACGACCAGCAGACATGGGGACTGGTTGTGCTTGAGGCGATGTCGTCTGGCTGCCCGGTCCTGGTTTCGACTGGTGCGGGCGTGCATGAAGTTCTCACAGACAATGTGAACGCAATACTCTTTCCACCGCGAAACCCTGAGGTCCTGGCGGAGAAGATCAAGACAGTGGTAACACAGCCTCGGTGGAGGGACGAAATTGCACGAAACGGAATGAAGTTCTCGCGCACCACCTACAATTGGGATCGGTATGCCGAGCGGGTCTGCGATGTTTGCCGAGAAGTTGCTGGTTGCGATGAAGAGAGCCTTCGGTCGCCTGTAGGGGCGGGGTCATCAGCTGGTCTGTGATTTGGAGGATTCGAACTGACGAGGTATTCGCACTTAACAGCAAGCTCAAATCGCTCGTGTCCTCATCGTTGAGGTTTGAGATGCTCCACAGTAATGGGACCTTGTGAATCTTGATACTGCTTCCTTAATGAAAGTACGCATTCTTGCTAAGCGCCTGCTGCCTGGATTCAATTCACGCCTTGTCGTCAGGCGTGTCATTAACCTGCCTCGCGATATCTTCGAGGACCTGACGGGACGTTGCGATCCTCTCATTCCTCCGCATGGTCTCTGGTTCGTCGGCGGTGAAGCAAACTACAAGCAGGTAAATGAAGAGTATCTCGGCTATTTTCTGAAAGTCGCTGGCCTGCGGCCCGAGCATCGTGTACTCGATGTTGGTTGTGGCATCGGTATTATGGCGTCTTCATTGGTGCATTTCATCAGTCCTCAAGGTTCGTATGCGGGTTTCGATATTGTGCGTGCCGGAATCAATTGGGCAAAGAAAAACATTACGTCCCGTTTCCCGAACTTTTCGTTCGTTCATGCCGACATCTTCAACAAACATTACAACCCCAACGGGAAGCTATTGTCGAGTTCATTCCGTTTTCCATACGAAGATGCCAGCTTCGACTTTGTTTTCCTGAAGTCCGTATTCACTCATTTGCTGCCGGATTCGATTCAAAACTACCTCCGGGAAATCAGGCGAGTGATGAAGCCGACGGGTGCGTGCTTAGCGACACTTTTTCTGATGAATGCGGAATCGACCGAGCTCATTCGTCGTGGTCAGAGTTCACTAACTCTAGCTCCTTACTCAGATGACTGCTGTGTGGCCGACCCCCGGTTTCCGGAGACCGCAGTCGGAATTCCGGAGTTGTCTTTTCTGTCCTGGTGCGCGAATTCGGGGCTGATGGCAAAACCGCCCATTCATTACGGCTCGTGGTGTGGCCGACCAGATTACATGAGTTACCAGGATATCGTCTTGTTGAACCCGTGTGTTTAGAAAAAGAGAAAAAGAGACAAGGCAGTCCGTTCGGATCCGATGGCTGCTTAGGATTTAGCTACAGCTCGATAAACTGCCATTGTTTCCTCTGCAGTCCGTTGCCAACTGAACCGGCGTGCCTGCTCCAAGCCTTTGATGCGCAACTGCTCGGCCAGCGCCCGGTGGTCAAGTAAATCCTCTAGGGCACTGGCCAAAGCATACTGATCGCGCGGCGGGAAGAAGAGGGCTGCATCACCAGCAACCTCGGGGAGGCTTGATGCGTTACTGCACACCACCGGGGTTCCGACCGCCATTGCTTCCAGCACGGGCAAGCCAAATCCCTCATACAAAGAAGGCATGACTAAAGCGCTGGCTTGCGCGTATAAACCGGTAATATGCTGATCGGGTATGCGCCCGAGAAGCACAACGCTAGTACTCAAATCCAATTCCTGAATAGTTTCGAAGACCTCGTGTGCCCCCTTGAGCGAAAGATGCTGTGACCCTCCCAAGACCAACTGGCGGTTCCCCCACTTTTCTTTTGAGCGCAGATGCGCAATCGCGTGGAGCAAGGTGGGAATGTTTTTCCGGTACGAGAATGGACCAACATGAAGAAGATACCCGTCGCGTAAACCAAGGGAACGTGCCCAATCCCGATCCAGAGTGACGCCCGGATGGAAGCGCTGATGGTCCACTCCATTCGGGACGACCTTGACTTTGTCCGTGGAAACGCCACAAATCTCAACTACGTCGCGTTTCGAGTGCTCCGAAACACAAATGATTGCGCTGGCCGACTTCATCACAGCCGGCATCACTGTTTTGAGGTAGGTCACCCACCAGCGTGGGAAGTGTGAAGGATAAAGCAGATACGTAACGTCGTGGACCGTAACCACGACGGGGCAGGGAGACGCTATTGGTGCAATGAAAGCTGGCGCATGCAAAACATCGGCGCGCATTTTCCAAAGAACGCTTGGCAGGAAAACATACGTCCAGAACAGATTCCCAACGGTCCCCAACCCACGGGCTATGACTCCGTTTGCAGACGAACTCCGACTCCATCCATTCAAGATTTCTGTTCGGAACGTCCTCTCTCTTTTCCAGTTGTTCCAGCAGGCGCGCGGCATAGACACCTGTTCCTGCATGGTCCCGTCGAGCCAGCGAATTATCCCATGCGAGACGTAACGGGCGTGTGGTCACGATTGAAGAGCCATTCTCTCCGCGACTCAGCACAGCGCAGTCGGAAAACGCTGCCCCCTGAGTCTATTGCGATTCGCCATGCGTGTTTGCGTTTTGGGTACGGGAGCAAAAACCTGCGGAGACGGCTATCATAGATTTGCTCGATCCTATCTTTTCCCTCGCGGCGCGGAGCTGTGAAAGATCCACGATTGCGACAGGCATCATCCGCCAGCTTAATTTTAGAGGCAAGCACAGAATCGTTCAACGCATCCGGGCTGAGTTAATTAACCCTGAGGTGACGGCGACTTGTGATGGAATCCGCTATCAGCTGGATCTCCGCGACGACGTTCAGCGAGAACTGTACTTCAATCTTTATGATCGCGCGGACCTCGCAGATGCGGTCGCTCTGATTCCAGTGGGCGGCGTATGCTTGGACGTAGGAGCCAATAATGGCGCGTATGCGCTTCGGTTCGCAAGAAGGGTAGGCGCCGGCGGGCTGGTGCATGCCTTTGAGGCAGATGCGGCCGTATTCTCTCGATTGCAGACAAACTGCCACTTGAACGGATTTCCCGACATTCTGAAGTGCCACCAAATGGCGGTGAGCAATGTGACCGGCTCATGCTCGTTTTACCGCAGCAATTCCCATCACACCGGATGGGGCAGTTTAGTGGAATTCGAAGACATCGCGGTACAGAAGGAAACAGTGCAGGCGATCACCCTCGATGACTTTCTGGCCGCCGAGAACCTCCATCGCGTGGATTTCCTTAAGGTGGATGTGGAGGCTCATGAGATCGAGCTTATGGAGGGAGCCATGACATCGCTTCACGGCCAGGTGTTTCGGTTCATTCTCATCGAGTTCAATGGCGTCCGGCTTGCGGAACGTGGCAAGTCGTTGGAAGACTTCCTGAAACCGCTGGGTGTGGCCGGGTACAGGCCAATAAAACTGAGACTTAAGCTGTTGCGAGAAATGCGAGAGGGGCGGGTTTCCCCGTCGAGCGTATGCACGAACCTCCTGTTCGCTCCAAGCGATTGAGGTTCTGCGAAATCTTGACTAAGTAACATGCCCGCTGAACTAAGAACAGCAGAAACTCGATTGGCAGAAATTGCTCTTGAGAGCAGTGTGTCCCAACCGCGCAATCCTCGTCGAGCCCGCGCTGTCGGTATCGTGAGTGTGCTTACAGTAGTGGTCGCTGTTTTCGGCTACCTGCGCGAAGCTGCTCTAGCGGCACGCTTCGGCCTGTCCACGACCATGGATGCATATTTCGGGGCGATTTTCATTCCCACCATGGTATACATGACGCTAATTGCTGGTACTTTATCGCCAGTGTTTATCCCGATTTTGATACACGACGATGTCACTGAGGGGCGCGCCAAGCTTTCGGAAACCTTCAGCGTAGTCACGAATTTCGTCCTGCTGTTCTTGACCGCGATAGTGTGCTGCGGCATGATCACGGTTCATAAATGGCTGCCCTTGCTATTCCCGGGTTTCAGTGCTGCCACGACCGCCGTGACAACGCACCTGATCTACATGATATTCCCGTCAATCCTTTTCGTTGCGCTGTCGGGAATTCTAACCGCTGCCCTGAATGGGTTCCATAAGTTCGCGTTGGCGTCGTTCGCGCCAGCTTTGTCGAGCATCACCGTAATGGCAGCTGCCATTTTTGCCCGCGGCAGCCGGGCCATCTACGTCGTCGGGATGGCCACCGTCGGGGGTTTTGTGCTGCAGTTGCTGCTGCTGGTACCGGCAATCGCTTCTCTTGGTATTCGCTACCGGCCCATACTGAGTCTTCGGCATCCCGCGATTGGCAAGCTGTTTCGCATGGGCGGTCCGTTGTTTCTCTATTTGGCGGCGGCGAATGCCTCCTCCTTTTTGGAGCGTAATCTGGCATCGTCACTTTCGGCGGGAGCGGTATCAACCTTAACTTACGCCATGCGGCTATTCGTTGTGCCTGCGGCTTTCTTAGCGGCTCCTTTGGCAATTGTGTCTTATCCCCAGTTTGCACGTGAAGCTGTGCGCGACAGACACGGTGACTTGAGCAGCCAAGTCTCGCGCATATTTCGCATAGTAATACTTCTGTTCTTGCCCATCACCATCTGGACGGTGCTGAATGCGCTGCCTTTGACCCGGCTCTTTTTCGAACGCGGGCAATTTCGGTTACAAGACTCTCTTGCGACTGCGCGGGTCTTGATGCTGTACGGCATTGGGATTTTTCCAAACGCAATTGCAGTAATCCTCCTGCGTTGCTTTTACGCCGTGCAGGACACGATTACTCCCTTGTTGGCGGAGATTCTTGATCTGACATTTTATGTGGCCGTTGCAGGGGTGCTTACCCGGCATTTTGGCATCGAGGGATTGGCGCTGACTCGGGGCCTCAGCTTTTTCCTGGTCGCAGCAATCCTTGTTTCCGTGCTATCGCGTAAGCGGCGTTTGTTAACCATCGATTTTGACCTCCTGCGGTTCGTTGTGAAAACGGCGTTTGCTTCCCTCGGGATGGCCGCCGTCAGTTGGCTGAGCCTTCATCTCCTTCAATCGCTATTCAACGCCGGCAATACATGGCTGCGGCTGGGCATTGTGTCCTTGGTGCTCATCATCAGTGTGGCAACATTCCTGGGTGTTGCCCGCTTGCTGCAGCTCGGCGAAGCCACGCACATTTTGAACACAGGACTCGAACTGGCGCTTGGTAGCCGTATTCGCGTCCCAAGTGATGAGAGAGAGCAGCCGTTGTGAATGAGGTGTCGCCGTGACTGAGCTCTCCCCGGCAACCGGCGTGGAATTGATCTGGAACAAGGGCATCGCCGCGCTGTGTGACCGCAGAATCCCAGATGAGTTTCCGGACGCCTGGAATTACTCGCCCGTCCCTACCCTTGCGGGAGCGTTAACATCCTCCAAGCTACCCGACAATCTCATTGCAGATCCTTCGGCCTTCCGCAACATACAGGATGGCGAACTCGTATGGGTGCGACTTTCCTGGGTGAAATCCTTTGTCAAACAAGTTCTTCCGCTGGTGACGGGCAGATTTGTCTTGGTGACCGGAGATTCGGACAGCTGTGTGCCGTCAGAACTCATGTCCGAAGCGCAAGCGATCTTGGAATGCCGCAAGATTGTGCATTGGTACACTCAGAATTATGACGGTTCGATGGCATCGGACCGGATCTCTCCCATCCCGATCGGCATCGACTTCCACATGCTGAGTGAACGACCAATCTGGGGCGAAAGCATATCTTCTCCTGCGCAACAGGAGCAAAGGCTCGGCTCAATCCGTCAGGGTCTTCCTGCGCTGAGGAACCGTATTCCTAAGGTCTATGTCGACTTCGCTTGGCAACAAGCACTCGGGTTGCGCCACTATCGTCGGTATCATCCGCTGAAAGGCACGACGTTTCACGACAGCAGGCGCCGAATTGCTAGAAAGATGCAGAAGAACGAGCTGACGTTCTGCCAAGCCGGTCCACTTTCCCGAAGCCGGATGTGGCAAGAAAGGGGGGTGTACGCGTTTGTTCTCAGCCCCCATGGAATGGGCCTTGATTGTCACAGGACTTGGGAGGCTCTCGCCCTCGGGCATATTGTGCTTGTGCCCACATCTTCTCTTAATTCGCTTTACACCGATTTGCCGGTGGTTACTCTCAAGAGCTGGAGTGACATCACCGCACGCAACCTGATGAATTGGCAATCTGTCTATGCGGACCGGAACGGCGCGAGTGAGAAACTCGCGACCCGCTACTGGGTAGAGCGAATGAAATCGACAGTGCAATTGGCAACTGGCACTAGCAATGCGGTGCCTGACCTTTATGCAGCGCACTCGTGATCAAGGGTGGCGGTGCCGCTTACTGTTCCCCGGGCGGGTCAATGCGCTGCGGGAACAGAAGTTGATTCAGTAAGAGTGAATTGGAAAGCGATCCTGTGTGGACCGGATCGAATTCGGATAAAATCTCTGCAGCAAGAGTGAAGGAGACAGGACGTTACTCTAAATTCGTTACGTGGGTTCCAATCTCTCCGGGCGATCGATTTCTTCATTCTTGCTTCGCGGTGCGTGGTTGCTCCCCAGAATCTTCAGATTGTTTCGCCCAGTTCGATGTCTGTTGGACGCTTCAAGTCCTGAGTGGTGATCGTGAGTCGGCCATTGTGTGTGACTTAAGCCCACCACTACCTCTCAACGAACCTCTTTAGGTCTTAAAGTTACGTTATGGCAGAAGAGCTGCTATTCGAAACGCGCGGGACTGCGAAAGTCGATCCGGTACCACCCCGCCGGATTGAGGGAGGGTTGCGCCCCGCACTTCTTCTGGCGAGCCTGGCGGCTTGTTTCAGCTTGCAAGTGGAACTCGTAGTCCTCGAACAAGTTGATAGCCTATTGCTATACATGACGTACGGCGAAATTGCCCTGGACGTCGGCGTCGCACTTCTAATTCTGTTAGGAATCGCGGTGGTATGGTGGCTGTGCGTCTTGGTTCTTGCGGGTACGGCGAAGCTCGTTCCACTAACCAAGCCACATCGAATCGCATTCGTGTGGTTCGTGGGGCTGCTGATTCCGGTTTCTTACCTGGTCCTTGATTTGTTAAGTACCATCAGAACGCTGGTTATTCCTCACTGGCAAACTGGATGGCTCGTTTGGGTTTTGGTTTTTCTCCTCTGCCTTGGTGGTCTTTTGACGGTTCGCGTGTCTGCACTCCAGGAATTCTGTCGGACGCGGTTAGTGCCCATTGCATGGGCTCACGTCATTCTTGCTGGGATTAGCTTGTGCGTGCTATGGGCGGATCGCGTCCATGCGTTCCATGATTACATGCGGCCTGCCGAACCCGCAGCGAACTCGCAGATGCCCGACATTTACCTTGTCACTCTCGACGCATTGGCCGCCGAGGACATGTCGCTTTATGACTACCATCTTCCCACCACGCCCAATCTGGAACGGTTTGCCAAGCGCAGTTTTACGTTCGATTATTTTTTCGCGAACTCCAATTTTACCGCCCCCAGTACGACCTCGATTGAGACGGGGAAACTGCCATGGTCGCATCGTGTCTTTCAACAGGGTGGCTTCTTGCGCGGCCGAGCACAACAGGAGAACATAGCGGCGGAGTTGCATCGACGCGGATACTACACAGCCATGATCACGTCGAGCCAATGGGCAGCTCCTTTTCGACATCGAACACTGGATAGCTATGATGCCGTGCAATACGAAGTGCCTCTGGGACTTGTTGGTCAATGGTTTCGGTGCACCAATCTCATCGGCGTGAACACCCAATACACCCTCTACGGGGCTCTGTTAAGACGCCTGGTGGGGATCCTGACTTATGTGGATGCGCTGGCATGGCCCCACCGGTATCCAGCCCCGGCGGAACCGGTTTTCGCTCGGGCACGCGACCTGCTCCAGAATAGGCAAGGTACGCAGCCACGATTCGCCTGGATCCACGTTCTGCCGCCACACGACCCTTATTTGCCGCCGCCTCTGACCAGAGGACGTTACTCGTCTACCAACAGGTTGCCGAGCTATAGCGACTTGCTTTCTATGCGAAGTGATGCAGTGCCGCCGGGCGTATCGCCGACGGAAATACGTGCCCGCTATGATGAGATGGTGTTGTATGCGGATTCGGCCGTAGGGGGCTTTCTTGACTGGCTGGATCGAACCGGCCGTCTTGACCACGCGATTGTGATTGTTTCGGCGGATCACGGAGAGTCTTTCGAGCACGGAACCTTTTTGCACGGCGGGCCCTTCCTCTACGACAGCCTGATCCACGTTCCATTGCTGATCCACCTCCCAGGACAGAGGCAAGGTGCACATATTTCGCAACTTGCCCAACAGGCGGATCTGCTTCCTACGATCCTCGACTTGGTAGGCGCCCCCCCCCCGAGTTGGACGGATGGTACATCGCTCAAGTCCGGCATGGAGGGCAATGGGCTTCCTGCACGATTCATCTTTAGTATGAACCTGGAGCCCGACCGAGTGTTTGGCGCTATCTCGAAGGGGACCATATCGGTCCGGGACGACGAGTTCAAATACGCGGTTCGCCTCCATCCTCAGCAAGAAGCGCTTTATCGGTACAAGGCTGACCCACGGGAAGAGAATAACTTGATTACCTCTAATCCGGAAGCTGCCGGGCGATTGCGGGCCGTGCTGCTTAACCAGCTCAAACAGGTCAACGAACGGTCAATTGCAAAACGGTGAGCGGGTTAGAGAGGATTGCAACCACAGGAGGGAAGCGGCGTCTACGCCTATCTTTGCGCGCTTGGCGCCAACTGGCCTGCAAGCTTGATTCCCACGGGGTTCGTCTGGCTTGGCCGACCCGTCTTTCCGGTTGGCTGAGCAGCGCCAGTCACTCCCTGTTGTTCCGGATTCAGCACGCCAGCCATGCGGACAGAATCGATGCTGTCATTTGCCTCCCACCGATCTTTCTGCTGGGTTTTTGGCGCTCCGGCACGACTTTCTTACACGAACTGTTCTGTTGTGATCCGCGTTTCGGTTACCCGAGTACCTACGCCTGTCTAAACCCCTCTCATTTCCTCCTCACCGAACAGTGGGTTCGCAAGCACAAGCCAGGTGAGCAGACTCACCGGCAGATGGACGATATGCGCTATTCCTGGGCCTCGCCACAGGAAGATGAGTTTGCGCTGCTCGCCCTGGGTGCGCCCTCAGCCTATCAGGCGCTGCTTGCCCCTTCCCTGATGGGTGACGTGCGGGCGCTCCTCGACCTCTGCCGCCAGCCGCAGCAGGAGCAGGATCGATGGTCAGAGGCACTGCGATACTTTATACGTCTGCTCACCGTACAGCAGGGCAAGGCCATGGTCCTCAAATCGCCACCGCACGGCTTTAGACTGCCGCTGTTGCCATCATTGTTTCCGCAGGCACGCTACGTGGTAATCGAGCGCAACCCCTACGAAGTATTTGCTTCCAATCTGAAGCTTTGGAGCACCCTCCTGGAAATGTACAGCTTGGAATCTCCAGCGGCAAACCAAATTGAGGAGTTTATTCTGGAGGCCTACATGTTGCACGAGCAAGTCATGGTCGAAGGAGCTGAACAGATCGGAACGCGATCGCTGGCGCGAATACGCTACGAAGAGTTGGTAGCCGACCCGATCGGACAGATGGCACGGGTGTACGGCGAACTGGAGCTAGGAAATTTCGATAGAGTGCAACCCCGCCTTGAACAGTATGTTAACAGCGTCGCTGGTCATAAGCGCAATCGTTTCCGGGTTTCGCCAGTGCAGAAAGAGCGAATTGATGCGGTTTGGGGGCACCTTATCCATATGAAGGGGTATGGCTGGTCGGACGAATACATTACCGTCGGATAAGGGATTCAAGACTCCTATTCGACTGGTAACTTATGTTGCTTGAAGCACGAAACTTTGTTGGGCCCAATCACCCCTGCGGAATTGGAGTGCGAAGATGAAGAATGGAAAATACGGAGAACCAAGAGTAGCGTTTCGACGGATCGGAGTTTTGTTTTGCCTGCTGCTCGCAAGCACGATCGCTCGACCGCGAGTGTTGGGTATGGTTGCGGGAGCGGGCTTGCCCAATCGTGGGGACGCGGTCAGCGGAAGCGACGAATTGAATGGAGTCAGTGACCTGAGCGCGCGGGACGAATCGTCGGCCCAGAATGGGGTCATTTTGGCTGATCAGCAACCGGGCAGGGACCTGGGAGCGAAGATCATTTCAGCGAACGCTGCGTTAGGCTCGGAACGAGGGGAAATCCGGGTCACGAAGTCAGGCCAGATTTCGACACCCGTGGTGCTGTCGCCCAATCATGATCTGGTCTGCAAGGGGGATCGAGTCACCTTAACGCTGTCAGATCCCAAGGCATCGATAATACAGCAGAATGACACGACTGTACGGGGTTGCACCCTATTTTCCAGTCGGACCTCGGGACTGGTCAACGGAGAGATCTTCTCCCAAGGGACATCCAACGTTCACGTCGAGGAAGTGACGTTTGTCGGGGGCGGGCACCATATCCACTACGACAGGGCCTCCGATTTCAGTATCGAGAACACTCACCATGTTTCGATCACGGTGGGAGGAGCATCGCCAATACTTGTGAGTTCGTCGAACCATGGCCAGATCATCTCCCCCCGCATCGATGGCTTCACCGCACCCGCCAGCTTCGCGATCCGGTTGATCAGCGTGGACCACAGCAGTTTCGTTGAGGTCAGCGACCCCGTGGTTCACGACGTTGATGCCTCAGAGGTGGTCGGGTGCGGTGGCGTCAGTTTCACCTCGTCAACCAATTCTAGCCTGCACGGCGGTGAAATCAGCGGGCTCAAGAATTGCGATGGTGTACTCACAGAGACAACCGCCGGTTCAACACCTTCGAGCGACATCGAAATCACCGGTACAACCAGCGGGGGGAACAATTGCGCGGCCGGAGCTGGCACCTACGCGCACAACGGCGAAGGCTTCGATATATTCAACTCCAAGCGAATCCGGCTCTCCCGCGTCACTGTACGAAACAACGGCACCTATGCAACCAGTCACATGCCAGGGATTGAGATAAGCAACTCAACCGAGATAACGATCAGCGATTCCATTGTGAGTGACAACGGCGGCGAGGGCATCAAGGTGGACGGCTCGCCCATGGTATCCATTCGCGACTCGCAGATCAACCACAACGGAAGCACCGGGATATATGTCATGCCCACACTCGGGAAAGTGAGTGCGACCAACGGTTCGGCGATTCTCCAATGGGCGCCGGGAAGGGCTCAGATGACATTTTCCGCAGTGTGGCCGCCAGAGACCAAAATCCGAATTGGCGACACCGTGTACTCGATTGCTTCGCTCCAAACCACTGGCCAACTGATGACGTTGGACAAGGACTTCACAGGTCCGACCGGAACCTACGGATATGATGTGGATAGCTACGTGGAAATCACGGGGGGCGAAGCGCTTGACAACGGTCAATTGAGCGCAGGATTGCCCCCGAATCAGAATCCGGGCCAGAGAGAGGGAGTCTACTTTGCCGGCTCCACAGGAGGGATTACAGGTCGAGTAACCAGCCTGCATGCTGCCGACACCCAGATCGAGAAGACTCAGATGTACGGCATCCGCATTGAAAACCGGGCACATATCGTCGCCAACAGCAACAGCGTGGAAGGCAATCGTGTGGAAGGTGTGCGCGACAGTCCAAGGATGAGCGAGATTCACTGAGATACGGGCCGAACCTTTGCCGACGGCATTGTGATGCCCGGTGCGGTTCCAGGACGCAACGGAAGTTTGCCCAACGAAGGTTCCCGCCGATACGGGCTGGCAACGTGAAATACCACTGGAGAAAACCATCCAAGACCTTTTGGACCATTGGCGATCAAGGTGCTGAAGGCGGGATGCTGCAGCGGCCTATTAGGGATTTATGATATAAGCAGGAGAATAATGATTTACATCACCCACATGAACCACGCGACTGTGGTCCGACGGGAGGGCGGTGGGAGAGATTCTGCCCTGAGAGACAGTTCGGTGTCCCCGGCCGTGTGAAGTCACGCTCAAAGAAACATCACATTGGGTTGTGGACCAGTGAAGATCGGATCCGTAGAGAGCGGCCCAGAGATCACGGTGTCTTGACACAAGTTGGACGGAATGAGATATTCCTAACATCAGTTCGTGTGACGAGTGGAGGATGACAAGAGTGAAGGCTCGATTCTCGGTAATCACAGTCGCGTTATTTGTTTTACTTGCAGTGCTTCCCGTTTACGCGTATGCGGATCCGAGCGGCGGAGTCTTCTTTCAAGTTCTGATGCCCACCCTGGCTGCAATTTGGGGGATGTGGATGGTCTTTGCGAACAGTATTCGCCGTCGCATCACCAACCTTCTCCGCAAACTGCGCGGAATATCCGTTGACGGAAGTAGCGGTTCTCTTCCATGACCAGCCGGTAGGTCGAAAGTGAAGGCTCCTCTGCCCAACCAGAACCCGGTACTTCCTTCAAAATCCACCTCAGCCGTATCAGCCGAAGGGAGAACTACTCAACGTCCCCTTGCATTCAAGAATAGTGGCCCGGCAAAACCAGAAGACCGGCCGGATATGCGGCAATTGGAATGCAAGGATACTTTGCCTGAGTTCACAGGGACCGGCCAAATGTGGAAGATGTTTGACTCTTGGTTGTGAGCGCAATGAATAGGGCGATATAGTGTAGAAGCTTCAGCTTCAGTGACTGCTTGATTGCGTTTGCACTAGAAAGTCGACTGATGAACAAAAATCGCTTCATGCTGTGGATATTAGCCACGGATTTTCTGTGGGTGGCCTTAGCTTTTCTCGGAGCCGATCTCCTCCGGTATGGAGTTCATTGGGGTACCACGCAGAATGCCTTCGCCCACCACCTTCTGCCCTTCTTGCCTGTCATCTGGCTGGTGTGGGGGGGGCTCTCCGAAAGTATGCAACTGGATGGCTTCCGAGGTGGCTGGCGTTTTCCCGCCATCGTCTCGGCGTTGTTCTTGGCAGTGCTGTTGTTGATGATGGTTCTTCTAGCTGTTAGCTATCTCAGTCGAGAGTACGTATCCCGGTTGGCAATTGCGTACGTGGGCATTCTGCTCTTAGGAGGTTTTGTCGCGATTCGGTACGGCGCACGGCAGTTTCTGCGTGCCCGTCATGAAGCTGGCAAGGTGGGTCGGGTACTCATCGTAGGCACCGGACCGATTGCACAAGAGCTGGCGTCGAAGATCGAACGTCACCCCGAGATGCTGAGCAAGGTTATCGGGTTCTTGTCCCCCCAAGATGGCTCGACTGATCTGGGTTTGGTGAGCAACCCTGCTATAGCTTCTGAGGTTTTGACGACGCTGAAGATTGTGGATCTGCTGCGCAGCGAACATATTGATGAATTAGTTTTGGCGCTGCCCAAGCCCTCGTGGCCTGAGTTGTTGAATTTGATCGGTCGATGTCGTGAACTGGGCGTAAGCGTCAGCTTGGTACCCCAGCCGTACGAGTTGTACCTGTCCAAGCCCCACTTGCTTGACTTGGGCGGATTGCCTCTGCTACGTCTCCAAGAAGCATCCGCTCCCAACCTGCTTAAGGGCAAACGCGTGGTAGATATTTTGGGAGGTCTGCTGTTGTCTCTCTTTTCAGTGCCCATTCTCGTGCCAGCGGCGATCTCTCTTCGGGTGTCGAAAGGGCGAGCGTTTCGGTGGGAGGCCCGTTCCGGTAAGGATGGGAAACTATTTTCCATGTTGCGCCTTAATGTTGATCGGAAGTCGAATGATCTGACGCCCTTGGAGCGGTTTCTACAGCACTTGAGTGTCACTGAGCTTCCTCAGTTGTTAAATGTGCTTCGTGGTGATATGTCCTTGGTAGGACCGCGCCCGGAACCCCTCGATCGGGTACGGCATTATTCCGAGTGGCAAAAGCAACGGCTGAGCGTGAAACCCGGCATGACGGGGTTGGCCCAGGTGAATGGCTTGCGCGAACAGCACTCGTCGGAAGAGAAAACTCGTTTTGATTTGCAATACCTGCTCGGGCCGTCACCGTTGATGGATCTGTCCTTGCTATTGCAAACATCGTGGACTCTGGCCCTGCGCATGTTTCAATACCCGCAATTGGTCTCCTCCGAGCCTGGTGCGTCGGTGCAAAGACCGCGCAGTGACTTTCGGTTTCCATCCGTCGAGGAGGCATTGCACCATGCTCATCGGTCGCAGTCCAGTGCGGATTAGCTTCGCTGGAGGCGGTACTGATTTGCCGGCATATTACGAGCAGTTCGGTGGTGCAGTTCTCAGCACCGCTATTAACAAATACTTTTATACCATCCTCGGCCAGAGGGCCGACAACCGCATTCAGGTCATTTCTTCCGACCTGCGTGTATTCGAAACCTGGCAAGACATCGCTGCCATGAAGCTGGAAGGCAGCGAACTGGAGATCCCCTTTGCGGTCCTGAAAGAGCTGTCGTCGCACGTTTCGGTGGATCTTTTTCTGGCGTCCGAGATCCCTCCAGGGACCGGACTGGGCTCTTCGGCGAGCGTCTGCGTCAATATCCTCAAGACGCTTACAACATATCTGGATCAGCCACTTTCCAAGTATGAGTTGGCCGAACGCGCGTTTCGTATTGCGAGAACCGTGTTGGCGCGTCATGTTGGAAAACAGGACGAATATGCGTCTGCGTTTGGCGGGTTGAACTTCATCACGTTTGAACGAGACGGCTCTGCCAATGTGGAACCGCTAAGAGTCGAAACCGGACTGATTCAGAGCCTGCAAAACTGTCTTATGTTGTTCTTCACCGGGGCTGCCCACCATTCGTGGACCATCCTGGAGGAGCAGGAGAAATTGACTAGAGCTCACGGTGGGGCGGCGGTTGACGCTCTGCATGAGGTTCGCTCACTGGCGTACGGTATGCGCGATGCTCTGGAGCGAGGCGACCTCAGCTCCGTTGGATTGTTGATGGACAATGCGTGGCGGGCCAAAAAAAGAGTGTCGACTAGGATTTCTAATCCCCGAATCGATCACCTCTACGAGGTCGCCCGGCAACACGGTGCATTGGGAGGAAAGATCACCGGTGCCGGGGGTGGAGGGTTCCTTCTCCTTTATGCCGAGCCCGACAGTCAAGCAGGGGTCCGCAAGGCTCTGGCAGGAGAAGGCCTTCAGGAAATGGCTTTCGTGTTCGATTTTCAGGGAGCGCAGGTGATTGTCAACGATCCCTTCATTGATGGCGATGCGCGCACTGGCTCGCGCTGGACTTTTGTTCGGGCGGCATCCTAGCTTCGCCCTGCCATTCCTCACCCATATCACCGGCTTTGGCTGGGATCTCGCTACCGCGTCAATCATCATCTGGGTCGATGGGCGGCCTCTTGTCTTCCAGGAAGTGCAATATGTGCACCGGGGTCGAGATCGGCCGAAAATTCACTGGCGTTTGATAATAGTCGAAACAATCGGAGAGATCGTCAGCTCGGGCATCTGCATAGCCCAGCGATGGCAGGTTGTAATTCTCCTCGATGAACTTGAGGATGCTTCCGAAATCATGGGTTACGTGGGAGACATAAGCTTGCTTCGCGTACGGTGATACCACGATGAGCGGTACGCGAAACCCGTACTCGTACGAGTTGTAGATCTTAGGTGCGACGTGGTCGTACCAGCCTCCCCAGTCATCCCAGAAAACAAAGATCGCGGTTTCCGGCCAATACCTGCTGCGACCAATCGCATTGACAACGGAGGCGACCCACGAAGGTCCCGTCCCCTCGTTACTCCCCGCATGATCTGACTCCTGTCCTGTCGGAATCACCCAGCTTACGGTGGGCAGCCGGTTCGTGGCGATGTCTGACAAGATCTGAGCTGGCTGCAGAACAACATTTGCCCAATCGGGACCAAGGCGCAAATGCCGGACCGCATTCGGTGCCGTCCAGATCGACCCCGCCGACGGCGTGTAATACCGCCAACTGATCCCCCCAGTGTCCAGAAGATCCATGATTGTGAGATGCTCAAAGCACGGATATATCGGGCAGCACAACTTGCCCGCCGGATCAACCATGGCAACAATTTCGTGTGCCGGCGCCGTGCAGCCAGCGGGCCAGTTCGAGTTGGTGGGAATGTTCGGGTTGGACGCTGCAAAAAATTCGCTGGTTGCAGTGGGGGCAGAAGTGCCTGAAATGATGAATTGATGGGCCGGAAAGCTGGGCCCCTGGTTCGTCTGAAACATTCGATCTGCGAAGGTGAAGCGTTCCGCCAACTGCAAATAAGGCACTACCTCCGAGAGCTCGACGTACTTGAATTGAGGGTTGGGAGGTATCTCGCAGAGTTGTACATTTGATGGGCACACCCACCCAATTTTGTCAGCTCCATCCATCTTTCCATGGTCATACATGTTGATGAAGTCAGTGTATGCGTGGTCCAAATCATAGTCGCCGGCCAATGACACCGGCGTCAGAGGAACGATTTCTCCCTGCGAATTGACTCCGCTGTCGGCGATATCCGCATTCGGCAAACCGTGGAATAGATTGTCGGGGGTGCGGTTCTCTTGAACGATTACAACCACATACTGGATTTTCCGCGTCTCCGGTGAGCCGCAGGCCACGAGACTCAGGAGAAAACCCACCCCGCTGACAAATAAGCCCCAGGGTAAGAAGGTCGTCGATCGATCCACAAGAATTTCCCCCGGCAAACGTGAATTGCCAGTAGTAGGACGCGAAAGGACAGGGCCGAGTTGCCACTCAGTGTACCACTTCTTTCACCTTTTCTTTCCCCGTTGTTGGCGCCGCCTTCAGCGGCACACGCAACTTCTTAATGTGGCTTGGGTCTTAAGAGTAGAATGGCGTTCAGGACGAGCCAGGACAAGGTCCACGAGTTCTGATCCTCGCCTTGCTCCGACACGCCTAACCGAGATTCGAGCCGGCGGCCTAAGGGGTCTCATGAGGCCATACTTCGTCTACATCTGTATATTGCTCGTCAGCACGCTCTCACTGGCGCAATCCAATCCTGTTCCCTTCATCGTTCAGCCGCTGGTGCCGATGAGCGCCGCACCTGGCGGCTCCGGTTTCACTCTTACGGTAAATGGCGCCGGCTTTGTTTCGGCATCGGTGGTGAACTGGAGCGGAAGTTCGCTGCCGACGACTTTCGTCAGCAAGACGCAGCTGACCGCAACGGTTGCAGCGTCGGACATAGCCACGGCACATACGGCCTGGGTCACGGTGTCCAACCCTGCCCCAGGCGGCGGCACGTCGAATGTGGCTTTCTTTCAGATCGCAAGTCCCTTGCCAACGGTGGTGTTCGGCGCACCGATCGATACCGGTGCCGTCGGTTTTTCCGTCGTCGTCGCGGATTTCAATGGGGATGGCAAACTCGATCTCGCGACCACCGGCGTCGACAGCCAGAACAATCCGACTCTCTACATCCAGATGGGGAACGGCGATGGCACCTTTCATTCTCCTGTCGCCTACCCCATTTACTTTCCTCCTATTATTACGGCGCAGATCGTCACTGGTGATTTCAATGGAGACGGCAAGCTCGATCTGGTCGCGGGTTTGAGTGTACTACTGGGCAATGGCGACGGTACATTTCGGCTTGGGGGAACGTTACCCTCTCAATATCAGGGAGTCGGCGAGGACATTGTCGCCGGCGACTTCAATGGGGATGGCAAGCTGGACTTGGCAGCCCTCGAGGACAGCTATTACCTGTTTGTCATGCTGGGTAATGGCGACGGCACTTTTGAAGCACTACCCCCCATCCAGGTTGGGTCGCCAATGCAGAGTGCTTTCGATTTGGCGGCTGCGGATTTCAATGGGGATGGCGTGCTTGATCTGGCAGTTGATGTTAATTGGCTGCAGTTTAATGGGCCAGCGACATTTGATGTTCTTCTGGGAAATGGCGACGGTACCTTCCAATCGGTGTTTACCTATACGACAGCGCTGAGCACAGGGGGGGACGTGGCCGCTGACTTCAATGGAGACGGCAAACAGGACCTTGCGACCGGTAACTCATTCGGTTTGTCCCAGCCTCCATTTACGATGTATACGCTTGATGCGGTCTCATTGGGGAACGGCGACGGCACTTTTGACTTTAATCCAAACGGCTTTATTGCTTCTGGGAGTGTCGGAATTCCGACCTTCTCAGGTGATTTCAATGCGGACGGCAAGCTTGACATTGCCGTTGGGAGCGCCATAGCTCTAGGTAACGGCGACGGGACCTTTCAAACACCGCCCATCACTCTCTCAAGCATCGGACCGCCGTACACCGCAGGTGATCTCAACGGGGATGGCAGGCTCGACTTGATAGGGATGGACGAGCATGCGAACGTGTTTGTGGAGTTGCAAACGGTCAGCCCAGTCGTGAAGGTCTCCCCTTCCTCGCTCGACTTCGCTATGCCACAGCTGGTGGGAACCGCCAGTGCGCCTCAGATCGCAACCTTGAGCAACTCCGGGAATGCCACTTTGTCGATTACTTCCATCGGCATCGTTGGGGCGCATGCTGACAACTTCGCCGAGACCAATAACTGCGGGCACACGCTCGCACCCAATGGCAGTTGTCAGATCAGCGTGACCTTCGCGCCTGTGGAAGGTGGACGTCAAGCCGGGCTGCAGATCACGGACAACGCACCTGGCAGCCCACAGGGAGTTGGCCTGATCGGCACCTTGCAGGACTTTTCTCTGACCGTGACTTCCCAGACAAGTTTGACCGTTGCCCCGGGGCAGTTCGCCAACTACTCCATTTCAGCCTCTCCGGTCAATGGATTTGCCCAAAAAATCGAGTTGAGTTGCGGTGCAATCCCGGCGCAATCGACCTGCACAGTGACACCCAGTTCGGTTACGCTCGACGGGTCGCACTCTGCCACGGCCAACCTGGCTGTAGCGACCGCGGGGGCGTCGCCGGGTCTGACCCAGCCAGCCGGCGGCCCACCGAACAACAACCGGCTTGCATTGTGGGCGGCATTTTCCGGTGCCCTGGGATTGGCATTCTTGATGCTGATTCGATGCCGTCGGGAATGGCGTCCTCAATTGCTCTACGGAGTGACGCTCCTCTGCCTGCTTTCCATCGGAGTCACCATGTTAGCGTGTGGCGGCGGGGGAAGCAGCGGCGGAGGAACGCAGGCGGGCACCTACACCCCGACGGTGACGGGCACTTTCACATCCGGCTCGGCTAAGCTGACGCACAGTCTCGAGGTCACTCTGATCGTGCGGTAGGAACTTCCGGGGTGTACTCTATGTTGTGAGGTTTCAGGTCCTCACTCGCCTCCTTCCGGCGGCGGTCGAATCAGGGCACGAGCTACCCGCAGCACGTGCGGAGTGCCTTTGGCGGAGGGTCTATGTCATGCCCAATCGCACCGTCTGCTCTTCTCGGAAAACGTAGGCTCGCGCTTCGCGGCTTGACGCTGACTGTCTTGCTGTTATGCGCAGGATTCGGACCGGTCCGAGCCCACGGCCAGGCCATGCAGTTTGTTCAGGTGCAGACCATCACGCCCGCGATTATACCTGCATACCCGCTTACTGGCGCCATGAATGGCGACGGGAAACCTGACTTGGTAGTAGTCAGCAATTTGCCCAATGGAGGTGTGTCGCAAGCGTATGTGTTCCTTGGGAAGGGCGATGGCACTTTTAGCCCCGGCCCCGGCTCCCCGGAACAGGATTCTATCTCTGTCCCGGGCTGGCCGGCGCTTGCTGACTTGAGGGGCGACGGCAAGTTAGACCTGGCCGTGCCCGTCGCTGACTTCGATGGAAATGTCATGGTGGTCAGCGTGCTTCTCGGCAACGGTGACGGAACGCTTCAGCCGTTTGTGGGCTATCCACTGGGTACGTACGCAGAGTCCGGCGTAGCGGTGGGTGATTTCACCGGAAATGGCAAGCTCGACCTGGCAGTGGCGGAGAGCGAGGATTTTTCAGGGTACCAGTCGAACGTCAGTGTACTGCTGGGGAATGGCGATGGCACGTTCGGATCGACGATTTCCACTCAACTACCCGCTCCGGCGGGTTCCACGGGCGCGATTGTCAGCGGCGATTTCAATCGAGATGGGAAGCTGGATGTCGCCGTAGCTATGCAGGGTGGAATTTATGTTCTGCTAGGGAATGGCGACGGCACGTTCCAGTCGCCGGTCGGTTACGGTAGCAGTGGTTATAGCCTGGTAGCTGCCGATTTCAACGGGGACGGCATCTTGGACGTGGCGGCCACCAACGGGAGGACACAAGTGAGTGTCTTTCTGGGGAATGGAGACGGTACCTTTCAACAGCCGGGCAGTTTTAACGTGGGAACCGACGCTTGGCAGGTACTTGCGGCCGATATGAATGGCGATGGCAAGCTCGACCTGGTGGTTGGAACGTCCAACGGTTTCAGCGTGTGGCTGGGAAATGGTGACGGCACCTTTAACTTTGCGGTTGCAGTTCCGGTTCAGGAGACTGGGGCCGGCGATCCGACTTCACTTGCCGTTGCCGACTTCAATCACGACGGCCGTCCAGACGTTGCTGTCATTGAGTCCACTAACTATTACACGGGCAGCGTAATTGTCTTCTTACAGGGCTCGGTGCCGGCACTCTTTCCCTCTCCGACGGTTTTGAATTTCAACCCACAAGCGCCCGGGACAAACAGTGCGCCCCAGACCGTCACCTTGACCAACTCAGGCACTGCCACGCTGACTCTGTCGAGCATTGGAATCAGCGGGGCTGACGCTACCGGCTTCGCTCAAACCAATAATTGCCATTCCACGCTCGGCGCGAAGGCATCCTGTCAGGTCAAAGTGACATCCATTCCCAACGCTGCCGGAACCCAAACCGCCTCACTCAACATCACGGACAACGCGCCCGGCAGCCCGCAAACGGTAGCACTCAACGGCACGGGGCAGGATTTCTCACTAGCCGTGACTTCCCAGACAAGGGTGACTGTTACCCCGGGGCAGGCCGCCAACTACGCCATTGCAGTCTCTCCGGTCAATGGATTTGCCCAAAAGGTCGCACTCAGCTGCAGCGGAGCCCCGGCGCAATCGACCTGCACCATAAGTCCTAGTTCGGTGACCCTGAACGGCACCGACAGCGCGCCAGCCGACGTTGCGGTAGTCACCTCCGGAACCTCGGCGAATCTCGCGCACCCTACCGGTTTCCCGCCGGCCGGCATCAGGATTGCGCTGTGGTTAGCGCTCCCTGGCTTGTCAGGGCTGGTACTGCTGGGCAGAGGGCCCCGCAATCGGCAGGGTCGAGCGCTTCATCGACTAACCTTTGTGTGTTTGTTGTTCCTGTTAATGACGTGGCCCGCCTGCGGCGGAGGCGGCAGTGGAGGCGGCGGTGGGACGCCAACGGGGACTTATAATCTCACCGTGACTGGTACTTTCACTTCCGGCTCGGCCAAGTTGATCCACAGTGTCGAGGTCACCCTAATAGTGCAGTAAGGTTGTGGGGAGGCTGGCCGGCCTTCTGCTGAGCAGGTTCTTTCTCGCGAAAGGGCGTAAAATAATGTCGCTTTCGTAGGTCAAAAAGAAGTTCTGGGTTACAAATTTAAGTTGGGCTTACAGCAGTTCAATCTGTTCAACTTCGATAACCAGGGTGGTGTTTTCGGAGCACACGCCGAGGAGCACGATTGTGGGTGTTACCCTTAGGTCAAATCTACAAACTCAGCCCGTAGCTGTGCCGTTGACGCAAACGGAGCCGTTGGAACTTTCTGTTGTGATGCCGTGTCTGAACGAAGCGGAAACGCTGGAGGCGTGCATCCGCAAAGCGCAGCGGGCGCTGCGGGAAGGGAACATTGCCGGTGAGATCATCGTAGCCGACAACGGCAGCAGCGATGGCTCGATGGAGATCGCCGAGCGCTTGGGTGCCCGGGTTGTGCGTGTGAAGGAACGGGGATACGGAAACGCCCTGATGGGAGGAATTGCAGCGGCCTCCGGCAAGTATATTGTGATGGGCGATGCCGACGACAGCTATGACTTTGGCCATATTGCCCGCTTCCTGGAACCGTTGCGGCAAGGTGCCGAGTTGGTCATGGGCAATCGCTTCCGGGGAGGCATCCAGAAGGATGCCATGCCTCTGCTGCACCGTTACTTCGGCAATCCGGCACTGACCCGGCTGGGACGCCTCTTCTTTCGCAGTCCGGCGGGAGATTTCTATTGCGGCCTTCGCGGCTTTCGTAAAGACGCTTACGAGCGCATGGGACTGCGCACCACCGGCATGGAGTTCGCCACAGAAATGATCGTCAAGGCAACTCTGCTCAAGCTGCAGATTGCTGAAGTGCCGACCACTCTCTCGCCCGACGGACGCAGCCGCCCTCCACACCTTCGAACCTGGCGGGACGGTTGGCGCACGTTGCGCTTTTTCCTGCTCTACAGTCCGCGCTGGTTGTTCCTCTATCCAGGGATGGCTCTCATGCTGGTGGGGTCTCTGTTGGGTTTATGGTTGTTGCCAGCACCGAGGGCTGTCGGGAGGGTTATCTTCGACGTTCACACGCTGGTCTATGCCGCTGCCTTCGTGCTGCTCGGCTTTCAGGCCATTGCTTTCGCGGTGTTCACCAAGTTCTTTGCGATCTCTGAAGGTCTGCTGCCCCCGGATCCAGCTCTGGACAAGCTTTTTCGGTACGTCACTCTTGAAGTGGGACTTGCCGTCGGGGCGCTATTGGCGATTGCCGGACTAGCGACTTCCGTGTACGCCGTGGACGCTTGGGGAAGTAAACATTTTGGGGCGCTCGACTATTCTCACACCATGCGCCTGGTGATTCCAGCTGCTCTGTTTCTCACGTTGGGAGCGCAGACCATCTTTGCCAGTTTTTTCATGAGCGTTCTGGGGCTGCGGCGGCGTTGAGGACTCAGGCAGTGCCCGCCCAGAGTCAGATCAAATCGAGGCTGGGACAGTTGACAGCGCACAACGTTACACTCTGCGCCAACTACCTCGAACGTCGCACTACGGCAGATGTTAGCATTGCCCGAGGAATTCAGTTTTCATCTGGATGTCCACCGATTCCGCGCTGGCGGATACTACTTTCACAATACTTATGACAGTTTCACGACCCCCATCGGCAACGCTTCGCTCCGGTCCCGATGCAGCCCGCCTGGAGAAACTCAAGGAATACTACAGGAGTTCCGAAGGCTACCGTGCACACTTAGAAGCTAAGGGCCCCGCTTATTTTGAAGAATTCGTGGATTTTGTCCGTGGATGCAGTTCGCCGGGCGATCGCATTCTCGACGTGGGTTGCGGCACGGGTGAGTCGACCCGCCAGATTATGCTGCGTAATCGCAAAGTTGTTGGCACCGACCTTAGCCGACTATTCATGCAGCCCCACGGAATCTCTCACAACATAGAGCCCCCGTTCGTGACCTCTGACGCTTCGCGGTTGCCCTTTCCGGATCGCAGTTTCGATGTTGTGTGCGCTATGGAGTTCATCGAACACGTATGGCCCGTTGAGGCAGTCCTCCGCGAAATGGACCGGATCCTGAAGCCTCCTGGACGGATCGTAATGATGAGCCCAAATCTGTTGTCGCCAATGTGGCCGCTTAGGGATCTTCCAAAGATGGTACTACATCGCCGCTTCCGTCCCCCTTTTTATGCTTCCTATCGCGAGGCTGCAGCTTTCTTCTTCAGATGTTGTCGGTTAAGCGCGAGAAAGATGCTTTCACGGCATCCCCAATTTGTGCCACGTGAGCCGGATCTGGAGCATGCGGACGGAGGTGGCGATTATGACTCAGTCTACTGTAGCAATGCGCGTGACATCCTGCTGTTCTTCCGAAAGGCTGGCTACAAAGTCCAATTCGCCAGGGGTGAATGTACTTCTTTCCGCTGTTGGGTTCGCAGGTCGATAAGTAGATTCTGTGGGTCGCTGTGGACCTCTTTCTTGTTGAAGGCCACCAAGAGTACGGACCTCTGACGGAGTATTCTCAACATCTCCGCACTCATCACAATCAGAACGCGTCACAACAGAACACAAGTGCTTCGGGGTAACTCAAGGCTCATACGGAACCGGCTCAGGATGTTCTGAATCGGCGTTGAGTACCCAGAAGTGGCGTCCCCGGTAATGGTCGATCAACTGCCTGTCCTGTTCAGGCCCCAGGTCCCGGGCCCAAATGAGCTTCGACCCGTCAATGTCCGCGCCGTTATAAACCCATTCTTGGTTCGAGTCGTGAGCTGGTGAGTATTGCACGAACAACACTTGCATACCATCTCGCGCCATCAGCTCTCTCTGCACACGAGCACGATCCAGTCTGAATGGAAATGGCTCTTTCACCTCACGCCATGCGCGGTAAACGTTATTTCCAGCGGCGCCACAGAAAAGGACGCCGGTCAGAAATGCGGCAAGGAGGGTGCCAGTCGAGGATTTCCGCCAGCGCCGTTCGTGGCATAGCCATATGAGGCGGAAGGTTAGAGCTATCAACGTGACAGTGACGGCAACCATGTAATGCGCAGCAGTAAATGATTCCAGCAAGATCGGAACCACGGATACGAAAAGGAGAAACCAAAGCTCTCTGACGCCGCTGTCGGTGCGGAACAGGAGCGAGAGGACCAGGATCAGAAGCAGCGCCACGATCAGTTCCAACCGCTTTAACCGCTCCTTTAACTCATTGGGGGTCAGCGCTTTCTCAAACTCGAGAACCCAAGACTGCCTTCCGGTGAGAAGATCCCTGCGCTTCTGGTACTGTTGGAATTCCCACTGATGAGACTGACGCACCACCGGATTTGCGTCGAGAGTAGGCGGTATTGGATGCTGAAACCAGAACAGTGGCGCGTAGTCATATTCCTGGTGGTGAAGCGCGTAAGGCAGTAACCACACGTGTCCGGTCACGCGAAAGTCGTAGTAGGCCTGGAAGGCCAAAGTCCCCACGCCGCAAGCCACCAAGACAGCGACGAAAGAACGCAACCCGCTTCCGCTCCAATCACCGCCTGCCGGCAAATGTCGGCGGACCACGTCAAAAAGTAACAAAGCTCCTGCAGCAAGAATCAGGAATGCCCCTTCAAACGGCCGCGTGAACCATAGCAGAATGATTCCCCCAGCGAGCGGCCAAGCCAGGATAAACCGGCCTTGGCTCCGGATTCTGCTCATCGCACCGAGAATAAGGGCCACACCGGCAGCGCCTACCGCACCTCCTCCCCAGTAGGATTCAAGCCAATAGTTACCGGTACCGAATGCGATGGCAGTAGCGAAGCCTCCCACCAGCGCCATGCCGGGAGGCATCCAGACTCGAAGCATCCAAACCACCGCGCTAACGAAGAGAACACAGGCAAGGACAGAACCGAAAAATGGATGACCGAAGAGACGCTCCCCGATCGCCAGGAAAAATGCCAGCCCTGGAGGGTATTTTGACGCGTAGGTGGGAATCGAGATCACATGAATTGTCTCGAAGAATCTCCATAGCGGATGAGCTGGATTAGTCAGCCTTCCGTGGCTGAAAGTGTCAGCCCCGAGCAGGTAGCTGAATTCGTCGGTTGTGGCGGGATAAGGGAACGGCAACCAGGGAAGCAGCGCCAAGCGGACCAGCGCTGCCATGGCGCCTGGCAAGAAGATAGTCCAGCATTGTCCTGCAAACCTATTCAGCCGGGACCAGTTTCTGGACCAAGCATTCATTCAGTCAGATTCCTTCCATCGACAGTGCAAAGTAACAGTCCATGAGCAATGGAGTCAACGTCGACATGGCTGCAAACAGGCGCCCGATCCAGGAGAAAGCAACAGTAATTCTCTGGTCCAAATTGTCCAAGAAACAACCGCAGGCTAGGATAGCGTTCGAGTGGTCCAAGAATTGAAGCGGTGCGATAGAGTGACTGGAGAAACGGGACGGCCACCCCACCGCAGGACTAGGGCAGGCATTGGGTGGATCGGTCCAATTCTTGTCAGGTCGACTGCGGCTTCCGTCATAGGGCTTCACGCAATGGCTTTACCATCTCGGGACTTAGCACACGAACTGGTGTCACGCCGGGTTTCTTGCAAAGGACCTGGTACTGCCCTCCCAGCGGGAACCACGACAAGCGAGGTTCCAGGAAGCGGAGCGACTTCAGAAATCGCGGGAAAAAGAACCGATAGTCTACCCCCAAAATCTCGAATCCTCCTCTCGATAACATCTTTCTAGCCTGGGGCGGCGTAATCGTCACAGCATCGCTATCAAAGACACATCGCTCCATCACGCAACGAGTGCCGGGATTCCACGGATTATTTTCCCACAGCGCGAACAGGCCTCCCGGCCGGAGGCATTGATAGATGTAGGCAATCGCCGAGTCTCGCTGGGCGAGCGGAATATGGTGAAAAACGCCGTTGCAATACACCAAGTCGATCGATGCACCCGGCTGGTAGTCACCGAAAGTCAAGAAGTGGCATTCGCCGGAACCGTATGCTGACCTGGCAAGTTCAAGCGAGCGAGTCGAAACATCCAGCCCGAGGACCGACTGCACCTTGAGCAACTCTCGTAGGATCACGGATGTGTCGCCGATGCCGCACCCGTAATCGAGCGCTGTGCAAGGATGCTCACCCAAGCGGACAAGACACCGTGCCAGCCACTGAACACGCTCGCGAGCAAAATAATCTTTCTTCTCGCCGCTTAGCGAGAGGGCTTGATTCAGATCGTCGTCGTACGTGTCCGCGTGGTGATCAAATCCCGGAACCGCACTCATACCAAAGCAACCATTAGAACCATTTTGAAAGACTCCCTCCCGCTGTCCCCAGTTCATTTCTCCGAAAATTTAGTGTATCGCCAGACCCGACCGGCGAAAAAATCTTCACGCCCCGAATGTCGCCCGAGTTCCCTGGCCATGATCAGAGACCAAGCGCTGGCTGTGCGGGGCTACGGTTTCATCGAAACGGCTGCTCGGGAAGCGCCCACGACCAGTTTGGACGGGCGTCATATCTCCCGCTACTTTAGCCGTCATCAATAGGCCGGCGAAAAGGTAACACGCCGCGCCGGTCAACACGCATGTTCGGATGCTGGTGTCCATCGATATGATGATCGCAACGAAACTGCCAAGAGTTCCCGCTGAGCCGTTCAAGGCCCACATCCAGGGCAGGTTCCGTTCCTGGGATAATGCGGTCATCCAGCGCATGCCGACGGGGAAGCAGAAACCCTGCAAGAACCCGCAAGAAAACACCAAGGCCAGGCACACCAAGACACGCTGCCAAAGCACTCCGGCGATGAAAGCGTGAATCACCGGGAGGACTGCGAAGGAATAAAGGACCACCAATAGGGACACCGCAATCGCCGGAATCCGGCTTTGCCAGGCCGACTTCACCGGCCATCTGTCGGAAGCCAGGCTGCCCAGCCCTGCCGACAGAATCAAGCCCCCGAGAACCACCACCATTGAATAAATCGGGTGCCCGAGAAAGATAGACAACTGCTGCATCATGGCAAGCTCGACCAACATGAATCCCAGTCCGATGGCGATGAAATAGGCAATGCCTCCCCAGGGGGCGCGCTGGCCGTCGCCTTGCCGTTTCACCAAGAGCCTCGCGGGCACGACGATGGTGGAGATGACGAGAACAACCGCCGCTAACATGAAAGCCGACAGAAAGAAAATCGCTTGGAGGTTTGAGTCTTGGCTACGGGCGCGGATGAAGTAGGGTAGCTTCCGGAGATGGACGGCGTTGAAAAAATATGGCGACGTGTCGAATGTCGGCGAGTAGTCGAAATAACTTGCGTTCCGCAACCCGGCCAGCTCTCCCAGGGTGCGAGTGGCAGAGATGTTTCGCAGTTCCGGCACCGCGGTTTCTTCTCCCGGCATGACGATCGGGGTGAAGGCCATCTCGGAACAGATGGCCTTAAGCTTGCTAATGTCCCGATCTGTAAAGGGTTGGTTGCTGGCGAGTAGCGTCGCGATCTTGCCGGATTCAATCAGAGCCAGATGGTCTTGCGGGTTGGTTACGCCCTCGGAGAGCAGCATGGCCTGGGCCACTGAGAAAAGGCGGTAGGTTTCGTGCTCTTTAGTCCCCGAAAACCAGCGGCTAAAGGTGATGATGCCTCCAGGTTTCAGATGCTCGAAAAAAACCCGCCAGCCGTCCACGGTGTAGAGGGCATTCTCGCTCAGGGTCATCGCTCCGGCCGAGGTAGCGGCCCACGTATCTACCAGGGAAGCCTGAATCAGATCGAAACGTTCCCCTGACCTGGTCAAATAGCTACGGCCCTCGTCGTTGTGCAACTCAAAGCCGGGGATTTCGCCAAAACCGGAAAATGATTCGAGGCGTTTGGAGGTCAAATCCACGATTGCTCCGTTTATCTCGATGCCGACGATACGGCGAAATCCATTCACCGCGGCGTTCATTACGTCTCGACCGCCGCCCACGCCTATGATGGCCGCCGTTCCACCAGAGCGCAACTGGGCACCTAGGGAGGTGACGTCGTAGCGAAGAAACTGCAGGGGAGCGAGGTTGCCTTGGAAATGCGTGATCGCCGTGGCAGCGCTATTATCGATGTCCAAGATGATTTCCTCCGATTCGACCTTAGGCATTCGAGAACTGGGTCCCCACATAAGCGGAGGGCCCCACTGGGGCTGATACACGCGAACTTTCGAAATTGGGTTCCATACCTCAGTCAGGATGTGCACCCGACGATCGATGGCGCCCTTGGACCATATCGGCTGAATGCCATAGATCGTGGAAGCATTGAGTCCCGCAAGGACGAAGGTGGCCAACGCCCAGTAGAGCGACGTCCTGAGGTTCTGCCTCTCCTTTGCGTAACTGGCATAGGCCGCGGCGCTTACGAACAGCAGCGCGGAAATCACGAATATCGCGCTAGGCGCGTCGATGATCCGAAGCACCGCCACCGAGGCGATGCATCCAAGAGCGGCACCGGCGAGATCCGTGAAGTAGATCCGCCCCATGGGGAACGGTGCTCTGGTGAGCGAGATGCAAACAGCTACGCCCGAGAAGAAGAACGGAACGGCAATCACGGTGGAGAAAAGCAGAAAGCTGTAGGCGGTCTCCAGGGAGAGGGACAGGTCGAGCGGAATGGCCAGCATATTGAGCAACACAAGGGGCATCGAAATTGCTGCGGCCAGCGTTGCTTGGTAGGTTCGGCGACGTATCATCTCATCCGTGAAGACATCAGGGCGCAAATGCACGAAAAGCGCTCCTGCCGTCATTCCGAACATAGCCATCGAGACCGAAACAAAGGCTAGGTAGTACCAAGAGACAACGCTCAAAAGGCGTGTCAAGACTACCTCGTACATGAGCGTGCTCGCACAAAGCAACAGCAACCCGAAAAAGAAGGAATTCATTAGCGTATAGTCCCCTGCACAGAAGCATTCACCAACTTTCGAAAACCTCTACACCATTCACTCGGAATTACCGCTTGGGCTTCTCCTCGCGCATCATATGCTTCCCTTGCGCCACATACAAAATCTGCCACCTGCTACGCCGAGATAACTGAGAACAATCAGTGTATCGCCTCTATGTAGCAAATTTCGCAAGGGGAACCTTCGGGCCGTGGGACGTTCTCAGAGTTTGCAATCGAGCTACGTCGGTCACTGAGGGCCAATTACAATGGAACTGGGCGCTCCTCCGGCGGCAAACGGCGATCCGGCAATCGGCGTCAGTGCACCAGTGCCAGCGTCGATCGTGTACGCCGAGATGTTGCTTGATCCCGGAGCCCCGAAGTTGAAATTCGCCACGTATAGAAACTTACCCTCTGGATCCGGGGCCATGCAACCGGGGCCGCTTCCTGCGGAAAACGGAGAACCGGCCACTGGCGTCAGAGTGCCGTCGGCAGCATGTCCAGTCAACATTTCACACCTCCACCGCCGAAAATATTCTATGCCTCGTGAAAAACCGCTCGCAATGACGCATCGCCACGCCGTCACCGTTCCCACCTCGAAAACCTACTGCTGTAGGCACTAGCCGAGGATGCAGTGTGCCTACTCAGTCATAGGGTTGCTGGCATCTTCCGAGTAGTATTGAACAGGCGATTCACCTCACAAAGCTGACAGTGCAGAAGCGACCGAACACCCAAACATGTGCGGCATAGCTGGCTTGGCCAATTGCGGAGACCGGGAAACCCTGGCACGCATGACCTCGGCGCAGACGCATCGAGGTCCCGATGACTTCGGGCTGTGGGACCAGCGCTTTCCAGACGGCGGCTATGTTGGGTTAGGCAGCCGCAGGCTGGCCATTCTCGATCTTTCATCCAGCGGGCACATGCCCATGCGCAACGAGGATCGCACCCTCTGGATCACCTACAACGGCGAAATCTACAACTTCAAAGAACTGCGCCACGAACTCGATCAAAAAGGCCACCGCTTCGCTTCTCACACGGACACCGAGGTTGTTCTTCATCTGTACGAAGAAGTGGGCCCGGCGTGTGTGCAGCGACTGAATGGTATGTTCGCCTTCGCGATCTGCGATCTGCGTGCGGGCACCCCTGAGTTGTTTCTGGCACGCGACCACTTTGGAGTAAAGCCGCTCTACTACGCCCATTTCGGCCACCGTTTTGCTTTTGCCTCCGAGATTAAAGCATTGCTGGAAGTGCCGGGCATCGAACCCGAACTGGACCCGGAAGCCCTCCATCAGTATCTGACGTTCCTGTGGGTTCCCGAGCCCCGAACCATGTTCCGCGGGATCTACAAGCTTCCGGCCGGGCATTACGCGGAATTCCGTGATGGCCGGTTCGCGGTTACGAAATACTGGGACCTGAGCTTTCCACCGGGGGGGGCCGACTATCCTTGTTCTGAAAAAGATCTGACTGAAGAAATTCGCCAGCGTTTCCGGCATTCAGTGGAAGCTCAGATGGTCAGTGACGTTCCGGTGGGGGCATTCCTCAGCGCGGGCCTGGATTCGTCCAGCATCGTGGCAATGATGTCGCGAGTGCAGCGGCAACCGGTCCGAACCTACACCATTACGTTTCCTCCCAAGCACCGTGTTGGTGAAAACACGCTCGATGATCCCGGCGTTGTTGCCCGACTTGCCCGTCGTCTCGGAGTGGAGAACCAGCAGATTATCGTCGAGCCAGACGTGGCCCATCTATTGCCCAAGCTGATTTGGCACATGGATGATCCAGTGGCTGATCCCGCAATCATTGCTGCGTACCTGGTTTGTCACGAGGCGCGCAAGCAATCTACGGTACTGCTGTCCGGTATTGGAGGCGACGAGCTTTTTGCTGGTTACCGCAAATACGCTGCGCATGGTTGGGCGGAGGCTTACCGGAGATTACCCAGCGGACTTCGGCGCCTGATGGAGGAGAAGATCAATGGCATCCCGACTTTGCGCGGGACGTTCCTGGAAGGGAAGTGTTCGCCTGGCGAAAAAAATGGCGCGGAGTGCCAAGCTCGACGCGGTCGAGCGCTTTGTGATGAACTGCACATACCTTGACGCGGATCAAAAGTCCGCGCTGTACACCCCGGAAATGTTGCATGCGGTTAGCGACTCTGATCCTTGCCTCCGCCACTGGGACAGTTTTGGGCGCGTGCAAAATGCGGATTTCCTGAACCAGATGCTCTATCTCGATACAAAGGTTTTCATGCCGAGCCTCAACCTAAACTACAACGACAAGATGAGCATGGCTTCATCAGTCGAGGTTCGCGTACCTTTTCTGGATCGGGAACTGGTTGAATTCGCAGCTTGGAATATACCGCCCGGTTTAAAACTGAAGGGCTTTTTCAGGCCCATAACGAAGTACATTTTCCGCAAGGCCATGAAAGACGTCCTACCCGCCGAAGTATTGAAGCAACCGAAGGCGGGCTTTGCGGCCCCGATCGACTACTGGCTGGCTCACGACCTGGGAGAGATGATCGACGATTTGTTATCCGAGGCACGGATTCGCGAACGCGGCCTGTTCCGGCCCCAGGTTGTCCGGGCCTACGTCGAAGCGTATCGCGGCGGAGCGCAAGACTGGTCTATGCAACTCTGGCAGTTCCTTACACTTGAGATCTGGATGCGGACATTCCTGGATAGCGCAGGCCGGCGCGAGAATGTGAGGCTGGCAAAAATGCCCCAGGTGGCCACGGCATGAAGCAAGTGCTGCAACAGGCTCGTACTGGCGAAATCACGGTCGTCGACGTGCCGGTTCCCAAGTTGCTCCGCGGATGTGTTCTGGTGCGGATCGCAGCATCCTTGGTTTCGTCAGGCACGGAGCGTGCGGCGTCCGAATTCGCCGGCAAGAGCCTGTTGCAGAAAGCAAGAGCGCGACCCGACCTGGTTCGTGAAGTCCTGACCAAGGTGCGACGGGACGGTATTTTCTCCGCCGCTGCCTCGGTTCGCAGCCGCCTCGATCAGCCCAATGCCCTGGGCTATAGCAGTTCGGGCACGATTGTCGGTACCGCGGAAGACATCACCGATCTGAGCGTGGGCGATCACGTTGCCTGCTCGGGCGTGGGTTACGCCGTGCACGCTGAGTTTGCTTGCGTTCCACGCCTCTTGGTCGCGAAGGTGCCCTCGGAGTCGTCGCTGACTCCCGAGGAAGTTGCATTTACCACAGTGGGAGCTGTTGCTTTGCATGGTATAAGAACAGCCGAAGCGAAGCTGGGGGATGTCATGGCTGTCATTGGCCTCGGGTTGCTTGGCCAGTTGACAGTCCAAATCCTCAAGGCAGCCGGCTGTCACGTGATTGGAATGGACGTTAACCCGGCGCGTGCCGAGTTGGCATTGCGGCTGGGAGCCGATGCGGTTAGCGTCTGCGAGAAAGACTTCGAAGATCTGTGCCTGAGGCATTCCGCGGGGAACGGCGCAGATGGAGTGTTGATTACGGCGGCGACAAGCAGCAGCGAACCGGTAAACCTGGCAAGCAGGGTCGCCCGCGATCGTGGGATCGTGGTGGCAGTTGGCACGGTTGGCATGGATCTCGAACGGCGGGGATATTACGAAAAAGAGCTGGACTTTCGCATTGCACGTTCCTACGGCCCTGGCCGCTATGACTCCGCCTACGAGCAGAAGGGGCGCGACTATCCGATCGGCTATGTGCGGTGGACCGAAACGCGGAACATGGATGCTTTCATCCGGCTCCTGTCAGACGGTAAGCTCGACATAAAGTCGCTAATCACTCACCGCTTTGGTATCGCGGACGCGGGCGCTGCCTATGATGTGATCAATGGCGAAGCGAGCGGGTCGTCCTTGGGTGTGCTGATCGTCTATTCCGATCAGGCAGAAGGGGAACGCAAGCTGCAGCTGGTAAGGGAAACAGCGTTACCCAAGCGCGATTCTGAACCAGTGAGTCTGGGAGTTCTGGGAGCGGGATCGTTTGCCATGAGCACGCTGTTGCCGGCGATGAAGCGCGTTCGCGGCGTCAAATTGGCGGGCATTTGTGCTGGAAGTGGTCCACACGCCCGCAAGGGCGCAGAAAAGTTCGGCTTCAACTACTGTTCGACCGAGGAAGACGCCATTCTGCACGACCCAGATGTGAACACAGTCGTCATCGCCACACGTCATCATTGGCACGCCCGGCAAGTCATGGCGGCGTTGGCTGAGGCAAAGCACGTGTTCTGTGAGAAGCCCCTCTGCCTCACTGAAACGGAATTGGCTGAAATCGTTCGGGTGTACAACCGGCAGGCGCTTCGAAGGTCTCCGGTGCTGATGGTCGGGTTCAATCGTCGCTTCGCTTCCATGGCGATTCGCATGAAGACTTTCCTCAAGCAAGTGGGGGGACCGTTCACGATGCATTACCGAGTGAACGCCGGTTTTGTTCCACCCGATCATTGGGTGAACGATCCCGAACAAGGCGGCGGGAGATTGTTGGGCGAGGTTTGCCACTTCATCGACTTCGTAAGCTTTCTGGCTGATGCACGTCCGATTGAGGTTCAGGCCAGCGACGTTGCGACTTCCCCCCAATCTTCTGGACAAAACACGCTGGTCCAACTTGAGTTCGCTGATGGTTCCCACGCCACTATCAGCTATCTGGTCAACGGCGATCGTTTGTATTCGAAGGAGCGAGTCGAGGTGTTCGGGGGTGGCGCCGTAGCGGTGCTTGAAGACTTCCGGCGATTGGAACTGGTTCGCCACGGCCGAAGGAAGGAGATTACCACGCATTTTCGTCAAGACAAGGGCCACCGGGCGGAAGTTGAAGTCTTCTTCGATGCGATTCGCGCCCGACGAGAATCTCCTATTCCGTTTTCCGACATCGTGGGCACGACCCTGACCACATTGCGTGCTGCGGAATCACGCACGACGAGACGATCATCGATCATCGACACCTCCGCTTTTATCCAGGCCAGTTCTGCGTCCGTATAATTTTGGCGATGCCACACATTCTTCATGTCGTTGGTACGCGCCCGAATTTCATGAAAGGTTGCTCCCGTGTTGAATGCCGGTTCCCACGCCAGCCTGACTGCGGAGATCGATCTTACGGTTCTTCAAGTTTCTTGCCGGCGAAGAGTGAAGAACGTTCGTGGATTCCTTGGCCCAGAAGGCGTCGTGAACTGGGTCCGACCAGAGCGTCCCCCGTTGCGGCTTGAACTCCCGCTGTACGACCAACTCCAAAACCAAGTGCTACGCCGCAATAGTTGGAGATGCCAAGCGTGCGGAACCAGATCGAATCTTGAAGCTCACCACAAGGGGTTCCGGAGCCAGTCCGGCGATCTGCCGCCCTCATCCTCGGGGGTTCATAGGCCAGCCCCTGGTCTACGACTGCAACTTTTTGCAGATTGACAGGGCAACAGCCGCCGAGCATAATGTTTCGCATTTGATTCCACGAAGGAGATAGCGCCCATGAAGCTCCGCATCGGTTGTGTGGTAGTTGGATTTTTGTTGCTGATAGTGTCACTGGTTCCACTGACTCTTGCACAGACGGGAAACGCTCCGACGCCCATGGTCACCGACGTGACCACAACTGGCGGCACCGCCAACTATCTGCCGATCTTCAACGGCACCTCGACGGTCGTCGACTCGGTGGTTTCCCAGTCGGGCGCAACCGTCGATGTAACCGGCGACCTAACCTTGCCAGCCACCAACGGCAGCGGAACCCAGGGTGTGATTTCAGTCGGCGGGCTGTTCCTGCACAACTACGGGCCCGCCAGTAGTTATAACGTTTTCCTCGGAGTGGACGCCGGGAGCTTCACCACAACCGGCACCTACGACACCGGTATTGGTCTCTATGCGCTGCACGCCAACACCACGGGCAGCTACAACACTACAGTTGGCGACTACTCCTTCGCGAAGAACACGACAGGCCATAACAGCGCCGCCTTCGGCTACGCCGCGCTCTACTCCAACACCACGGGTATTCAAAACGAGGCCTTCGGCGACGCTGCGCTCGCATACAACACGACGGGCAATGGCAACGCTGCCTTCGGCACGGGCGCTCTTTACAAAAACACCACCGGCGGGTCCTCATCCCAGACGGGCGGCAACTCCGCCTTTGGCAACTTCGCGCTCTACACCAGCACGACCGCTGGCGGCAACTCCGCCTTCGGCTATAGCGCGCTTACTGCGGCCACGACCGGCAACAATAACGTCGCCGTCGGCGACGCTGCGCTCGCGAAGCTCACGACCGGCAGCAACAACATCGGGGTCGGCGTTGGGGCCGGGGGCAACCTCAGCGGGGCCGAAAGCAACGACATCTACATTGGCAACAGCGGAGAAGCCGGCGAATCGAATACCATCCGCATCGGCTACATCAAAACCGTCACGGCGGCTGCCATCGCCGGAATCTGGGGAGCCACCAGTGCCAGCGGCATCGACGTTTTAGTCAACGCGTCGGGCCTGCTGGGCACCCAGACCTCCTCGCGCCGGTTCAAACACCAGATTACCGACATGGGCGAGGAGAGCGACGTGCTGATGAAGCTGCGGCCGGTGTCCTTCTATTACAAGCCTGAACTCGATCAGACCCAGACGCGGCAGTACGGGCTGGTGGCCGAGGAGGTAGCCCAGGTGGCCCCGCAGCTAGTTGTTTTCGACAAGGACGGCGCCCCGCAGACGGTGCGCTACCACTTTGTCAACGCCATGCTCCTGAACGAGGTCCAGAAGCAGCGCCGCCTGGTCGAGGAGCAAAGCAGCACGATCGCGCGCCAACAAGAGGAGATTCAAGATCTCGCGGCACGCTTGGCCAAGCTCGAAGCGTTGTTGGCTGCGAAGCCATAAGCCGAACCGCGAACTGCTCGTTGAGCCTCCGTGACGGGCTGTTCAGGTCGAACAGCATCCGAAAAAAGAGCGCGATCACTCAGTCCGTCAAAGCCGGGTGTCCCATCCTTGACATTCTGTGTCAAGGGTGGGATTTCGCGGTCGTCTCCCGCTTGGGATTTCCTCTGACCCCCTAGGCGCCACCCCCGTCCCCGAGGATGCCCGACACTCCATCACCCACTCTTTTCGCGAAGTGCGCGGAAAGGATGGGGCACCCGGTTGACCTACTCTGGTTCTGAGCTAGCAAGCTGGCCGCAAGCGGATTACGAGCTGAGCGCGAGCGAAGCGGCTATCGTGCTGGGTACGTCCATCGAATTGAACATCTCCGAAGTTGCAGACCGAAATGTCGGCGTTGTGGCCAAGATTCGTAAGCGCACTCTGGTTTCCTTGCCTCACAAGAACTGAGGGGTCAACCTGCCTCTACCCAGTTGATGCAAACAGATGTTACAACAACAATCTGTTTCGCAGCCATTGGTCTTGCATCAGCGCTTAGGAGGGCTGGGTTGACTCCTCAGCTGCGGTGTAGGCTGGCGTGGCATTCAGTACAGAGGGTAATCAGGTTCTGCCCCGAATCATCGCCGGAATGGCTGCGGAACTCCTTGTGGTGAACTTCAAGATTCGACATGGTGCCGCACGCCTGGCATCGCCAACCATCGCGGCGTAGCACCTGATTTCGGAGTCGTTCGTAAGACGTGGGTTCAAGCCACAGACGCGGCCGCTTTGGTCGGACCCAGCTCACGACGCCTTCTGAGCGAAATGGTCCAGAAACGTTCTTCTTTCTTCGCCGGGGAGGAACTTGAAGAACCGAAGGATCGACTCCAGTAGGGCTTGCGAGTTGCCGTTTTCAAGGTTTGCTCCCGCCAGGAAGTCAGCACAGATCATTTCCAGGCAGTAGCCGCGGGACTTGTCTGTGCCCAGCATCATGGCCGCGGTCTCGATCGCCTGCTCCACCACTGGAATCTGGCTTTTGTAAAGCTTGAAGTAGATAATTTCCGACGGCTCGGTCTCTTTCCCGGTTAACTCCTTCTCGACTTCGCGCTTAAACTGCTCCTTCGGCAGTTGTCGCGCTTTGTGCAACCAGGTTGCACAATCGAAGTGCTGTTGGTCCCTCCTGGCCAGCTTGGCCAACTCCAGCCCCTTCGTCCATCCCACTTCCTTCAGTTCCCGTCTCGCCTGAGGCGGCAGGTGCTCGTGGATGGACATCAGGTAGTAAGCCTTGCGCCTGGATTCCGGGAACCGTCTCTCCAGGAACTCATCGAACGACTTCACGTTCTCCACCTGCCAGTACTGTCCCGCCCGCACTTCACACAAGTAACGCCCGAGTTCGACAAACCGGGTGTCCCGCTCCGCCTCGTTCCGCTTTTCCCACGCCAGAATCTCGTCGATTTTCGTGAGCACGAACACGGCTCGCCGGCGATTGAGTTTGGGCAACATGGGCGGATTCCTAGTAAGTAAGCTCGTCAAGCCAACCAAGGTTTTCTGCTCCCGGGCGTCGCACCAGGTCGATCTGGACCAAGTCCTGCTTCCCCAGGCAGAGCCCCACATAAGGGCAGGTGCTGCAGGGGTTCTGCGGGAAACGAATCCCGCTGTGCGGCAAGAACTGGGCGGACTCGATCCGCCCAATCGTGTCCTGGACCAACTGGCCGAACTCCCGCCGCTGCTCTTCGGTGATGGTGGTACGCAGGTATTGAACCTCGACCAGCCGCTTGCGCACGAACACGACCTGGGCGACTTCGGAGATGCCGGTCATCCAGGAATAGCAGACCAGTTGCGGATCGAGAGCCAGCAGGCCGTCGGGTTCTTCTGGATAGCGGCTGGAGGTGGTCTTCCACTCGATCAGGCAGCGCGTGCCGTCCACTTTCCCAATCGCATCGATGTAGGCTACGAAGTCATTCGTCTGGGAAAACGGCCGAGTGAACCTGATCTGCAGGTTGCGACGCGGTTGGCGAATGCGGATGCGGTCGTCCTGGCAGAACCGGTCGAGCAACATGATGCCTTGCTGCAGCATGCGGTCCCAGGTATCACCGTTCGAGAACCGCAGGCCTTGGTTCTGACAGGCCGTCCATTCGCGGAACAGGGCCGCGGCAGCGTCCTCGCGCAGGAAGTAGGTGCTGAGAGCCCGTTCGAAGGCTCGCCCGAACAACATGGCGGCGCGTGTGTCCTTTTCCTGCCAGCCGTCGAGGTAGCGATGACGGTAGCGCCGGGGACAGGTGAGGTACTGGCTGATCTGAGTGTAGCTGTAGGTCATCGGGTTGCCTCCTCCGCGTTGGAGCGAGAAGCAGTCGAAATCGGAGCGGCGGACAGTTCTTCCCACTGGCTGGCCGGGGCGAAGCCGTCAAGGTTGATGAGCGAAATGCCGTTGATCACGGTGTGGCTGATCTTGACCACGCCGCGGAGTCCGGGCAGGGCTTTTTCATCGACCTGTTCGTGGGCCAGCAGTTCCGGGTCGTAGAGAAAGTCCCGCAGGAACCAGCCCAGCTTCCACATCGCTTTCTGTGTGCAGTAGAGACGACCCACGATGGACTGACCGGCCAGAGTGTCAGGTTCAACGATGGAGAACCGAAGGACATAGAAAGGCTTGTGGGCGTGCCAGCGGAACTGGGCTCCATTAACCCGAACCAGGTAGATGCCGTCGGGAGTCTCCGGATGGGAAGCGCGGGCCGTCTCGGCAAGTCCAGGGACTCGGCGCTTCATGCCACACCTTCTTTCTGACTGGGGTAGCTGTTGAGTTGGCAAAGCAGGGCATTGCGGTCTTTTTCGGCCCAATCAGCCAGGTGGGCGACGAAGTTCTCGACCTGCTCGCGGGTGGCTTCGCGCAGGGTCTTCACGCCGCAGAAGTCGGTTGCGTACGATTTGACCAAAGTGGCATCGAGTTGATGCTGGCGAATCAGCTGGCAGAGACGATCGCGGACGGTCCGACCGCCGTAGTTGCCGTTGCCGCTGCCATTGGCTGGCTGCGGTAGCTTCTTGGACTCTGGACCCGAAACGGGTTGACCGGCGGAGGACCCGATCTCCTCGACCGAGCAGATGCCGATGCCGTAGGCCTTGCGGAGGGCGCGGTTGACGGCGCGAGTTTCTGCAACGCGCATCTCGGCGCCGTGGACCAGGTAGGAAACATTCGAGGGATCGGCGTCGCCGTAACCGACGAAGCCGCGGCAGGTTTTGGACTTGTAGACTGTGGCCCGAAAAGCCCAACGCTGCACAGAAGGATCACAAAACTCACGCGCAGGTTGAACCCGGATTCCATGGCATCGGCTACGCCGAGCTAGCCGTAGGAGGCCGGCATGAGTCACATACCAATGCCCGTCCAGGCAAAGCAAGTCCCCAAGGCTGACCCGCAACGAAAGACTCTCAATTAACTGTATGAGGCTAGCCGCACTTGGCTCTGAGAGCGGCCCCCAAAGGGAGTTGGCGAGTCTCACTTCTGACGCCGTGTTCTTAAGTTGTTTCTTCATGTGACCTCGCTTGCCGCGCGGCCAGCACCTTCTGATAGCGTGCGACCAGTCTCTCAGCGTCGGCGCGGTGACTGTAGAAACGCGGAGCGAGGTGATTCAGTTCCAGGCGGAACATCCACCACATCGTGGTATCCGGTTTCAGGGTGTAGAGTACGGCAGGAGAGTTTGCTAGAGTGGGTGCAGCCATTTTCAGCCTCCGAAACAGGTTGATTTTGGTCAGGGTCGTTGGGATGGTGCAAACATCCGAGCGGCCCGCTTACATTCATACCTTAACCGCTAAGGTGGAAGGATGTCAAGAGGAAAGTGAAATATTTCTTGCACTCTTGGCCGCTAAGGTGTAATTACTTCTTATGGGAATTCCCGCCGAAACCATCTCCCGAGTAATGAGAGAATTGGGCAGTAGAGGCGGTCAGGCCCGCGCTGAGAAACTGTCAGCAGAGGAACGCCGGAAAATTGCCACGAAAGCCTCGAAGGCCGCAGCGAAGGCCCGCAGCCAAAAAGCGCGGAAGAAAAGACTTGCTCTGGGTCGGCGAACTGGAGATTGACGGGTCACTGTTCCTGCTGATCTCAAAGAGGAAACCTGCCATGACTCCACAGAGCCTTCCGTGTAAGGGACCCGCGATACTCCCACCATGACAACGGGAACCTAGAGTCTGATGGGCCTACCACACCCACGTTGCCGACCCGTCTCACCCAGCATGGAAAAACCGAAGGCAGCGGAAAAGAGTTCATTCCCAATAACGAAATCTGCAACGCGCCCAGAGAGAATAAGTCCCGGTTGTGGTGTCACGACCAGGGCCCGACTCGTTCTCCACCCTTCACAATCGAGCGCGGAGTTACAGACGTAACTCCCAAAATTATCAAAACCAGCATCTAATATCCTAAATCCCCTCTCTTATCGGTTTATGTCAGGCAGAGGTTCAACGATGACTGCAACGAGGAGTTTCGGAATGAAAGGTCATGCTGCGCAGTGCTCAGAAATGTCGCTCCCGCATCGGATTCGGCGAAGTCTGGAAAAGCTCGAACAAGGCTATGGAATTCAAATAGAAAGGCTGGCACCAGCGCTGGGCTCTGCTGCGGGCGATGGACATAACGGATCTTGAAGAAGGCCTGGCGCAGATGGGGAGGTTGGCCGAGCCTTTGAAAGCGTCTAAGGAAAGTGCCGCTGGCAACGGGAATGCAGCGCCGACGCCTGGACTCGGACGACCCCGACGAACCCAGCGAGGCATGACGCCTTGGCTATGGCTTAAACCTCAACGAATCATGGCTTGACATGGCTTAAGCGGTCACAACCCGGAAAGCCATGGTAAGCCATACCGACGGATCCTTCAGATTTTTTGCAAAACGAAGCCAAGAAGTGACTATTCTTGAGTAACTTGTCTGTAAAGCCATGACCACCACGTGGGCCAAAGCCAGGGAAGGTCGCGCTTTCTTACGTGATCTTCGCTATCATGAAGCTTGTCTCAATTCGGAATACATCTCTGGGTTCATAGCGAGCGAGAGAGGGGTGCATGAGCTGGGCCAAGAAATTGTCGAAGCCCTACCGGGTGGTGGGCGACCAGAAATTTCGCCTGAAGGATTTCGATCCTGCCGATGTCGGCCATATCACCTCCAAGAAACATGCGGAGGAACTCCTCCACAAAGGCGTGGCTGCCATGGCGGAGCTTCAGGAGAAGCTCTACGCCCAGCATCTTTGGGGCGTGTTACTGGTTTTTCAGGCGATGGACGCCGCCGGCAAAGACGGCGCCGTCAAACACGTCATGTCGGGGGTGAATCCGCAAAGCTGCGAGGCGCACGCCTTCAAGGCGCCGTCATCGGAAGAGCTTGAGCACGATTATCTGTGGCGCGTCATGCCGCATGTCCCGGAGCGCGGCCACATCGGCATTTTTAACCGGTCGTACTACGAAGAAGTGCTGGTGGTGCGCGTCCATGCCGAGGTGCTCAAGAACGAACACATCCCTCAATCCCTCGTTGGCAAAGACATCTGGAAGGAGCGTTTTCAGGACATCAATGCTTTCGAGCGTTACTTGTCGCGCAATGGCATTGTCATCCGGAAATTTTTTCTGAACCTTTCGAAGGAAGAACAGAAGCGGCGCTTTCTTGCCCGGCTCGACGAACCGCAAAAACACTGGAAGTTTTCCGACGCCGATGTCCACGAGCGGGAATACTGGGATGACTACATGGTGGCTTACGAAGACATGATCGCCCACACCTCCACCGACCTCGCCCCTTGGTATGTGGTTCCGGCGGACAATAAATGGTTTACCCGCGCCGTGGTTGCGGCCGCGATCGTCGATACACTCGAAGAACTCAACCCCTCTTACCCGAAGGTGGACGCGGAGAGGCAGAAGCAGTTGCGGGCTGCCCGGAAAATTCTAAGCAAGAAAAGCGCATAGGGTAAGGTAGCCGAGCCGCGCCACTGACTCATCGTCCCTGCCTTGTCGCAGTGTCGCTCTTTCGCCGAAGCCCCGCAGGCGGTAACATAGAGGCACGCTATCCTGGGGATGAGGAGCATAATGACTTCCGTGAAAACGAACGTGGGCCGGATCGTAGTGTGTTTATGGCTACTGGGCGCGCTCAGCAGCGCATTAGCTCAGAGCAAGACTGAGAGAGAGCATAAGCCGGTTGAGCAGCCGGCTGCCAGCCAGCCGTCGACCGCACAAGCGGATCAGGATAAGAGCAAAGAGGATCCCGAATTCAAAGGGATGGAGTACCGGCTGATCGGCCCATTCCGTGGCGGCCGTTCCCTGACCGCGGCGGGCGTTCCGGGCGATCCCACCACCTACTATTTTGGCGGAACCGGCGGCGGCGTGTGGAAATCGACCGATGGGGCCATGACCTGGTCTCCGGTCTTCGATAAACAAGCGGTCTCTGCGATCGGCAGTCTGGCGGTTGCTGCTTCCGACCCTAACGTCATCTATGTTGGCACGGGCGAGGCCTGCATTCGGGGCAACATCTCGCATGGGGATGGAGTGTACAAATCAGTCGATGGCGGCAAGACCTGGAAGAACGTCGGCCTGCGCGACTCGCGAGCCATCGGCAGAGTTATTGTCGATCCCAAGAGCGCGGATGTCGTGTTTGTCGCAGCTTTAGGTCATCCCTTCGGCTCGAACGCCGAACGCGGCATCTTCCGCACCGTTGATGGCGGCAAGACCTGGGAGAAGGTTCTCTACAAAGACGAGAACACCGGCGGCATCGACATCGCCTTTGATCCTCACAATTCCCACATTCTTTTCGCGTCGTTGTGGGAGGCGCGCCGCACGCCCTGGAGCCTTTCCAGCGGCGGTCCGGGCAGCGGCCTTTACCGCTCGAACGATGGCGGCACAACCTGGAAGCGTCTGGAAGAACACGGCTTGCCGAAAGGTTCATATGGCCGCATCGGTATTGCGGTTTCTTCCGATTCCGATCGCATCTACGCGCTGATCGAAGCCCACGAAGGCGGTCTGTATCGCTCCGACGATGGTGGCGACACCTGGCAGTTGGTCAACAACGACCGCTCCCTGTGGCAACGATCCTGGTATTACATGCACATCATCGCCGATCCGCAGGAGGGCAGCACGGTGTACGTTGCCAATGTTGATTTCTACAAGTCGACGGACGCTGGCCGCACCTTCAACAAAGTTAAAGTGCCGCACGGCGACAACCACGGGATGTGGATCGATCCCCGAGATTCAAGGCGCATGATTGTCTCCAACGATGGCGGCGTGACCATTAGTCTGGACGGCGGGAAGAGTTGGTCCCGGGAGAACAACCAGCCAACCGCGCAGTTCTACCACGTCACGACCGATACTGCGCAGCCCTACCGCGTGTATGGATCCCAGCAGGACAGCGGTAGCGTTGCCATCCTGAGCCGTAGCGACCAAGGCTCGATCGATCGACCCGATTGGTACGACGTCGGCGGTGGGGAAGCGGGCTACATTGCTCCTTATCCTTCCGATCCGAACATCGTTTATGCGGGTGAATACGAAGGTGTGATTACGCGCTTCGACAAGCGCACCGGCCAGGGCAAGAATATTGCGGTACAGCCTGAGATCAGCGATGGCGGCGGTGCTGTTCTGCTCGAGCATCGCTTCCAGTGGACGGCTCCCATCCTGATTTCACCTAACGATCCCAACACGCTTTACCATGCCGGCGAGCGCTTGTTCAAAACGACTGACGGCGGCGCGCACTGGGAGGCCATCAGTCCTGACCTCACCCGCAACGACAAAGCCAAGCAGCAGGTCTCCGGCGGCCCCATCGACAAAGACGATGCCGGTACTGAGTACTACGACACCATCTTTGCGGTGGCGGAATCTCCCTTAGTGAAGGGGCTGATATGGGCGGGTACTGACGATGGGCTTATTCACATTACTCGCGACGATGGCAAGACCTGGGCCAACATCACGCCGCACGACTTGCCTGAGTGGAGCCGCATCAGCCAGATCGATGCTTCTCCGTTCGACGCGGGCACAGCCTACGTCGCAATCGACCGCCATCAGTTGGATGATCTGCATCCCTGGATCTACAAGACGAATGACTACGGCAAGACCTGGACGAAGATTATTAACGGCATACCCGACACAACCTTTGTACGCGCTGTTCGCGAAGACCCCAAGCGCCGGGGCCTGCTGTATGCCGGAACGGAAACAGGAGTGTTTGTCTCCTTCAACGATGGCCAGAATTGGCGGTCTCTGCAGCTGAACTTGCCCACGGCTCCGGTGCATGATCTGGTCATCAAGAACGATGACCTGGTGCTCGCGACCCATGGCCGCGCTTTCTGGATCCTCGATGACGTTTCTCCTTTGCGCCAGTACAGCGACGCGATCGCGAAGGAAGACGTCCATCTCTATGCCCCGGGAACCGCTTACCGCTTCCAGAATGCAAGCGATGTCCCGAAGAAGCCGGTCACTTCCGGACAGAATCCCCCGCCTGGGACAATCATCTGTTTCTTTTTGAAGGACAAGCCCAAGGGCGAGACCAAGCTGGAGATTCTGGATGCCTCCGGCAGGGTGATTCGGAGATTTTCCAGCAACAAGATCGAAGATCTGGACGAACCGCTCAATACCGAAGACAAGAAGCCGGAGGCCCAGATTAAGCCTGAATCGGGCATGAACCGCCTGGTCTGGGATTTGCGCTATGAGAGCGCAAGCCACATTCCGGACTATTATTTGTGGGAGTACAAATCCGGCGCCAAGGGCCCGCTGGTGCTTCCGGGCAAGTATCAGGTTCGCCTGACCGTCGATGGGAAAACTGAGACCGCTCCGTTCGACGTAAAACTCGATCCGCGCGTGAATGTCGCAGAGGCTGACCTGCAGAAACAGTTCGATCTCCTCCTCCAGATCCGCGATCAACTCAGCCGTGTCTACGACACGGTGAACCAGCTTCAGGATGTGCGTTTGCAGGTGAGCGGGCTCAAGAAGCGCCTGCCTGAAAACGAAGGCACGAAACCCATCTCCACTGCGGCCGAGAGTCTTGATCAGAAGCTGCTTGCTGTCCGCGACGATCTGGTCCAGATGCAAATTCGGGCCAACGAGGATTCACTGGCCTATCCGCAGCGCGTGGATAGCAAACTCGCCGGTCTGGCGATCGCAGTCGGGGAAGGCAGCGACTCCGCCCCGACCGAAGCGGAGTATAAGGTCTTCCAGAAGCTCAAGCAGAAGTCGGACGACGCCATGGCGCACTGGTCGCAAATTCGCAATGCTGATCTTACGGCGTTCGAGAAAATGGTGGCGGACCAGAATATTCAGGCAATCGTCGTTCCCCTTGCCGGAAGCGGCAATGACACCAGTGCCAGTCACAAGTGACAAGAAGCTGTCTAAGCAGTCTCATAAATCGTCTTGGACAGGGGCATGGTTTTGAGAGACTGCGGAAAAGACGAATTTACGCAGATTTTGCGAAGGCGCGGAAACCTGTTGTCCGTGAGCCCGGCCGGGTCACTTCCCGCAATTGAAGATACGCACCTCTGCTAGCCGAAGTTCCTGCTTTCTCGCGCCGGCGGATCTGCCGCATCACAAATTGGAATCTCAGCACAACGTGGAAGACTCTAATAGCGCATGGCGGACGGTGCCTCACGGGCAATCAATCCCTGGCTGATCGCGGTGGCGGTCATGTCCAGCACCTTCATGGAGGTGTTGGATACAACCGTCGTGAACGTGTCGCTTCCGCACATCGCAGGGAACCTGTCCGCCAGCACCGACGAAGCTACCTGGACGCTGACTTCGTACTTGGTTGCCAACGCGATCATTCTGCCTATGACGGGCTGGCTGGCGAGTCGCTTCGGACGCAAGCGCCTGCTGATGGCGTCAGTCACGGGTTTTACGGTGGCGTCCTTCTTTTGTGGCCTGGCGCCGTCTCTGCCCTTCCTGATTGCATGCCGTATTGTGCAAGGAGCTTGCGGCGGCGGTTTGCAACCGCTTTCGCAGGCCATTCTTCTGGAATCGTTTCCGCCCGAGAAGCGCGGACAGGCCATGGGCTTCTGGGGTCTTGGGATTGTGGTTGCCCCCATGCTGGGACCGGTGGCCGGCGGCTGGCTCACGGACAACTATAGCTGGCGCTGGGTTTTCTACATCAACGTTCCCATCGGCCTGCTGGCGCTCCTGCTAACCCAGGCCTTCGTCTTCGACCCGCCGTATCTGCGCAAAGAGTCCAAAGGCATTGACTACTGGGGAATCGGATTGCTGGTGCTGGGAATCGGCTCGCTCCAGATCATGCTCGACAAGGGACAGGAAGACGACTGGTTCTCATCGCATTTCATCGCTACGCTGGCGGTGCTCGCGGTCGTAGGCCTGGGCGGGCTCATTGTTCGCGAGCTCAAGGCGGAACATCCCATCATCGATCTCAGTGTCTTCAAATACCGCTCCTTTGCGATCGGTACGTTCCTGATAACGGTGGTGGGTTTCGTGCTCTATGGAAGCACGGTGTTATTGCCGCTGCTGATGCAGGAGTTGCTAGGGTACACGGCAACTCATGCCGGTGTGACCAACCTGCCGCGCGGCATGGCTTCCTTTCTGGCAATGCCGCTGGTCGGTTATCTGACGGGAAAAGTCGATTCGCGCAAACTGCTGGCGGCGGGGTTCCTCGGCGCAGCCCTTGCCATGTACCAGCTCTCTTTTTTCAGCCTGGATGCCGGCTTCTGGAACTTCTGGGGACCGCTGACCATCCAGGGCGCGGCACTGGGTCTGATTTTCGTGCCGCTGACCACGGCCACCAATGATCCAGTACCCAAGGAGCGCATAGGAAATGCCACCAGCATTTTCAATCTGATGCGCAACATCGGCGCCAGCATCGGCATTTCAATGGTGGAGACGATACAGTTCCGCAGGATGCAGTTCCACATTAACGTGTTGAGCAAGTACGTCACACCCGGCAACCCTCAGGCTCGCCAGACCATCAACGGCTTGCAAGGACTCTTCATTTCGCAAGGACAGGATGCCGCGAGCGCCACCCAGCACTCTTACGCAGCCGTGTGGGCCCTAGTGCAGCGCCAAGCAGCGATGCTTTCCTACAACGATGCGTTCCGCTTCCTGGCACTCATGTTTCTGGTGATGTTCCCGCTGATCTTCCTTATGCGCAGGCCAGGAAAGGGCGGGGCCGTGATGGTGCATTGAGCGCCGTCGAAGGCCTCAGTGTGGCCCTTGGGATTCACCAGTCCGTGGGCTCCTATTGCTTCTTCTTTCCGATCAGCCCACCTATCGTTTCACGGAGATTCCTGTGTGAGCTCGGGACTCGGAATGGTAGCAGTATCCAGTTCCTGATGCCGTTTCTCGCGGGCCGCATTCGACATTTTGGTGTAGATTTCCATCTCTGCCTTGGCTTCCTGGGCGCGGCCCAGCCGTTGCAGCACTTGTCCGCGAACGTAGTGCACACTTTCGCTGCTGGGTGATAGCTTGCCCGCCACATCGATTTCCGTCAGCGCCTGTGAAAGTTTATTCTCGCGCAAGGAAACACGCGCCAACTGGAAATGTGAGCTGGCGAGTTGAGGATCCAGCTGCAACGCCTTGCGGAACGCCTTCTCGGCATCCTGACCCTGCTGCTGCAGGTAGTATGCGTTGCCGAGTTGATCATAGTCGTACGACAGATCCGGCTCGATTGCGATGTCTTTCAGAAGCTCGGCTTTCGCATGGTCCAGATCCTGCTTCTTAAAGTATGCCATGCCCAGATTGAAGTGGACGAACGGAAGTTTCGGGTCTTGTTTGGCGGCAAGCTGAAGCTCAGTGATCGCTTCGGCATATTCCTCGCGGTTCAGGTGTGCCTTTCCCATCAGCAAATGAAACTCAGCGGAGTTTCCGCCGGTTTCGACCAGCCGCCCGAGCGCTTTCTGCTCCAGTTCCTTTTGACCTGCTCTGGTGGCGGCGATTCCCAGCACATACAGGTAGTTCAGCTGGTCGGAAGCCTGCGGCCAGAGCGGCTCAAGCGTGACCGTGGATTCCTCGTAACGTTGCCGGAAAAAGTAACAAAGCCCCAGCAGGTACCGGGCCTGAAACGAGTCTGGCAAATCGTGAACCACCGACTCGAAGGGCGGAATAGCCTGGGCGAAATCGTTTTGCCGGTAATAGACCAGGCCGATGTTCAACCGGACTCCGGGCAATTGTGGCGCCAGCTTTTCCGCCTTGCGAAGCATCTCAAGGGCACGCGGCCACTGCTTGCGTCGCATGGAAATCACGCCCAGATTGGCGTAGGCGCCCGCCACTTGCGGATTCAAGGCGAGGACGCCTCGAAATGCCCGCTCGGCTTCGTCCAGTTTCCCGCTCTTCAGTTCGGCCTCACCCTGGTGAAAAAGCTGTTCCGGATCGGTATTGGGAACAGAAGTGGAAACAGTTCCGCCATTCGTTTTTAGCGCAGAAGTCTGCGGATTCCCGCTCGCCTGCCCGGCCGTTGCCTGGGCGAGGACAACCACAAGAGTTATGATCCATCGCAAATCCGAGCTTGACACTGGTTTCACTCTCTGATGTAGTGTCCGCCAGCAGCGGGTTGAATTCAAGCGCGGACGCTGCTGAGAACGATTTTCATTCTGGCAGCCGAGACGGCTGGCTTAAGACGGTCCGGTTCCGGCAACCGCGCGCTCCGGTGTTCAATCCCGGAAGCAAGGATGCGATGGTCACGATTCGGGATGTGGCGAAGGAGAGCGGTTTTTCATCGACCACGGTCTCCATTGTTCTGAACGACGCTCCTCTCGCCCGCTACATTCCTGCCGCCACCAAGGGGCGCATCCAACGCGCTGCCCGCAAGCTGGGATACCGGCCCAACCTGTTCGCGCGTTCGCTGCGCAGCAAACGCAGCCACACCGTCGGTGTCATGGTGTTTGACATGACCGACCCTTACTGCACTCTCATCCTGCGCGGCATTGAGAACTCGCTCTACCAGGCTTCGTATCTTCCCATCCTCACCGATGTTCACAATGAGCGCGCCCGTTTCGAGCGTTACCTGGAGATGCTGCTGGACCGGCGCGTGGAAGCGCTTATCGTGCTGGCGAATTGGCTGTTTGTGAACATCGAGGTGCTCGGCGACCTGGAAAAGAGCAGCATTCCAACGGTGATGATCGGCCGGGAACTCAAGACAGAGTCGGTGAGTTCGGTGATCGTCGACAACGAGGTTGGGGCCTACACCGCGGTCGAACATCTGTACGCGCTCGGCCATCGCAAGATCGCGTTCATTCGAGGCCCCAAGACTCTGGCCGACAGCGCGCCACGCTGGAAGGGAGTTCGTTCCTTTGCCAAATCCCGCGGGTTGGAATTGGACGACCGGCTCATTGTCGATCTGCCCGAGTCGCGAGACCCGATCTCGAGCTTCGAAGCCGGCCACAAATTGACCGAGGAACTGCTGAAATGTAAGCGTCCGTTCACCGCGCTGATGGCTTTCGACGACATGACGGCGTTTGGGGCGATTCGCGCCCTTGCCCGTGCCGGGCTGCGGGTTCCGGACCATTGCTCGGTCATCGGCTTTGACGACATCGCCGCATCCAGCCTCTACAGTCCTCCCCTGACCACGATTCGCCAGCCCATGGAGGCCATGGGCACCATGGCCGCCGGCGTGGTTCTGGAAGGTATCAATGCCGTGGTCGAAAAACGGGAATTGCCGGCGGTGCACCGTAAGCTGGCTCCCGAACTGGCGGTGCGCGGCTCAACCCGCGCCCCGTCCTAGCTCACAGACCGCTGTGCCCAAGTCGGGTAGCCCATTTTTTTCTTGACTTGGAAATAGCAAAAAGAGCAATATTCATACGTTTTAATAAAACCGTTTGCAGCGATGTGGGGACAGGAATCGGATTAAGAAAGCCGAATTTCAGGGGTGATACTCGGCTTTTTTCAGAGACCAGACCTTAGGGATTGCATAGCTTCACCAGGTGATTTGAAAGCTCGCTTTCAGGAATTCCATCGGGGTTTTGAGTATGAAGAATCGTCTCTTGCGCTTATGGCTCTTCTTCACCTTGTGTTTGCCAGTGGCGCTTCTGGCGCAAGACACGGCCTCGATCACCGGCACGGTGACTGATCCCACGGGCGCAGCCATACCCGGCGCCCCGGTGACGCTCACCAGTCCGGAGCTTGGCATCAACCGCGCCACGACCAGCAACGCCACCGGAGATTATCTCTTCTCCGCGCTGCCGATCGGCTCCTATAGCTTGACGGTCACCGCCCCAGGCTTCAAGAAATTCGAGGCGGCGGGCATCATCTTGCGCGTAGCTCAGAAGGCCCGCGTCGATGTTGCCATGCGAGTGGGCGCGGCCAAAGAAGAAGTAACCGTAGAAGGCACGAATGTCGCCCAGGTGGAAACCCAGTCTTCCGATCTTGGCGGCACGGTGACCGGGAAGGAGATCAGTCAGCTTGAGTTGAACGGCCGCAACTTCACCCAACTCATCACGCTAGTGCCCGGCGTGAGCAATCAGACTGGACAAGATGAAGCTGGAGTCGGTGTCTCGGGAAACGTCTCATTCAGCGTTAACGGGGGCCGCACCGAATACAACAACTGGGAAATGGATGGTGGCGACGCTCTGGACAACGGCAGCAACACGACTCTGAACGTCTATCCAAGCATTGACGCCATTGCCGAATTCAAAGTCCTCACCTCCAACTACGGCGCTCAGTATGGCCGCAACGGTTCCGGGACCGTTGAGGTGGAAACCAAGTCGGGCACCAGCAGCTTTCACGGTGACCTGTACGAGTTCGTGCGCAATGACATGTTTAACGCCACGCCGCAGCTTCAGACGAGCGTGCCTCCGTACAAGAAAAACGACTTCGGCTTCACCTTTGGCGGACCCGTGTATATTCCAGGCCACTACAACACCGGCAAGCAGAAGACGTTCTTTTTCTGGTCGGAAGAGTGGCGCCGCGACCGGGTCCCCGCAACCGGGTTCTTCTCGACCACCACGGTTCCCACTTTGCCGGAACGCGGCGGCAACTTCAGCGACGTGTGTCCTGCCGCTGGCACTGTGTATAGTTCGACGACCGCCGCAGCGTACCCCAATTGCCCGGCCCAAGGTCTGAGCACGATGAGCCCAAGTTACTTTCCCAATAATCAGGTGCCGATCGCCAACCCCGCCACCATTACTGGTCTTGAAGGCCTTATTCCGGACCCTAACGTGGGTCCCAACACCTGGTTCGCAACCCCAACGCTCCCCACCAATTGGCGAGAAGAACTTTTTCGTATCGACCACAATTTCACCGACAAGATCCGCGGCACATTCCGCTACATTCACGATTCCTGGTTCCAGGATTATCCCGTTCCCTTGTGGACGAGTGGTGTCACGTTCCCGACCGTTCAAACCAATTTTAACGGTCCGGGCGTCAGCATGGTCGCTCGCCTGACAGCAACTGCATCTCCGACATTGTTGAATGAGTTCGTCGCCAGCTACACCACCGATCACATCAGTACCAGCTTGATCGGCCCCTGGCAACGTCCTTCCGGATTCCTACCTATCGGTATTTTCGACAACGGCTTCGGCGGTAAGGTGACCGGGATCAGCGTGGCCGGCGGGCAATACAGCTTCGCCGAGGATCCGGGCTATGTCCCCAACGGTCCCTTGAACTCCAATCCTACTTATACCTACCGGGACAACGTCACCAAGATTATCGGCAAGCATAACCTGCAGTTCGGCGGCTATTTCGTGGCTGCCCAGAAGAACGAACTGCCACAGCCCTCGATTGGAGTCAACGGCCTGTTGTCCTTTAGCACAAGTTCGGCGGTCTCGACCGGAAATGCTTTCGCTGATTTGCTGCTGGGGGATGTGGGCAACTTCCAGCAAGAGAAGTCGGCCATCAAAACCTACAATCGATACAAGATCTTCGAGCCTTACTTCCAGGATGACTGGCACGCTACCAGCCGGCTCACGCTTAATTTGGGCCTGCGCGTCAGTTTGTTCGGCACCTACCGCGAGATTCATCACAGCGCCTGGAATTTTGATCCGCGATTCTACGTTCCCGGAGCCAGCGGAGTCGACGCCAACGGAAATGTGACCGGCAATCCCTACAACGGCTGGGTGCAATGCGGCGTTACGGCGGGTGTGCCTGCCGGTTGTATGACGGGTCATTTGTTCAACCCTGCACCCCGTATCGGCTTTGCCTGGGACCCCAAGGGAGACGGCAAGTGGGCGCTGCGGGGCGGATACGGCGTCTTCTTTGAACACACCAATCAAGGCGAAGCCAATGCCGGTACATTGGAGCAGTTCAACCCGCTCACGCAGACTGCAACGGTTTTCAATATCTCCGGCTACCAGAACATCGTGCCGCAGGGCACCAGTACCAGCCCCTTGACTTTTATCTCGATTCCCAGCAAGGCCATATGGCCGTATGTTCAGCAGTGGCACCTGGACGTGCAGCACGACATCGCCAAAAACACGGTGGCCACAGTTTCCTACGTTGGGAGCAAGGGTACGCACCTGACGCGTTCCTATGAGTACAACCAAATCCACCCCGTCCCGGCATCCCAGAATCCCTATGCGCCCGGCGAGACGATTAGCGCTGCAGACTGCAATTCAGTATCGCTGGACCCTGTTACCTCCCAGGCGACCGCCACCGTGAATGGCCATACCATTACGGGAAGCTGGGCCAATAACCTCGCAGTGGCTTGCGGCAACGATCCTGATCCTTATCGGCCATTTCTTGGAATCGGAAGCATTACCCGCAAGGACGATACGGCATCCTCGATCTACCATGCGCTGGAAGCTTCGTTGCGCCACAATATTGGCGGCCTGCAATTGACGGCTGCTTACACCTACAGCCACTCCATCGACGATTCCTCGGACTGGAACGATGGGACCTTCTTGAACTCCTACACCCTGAATTCATACCGGGCCAGCTCCAACTTCGACCAACGACACAACCTCAACCTGGGATACGTGTACGATTTGCCTTTTTTCAAAGGCAAGGGCCTAAGCAACCGGCTGTTGGGGGGATGGGAGTGGTCTGGCATTACTCTGATCCAGAGTGGGAGTCCGTTCAGCGTATACAACGGCGGCGTCGGTTCTATTCCCGGCGACAATGCGGGAGTGGGCAATGACTTTGCCACCGCCGGTTCCTTCCCCGACCTGGTGGGCAATCCAAGGTCGGGAATCCCGAACATCAGCGAACCCGGTTTTGGCCCTCTCCTTTACAATGCCGCCGCATTCGTGGCCCCAACGGGTTTGACCTTCGGGAACTCCGGACGAAACATTCTCAGCAATCCGTGGCGTACGAACTTCGACATGGCCTTGCTCAAACATTTTGCCGTCACGGAGAGCAAGTACTTTGAGTTCAGGACGGAGGCGTTTAACGTCTTTAATCACACCGAATGGTCGTGGCTCGGAGGCGACGCCGGTTCTGCCTCCGATAACGCCAACAGTTCAGGTATCACCGGCGCAAACTCGATCGGTTGCTACGGCGGACCTAACAATTCGGCCGGAGACCCATCTTGCACAACGACGACCGGCTTCCTGCGTCCAGGGTCCGCCCACAACGCCCGCATTCTACAGTTGGCCCTGAAATTCATTTTCTGAGTGCGAACCGTGCGAGCTGGCCCGGCCCCGATTGGGGTCGGGCCTTTTTTTTCGAATCGATTAGAACTTCGGGGAAGCGCATCATGACCGCCGCGGATAGGGTTTCTAGGGCAACGCCGCTAACAGGTCCGCCATTGGGGCGTTGTCTCCGAACGTTTCGCTGATGTGGGCGTAGAGGTCTACGTTGCCGGGAGCGAAGATGAAGCTTCCTCCCAACTGGAAGGGGTTTTTCCCCAACTTGTGTTGTCGGTGTCCGGCAGCTTTTGCGCGTACCCGCGCGGCATAATTGTCGGCGCGCAGGAGGTGCAGCACTGAACCGACGCGCAAATCGATGGCGCGGTAGGCGATTCGATCCGAATCGATCAGCAGCGGGAAGTCGATGCCCGTGTCCTGGCGGAACATGCGGGCATACTCAACGTCACCTAATCCGATAGCGGCAATCCGGGTGCCTCTGAGTTGGACGCCTTTTTCTCGTTCGCGCAACTGCGCGACATGCTCGCGGCAGAATACTCAACCGTAGTGGCGGAGAAACGCGACCACGCACGGTGAGTCGGCCCACAGCGTACCCAACCGGACCTGCTTCCCGTCGCAGTCCGGCAGCACGATCTCCGAAAGCTTAGCGCTTAAGGTCGCATCCATAGGCAACGCGATCCTCATCCCACCTGCGCGTGCTCCGGTGCGGGCTTGACTACCGCCAGCGCCTGCTCGAGATCCGTGATCAGGTCGTCGGCGTTCTCAATTCCAGTGGAGAGCCGCACCAGTTGTTCTGTGATCCCCATCTTGGCACGCTGCTCGGCTGAAATCATGGCATGCGATGTCAGCACCGGAATACACACCAGGGAATCGACACCGCCGAGGCTGGGAGCCAGCGTGAACAGACGCAGGGCTTCGGACACGCGCCGCGCGTCGTCGCCGGTGCCGTCCACTTCAAAGCTCAGAACGCCGCCACCGCCCTTCATCTGCTCCAGGGCAATCGCACGCTGGGGATGGCTTTCCAGAAACGGATAGTAGACGCTCCGCACTTTGGGATGCTTGGCAAGAAAACGCGCGATTTGTAGTGCGCTGTCATTCTGCCGTTGTACTCGCACCGCCAATGTTCTGATGCCGCGAAGCAGAAGCCACGCGGCGTGCGGATCCATGACGCCGCCCAGGGTGGTGCGGGTTTGGTGGATCTTGGCGATCAAGTCTGCACGACCCGCGACCACACCGCAGATCAAGTCGGAATGTCCGGCAAGAAACTTGGTTCCCGAGTGCATGACCAGATCAATCCCAAACTCGGCGGGCCGCGTATTGACCGGCGTAGCGAAGGTGCTATCGATCATGGAAATGAGACCGCGTTCCTTTGCCAGCGCTGAGGCCTTGCGCAAATCCACCACTCGCAGAGTCGGGTTAGTCGGGGACTCCAGGTAAAGCAGCCGCGTGCTGGAACGAATGGCGCGGGCGTGTTGCTCGAAATCGTTGGTATCGACAAATGTCGTTTCAATGCCCAGCTTGGGCAGCCACTGACCGAAAAACTTCGAAGCACCGCCGTAGATATCGCGCTGTGCCACGACGTGATCCCCGCTCTTCAACAATGCGAGAAGGGTCGTCGTGATGGCGCACATCCCGGCAGAAAATAGCAAAGCGGCATCCGCGCCTTCCAACTCTGCGATAGCCTTCTCAGCTACTGTGTTCGTCGGATTCCCATAGCGGGTGTAGAACTGGTCGGTAGGGGTAACGCGCAGCTGTTCTTCGTTGTCCGTCACTTCGAAGGTGGAAGTCTGATAGATCGGAGTGGACAGCGGGCCATTCTTCTTGCCGAGGTCGGTGCCTCCGCGAACCGCTTCAGTTTCTGGACGGTACTCATGTGGCTTCATGTTGGCTCCCATGCGCGAGTGTGCTGGTCTGCGCGGACCGCGTGTGTGAATTAAGACTATCGTTCCCGCCAAAAGTGAGCAAGCTTCGTGGACCTGGGAACCGCCCAGCCCGACCGTCGCCTATAATTTCAACCGTATGGATTCGGGGCTCAAGAACCGTGTCGCCGTTGTGGCCGCTTCGAGCCAGGGGATCGGACGGGCCGCAGCCGAAGCTTTCGCCGCGGAAGGCTGCAAAGTCGCAATGTGCGCTCGGAACGCGGAACGCCTGCACCAAGCTGCCGAGCAGATCCGGAAGCAGCATGACGCGGAAGTGTTGGCGTCGCCGCTCGACGTGACCGATCCGGCGGCGGTGCGAACATTCGTCGCGGAAACGGTTGCCACCTTTGGCAGCGTTGACATTTGTGTCACCAACGCCGGTGGCCCGCCCGCCAAGGGGTTCCTGGCTGCTACCTTGGACGATTGGCGCAATGCGATTGACGCGAATTTTCTGAGCGCGGTCTATTTTGCGCGAGAAGTCATTCCCCATATGCAACGGAAGCGCTGGGGCCGGATCATCACCTTAACCTCGATCACCACCAAGCAGCCGGTGCCGGATCTCGTGCTCTCAAATGCGGTGCGCGCGGCGGCCGTCGGCCTGGTGAAGAGTCTGGCCAACGAATTTGGCAAAGAGGGAATCCTGGTAAACAACGTCGGTCCGGGATACACCGCGACTGATCGTCTGAAGGAGTTGGCCAACACGCGCGCCACGGCTTATGGAAAGACGACGGAAGAGGTGCTCAACGGGTTTAGCGTCGACGTGCCGCTGAAACGCCTCGGAGACCCGAAAGAAATTGCGGATGTGATTGTTTGGCTGGCGTCAGACCGCGCCTCTTACGTCACCGGCCAGACCATTCTTGTGGACGGGGGCGCGTACAAAGGTTTGTAAGATCAGATAAAAAAGACGAGGTTACATCGAATGCCAAGGGCGGTGCGAAAAAAGCAAGCGAGCAAAAAGAACGCAGTAGCGCGTCTGAAAAGGACGAATCATCCCGCCGGCAAAGCTGAGTTGAAGCACGTTGCCTGGGATTCGGTCGAGTTGGAGGATCTGAATCCCTTGCTGCAGCGCCATTTCATTGTCGGACACAACATCATGTTGGCGCGTGTGCTGCTGAAAAAGGGCTGTGTTGTTCCGGAGCATAGCCATCACAACGAGCAAATCACTTACGTCCTGGAAGGAGCGTTGAAGTTCTGGATTGACGGCAAAGTGGTTGTAGTCAGCGCCGGCCATGTGCTCGCCATCCCGCCGCACATGCCGCACAAAGCCGAAGCCCTGGAAGATACCGTTGATCTCGATGTGTTCCATCCGCCGCGAGCGGACTGGATCAACAAGACCGATCAGTATCTGCGAGGCGCAAAATAGGCTCAACCGGCAACCTGCTTGTCCGGAAAAACCTGATGACGGAACAGACTACCCTCGGGGCCAGCTTGAAAACAAACTCGCAGTTCCGCTGTGTTGGCTGCGGCACGATCAGCGAAGAAGCGGGGGCGGCGTTTCGTTGCCCGGATTGCGGCGACTTGCTGGAGATATTCTATTCAGGCTGGACCGGCAAAGCCGCTTCGCCAGGCCCTGCTTTCCTTCGCAACCTTTGGCGGCAACGGCGCGGGTCGTCGCTTTCGCTTGACCAGAGCGGTGTTTGGCGCTTTCGCGAAATGCTGCCGCAGGGAATCGATTGGGCAGAAGTTGTGACTCTGCGCGAGGGCAACACACCCCTCTATGAACTGCCACGTTGCGCGCAGTCCGCTGGAGTCGAGCGTTTGCTGGCGAAGCATCAAGGGATGAATCCGACCGGATCATTCAAAGATACCGGCATGACCGTGGCGGCTTCGGTCGCAAAGCAGCAACGATTCTGCTGGGTAGCTTGTGCCTCAACCGGCAACACTTCGGCGTCCATGGCGGCCTATGCGGCGCGCGCTGGCTTGCGCAGCCTGGTGCTGGTTCCCGAAGGGAAAATTTCCTGGGGAAAGCTCTCGCAAGCCCTGGATTATGGCGCGGTGACCTGCGAGCTGAAAACTGATTTCGATGGCTGCATGCGGGTGTTGAACGAGGTTGTCGAACGCATGCCGGTGTATGTGCTGAACTCCGTGAACCCATACCGGATTGAAGGTCAGAAAACCGCGGCGGTGGAACTGATGGAGCAATTGGATTGGCGCGTGCCGGACCATGTCATCGTGCCGGGTGGCAATCTGGGCAACTCCTCAGCTCTTGGCAAGGCTTTCCTCGAAATGCGCCAACTGGATCTGATCTCTGTTCTGCCCAGGATTTCCGTCATTCAAGCCGAAGGGGCTAACGCTCTGGTTCGCACCATGCGGGAAACCGGGGGCAAAAAGCTTGTCGCTGTTCAGCATGAAACCCTGGCCAGCGCCATTCGGATTGGCAATCCAGCATCGTGGAAAAAGGCGGTTCGCGTGCTCGAGAGCACTGGCGGGACGGCCGAGCAAGTCAGCGAGTTGGAAATCGCCATCGCCAAGGCTGAGATCGGCGCCGATGGCATTGGGTGTGAACCTGCCTCGGCCGTGACTTTGGCCGGTTTGAAGAAATTGGTGAAGTCAGGCTTTGTGAAGCCGGGCGAATCGGTGGTACTGATTCTGACGGGACACCTGCTAAAAGATCCCGAGTTTACCCTAAGATTTCATCGCGGCGATTTGTTCGAGGAAAACAGGAGCATTGAGGCGGTTGATGTTCATCGTCATCAGCGGAGCCCTGTTACTCTCGATGCCACGGCGGATGCGGTGATTCGAACGCTGGAAGACGCGGAAAAACGCCTTGGGAAATAGACTCGCTAATTTTTCGCTCTCGAAATGACAAGGCGGGCATTTTTCAGTAAGTTGAAGCAACCGATGCCGACGAAGCGCTCAACGAAACAGTTCCAGATTGCCCTTCCGGGCACCTCTGCCAACCTGGGACCCGCATTTGATGCCGCTGCGATCGCACTCTCCATGTTCCTCCGGATCAAGGCTGGAGTCGCAGATGAGTTTTCCATTACCGCCTCGGGTCGCGACGAAGAAATATGCCGGCAACTCGACCGTAACCTCATTCTCGCAACCTACTGCGAAGTTCTAGAATCTCAAGGCAAAGCAATCCAGCCGCTGGCGCTAGACATTGCCAACGAGATTCCCATCGGCAGAGGCTGTGGATCGTCCGCGGCGGCACGCCTGGCAGGAATCGCCTTGGCTGTACATTTCGGATATCTGAGATGGAACGACGATCAGATCATCAGCGAAGCGGCCCGGCGTGAGCATCATCCCGACAACGCCGCAGCCTGCTGGATGGGTGGACTCGCGGTGGCCCGCACCCTGGAAAATGGTGACGCGAAAATTGCAACCATCCGGCCGAAAGGGAAGTGGCCCTTGCTGCTGGCTGTGCCCAGCGAAGTTCTTCCTACCGAGCAGGCGCGGAGCGTCTTGCCGCAGCAATACTCCCGCGCGGATGCGGTGATCAATATCCAGAATTCCATGCTGCTGCTGAGTGCGTTTGCGCAGGGGCGTCCGGACTTGCTTTCCGTCGTGCTGGAGGATCGTCTGCACCAGCCTTACCGTTCGCATTTGTGCCCGTTGCTGCCTGTTTTGCAGAAGCTAAACGATAAGAGAATTCTCGGGGTCGCTCTCAGCGGCGCCGGACCTGCGGTCTTGATCTTTCTGCATCCGGAAGCAAGTGCAAGGCAGGTGGGTAAGCGGGTACAGGAGCATCTGCGCTCGAACAGCCTAACGGCGGAACTGCTCCCGGCGACTATCGCGCTCAAAGGCGGGCGCCAATCGCGGCTGACCCGATGACGCAGTCCGCCTAATTCACGCGGACTTGTTGTGGCAAAGGTTGCAGTTCTTCTGCCGCGATCTGGAAGAAATGCTGCTCGAAACTGAGCCCCGGTTCGCATGCAGCGCGATCCGGATATGTCTGGAGCGCACGCACAAAATTATCGATTGCATGCCGCATTTCTTCGTCTTGAGATATCCCGTAATTCGAAATCACTTCATCGCTTGCTTTGCACGCCATCGTATCTCCTTGGGCTGGCTGGATTGCCGATATCCGACGTACAAGCTACCGAAGCGGTCCAGTAACCGGCAAACCTGTGGCCTATTTTGTTGTTAGGGGAGAGTTTGAGATTAGTGCTGCGGCCCGCAAATCGTAAATGGCACGCCCGTGCCATTCCACATGCTCAGCGTGGAAAAGAGGACCGCGGCATCTGCGGTCCTCAAGAGTTTCTGGCTTAACGGCTTGCGGGCGGAATGATGCCGTTCATCCGCAGGTATTCCACCATCTGCCCATAGTGATCGAAGTTGTGTCCAACATTCAAAACCGCAAGCCCCAGACGAGTTGTCGTACCTTCTCCGAAAGGGTTCTTGATTGGCTCAACCGAATTCTTCTCGTTGATGCTGCCGACGGCTTTGTGAAAATAGCCATAGGAATCCTTCAGGAACTTCATGATGTCTTTCTTGGAAGTGATGGAATCCGGGCCATTTTCGCTGCCGATCGCCACTGGAGGCTGCTCCCCCAAAACGGCAGAACCGAGCCAGTAATTTACTGCCGCTACATGTTTCACCTGTTGCGCAAACGTTCGTACGCCTTTGAACTCGCCGCTGGTCGGAGCAAAGCTATACTTGTCTTCCGGCATGGCGTCGGCCGCTGAAACAAATTCGCCTTCCGCGCTCGATACGCGCTTGTCCAGCACTTGCGCCATGGTTTGCGGTTCATTCGATTTGGCAGCCTGCCCGAAGGCAAGTCCAGCCGCGGTGAGCAAAAGCAAGAATGTATACGCCCACTTCATCTTGTTCATAATGTTCCCTCCAGAGACTTAGTGATTCATGCATGATACCGAATTGCCGCTCGCCGCAGCGGACAGAAAGTCCCAGGCCTCAGTCCCGCACCACCGACGGCGCATACCGCAATTGTTGTGCGCCCAACGGATAACGCCGGACCGAAAGCAGCCCGACGAGCAGAGCCACCGCCGAACACAACAGCGCCGAAGGAACTCCTACACGGGTTGCGAGTGCTCCCCACGCCGCGCTGCCGACTGCCATGCCTCCCTGCAGGACCAGCAAGTAGACCGACAGGGATCGGGCCCGCAAGCCCGGCGGCGACATGGTCTGTGCCGCGACGTTGAGACAGGCCAGTATGCCGATCCACGCGGCGCCGCTGCTGAACAGCACCAGACTCAACCAACCGAAGGATTGTACGCGCCCGGCAGTCATGGTCATAACGCCGAACAGCACCATGGCAAATGCGACCAAGCCATCGACCGATAGTTGGCTTCGCAGGCGTGGCAGCACCGCGCCCCCGGCCAAAGCACCCAGTCCAAACGATCCCAGCAAGAGCCCATACCCGTCAGCGCCGTGCGGCTTTGCGATGAGCGGAAGCAAGGCAAGCAGCGAACTAGCCGCAAGGCTGAATACGCCGGTGCGGATCAAGATACATCGCACGGCTGGCGCCGAGCGCACATAGCGCAACCCAGCCAGAATCGCAACCGAAACTTTCCCGGTTTCTGCCGGTTCATGACGTGGCCGCTTCCAGCGATACAAAAACAGGATCACGCCGAAAAACGAGATCGCATTCAAAAGGAACGCCACGCCGGAACTCGTTGCCGCGATTACCGCTCCGCCCAACGCCGGCCCCACCGCTCGCGCCACGTTGAAGCCGACCGAATTCAGCGCGACCGCGGGCGCATGCTGCTCGGCGGAAACAACCTCCGGCGTGATCGCCTGCCAGGCGGGGTCATTCATTACGGCGCCCAAGCCCAGCACGAAAGTAAACGCCAGCAAACTCCACGGCGTGATGTGACCCAGCAGAGTGAAGACGCCCAGCAGAGCGGCTGCCGCAACCATCCATCCTTGGCTGACCAGAAGGAGCCGCCTGCGATCCACCATGTCCGCCAGCGCGCCCGCCGGGAGGATCACAAGAAAGACCGGCAACGTCGCGGCCGCTTGCACCAAGCCGACCATTAGCGGGGACATGGTCAACTGCGTCATCAACCAGCCGGCGCCCACATTCTGCATCCAGGTTCCGGTGTAAGAGATGACCGCTGCGCCCCATAGCGAACGGAACAGCGGCTCGCGCAACGGGGCCCACGCAGAGAAGTCGCGAGTTCGCAGCTCTTGCGGCAATGACGGGTTCACGATGTGCGCCATGCTATCCGTTGTTAACGCCGACAGCCACGGCCGGATGTTGTCCAAAAGGCCAGTCGCGATGCCGCCAGGCGCGGATCAAGTAAAGAGCAGTACCGGTGATCAGGATCAGAAGGGCGTAGCGAATCTGGGTGCCTGAATTCGTTCGGGAAATCACAATAAACAGAAATCCCGCCGCCGAAATCAATGCAGGGAGCGGATACAGCCACATGCGGAAGGGTCGCGGCAAGTCCGGACGGCGTATCCGCAGCACTATGAGGCCAATCGACTGCACCAGAAACTGCAGCGTAATGCGGATCACTACCAGGCCCGCAATGGCGTCGGCCAACGACAAGAAGCAAAACAAAGCGGCCACGGTTGCCAGCGCAACCAGCGACACATACGGAAACCGGCCATCCGGATGCAGACGTGCGAACGCCCTGAAGTAGTTTCCGTCGAGAGCCGCAGCGTAGGGTACGCGCGAATATCCCAGCAGCAGTGAAAAAATCGAAGCAAAAGCCGTCCACATCACCAGCCCGGTTACTACATTCGCAGCCCAGACTCCGTAGATCCTTTGCATGAAGATGGACACCACATACAAGCCGCGGTTCGGCTGACCCGCTCCCATCATCTCCTGCCACGGAACCACGCCCAGGATGCTTATGTTCATCACCACGTATAGACATCCCACCAGAAGAATGGATAGCAGCAGGGCGCGCGGAATGGTTTTCCCCGGATCTTTCACTTCGTCACCCAGAAAGCAAACGTTGTAATACCCCCAGTAGTCGTACGTCCCAATGAGCATGGACGAACCGAGGCCCAGAAAAAATGCCGACGAAAGATGAAATGCGCCCGGAGGAAAACTAAACGCCTGCGCTCTGTTGAAGTGTGTAAGCCCGGCAAAGATGATCCAGCCCATGGTGGCGAGCACGCCGGCGAGCAGCAACTTGGAAATCCATCCAATGCGGGTGATCTTGCGATACAGGAGGGCGGTCGCCAGAATGACCACCCCGATGGCAACGAAGGTTGCCCCGGAAACCAGCCAGTGGACATCCATGGAACCGATCAGCGGCAAAGGGACATTCCAGGTTCGCGCGGCATACTGGCGTTCCAGACCCGGCCAGAAATACGAGGCATAGCCCGCCAAGCCAATCGCGCCAGATGCAACCGACAGTGGTGCGCTAAAAGAAAGTTGCCAGATGAACAAGAAAGAGACGAGCCGTCCGAATGTGTTCGCGCCGTAGATTTCGCGCAGATAGCGGTACGACCCGCCCGAGCCCGGCATGGCCGCGCCCAATTCTGCCCACACCAGGCCGTCGCAAACCGCGAAGATGGCTCCCAGCACCCAGCCCAGCATGGCCTGCGGCCCGCCCATGGCGCTCACGATCAGCGGGATGGTGATGAACGGCCCCACCCCGATCATGTCGATCATGTTGAGCGCGGTAGCGCTGCCGAGTCCGATCCCGCGAATCAGTTGCGGAGAACCTTCACCGCCGCCGGATTGTAGGGAAGATTGCATGCGCGAAGAAGAGTAGCTAGTAGTTAGTAGCTGGTAACCAGTACTCGGTCTTGGGTCGCGCACCGCTTTGTGAGAACCGCCGCCGACCACTGACTTCCTTGCTACTAGCTACCAACTACTGATGTCCCGCACTGAGCAAATTGACATACAACCGGATCGCGCCGGGAACGCCTGCCGGAAGCTGCCGAAAGAACGCATAGCCAGTGTAGATGTACGTTCCTTTGCCATACTGCGCCCGCAACAGACCGCCCTTCTGCGGAGGCTCACCTGGATCATGACATGCCAGCAGTGGTTTGAAATGATCGTCCCAGTGATCCATAAAATACAAACCACGCTCCTGCACCCACCCTTCAAAATCGTTTTCTGTAATCTTGTTGGAAGCCGTGAAAACACTGTCTTCCGGGGCAAGTATTTCAACCGGTGCGTCCTCCACAGAAACCCGGGCGCGGCTGAGCGTGGCTGAGTACGGCGTAAAGTTGCCCTTGTTGAAATCGCCAACCCCGGTGTTGTACTGCACCACGAGCGTCCCTCCGGAGGCGACCCAGTCCAGCAGTTTCTTGTTATTCGCGGCCAGCTCTTTTTGTGTGTCATAGGCACGAATCCCGAGAACGATGGTTCCGTAGGGGCTGAGGTCCGCGCTCGCCAGTTGCTCAGCCGCAAAAACCGTGACATCCATCCCAATCTGCTTGAGCACCGTCGGAATGTCATCGCCTGCGCCCATGATGTATCCGACTTTCAACCCTTTCGGCAGCTTCACATCCGCGATGCTGACTCGTTGCACCGCTGGCTGATAATAGTAAGAGGTGTCGAGGTCTTCTCTGGTGACCGTGCTGAAACCCTCGCGGTAGTTCAAGCCGCCGGACTCGAAAGCAGCCCGAACCTCTGTGCGACCTTCCTTCAGCCTTGTGGGGAAAAGTCTGAAGTCGGATTCGCGTTTGTCGCCGCGGCTGTGGAATTCAAGCGGCAGCCCGTCCGGTTCGACGCGCCATCCCGCTGGAGCCTCGATCCGCAGAGTGCCTTTGGCCGCGCCAGAGATGTTGCTCGACACCGCAACCTTCACGGTAGACGCTGAGCCGTCTGAGACCGGGATCACCTGTTCTCCCGGCTCCAGCATCACAGAGAACGCCGGTGCTACTGCTACTGCCCGTTCCATCTCGCGTCCGTCTTCGCCGAGGTACTTCACCATGGCGGTCGCGTGCGCGATACCTTTCCGCCGCCCGAGCGCGTAAAGCGCATGCGCCCTGACCGGTGGAGGTGAGAAGGGAAGCGTCACGTCTTGCGGATCGTCGATCACATTGATCGCGTCCCTTTCCGGATCGTTGCGATGCCAATAAGGGCGGGTGTACTGCGCATTTGTGGAGACGGTTACCCGGAACGTAGCCACGTTCTTCGAGTGATCTGAGGCTTTCACGCCGCCAATCTCTTCTGCTTTCCACCCGGGAGGCAAGTCGAGATCGATCTTCTCCACTTCGACCGGCAACTGGTTTGAGAAGTGTGCCGTGATGTTGAAACCTTGTCCCGGCACCGCCATGAATGCATCGTCGGCGTTTTTTCCGACAGCGACATCGGCCACGACCTGCAATTGAACTCCGGCTGCGAGGTTCGCTGCCTTCTCGAATTGATCTTCTTTGGTATCCAGCTCGGTAATCAGATCGTTCTTTGCCGCCGGAGACAGAGTGGAAGTCGTTACCCGCTCGATGAGGTTGTGAACACCGTGCCATCCTTCCAGCAAGGGCATGGCAGCGGCGGCAGGATCGCGGCCGGCTGCGGCCACCGCTTGCACGACGTGCTGCTGAATTTCCGCCAGGGCAGCCGAGAGAAACGGAGCCTTGCCGGCCTCTGCTCCCAACCGCGCCGTCAGCCCAGGAAGACTCGTATCAATCCCGTCAAAGAAATCTTTCTCGTGTCCATTCTTGTCGGTTGTCGATGGCAAGACTGAATCCACCAGCTTGTAGAAAGTGAAGCGGTCACCGGGATCGATATTCCAGGCCCCAGCGCCTTGCGAGAGCTGATGCCGCAAACCTTCCATGGCAAACTGCGCATAAGACATGCCTAGCGCCGGATCGGCCTGGCCAGTATTTAGCTTCAGCGTGTAATCCGCATCGGGACAAGTGCTGGCTCCAAAGCCGCATACGTTTCCGATGTAGACCTTCCTCGCCTGCCACACCCGCAGCCCCTGCTTGATCTGCTCGGGGAAGCGATTCGGATCGGCTGCGGCGCGGAATGCCTCTTTCGTCAGAATCGCCGAAGCCTGGTGATGACCGTGCCCGTCCCGGTCGGTGCCGCTGAAGCGCGCCACCAGCACGTCCGGGCGAAAGGTACGAATCACGCGCACCATGTCCGCCAGAGCAATGTCGTGTCCTTGCCACTTCTGAAAAGTCTCTTCGGAAGTTTTCGAAAAGCCGAAATCGGCCACGCGAGTGAAGCGCTGATCCACCCCGTAGTAGCGGTCCGATGCGGTGAGCTCCAGCGTGCGTACCACGCCCAGCACATCGAACAGATTACTCCCCACCTTGTTCTGTCCGCCCTCGCCTCGATTCAGCGTCAGCAGCACGACCGATGCGCCCTTTCCGCGCGATTCCAGCGTGAGCATGCCGCCATCTTCGTCGTCCGGATGGGCGACCGTCTGCATCAGGCGAGCCGTGGTTTGGAGCCGGAGCAGCATTTGCTTCAGACCCAGTACGCCGGAGTCTTGCGGCAGCGGCTGGGTTGGCGATGGCTGCGGTTTGACCTGGGCGAAAAAAGCGACGACGAGTGCACCAGCACATAGCAAGGCCTGCATCGCCAGGCCCAGTCGTCGCGATCTTAGGCTGCGGTATTTTGTTCGCATGAACCTATAGAGATGGAGATTCTCGCCGATGGGAAGCAAGATTTTTCTCAAGTTCGAGTTTTGCTCGGCAGACTTCCATCCGAGCCCGGCACGTCGCTGTCATTGCCGGTTCAGTATACCGCTGAGCCCTCGCGAGCCATCCCAAGGTCGCGTGAAGGCGAAAGAGCTTCCGGGCAGAGGAACCGGTTGCGAAACTACTGACCCTGCGGGTTGGGCACACTCTGTTGGCATTGGTGCGCCGCGGTCAGGACCTTATCGAATTCCGCGCTGCTCCGCAGCTTTGCCAATAGTGGATCAGCCAGCAGGGCAGAGTATGCGCAGTAGTTCTGCTGTACCGCGGCATTCAGCAGATGCAGGGCAGCATCTTTCTTGCCGCAGAATGCCAGGATCGTCCCCTGGGTGTACCAAGGCTCGGGATCCATCTCCGCGGGGAAATTGGTGGTCATGTCGCGCGCGATGCGATCCAGGTCGGCTGCATGGCCCGGCTCCAGGCAGGCTTCCAGCAAATCCCGGTGATAGCGGGGGTTCGCCGACATGTGCTTTACCGCTTCCCTGGCTTCCGCAATCTTGTTCTCGCGGAGCAGAATCGATGGTGTGATGTACGCTGCCCATTCCGAGCCCGCGTCCAAACGGACAAACTCCTCAGCTCGCTGGGTCTGGCCCAGAACCATGAACGCCCAGGCACAGGACCGGAATTGATAGTTTCCGGGGTCCAAAGCCAGTGCGGCTTCACACTCCTGCGTTGCCCGCTCCTGCATTCCGGCATAGCGTAATACATAGCTGAGCGTGAAATGAACCTGCGCGCTTTCCGGACGGTTCTTCACGAGGGTCTCGGCGGAGTCGTACGCCTTCGACAACTCACCCCGCTCCACTCGATTGGTAATCAACTGGCTCGCCGCCTGGATTCGGTTGGGATCGAGCGCCAGCGCACGTTCGCAGGCCTGATTCGATTTCTGAAACGACTCGTCGCCGCCACCGGAATAAGTGGAATCGTAGTAGTAGCGAGGTCCTAGAGCCTCCCACGCCGGCGCGTAACTGGGATCCAAAGAAACCGCCTGCTCCAGCATGGCCAGTGCCTGCTTATTGGGCTGTGGATCGTGCGACATGGGCAGGCTGCGCAGATAAAGATCGTAGGCCGCCTGATTCGTAGGCCGCGTGCCCGCATTGAGCAGACCGGTCGCCGCGCCCAGGACCTGCAACAACCCCTGACGCAACTGATTCGCAAGTTGGCCTTGCAGGGCGATCAGGTCTTGACTGGGCGCACTGAAAGTGGTGTCCCACAGCAACCGATCGCTCTTTACGTCGGTGGCTTCCAGGGTGACCAGCGTGCGGTCGCCTTGCCGCAGGAAGTGCCCCGCCAGGATCGTCGCCACGTGCAGTTCACGTCCCGCTTTCTGCGGATCCAGGTCTGAACCTATGTACTTCCGGGTGATGGATGTGGGACGGACATCCAAGGTGCGGCTGTAGGTCAGCACGCTGGCCATTTCATCGGCCAGCGCGAAGCGCAGGTAGTCGGCACTGGAATCACCGCTCATGTTCTGCAGCGGCAAGACCGCGATCGTGTTTTTTCCCGCAGCGGCCGCGGCAGACCTTGACTTGAACCACCACGTGCCTACGGCAGCCAGCACCGTAACCAGTAACCCTGCCATGCCTATCACCAGATACTTCTGCCATTGCCACGAATTTTGAAAGCTCCGGCTGGGTAACCGCAAACCGGTGTCGGTCACCGCCCGGATCAAACCTAAGTCGGTTTCGCGTTTCAGGCGTTGTAAATCGGCTTTGAGTTGCGCCGCGCTCTGATAGCGCTTTTCGCGGTCCTTTTCAATCGTCCTGCCGATGATGCCTTCCAGTTCCGGAGGAATCGCAGGATTCAGCGTCCGCGGCGCCGGAGGTTTCTGATGCAGCATGGTGTCGAGCATGGCCACAACATTCTTTCCCTGGAACGGCTTCTTGCCCGTGGCCATCTCGTAGAGCACGACTCCGAACGAGAAAAGATCGCTGCGCGCATCCAGTTCCTCGCCGCGAGCCTGTTCCGGGGCCATATAAACGGCGGTGCCGGGCACCACACCAGCCTGGGTCAGCGACTCGTCGTAAGCACGGCTGATGGCCTCGCTCTCGTGGTCCTGCACCAGTTTCGCCAGCCCAAAGTCCAGCAGTTTGACCTGCCCGCTCTGGGTGATAAAAATGTTTCCTGGCTTGATGTCGCGATGGATGATGTTCTTGGCATGCAAGGCGGCAAGTGCGTCCGCCACCTGGATCGCGATGTTGACCAACTCTTCCAGTTCCAGCGGCTTTTCCTTGAGCCGCTGCTTCAGGCTCTCCCCGTCGAGCTTCTCCATCACGATGAACGGATGGCCATCGTTATCCTCGATATCGTGGATCGTGCAGATATTGGGATGGCTCAGTTGGGAGGCGGCGCGGGCTTCGCGCTCGAAACGATCAAGAGACTTGCGGTCACCCAGCAGATTGTCAGGAACGAACTTCAGGGCAACGTGGCGGCCCAGGCGCGTGTCTTCCGCCTCATAGACGACCCCCATGCCTCCACCGCCGATTTTTCCCAGGATGCGATAGTGGGAGACCGTCTGCCCAACCATAGAGACGCACCATCTGCTTCGGGGCTAATGTTAGGCCGTGGGCTGCACGAGGTCAACTGTCACAAGGGGATAACTATAGGGGCTGGGAAGATCCGGCCACCCGAAGGACCCGGGTTTGGCGGCTCACCCGGCCAATGAGTGTTAACGCGATTTCAATTGGGTCGCACCGTCCGTTCAACGTTCCAGAGGCAACAGGTATGTGGGGTTGCTCTCGAACGCGCTGCCAAAGACTTGCCTATCTGCTTCGCGCATATCCCAAGCGACGACCGAGGTCGGTGTGATCTGGATTGTCACATCATCCCACGATGCGAACACTGGACCAACTCGGGGGTCCGCGAGTGCGGCGTCGCTCAGATATTTGGCATGAACTCGCCCATTCCATTTCCGGGACGGTTCGCCTGTCAAGATCTGCGCGGTGCCTACGATGTTTACGCCGCACGATGCTGCGGGGTCGCGGGAGTCGATCATTAACGAGATTTTGGGGTTGGACTGCAGATTTCGAGCCTTGCGAGTGCGCGTGGACGTGGCTATATAAATATGCGCACCATCAAACCAGTACCAAACCGCAACCATGTGGGTAGAGCCGTCTGGGTTCTTCGTTGCGAGCGACGCGATGTAACGGCCTTCCAACAACTGGCGAACCAGAGAATCCGAAAGAGAAGCCATAGCAGAGACCTCCACTAAACCCAGGGCCACGTCACTGTCTTCCAGAGTGCGAATCCACAGAGGCATTGATCGTCGCGAACCCAAAATCTTATCTTAACGAGACAATTTTGAAAACAGGCGATAGCAGCTCAGAACCCAGTGAATGAGTGATATCGGGAATTTTGCAACAGTTACGGGCCGATAGCAGCGGCACGCATGCCCCATCAGCGCCTTGCTACTTGCCTGAGCGCCAAGCCGGAACCGCAGACGCTCCTGCCGCCAGATCACCGAGGCTGGCGGGCTGGACGGTGATCACGTCCGCGCCGTGTTCCTTGCCAGCAATGATGGGCTTGCCTGCGATGGTTTCGTAGGCATAGCCAGTTAGCCGGGCGCCCCCAAGAGGACCAGAGCTCAGTCGCGCCCACCCGTAGTGGGTTTTTCCCTTGACCGTGAACTTCAGGCCGAGGTAGCGGTTCGTGACGTTGTGCCAGTGGCCTTCACAACCACCCCTGCCGCAAGCGACCATCAGGACCGAGGTGGTACTTCCGCGAAAGGCTTGGCTGGGGCCGATCTTCGCGCCCCGATATAGGGCTGTTGCCCAATAATTACCTTGATGACTTGTTTCGACTGCGTTACCCGCGGGGGCGCTTGCACCAACTCCCGATTTGCTTGAATGCCCGCCGCGGTGGCGCCAAGCAAAGATAGTGAAGTCGGTTATCCCATCGTGGTTGAGGTCGAGTTTGCAGGGGCCACACCCGACGTTAGCGGGTGTGTAGACGATCTTGGCCTCAGACGGTTGTGCCAGGGCAAGCACGCCCACTCCCGCTGCGCCCGCTGCAAGCGCATACATGTTGAGCTGCTTATGGACTGACTCGGAAAGGTCGGCTGTCTTACGGGGCCGGGAAGAACGTTTCATAGTGCCTCCGCGCAAAGATTCGAGGAGTATCCCCCCGGAGTTCCCGCTTGTCAAGGGAATTGTCCGGCTCAAAACGACAGGTTTCTAGGCTATCCTGCCCACGAATGGACAGTCCGACTTGCCGGATAACTTCCGAAATCAGGCGATAGCACTCATCAAGAATCGGGCCGTGACCTTGGGTCAATGAGCGCGACGGGAGAGAGCTTATTATCCCTGATAGAACCCGGCCGAACTTCCCACCCACTCCATATTCTTGTTCTGGTCCACTCCCATCATGAGCCCACGGCCCATGCGCACAATCACCATCACCGGCTGTAGCTCCTGCAGCCAGATGTACATGATCCGCAGCTCGGCCTTCGTGCCGCCGTGCGGCGACTCGATTACCGGTTCAAAATTCATCCGCTGCTGCAGGATGTACTGAGAGCGTTTTTCACTGGGTACCGCCGCCAGATCTTCTTTCTTGAGGTTCATGATGACGCCCAGGCCCGCGAAAGAGAACAACGGCTTCAGCACGTAATTCTCCAGGTCATCGGGAATGCGCTCCACTCGATCCAGAAACCACGTCTTTGGCACGCACTCGTGTTTAAGAAATGGCAGCGAGAATTTGCTCATCCGGAAATACCAGTTGGGGTGGCCTGCCCACTCGACGTTGAGTTCATCGGTGAATGCGAAGTCAAGCTTGATCTTCTTGCGTACCAGTTCGTCCACGATGGCGCGGTTGTAGATGCGCTTGACCCGCACCCGGTGGCCGTCTTTCTGATAGAACAACTGGCTGCCGCGCTTCTGAATGTCGGTAATCGACACGGTTGGAACCCCGAGCAATTTTTCGGTCAACAGAAAATCCGGCCGGGTCTTCTGGTGCAGCGGATCAATCTCCATCAGAATCACGTCCTGCGGATCATGGTCCCCCACAATGGCGTGTCGCAGCAGTTTCTTGTAGCTTTCCCAATCGAGGCCGCTGAGCAGGTAGTTCAGGTTGTCATCCAGTCCAAACACTTCCTGGTAGACCTGTGACAGCATGGCTTCGTAGGCATAAAGCGAAGGAAACCCCTGCAACTCCACCAGTTTCGGCTGAAGGTTTCCGGAAGCATCCCGCACCATCCCGAAATCCACCTGGATGAACATGGGATGAGGCGATTCGTGGGGGACGTTGAATTCGGCCGGAATTGCCTGGAAAGAAGTCTTGCGGTACTCCAACGTCCCCAGTTGCTGGATCAGTTCCTTGCCGTACTGCGCCATCTGATCGAGAAGCGGCTTGGGGAAGAAGCAGGGCGTCTCCGATATGCGGAATTCGATCGGCGCGCCACAGCGCTCTTCCATGAGTTTGAGAAAAGTCTGGTACTTCTCCGGGGCGAAGTTCGCATTGAACCGCTGTCGCAGGGAAGGAATCATGATAACCGTGTGGCGCGGGCGCCCTCGCCCGCGAAATGCTCAATCGTGAAAACTCTCAGGGGCTAAAGCCTGGTTCTTGTTGAGTCCACGCGGCACGACTGAGGTCGTGCCCTCTCACAAAACATCTTGAGCCCGATTTACGCTTCGATCAGGAACTTTCCACCCCGCATGATCTGCTCCTCGTCCACCCAGATGTCGAACTCGCGTCCGACCACGTCGATGTGGGTTGTGGAAGACCACTCTGCGCCGGTGTGTGCGCCATAGGGGTTGCCAAACGCAATATGCACACCGGGATATTTCTCATCCTGCAGGATCTGGCCGATGATGTCCTTCAGTTCCAGGTTGGTCCCGATGGCGAATTCGCCCACCAGATCGCTGTTTTCGTCGGTATGGGTGTAACTCCAGAAATCGCTTTCCAGTTCCCGGTTGGAGGAGTGCGCCTCGGTGACGCGGTTGCCCTTGACCCGAATCGTAAGCGGATTGGCTTTCAGGTTGCCGAATTTCGAGCACAGCCAATCGCCCACCACGCCGTCCACCACGAAGGTGCCGTTTACTTCGCCTGGAGTGGTAAAAATCTCTCCGCCCGGCAGGTTCCCCCATTTGTCGGGGCTGATCAGGCCGCTGGTTTTGACCCAGCGATAGCGCGGGTTCAAATCCGCAACCAAGTCCGTGCCGGCCGGAGTTTTCGCCCGGACCCGGGAAGCTCGCCGCACCATATCGATGACCTTGACGCTGATGCGATCCACCTTGAAGAAATCCGCCCGCATGCCTTCGCGCATGATTTGCGGATTGATATTCACCATGTGAGCGTGGCGGATGTTGCGCCGGTTCACCACGTCCGTCATCTGGATGCGCGACCGCAACTCGTTGGCCTGCGCTTGCGCCGCGAAAATGCTGACCTGGCTGGTCTCAAGATCATCAAGAATCTCGCGCGGCAGATCCAGCAGCGGACGCGGCGCCAGTTCTTCCAGCACCCAGGCGCGATACGGGCAGCCAAGGTCCTCCAGTTCACGCGCCAGGCTGGCGGCGATTTCCCTGGTCACTTCATCGGTAATCAGTGTGACCTTCTCGCTCGGTTGAACTCTCAGGCACACATGCACCGCGTTGTGGGCGCCGGGAGTCAGTTCAGGATCGAAGGAGAGCGTATTCAGTTGGGCGCCCTGTTCTTGTTTGCCAAGGACAGGATTTTGCGTCTCATCTACAGAACTTGCCATTACCCCACTTTTCTGGCGGAAGTCGAGCCGGACTGCTCTTCGATGCCCGTCTCCGTCTCTTCAATAATGTAATCCACAACTTTCTTCAGATCGCCGGTCTGTTCGAAGACGCGCAGTTGCCGGTCAGCGCCGCTGCCCATCCTTAGAATCTCATGGATATATTCCAGTTCCGCCCGCGAATCCAACTCATCCACCACATCGTCGACAAACTCCAGGTACTCCAGTATCAGGTCCCGCGCGGGAACTTCCTTCTGCTTGCCGAAGTCGATCAGTTTCCCATCGAGCCCGTAGCGGGCGGCGCGCCACTTGTTCTCCATCAGCAGAGCGCGCCGGTAGAGGCGAAATCCCTGATTTGCCGCGTACAACTTGTGCAGTTTGGCGATGGTTGCCTGGATGAGCGCCGCCAACGCGATGGTTTCATCCAACCGCATGGGAATGTCACACACCCGGAATTCGAGAGTGTTGAAGAACGCGTGCGGGCGGATGTCCCACCAGATTTTCTTTGCGTTGTCGATGCAGTTGGTTTTGATCAGCAGCTTGATGAAATTCTCGTACTCGCCCCAACTCGGAAAGTAATCCGGAATATTGGTGCGGGGAAACTTGTCGAATACCTTGCAGCGGTACGATTTCAACCCGGTGTTCATGCCCAGCCAGAAAGGCGAATTGGTCGAGAGCGCCAGAATGTGCGGCAGGAAATAACGGGCGTGATTCATCAGGTGTATGGCGGTTTCCCGGTCCTCGATCCCAATGTGCACATGCAAACCGAAAATCAGGTTGGCCCGCGCCACCAGTTGCATGTCTTCGACGATGTTCTTGTAGCGTTCGTCCGGCGTGATTTCCTGCACTCGCCAGTCGCCGAACGGATGAGTTGCGGACGAGGCCAGTCGCAGACCGTTTTCCTTCGCCAATCCAATCATTTCGTGGCGCAGCTTGCGGATCTCTTCCTTGGCCTCTCTGATGTTGTTGCAGACCGACGTGCCGACTTCCACCACCGCCTGATGCATCTCCGCCTTCACCCGCTCCTGCAGGCGCAGCCTGCCCTTCTCCATCATTTCGGTGTGGATATGGGAGCGCAGGTCACGAGTCGACGGATCGACGGTCTGATATTCCTCTTCGATCCCGATAGTGAACGTCGGTTGCATATGTTTAATTGAGCGGTCGGTACTAGCCCAGCACTTCGCTTTCCGAACGAAGCGTGGATCGAGGCCCCACGCTTCATCAGTATAACAATGCCACCGCTTTCCCGAACGACTTTTCCTGGTTGCGTGTGTCGCTTAGATAGGCTGAAGTCAGGGGTGACGAAACATGCGCCATTGGAGGAAATAGAACCACACCGAGAATCCAATGAAGAGGATCGTCAATGCACTCAAGCAGATAGAGAGAAACGACAACAGCCAAGTTTGCGAGAAGATGCCGAGAGCAGCAACACGATGGAGGTCAGTGCGAATACCAGGGTGACAGTCACACGGAACAACGCGAAGCCTTGAGCTAAGCCACCGGCTACCGCTCCAAGACCGGTCGCTTTCTGCTCGGAGGACTCCCCAGCGCAGTCGCTTCTCCGCGAGTGTCGGTCCCTCGTCCACTCAGTTCGATGCCTTAGCCCTCTTCTTAGCCGCGGGCTTTGCGGGAGCGACTTCCGGCGGTTTCGTGCCCGCCAGGAACGCCGCCCACCTCAGTTCCCGCGCCGGATTCTCGTCGCTCTGCGCCTTCTTCACGGCCATCTCGGCGACCGCATTCACCACCCAGTCGAAATTCGCCTGGCCCACCGACGTGATCTCCGCATCTGGCGCCGGATTCATGAAGTCGATCGCATACGGGACTCCGCCTTCCACCGCGAACTCCACGGTGTTCAGGTCGTAGCCGAGGGCCCGGCACAGCGTGAGCGCATCGTTGTTTATCCGCTGATGCAGCTTGGCGCTCGAAGGCGGCGGATTCCCCTTCACATACCGCTCATGGTGCGGCGCCTTGGGGTCGTATTTCATCACGTGAACTTTTTCCTGTCCTACTACATAACAGCGGTAATACTCATCGAATTCGACTCCGTGCTGCAGCGTCATGCACAGGTCGCCGGTCTGGTTGTAATGTTTGAAGAACTCGTCCGGGGTGTGCACCTTGTAAACGTGCTTCCATCCCCCTCCGGCATACGGCTTCAGGAAGGCCGGAAAGCCGACATAGCTGAAAATCTCGTCCCAGTTCAACGGATAGATCAAATTGCGCATCGACTGGTCGGTGGTATCCGGCGGATGGGTGTGATGCGGCAGCAGGACGGTCGGCGGGATCGCCACCCCCAACTTGGTCGCCAGCGCGTAGTTAAAGAATTTGTCATCCGCCGTCCACCAGAACGGATTATTGATGACGATCGTCCCGGTCAACGCGGCATTCTTGAGAAACGCCCGGTAGAAAGGGATGTCCTGGGAAATGCGGTCGATGATGACCCGATACCCGCTGGGATCAGCCATCTTTACCCCGCCCAGCTTCACAAACTCCGCCGTCACCCCCTCGACGTTCATGTTGTTGATTCTCTCCACCAGCGCCGGCGGAAAGCTGTTTTCCATGCCAAAAATGATTCCGATTTTCTTCATGATGGCCTCTGCTCTTAAGAGATTGTGCGTTCTGCTGAATCTGTTTCTTTCAGACTCCTGAATTCTGCCCTCTGGATTTCTTAATCGCAAGGCTGATGGCGAACGACTAAGGACGACCGATGGACGACCAGCCTCAAAAGTATTTCCCTGCCATTCTCTGCCACAACGGCCAGTCATGCGTGGAATGATCGTTCCACACGTCCAGCCAGTGCGGCACCGCCTTGTCGTTCAGCATGGCTGACAACTTCACGTTCTGGTCCAGACACATATCCCAATCCGCCGAGCCCAGCACGATCGTCATCCGCCGGTAACGGCTCAGAAACCAGTCATCCGCCATCTTCGGCAGGTAATCCACCGGACAATTGAAGTAGCAGTCGTCATCGTAGTATCCGTCCAGAAACTGGTGGATATCAAATGCGCCGCTCATGCTGATGCAGTGGGTCACCACGTCCGGGTGCTTCAGCGCGAAGTTGACGGCATGGTACCCGCCAAAGCTGCATCCCGTGACGGCAAGACTGGAGGTCGGGTTCTTCCAGCGCAGGAACGGCAGATACTCATTCAGGATGTAGCGCTCATATTGCAGATGGCGCATCACCCTTACCTTGGGATGAACGCCCTTGTTGTACCAGCTTTCGGTGTCGACAGCATCCGGACAAAAGACCTGGAGCTCTCCGGCTTCCAGTTTCGCCGCCAGCGCGGCGATCATGCCTCGATCTTCATACTCAAAGAACTTTCCCATGGAAGTGGGAAAGACAAGCACCGGCTTTCCGGAGTGGCCGAACACGAGCGTGTCCATGTCCCGGCCCAGTTCCTGGCTGTAACCCTTGTGATATTCGCGGTTCATTTGTCGGCAGTTGGTTGGCCGAAATATCTTACCTGAAAACGTCCGAGAATGGGCGGAGCGAACTTCTCCTGTACCGCTTCTCCCAGATTCATAGTGGCCACCGGAAGTTTTCAACACCAAAGTGGAAATTCATGTGGAAAAACTGGAAAGTACCGCCGTAAATCATTCATAGGAGGAAAGTTCAGCAGTTTGCACTGAGTTCGTGGCTCGCACGTTCGTGGTAGGGTGGGCGGAGGACACCGGTTCAGCGGTCTTAACGGAGAGACGTGAAATTCCGGCTCGACAAATTGCTTCTGGAACGCGGCTTGGCGAATTCGCGCGTCCGCGCGCAGGCGCTCATCTTGGCCGGTAAGGTCCTGGTCGATGGGCAGAAGATCGAGAAGGCCGGTACCGCGGTGGATGCCGCTGCTGGAATCCGGTTGCTCGGCGAGGATCTGAAATATGTGAGCCGAGGCGGTCTGAAGCTGGAGCGAGCGCTGGAGCATTGGCGAGTCGATGTAGCGGGAAAGGTTTGCATGGATGTGGGCGCTTCCACCGGAGGGTTTACCGATTGCCTGCTGCAGCACGGGGCGGCTCGCATCATCGCGGTCGACACCGGGCATGGACAGATCGATTTCCGCCTGCGCCAAGATACCCGAGTCCGTTTGCTGGAGAAGACCAATGCGCGTTTCCTGACTCGCGAGCAGGTGGGGGAAGTCGTGGACCTGATCGTGATGGATGTCTCGTTTATTTCCGCAACCCTGGTGATCCCGGCAGTGGTTGCGGCGGGATTTCCCGGCACGCCGGCAGAACGCACAGGGCGGCAGATCATCGTGCTGGTCAAGCCGCAATTTGAAGTAGGCCGCGAGTTGGTGGGCAAGGGAGGAATCGTCCGTGACGAAGGACCACAGATGGCCGCCGTCGAGAAAGTCCGCCAATCCCTGTTACAACAGGGCTGCGACACAACCGAGGTCATCGATTCCCCCATTCTGGGCGCGGAAGGCAACCGCGAGTTCCTGCTCCGGGGAGTCTTCTAACAACCCGCTATTCCGGCAGTCCAAATCAGATTTTTGTACAATTCGAGTCTCATCATGCCTACTGGGAATTCTGCTGTCACGGGGAACAAAGCTGCTGCCATCATCTCCAAGCCGGGTGCATCGGAACTGTCGGAGATCGTGCCGCGATTGGTGAAATGGCTGCAGGATCACCGCTATGAGGTTGTTGTGGATCGCGAGTCGGCGCCCTTCGCGCCTGGAACCGAGACTCTGGCGCGGGAGGAAATGGGGTCGCGGCCGTTCAGCTTTGCCATCGTTCTCGGCGGCGACGGCACTTTGCTTTCCGCGGCGCGGGCTCTGGCCAAGGCCGGCATTCCGGTGTTGGGCGTAAACCTGGGCTCGCTGGGTTTCCTGACCGAAGTTCCGCTCCAGGACTTGTATCCGGCGCTGCAGGGTATCGAGGACGGCAAGCACGACGTGGAAGTTCGCGCCATGCTGCATTGCGACGTGATCCGGCGAGATTCGCGGGTGGCGGGCTATGACGCGCTCAACGATATCGTGGTCGGAAAGGGCGCGATCGCGCGCCTGAACCACTGCGATGTTTACGTCGACGGCGTTTTTGTATCGGCGTACAAGGCCGACAGCATTATCGTTTCCACGCCCACCGGTTCCACCGCATATTCGCTGGCCGCGGGAGGGCCGATTCTGATGCCGACGGTGAGCGCTCTGGTGATCACGCCGGTTTCGGCGCATTCGCTCACCCACCGGCCCTTGGTGATTCCAGATACTTCGCTGGTGGAATTAGTGGTGAATACGGACGCCGACGAAGCTTACTTGAGCGTCGATGGACAGGTCGGGATGCCCATGTATGATGGTGATCGCGTGCGCTGCTGCAAATCCGAGAACCAGGTCCGTTTGCTGCGGATGCACCGAACATTTTTCGACCTGCTCCGGGAAAAAATGAAATGGGGCCAGCGATAGGGTTGAGTCATTGAAGCATTGACTGATTGAATCATTAACACAAGAACATGAGATTTTGAAATCACTCATTGCTCCAATGAGTCAATGCTTCAACGATTGGAACGCAATCATGAGACTCGCTCTCCTCCTGTTAGTCTGCACCGTGGCGACTGGCTCGTTGGCACAGTCGAAACCCACCGCTGATCTCATCATTACCAACGCCCGGATTTGGACGGTCGATCCGAAACGGCCCACCGCCGAAGCCGTCGCTGTGGCCGGCGATCGCATCATCGCTGTCGGGTCCAAGGCAGATATCGATCCCCTGCGCGGCCCGAATACCAATCTGATTGACGCCGGAGGCAAACTGCTTCTGCCTGGCTTTAACGACGCACACGTGCACTTCGTCAGCGGTGGCCTGCAGCTTGATGCGGTACAACTCGACGACGCGCCCAGTGCCGCGGTATTTGCGCGGCGCGTTGCGGAACAAGTCAAGAAGACGGCCAAAGGGGAATGGGTGCAAGGCGGCGATTGGGACGAGACGAAATGGACTCCGGCCCAGCTCCCGACCAAGGAACTGATCGACCCCTTCACGCCCGATACGCCGGTGTTCATCGACCGCTACGACGGCCACATGGCGCTGGCAAATTCCGTCGCGCTCCGCCTGGCGGGCATTACCGCGCAGACGCCCGACCCTCCCGGCGGAGTCATCGTGCGCGATGGGCAGGGCAATCCCACTGGTGCGCTGAAAGACGCTGCCAAGGATGCCGTGCTCAAACTGATCCCGCCGCTGACCCCGGAGCAGCGGATGCACGCCATCCATCGCGCCCTGGACTATGCGGCCTCGGTCGGCGTCACCAGCGTGCAGGAGATGAATAACGAAAACACCGACAGTTTCGCCGACATCAAAGCCTATGGCGAGCTTCTGAAGCATGGCGAGCTGACCACCCGCATCTACGTTGCGGCCGCGATTTCCGATTGGCAGGAGGAAGCCAGGATTGGCATTCGCCACGCCTTTGGCTCGCCTTTCCTCCGCATCGGCGCACTGAAGGGTTTTGCCGACGGCTCGCTGGGATCGCGCACCGCCTACTTCTTCGATCCCTACTCGGATGATCCGGGCAACTCCGGAATCCTCGCCAAGCAGATGCATCCCGTCTCGCAAATGCAGGACTGGGTGAAACAGGCGGACGCCGCCGGATTGCAGATCTGCATTCACGCCATCGGGGACCGCGCCATCTCGGACGTCCTCGACATTTATTGGGCGGCGCTGAGGGCGAACCGTGGCGTCGAACACCGCTTCCGCATCGAGCATGCGCAGCACGTGGCCTCGAAAGATTTCGATCGCTTCTCCCAGTTGGACGTGATCGCTTCCGTCCAGCCTTATCACGCCATCGACGACGGACGCTGGGCGGAAGCGCGCATCGGCCACGATCGCGCCAGCCGCACCTACCCTTTCCGCACTTTCCTGAATCATGGGGTGCATCTGGCTTTCGGCACCGACTGGGATGTCGCGCCACTGAATCCATTGCTCACGGTCTATGCGGCGGTGACGCGCGCCACACTGGACGGCAAGAATCCGGGGGGATGGTTTCCCGAGCAGAAATTGACCGTGGCCGAGGCTGTCCAGGCATACACCATGGGCTCAGCTTATGCGGAATTTCAGGACCGCGAGAAAGGCTCGATCACTTCCGGCAAGCTGGCCGACATGGTCCTGTTGAGCGACGACATTTTTTCGATCGATCCTGCCAGGATTCGTGACGTGAAGGTGCTGAAGACTTTCGTGGGCGGAAAACTGGTTTGGGAGCAGGCGCGGAATCAAGTTTCCCGGTGACCATCGTCGCGCTCAAGAAGTGCGTGAGCGGTGAATCACAACAGCCGCCTGGACAAGTGTGCAACAGTTTGCACTATGTGCGCATTCTTCTTCCAGTCGGGCAAACTAGGGATTGAATGCGGTCTTTGGGCGTGCTAGACTCGCGGCTTCTAGTGATTCAGGCACGAACGGGCCACCAAGATGTGACCCGAAGCAGACCTACTCAGGAGGAAGTCAATGAAGAGCAACAAATCTGTTTTCACTCTAGTTTTGTTGGCAGTTGCGGTGCTAGTGATGAGCGCGGCGGCCGCGGCGCCGGCGTTAACATACACCTACAAGAATGTGACGATCAAAGGGGCCCTTGAGGTCGATACCTATGGCCTCAACAACAAGGGGGAAATTTCCGGCGACTACGTCGACAGTGCCGCTGCTCAACACGGCATGATCCTGAACGGAAAGAAACTCACCTCATTCGACGATAAGAATTGTTCCTCAACTGCGGGATCCACCGGCATCGCGATGTACGGCGTCAATTCCGCCGGAACAGCTGTCGGCTTTTGCACTTTGACCAGCAGCGGAGAATATGTCGGGGTCATGTATTCCAAAGGAAAAGTCACGGAAATTAGCTACCCGAACGCATTGGAGACCCAAGCCAACGGAATCAACGACAAGGGCGCCATCGTCGGCGATTTTATTGACACGGCCGGTGCCGAGCATGGATTCCTGCTAAGCGGCAAGAAATACACGCAAATCGACGCGCCAAGCCCCGACACCAGTAGCGTGGCCTGGTCCATCAATAACAAGGGCCAGATCACGGTGTACGCGGTTGATAGCGCCGGTGGTTATGAGGGTTTCATTTTGACTGGCAAGAAGTTTACGAAAGTTGATGATCCGAATGAAGGCTCACTGGGAACCGTCGCCCACAAAATAAACAACAAAGGGGATGTTGACGGCACCTACTACGATACTGCCAGCGTGACGCACGGTTTCCTGCTTCACGGCGGCAAGTACTACACCCTGGACGACCCGGCAGGCGCCGACACGCGAGCTGACGGTCTGAACGATAGTCTCGTCATAGTCGGTCGCTGGGGATCCGGCTCGTACGGCGGCACTGGCTTTGAAGCAACGCCGAAAAAGTAATCTCCGTTCTCAACAGTTCAACTGCAGCCCCACTCTCTCGCGAGAGTGGGGCTTTTTATTTCTAGATTTCGTCGCGCAGCAACTCGGCCGTAGTCTCGCGCCGCCGCACCACCTTCACCGTCTTGCCTTGAATCAGAACCTCCGCGGGGCGCGGGCGGGCATTGTAGTTTGAGGCCAGGACCATTCCATACGCGCCGCAATCCATTACCGCCAACAAGTCTCCCTCCTGCGCGGCGGGAAGTTCGCGGTTCCGGGCAATGAAGTCTCCGGTTTCACAGACTGGACCAACCACATCGACGATTTCCGCCGCACCGCTTTGCGGCTCGCGCACCGGAAAGATCTCGTGGTAGGCGTTGTAAAGCGAAGGACGGACCAGATCGTTCATCGCGGCATCAATGATCAGGAATTTTCTGGGGCCGTTGGTCTTTATGTAGATGACGCGGGTCAGCAGCACGCCGGCCGGACCAACAATGGACCGTCCCGGCTCCAGCAGAATCGTGATATTCAGCTTTCGCAAAGGCGGGAGAACCGCCGACGCGTAGCTGGCGACATAGCGCTGGAAATCCGCGGAATCCTGCGCATGCGTGTAGGAAATGCCCAGCCCGCCTCCGGCGTCCACGTAGCGTACATCATGGCCTTGCCTCCGCAACTGGCGCACCAACTCAGCCACGCGTTCCATGGCCGCCGTAAAGGGCCGCATGTCGGTGATCTGGGAACCGATGTGCACACTGACTCCCGCAACTTTCAAGAACCTGCTCTGTGCGGCCACAGCGTACAAACTCTGCGCCTGTTCGAGAGGAACCCCGAACTTGTGCTGGTGAAGCCCGGTCGAAATGTAGGGATGGGTCTCGGCCGGCACATCGGGATTCACCCGCAACGCGACTGACGCGGCCTTTCGGGCGCGAGCGGCGACTTCTGCTAATGCAGCCAGTTCGGATTCGCTCTCCACGTTGAACAGCAGGATGCCGGCTTTGAGCGCGGCCCGCATTTCGTCTTTGGTTTTGCCGACGCCGGAAAAAACTACCTGCCTCCCGGCGGCGCGGCTCACATGCAGCACCCGCTCCAGTTCTCCGCCGGAAACCACATCGAACCCGCAACCCAATCTGGCCAGCAGCCGCAACAGGCCCAGGTTGGAGTTCGCCTTGACCGAGTAGCAGATCTTGTGAGGAACATCGCGAAACGCGCGCTGGAAGGCCCGCACGCGCTCGCCAATCACGCGTGACGAGTACACGTAAAGCGGCGTGCCAAACCGATCGGCCAGTCGCGAGAGAGGAACTTGCTCGCAGCAAAGTCCGCCCGCAGCCGCGTGTCCGCCTGGCGCCGTCCGGTAGACAAAGCCGGGCGGACGAACGGGATCGGGCTGGGAAGTACGAGTCACGCGCGCTTTCCGGATGGGCCTTTGACCCGAATTGCGACCACGGTCTGATCGTCAAAGGCATCGAGACCCGCCGCATGTTCGGCGACCGCATTAAAAATGGCTTTCACCAGTGCATCGGGCGAGGCGTTGGAATTCTTCGCGACTATCCGCTCCACGCGCTCGCGTCCGAACAGATCGCCCGCCTTGTTGCTGGCGTCGAGGATGCCGTCGCTGAAGAACACGAAAAGATCGCCCGGCTTGGCTGAAAAGCTCAATTCGTCGTATTCGGTCTCTTCGAACAGTCCCAGGGGAAGTCCGGTGGCTTCGATGATCTGAATCTTACCCCCTTGGCAGTAAATGGGGCGCGGTAGGCCGGAGTTGGCCACCCGCAGAATGCGGCTGGTGTCATCCCAGACCGCGTAAATCAGCGAGACGAATTGTCCTTCGATGCGGCGCTCGCCCAGAGAAAAGTTCACCGCCGAGAGCATCTCTGCCGGAGCTGGTTCTATGGGGGCGTGGGAGCGTAGGATCCCGCTGACCAGCGCGGCGTAGATTGCGGCTGGAGCCCCTTTCCCGCTCACATCGCCGATCATGATCGCTGTGCGCGAGAATGCGTAACTTACGAAATCGTAGAGATCGCCGCCGATGGCTCGCGCAGGAACGAACTTCGCCGCGATCTCGAGATTGGCAAGCTTCGGCAGGGACTGAGGCAACAGCCGGAACTGCAACTCACGCGCCAGAGCAAGATCGCGCTCCAGGCGTTTTTCTTGCAGCGCAACCTGCTCGTACAGCCGCGCATTCTCGATGGCGATGGCGAGTTGTGCGGCCAGCGTCGTCATGGTGCGGCGATGGTCATCCGTGAAGTAGCCGCGCCGGGTATGTTCCAGGTCGAGCACTCCCAGGATCGTGTTCTTGTAAATGAGCGGAACCACAAGCTCCGAGCGGGTTTCCGGATTCAGCTGAATGTAACGCGGGTCTTTGCTGACGTTGGGCACCAGGACTGCTTCCTTATGCTGTGCGGCGTAGCCGACCAGGCCGCGGTCGATCGGGATCTCGTGCTTGCGCTGAACGTTCTCCTGGAAGCGCAAGGAAAAACGATGCTGCAGTTTGTCGCCTTCCGCATTCAACAGGAGAATGCTGAACATCTGATAGTCGATCAGCCGGCTCAGCAACTCGCCAATCCGCTTGAGAAGCTCGTCCACGTTCAGGATCGACGTCAGTTCCCGGGCGATCTCATTGAGCAGGACGAGGGTGCGTGCCTGCCGAGTGGTGCGCGTGTGCAGGCGGGCATTCTCGATTCCCACCGCCATGCGGGAGCCGATCAGCGTCAGCAGCCGCTTGTGCTCTTCGGTGAAGTGACTGGGTTGCGGCGACTCGATGTTGATGACCCCGATCAATCGGTTCTTGACAATCAGCGGGACCGCCAGCTCCGAGCGCACATTCGGAACTCCCGAAATGTAGCGTGGGTCTTTGGTGACATCATCGACCAGAATCGGCTCGCGGCGTTGCGCGGCCAGGCCGGTCACGCCTTCCCCCACCTTGATGCGCACCCGCTCCGCTACCCCGTGGGTGTAGCCGACCTGAAAGCGGATCCGCAGCTCCTGCGTCTTCTCATTCAGCAGCAGAATGCCGAAGATTTCATAGTCGATGACTTTCCGCACCAGTTCCGCCACGCGGCGCAGCGTGGTGTCCAGGTCGAGCGTGGTGTTGACCACGTCCGCCACTTCCAGAAGAAGCGGATCGACTTTGGATTGAATGTCCGGTTGGATAGCTGCCATGGGCACTGTTCCTATGATAGCAGCCGCTCTCGTCGCGGTAGGCGCGAGCGTCCCCGCTCATGCTCGCAGCCCACGAGTTTCTCGGCCTGCTTCTTAGCCCTCCCTCGGCACCACGCAAATATCCGGCAGGTTCCGGTATTTTTCCGCGTAGTCGAGGCCGTATCCCACAACGAATTCATCGGGGATGCGGAAGCCCACATAGTCCGCCTCGATTTTCTGCTTCCGCCGGGACGGTTTGTCGAGCAACGTCGCGATTCGCAACGATTTTGGCTGGTGAGCTAGCAGAATTTTCTTCAGATAGCTGAGCGTAAGGCCGGTATCAAGAATGTCTTCGACCAGGATCACATTGCGGTCTTTCATCGACTGATCGACATCCTTGGTCAGGCGTACCTCGCCGCTGGAATCCCATCCGCTCTGCAGTTCCTGGCTCGGGGTGGGCCGATTGCCGTAGCTGGACACGCCGATGAAGTCAAAGGTGGAGTCGAGTTGCACGTTGCGCGCCAGGTCGGAAAGAAAGATGGCCGCGCCTTTGAGAACGCCGACAAAAATGATGGTTTGGTTGGCGTAATCGCGCGTGATGTCGGCGCCCATCGCCGCCACACGGTAGGCGATCTGTTCGCGTGAGATGAGAACTCTTAACTCGGTCACCGCCAACATACTACCGCCGAAAGCCGATGCAACTCTAGAAGAAATTACAGAGCCCGGCGACGTTGCGCCTCCGCGAGCCGCTCACTAGAATGCTTGAGGTGTACAGTCCGGCTCTTACCTAAGCGACTTCAGAGCGGGGAATTGATTATGAATCTTAATGGAAGCAAATTGACGTGGTTGGGACATGCCACATTTCGAGTCGAAACCCCAGGCGGCACGACGATCCTGCTGGACCCCTGGGTGATGGGAAATCCCATGTGCCCGGTGAATGAAAAGACGGTCAAGAAAGTGGACACGATGCTGATCACTCACGGCCACGGTGACCACATTGGAGACGCGGTCGAGATCGCCAAAAAGCATAAGCCGAAGGTCGTTGGCATCCCGGAGCTTTGCGGATGGCTTGGGAAAAAAGGCGTAAACAACCTGGCGGAGATGAACAAAGGCGGCACGCAGGCAGTTGGCGACATTAAGGTCACCATGGTGCACGCCGACCATTCCTGCGGAATTCAGGATGGGGATGAATACGTCTACGGTGGTGAGGCTTGCGGGTACGTGGTCGAATTTTCCAACGGCCTCAGAATCTACCACGCGGGTGACACCAACGTATTCGGAGACATGGCGATTATCCATGAGTTGTATGCTCCCGACATTGCCATGATTCCGATCGGCGACCATTACACTATGGGGCCGCGGGAAGCGGCGTACGCCTGCAAACTGCTCAGGGTGAAAACGGTGATCCCGATGCACTTTGGGACGTTTCCGGTGCTGGTCGGACGGCCCAGCGATCTGCGAAAGCTCGCGCCCGGAGTCGACGTGCTGGAGATGAAGCCGGGAGAAACCATCGGGTAGGTTATTTCAAAGGGCGGGGCTTCACAGGCTGCGGAAAAAGTCTGATTGACACAGGTTTGTGGAAGGGCACGACTTCAGTCGTGCCGTTAAGTCGTCTAAAATGTGCCCGCGCTTTAGCGCCTGCGGTCCTTTGCAACCAACGAAACAACCTGCTTCGGCGGGAAAGCAGCCGACGAAATGAGAGAATCCAGTTTGCCAATACAAAAAGCTAGCAAGCCCACCTGGCGTCATTACGGAGACATTACAAACCCTGCGGTTGACGATTACCTCTTCTCGCTGCTTCCTCCCTGCGACGAAGTGCTGGCGGAGATGGAAACTGAGGCCACCAAACGAAAGATTCCGATCATAGGCCCTGCTGTCGGACGCGTTCTGCATCAGTTGGCGCTGCTGATCAACGCCAAAACCATCTTCGAGATGGGCTCTGCCATCGGTTATTCCACCATCTGGTGGGCGCGCGCGGTCGGCGCCGGCGGCCGCGTGTATTACACCGACGGCGATCGCAAGAATGCGAGTGAAGCGCGCAAGTATTTCGAAAGAGCCGGAGTGGCGGATCGGATCAGCGTGAGCGTCGGCGACGCGCTCGAACTCATTTCCGAGCAGAAGCAGGAGTTCGACATCATCTTCAACGACATCGACAAGACCGACTATCCGCGCGCCATGAAACTGGCGCTGCCGAAGTTGCGCACCGGTGGGTTGTTCATCACCGACAACGCGCTGTGGAGCGGGCGGGTCGCGGATGAGCACAACCAGGAAGCCTCAACCCTCGCGATCCGGAAACTGAACCGCGCCATGTACGATTCTACCGAGCTCTTCACCACGATCCTGCCGATCCGCGATGGCGTTGCGGTCGCAATCAAGCTGTAGCTACCAATGAACACGTGGGGACGGGCGCCCCGCCCGTCCAGGCGGTCTCAAATCGACTTCACCGGAATCATCGTCAAGTCCTCGACCAGCCCGACTTCCTTCTGCAGAAATGGCTCGGCGTAAGTGACGCCTCCTAACATGCCGTAGAAGCGGGCCATGGCTTCGATGCGCGAGCGGATCTCGGCTTGGGCAGGGAAGAGATCCTTGCCGGCTTCCTGATCGCTGAATTGTGATTTGTACGCCATCAGCGATTGGAAGCGGGTTTCGAACTGATCGGTGATGTCGACCACGAACGTCGGCCGAATGTCGTAGTAAAGCGTCGCGTAGATGATTTTGAACGGGCGGTGGGCCGGCAGGGGGTCGTCGTTTGTGTGGGCGCGGGCGTCCCCGCCCGTGCGGGAGTCAGGCGAGGTTCCGGCTAACGCAAGCTTTGCTAATCCCGCAACGAAGCAGGCTTCGTATCCGAGAGCCGACGCTGTGTAGTGGTCAGGATGGCGGCCCTGCCAGTAGGGAAGAACGACCACGCGGGGCCGCTGCTCGCGGATCACTCGCGCGACCTTGAGCCGGTTCTCCCAGGTGTTCTCCACGCGGCCGTCGGGAATATCGAGCGCTTGCCGCCACGAAACCCGCAGAATCCTGGCGGCTTCGGCAGCCTCGCGGGCGCGGTCTTCAGCGGTACCACGCGTGCCCATCTCGCCCTGCGTGAGGTCGAGAATGCCGGTGCGATGACCGCGCTCGGCCATCTTAAGCAGCGTTCCGCCGCAGGTTTGTTCAACGTCGTCCCGGTGCGCGGCGATGGCAAGGATGTCAAGCGGCATGGTCGTATCAGTTTAAAGGCGAAGTGAATGCAGGGAAAGTGATCTCACACCATGCGGACCCCCGCTCAGCATTTTATTGTGCTTCACTCACCACGTATACATAACGCAATGTGTGATGCCCCGCGTTGGTTACGTCATGCTCGGTGTCCGGAGGGCAATACACCGCGGAGTTCGCCTTCACCGGTAGCTTTGACCCATCACGAAAAAGCATTTCACCTTCGCCTTCCAGCACCACCAGTAACTCCTCGTGATGTCCTGTACTGTGTTTGCCCACGGATTTGCCCGGCGCCAGCACGACGTATCCGGCTTTCATTTTCACTGACTCAGGCGGGCCGCTGAGCACGCTCAAGTAGTCCTTTGCCGAAGGGTCCAGCGCGACGACCTTCGCCTCGGCCCTTAATTTCCCCGTTTCCTCCGCAGCTGAAGCGCCTGAGAGAATCATTATCAGTCCAAGGTTGAGCCCCAATACCAACCTGCGTGCACACATCCGTTTCCCCCTTGAAACAGGCGCTTCTTCCGCCTGCAGAGTTTTCTTCGAATCCCGGTCGATCGCAGATCGGGAGCAGGACTGGGATCGTCTCTGTTGACCGTCACTTCTTTCTTTCCACAAGAAATCTGGCCAGAGACTTCAAGGTTTCGGCAGGAGCGCCGAAAACCTCCAGGGAAGACAACGCCACGTTCGCCAGCGCATCGGCCTTCTTCAGAGACTCGTCAATCCCAAACAGAGCCGGATAGGTCGCCTTCTCGGCGGCACTGTCTTTGCCCGCGGTTTTTCCCAGTTGTGCGGAAGTCTGAGTCACATCGAGAACATCGTCCACGATCTGAAATGCGAGCCCGATGGATTGTCCAAAAGAACGCAGGTTGCATACCGCGTCCTCCTTGGCTCCAGCATAGATCCCGCCGCTTACGACGCTGGCTGTGATCAGCGCAGCCGTTTTCGCGCGATGAATGTATTCAAGCGTTGCCAGGTCCGGCTTCTTGTGTTCGGCTTCAAGATCGACGACCTGGCCCCCGATCATGCCGTCGATGGTGCCCGTGCCTCGGGCGATCTCCTCGATGATACGCACGCGAGCTTCGGCGGAACATTGCATTCGCGACAGAACTTCGTAAGCCTGGGTTTGCAGAGCGTCGCCGGCGAGGATCGCGATGGCTTCGCCAAAAGCCTTGTGGCAAGTCGGACGGCCTCGGCGCAGATCATCGTTGTCGAGGGCAGGAAGATCGTCATGGATCAGAGAATAGGTGTGCAGCATTTCGAGCGCCGCGCCAAGATCTTCGATTCCTTGTGGCAAGGACCCGGCAATCATGCGGCCCGCTTCCATGCACAGGATCGGGCGCAGACGCTTGCCGCCCGCAAACACACTGTGACGCATCGCCTGATGAATGGAGACCGGATGCTGCGTCGCCGGCGGCAGCAGGCGCTCCAGGGCGGTGTCAGCCAGCTGGCGACCGCTCTCCAACGTCTGGTTCAGCATGACGGTGAGTATAACAAGCGGATGAGTTGATCTTCAGTGGGACAACGTAGTGCGCTGGGCGAATTCGCGCGATTCGGGCGTCCGAGCCTCGCGGACCGGAAAACAAGAAGGACGCCTGTAGGCGTCCTGATTCGAAAAGACAAAATTCCTTAAGCCGCGGCGGCCTGCACCGCAGCGGCCTTACCAACCGCCGACCGGACAATGCCGCGAATATCGGACGACGGACAAACGTCTGCAGCCCCGGCTTGGAGAGCGGCGGTCCACATGTCTTCATCGGCAAGACGATGGGTGCAGACAATCCCGGCCTGGGGAAATTCCTGGGAGAGGCGACCCACCTCGGAAAGCGGAGTTGCCTCAATATCGAGAATCGCGATGCTAGTCCGGTGCTGGGCGATGAAGCCCCGTAGTTCAGGCAGCGATTTTGCCCTCTGGACCGAGGTGAACGAACCAGACAGCGCGGAAATCAGTGAGTCAGCGATCCGCGGGTCGCTCTGGAGGAGCACAACGTAGTACGCCTGCATACTTCCCTCGAGCTTTCTGCCGCGCAAAACGGCAGCCCTGCCGCGACAGCGTTTGTTCGAGGAAAAGCGCTGTCACAGTCGTTAAGTAACTAGCGAGCAGCAATCATCCGAGGCGACCCCACTACTTGCGGCCGGACGGAACCTCGGTCAAGGGCTCAAACGGTTCAGCCTGCAGTTTCCCGTTCTGCTTTAAAAGGATTTCTACCTTGCCTTCCGCCTCTTCCAGTTCCTTGCGGCAAGCGGCCGAAAGCTGCATCCCTTCCTGAAACAGTGTCAGCGACGTCTCAAGGGGAACCTCACCCTTTTCCAAGTCCTGCACGATCTTCTCCAGACGTTGGAGACACTCTTCCAATTTAGCCAAAGGGGAAAAGCTCCTGTCTTCTATTCTAATGCACTTTGCCCCAGGAAGTGTCCAGAAGAAAATCGCTTTTCACGAAATATTCACAGGGTGGCTATGCCGAAATGGAATTCGAGCTTCCCAAGGCTTCCAGCACGTCTACTGCGGAAGCGTAGCGGCCCAGGGGGGCGCTGATCTGGGCGCCTTGCACCAGCCCTCGTACCGCGGTCAGCATCTCGCGGGCAATCAGAACGCCTTCCTCGCGGGCGGCTTCCGGAGTCTTGGCGCGGGTCATGCGCTCCAGAATCGAATCCGGCACGGAAACCCGCAGTTCGTTTTTCATGAACTCGGCATTGCGAGCGCTTACCAGCGGCCAAATGCCGGCAATGACCGGAATCCGGCAGTGCTCGATCCGGCGGATAAAGGCTTCCAGCAGCCCGAGGTCGAAAACCGGCTGGGTAACGGCATATTCGGCGCCGGCTTCCACCTTGTATTCGAAGCGGCGAATCTCTTCGTCAATATTAGGGACGCCGGGGTTGGCTCCGACCCCGATGACAAACGCCGTCCCGGTTCCGATGGGGTTGCCACCGATATCCATACCGCGGTTCAGGCTGTGGACGATATTGACCAGGCCAATGGCGTCCACGTCGAAGACAGCCGTCGCGTCAGGGTAGTTGCCCATTCTCGGCGGGTCGCCGGTGATGCAGATGAGGTTGCGGATTCCGGTGGCCGCCGCGCCCAGCAGGTCCGACTGAATCCCCAGGACATTGCGGTCGCGACAGGTGTAATGCAGGATGGGTTCAATGCCGACCTGCTGCTGCATCAGCAAGGAGAGAGCCTGATTGCTCATGCGCGCCGAAGCCCGGGGACTGTCGGGAATGTTGATCGCATCCACGCCCACCGACTTCAGAAAGCGCGCCCCTTCCACTTCTTTTCGGATGTCGATGCCCTTGGGCGGGACGATCTCCACCATGGTCACAAACTCGCCCGCGGCGATCCTGGCCCCGAGCCGCGAGCGCTCGTGCAAAGGGACTGCCGTCACCGTGGCTGGCTTGCTTTCTCCCTTGACCGGTGCAGAACTCACCTTGGCGCGGGCTACGTCCACGCGCAGCTCGGACTTCATGGTTCGGATGTGCTCTGGCGTCGTCCCGCAACAGCCTCCAACCAGCCGCACCCCGGCCGTCACAAACCTGCGGGCGTAGTTGGCCATGTATTCCGGCGAGCACAGATAAATGTTCCGTCCTTCAACGGAGCGCGGCACGCCGGCGTTGGGTTGCGCCGACAGAGGCACGGAAGTGACCGCCCGCATACGCTCGACCGCCTCCAGCATCGCGACCGGGCCAACACTGCAATTACAGCCGATCACCTCGGCGCCCCAATCCTCCAGGTGCGGTGTGAAAATCTCCGGAGCCGAGCCGTCGAGGCAGTTGCCATCCTCATCGATGGTGACCTGCGCAATCACCGGAATTTTCGGGTTGATCTCGCGCGCAGCCAGGATGGCTTGATGCAGCTCTTCGAGGTAGCCGAAGGTTTCCAGAATCAGCAGTTCGGCTCCGCCTTCGATGAGCCCCTCGATCTGCTCGCGAAAAGCCACGCGAGCCTCCTCGAACGACGTTTTGCCGAGCGGTTCGATGCGCACGCCGATTGGGCCGACCGATCCCGCGACCCAGACGTCGAAACTCTTGGCCGCTTCCCGCGCCACTCGCGCGCCCGCCACATTGATTTCGCGAACCCGGTCGGCCAGGCTGTGCCGCCCCAGACGAAACGAATTCGCCCCGAAGGTGTTGGTTTCAATGACTTCCGCGCCCGCCTGCAGGTATTCATGATGAATGCCGCGGATCAGGTCGGGTTGGATCAGGTTCAGTTCGTCATAGCAGCGGTTGATGAAGATGCCCTTGCTGTACAGGAGGGTGCCCATGGCTCCATCACAAAGAACGGGCGACTGCTTCAACCGGGCAATAAAGTCCTTGGCCATTCCATTGAGAATACAGGATGAATCAGGGTTTTGCACCCGGCGCGCTGGTCCTGACCCAGCGGCGCAGCCGGATCAACCGGACGCCGGGAAAGCAGCGCCGATTCGATGTAGGCGCTCACGTCTCTTCGACTTCGCTCAGGCAGGCTCTCGCGCGTGCTGACCGGGTGGCCCGGGTTTTTGATCTTGCGGGCATTACCAACACAGTGGGAATGGTGCACACAAAGATCGTTAAAGGTAAGCCACCCGCCCTTAACCGTACGTGAGATCAGTGCTCTGCCCGACCTCGATAATGTAACCGTCAGGATCACGGATGTAGCAGCGTATCTCGCCGTACTTGGGGATCGGTTCCGTGATGAACTCGGCTCCTCGACTTTTCCACAATTCATAGCACGCTTGAATATCCGCAACCCGGAAATTCATAAAGCTGTTGATGTGATTCGGGTCGGGGACGCTGAGCGTTACCGTCGGCTTATCCGGGGTCGGCCCGCCCCCAACGTTCAGAATCATCCAGATATTCGCCAGCAGAAGGTACGCAGGCGCGTTGCCGTCACCCATGCTCAGAATGCGAGCGCCGAACACCTTTTCGTAGTAGTGAGCTGAACGGCTGATGTCGGCGACGGTGAGAAAATGCGCGATGCTGATCCCCTCTCGCGGGGGCATCTCATAGCTCTTCTGCTCGATTTGTACGCTGTTCATTGACAGATCCTTTCGATACAGGGCTCATCCGCTGATTCTTGTTCTTTCGTATTCATACCTGCTGCCGATTATGCCTGACGAAGAAAAGCAAAACAATTGGACCAAGGTATCGCGCGATACTTTGGGCCGGATGGCCCAGGCTTTTGGTCTCGCCGGCATTGCCAACACAGTGGGAATGGTGCGCGCAAAGATCGTTTAAAGGTGCCAGTCGCCAAATCAGGAAAGACCTGTTGGCCCTCCCAGATTGTTCGGTCGAAGTCCACACAGATTCTTGGCTTGCTATTCATGGCAGCTATCTATCTTTGAACACCAATGCGAACTGCATCCGCCCGTTCAGAAATGTTTTTGAAGTGTCGAGGTCGACGAGTGGGTACGTGAATGGATCGCTTTGACCGCACCTTAGGATCGCCACTTGTTCGTCACAATCTACGATTGTTCCCGTCCCATGACTGTTGCTCTTTTTGTTGTGCCAATACACTTCTTCTCCCTTATGTTCGAGGATGCGTTCACGCACGGCCTTCATTTCGGGGTTGATGGAGCTCTCCAATTTCTGTTGTTTTTCGCTGTACTCTTTCCAATCCCGAATCAACTCGCGGGCTTCCGCTCTCAACGAAGGTGAAAAGAACGAAACTTCAACTGTAGGTGATTGAACGAGTTTCCTCAGTCCGTTTCCTCGGTGGTCGGGATCAAGCGCGCCGACTACTACCCGGGCCACTTTCACTGAAATCAGTCGATCCACGCACGACACTTTTGGATCGTTGCGATTGAGGCAAGGCTCTAGTGTCGTGTAAATGGTCGCACCGTGCAGATCGCCACCGTGTAAAGCAGACGTAAGACGAAACTCGGCGTGCTGTCCATTCTTCTTGCCGTTGCTCTCCACCACGGCAGTGCGACAGTTAACACCTAAAAGTTGACCGTGCTTGACGGCAACCGCACCGACCTTCGGACGAGGCTGCTGATCCTCCGGCGTGCTTTTCTTGGCCTCTTCGATAGCCATCCTTGCAAAGCGGTCATCCAGTTCCGCTTGCACATTTGCAACCGTAGTGACGTTCTGAAACTGTGCGCGGCTACCGTTGATGTATCCCTGCACCTGTGCTGTCCGGGCATCTATAAACCGGACAGTGAGATGAAGAAAATCCTGCACAACGGTGGCTCTCGGATCGTCGGTGATGATGGAAAACTCGGTCTCGATCGGAAAACCATCTGGTCGCTGCTTACCAAAAAAGTTTACGAAGCCAGACAGATGCCCGTCATCCGTTGCGTCCAAGTCCAGAACCACAGGGAAGGATTGTTGGTATGCGTTGTGTATTGTGCCTGGCTGATGAATCTTCACGTTTTCTGCTCCATGTTAGAGCGCGGCTGGGCCAGCCCCCTGTGATTTTAGCTTGCTGGGATCACGTGCTCGCGGATCAAAACCCTGTCGATCTCAGCGAGCGCATCACCGATTTTTCCCTTCTTGAAAGGTATGTAGGTCAATCCCTTTATGTTGGAGAACTCCGCCACGCCGTCTTCCTTTACGACAATTGCTCGTGGGAATCCGAGTCTTCCTTGAAAGAGGCCGATTTCGTGAACTACATTCTGCCGTGCATTACGCTTACCGTCTTTTTGCCTGTCTTCTGCGGTCATCACGAGTATGGCAAAGGAAGCGCTCTCAAGCATCTCCGCGAGCCGTTCGACCGTGGTGAAGCCAGCAGTCGGAGCCACATTAAACTCTTCCACCTTAAGACGATGTTTCTTGGAAATGTGGTTCCTGATGTTCTCCCAATCCGCCCGCCTCCCATGCCCGATAAAGACTGCGTTCGGCATATAGCGCGGTTTGTCAATGGTGAAATCCCGCACGTAGGAAAGTAGGTGTCCGATGGAATCCAATTGCATGGCGGACACCCCCCATTCGCGCAGTCGTGCTCGACAATCCGCGCAGATATAGCCTGCGATTAGGACAGACAGAAACCTTCGCCGTCCTTCTGTGGAGTTGAAGATGCATGCTCGAAACCCATTGTGACGCATCCGCCTATGAACCTGGCGCGGAGATAGGTCCGCGACAAATGATGCCACCGCATCGGCGAACTGAAATAGGACGTAAATCGCGAGAGGAGGCGGCGCGAAACGGCTGTCCCAAGCGGCCGTGGACACTATGTTCATCCCACGGCGTGCGTAGTCGAGATAATCTCCCTTCAGGGGCGGAGAGATTATGACTATCAAGTGTCTGCCCTCGTGCTTCTCCTTCACCTTCTGCACAACATCCCTGGGCCTGAGTTCGCCGTTCCCTTTTTGGAGCCAGTCGACCTGCTCAACCTCAAACTCAAAATCCGGCTGGAGGCGGTTGGCAATGTTGGCGGCCTGGACGACGCCATCGACGTTTCTGGAATTCCTACGTACCAGCACACCGACTTTCATGTGATCAGATTATAAGCCGGGGGCAGCCCACCTCTGATCTTTCTGTGCGATGTGGCCTATGGCTGCGGGAATCCGAACACCAACCACGGCTGATTGGCTACCCAAATGCGGGTATAGCTCTGTCATCTGATCGAACAGCTCCTGGCGGGTGGCCCTCGATAAGAGCGAAGGCTGTGTCAAGGGTATAGTTGTCCTGGGCGGTGCGTCAGCACCGCTTGCTTTGCCAGAGAGGTTGAGGACCAGGTAAAAACTGGGGACAGACGGGAAGTTCCCCCATTTTGATCTTGGCCGGCGCCATACCGTTCTCTCACTTTCCCCTTGACTCCACCCGTGCAAACTGCCATCCTCGATGTATATCTTATGGAGAACACCTAAAACGGACGTATAACTCGTTAAGAATCTAGATTTTACCCCTAACCCCAATGGGCTCTAGATTTTGCGGGCCAAAAGTCCGTAACCTGATGATTCCACTAGACCGGTGGGGAGGGGGTATATACCGTTTTCACCTCATCGGCGACAACGACAAGTAAGGAGGCAACCGCCACCAGAAGGAGAAAGACCCCGGACCAGCAAAGCACCATCACCCATGTATATCTGGCAGAGAATGCTAAGTTACGACGTATAACTCGTTAAGAATCTAGATTTTACCCATAAACCCAATGGGCTCTAGATTTTGCCGGGGAAAAGTCCGTAACCCGATGATTCCGCTAGACCGAGGGGGAGGGGGTATACCCCATGATTTTTGAAGAACGCCCGGCAACAACGTCAAGGTGAACGGACTGCGGCCCCTCCTTCTCCGCGCCGCTGCCAGCCCCGCCGGATGCCCTACCGGCAACCCGTAAGCCCTCTGCTATAATCCGACTTCTTGCATCTAAAATCTTTGTCCTCCATTTTCTTGGGAGTCCCAGGTTTGAAAAAAACCGTCATAAGCCTGTTGGTGCTGGTTGCCGTGAGCGTAGCCATTGTTTCTTGTGGAAGCGGCCCTGCCTCTGGCAGCCATGAGAGCGGGTTCACATATCGGGCGTTCGTTTCCAATCCTCTGTATTCCAACGGAACGGCCAGTGCCGCGGTCCTGAACGTCGTAGATGCGGCAAACGATCTGCTTTCCCCTTCCGTGGTTAGTCTCGCGACCTACAGCGCCCAACCCGGCCTCATGGCGCTGTCCTCGAACCTGCAATACACGGCGGTTTACAGCCCGTCGGGAAACACGGTTACGGTGGTCGACAATGCGACAGAATCGGTAGCGACAGCTTCGGCTGGCTCGTCGCCGAACATCACCTTGCCGGGATATACCGAGAGCCTGGTCATCGCCAGCGACAACGCGACCGCATTCGCCGCCGTTCCCACCGCGCCAGTCACCGGGCAAAATCCCGGCGCGGTGGTCGTCATGAACATCACCACTGGAACCATTACGGCGATGATCCCGGTAGCGGGAGCGCACTATGTCATACCGAGCCCCGACGGCGACAATGTTCTGGTATTCAGCGACAACTCGGATGCCATCACAATAATTACAACCGCATTGATCGGCAGCAACGAGAATCCGGTCACCGCCGTGATCCCCGGATTCGATCGTCCGGTTTGGGCGGTGTTCAATGGCTCGGTTGCGTATGTGTTCAACTGCGGCGCGGAATGCGGTGGCCAAAACGCCGGCATCAGTACGTTCACGGTGGGGTCCTCCGGGCCGGGCGCCACGGTTCCGGTGAAGGCGGCAACCCATGGGATGCTCTTCGGGACCACCTTGTACGTCGCGGGTACACCGCCCAATACGCGCTGCAGTTCCGGATCCGGAACTTGCGGGACGTTGACCGTGGTGGACACCAGTTCCATGAGTGTGATCGGTGGTCCGGTGCTGATTACCGACGGCTATCACGACCGCATGGGGCAAAGTGACAATGGCCAGTTGTTCATCGGCGCCCATTCCTGCACCAACACGAATACTTCGACGGGGCAGCCCGGCTGCCTGTCGATCCTCAACACCGGCACCGGCAAGGTTGTGATGCCGACCACGCCGGGCGATGTCACCGGCATTCAGCCAATCCCCGGGCGCACCGTGACCTATGTCTGCCAGGGCGGCACGTTCGAGATCTTCGATACCACGACCGATGAGATCCTGGTCCAGACCACCCCTACGATAATTGTCGGACAGTCCTACGATGTGAAACTGGTCGATCCTCCGCAGTCAAACTAGAAGCGTTCCAAACCTGACTCGCAAAAGAAGTTAGCGTCACCTCGCACTGTGACCGGTGCCCTTGCGCATTTGAACTCGAGCGGTAGCAAATGTAATTGGGTCGTCCTGCGGGATTCTTCCAGCCGAGTGTCGCACCCCGGACCCTCTAACACCAAAATGAAGCAAGTCGGGAAACACTCCACTGTTCCCGATCGAGTTTTTCCTCTGGAAAGGAGGGAAATCGTATGAAAAGCAATAAATCATGGGCCGCCGCAAGCAGGGCTTTGGCGGCCGCGACAGTAGCGCTAATTGTGATTCTGATGCTGGCGCCCGGTGCCTGGGCCGCCAGCAAGTACAAGGTTCTGTATGAGTTCACCGGCGGCGCGGACGGCGGTTCGCCGATGTGGGGCGTCACCCTCGACAAAGCTGGCAATCTTTATGGCATGACCGACCAGGGTGGCACCTATGGAAGTGGCACGGTGTTCAAGCTGACGAAACACTCTGACGGAACTTGGACCTACAGCGTGCTCTATACCTTCACCGGCGGCAACGACGGAGGCACCCCTTATGCTGGCGTGACCTTCGACGCCAAAGGCAACCTGTACGGTACCACACAGGATGGCGGCGCTTACTCCTCTGGCGTAGTCTTCCAACTGGTGCCCAAGTCCGGCGGAACTTGGACCGAAAACGTGATTTATAGTTTTCCCGCCGGAAGCCATGGGTCAAGTGATGACCAAGTCGGCGTGACCGTCGACTCCGCCGGTGTTCTCTATGGCACCGTCGAGGACGGCGGCACTTACAGCCTCGGTGTCGCCTACAAACTAACGCCGAACTCCGGGGGAAGCTGGACCTATGGCGTACTCCATAACTTCGCGGGCGGCCAAGACGGCAGCTATCCAGAGGAGGGGAATCTGGTCTTCGACAAAGTTGGCAATTTGTATGGCACAACGATTGAGGGCGGAGCCGGCGGCGGCGGTGTAGTCTTTGAGTTAGTACCCAGCAAGGATGGAAGCTGGAAAGAGAAAGTGCTCTTCGGCTTCGGCAACAACGGGCAGGCCAACCCAATGGGCCCCTTGGTATTCGATCGCGCAGGCCATATCTTCGGTACGGCAGTGAACGGAGGATATGGTGGCTATGGCACCGTTTTCGAGTTGATACGCGGTTCTAAGGGCAAGTGGACCGAAAAGGAGCTTTACAGCTTTTGGGGCAACCAGGATGGAGCCCGCCCTGGTGCCGGGGTCATCTTCAACAAAGCCGGAAATCTTTTCGGCACAACCTTCTACGGCGAGGATCTCAATGGGGGCTGCTGCCTGGGCCAGGTGTTCGAGCTGGTCCGGACCCCATACGGATGGGCCGAACTGGCGGTTCATCGCTTCCAGGGCGGTTCCAAGGACGGAATTAATACCCGTGCCGGGCTTGTGCTCGACGCCAAAGGGAACCTCTACGGTACCACCTGTGACGGCGGCATTGGATCGGAGACCGGTTGCGAGGCCAGTAACCCCGCCGGCGCCGGCGTCATCTTTGAGATCAGTCCATAACTCAGATTGCAGAGCATTGAGTAGTGTACTCGGGCCGCACGCGGGGACTCTTCAAGAGTCCGGCCCGGCACCTTTGAAACCAGCAAACGAAGCAAGTCGGGAAACACTCCACTGTTCCCGATCGAGTTTTTCCTCTGGAAAGGAGGAAATGGTATGAAAAGCAAAACATTCTGGGCCGTCGCAAGCAGGGTTTGACGGCCGCGGCAGCAATACTCATCGTAACTTCGATGCTGGTGCCCGGTGCGTGGGCAGCCAGCAATTACAAGGTGCTACACAAGTTCAAAGGAGGCGCAGATGGCACCAACCCCCAGGGTGGCCTTATCTTCGATGGGGCCGGCAACCTTTATGGTATTACCGCCTATGGCAGGCAACGTGGCGGCACCATCTTCGAACTGACGCCGAACTCCAACGGAACCTGGAAGCACATCGTGCTTTATGATCTCAACCCCGGTAGCGATGGAGGCGTTCTCAGGGCTGGCCTGGTCTTCGATGCCGGCGGTAATCTGTACGGCGCCGCTGCTTTTGAGGGGGATTATGGAGGTGGCACCGTCTTCCGGCTGGCGCCGAACTCCGATGGAACCTGGAGCTTTAGTGTCATTCATAGCTTCACGGGGACGGACGGGAGCCAGCCGAACGGGGATCTGACCTTCGACACAGCCGGCAACCTCTATGGCCTAACGTTCGCAGGTGGTACTCAGGGCCAGGGTGTCGTCTTCGAACTGACGCCGAATTCGGACGGAACCTGGACCGAGAGCGTGCTTTATAGCTTCACGGGCGGCGACGACGGGGGCTCTCCGAACTTCGGCAGGCCGATCTTCGATGCCACCGGCAATCTGTATGGCGTAACGGGAGCCGGCGGCACGGGAACCTGTAATGTGTCGTGGGGAACGGGTTGCGGCGTGGTTTTCGAGCTGACGCCCCAATCAGGCGGAGGCTGGCAGGAGAAAGTGCTTTACAGGTTCAAAGGCGGCAAAGACGGAGCCGTTCCACTGGGCCTGATATTCGACCAGGCAGGCACGACGCTTTATGGCGTCACACCTTTCGGTGGCGGCGGGCCATGCAAGTACGCAGTTAAGGGGTGCGGTACGGTTTTCAAGCTGACTCCGAACTCGCACGGGGGATGGACGGAGGCAGTGCTGCATCGTTTCCAAAATTCCGATGGGGCCAATCCCTGGGGCGAACCCATCTTTGACACGGCAGGGAACCTCTACGACACAACCCTCACCGGCGGCAGCGGACGCTGCTCGGACTGGATGAATGGAGATTGCGGCACGGTTTTCAAGATGACTCCAAACTCGCACGGGCAGTGGACGGAGCAGGTGCTGCACCGCTTCAACAAGAAGGCGGCGAACCATCCCTACGCCGGGGTGACTCTGGATAGCCAGGGGAACATCTATGGCGAAGGGGAAGGGGAATACACAGGTAGCAAAGGGGCCGTGTTTGAAATCGTAAAGTAACTCAATTCTCCGGCCACTCGGCGCTTGATTCCCGAGTGCGTAGCACCGGGTGGCCGGAGAGGCACGAATAGTATCAGGTCGGGAAACAGCCAACTGTTTCCGACTGGTTTTTCCTCTGGAAGGGAGGGAAATGGTATGAAACGAATCAGATTCTGTATCGTAGGCCGAGTTTTGGCAGTTGCGACGGTAATGCTAATTATGGTGTTAGTCCTTGCATCAGGCGCCTTGGCCGCCACAAAGTACACGGTTCTATACACGTTCACCGGCGGTGCGGACGGCGGGCTCCCCGAAGCTGGCCTCATCCTCGATGCCAATGGCAATCTTTATGGCACTGCCGCATACGGCGGCGCACATGGTGTAGGTGCTGTTTTCGAGCTGACGCCGAACTCTGACGGAAACTGGACGGAAAACGTGCTGTACAGTTTCACCGGCGGCAGCGATGGAGGATACCCCAACGCCGGGTTGATCTTCGACACGAACGGCAACCTGTACGGTACAACCGTTTATGGTCCCTGCACCGTCTTCAAGCTCACGCCGAACTCCGACGGAACCTGGACTGAGAGCGTAATCCACACCCTTAGCGGCAGCGACGGCTCGTACCCCACTGGAGGTCTGACCTTCGACGTGAAGGGCAATCTTTATGGCATGACGACGTTCGGCGGCAACTACGGAGCAGGTACAGTCTACAGGCTGACGCCGAATCAAGATGGCAGCTGGACCTTTGGCTTGCTCCACAGCTTCACCATGGGCAACGACGGCGGCTATCCTGAGCATGCCGCCCTGATCTTCGATGATGCTGGCAACCTGTACGGCACAACCGCAGATGGTGGCAAAGGGAATTGCGATTGGCAGGGTGGAGGAAGAGGTTGTGGCGTGGTTTTCGAGTTGATCCCCAGGGCGCACGGAAGCTGGAAGGAGAACGTACTTTACCGTTTCCTGGGCGGTAACGACGGAGGCACCGCGATTGGTGCGTTAATCGAACGAGCAGGCAGTCTCTATGGAGCCACATACCAACGCGGCGCTTATGCGCAGGGCAACGTCTTCAAGCTGACCCGTGGCGCAAAAGGCAAATGGACCGAGAAGGTACTGCATCAATTCAAGGGCGGCGAGGACGGCGCCAACTCATACGGTGGCTTCGTCTTCGACAAGACGGGGAACCTCTACGGCACAACAATTGCCGGGGGTGGGTCATGCAATTGCGGCACAGTTTTCATGCTGACTCCGCATTCGCACGGCGCATGGATCGAAAAGGTGCTTCATCGTTTTGACGGGGTTGCGGGAGCATCGCCCAGCGCGTGGCTGCTCCCGGACGGCCACGGGAGTTACTACGGGGCGACAATGAATCCTAACAATGCCGGCGTGGTGTTTGAGATCACCCCTTAAAAGTGTCTCCGGCCGCTCGGTATTCAAATCCCCAGTTCGTAGTGCTGGGCGGCCGGGCAAATTCCGGCAGTCACCCTGAACCCGGCCTCCCTACTTGGCCGGTTCAAGCTTCAGGCGGTGCCTGCCTGCCGCTTCCACTGCCCGCTGCGAGAACGGCCACGGGAATGTGAAGCCTTTGTACCACGCCTCCCACTGGTCCATATAGAACGGGCTGAGGAAATTGCCCGCCTCGCCCGTCACCAGGTTGAAAGTGGACTGGTCGAAATTGCCAAGATCGACCGTGATCCGCTCCGATGGCCCGGTTTTGCCGGTCACAGCTTTCACCGTGTACAAGCTGCCGGACTGCGGCTGTACTCCGCTTCCGGTCGAATGTTTGAGCAGCGGAAGCTGGCCAAGCACCGGATTCTGAATCTCCAGCGGGTTGGATTCGCCCCACTTCCAGGAGTTCAGGTCTTGCGGTGCGTCGGGGCGACTAACGGCAGCTTCGACCGCGGCGGTGAGCAATTCATCATAAGAGCCGTAAGGATCCGGTAGCCAGCGTTTGGGCTGGCGCTGCAGCAGGTTGTCCAGCCAAACTGTATCCATCATCCACTGGTAGCTTTTCCAGCCGCCCGGAGATGCGGAATCTCCCGAAGCCGCGCCCAACTTCGGCTCCAGCAGAAGCCGTTCCAGTTCTTCGCGCGCCCGCACCGCAATAGTGGGTGCGGCGGAGTCGGCGGTCATCCGCCCATCCCACTGCCGCAGGATGGCGGCGGCGGTCTTGGTTCTGGCCGACGGAGACTTCCCGTGGTCAACCGCATAGATCATGCGGTCGGCGAGAAAGTGATCGAGTTCGGAGTAGATGTCCATCTGCAGCGCCAGCATGTCAGCCGCGGCGAATTTCTTTCCCGACTCCAGCACGCGATAGATGCGAGCGGTGCGCCAGGGTGGTTCCCATTCGGTGCTGATCGAATAGGGGTAACCATCCGGCGTGATGCGGCTATTCGCGGTCCCTATGATTCCCGACGGCGGATTGAACACGCTGGGCAGCTTGTCGAATGGAATGTAGCTGGTCCACTCGTGCGCGTTGTCGCTGCCGTCCTCCGGCAGGCTGCCATCTCCCGTCGCGCGGATCGGAATCTTGCCCGTGGCTTGGTAGCCGATGTTGCCGTCCACATCGGCGTAGACCACATTCTGCGCGGGAGCGTCGAGCAGTGAAAATGCACGGCGGAACTGATCCCAGTTCTGCGCCGAATCGACCGCAAAAAATGGGTTGCGAATTCCGTCGTATAAAGTCCAGCGCAGAGCCAGTCTTCGAGTCTCGCCGGGAGCGAGATCGCTTACGATTGGACCGTGCCGCGTGACCTGAACATCGAGCGTGACATCCGGTTTGCCTTTCACGTGGATCACTTCCGGGCGATGCTCCAGCTGCTTCCAGCCCTCCGGCGTCAAATACTCGCCTTGAGGGTTGAAGGTTTCGACGTAGATGTCCTCGACTGTGGGACCGACGTTGGTGAATCCCCAAGCGATGCGCTGGTTGTGACCGACGATCACGTAGGGATAGCCAGGCAACGTTACCCCGGCAACATCGAACTGTCCGCAGCGCAGATGCGCCGCATACCACAAATTCGGCATCTGGTGCCCGAGGTGCATGTCATTCGAGAGCAGGGGCTTGCCCGAAACGGTATGAGCTCCGGAAACGACCCAGTTGTTGGAACCGATGGCGCGCGGCGCATCCTCGAAGAAATGCTGATCGGGAAATCCAACCGGTTGCGGAAATGCGTTCAACATGCGCAGGAACTGAGCGACCGAACTGTCATCGTCGGAGTCGTCGTCTTCGTCTTCGTCGTCCTGATCCGTATTCTGATCCTGCGTGGGTGCGGAGACTGTCGGAGGATGATCGCGCCATGATGCGTTCACATAAAGGTCAGCCGTAAGTTCAGGTCCAAGCTTGGCCAGAATCTTCTCCCGCGTAACGGCGTGTCGCGGGCTGGTGCTGAGATCCTCCACCATATAAGCGGCAATTACCAGGGAATCTTCGGCGGTCCAGGGCTTGGGCGAGTAGCGCAAAATGCGGAATTCCAGGGGCAGCTGGTCACGATGCGCATCCATGTAGGCATTCACTCCACGAATGTAAGCCTGCAATCGGGCAGCATCTTCGGGCGTGCCGGTCTGCAGGTTCTTACGGGCTGCCTCTCGCATGCCCAGGATGCGTTGTTGCCGGTCGTGCTCCAGTTGGCTTTCGCCTACCACTTCTGCGAGTTCTCCCGCGGCGTAGCGGCGCATGCCATCCATCTGAAAAAGGCGGTCTTGCGCGGTGATGTAACCCTGGGCGAAGAAAAGATCTTCAAGGTTAGAAGCCTCAAGGGTGGGGAAGCCATGACTATCGCGTGTGACCCAGACCGGCGCTGCGAGCCCTTGCACCCGCAGCGTTCCGTCCAGTTGCGGCAGGGCAGAGCGCGCGATGGAATCGAGCCATGCTCCCGTGCCCAGGGCAATCAGCAGGATCAGCACCAGCACGCCCGCAATCACGAGCCGGAATCGTGATCTCGGAGCAGCGTGAATTGAAACGCCGGCAGTGGACATGACTTGCTCTCGATTCTAGGGCTTGGCCGCGAGGTTAGACAAATCATGCCGAAGAAGCGTCGTGGTATGTCGTAGGCACGCCGTTGAGTGTGACCAACGGCGCGTGAGCCACGTCACAGGAAGACTTGCCGCCGGGGTTACAATGGTTGCGTTCGGCGGAGGGATTTATGAAGCGCACTTCGAGGAAGCCATCCACGCTTTCGGAATCGCTGCAACGGCACCTGAACGCCTACGCGCTGGCGGCGAGCGCAGCGGGAGTGGGGATGCTGGCATTGGCGCAACCTGCCGAGGCCAAGATCGTTTATCACCGTACTCACCACGTGATCGGGCCCGTGGGACCTATCATCTTAGCCTCAACCATAAAGGTACCGACTTCGTCATCTTCGAGCTCGGTTCGTGGCATGGTTCGTTCGGAGTTGCCAACATTTCTGTGGAAGGACTTGGCAGTAACGCAGTTCGAGGCTACACCAATCCTGCTGGAAGCTCTGCCGCCAGCAGGCTGAACAAAGGCGCCGTGGTAAGCTCCAAGCAAACCTTCGTCGGAAACAAAAAGGGGGCGTTCATGGCCGTGTACTCCTGTAGCACGGCGTGTGGTTATTTGAGGGGTCCCTGGGCGTTCGACGGCAACGGCTACCTTGGATTGAGATTCAAAATCGGCAAGCAAATCCACTACGGATGGGCGCGTCTGACTGTTCAGGAGCTTGGCGATTACAAGTTCAAGGCCACCCTGACCGGCTACGCTTACGAGACCATCCCGAACAAGCCCATCATCACCGGCCACACGAAGGGCCCAGATGTCATCACGCTGGAACCCGGCAGCCTTGGAGCGCTGGCAGCGGGCGTGTCGAGACTCCAATAAGGGAAGTAATTAGCGGAAGTTGGAGGATTTTATGAAGCGAACTTCGAGGAAGCCTTCCAAACTTTCGGAATTACTGCAACGGCACCTGAACGCCTACGCGCTGGCGGCGAGCGCTGCTGGAGTTGGGATGTTGGCGCTGGCTCAGCCTGCCGACGCAAGGGTTATTTACACACGCGCAGACAGGGAAGTCGACCCGAATCATCATATCTATCTCGACCTCAACCATGACGGAGTTCACGATTTCGAGTTCGAATTCACGGCGCATTATTACACTTCTTCCGAGGTGGGAGACCTGACGGTGAGTCCGGCGCGTGCCAAGGCCGGGATTTGGACGGTTGAAAGCAAAGGCCAACTTTGCGCTGCTGCCCTGAGTTCAGGCATCCAAATCGGAGCCAAGGGGCCATTCCGGAATCACGGACTGGCTATGCAGCAATGGAGCTGGGGTGAGGGGGGTGGTTTCAGCTATTGCCCGTGGTTCAACCAATCTGAAGCTTATCTTGGCCTCAGGTTCGCCATCGACGGGCAGACCCACTATGGCTGGGCACGCTTCAGCACCACAGCGGGCAAGTTTCTCACCGGCTACGCCTACGAAACCATCCCCAAGAAACCAATCATCGCGGGCGAGACTAAAGGGTCAGATGTCATCACCCTGGAACCCGGAAGCCTCGGGCGGCTCGCCCAAGGATCGTCTCGACGCTCAGGAAAGTAGCAACGCGCCAGCAGGACACTGCCGGTTTTTTTCTCCGGGGTTTTCTCTGCCTTCGTTCAGTTTCCAGATTTCTGACATCCCGAGCACCCACCCGCTGGGGCGGAACAAAACGGGAATGACAGGTGCGCGTGATTGCCAGCCTAAGTCCTTTATTTCTGTTCTTGTCATTACGAGCCATCCGAACCGCTTATCTGCATCAGGTTGCAGTTATGCTGCAAGACTCTTCGCACACCCGACAGAACTCGTCCCGATTCGATGAAAAGCCGTTGTACAATTTGTTCCACTGGGGTATTAAAGAGTAGTAGTTCCGCTTGGACGATTCGTAGTGGAGTCAGGAGGCCTGCTCGTGATCAACAGATTGCAACCACCGCTTGCGAAGCTGCGTCTGGCAGCGGCTCGCGCGGCATTCACTATAATGATCATGCTTCTGCTGGGGGTGGTCGCCGCGGCGTCCTCGGAGCAGGCTCAGACTTTCACCACGCTTTACAGCTTTACCGGAGCCACGGACGGCGCAACCCCGTTCACGGGCCTGATCCAGGACTCTGCCGGTAATCTCTACGGCACCACCTACTATGGCGGCTCTTCTTTCGCTGGAGTGGTGTTCGAGGTGAACACCAGCGGCAAGGAGACCGTTCTTTACAATTTCACGGGAACGACGGACGGTGCATACCCCTACGCCGGCCTGCTTCGCGACACGGCGGGGAACCTCTATGGCACGACCTATTCCGGGGGCTCCTCGAACCTGGGTGTCGTGTTCGAGGTCAATCCCAGCGGAGAGGAAACCGTGCTGTATAACTTCGAGGGCGGGACAGCTGACGGCTGCTACCCTGCGGCCGGCCTGGTCCAGGACAGCTCTGGTAACCTCTACGGTATGACCTCTTCCTGCGGCGCTTCCAATTACGGAACCGTCTTTAAGCTGACTACCGGCGGCCAAGAGACCACCCTGCACAGCTTCGCCGGGGGCTCGGCAGACGGTGCATCTCCCTACTACGGAAGGCTGCTCATGCAGACCGGAGGCAACCTGATCGGATTGACCTCGTACGGTGGCTCGACTAGTTCTGGGGTGCTGTTCCAGTTGACCGCCGCCGGCAAGCTCACCGTGCTGCACAGCTTCGCAGGCGGTACGAAAGACGGGTGCTACCCCTACGGAACTCCAGCGATGGACACGTCAGGCAACTTCTATGGCACCGCCTTCGCGTGCGGCGCATCCGACTACGGAGTAGTCTGGAAGGTGAGTTCGAAAGGTGCTGAGACTATCTTGCACAGCTTTACCGGAAAAACGTCGGATGCAGCCTATTCGTCGGCAGGCGTGGCTATGGACTCGAGCGGCAACCTGTATGGCGTCGCCCAGTTGGGCGGTGCTTCCGACAACGGGGTAGTCTACAAAATGAGCAAGACCGGCAAACTGACTCTGCTGCACAGTTTTGCGTCCACTGACGGCTCCACCCCCTTCGGTCCGCTGCTGCGCAACACGAAGGGTGTCCTATATGGCACGACTGAGGTAAACGGCAAAGGCGGCGCTGGCACCGTGTGGTCGCTCAACTAACGCACCGGCGACCCGGGTGACAAAATCGCATGACAACCGAGAGATAGGTTCGTCACCTCCCAGGCTTCCACCCGCTCCTTGTGACGTGCGGCCTGGCGTTAAAGCAATGTGCTAGTCGGCCGCGGTCGAAGAAGTTGGCGTATCCGCCAAAGGCCAGTATGATTCTGATGACCGTAGAGCGAGGCACGAGGTGAGGTGCGTTCGGTCCAGTCACTCAGATGCCGATGCTGCAGAAGCGAATTGACGACCAACCGAGCATCTCGCGGGAGATGATCCGTGAGGCGCAGCAGATCCTGCATCAGCATCTGAAGCGTGTGGGATTGAAACACACCGCGCAGCGCGACACCATCCTGCGGACTTTTCTCGAAACTCGCGAGCACCTCTCCACCAACGAATTACACCGCCTGGTGCAGAAAAAAGATCCGCGGATCGGGTTTACCACGGTGTATCGCACGCTGAAACTGCTGGCCGACTGCGGATTGGCCAGCGTAGTGGCGTTCCATGACGGAATCGCGCGCTACGAACACCAGTACAACCGGCGCAGCCACCATCATATGGTGTGCACCGAGTGCGGCAGTTCGGTGGAGTTCTTCTCGCCCGAGGTCGGAGTACTGGAGCAGGAAATCGGCCGCAAACACAACTATCAGACCACCCGCCATACCTTTCAGATCTACGGAATTTGCGAAGATTGCCGGAAGAAGAACATCGCCCGGCGGTTGGTCTGACCGCCATGACGGCCTCCTGCCCGCAGTGCGGTGCGCCATTGACACCCGAGATCGCGTTTTGCACCAAATGTGGTCTCAGGTTGTTCGTGGGAAGCGCGGATACGGGCGCCCGGCCCCGGTTTCAGGACAATCTGCTCGGAGCGTTTGCCTACTTCACTTTTGTTCCGGCCATCGTTCTGCTGGTTGTCGAGCCTTTCAAAAGCAATCGCTACGTTCGCTTTCATGCGCTGCAATCGGTGTATCTGGCGGTTGCGGTCATCGCTTATGGAATCCTGCTCCGGCTGGTGATTGCTGTTTTGGCCTTCATACCCTGGGCCGGGTTTTTCCTGGGTGGATTGGTTGCCGTAATCAGCGCGCTGGCAGTGTTTATACTGTGGCTGGTGCTGGTCGTGAAGGCGCTGCTGGGCGAAAGATTTCAAGCGCCGCTGATCGGAGGGCTGGCGGAGAAAGGCGCGAACCGCTGATTGTATTTGCGTTTTGCCGGCAATTCTGCTAACGTGCGCTCGCAAGCGGGTGACCGCTTGAAACCAGCGGTCTACCCGACTTCGAGATCGGAACATGAGGAGGACGTTATGGGTTTTTGCACTTCCTGTGGGGCGCAGATTCCAGAGGGTGTAACGGCTTGTCCGGCATGTAGCCGCTCGGCAGCTCCGGGCACCGCGCCAGCTCAACCCGCCGCCGGCGGAATGACCGACAACGTTGCCGGGATGCTGGCTTATATCACGATCATTCCCGCCATCTTGTTTCTGGTGATGGAACCCTATAACAAGAGCCGATTCGTGCGGTTCCACAGCTTTCAGAACATCTTCTTGCATATCGCCGCGCTGGTACTCTGGATCGCTTTGCTGATCGTCTCCATGGTGCTGGCGTTCATCCCGATTCTGGGGCACATTGTCGCCTTCCTGCTATGGATGGCCTTCAGCGTGGGCCTTCTTATCGTCTGGATTATTCTCCTGTTGAAAGCGAATCAGGGGCAGATGTTCAAGCTGCCCGTGATCGGCGACATGGCAGCGAAGCAGGCCGGGGCATAGAACTGGCTTCAAGAATCGGTTTGTGGTAGGGCACGGTTTCAGCGCTGAACAAGTCTGATTTATGCAGGTCTTGTGGAAGGGCACGACTTCAGTCGTGCCGTTAAGTCGCTGAAAGTGTGCCCGCGCTTAAGCGTCTTGGGTGAGCTTTTTTGCGCCCTCGTACGCGGCGACGATTAGCTATCCATTCGCGAACTCCGTCCCCCGGCGCAATTTGGCAGCCTTGACGGTGTTAGCCATCAGCATGGCGATGGTCAGCGGTCCGACGCCGCCCGGCACCGGGGTGAGCGCGCCTGCCACTTCGGCAACTTTAGGGTGCGCGTCTCCTACAATCGTCGATCCCTTTTCCGCGAACTGCTTCTCGCGCGCCGCATCTCCGGCGAAAAAGCTTTCGAACTGTTTACGGTCGGTGACGCGATTGATGCCGACATCGATGACGGTTGCGCCCGGCTTGACCATTTCGGGTGTGATGAAACCGGCGCGCCCGATGGCTGCTATCAGGATGTCAGCGCGACGGCAAATTTCCTGAAGATTGCGGGTGCGGGAATGGCAAATCGTGACCGTGGCATTGCCGTTGGTGAGCAGCATCGCTACCGGTTTGCCGACGATGTCACTGCGGCCGACGACCACCGCTCCCGCGCCCTCGATCGGAATGCTGCTCCGGCGCAGGATCTCCATGCAGCCCGCCGGAGTACAGGGCACCAGCCCTGGCCGGCCGGTGGAAAGATATCCGACGTTCATCGGATGAAAGCCATCGACATCCTTTGCGGGATCGACCGCCAGCAGGATTCTCTTCGAGTCGACCTGCTTGGGCAGCGGCAACTGGACGAGAATTCCGTCGATATCGTCGCGGCGGTTTAGCTCAGCCACAAGCGCAAGAAGCTCGTCTGTGCTGATCGTAGACGGCGGCGTGATTTTCTCACTGTAAATTCCCAACTGCTCGCAGGCGCGAACCTTGTTGCGGACGTAAATCTCCGATGCAGGATCGCTGCCCACCAGCACAGCGGCCAGACCGGGACGCACTCCCAGGGCAGCTAGAGTCTTGACCTCCTGGGCAACTTCATTGCGAATTTCCGCGCTGATGCGGTTTCCATACAAAATGATTGCAGCCATGATCATTATCTTAAGGTCTCGGCTGCAAATCCTGAAGTGGTTGCCGGGAAAATCTGCCTACTTAACACTCCACGACTCGCCGCCGAATGTCCATCGCACTCCGGCACGGAAGGTCAATGGCAGCGCTTCATATCCAAACGCCTCGTAATAATGCTCGCAGAGCAGGTTCTGCGCCAGGCTGTAGATCGACATGTAGCGGTTCAAGCGAAAGCTGATGCCCATGTCCAGCCGCTGATATGCCGGATCCAGATTGCGGTTCGGCAGCAACATGGTGGTGCCGAAGTTCGCGTCAGAGAGGAATGTGCTGTCATCGCGCCGGCCAACCAGCGTTCCGCTCAGCGAAGCAGTCCAACGTGGCTGCTGATAGTTGATGGCGAAGTATCCCGAATGTGGAGCGCGGCGAAAGGGGCGCTGTCCCACGAGCGGCGAGTATGCGCCGATGGGGACGGTGGGAAACAGCGGATTGATGCTGGGGCTCAGCGCGTCGCTGCTGAACGAACGCTGCACCTCGGCATCCAGATAGGTGTAGCCGCCGCGAACAAAGACACTCTTGCTAATTTTGTATTCGAGTTCGTTTTCGACACCCTGAGCGCGGAAGGCCAGGGAATTCACATAGGCGCCAAACAGAGCATTGAAACTTCCGACCGGAATGCCGAGCTCAATCAAGCCGGCGGTAGGCACGAACCCTATGCCGTGAGTGAATTGGTTGTGGAAGTACGTAATGCTGGCGCGGACGCGGCCGTTGGCGAACTCCTGATCGACGCCGCCGTCGTAGTTGCGTGACTGCTCTGCTCCCACCGGGCTGATACCATGTTCGGCGATGAATTGAGGGCCGCCGGGAGAATTCATCAGAGCTTCGAATAATGAACTGCCCTGCTCATCGATGCTCGGCTCCTTGATTCCCTTGCCAAAGCTGAAGCGAAGCTTGGTGCCACTGAAAATTCCTGACGACGGACGCAGCAGATGATACGCCAGCGAGGCCCGCGGCGTGCCTTCGACACCGAAGACCGCGTTATCCTCGATGCCACTTCCCACCGTGTAGTAGAGCCGGTTCCAGAAATCCCCGGCAAGTTGCATGGTGTAGCTGTAGTTTCCGCGATTGATTTGCGTCGGGATCGAGCCTGAAAAGAAACTGATTCCGCGCTCCGACTCGTACTTGAAGGCTCCAAGAATGTTCAAGTGCGCATTGATCACATATTGCGACTGGGCATAGATGAAGTCGCGGTTGGTGGTCTCTTCGGTCTGGCTGGGATAAATCCCCGAGTAGTTCAGGATGGCCTGGCCGCTGACCGTATAGCCGTTGGCCCCGTGCAGCGTGACAAAGTTGCCGAGATAGACAGGAAATCCCGTGTGGTAGGGATCATACGGCGTTCCCGTCGGGGAGGGGTCGGTAAACAGTTGGCGCAGGCGCTCGCGGCCGTAGCGGATGAGGTTGTGCCAATGGCCGGTTGTCTGGTTTTCAAAGGTCGCTCCCATGAAGGTGTTGTCGTTTTTCTGATAGGTGTTATCGGCGATGCCGAACATCGCTACCGCACCCGGCACACCCATGTTGCTGCCAAAGCTGTGCAGGGTGACTCGCAAACTGGTCGCGGCGTTCGGAGCCCAGCCGAAGTTTCCGGCATAATTTCCGTAGCGGTAATCGTTGTTCGGCAGGTCTCCGCTGGTTTTCGAAGCGTCGTATTCGGAGAAATAATCGAATTGACGAAACAGTCCGCCAATCGAGCCATCCTGGCGATAGGTGCCGAAGTTGCCGCCTTCCGCCGAATAGGCAAGTAACGGCGTCGGAGCCGTTCCTTGAGCCGTGGTGATGCTGACCACACCGCTCAGCGCATCGGAGCCATAAAGCGCACTATTGGGCCCACGCAGAACCTCGATCCTTTGCACTCCTGCGGACTTGAACCAGGCAAAATCGGCCCAACTGCCTGCAAAATTGACCGGAACGCCATCCAGCAGAACCTTGTTTGCGTCAGAGTTGCCGCCACGCACAAACAGCGTGGTTTCTGATCCCGCGTCGCCGGTCTGCGATAGCTGCACGCCGGGAATCAAACGTAAAGGTTGCTGAACTTCTCGCGCGAAAGGGAACTGGTTGCTCTCCAGCACGGTGACGGCCGATCCTACTTGCGCCAACGGGACCGGTGAACCGGTCGCCGTAACGCTGATCTCCTGATCCAGTTTGCCGGGAAATAAGGTTATGTCCACACGGCTTTGGCCGGAGGCGGAAATTGCGGAAGCAGAAATAAAGACCGGTGCGCTTTCGGAGTCCTGAAACGATTGAGCGCTGGCGCGTACCACGTAACGGCCCGCCGCGGGAACCTTCACCGAGTAGGCGCCAGCCGAATCAGTTTGCCCGGAGACGATTGTTGTCTGATCGCGAACGATCTGAACTTTAGCATTGGGAACAACAGCGCCCAGCGAATCGGTGACGGTGCCGTGAACTTCAGCTCCATCCGCGGTAAACGCCATGAGACAAGAAAACAAGATTGTGGGAAGTATCATGCAGGCCGGGTTGATCAGCCCGCGAATCGAATGTGTCATAGTTTTCCCCTCGGAAGGTTATTCGCGAGACCGGTCTCCTGACTTGCGCCTCATCGAGCTAGGCTGTCTTCCCAGAGATTCTTTCCAGTGACTCTTGCCTGCCCAGCTCTCCACGTTTCACAGTTACGGGGTAGTGGCGGATTCGCACCGCGCTTCCCGAGCACCTCGCGTGTCAACGGTTGTAGGTCACGAGATGGAGCAATTCCACCTCAAGGATGCGGGATATTTTGCCAGGCAGCTTTCACAGGCGGCTCTGTGCGAGCCGCGAAGAATGCTCTCCAACTCTCCCATCGAAGCTGGAGCAGCCTTGGATTAGTGTCTGGCCGGTCTCCTGACTTGCACTTCACCGCGCCGGAAAGCCTTCCCGAGGAAACATTCCCTGGTGGCTGGAGTCGCGCTCCATTTCCGGTTCTCCGTGCTTACAGTTACGGGGTAGTGGCGGATTCGCACCGCCTTCCCGAACACCAGACCGAACATCTATAGCGCAGGGTGATGTTCGATGTCAACCAGTTGCTGGAAGATCGCTACGCCGGCCACAGGCCCAACGCGGTCTTCGAAAGAATCTGCTGCTTGATTTCCTCGGTTAAAGCGAGCGCCCGGAAATCCTCCAGGTTCTTCTTGATATCAGGCACGCCCGGGCCAGGCCAGTCGGTGCCGAACAGCGTCTTGTGCGCGATCTCGTTAAGACGCGGGAAGTACCGGATCAAGGTCTGCGGTGGAATCCCGCTGATGTCCAGAAAAACATTCGGGTGACGCCGCAGCAAAAAGAAAGCCGTGTTCATCCAAAGCGGGCGACCGCCGTGCGCCAGAATGATCTTCATCTTGGGGAAATCCACCGCCACATCGTCAATGTAAATGGGATCGCCATAACGATTCCGGGCGCCAACGAAAATCGACGTTCCCGTATGGAACATGACCGGAATCCCATTGGCCTCCGCCGCTCGATAAATGATCTCCAGTTCTTTCACGCCATGCTGATAATCATTCGGGAATAGGAGCTGGTGCGGCGGGTGGATTTTGATCATGCGAATCTTCAGCCGCAGAATCTGTTCCACGTCCGCCAGAATATTTTTGCTGTGGCGCGGATGCAGGCCGCCGCATGAGATCAGGCGCTGGGGGTCTTCCTTCACGTAATCCGCGACGAATTGATTGACCCCGGCCGTGAATCCGATGACCTCCGGCGCGACGTAGTTGATCAGCACCGCACGATCCACCCCGGCTGCGTCGAGATGCTTGAGAAAAGATTTTGGGGAACGACAGAACTCGGCAACCTGCTCGAAGTCCGGACGCTTCCGCTTCATCAGCTCCAGCGCAGACGCGTGGAACATTTCCAGCGGCTGAATGTGGATGTGGCAGTCGGTGATCAAAGTGGTGGTCCGCTTGAGGTCGAACAAATTCCCCGCAGAAAGACGTTGCCAATTTCATCTGCGAGCACATCGGCACTGCCATCGACCCGCGGGTTGTACCAGGTGTGAAGCCAGTTGATCATGCCGAAAAGGCTCATGACGGCGGCGCGGGAATTGAATTCCAGCTTCTTCTCCTGCTTCAACGCAGCGATCAGATCAGCGCAGCAGTGATAGTATTGCCGCTTCAGCTTGGCAATTTCGCCGCCCAGTTCAGCTGGCAGAACATCATCCTCGTGCGAGAGCACTTTCATGGCTTTGGGCCTGCTGAGGAAGAACTCCACGTGATTGTGGATGAAAATGCGCACCCGTGCTTCCGGGTCCGCAACCCCACAGAGCCGTTCGCGCAGCAACTCCATCACGGTGGTGAACAGGTCCTTCTGAATCAAATAAAGCAGCTCGTCTTTGGATTCGAAGTAATAGTAAAGACCCGCCAGCGACATTCCACAGGCGCGGGAGAGGTCGCGCATCGAAGCGCCTTCAAAACCTTTGTCGGAAAAGATCGCGGTGGCATGATCGAGGATCTTGGCGAGCCGACGGTCGAAGCGCGTAGTCCCACCGGAGGCGGAGATCTCGGGCGCAATGGAGCCGGCAGTCATCTCTATCGAACGTTCGTTCTTGATCATAGCTCGAACCTCCGGTGGCAGCAAACCGCACCGGCCCGTCACCACCAATGGAACTGATCCTACGAAGCTTGTTCTCCTCGCATACCCCTCGACGAATATCGCGGCAATGCTTATCATGAACTCGGACTCATAAACTCCTAAATTCTCAACCGAGGGAAGAAAATGTCCGAACCGACCTATGAAGAGTTGAAGGCGCGCCTGGCGGAACTAGAGAAACAACAGGGGCAGCGCCGCACCGGAGCATTGGAATTCCGCGTGAGCGAGAAAGGCGCGGTCAGCGTCTACGGGCTGGGACGTTTTCCCGTCACGCTTTACTACGAACAGTGGACCCGCTTGCTTGAGACCGCGGAGAAGCTCCGGGAATTTTTGGAAGAGAACAAGGGGAAGCTGAAGCTCAAGGGACAGTGATCCTGAGGCCTGCGCTGTGGTGAACCCTTCTTATGCCGGGGCCCAATTCCGCCGCTCAAGAATCGATGGTGGTTCGTAGGTGCGGCCGGCCGCGAGCCGCTTTTCCTCGCGCCGCGTGGTGTAGAGCAGTATCGGGCCGACGAGGTTCGCAACCACGCGCGACGCCAACCCGAATTCCTTTCCCACTTCACGACGCAGATCGCGAATCTGCTGGCTGACTTCGCGGTTGACGCGGGCAAACTCGCGTTCCATGGTCCACAGCGCCGCGCTGTAGCCGGTGCCAAGTTTCTTCATCTCCCGGTGAACCCGTTCGCGTACCCGGGCGTCGGGATAGTTCTTATACCGCTTCCAGCCTTGCAACATGGTCTGGCAAATGCGGTAGACGCTAGGCCCGTTGCGCTCGAAATCCCGCCAGAAAGCCCAATCGAGAAAACGCTTCGAGTCATCGCGGGTGATTGCCGGATGACGGAAGTTGAACTTGTCTTGCCCGTGAACGTCGGCCCAGTCGATGCCTTCAAGCATGCGTCCCTGCGCTTTGATGTCCTGGTAGAGCGGCGTGCCCGGAACCGGCGTATACAGCATGAACTGATGGAAATCGGTGCCGTGCGAGACCGCGTACTCGATTTCGCCGGCAATGTTGTCGCGGGTGTGGTGTTCCAATCCGACGATGGTTGAACCAAGCACTCGGATGCCGTGTTCTCGCAATTCACGCGTCAGTTGCAGTGTGTCGGCACCCTGCAGCTTGGCGTAGCTGGAGTGTGGCGACTCCAGACCCATCCACAACCAGGAAATCCCCAGTTCCACCAGTTCCTGCATGGAGTATTTGCTGATGGCATTGGCGGACGCGAAAACCGAAAGCGCCCAGCTCTTGTTGGCTTCCTTCATCCGTTCCAGCAAGCGCATGGCTCGCTCGCGGTGCAGCAGGAAATTTTCATCCATCATGAAGAATGAATGCGAACCCAGTTGTGCCTCGATCTTGCTCATGACCTCGAATAGTTCGTCGCCCGTCTCATAAAAGTTGACGAACTTGCCTTTGCCGCCGAAAAAAGCCGAGGTGGTGCAGAAATTACAGCCCATGGGGCAGCCGACGGAAGGAATAATCGTCGCCGCGGTGGTATCCGGGCCATCGGGCAGGCGTACTCCCATCATTCGTGTTCCCATCGCAGAAACAATGGCCGGATGTTGAATCGGAGCCTGGTCGTCTTCGCCAAGATAGCGGCGCATCCAGGAAATGCCTTCGCCTCGGACGATGTGATCGGCGTCGATCATGTTTTCCAGATCGGGTAGAGCCGCGACGTGTCCACCGATTACGATCACAGACTGCGGGGACAATTTGCGGACGATGCGGCACATTTCTTTTACCTTGCCCACGTTCACAATGATCGAAGAAATCCCCACGATGTCGTATTGATTCCTGGTGAGTTCGCGGGCGAAATCCTCGCGCGTGGGAAAGTCGAGCAGCGTGCATGGCGCAGAAATGTTGGCCTGGATCATCATGATTCCCCAGGAGCGGTGAAACATGCGCAGCGAGAATGCTCCCTGCGCGCGCGTCACTTGATTCTGATAAAGCTCCATGGGATTGATTGCCCGGCTGCCGAATTCATCGTCCTGCGCATACGGGCCGAAGACAGAACTCAACAATATTCGCGCACTTGTTCCTTTGGGATGACTTTTCATTTGTATGAGGGCCTCACACTCAGCGTATGAAGTTCGGCGAGGAAGAGAAGTGATACCGACCACAAATTACAAAAGAATTACAGAGCTGAAAACCGTGAGTACATGGCCTGAGGTGTGGGTTCAGCAGGTTTCTACTAATCAGCTGGGCATCCTAGGTCTTCGCGTACTCCACGCCGTATTCGGTTAAAGCGTTACCTGTCTTCGAGGATCGCACGATGCGGGCAGCTACGAAGATGTTTGCCGCACCGGGCGTGTAGGGGACGGCAACCTGAATCCAAGTGTCCTGAGCGTAAGCTCGAGAACTCCGAAAGCAAACACATCCTCGTGAGATATTCACCACGTCAACCAGGTCTGCGCGAGGCCCCGGCGGACCAATGCAAGCCACTGTCTTCATGCTGATGCGGGCATATTTTCTCTTCTCGGGTTTCTTGCCGTTCGCTGGGAGTTCGCTCTGCTCGCCAACGCCGGCTTTATGCGGAACCGTTTCCCACACGGTAATGGCAGAGCATGCCTGACACTTGCGCGTGAGATGATGCGTGATCTGGAAGACCGAGAGATCAACCTCATTGAGGGCAGTTTCTTCACAGTTCTGGCACGCACTGCATTTGAGGAGTATGCGAACCGAGCCTTCCTCCAGGTCCTTTTGTCGAGGAAACCGGATACCCCAGAAGTTCTCGCCCGGGTTGAGCACTTCAACCCCATAAAGATTGCCTTCAGAGCAAATACCGGTCTGCCCCACCACGCGGCCGACCGCTTCTTCGGAACTGCCCACGCGTTGCAAGTAAATCTTCTGCCCCGGCGCCAGAGACCGTTTCAAGAGGAGGCAGCATCCATTACGGCTGACATTCACCGTGTGCACGACGTTGGAGAAATGCTCGCCCGCCAGATCGGCACACGAAATCTGTACGCTGATCGAGATGGAAACCCGATCGCCCTTGCGGGTGGTTGTGGCTGTTGCCTCTTGGACTTTCATACTCTCAGCGTAGGCAGCAGACCACGATCTTTCTGTGATGGGCGTCTCACCGAGCGGTTACGCTAGTAACATTCGGCAGGTTGCGGCGGTCAGACCAACAGTAGGGTGTCTGCGTTTTGTGGGGGCTGAGGGCTCGCCTGCTTTATAATCGCGTTTCCCAACGGGAGGGACCTTGGCCTACGACGACTTGCGCAACTGGATCGCGGCGCTCGAACGTGCTGGCGAGTTGAAGAGAATCCGCACCGAAGTAGATCCGATTCTTGAGATCGCCGAAATCACTGATCGGGTAAGCAAGATGCCCGCGTGGGGACAGCCGCCCTCGGCTGTCCAGCCGGGTGAAACCCGGCAGTCCTCCGCCGGTGGCCCCGCCCTGCTCTTTCAAAACGTCAGAGGCTATCCTGACGCGCAGGTGCTGATGAACCAGTTCGGATCGGCACGCCGCATGAAGCTGGCTCTCGAAGTGAATTCGCTCGACGAAGTCGCCGACCGCATCCGGCAATTCATGGATGTGAAGTCGCCGCAAGGATTTCTGGACAAAGTAAAAATGCTGCCCATGCTGGCTGAAATGGGCAAGTTCTTTCCTAAGACTGTATCGTCTGGGCCATGCAAAGAAGTCATCAAGCGGGATAGGTTCTCGCTGCTGGATTTTCCGGTGCTGCAATGCTGGCCGAAGGACGCGGGCCGCTTCATCACCCTGCCTTGTGTGATCACGCGCGATGCGAAAACCGGCAAGCGCAACGTCGGCATGTATCGCATGCAGATTTACGACGAGCGCACTGCCGGCATGCACTGGCAACGGCAGAAAGTCGGGGCGGAGCATTATCGCGAAGCCCTGCGAGCTGCTGCCCAGAAAGAAAACGATGTAGGCGCGGGCGTCCCCGCCCGTGCTGCGGTGGACATCATGGCCCGAACTTCCGGCGGCTCAGTTCTGGCAGAACGCGATCAGCCCGGCGGCAAAATGGACGTTGCCGTCGCCATTGGCACCGATCCCGCGATTACTTTCTCCGCCATTGTGCCTGCGCCGCCGGATGTTGAGGAGTATCTCATCGCCGGATTCCTACGCCAGAAGCCGGTGGAACTGGTGAAGTGCGAAACCGTGGATCTGGAAGTTCCTGCCAGTTCCGAGATCGTTCTCGAGGGTTATGTGAATCTTGACGAACTGCGCAGCGAAGGTCCGTTTGGCGATCACACCGGCTTCTATTCGCTCGCAGACCTCTATCCAGTGTTCCACACCACTTGCGTCACCCATCGTAAAGACCCGATCTACGCCGCGACCATCGTGGGCAAGCCGCCGCAGGAAGACGCGTGGATGGGCAAAGCCGTCGAGCGCATTTTCCTGCCGCTGATGAAGCTGACAATTCCCGAACTGGTCGACATCAACCTGCCGGTCGAAGGCGTCTTCCATAACCTGATGATCGTTTCGATCCGGAAGTCTTATCCCGGCCAGGCGCGGAAAGTGATGAACGCGATCTGGTCGCTGGGCCAGGCGATGTTTACCAAGTGCATCCTCGTGGTGGACGAAGATGTAAACGTGCAGGACATTGGCGAGGTCACGCTCAAGGTCTTGAATCACATCGATCCGCAGCGCGATATACAGTTCACGCTGGGCCCGGTGGATTCGCTCGACCATGCTTCGCGTCTGCCGGATTACGGCTCGAAGATGGGCGTCGACGCCACCCGTAAGTGGCCGAGCGAAGGGTTTACCCGACCCTGGCCGGATGAAATCGTCATGGACGAAAAGACCAAGGCGATGGTCGACAAGAGGTGGAAGGAACTGGGGATCGAGTAGAACGCCTCTTCAGCCGCGCTGGCTGTGGAGCTCGTGCAGGAATTCTTCCTGGCTGAGGCTTTCATGGCGGCGCAGCAATCCGAGGAGTGGATCTTCCAGTTCGTCGTCCGGATTTGTGGTGACGCCCTGGTTCACCGTCAACGCCCGTGGTGTGGCAAAAAGTTCGGGAGTGGCGCCGGGCCTGGCAGTGAGAAAAGCGATGAAGTTTGCGACCTGGGCTTTCTCCTCGGCTGTTTTGGAGGCAAATTCAATCCCCATGCCGCAGCCCGGGTGCATCACCTGCACCATGCCTTCCGCATCCACTTCAATGTCTTCCGCTTTCAGGCAGAGCGTGATTCCCGAGCGCTCGGGGAAAGGCGACTCGGTTTGCACGTAGCATCCGCCGAGACTCAAATCGGTGAGCTTGCAATGCGGGATCGCCTCCGAATCGGGAGTGGGCAATCCGCGTGCATTGGCTGCGACCCAGTTCTTCAGAGTGCGGCGAAGCTCTTCGGAAACATCGATGAAACACACGCCAGTCTCTCCGTTGGGATTCGCCCAGGCAACATCGCCGCGGACATTCACTAAGGTTTTTCCATCGGGCAGCATGAAACGGGTGCTGAGGGTGGCAGGAGGATTCAAGGGTTGAGCGGCAAGAACATCCATTCCCTCTTCGCTGAGATCCAGCAAGATACCTTCTACTGGAGAACCGTTCTCCGGTTGAAGCTGTAACGGAGCCTGTATCGGGACGCGATAGGAACGACGCCTTTCCCGTTTGATCAATGCAGCCGCAGCGCGCAGGCCAGCCTCGGATTGCTGGGTGGAGACTGGCTTGTAGAGGACAAAATGGGCGCCAGCGCCAATGACTTCGCGAACCTTGGTCTGGTCGCCGAGCAACGCCACGGTCACGGCATGCGGTCCAGAGATCGCCCGCTGCACGTGCTGCAGAACCGAAGCGGCGTTGGGATCATCGAAATCGACGATCACGGCGTCAAACTTCTCATCGGTCAAACGTCGATCGGCCTCGGCCGGGCCGCAGCACACCAGTCCGATTCCAAATCCGGAGAGAACCGGAGTCAATACTGCAACTGCTTCATCGCTCTCGGAGACCAGCAATGCCCGAAAAGTCATAGTGTGCTCGTGCGTCGCCTCGGGTCACTTCCGGTTACGGCCAACGTGGGACCGAGCCCCGGCCTGGCTTGGATGCCGTGCTCGAACCGCCGGCCGTGGCCGTAGCCGCCTGCGCTGCCGGCTGATCATCCACTTCGGACAGAACTACGGCGTCATCGTCTTCCACGTCGGCCAGCAGAGGGGCCACCTCGCGCAGTTTCTCCGCCGCCTGTTGCAGTGCCTCGATCTGTTTCCCTAATTGTGCGTACTTGGCCTGCTTACGCCGCAGGACCTCATGAATGTCCTTCATACAACCCCCTGACGCGAGTTTAAGAAGAGGGAACGTGGGGGTCAATTTCTATGGCCTCGTGACAGATTACTGCAGTAACTGGCAGCGGCTGGTGGGAGTATCGCGGATTGGAAGAGTAACCCGTGCCGAATGTGCAGATTAGCCGTATGGCCAGATGGTGCCAGCCTTATGGCACGAAGGTGGGGTTTACTTGCCGCTTCCAACGGCCTACCTTACACGTGAGCAGTTCTGGGGGAGGGCTGTTCGGAGCGCTCCGTGACTTGAAAAAGTCCGGGGCGTTTCTTATTGGAGCGATAGATTCTTGTCCCCATTCTCACCACCGCCCCACTTCCTCTTCGCCACGGGCGCCGCGTGGCCTGCGTTTCGCATTCGCAAGGCTCCATGGACGCACGTCGGACGCTTGCACGTGGCGTCGCCGAATTCGCATCATCGGTGAAACCAGTTGGACGAACGTTTTTTTGAACCAGCTCCATAATCTGACGGTTGCTCTGCTAAAATTTTTTCTCATGATCAATAGGTTCTTGGAGTCGGATCGTTGAAGACCAAACCGGTGCCCATGCTGCTGCTTCTGACGGTGGGAGCGCTGCTGGTTCACGGCTATCATCCTTGGGCGGAAGATGCGGAGATTTACCTTCCCGGCATAGAGAAGATCCTGAACCCGACACTGTTTCCGTTTAATACGCGGTTTTTTGCCTCGCACGCTCACCTGACGTTGTTTCCCAACCTGATTGCGGCTTCCGTCCGCTGGAGTCATCTGCCATTCGAAGCTGTGTTGTTCCTCTGGCAACTGGCATCCATGTTCCTGCTGCTGTTGGCGGGCTGGGAGTTGAGCGGCCGTTGCTTCACCAGCTTGCGTGCGCGCTGGGCGAGTGTGGCGTTGCTGGCTTCGGTTTTTACGTTGCCGGTGACCGGCACCGCTCTCTATATCATGGATCAGTACCTCAATCCGCGAAATTTGACGGCCTTCGCGGGAGTGTTCGCCATTTCGAGTGTTCTTGACAAGAGATACACGCGAACCGCTCTGTTCCTGATCTTCGCGGCGGCCATCCATCCCCTGATGGCGGTTTTTTCCTTTTCCTTCTGCATCCTATTGGTACTCCTTCCACAACTTGATCGTGGTGAGGTTTTGCTGGCGTCGTTCCTGCCGTTCGGCTGGTTCGCCCCGGCGTCCGCCGCGTACCACCAGGTGGCGCTCTCGCACTCCTACCACTATCCGATGCACTGGCACTGGTATGAATGGCTGGGCGCTCTGGCTCCGATCCTCATTCTGCTGTGGTTTAGCCGCGTGGCCCGCTCGCGCGGGCTGCTGACTCTGGCCTTGCTGTGCCGCGCGCTCGTGGTGTACGAGATCGTGTGCATTCCCGCAGCTCTCATTGTGTCCGTCCCGGTGCGATTCGAGAGCTTGGCGCGCTTGCAGCCCATGCGGAGCCTATGCTTGGTCTACGTATTGTTTTTCCTAATCACAGGTGGGCTGCTGGGAGAGTTCGTGCTGAAGAACCGCATCGGGCGATGGATTACACTGTTCGTCCCACTGTGCGCCGGCATGTTTCTAGCGCAGCGCGCGCTGTTTCCCGCGAGCGCGCACATCGAATGGCCCGGAGCCACGCCAGAGAATTCATGGGTCCAGGCATTTGAATGGATTCGCCACAACACTCCAACCGACGCCATGTTCGCTCTCGATCCGTATCATATGCAAATCCATGGAGAGGATGAGAACGGCTTCCGTGCCGTGGCCGAACGCAGCATGCTCGCCGACGCCGTCAAAGATAGCGGCGCCGTTACTATGTTTCCGACGAACGCCGAGGAGTGGCTCCGGCAGATGGATGCGGAGAGGAACTGGGAGAATTTCCAGGGCCAGGATTTTCACCGTTTGCAATCGCAATACGGAGTCAACTGGGTAGTGTTGCAAGAACCGGGCCGCGCGGGGCTGAACTGTCCTTACAAAAACGCAGCCGTCTTGGTTTGCCAGATCGACTGAAAGCTTTTTTCCGGTGCTAGGGAAATGTTCTTGTTAGAATAAAACCAATTTCCCAATAAAGGACTTGATCAGTTCGGCAAACAAGAACGCGCATGTCTTCTCTGTCCGTAGCAGCCAAGCTCTCCCCGACATTCCACTATCATCGGTGGAATGCGCAACTCAACGCACTGGCGCGCCGCTACCAGGAGAGTCGACCCATCCCGCACATTCTGCTGGAAGGCTTCCTGGATCCAACTCTGGCTCACCAGGCCGCGGCAGAGTTTCCCGAGCCGTCAACCGAAGCCTGGACCCAATACAAGCACCAGAACGAGAACAAACTGGGCATGGCAAAGCGGGACCTTTTCCCGCCACTGTTGGCCGAACTGGCGGACGACCTCAACTCGGCGAGGTTCGTCTCGTGGCTCTCGAGGCTGACAGGCATCTCCGGGCTCATGGCCGACCCTAGTCTGGAAGGCGGGGGGCTGCATCAGTCTGCCCGAGGCGGATTCCTCAATGTGCACACTGACTTCTCGCACCATCATTATCAGAAACGATGGCGGCGCCGCATCAACCTGATCCTCTATCTGAATCCGCGGTGGCAGCCGGAATGGGGCGGCGCGATTGAGCTTTGGGATACCGGGATGCGGCGCTGCGTGGTGAAATATCCGCCCCTCGTCAATCATGCCCTGATCTTCAACACGGACGAGAAATCACTGCACGGTTTCCCCGAGCCGCTGACCTGTCCGGAGGGCGTTTCCCGCAAGAGCCTGGCACTCTACTACTACACGCTGGACGAAGTCTCCAGGGTGAGCCCACGTTCCACGGATTACCGTGCGCGCCCAAGCGACGGCCTGTGGAAGTCCGCTTTGATCTGGGCGGACAAGAAGGCCGTGGATCTCTACTCCCGGGCAAAATACAGGTTTGGCTTTTCCGATGATTTCGCCAGCCGGATTCTGGGAAGGATCTCAGGCAAGAAATAGCCGCATCCGTCTAATCCGCGGAACTCGGGCTGGGCGAAGCCGGTGTTGGGTGAGGAACCTGGCCACGGTTACCCTTGATCCACCCCCGCAGCCGGTCCATGTAGAGATAGACGACGGGAGTGGTAAACAAGGTCAGCGCCTGGCTGACGATCAGACCACCTACGATCGTGATGCCCAGCGGCCGGCGCAGCTCCGAACCAGTGCCGGTGCCGAGAGCCAGGGGCAAGCCTCCGAGCAGCGCCGCCATGGTGGTCATCATGATGGGACGGAAGCGCAACAAGCAGGCTTCGTGGATGGCTTCCAGCGGCGACTTGCCTTCGATGCGCTCGGCCTCAAGGGCAAAGTCGATCATCATGATGGCGTTCTTCTTCACCAACCCGATCAGCAGGATGATGCCGATCAAGCCGATCACATTGAGCTCATTGTGCGTCAACAGGAGCGCCAGCAAGGCACCCACGCCGGCCGAGGGGAGGGTCGACAGGATCGTAATGGGGTGGATGTAGCTTTCGTACAGCATTCCCAAAACGATGTAGACGGTAAGCAATGCGGTCAGAATCAGGATGCCTTCGTTGGCCAGCGAATCCTTGAAGGCCGCCGCTGTGCCCTGGAAGCTGGCATGCATCGTCGCAGGAAATCCGATGGAACGCTCGGCGTTTTCGATGAGTTGCGTTGCCTGTCCCAGGGAAGCGCCGGGCGCCAGGTTGAAAGAAATTGTCACCGACGGCCATTGTCCCTGATGGCTCACCGCTAGAGAGGTGTTGGCCGGGCCGAAATGCGCAAAGGCCGCCAGAGGAACCATATTGCCGTTCGAGGAATGCACGTAGACGTTCTCGAGCGTATCCGGACTCTGCTGGAACTGTGGCGCGACCTCCATCACGACGTGGTACTGGTTCAGCGGCTCGTAAATGGTCGACACCTGACGTTGCCCGAAGGCGTCGTAGAGCACGGAATCAATGTCGGCCGCCGCCACGCCCAGCCGCGATGCGGTGTCCCGGTCGATGATGACGTTGGCTTCCAGACCCTTATCCTGCTGATCGGTGTTGACCTGCTGTAACTGCGGAATCGCGCGCATCTTCTGCAGGAGTCGCGGTGCCCATTCATTCAGTTCGTTCAGATCCTCGCCTTGCACCGTGTACTGGTACTGTGCCTGGCTCAAGCGGCCGCCGATCTGCAAATCCTGCTGGGATAGCATGTAGAGGGTTGCGCCCGGAACCTCGGCGAACTTCCGGCTCAATTCGATGATGACCTGGTCGGCGTTCAGTTTCCGCTTATTCTGCGGCTTCAGGGTGATGAACATGCGTCCCTGGTTCATCGCCGTGGTGCCGCCGCAGAAGCCGATCATGGTGTCGATGTTCGGATCGGCCATCCCGATCTGCACGTAACGCCGCATCTTGCGGCTCATGGCATCGAAGGAAATGTCTTGCGCCGCCTGTACCGATCCTCCGATTCGGCCCGTGTCCTGTTGAGGAAAGAAGCCTTTGGGCACATCTTTATAGAGATAAATACTCAGGGCCGCGGTGCCAATCGTGATAAGCAACACCACGAACTGATGACGCAATACCCATGCTAGGCGGCCACGGTACAAGCCGAGGATTGCGTCAAACACTTTTTGGCTGGCTTGGTAGGCACGGCCATGCTTTTCCTCGCCGATGGACTTGAGCAACTGCGCGCACATCGTGGGAGTGGTCGTAAGCGATACCAGCAGCGAAACGCCAATGGCGATGCTCAACGTGACCGCGAACTCGCGGAACAGGCGGCCGACGATGCCACCCATCATGAGAATTGGAATAAAGACCGCGACCAGAGACGTGCTCATGGAAATCACGGTGAAGCCGATTTCGCGCGCGCCGCGGAAGGCAGCCTGGACCGGGTCCATCCCCTTTTCCAGATAGCGAGTGATGTTTTCCAGCACCACGATGGCGTCGTCGACCACGAACCCGGCCGAGACCGCCAGCGCCATCAGCGACAGATTGTCCAGGCTGTAGCCCAGCAGGTACATCACTCCGAAGGTGCCGATGAGCGACAGCGGGACGGAAATGCTGGGGATGACGGTGGCGCGGACCGTGCGCAGGAACGCGAACACCACCAGGATCACCAGGATCACAGAAATCATCAGGGTGACTTCAATATCATGCAGCGAAGCTCGCACGGTCGTGGTGCGATCGGCAACCACCTCCAATTTGATGGCCGGAGAGATGGACGCCTGCAGTTGTGGCAGCAGATTCAGAACGTTATCGACGGTCTGAATGATGTTGGCGCCGGGCTGGCGGAAAATAATGATGATCACCGCGCGCTTGCCGTTCGACAAACCATAAATGTGCGCGTCTTCGACCGAATCCTGCACGTCAGCAACATCGCCCAGCCGTACCACCGCGCCGTTCTGCCGGTTGAAAGCGACAATCAGTGGTCGGTAGTCATCTGCTTGCTTGATCTGGTCAGTGTCATGAATGGCCCAGGCGTTCGCGCCATTGGCGACCTGTCCCTTGGCCTGATTTGCGTTGGCCGCGCCCAATGCGGTTCGGACCTGGTCCAGTCCAACTCCGAACTTGTTGAGCAGATTCGGATCCACCTCGGCGCGTACTGCCGGGTTGGCGCCGCCTCCCACATATACCTGGCCGACTCCAGGCACCTGCGACAGCTTCTGCGACAGGATCGAGTTTGCCTGGTCGTAGACATTCGGCAGGGTGATGCTGTCGGAGGCCACTGACAGAATCAGGATGGGTGCGTCCGCAGGATTTACCTTGCGATAGAAAGGATTGCCCGGCAAATTCGATGGCAACTGGCTGCGCGCAGCGTTGATCGCAGCCTGCACATCCCGGGCAGCAGCATCGATGTTGCGGTTTAGATCGAACTGCAGCACGATGCCGGTCGAGCCAAGCTGACTGACCGAGGTCATCTGGTTAATGCCGGCGATTCGTCCAAACTGCCGTTCCAGCGGGGTTGCCACGGCGGAGGCCATGGTCTCCGGGCTAGCGCCGGGCAGAGAGGCCCCGACCTGGATGACCGGAAATTCAACCTGGGGTAACGGAGCGACCGGAAGCCGGGTAAAAGCCAATGCCCCGGCCATCAGCAGCGCGAACGTCAGCAGCGACGTTCCAATCGGCCGTTTGATGAAGGGGGCGGAGATATTCATTGCTCAATCACCGCTCGCAGGTTCTTCGACGGGGTGGACCATCCCAAACCGTTCGAACTTCTTTGCCAGCCGGTCGAACCATAGATAGACCACCGGAGTGGTGTACAAGGTGAGGGCCTGGCTTAACAGCAACCCGCCCACAATGGTGATCCCCAGGGGATGCCGCAACTCGGAGCCCGTGCCGGAACCCAGGGCCAGCGGCAAGCCACCCAGCAGCGCCGCCATGGTGGTCATCATGATGGGACGGAACCGGAGCAGGCTGGCCTGGTAAATGGCTTCTTCCGGCGGCTTGTGTTCGACCCGTTCTGCTTCCAGCGCGAAGTCGATCATCATGATGGCGTTTTTCTTCACGATGCCGATCAGCAGGATGATGCCGATCAATCCCACCACCCCGAGGTCGTTGCCGGTGAACCAAAGCGCGAGGATGGCGCCGACACCTGCAGAGGGCAGGGTTGAAAGAATCGTGATCGGGTGGATGTAGCTCTCGTAGAGAACTCCCAGTACGATGTACACGGTGACAATTGCGGCCACAATCAGCCAAGGTTCAGTGGAAAGGGAATTCTGGAACGCAGCCGCGGTGCCCTGGAATGCCGTGCGCACGCTGGGCGGCAGCCCGATCTCTTTTTCCGCCTGAGCGATCGCCTTGGTCGCGTCACCCAGAGAAGCTCCGGGCGCCAGATTGAACGACAGCGTTACCACGGGGAATTGTCCCTGGTGGTTGACCGCCAGGGTGGTGTTTCCGGTACGCAGCTCGGTAAACGTCGAAAGCGGTACCTGGGTACCGGCATTTGACTTCACATACAGGTCTTTGAACGAACCGGGATTCTGCTGGAACTGCGGATTGACCTCGAGCACTACGTGATATTGATTTAGTTGCGTAAAGATGGTCGAAACCTGGCGCTGTCCGTAGGCATCGTACAGCGTGCTGTCGATCTGTGCGGGAAGGATGCCGAGCCGCGAGGCGGTATCGCGATCGATGGTCAAGTCGGCTTCGAGCGCGCCATTTTGCTGGTCGCTGGCCACGTCTCGAAGTTCAGGCAAGGTGCGAAGCTTGTCCACCAGTTGGTTTGCCAGGCGGTTCAATTCCACGGCATCGGTATCTTCCATGGTGTACTGAAATTGGGTACGGCTGACGCGATCCTCTACGGTCAGATCCTGCACCGGCTGCATGTAAAGCGTGATGCCCTCCACCTGGGCCAGCTTGGGCTGCAGCCTGCGAATGACATCAGAAGCGCTCGATTTGCGCTGGTCGCGCGGCTTCAAATTGATCTGAATGCGTCCGCTGTTGGGAGTCAGGTTGGTGCCGTCCACGCCAATGAACGACGACAGGCTGGCTACGTCGGGATCCTGCAGAATTACGCGCGCCAGAGCTTGTTGATGCTGGGCCAAAGATGCAAACGAAATACTTTGCGCCGCATCCGACACGCCCAGGATCAGTCCCGTGTCCTGCACCGGGAAAAATCCCTTGGGCACCATGACGTACAGAAACAACGTCAGCACCAGCGTCCCCGCGGTCACCATCAGGGTGATGGTCTGGTGCTTCAGAACGAATTTCAGAGTACGTCCGTAAAAGGCGATGACTCCGTTGTAAAAGTCCTCCGATGCTCGAAATAGTTTGCTTTCCTTCGCCGGATTCTTAGCCCGCAGCAGCTTGGCGCACATCATGGGCGTCAAGGTCAAAGAGACGACCGCCGAAACCAGGATGGTCACCGCCAGAGTCACCGCGAACTCGCGGAACAGGCGCCCCACAATGTCACCCATGAACAGCAGCGGGATCAGCACCGCAATCAGCGATACCGTCAGAGAAACAATGGTGAATCCGATCTGTCCCGCGCCTTTGAGCGCGGCTTCGAGCGGCGAGTCGCCCTCCTCCAGGAAACGGTCGATATTCTCGATCATCACGATGGCGTCATCCACCACGAAGCCGGTGGAAATGGTGAGCGCCATCAGCGTGAGGTTGTTCAAGCTGTAGCCCAGCAGGTACATCACACCGAAGGTGCCGACAATCGAAAGCGGGACGGTCACGCTGGGGATCACGGTCGCCGAGAGATTGCGCAGGAACAGGAAGATCACCATGACCACAAGCGCAATCGTGAGCATCAACTCGAACTGCACGTCCTTGACCGAAGCGCGAATGGTCTCGGTCCGGTCGGTAAGGATGGAAACCTTGACTGCACTGGGCAGTCCGGCCTGCAGTTGCGGCAGCAGCTTCTTGATGCGGTCGACCACGCCGATAATATTTGCGCCCGGCTGCCGTTGAATGTTCATGATGACGGCGGGATCCTGGTTCATCCATGCCGCCTGCATTACGTTTTCAACTCCGTCGGTGATGACCGCAACGTCAGAGAGCCGCACCGGAGAGCCATTGCGGTAAGCCACGACAATCGGCTTGTACTGATCGCCAGACAGCAACTGGTCGTTGGCGCCAATGGTAAAAGACTGCCGCGGCCCGTTCAGCGTTCCTTTCGCCTGGTCCACGTTCGCGGCCGCCAGCGCGGTCCTCACGTCCTCCAGGCTCAGGCCGTAGGAGGCAAGCGCAGTCGGATTGGCCTGGATGCGGACCGCGGGCTTCTGGCCGCCGCTGATGGAGACCAAGCCGACGCCGGAGACCTGCGAGATTTTTTGCGCCAGCGCCGTATCGGCGAGATCTTCCACCTTGGAAAGAGGCAGGCTCTTGGAGGTCAGAGCCAAAGTGAGAATCGGCGAATCCGCCGGATTGACCTTGCTGTACACCGGGGGATTAGGCAGGTCGGGAGGAAGATAGGTCTGCGCCGCATTGATCGCCGCCTGGACCTGCTGCTCCTCGACATCAATACTCTGATCAAGTCCGAACTGGAGCGTAATCACCGACGCGCCGAACGAACTGGTCGAGGTCATCTGGGTCAGGCCGGGGACCTGTCCGAACTGACGCTCCAGAGGAGAGGTAACCGAGGACGCCATGACCTCCGGGTCGGCCCCTGGGTAGAACGTCATCGTTTGAATCGTCGGGTAATCGACTTCCGGCAGCGCCGAGACCGGGAGCTGGCGGTAAGCCACCAGTCCAACCAGCATGATCGCCACCATCAACAAAGCGGTGGCGACCGGCCGGAGAATGAAGATGCGCGATGGATTCATTGCCCTGAACTGCCCGCAGCCGGGTTCCTGACCGGCTGCCGAACCTCAACTTTGCTTCCGTCTTGCAGCTTGTCCTGTCCGTCGGTAACTACGACTTCCTTCGGCGAGAGCCCATTCGTAATCACGGAAACATTCTGCTGGGTGAAGGCAACGGTCACCGGCCGGATGGTCACGGTATTGTCAGTTTTCGCCACGAAGACGTAGGTTCCCTGCGGACCGCGTTGAACGGCGGCAGCAGGAACCACGACGCTGTCTTTCCGGGTTTCCAGCAGCAGCCGGACGTTCACGAACTGGTTCGGCCAAAGCGCGTTGTCTTTATTGTCGAAAACCGCTTTCAGCTTGCCGGTTCCGGTAGTTTGATCGATCTGATTGTCGATGGTTTCCAGCTTTCCGGTTCCCAGCTTGGTTTGGTCGTCGCGGCTATAGGCCTCCAGCGACAGAATGCTTTTCGCCATATGCTGCTGTACCTCGGGAAGGTTATCCTCGGGCAGAGTAAACAGCACCGCGATGGGCTGAAGTTGCGTAATGACGAACATGGCATTGGTGTCGGTCGCGTGAACAATATTTCCCGGATCGACCAAGCGCAGGCCGATGCGTCCGCTGACCGGCGCAGTGATGTGGCAATAAACGAGCTGCAACTTCGCGTTGTCGATTGCCGCCTGATCAGTGCGGACCGTGCCGTCGAGCTGATCGACGGTCGAAGCCTGCGTATCCACCTGCTGCTGCGACATGGCGCCCGAGTTGTGCAGCAGGTCCTTGTAGCGCTGCAAGTTCAGCTGGGCGTCCCGCAGCGAGGCCTGATCCTTGAACAGCTGGGCCTGGGCCTGCTCCAACTGCACTTCGTAAGGCCGCGGATCGATCACCGCCAGCAGATCCCCTTGTTTCACGAACTGCCCTTCTTTGAACTTGACGTCCACGAGCTGGCCGTCGACCCGGCTCTTGATGCTGACTGTGTAGAACGCAGATACCGATCCCAGTCCCGTCAGGTAGTAAGGCATGTCACGCAACTCAGCGGGCGAAACCGAAACTGGGACTGCCTGCACCACATTGGCTCGGGCAGATGCGGGCTTTGCATCTCCGCCGCTGCAGCCGATTGCGCAGGCCGCGAGCAAGAGCAAGCATGCCAGCACGATCGCGCGGTTCTCCAGATACACCGATGCTGGCGGGGATATCCTTCTGGTTTTGCCTCCCGCCTTCGACACACCGGACACATTGCTCATTCGGGTTTCCTTTTAAGGAAGAATTAGGTACGTAGTAATTTTAATCTCGTTGACAGAACTACCCAAGGTTTTGACGAGGTTAACTCAACTTCGGTTGCGGATTCTGGGCTGATTCCCGCATAAATTGATCGCTTTCTCGCGCTACCGGAATATCCTACGCGTTTCGCTGCCTCTTTGCCTCCGTTTTTTACAAACCTTTACCTTCCTTGACCGTTTCTTGACGCCGGGTCATATGCCGTCCCCTTCTGCTATATTGTTCGGCTCAACCCCGGCATGGTGGAAAACAAATCCAGGACCGCGATCACGATTCGTGACCTTCAGAGCTTCGACGACTTGAAGCAGGTCGAAGCCGTGGAGCGTGAAGTCTGGGGAGTTTCCGAACTCGACACCATGCCTCTCACTTTCACCATGGCCTCGCTTGCCGCGGGAAGCATCTGGCTGGGTGCGTTCGACGGCGCGAAATTGGTGGGGTTCGCTTTCGGATTTCTGGGCACCGAGCATGGTGAACTGCGCGTGCATTCCCACATGCTCGCGGTGCGCGAGCCTTACCGTGTTTTCAATCTGGGTTACAGGTTGAAGCTGGCGCAACGCGAGCGCGTGCTGGCCATGCGATTGAATGGCCTTCGAATCGAGGAGATCACCTGGACGTTCGATCCTTTGCAGAGCCGTAATGCCCACTTGAATTTCGCCAAGCTGGGAGTGATTTCCGAGACCTACAAAATCGACTTTTACGGCGCGGAGACTTCGAGCATCCTGCATCGCAACCGCACCGACCGCTTATGGGTCCGGTGGCCGATCACCAGCCGCCGGGTTCACGATCGAGTCCAGGACAAACGCAACCGCGCCGAGGTGCTGGACACGCTGTCCACCATCGAACCGCTCATCCGGTTCAATGGAAATGGCAAGCCGGTTCGGAGCGATCTCCCGGCAGCCCTGGCCCGCCAGCGCGTCGCCATCGAAATTCCCAGCGATATTGCAGACATCGAGAAAAAAGATTCCGCGCTCGCCCGCGAGTGGCGTCTGGATACGCGCTGGGCTTTCACGGAAGCGCTCCAAGCCGGATTCATCGTAGCGGAATTCTGCCGCACTATCCGCGGCCAGCAAGGGCCGGGCGCGTATTTATTGGAGAAGGGAACTCCCGCAGACTACGTCCCGGAAATGTCTCGCCGCCTTTGACTTTGTTTTGGAAGTCGGAAACACCAATGGGTGCCCCATCCTTCGCGCACTTTGCGAAGGGTGGGATTCCACGAACGTCAACGCAATGGGATTTTGGACCCTAGCCCAACCAATACCGACGGGTGTCCCATCCTTGATGTTCTTTGTCAAGGGTGGGATTCCACGAACGCCAACTCGACAAGATTTTGAGTATTGTCCAGAGTTAGGATGGATTATCCTTGGACAAAGTCTTCCATTTTGATTCGCAGCCGGATCCTTACGTGGCCGACGCCGCCGTGCTCTGCTGCTTCGATCAGCGCATCCGTCTGGCCACCAGCAAGTTTCTCCAGCGCCACGGCATTTTGCGGCCCGACATGATCGTGGTGGCGGGCGGCGCGAAAACCCTGGCCTCGCCACGCAATGACTTCGAGCGTGACTTCATCCTCGAACAGGTGCGCATGTCGATTCTGCTCCATCGCACCAGAAGTATGTTCCTGATGAGCCACTCCGATTGCGCCACCTACGGCGGCCTCGCGGCCTTCGATGGGGATCAGGCGCGGGAAGCGCGTCATCACCAGCAGGAGTTGCACCGCGCGGCCGATCTGGCAAAGGCAAATTTCCCGGAACTCAACGTGAAGTGCTTCTTCGTGACGTTCGACGGCGTGCACGAGGTCAAACCCGAAGCAAAGGGGCGCTAGCCCGTGTGGGGCGGACACTCCCGTCCGCTACCTTTGACCTTGCTTTTGAGGCTGGGGCCCAGCCTACCGTGTTCTTGGCGGGGGTTAGGACAGTTAAACAGACTGACGACGAACACCGCGCTTCTTCCAGCCTAGGCTCGTCCGACTGCCCTCTCAATGCATTGCGGATAGAGCAGTCTGAAGCTGAGCTAATCCGCGTACTGAGTAGCGACATCGACCACGCGGCGGAGCGGGGCGCAGGGTCAATGAGTGAAATGGAGATTTTACGTCAATTGAGACGATTGCCTACCAGTTGGCGAGTCGGATAACTTCCTGTTTGCCGACAATCCGTGAACTGAATCGTAGGAATTCGTCCCGAGCCCGGAGCAAACACACAACGACTGAGGGATCCCCCTTTGTCGGCTCCGGTCAGCGTTCCGGCGCAGATCATCTCTTGTAATGTTTTCGGCCCGCCTGAGACTACCTGAATAGGGACGGTTGAGAGCACGAGGCGCGGATCTGAGCATCGTTCGCGGAACCTACCACGATTCAAGCCGAGTGCATCCTCGATGCTTTCACTGCTGGACCGTCCCGCAGGAGAAGGAATATGACACCTCAACTGAAGGCCGTTGAATATATGCTCGAATCAACCCCATCCGTCAGCGTTTCCAAACCCGCATCCGGCATGAGATCGCTTCTTCTTGGGCCGCGCGGGCTGCGGGCAGTCTGGCGGTTGCTGATTTTCATTGGATTATTGCTGGTTCTGTTTGGCGGAACTGCTCTAGTCCGCAACGGTGGGCTGCAAGGCATTCGGGATACCCAGAAGCATCTGGGCTCGATCACGATGACCCCGCTCTTGATGGGCGTCTCAGAAACCATCGCCTTTGCGATTCTGTGCCTCGCTACCTTAGTCATGGGGAGACTCGAGAATCGCAAATTCAGCGAATACGGTCTGCCCTTGCGTGAGGCTCTGGGCAAAGACTTCGGGATCGGCTGCCTGTTCGGCTTTCTCTCGATCAGCGGAACTCTGCTCGTGATGTACCTGCTCCACGGATTCCGCATTACTGGGTTTGCTCTGCATGGGAGGGCAATTCCCTCCGCGCTAACCGCGTGGGCAATTGCCTTCGTCATGGTCGGATTGTTCGAGGAATTCCTGAATCGCGGGTACATCCAGTACACGCTTGCCTGCGGAATCGGCTTCTGGCCGGCGGCGTTTGTGATGTCGGCCTTCTTCGCTTTCGGCCACGCGTTCAATCCGCACGAGACGCTGGCGGGAGTCGCTTCCGTTATGCTATTCGGACTTCTGCTTTGCCTCTTCTTGCGGCGCAGCGGAACTCTCTGGTGCGCCGTCGGTTTTCATGCGGCCTATGACTGGGGACAAACATTGTTCGGAGTGCCTGATAGCGGTATCGCGCCTTACCACAATCTTTTCAATTCCGCGTTAAGCGGGCCGCACTGGCTCACGGGCGGGATCGTCGGCCCCGAGGCCAGCGTCTTAACCCCCATCGCGTTAGCCCTGGTGGCTCTGGTTTTCAGCCGCTGCTATCGTGAGAATCGCTATCCGGTGCAGTGAATTCGCCCGATGTAGATCGCGGCTTGTGACGACTTAGCCGCACGTTTTGTCAGGTAACGACATGAGCACTCAGTCAACAGATTCGTTCGCTAGCCGCACGACGCTTCCGGGAGAAGCCCGTCACGCCTTGGAACAGCGATTCGAGCGGATCCTCGACGAGCATGGCGCGTCTATCTCGCGCCTGGCCTATAGCTACGAGGCAGTAGCCGGCATCCGGGAGGAGCTGGTTCAGGAAATTGCCTTCGCGATCTGGAAGGCATTGCCCCACTTTCGCGGCGAGTGTTCGGAGAGAACGTTCGTCTACCGGATCGCGCACAATCGAGGACTGACGCATGTCGGGAGGCGTCACGCCCCCCAGCAGTCGCTCGACGATTTGGAAGAAACCGACGAACCGGTTGATCCGCGTCCCCATCCGGATGAGCATCTGGCACAGATAAACCAACGGAAGCGACTTGCATCGGCAGTTCAATCCTTGCCTGTCGCTCACAAGCAGATGATGGTGCTGATGCTCGAGGGGTTGTCGCATGCCGAGATCGCGGAAGTGTTGGGGATTACCGAAAACAACGTGGCCGTGCGGTTGACAAGGGCCAGAAAAGCCTTGAAGGAAGCAATGGGAGTGACCCAATGACGAATGACGAAATGACGAACGACCCAACGACAAATGATCGCGAACTTGATCTTTGGCGCGAACAGTGGAGCAATGTCGCACCGCTGTCCCCCGAGTTCCAGCGCCAAGTCCAAAAAAGAATCAAGGTCCAGCACCGCCGCTTCTGGCTCAGCAATCTGCTGGCGGTGGCAGGCGTGGTAGTGATGCTGATTCTCGCTGTCTACCAGCTCAGCCATCAGGCGAGCAGGCTCGAAAAAGGCCGGGCAACCGGTCTGTGCGTTTTGGTGTTCGTGGCTGTTACATGTCGTTTATGGTTTATGCGGGGAACATGGCGTGCGGAAACACAGTCGATTCGCGCTTTCGTGGAACTCTGGCACCGAAGAGTACTGTCTCAAATCCGGCGACTCCAGATCAGCATTTACCTAGCAATTGGATGGCTCGTGTTTTGCGCGGCGCTTGCGGCGGCCAATTGGGCGACCATCCGGCTTGAGTTCATGGCCCATCCCACCGTGTACCTTGCAATGATGTTGGTCATTGTGCTCATGCTGCGAGTGATTTGGTTCGGGGTGATGTGGCTCCGCCGCCGCAAAGTTGCTGAACTGAGTGAAGTGACCAGACTTCTGGAAGAAATGGAAACAAGGAATGACTAGCCCGCCGGGAAGCTGCGGGATGACGGGCTACTCGGAAGTAAGTGTTGTTAACAGGCGTTTACACGTTTTGACCCTGTCGATGAGTTCTATAAAAAGGGATGTCAAGAAAAAACTTCTCCCTCGACCGGACGGCGAGGGTTTGGTCTCGAGATCCAGCCCACTGACGTTTGGCTTCCTTGGAGAAGCTTGGTTTGTTGTCCATGCTCATAAAATTCCTCAGCGGAGGGTGGCGATGCTATCGAGTTCGAAAGAGCGGCAAGCCGGACTGGTGCTCCAGGGCAACCATGGTTCTATCCGAGGCTCGTGGCCTATGGCTATTTCTGGTTCTCCGAGGGGGCATAGCGTGTAATGTGTGACTCGGTGCCGAAGCACGCGGGGCCCGATCTCATCGACTGATACTCCCCTCGAACCGAGCTCTCCGGAAACCCGAGCGACCCCACCCGAGAAAATCTACGAGATGGAAGCCCTCTTCTCCAGAGAGGCTCAAGCTGCTTGCTGACTTAACTGTTTGGCGTCGAAGTCCACCCCTTTCTTCCAGATCGTTAACGTGATCGCGACCATCTTTCGTGCCAGGGTGAGACGGGCCATGGTCGGCCGCATCCCTTTGGCCAGCAGAGCTACATAGAAGTCGCGCAGCGGGCCAGGACGGGTGCTGGCCGAGATGGCAGCCCCTTTGAAAAGATTCTTCAGATCCTTGTTGTAGTTGGCACTCAGCCCGCGCACCGTGATGCGCTCGCGGTTGCGTTGCAGTTTGCCTCGCACACAGCGGTACTCGCCGCTGTCGTGAGTCTCGACCGCGAAACCGCTGTAAGCCCACAACTGCCGCTTGGTTCGGAAACGATGCGGGGTCTGCAGCAATGCCACCAGCAAGGCCGCCCGAATCGGACCGATCGAAGGAATCTGGCGCAGTAACTTCACCTCGGGATGCTTGTGACTCTCCACCAGGAGTTCGCGTCGGGCTTCCAGTCGCACCGGCTGCAGCCCGTCCAGTTGCTGATAGAGCCGTTGGGCTCGAATCCGAACCCCCGGTTCTCCGATCTTGGCCAACCATTCGTCGCGATGCCGGGGAGCGTACACCGTCGTACCGGCACAGGGAATGGCCCAGCTGCGGTACACAGCTTTGATCCGATTCATCACCCGCGTGACATCTTGGGTGAGGGTCAGATAGCTGCGCCCCAGTTCTTTCAAGGTGCGTACCCCATGCTCTCCGTGGTAGACCGGTTTCAGTTGGTTGGTGCGCAACAGCTCCGCCAGCTTGCGCGCATCGATCCGGTCACTCTTGTTGCCATCTTTCAACAGAGCCGCTTTGCGCGGATCGCAGACTACCAGCCGGCTGACATGGGGCTTCAGGAGATCGTGTAACCAGGCAGCCGAAGTTCCTTCCTCGAAGGTCAGAGACAGCGTCCCTTGCAATCCTTGGATGAACTCGACGATCGTGGACGCTTTGGTCTCCAGCAGGCATTCCATGATCAGCTTGCCTTGAGCATCCATGACGGCAACCGAGATCGTTGCCTGGTGGACATCCATGCCGATATACTTTTCTTGACTCATAAAAGGCGCTCCTTTTCGCTAGGTTGATGGTGCGAACAATCTCAACCTACCGCAAAAGTGGGCGCCTTTTTATATTGCGTGAAATGGAGATGTTTCACCAGTTGACCTAAGCCAGCCCATTCCAGAACAGAGTCGCCGTTCGCTGGCCCGGCATACGGTAGGCTCGCAACTCGCCCCACCAGAGACGGGGCTTCGCCAGTCCATCACATCGAACTGTGATAACGGCTATTCCACAAGTTAGCCAAAGGAGTACAATTTCAGCCGACAAACCGTTTCGTCTCTCCGAGAGAGACGCCCCGCCCTTTGAGACGCCCCACCCCCTGAGACGAATGACCCGAACGACCGGGAAACGCATTCATGTCAGACCAATTTATCGGGCGGAGGTTCGTTATGAAACGAATCAGCATCTTGGTTTTCATTCTCTGTGCGTGCTTCGTGTCCGTGGCATGGGGGCAGCAGCCAGCGGGCAAGAACCGCAACAATTGGAGCGAGTTCCACCGGCCCAATATGCATCGCTACAACCCGTATGAGAAGGTGCTTAACGTCAAGAATGTTGGGAGCCTCCACAAGAAGTGGAGCTACACCACCGGCAACGTGGTGGACTCCTCGCCCGCTGTGGCCAATGGGATGGTTTATGTCGGCTCGGAAGACAATAACGTCTACGCGCTGAACGCCAAGACCGGCAAGAAGCTGTGGAGCTACACGACAGGCGGCGCGGTGGAGTCCTCGCCCGCCGTAACCAATGGCGTGGTGTATGTCGGCTCGGACGACAACAACATGTACGCGCTGAACGCCGAGACCGGCGCCAAGCTGTGGAGCTACACCACCGGCGGGCAGGTGTTTTCCTCGCCCGCCGTGGCGAACGGGGTGGTTTATGTCGGCTCGGACGACGGCAACGTGTACGCGCTGAAGGCCAGCACCGGCGCCCTACTGTGGAGCTACACCATCGGCTGGAGTGATGCCTCGCCTGCCGTGGCGGATGGGGTGGTTTACATCGGCTCAAGCAACGGCCCCGTGTACGCCGTCAAGGCCAGCACCGGCGCCCTACTGTGGAGCTACGCCACCGGCGGCGGGGTGTCCTCCTCGCCCGCCGTGGCCAATGGCGTGGTTTATGTCGCCTCGGGGGACAATGATGGCAGCGGCTGGTCCGCGCTGAACGCCAGCACCGGCGCCCTGCTGTGGAGCGACTACTGGATGAATCAGTTGGTGTCCTCCTCGCCCGCCGTGGCGAATGGAGTCGTTTATGCCAACTTTGTGGTGAGCGGCTCGTTGGCGCTGAACGCCAAGACCGGCGGCCTGCTGTGGGGCGGCAGCAGCCCCGGCGGTGGCGAACAGTGGCCTGATTCCTCGCCCGCCGTGGCGAATGGGGTAGTGTATGTCGGCTCGGGTGACAGCAACGTCTACGCGCTAAACGCCGGTACCGGCGCCGTGCTGTGGAGCTACACCACTGGCGGCGCTGTGGAGTCCTCGCCCGCCGTGGCTGACGGGGTGGTTTATGTCGGCTCGGACGACAGCAACGTGTACGCCTTCGGCCTGAAGAGGGGTAGGGAGTAACGACCGAATGACCCGCTTGAGCCTAGACAGGCTTGAGCGGGTTTCTTGTTGGACCTTCCCGGTGACGCGGATCGCTGTCGCCTGAATCTCAGGGGCGAAAACTGTGCAGCACCGTGATGGCTCAGTTGACGCAACCAGGCGATTACACGCATCGACCTCGGCCATCTCTGCTTAGGGTGGGAGGCTGGGATTGCGTCCTGGGCCTACGATCCGCGAAGCGTTTCCGCATTTCACCCGCGCTCGCCGTGAACGAATGGGGTCAAAACGGTAACGGACCATCCCTTCACATTTTCCTTGACCCCAGACCGGCAAAGCGGCATCATCGATGTATATCCAGTAGAGAACGTTAATTAATTATGTATAACTCATTAGGAATCTAGATTTTACCTCTAAACCCAATAGGCTCTAGATTTTGCGGGCCAAAAGTCCGCAACTTAATGATTCCACTAGACCGGTGGGGAGGGGGTATACCCTGGATTTTACCTCGTCGGCGAGACCGAAATTAAGGAGGCAACTGCGGCCGGGTGGCGAGAACGCCAGCCGGACAAACCGTCATCATCGATGTATATCGGGAAGAGAATGCCAGATTACGACGTATAACTCATTAGGAATCTAGATTTTACCTCTAACCCCAATAAGCTCTAGATTTTAGCGGGAAAAAGTCCGTAACTTCATGATTCCACTAGACCGAGGGGAGGGGGTATACCCCGGAAATAGGGTCCTTACAGCTTCGCAGTGGCGAGAAACTGCGGCGGCTTTCGGGCTTTGAAGGTCTGTTCAAAGCCATAAGCGATCTTCAGCAGCGTCGGCTCGCTCCAGGCTCGGCCAAAAAACGAGATGCCCACCGGCAGTCCGAAGACGAAGCCTGCCGGAACCGTAATATGCGGATAGCCCGCCACCGCCGCTGCGTTGGAGCACCCGCCGATCGCGTGATCTCCGGTCACCAGGTCCGTGATCCATGCCGGACAGCCGGTGGGCGCCACCAGCGCGTCCAGTTTGTACTGATCCATCACGGCGTCGATGCCTTCCTTGCGCGCCAGCCGGTGATTTGCCTCCAGCGCATCCGTGTACTCTTTTTCTGAGAGCGGCCCTTTCGCTTGCGCCTTCAGAAAGATATCCTGGCCAAAGAAAGGCATTTCAGCCGCCGGGTTGTGATCGTTGAAGTCGATGACTTCCTTCAAGGATCCAATCGCGCCCGGCCGCGCCGCCAAATACGCATTCAGATCCGTCTTCAATTCGTAGAGCAGCACCGTGAATTCGGTGTCGTCGAACTTGCCATGCGTCGGCAGGTCGGCCGGATCGATGACTTCCGTGCCGGCGCCCTTCAGTTCGGTGATGAGGTTGTTGAACAACTCGTCGACCGAATCGCTGAAGCCGAAATACTTGCGCGCAATTCCCAGCCGCGCCCCGCTCAATCCCTGAGGATCGAGAGACCTGGTGTAGTCGCCGGGAATCTTTCCGCCGCTGGCTGCCGTGGCGCTATCGCGCGGATCGGCCCCAGCCAGAGCCCCCAGCAGGATTGCCGCGTCGCGAACCGTTCGGGCCATCGGACCAGCGGTGTCCTGGCTGTGCGCGATCGGGATGATCCCGCTCCGGCTGATCAGTCCCAACGTCGGTTTGATGCCCACAATTCCGTTGGTCGAAGCCGGGCACACCACGGAACCGTCAGTTTCCGAGCCCACCGCGACCGCGCACAGATTCGCCGAAACCGCCGCACCCGAACCCGAACTGGATCCGCAAGGATTGCGGTCGAGAGCATAGGGATTCCTGGTCTGACCGCCACGAGCGCTCCATCCGCTGCTGGAGTGGCTGGAGCGAATATTGGCCCACTCGCTCAAATTCGTCTTGCCCAAAATCACCGCACCGGCTTCGCGGAGTTTCTGCGCCACAAAAGAATCCCGTTTCGCCCGTGGACCGACCAGAGCCAGCGAACCGGCGCTGGTTTCCTGGCGATCGCCAGTGTCGATGTTGTCCTTGATCAGAACCGGAATCCCGTGCAGCGGGCCTCGCGCGCGGCCAGCTTTGCGTTCCCGGTCCGCTGCGTCCGCCAGGGCCTCGGCTTCGGGATTGACCTGGATCACGCTCTTGAGAGCCGGACCTTGAGCGTCGATCTGCTGAATCCGGGCGAGGTACATTTCGGTGATGGAATGTGCGCTGTACTTTCCCGACGCCATGCCCGCCTGCAGGTCAGCGATGGTGGAGTCATCTAGGTCGAATGATTTGGGTGCGGGCTGGGGCGAAGCGGAGAGGACGATCTCCCGCGCTCCGGCCAGCGCCGGTACGGCTGCGGCGCTCACGCCCGCCAAAAGACTGTTCTGCAGAAAACTCCGGCGCGAAGCGGCGGCGCTCTCGGGGAGTTCCATTCTTGAGCGATTCATTTCCGGTCTCCAGGATGTGATTCAGATGACGCCGGAATTATAGGCGATGGCGAGAGTGAACATGTCTTGGCGAACGGAGAGAAAGAGGCGAAACTAATGCTTCCCCTCAGGACGAGCGACTGTCCTCAAGGCAGACGATGACAAAATGGCGCTGGAAGGCTACTGTTTCGATTCCAGCTTCTTGCGAATGCGACGGAGCTCAATAAAACTCAGCGCTGTCATGGTGCAAAGAACAGACGCAAACATGATCATCACGATTGTGTCCATTGTGCAGGCTCTCCTCCCCTGCGTAGCAACCGGGCCCCAAAACCAGAGAAGCTGGCGATTGCGCTACTTGGAAAATACACTAAGAAGGCACATTCCACTGTTGTTAATCTAGGGTCGGGCTGGCAGCAAAACCCATCCTTCTCCTTCGGGAGGGCGAAAATCGGGCCGGGTACCCGTATAATAGGCAGTTCATGTGCAAATACTCGATCGTCGTACCCCTGCATAACGAGCAGGAGAACGTGACCGATCTCTATGATCGCCTCAAGGCAGTCATGGAGGCTAGCGGTGGGTCGTTCGAGATCGTCCTGGTGGACGATGGTTCCCGCGACCGCACATTCAATCTTCTGCAGCAGATCGCTGCTGTGGACAGCCGGGTGGTGGTGGTGAAACTGCGCCGCAACTTCGGCCAGACTTCTGCGCTGGCCGCCGGATTCGATCACGCGCGGGGCGAGTACATCATCGCCATGGATGGCGACCTGCAGCATGATCCGGCCGACATCCCGATTTTCCTGGAGAAGATTGCCGAGGGCTACGACATCGTAAGCGGTTGGCGCAAGCAGCGCATCGATAACCTATGGCTGCGGCGTATTCCGTCCCGGGCCGCCAACTGGCTCATGGCCAAATTGAGCGGCGTCGATATCCACGATTTCGGGACTACGTTCAAGGCTTATCGCCGTGAAATTCTTGAGCAGGTGCCGCTGTACGGAGAACTGCACCGGTTCATTCCGGCGCTGGCTTCCTGGTATGGGGCTTCGATTTGCGAAGTGCCTATCCGCAACGTAAACCGCGAGCGCGGGGCGTCACACTACGGCATCTCGCGCACCGTTCGGGTTTTTTTTGACCTGATCACCATCCGTTTTCTGCTGCGTTATCTCTCGCGTCCTCTGCACTTCTTTGGGACGCTGGGAATGCTCAGCATCTTCGCCGGAACCGGCGTGGCGGGATGGCTGCTGGCCGAGAAGTTCCTGAATCATCAAAGCGTGATGACTCAGCACGGTCCGCTGATCATCTTTGGAGCGGTGCTGCTGCTGGCTGGACTCAACTTGCTCGCAGTCGGACTGTTAGGAGAAATGCAGGTGCGGCACTACCACGATCCCGCGCGCCGCGCGCCTTATTCCGTGGATCGGGTTCTGCGCGCCCAAAGCAGCCAGGAGCACAGCGTTTCCGAATAGCGGTAACCCTGTTCGGGTGTTCTTCTCTTGGCGATCTCCACAGAACCTCCGCGTGCCTTGTGGTCACTTGGCGAATGCTTCCTTGTTCACCACGTACGGCATCTTCGTGACATCCCCGCCGTAATTACCTTCCAGCACGTCGATCAGTCCCTGCACAGTGCGTCCCGCCATGCCTTTATTCGGATCTGCTGACAATCGCGTGATGCGGGCCGCGCTGGCAAAGTGCGGATACAGCCGGCAGCGATCCTCAATCGCCGGATCGCGCAACGGTGAGTCCGGCGGAAGCGGTTCCTGTTCGTAGACGTCGAGGGCTGCGCCCGCAATCCAGTTCTCCCGCAGGGCCTTGGCAAGCGCGGCTTCCTCAACCACCGGCCCGCGCGAAGTATTCACCAGAAACGCCGTGGGCTTCATCATACGCAAAGTTCGCTCGTTAAACAGATGGTAGGTCGGCGCACTGCTTTCCCCTTCGCGAAGCAAGGGAACGTGCACGGTGACGAAATCGGCTTCACTTATGGCATCTTCGAATTCCGTATAGCGGATCGTGGCTCGCCGCCGTGTGATCCCGCGCGCATAGCGCAGGTCCTTCACTTCCTGCATAGCCTTCACGTAATCGTGATTCTGGTATGCCGGGTCATAGCACAGAATGTTCATATCGAACCCGGCACATTTCTTGATCATCGCGAGACCAATTCGCCCGGTGCCAATCACGGCGATCGTCTTGCCGGTGACTTCATCGCCGAGGAAGGGAAGATACGGGTGCCAGTATCCCCACTTGTTCTCGCGGGTGAGATGTTCCGCTGTCCAGAGCTTTCGTGCCAGGGCTCCCAGCGCGAAGAAAGCGAACTCGGCCGTGGCTTCGGTCAGGACGTCTGCGGTGTGAGTGAACGGAATCTTGTAACGGTTGGCGTCGGCACGGTTGATGTTGTCGAACCCGACCGCGATCTGCGCCACCACCTTCAAATGTCCTTTGCCGGCCTCGAAAACTTCGGCGTCGATCGGGTCCCGCAACGTGGTGATCAACCCGTCAATCCCGGACTTGACCTTGTCTAGGATCAAGCTCTTCGGCGGGGCCTCCGGCTTGGGATACACCTCTACGTCGTATCCCCGCTTGCGCAGAATCTCCAGCGATTCCCCAATGTCACAGGTAGCAAAAACACGAAATTGTCGAGTCATGATTCTCTCTGGTAGTGGGCCAGTTTGGAATGGAAGCGAGCCAAACGCGCGATTGTGGTGTCGCAAGGAACGCGGCACTTCGCGCGGCTCGCCCAGATCCTTCGCGTCGCAAAGAACGCTTGCTCAGGATGACAACCAAACTGACCCACTACTCTCTCTGGGTGGAAAGTTGCGGATGCCATCTACCCGCGAGACCAACGGAGATGATATCACTCCGGGAGGAGGACGGAGACAGTCGCGGACAACTTCTACTTCGGATTCGGCCGATACTGCCACGTTGGTAAGGCGTTGGTCTGAACCTGCGCTGCACCCACCGCTTCCTCGATCACAGCATGCGAGGGCGCGAGCGAACATGCAGGGTCGGTTGCGCTCGCATCTCCAGTCAGCAAGAATGCCTGGCAACGGCAGCCGCCAAAATCTTCGGTGCGCCGGTCACAGCTGCGGCAGGGCTCCGGCATCCATGACTCGCCTCTGAACTTCTGAAAAGCGCCTGACTCGCGCCAGATCCACTCGAGCGAGCGCACGCGAACGTTGTCAAACGCCAGTCCCGGAATCACGCCCGCGGCATGACAGGGAAGCGCTTGTCCTGCCGGATCGATCAGCAACAGGCGCTGTCCCCATCCTCCCATGCAGGCCTTGGGATAGCGTGCGTAATAATCCGGAACCACGAAGTCCACGCGGATTGTGCCCTTCAGTCGGTTCTGGAACGCTTCCACAATTTCAACCGCTTTCTCAACCTGCGGACGTGTCGGCATCAGTTCTGCGCGATTCTTCAGCGCCCAGCCGTAAAATTGCGTGCTGGCGATCTCGATGCGGTGGGGGTTGAGATGCTCCAGGAAGGCAAGCATTTCTTCCAGGTGATCGAGATTTTGCCGATGGACCACAAGGTTAGCGGTGAAGGCCAGGACATGTTCCCGGATCCAACCCGCCAGCTCAATCTTGATGGCGTGAGATTTTGTGCCCGCGATCCAGTTTGCCTGTTCTTCCGCGGAGTCCTGAAAGCTCAACTGGATATGATCGAGGCCTGCGCCCACTATCTCCGCGAGACGCTCGCGTGAGAGGCCCACGCCAGAAGTGATCAGATTGGTGTAAAGTCCAGCGCGGTGCGCTCCACTTGTGAGTTGGACAAAATCAGTCCGGGCTAGCGGTTCTCCGCCGGTCAAATGCAAATGCAGAACGCCGAGGCGGGCAGCTTGGTCAAAGACCCGTAACCACTCGTCGGTCGACAATTCGAATTTCGCCGCCGCCAGTTCCACCGGGTTCGAGCAGTACACGCAATGCAGGGGGCAGCGATGCGTGATCTCAGCAATCAGGGCCAGCGGATTGGGAGGCATCGGCAATCGCAGTCCTCAATAGTCGACGATTCGTTTGTCCCGGAGTTGCTCCAGAAAATGCGAAGCTTCTTCCCGGATTCGCGTCGCATCGACTTGCCAGAAGTCCTTGGCAAGCTGCATGAGCAGCTCGCCGAAAGTACGGTTGCCGTCGCACAGCTCCAGAATTTTTTGTCCGGTGCCCTGCAGGCGGATTGCACCCTCGGGAAATAGCACCACGCGTTCGTCCTCGCTGCCTCCCCAACGGCAGCCGGTTGCGAGCTTTGGTTTGCTGGAATCCTGAAGACTCGGCATGATTACTCCACGATGCGGAACGCCCCCGGCGGAGGCCATCCCGGTTGCACGTAGGCGAAATACAAGGCGTCCAGCTGCGCCCAAAGAATATCGCACTTGTCACGCAGAGCCTGGATCGCCTTCTCTTGTTCCTTGCGCTTCTCGGCATGTTCATGGACCCACTGAATGGCGAAAGCTGCATCCTCTGGCGCCTGATGCAACCGGGCCTCAAAATAATCGAGGCCGCCCGACATCCACGGATAATGTTCCCGCAGCTTGCCCATGCGCAAGGCGATCAAGTCGCGGGAAAACAATTCCGTGAGAGAGGACGCCACAGCTTCCAGCAGGCTCCGGGTACGCACCAGGTTCAGGTATTCGTTCACGGCGAAGCGGGTCGCGGGCAGGATCTCATGTCCGCAGGCGACGCGGTTGGCGTCCAACCCAGTCGCCTCTGCTAGCTTCAGCCATTTCTGGATGCCGCCTGCTTCGCCGTCTCCATCGTGATCGATGATTCTCTTTCGCCAGGCACGGCGGAATTTGGGATCCTCACTGCGCGACAGAATAATGGCGTCCTTAATCGGGATGATGCTCTGGTAGTAATAGCGATTCAGCGCCCAGGCTTGCATTTGCCCGCGGCTGAGCTTGCCTTCGTGCATCAGCAGATGAAACGGATGTCGATGATGGTAGCGCTCCTCGCCGACCTGGCGCAGCGCGGCCTCCAACTCTTTGAACGAAAGCCGATTCTCTAGAGTGTGGTCTGCCATCCATCCTCCGCCAGTTCCCATCCCGCGGCGCGTGCCGCGCGATATTCAGGGCCAGCCTCATTCAGCATGGGATTCGTGTTGTTGATATGAATGTACAGCTTCCGTGGCTTTCGCAGTCCAGCTAATTGGCGCAGGCTGCCGTTCTGGCCGCCTACCGGGAGATGGCCCATTTCCTGAGAACGTTGTCCAGAGCCCTGCAATTTCAGGAGTTCATCGTCGTTGTAAAACGTTCCGTCAAACAGCAGGAGGTCCACTTTGTCCAATTGGCTTAGAAGCTCGTCGGAAACCGCTGCCACGCTGGGAAAGTATGCCAGGCTTCCCCCGGAATCGGAAGTGAGCAGCAATCCTACAACGGCGTCCGCGGGATCTAGTCCGGCGCCAGGTGCATACGCGGGATAGCGCGTTGACAGCAGCACGGGTAGGCAACTGATGCCGGCGTCCGCCCCCTTCGGCGTGCGCAATCGGAAGCTTTCTCCTGCGCGGATGGTGTGCCAGCGAACCTGGTCAGGAACGCGATTCAGCATGCCGAACATGCTGTTCCGGTCACGCAGGATCTGCGTGACCCCGTTGGTAGCGTAAACGTTCAGGGGTTGCAACTCGCGCAGCAGCAGCAGACCCACGGTGAGGTCTACATCCGCACCGGGAAGCACCACGCCGCAGATCGGCGACGTGCGCGTGTCAACCATGGGATGCAACTCGCGCGTGGCTTCAATCTGCGATCTCAGATCGGGTGAGGCGCCCAAAAGAAACCACGAACGCCGATCTTCACTGATAGCGACTTGTGCCTGGGAACGTGCCTTTCCCTCAAACTTGCCACTCCGTACCATGCGGCAGTTCGGACAAGCACAGTTCCACTGCGGAAATCCTCCTCCGGCAGCGGAGCCGAGGATTTTTACATGCATCAGGGATTACTTCAGCTGCGCACTCGCGTAGGAATTGATCTCGCAACAGAGAACTACTTCTTCAAAAGCCGGTGTGATCCACGTCATAATCGTTAATCTCCCAGAACCTTGCCTGTTTGGGGTCAGGCTCGACATAGCATACACGAATTCTGCCTGGCGGGCATCCCTTTCTTGGGTATATCGCGTGGAAGTTCAAAAGGCACGGTCCGATCATCCCAAGCACAAGGGCAAGACTCCTATTTGCAGGGGGTTACACAACCTAGGGTGCGGTGTGAAAAACTTTGCAGATTTCGCAATCGGGCTGGGGAAGCATGAACCGTGGTTTTCCGCAGCCACGTGTGCATCACGCCCATGCATCTCCACAGAGGTCGACTTCGGCAATGATGGGCTCCGTAACCTTTCTCGGAATTTCAAAGTGTTTCTCAATTTCCGCCGCGAGTTCTGCGCGGCCCGCAAGCGAGTGCATGGTCCACATCTCTTCCCTGGATTCGATGACTGTCATGTTGTGGATCATGAGGCCCCAACCTGAGCCGAACTTCGTCAGCAAAACCGCATGACGGAATGTGGCACCTGGCTGAAAGGAATCCGCGATGACTGCGCTGAAGTCTTCAAGCTTCTTCGGATCGGGCTTGGCTAGGTATCCATGCTTCAGTACGCCTTCCCGATGGAGTTCGAGGCGGGAGCAACCGTTCCCATCGACTGGCTTCAGCACGTACCGATCCCTTCCCAGGACCACCACGTAGTCGTTTGGCAAATCGCGAGGCATGGGAGCAACGAATGGTGCGGCATAACCAGCATCAATCAGATGCTCCCGCCCTTCACAATTCGCCATCACCACCATATGTGCGTTGCGCCGGTTCATGTCTGCCCCGCACAATTTCACCTCATACCCCAAACTCGCCAGCAGAGAGCAGAAGTGAAAGTTGTTGGAATAACAGGTTCCGCCGAAATGGTGTTTCTCTATACCCTCAAGGAAGAGCTGAATGTCAGGTATGCCACAAAGGCCGAAGCGCGTGAGGTAATGAAGCTTGGAAATATTCTCAAAGGGGATTCGGGCAAGATGGGCCGCTACCAGTTGGCTCAGGGCCGCAGCCGAAGGTTTTTTCTGCGCAACCCTCAAGACACTGAGGTATCGCCGAACCAGCTCGTGATCGAGGAACTCCTGGCTCATTCCCGTATGGGGTTCGGATCCCGTCTGCTCCGAGCTACCTCAACCGTGGTTCAGCCAGTGTGCGCTCCTTGTGGGCCGCACCGGCTGCCTTTGCTGCCATCAACTCGACCGCCTTGTGGGCGATGTGCTCGGCGCTGACTTCGAATTCCTTGATCAACTCCCAAGGTGCTCCGGAGTCGCCGAAGCGGTCCTTCACGCCGATCGCGCCGGTAATGACCGGCAGCCCGTAAAGCTGCGGAGCCTCGGTGATCACGCTACTCACGCGCCAGGCAAGTGCGCCGATCTGGTGCTCCTCGGCGGTGACGATCACGCCAGTTTCGTGCGCCGCTCGCACTATGGCCGCAGCGTCGATCGGCTTCAGCGTATGCAGATTCACAACGCGAGTTTCGTAACCGAAATCCTGCTTCAGAATCCATGCCGCGCGCATGGCTTCTGGAACCATGGGGCCACAGGCAATGATGCAGAGATCCTCTTTCTCGTTTGAATATTCTGCAGCAAGACAGGTCTGAAATGCGTCGGCAAAATTCGGGGATTCTTTTCGCAAGCGGATTACATTGGCTTGGCCAAAGATGAACGGCGTATGTTCGTCGGTCACAATCGGCGTCGCCTCGCGGGCGAAGCGAATGTATTTCGGGCCCTGGTGCTGCAGCAGCAGATAATCTGTAGCTTTCCGGGTCTCAACCACGTCACAAGGAACCACCACCGACATATTGGGCAGCCCGCACATGGCAAACAAGTCTTCCAGAGCCTGATGGGTGGCGCCATCTGGCCCGACCGAGACTCCGCCGTGTGCGCCGGCAATCATCACGTTGAAATTTCCATAACAAACCGATGTTCGAATTTGATCCAGATTGCGAGCCGCCGCGAACGTGGCGTATGTCCCAAGCACCGGCAGCTTGCCTTCTTTGGCCAATCCGGCTGCGGCCGAGGTCGCGGATTGCTCGGCGATGCCCATGCTAATCCAACGCCGTTTGCGCTCCGGCTTGCCGGCGTAGAAGTCGCTGATGGTGATCGATCCCGAAATGTCCAGGCCCAAACAAACCACGCGCTCGTCGCCGCCGTTTTCGGCGAGCGATTGTCCAAAGCCCATCCGCGTCGGCTTCATCTGAGCCTTCATGCTCTCGGAGGAATTCCACCAATAGTTCCGGCTGAATTTCGGCATCTTCGCATCCAGCCGCACATCGATCTCCGCCTGATATTTCTTGGCGCGTTCGAGCAGGCTTTGCACTGGGATCTTTTCCGTCAAGCCGAGTTCTGCCAGCGCCTTCTGCAACTCGTCGTAGTTGGGGACTTTGCCATGCCAGCCTGCCTGGTCCTCCATGAAGCTCACGCCTTTGCCCTTGACCGTGTTTGCCAGAATGACGACTGGCTTGCCGACAGAAATCTTAGCTTTCTCCAGCGACTCGACCACCTGCTTCATATCGTGGCCATCGACGCGCATCACATCCCAGCCAAAGCTGCGATACTTCTCGTCGAGCGGATCAACGTTCATCACATCTGCGACTTTGCCGTCGATCTGCAGCCGGTTGCAATCCACTATACCGATCAGGTTATCGAGCTTGAAATGGCCGGCCTCCATTGCAGCTTCCCAGATTTGCCCCTCTTGCTGCTCGCCGTCGCCCATGATGCAGAACGTCTTGGAATCCCTGCCGTCGAGTCGGTTCGCCAATGCGATTCCCACGCCGATGCTGAGCCCCTGGCCGAGCGATCCGGTGGAAACCTCCACGCCGGGCAGTTTCACCCAGTGCGGGTGCCCCTGGTAAGCGGATCCCAGCTTGCGAAGGTAGACAACGTCTTCTACGGGGCAAAATCCGGCGAATGCCAGGCCCAGATAGAGGCTGGGAGCCTTATGCCCGGTCGACCAGATAATGCGGTCGCGGTTCGGCCAAAAGGGATTTTGCGGATCGTGGTCGGCCACGCGCAGATACAGTGCTGCGGTAATGTCCATGATGGAAAGCGTCCCGCCGGCGTGTCCGGAGCCGGCAGCGCACAGCGCAACCAGGTCGTAGCCGCGCATCAGGTTGGCAGCCTCTTTCAGTTCTTGGATTGAGTAATTCCGAATGGTAGCGCCGCTGGAGGAATTCTTGATGGCCATGAGCCTCGTCCTTTTGCGCGGCGTGGGTAGAAAAACGCCGTGCTTTTGTGCAGCAAGACGAGTCTAGACGGGAATGGACGGGGACTCAGTGCGGGTGATCACACGAGGGTGTGATGTGCGGCCCCAGGCTAAAGCCTGCTCAGGAATTGAGTTATCTCCGGCGAGGTCCAGTCGACCGGGCCGATCAATTTCCGCCGGAGCACTCCGGTGCGATCAATGATGTAGGTCTCGGGCCAGCCGAACGTCCCGTACATGGTGCTCACTTTCTGTTCGGGATCGCGCACGGTCATCAGGTTGACACTGTGTTCGCGAAGAAAGCTATGGTAGGCGTCACTGTCAACGTCAATACTGACGGCTAAGACGACCACTCCTTTATCTTTCATGTGCGCTTGCATGTCGAGCAGCGAAGGCAGCTCTTCCACGCAGGGCGGGCACCACGTAGCCCAGAAATTCAGCACGACCACCTGCCCTCGCAACTGGCTCAGCGTGACCTTGCGGTCGGAGTCTTGCACCGTGAAATCGGCAGCGGTGCTGCCAATATGCTGAGGACGGGAACCGCGGTAGCATCCGGCCAGCAGAAGGGTAGCCAGAAGCTCACAAAAAAGAAGTCGTCTCATACACAAGTCGGATTCCGGCAACTCCCTTAAGCTACGCCTACAGATTCTTCTTCGTCCACCCATCCAACCGCTCCAGCGCCTTGTTCAAATTCTCCAGCGAGTTGGCGACGCTGAAGCGGAGGTAGCCTTCTCCGTACGCCCCGAACGCGGTTCCAGAAAGGCAAGCGACGCCCGCATTGTCGAGCAGCGCATCCGCCAGTTTCTTCGATTTCCAACCCGTCGCAGTGACGTTCGGGAAAACGTAAAACGCGCCTTTGGGCAAGCGGCAGGAGAAGCCTTTGATCTTGTTCAGCCCAGCCACAAAGGCATCGCGCCGCCGCTGGAATTCCTGGCGCATCTTATCGACAGAACTTTGATCGCCGCGAATGGCTTGGATCCCGGCGATCTGAGTGAAGCTGGCGGTGCAGGAGTTGGAGTTGGTCATCAGCCGCGTCACTTGGGCTGCCAGGTCCGGCCGCATTACGCCGTAGCCCATGCGCCATCCGGTCATCGCGTAGGTTTTCGAGAAGCCGTCGAGCAGGATGGTGCGGTCCTTGAATCCGGGCACGGACATGATCGAGTAGTGTTCGCCTTCGAAAATCAGGCGGCAGTAAATCTCGTCCGAAAGCACCATGATGTTGCGGTCGCCGATGGCCTCGGCAATGCTGCGGATGTCCTGCGGGGTGAGCACGCCGCCGGTCGGATTCTGCGGAGAATTCAAAATAATCATGCGCGTGCGATCGGTGATCAGGGAAGCGAGTTCGCCCACGTCCAGCCGGAAATCCCTCTTCTCGTGCAACTGAATGGGGACTGCCTTGGCGCCCAAATAGTCAATCATCGACTCGTAAATCGGGAAGCCGGGGTTGGGATAAATAACCTCATCGCCCACGTCGGCCAATGCGAGCAGAGAAAAGAAAATGATCGGCTTGCCGCCGGGAACCACCACCACCTCGTCGGGCGACACCGGGACACCGCGAGACCGACTCACATCCTCGGCGATAGCCTGCCGCAGTTCGGGCAATCCTGCGGACGGGCCGTAGTGCGTCCATCCCTTGTGCAGAGCATCCACTGCGGCCTCGACAATGTTCTTTGGCGTATCGAAGTCGGGCTCGCCGATTTCGAGGTGAACGATGTCTCTGCCCTGGCGTTCCAGTTCTTTCGCCTTGTTCAGGACTACAAAGGCGGTCTCAGTGCCGAGGCGCGACATGCGCTGGGCAAGACGAAGTTCATACTTTGTCGGCTGGTCGATAGCAACGGTAGTCATTGGAGTCTCCAAAAGTGCTCAATAAATACGGGCGCGGAAGCCGCCCAAGGCGGCAGGCTTGAGTATAGCGCGAAATAGCATCGCATTCTTGCCGCCAAGCATATTCTCCGGCGGCGGATGCAATCCGTCAGCATCATCCGTCACAGGAGTTCGTGATGAGCGGAATCCGCCACGGGCTGCGGATTCGCATAGATAGGAGGCGTAACGAAGTATCGCTTGACCCACACCATGTAGCCGAGGTACAGCAGCAGAAACAACAAGCTCCACCACAACATGAGATGGCCGTGGAACATGGGATTATCGCTCATGGCCTGCAACTGCGCCGACTTCCAGCCCAGCCGGGAGTAGGCTTGCAGCAAGTCGCCACGGGTGAAGGTGATTGCCGCCGAAATGGTTTGCAATATCAGTACCGCGATGGCGACCCACCAGCCCAACAGTTGCTTGCGGAAAAACCAGACTGCCAAGACCGCGTCGATCACCGCATGCATCAGACAGCCGATGGCGCCCGGAATGCCGGTCAGGTATCTCCCGAAAAATGGAATCATCGGTGTGGTGAAGCTCATCAGCAGGTAGTACGCGGCGCCGCAGGCGAACAGCAGGCTCGCGGCCAGCACCGGCAGCGGACAGCGGTCGGTCCAGCGCTCCACGGGGTCGCGGCGCTTGCAGGTCTCTTCCACATCTTTCCTGCGGTAGAAGAGAACGAAAATCAGCGGAAGCACCACCAGGAATACCGCGAACCCCATGATCACGAAGGTGAGAATCACCGCGACGATACCGGTGGGGAGTTCGGCGCCATTCGGATTTACCGCAGCGGCTCGGCGGAATCCGCTGGCGAATGCACTGGGCAGCACGGCCGTGATCAGGGTCGTGCCCAGCACTCCACCGGCCAGCCACACCCACGACAGGATCAACGTCAGCGCCCACGCCCAGCGGCGGGCGCGGATGGATCCGATTCCCAACGTGATCAGAACGATGGCAATCACCCCGTAATTCAGGGCCCCGAGCAGGTATGTGCCCATGGGCATGGTTGTGCCGGTCATCTTGCGCGACATGATCGCGCCGAGCAAAATCAGCGGAATACCGAGTAAAACCAGCCCACCCAATATGATTTGGATAACGCCGAAAACTTGCAGCCCGGTGCTGCGATCGCGATAGCTCGGCTGTGAAGATATGTCCGGAACTGCCGGTACCAACGGAGCGTCCATTAGGATTTCCTCAACTGCCGCTCAGTGTATTGGAAAGCCGCGGGCTTGTCATTCGGAGGGGGCGAGCTTGCGGATGGGGCAGAGCCATCGTCTCAACTGCGCGAGGACAGATCAACGATCGCCCATTACATACCAGGTTCCCTGGCTTGAATCGAAACAGCCTAGAACGGTATGTCCTCGTCGCTGATGGGCGATGACGCTGGCGCGGCCTCGTGCTCCGGAGGGCGCTGGTCCATGTGGTCGCCACCGGCGGTTGCGCTAGCGGCGCGCGAACTGCCAGCGAAATCTCCGGCGCCTTCACCGCGTCCGCCGAGCAGAACCAGGTCATTCGCCACCACTTCGGTCATGTATTTTTTCTGGTTGGTTTGCTTGTCGTCCCAGGAGCGGGTTTGCAGGCGCCCCTCGATGTAGACCTTGCCGCCTTTTTTCAGGTATTCGCCGGCGATTTCTGCCAACCGCTGCCAGAGCACCACGTTGTGCCACTCGGTGCGGTCCTGCCACTGGCCGTCTTTGTCTTTGTAGCGTTCGTTGGTCGCCAGTGCCAACTTCGCCACCGGCGTGCCTTGCGGCGTGTACTTGACTTCAGGGTCTTTACCCAGGTTGCCGATCAGAATTACCTTGTTGACACTTTTTCCCGCCATGATTGCTGCTCCTTTCGCCCCTTTTCTTAACCTTGGCTTGAATGCTGGACCGGAAACGCCGAGGCCTCGAACCGGAAGATATCTCAAGGGGCTGACGGCTCAATATATCAGAAAGCAGAGCCTGCTCCACGGGGATCAGCACTGCCCAGTTGACGATCAGCACTGCCACGTGCAGGAATGGGAATCCGGGCAATGCTTCATCTCAGCGGACACGCAGGAGAACCGCAATATAAGCGCGGACTTCGTTGAGGAGAGCTGGATCGGCTTTGGAGTGAAAAGCCGCGCGACGCGCACTCCAATCCACGCTCTTGAGATGATCCACCAGTACCGCTCCCTCTACCTTGTCGACAACCACGGGAAGCGCGAAGGGATACGGTTTTCGCTTGCTGGTGAGAGGGCAAACCACAACCAGGCCGCTGGCGCGATTGTAGCCTCGATCGATCAACACCAGCGCTGGGCGGCGTCGGCCTTGCTCGCGGCCAGCTTGCGGATCAAAATCCAGCCACACGATGTCCCCGGACTCTGGCACGTACCGGGCTACCATTCAACGTTCTCTTTTCCTTTGTCCGGCCCCCACGCGGTTTCCTCATAGCGGTTCTCGGGCGTGATCCGTGCCACCAGTTCTTCCAAGGTTGGCACTCTCTCAGCGCGGCGCAACTCGATGTGATCTGGCGAAGCTTTGATCACAATCGCGTCCCCCTCCTGCATGTGAGCCTCTTCGGCCACGATCTTGGGTATCCGAACCGCCAGGCTGTTCCCCCACTTGACTACTTGGACCTTCGGCATGGTGTTCCCTCCAATGTAGATACATAGTGTACACCAAGTATATACAATATGTATACCATACGAGAAGCCAAACGCCGATGGAACAGATGGGCTAATCCCACAACCCGGCTATTTCAGCCGGGTTAGGGATATTGACCGAATCTCCCAAGCAGGCTTGAGTTTGCAACCCTCTCGCCGTAGAGATGGCCTTATATTTCTAGCAGTCGAACCGATGGCCTGTCTGTGACGGATGCACATAACGGCGTTCGGTAGGCAGTGCACGAGAGATCCCTCGCCCGGCTGAAATGCGCCGGGTCTTCGGGATGACGCCAGAGACAGTAGACGTATTCTTGCACGAATGGCTCACCTTAAGGTTTCTTGCTAGCCCTTATTCCCTCAGGAGAATCAAAGTTTCCTTCCCAATTCCTTTACGGTCTCGTCATTCTCTCCGGCTTGACCAACTGATCAAACTCCTCGCTCGTGAGATAGCCCAGCTTCAGCGCTGCCTCTTTCAGGCTGCTGTGGTCAACGTGGGCGGTGTGGGCGATCTGGGCAGCTTTGTCGTATCCGACCTTCGGCGCGAGCGCCGTCACCAGCATCAGTGAGTTTTTCACGTACCAATCGACTTTGGCTTTATCAACTTCAATCCCGTTGACCATGTATTCGACGTAGCCATGGCAGGCGTCCGTGATGAGCGTGACCGAGTGTAGGAAATTGTAGATCATGACCGGCTTGAAGACGTTGAGCTCGAAGTTGCCTTGCGAGCCGGCGAATCCGACGGCAGCAGTGGCGCCGTGAACCTGTACGCACACCATGGTCATGGCCTCGCACTGGGTGGGATTCACTTTGCCCGGCATGATCGATGAGCCGGGCTCGTTCTCCGGAATGGAAAGCTCGCCCAGTCCGCAGCGTGGACCGGAAGCCAGCCAGCGAATGTCATTCGAAATCTTCATCAGTGAGGCCGCCAGCGTTTCCATCGCACCCTGCGCAAAGACGATCTCGTCATGCGCTGAAAGTGCGGCGAATTTATTGCCATGGGAGCGGAAGGGAAGTCCGGTGAGTTCGGCGATCTTCTTGGCGGCGCGCTCGGCAAACTCCGGATGCGTGTTCAGGCCCGTTCCAACAGCCGTTCCGCCGATGGCGAGATCGTACAATCCGTCCAGAACCTGCTCCAGGCGCTTGATATTGCGCTCCAGCAGACTCGCCCAGCCGCCGAATTCCTGGCCGACGGTCAGCGGTACGGCATCCTGCAGATGCGTTCGGCCGATCTTGACAATGCTCTCAAATTCCTTCGCTTTGGCTGCGATTGCGTGGTGAACGGTTTTGATCGCGGGAATCAGCGCGTTTTTCACCCGCTCCGCCGCGGCAATGTGCATGGCCGCCGGAAACGTATCGTTCGACGACTGCGACATGTTGACGTGGTCATTGGGATGGATCGGCTTCTTCGATCCCATTTCACCGCCCGCAATCTCGATGGCGCGGTTCGAGATGACCTCGTTGACGTTCATGTTGGTCTGGGTGCCGCTGCCGGTCTGCCAGATACGAAGCGGGAACTGGTCGTCGAGCTTGCCGCCGATAACCTCATCGGCGGCCTGCACGATCAGCTTGGCCTTGTCGGCGGGAAGCTTGCCGAGGTCCTGATTGACCAGCGCGCATGCCTTTTTGAGCGTGCCGAACGCATGAATCAGCTCGGGCGGCATGGTGTCGCGCCCAATGTTGAAATGGAGGAGCGAGCGCTGCGTCTGTGCGCCCCAATAGACATTAGCCGGGACTTCGATCTTTCCCATGCTGTCGGATTCAATGCGAATGCGAGCTGGGTTTTCCACTAGGGCTGCCATAAGGGCTCCTGCAATAGAAATGGAATCAAAGCACCAAAAATTATACCTCTGAACAAACGCTCGGCTGTGCGCCAGGACACATGCCCGCGTGATGCATTCCACACCGCTCTAAACTCCGCTCGGGCTCTTCATAGGTCAAGTCCTCCCCGACCGCCCCGCCTCACGTAGCGCACATCTTCCCCAATCCCCCATGCTAGAATCGTTGTCTTCTATCAGCGTTCAGGCTTCATTGTGAGGACTCAGTCGATTGTTGACCGAATCTAGTACCGACGTGATTGCACAAATTCCTGACACCCTGCCGCGTGCGCAGATGGAGGCGCGTCCCAACACGCGGGTGGATGTGGTGGTGATCGGCGCCGGACCGACCGGGCTGTCCTGCGGAATCGAAGCGCAACGTGCGGGATTCAAGGTGGTGGTGATCGACAAGGGATGCATCGTCAACTCCATCTTCCACTATCCCGCGAACATGACGTTTTTCACCACTTCGGAGTTGCTGGAAATTGGCGGCATCCCTTTCACTAGCGCGAATCCGAAGCCCACGCGCCAGGAAGCGCTCGAGTATTACCGCAGGGTTGCCGAACACTATCGCCTCAACATTGCACAATATCAGTGGGTGAAGACGGTGATGGGGAAGGACGGCGACTTCCAGCTCACCACCACCGACCGGCATGGCCGCGTCTTTGACTACTTCAGCCGCAAGATCATTGTGGCTTCGGGATACTACGATCTTCCCAACGACTTGAACATTCCAGGGGAAGACCTGCCCAAGGTGTTCCATTACTATCACGAGCCGCACCCCTACTTTGATTCGGACGTGCTGGTGATTGGCGGCAAGAACTCGGCGGCCATCTCCGCGCTGGAACTCTGGCGCCACGGAGCGCGCGTGACCCTGGTGCATCGCGGGCCCGCCATGCATGCCCACGTGAAGTACTGGATCCTGCCCGATATCGAGAACCGCATTCGCAACGGAGAAATCACGGCATACTTCAACAGCACGGTACAGGAGATTGCGCCCGACTACGTCGTGGTGTTTACTCCGCAAGGCGTTCTCCGGCTGAAGAACGATTTCGTATTCGCCTTGACGGGATACCACCCGGACTACGATTTCCTGCGGTCGATGGGGATTGAGCTTTCTGTCGACCAGTGCCGGCCAGTGTGTGATCCGGAAACTTTCGAGTCCAATATCCCCGGGATTTATGTTGCTGGAGTGGTGGTGGCAGGCTCGCGCACCAACGAGATCTTCATCGAAAACGGGCGCTTCCACGGCCAGCAGATTGCCAAACATCTTAAGCAGAAGCTGGGAGGGGGTAGCTAGTAGCTAGGGGCTAGTAGCTGGGCCCCTACGCCAGCGTCACGCTTTCCCCTCCTAATTGCTGATTTATCAGGCGGGCCACCAGCGGCTTCAACTGCTCCGCGCTCTTCGCCAGCACAAAATCCTGTTGGGCCTCCGACCAGTCCAGCTTGAAGCTGGTGGACAGAGCCGAAATCCAGATCTGCCGCACCGGAGCATTCGGCGAGATGACGAACCGTGCGCCATCCTCAAACGAAACGTACAGCGCCCCAGCTTGGTCTTCGACTTCGATCTCGACCGAATCCTCCGCCGCAATCAAACTTTTCTTCAGCGACTCCAGTGCAGCATCGGCGTGCTTGCGAAACACCTCCTCGTCGAGCATGCAAGAATTATAGCTGTGGCCGTCGTCTGTCGCCGGTCGTTCGTCCTACGTCGTTCGCAAGCACTCGGTCGTCACCATCGAGGTCTTGCGGACGACGAACGACCAACGACGAACGACGTGATTCCGGGGACGACGACCGACGACGTAGGACCAACGACGTTACTTCAGCAAATACTCCTTCACAAACATCACGGTTGCATAAAACTGATAATCCCGGTTCTTCTTCTGGAAGCCGTGGCCTTCGTCCTTGGCCATGAGCCACCACACCGGCGTGCCATTTTTCCGGACAATCGAAACCATTTGCTGCGACTCGCTGGCCGGCACGCGCGGATCATTCTCCCCGGCGATCACAAACAGCGGCTTGGTGACGTTGCTGGCTTTGTTGGCTGGGGCAATGCGTTCGAGGAATTCGCGCATTTTCGGATCGCGTTCGTCGCCATATTCCACTCGCCGCAAATCCTGACGATACCCGGAGGTGTGTTCCAGGAAAGTCACCAGGTTGGATGGCCCGACGATATCCACCGAGCAGCAAATGCGGTCGTTGTAATTCGTGGCGACCGCCAGCGTCATAAAGCCACCATAACTGCCTCCGGTGATCAGGATCTTGTTCGAGTCCAGATCTGGCTGCGTCTGGATCCAGTCCAGCAAAGCGTTGATATCCTGGTATGAACCCTCGCGGAGAAATCCGTTGTCGAGCTTCTGAAAGCTCTTGCCATAACCGGTTGAGCCGCGCACGTTGGGATAAATCATCGCAATGCCCAGTTCGCTCAAATAATAGTTGTCGCGCTCATTGAAGTCCGGACGGAACTGGCCCTCGGGACCTCCGTGAATATCGATGATGACGGGCCGCTTGCCCGAAAATTTCGCAGGCGGCTTGAACAGAAAACCGGAAATAGAACGTGCGTCCCACGATTTCCAGTGGATGAGCTGTGGCTGGGCGAAGTTGGCGGCGTTCAGCCCACCTGTCTCACTGAATGTCCAACGCTCCACCTTGCCGGAATCGACATCCACCGAAAACACGTCATAGGGTTGGCTGGCGGTTGACAAGCTGAAGGCAAACTCGTGGCTGTTGGGGCGCCAGGTCACTCCCCACAACACCCCGACCGGCAGCTTGGGCAACGCGATTTCTTTTCGCGTCTTGGTGTCGAGCGCATGCAGCACGCTGATGCCATCCTCATTGGCCTCAAACGCGATTCGGCGTCCATCCCTTGAAAGGTCGAACTCATCCACATCCCAATTCAGGTTGGGCGTGAGGACATCGGTCCTCTTGCTCGCCAAATCCATGAAGACCAGCCGCTCGAACTCGGAGTCCTGGTCGCTGGTCATATAAACGCCTTTGCCGTCTTTAGCAAACCTGGCGTTGCTGTATGCGACCGTATCGGAGCCTGCTTTGGGAGTCAGCAGCTCTTTGTTGCCGGACGCCACATCGATCAGCCAAACGTAGCTTTCCGCGGCCGAGACACCATTCACCGCCAGCAGCTTCGTGCCATCCGGCGACCAGTCGTCAACCTCCCAGCCTCCGCCTTCGAGTTGCGCCACCATGTGCACGCTGGACGCGTCCGAAGCATTCACCACCCAAATATCCACGTCGTTGCCATTCCGGCGCGTGGAACCGAACGCGACGCGGTCTCCTTGATACGACCAGCGCGGGCTGGTATTGCGCGATTTTCCGTCAGTGAGCAGCCTGACGTCGCCCGAGGCAAAATCATAGCGATAAAGCTGGAAGAACTCGCCTCCGCCCACATCCTTCAAGAAAGTGAAGGATTCGCCCTTTACCGGCTCGTAGTAGATGCCGTTTCCAACGTTGTCCGGGAAAAAGGTAAGCTGGCTTCGTGCGCCGCCGGGAAACTTCACCTGATGCACCTGACCTGTATCCGCAAAGCGGGTCACGATCAGCATCTCGCGGCGGACCGGATTCCAACTGGTGAAGCCTGCCGAGCGGAAGTTGCTATAGCGATCTGCAGCGTCAGCCAGCGACGCCGGAATCTTGGGAATGCCTTCCACCACCAGGTTCTCATTCGGAGCAACTTCGTCGCTTTGGGGGAAGGCCACTGCGGTTAGCAGCAGAATCACAAACAGACGTAGAACGGATTTCATTGTTATGCTCCTCCACAACAGACGGGGCTAAGTCTACAACGTTAGCCATGCCTGAGTCCGAATCTGTTGCCGTAGAGATGTTGCTTGCAACGTCTTGCTGGCTCCCGGCCGAGACGTAGCAAGCTACGTCTCTACGGATAACCGCCTTTGATCATTCCCTGCCTAGCGATTACAGTAGCCATTCGCCGTGGACCCGAGACCCGAACCCGAAGTGACAGTCGATTTCTCTTTCTGCGTATGCACGTCTGCTGCGCCGGAACCGCAATTTCCGCCGCCTGTGGGGCGCACAGATCGTCAGCGAGATCGGCGACTGGTTCTACACTCTGGCCATCTACAACCTGCTGCTGCAATTCACCGGACGCGCCGGATCGGTCGCCCTGGCTCTGGTTCTGCAAGTCCTGCCGCAAACCTTTGTCGGTCCTGTGGCTGGCGTGGTCAATGACCGCATTCGCCGCAAGCATGTGATGATCGCCGCCGACCTGGCACGTTTCGTGATCGTCCTCATGATGCTTCTGGTGCGCTCGCCTGCTATGGTCTGGGTGGTCTATCCGCTATTGCTGCTTGAAACCGTGATGGCGGCGTTTTTCGAACCGGCGCGAAACTCCGTCATCCCGAACATCAATGCCAAGGAAGATGTAATCCTGGCCAACACGCTTTCTTCGGCCACATGGTCGGTGAATCTGGTGCTGGGCGCTTCGATCGGCGGATTAGTGGCGGCTCTGCTGGGCCGCGATGCGGTCTTTATTTTGAACGCTCTGTCATTTCTGGCTTCGGCAGCGTTAATTCGCGGCATGCAATTCGATGAGCCTCATGCGGATTCGGCAACCCCATTGCAACTAGCCGAGCTGTGGGACCATTCACCCGTGCTCGAAGGCCTTAGCTACGTGCGCAAAGACCGTCGATTGCTCGCCACCGTTTTCGCTAAAGCCGGCGAATTGATGATCGGGCCGAGTTGGGTGCTGTTTACCGTGATGGGACATCGCTACTTCGCGCAGCAGTGGCGCGGAATCAGTCCCGAGCGTGGAGCCATGCTCGCCATGAGTCTTCTGCTCGGCGCGCGAGGTCTGGGCGCTCTGATCGGGCCGCTGGTTTCGGCGCGATGGGCCGGGCATTCGCAAAGCCGGCTGCGGCTGGGCGTTTTGTTGGGTTACGTGGTAATCGGCATCGGCTACTCGGCGCTCGGTTTTTCCGGGACGTTGTGGCTGGCGTGCAGTTGCGCGGCCTTGGCACACATGGGCGGCTCAACGGTGTGGGTGTTCTCGACTACCATCCTGCAACTCAACACCGAAGACCGCTTCCGCGGGCGAGTCTTTGCCGCGGATCTCGGCCTCCCCATGTTGACGATTGCGGTGGGAGCCTACCTCTGCGGACGATTCCTCGATTGGGGGTTCACACCAAGATCGGTCGCCGTAGTGACGGGCTTGGTCATGATCATTCCGGCGGTGTTGTGGGCCTGGGCGATGCGGCCGTGGCGGGAGAACGCCGTGGGTCCTAAATCTCCGGCACGGTATACAGCGAATCGATCTTTGCGGCCATGATGAAGTCACTTTCCGTCAGGCCGTTTACTTTGTGAGTCCACAAGGTGACCTCGACCTTGCCCCAGGCTAGCAGCAGGTCAGGATGATGTCCCTGTTCTTCGGCGACGTCGCCAGCGCGGTTCACAAAATCCAGCGCCTGCTTGAAATCGGGAAAGGTGAAGGTGCGCGTGATGTGATGCTCGTCCACAACCTTCCATTGCGGAAGCTGGTGACTGAACACGTGCAACTGTTCTCCCTTAAGCGCCGGCACGCCGCCGCGACAGGGAACGCAGGTCTTGCTGGCTAAAGACGACATGACCACCCCCAGAGAACTCTCTAGCCATAGAGTAGCCGAATGAAGAGAAAGCCGCCAGGCGTTCCTATTTGAAGGGGCGTGGCTCTTAGCCACGCCGAAATTGCAGCCTGACGAATACGGGTTTTACCCGCGGTTCGTGAGCGAAGGCCAGTTTTCCTCCGGCTAAAGCCCGTATTCTCGCTTGGGGCTCAACGGCGCGGCCGAAGCCGCGCCCTTTCAAATCCAGACGGAAATTGGAGTTTCTCCGCAATCTGTGAAGCCGCGCGCCCGTTCAAAACGACCTCTTCAGTTCTGGGCTCCCGCCGCCATGGTTTTCGTGGGAGAAATGCCGTTCGGCGGCATGGATGGAGTTGAATCCTCAGAGGATTGCGTCGGCGCGGCGCTATACCAGGAGTTCATCATCCACACCGCTGCGACGGTCACCGCAACCAATCCCCACGGCAGCACCCGAGACACCAGCATGGTTTTCGCCGCGTAACGGACGAGCATCAGCCACGCGAATGTCAGTCCCAAGCCCATACTCGCCGCAATGGCGCGGCGCGAGAACGCCACCTTGAGACCCGGCGACACCAAAGCCTGAATGAACAAGGCGAAGGGGAGTCCTGCCACCAGATCGACAAAATAATGTTCGCCGGTGCCCAGCGTGGCAAGTAGAGTCAGGGCAAAATACACCGCCAGAAAAATCCGCAAACTGCGCGACAGTCCTTTCGCGCTCCAGTAAAGCAGCACGACCCAAGCCAGGTGCAATGAGGGAATCGCATTTCGCGGAGCGTCGGGATCGACGGGAATCTGCTCCAGAAAAAGCCTGGAAAGCGAGTGGTAGGGCAGGACTTGCCACGGAAACATCTCGCGGAAAACATAAATCGGGCCGGTTGCCGGAACCACGTTGTACAGCGCCCAGCCGCCAATGCCGGCAGCCATCAGCAAAGTAATTACGTCCCACGACGGCTGCTCCGCACCTTTCGGCAGGCGCAACGCATACACCAGAGCCATCACAAACGGCAAAGAAAGATACACCAGCAGACAGGCTGCCCGAAAAACGTAAGAAGCCGCCATGGCTTTGCCGGCAAGGAAGCTCGGCTGAAATCCGAACGAGCCGTCCGCGACATACAAGTAAAGGTCGTAAGTTTTTGGATAGAGCAGGTTCGCCAGGCTCAGCGCACGCTGCGCCGAAAACACAAAAAACACCAGCGCGGCCGCGGGCGCAAACATGGCCCAGCTCTGGCGACGCTGGGATGCATCCGCCCAGATCCATCGCCAGCCGAGCATCAGGAACGCAGCCAGGCCGCCCAGCGCCACAATGCTGCCGCCGGCAATGATCCAGTTGCCGGTGTGCGGAAAACGAACCACCAATGCAAACCCGCCGGCAAGAAGAAGTCCGATAATTCTCTCCTGCAGCCCGGGTGCGCAGCGCACGTAGAAAATCAGGCCTCCCGCGATCGCAAAAGGCAGATAGGGGTTTCCGAAATCGAGGAAGTGTGCGGCGACGAAGAGCAGCGCCAACCAAGCCGCGCTGCCGGCGACCGGCAGCAACTTCGCTTCAAAGCGGGATGACTTCCAATTTTCCCAAGCCATAACGATGCAGCCCGCACGTGGTAAGAGCCTTGTCAGATTATGCATCACACGCGCCAAGACCAGAGCGGGACGCATGAAGAGTGCGTTTCTTTAGTAACTACTACCGCCAGCCTCGAACCTGTCCTTTTACCTGCGCGTTATCATGATCAAGTATGTTTTCGCGCCGCACCGATTGGAAGCTTACCCCAAACCGCTTTACCCAGGCTCACGTTGAATTACAGGCAGCAGGCATGGAGGTTCTCGACCTGACGGTTTCAAACACGACGCGGGTCGAATTGCACTACGACGCGGAGGCAATCCTTACTGCCTTCGTAAACCCCGCAGCCATGGACTACGATCCCCAGCCCAAAGGTCTGCGCAGTGCGCGCGAGGCAGTTGCCGCCTATTACCGCAAGCAGCATGAGGAATTCGACGTCGATCCGGAATCCATGGTGCTGACCACCAGCACCAGCGAAGGCTACTCCTACGTTTTCCGGCTGCTGTGCAATTCCGAGGATGAGATTCTGGTGCCCAAACCAAGCTATCCTCTGTTTGAGTTTCTCGCCGCTTTGCAGGACGTGAAGCTCGTGCCGTACCCATTGCTCTACGATCATGGCTGGCAGATCGATTTTCCTTCGCTGTACAAGGCGGTTACTCATCGCACCCGAGCCGTGGTTGTGGTGCATCCCAATAACCCCACGGGATCGTATGTTTCTGCGCAGGAGCAAAGCGAGCTCAACAACTTTTGCCGCGAGTACAGCTTGTCGCTAATTGTGGACGAGGTTTTTCTCGACTACGCGCACGATGGCGCGCCGCGGCAGACCTTTGCCACCAATCGCGACAGTCTGACCTTCACATTAAGCGGGGTTTCCAAGATTTCCGGATTGCCGCAAATGAAGCTGGCGTGGATTGCGACCAGTGGTCCGGGTGAGCAAGTGAGCGCGGCGATAGCGCGCCTCGAAATCGTCGCCGACACTTATCTCTCCATGAGCACACCAGTCCAGTTGGCCGCGCCGGTGTTGCTCGAGCAGCGGACCGGCACTCAGCCCCTGCTGCTGGATCGCGTGCGCGAGAACCTGGCCGAACTGGATCGTCAACTGGCCGAGCAGCAAATCTGTACCCGGCTCGCGGTTGAGGGTGGATGGTATGCGGTGCTCCGCGTTCCGGCCACGCAGTCGGATGAAGATCTCGCGATCGCCATTCTCCGCAAAGAATGCGTGCTGGTGCATCCGGGGCACTTCTACGATTTTCCCAGCGACGGATACCTGGTCGTCAGTCTGATTACGCCCCCCGTCCAATTCCGAAAAGGAATCGAGCGCGTGCTTGCTTTGGTAAACGGGTAACAGGCTGTCGTCCCGCGCGCGTGGCTTGTGGAAAACCGCCCTTTGACTCGACTCGCTCCGCCGTCCTATACTCACCCCGCCATGACAAACATCAACAAATACAAGACAGGATCATTCTGCTGGGTCGAGCTTGCCACCAACGATCAAACCGCTGCCAAGAAATTCTATAGTTCGCTGTTCGGATGGCACCCGGAAGATATGCCCATGGGACCCGGAGATTTCTACACCATGTTTAAGCTGAACGGCCGCGACGCCGCAGCCGGCTTCACGTTACGGAAAGAGCAGCAGGGAATGCCTCCGTACTGGGGATTGTATGTCGCCGTCGAGAGCGCCGACACCGCTGCCACCCGCGCCGCCGAAGCCGGAGGTAAAGTGCTAAAGCCCGCATTCGATGTTTTTGACGTGGGCCGTATGGCGGTTCTGCAGGATCCCACGGGGGCGCACCTCTGCGCGTGGCAGGCAAAGCATCAGGCCAACGGCATCAGCGACGTGGATGGCACGTTCTGCTGGGCCGATCTGAATACTCCCGACCCGGCCCGCGCCGGCAAGTTCTACAACCACGTGTTCGGCTGGCAGATGATCGAAGACACGAAGGACAAACCGCCATCCGGATACATACACATCAAGAATGGCGAAGATTTCATCGGCGGATTCCCGCCGGTGCGTCCGAATAATCCGCGGATGCCCGCACACTGGCTGGCGTATTTCTTGACCTCAAACTGCGATGCCACTGCGGCGAAAGCCAGGCAAATGGGCGCGCGCTTCCATCTCGAGCCCAAGACCATGGAGGGCGTTGGCCGATTCGCGATTCTCGCCGACCCGCAGGGAGCAGTTTTCGCTATCTTTCAACCACCCCGGAAGTAGCGGGTTGGTCGAGGTTAGCCTGATTCGACAATTGCTCCGGCTCAGTTCCTCCGGTAAGCCACCGAGATCAGTTGAATTGCTCCGGTTCACCCTCAATCAGCACGCCGCTCAGTGAAGCCGCCCTTTTCATGGACGCTCATTTTGCGGACGTGGCTCCGGCTGAGGTTTGGGTGCGGGACGCGCAGCCGCCGGGTGCGGAGCAGCGGCCTGTGGCCGACCCGCCGAAGCCGGCGCACCCTGCGGCCGGGGCGGAGTCACCGGTCGCGGCGCGCTCGCAGGAACACCGGCATTCTGTGGACGCGGCACCGTTCCCGAGTTCGCCATACCTGCGGGATGAACCTCGTTGTTCGGGCGTGGCACATTCGAACGCGGATTGCTGGCTTCAGCCGCCGGGTGCGCGCTCTGGTTTCCTAGTGCGCTGCCCTTGTTGGCCGCTTTGGCCACAGCCGGATTGAAAGGTGCTCCCTCGTGGCTGGCCTTTACCACGCCGGGGCCACTGAACTGCCCGGGTTTCGCGGTGGCCGCGATCGCGGGTTTCCCGTGATTCACCGAGGCGAGCAAATCGTGGTTGGTGCTAGCGGCAGTCTCGTGCTGGGTTTGCTCCCCAGTGGGCGGTGTATGTGGCTGCAGTGCGGCAGCCTTTTCCGCTGCATTCGGTTGGGCCTGGATGCCTCCGGGACCGCCGTTATAGCTCACGTTGTTCACGGTGGTATTGTTGATCACGGTTTCGTTGTAAGTGTTGTGAATGTTGGTGACATTCACGTTGTTCACCGAACTGTTGTAGGCAAACTGTCCGTTGTTCCATCGGCCGCCGTAGAAGCCGCTACCCGAATAACCATAGCCATAAGGGACGCCTCCATAGAAACCTATAGTTGGTCCCCAGTAACCGGGATGCCAGCCAAAATAACCCCCCGCAAATCCCCAGTAGCCGGGAGTCCACAGCAGGCCCGGTTGAGGAGCCATTACCCAGGTGCCCGGAACCCAGTAGTAACCAGCCGGACCCCACGCCCAGTAGCCGGGCGACCACAGGTAGCCTGGCGCTGGACACGGGGGCTGCGTATACACGGGCAGCGCGGGTGGGCCGACGGTAATTGCAAGCCCGATCTGCGCGAAAGACGCAGCCGGCAGGGCCAGCATAAGAACAGCGAGCAGCGAGCAACGAGCAATCCAGGTCATGCGCACGTTATGTTTCTCCCGCCACATCTCCCTCGATTGCCCGCTCTGACTCATGCTGCGCGGGCTGCGTGGAGTGAGGCTGAACATCCTGCGGAGCAGGAGTTCTTCCGGTCCGATCTTGAAACATTGATTCTCACAGTGTAAACGCCGTTTCTGGAAGAATGTTGCGCCTATTCGCGTGGGGGTGTTCCGCTGGTAACATGTCCGCGGGCCCCTCGACATCGGTGGCTCTGGACCAAGTAACACACGCGTGGGGCGGACAAAAGTGTCCGCCCCACACGCAGCCGCCCTAGCTCTTCACCAGAAACGGATTGCTCTCGCGTTCTTCGCCAATCGTGGTGAGCGGGCCGTGGCCGGGGACGACCACCGTCTCATCGGGCAGCGCCAGCACTTTTTCATGCAGCGAGTCGATGATCTTTTCAAACGATCCGCCGGGCAGGTCGGTGCGGCCGATGCTTCCCGCAAACAACGTGTCTCCCGCAATCAGTTTTTTCTCTGTGGGAAAGTAGAGGCAAACGCTGCCCTCGGTGTGTCCCGGCGTGTGTAGTACGGTGCCTGCCATCGATCCTACCTTGACCACGTCAGCATTGCCCACGCTCTGATCGATTTCCACTTTGCCGGGCGCGCGCATTCCAACCCATGCGGCCTGCATGTCGAGCATCCGCAACAAATCGGAATCGTTCTGATTGAGCAGGATCGCCGCGCCGGTGGCCGCACGCAGCTTCATGGCGCCGCCGACGTGGTCGATGTGAGCGTGCGTGATGACGATTTGCTTGATCTGCAGGTTGTGCTTGCGGATGAGAGCGAGGACGTCTTCGATATCGTCGCCGGGATCAATCACCATGCCTTCGCGGCTGGTCTCATCGCCAAGGACGGAACAATTACATTGGAGCGGGCCGACGGCAAGGATTTCGTGGATCATAACAGTCGTTAGTCGTTGGTCGTCAGTCGATCGCGGTTGAACTTGCTGATGACCAACGACCGAGGGCCAACGACGATTTATTTCTGCGTCGGTCCTGGAGTTGCGGGCGCCGACTTCGCGGGCGAACCCTTGATTCCTTGCAGCACCGACTTGGGGCCCGACCTTTTCGAGGCCATTACCGAGAGAGTAATGGAGGTCACCATAAAGATGATGGCCGACCAGGTCGTCGCCTTGGAAAGCGCAGTGGCCGCGCCGCGCGGGCCGAATGCAGTCTGGCTGCCCTGGCCGCCAAACGCGGCAGCGATGTCGCCGCTTTTTCCGCTCTGCAGCAGGACGACAATGATCAAAAACAAACAAACGGCGATGTGAACGAAGGTGATAAGAATCAACATGAGCTAAGTTCGCGGCTGGCCTGCCAGCCTATCCTTTTCTGCCGGGAGCTTTCTCCACGGGGAACCAGCGATGGTGCGGAAGGGGGGATTTGAACCCCCATGCCTCACGGCGCCACCCCCTCAAGATGGTGTGTCTGCCAATTCCACCACTTCCGCTTTACCAGCAACAGCTTACAGGGAGTTTAGAGGGTCCTTGAAAATCCGCCAGGTCAGCACGATCTGTCATCTACGCAATTTGCTTGAATGAACCGGCAGCCTTCTGTGTGCGTTCTGGTATGCACTCTGTGCATCAGAATCTTACACCGGTCCATGAGAAAAGTTCAAGCGGAGGGGCTGGTTCTTATGGTGGCCTGCCAACTCGCTTCGTACTTCTCGGCTATGCCGTCTTGCGGTTCTCCGGCGCGCTTGAGATCTTTCCGGACTCTGCGTGCGGGACCGCTGGCAGTCGGCCTACGCTGTAGTAGGTGATTCCGTGCTCGGCCATTACCTCGGGGTCGTACAGGTTGCGTCCGTCGATCACGATGGGATAACGCAGTTGATCACGCAGCCGGTCGAGGTCGAGTGCGGCAAACTCTTCCCATTCGGTGAGAATCAGCAGCGCGTCCGCATCGTTCGCCGCCTCGTACGGATTGGAAACAAATTCCACGTCGGAGTTGAAGACCTCGCGAGCCCGATCCATCGCCGCCGGATCATAGGCGACCACGCGGCATCCTTCCTGCAACAACGACTGCACCAGGAAGATCGCCGGCGACTCGCGAATGTCGTCGGTGCCTTCTTTGAAAGCCAGACCCAGCACGCCGAGGCGCTTGCCGCGCAGCGTCCAAAGAGCGCTGCGCACTTTACGCAGGAAACGCGTGCGCTGCTCTTCGTTGATGCGAATGACTTCGTCGAGCAGACGGAAGTCGTAACCGAACTCACGCGCTACGGAACGAAACGCCATCAGATCTTTGGGGAAACAGGAACCGCCGTACCCGATGCCGGGATTCAGAAAACGCGGCCCAATGCGCGCGTCCGTCCCAATGCCCTGGCACACTTGGTGCACATTGGCGCCCACCGATTCGCAAATCGAAGCGACCGCATTGATGAAGGAAATCTTGGTGGCGAGAAAAGCATTGGAGGCGTGCTTGATCAACTCCGCGCTCTTGGTGCTGGTGACAATGATCGGCGCGGGAGTGCGGGTGCCATCGGGCTGCGGGATGGCGTCGCTGCGCTCGTAATAACTGCCGTCGGTCAGCGGCGCATAGAGTTCGCGCAATACGGCTGCGCAGCGCTCGCTGTCCACGCCAATCACAATGCGGTCGGGATAGAGAAAGTCGCAGACTGCATTGCCTTCGCGCAGGAATTCAGGATTAGAAGCAACGTCGAAAGAAGACGGGTCGGCGCCGTTCCGCAAAATGATCTTGCGTACCCACTCGCTGGTATAAACCGGGACAGTGCTCTTGTCGACGACGACCTTGTATCCGTGCACCGCGCCGGAAATTTCGCGGGCCACCGATTCCACGTAAGAAAGATCGGCTTCGCCCTTGGTTGTGGGCGGCGTGCCCACGGCAATAAATACAGCGGAGCTGAGGCGCACCGCCTCATGCAGATCGTCGGTGAACTGCAAACGCGTGCCGCGATGACGCTCGAGCAGTTCAGGCAGGAACTGTTCGTGGATCGGAACCTTCCCGTTCCTGAGGGCGGTGAGTTTCTGCTGGTCGTTGTCTACCAGAATGACATCGTGGCCGAGTTCGCAAAAACAGGCTCCTGCCACCAGTCCAACATATCCCGATCCTACGACGGCAATGCGCACGCGATTTCCTCCTGTGAAGTCTTCACCGCGAATGGACCCGCAGCCAACTCCATCACTGTGTCTGTTAGAATGTCGCCCTGGCGGAACCTTCCCGCTAGAGCAGTTGCCAGCTCTTAAAGTATTTGGGGGAATAACGTACTGCAGGACCGTCCAGTAGGAACCTGCTGAACCCAATTTAGCAGGGTCGGGCTTGCAGGGCGAGGGGAGAAATGGCTTAGAGTCTTTAGTCTCTATTGCTGATCGCTGCGATTCTCGACGGGACGGGGCTGCAGCATAAAATCTGCAAGGCAGTGCCGAACCTGAGTTTCTCTCCCGGACTTCGCGTGAGCTGATGAAAAAAAAGGCGTTCTTGACTACCAGTTGGGACGACGGTTACCCTTCCGACGACCGGGTCGCGGAGCTGTTGACACGTCACGGATTGCCCGGTACATTCTACGTTCCCCTGCATTCGCAACGAGCGGTGATGGAAAAATCTCAGATTCGGAGCATCAGTTCGGCCTTTGAGATTGGTGGGCACACAATTCATCATGCGGATCTCTCCAGTCTGAGCAAGGAACAGGCGAAAATTGAAATTTTCGGCTGCAAAGGGATGCTTGAGGAAATCACAGGCAAACCATGCAAAATGTTCTGCTTTCCAAAGGGGCGTCATGGTTCCGTTCATTTTCGGCTGGTGAAGGAGAGCGGATTCTTGGGAGTGCGAACGGTCGAAATGATGTCCCTGGCTATGCCGGGATTTCGTGCCGGTCTGGCCGTGATGCCTACGACGTTGCAAGCCCAAGAGCACGGTGGGTTCACCTATGTCAAGAACATAGGAAAGCGATTTGCTTTCAGCAACTTGGGTAACTTGTTTCGGTGCGCTGGCAATTACAATTGGGTCGATTGTGTGGAGCGGTTGCTGCGGCAAGTCGGGGAGCAAGGAGGTGTCTTTCATCTGTGGGGCCATTCCTGGGAACTTGACGCGCAGAACCGGTGGTCCGAACTCGATGAGGCGCTCCGCTTGATGGCCGACCTGAAGGCAAGCGCCCAGCCCGCGACCAACGCTGAAGTGTGCGAACATCTAATCCGTGCAGCCAGCGGATGAAGCAAAACGACGCCGCTCTTTACGTGCAACCAAGCTGAACCCATGGGTCAGAGGCTTGTTTGTCAATAGAGACTTTCGACACTAGTTCTTTTTACCACTTGCAGGAGTTTGCAAACCCCGGTAGATTGGCACAAGTTCGTTATGTGGATTGCCTCCCTACGCATCCACTAGAAGCTCCCCCCCTAAACGAAAGCGCCGCTCGAACAGCGTTTGGGCAATTGCCCGACATTTCGGTTCCGGGGGAAGAGTCCATTGTGACTCAGAGGGCGAAGCTATGAACAGTGCCGGCGAAATCGCAAGCTGTGGAGTGCTACCTGCAGCGCCCATGAGTATGAGCGTGGGGACTCAATGGTTCGCGGTCCGCACTCGCTCGCGTCACGAGAAGGTGGTGGCGGAGCGCCTGGGAATGCAGGGGATCGAAACTTTCCTGCCCCTGGTTTCCCGCATACATCGCTGGAGCGACCGCCGCAAGCAAGTGCAGTTGCCGCTTTTTCCCGGCTATGCTTTTGTCAGGCTCATGCCTTCGCCGCAAGACCACAGCCGGGTGTTGCGCACCTTTGGAGTAGTGAACTTCGTGGGCTCGCGGTGGACCGATTCCGCGATTCCGGAAGAACAAATACGCGACATTCGGGTCCTGCTCACCCAGAATGTCCCGCTGTGCGATCACAGTTTCATCAAGCTTGGACAGCGGGTACGCATCCGGGGCGGATCGCTGGACGGAGTCGAAGGCATTCTCTCCGCTCACAATGAAGACCGCAGCTTGATCATCACGGTGGAAGCGGTGCAGCGCTCTATATCGATCCGCATCGAAGGCTATGACGTGGAGGTCCTCAGGTAGCGTTATGAATTTTGAAGAAGCTGTAGAACAAGCGGCGGAAGAAATGTCAGAGGTAAGCGAACTGAACCCCGTGGCGAAGCCTTCCGAGCACTTGGAACCGGTGCCAGTCTGGAAGGACGGGCTGGGCTTGATGGCGGAACTTTACGCATCCCTGGGCGCAGGGGAAGTGGTTCCGCTGCGCAGGATCAAGGCGGAAACTGAGATCTACGTCATTGGCCGCACCTTGGAACGCACCCGGTGGAACCGCCGGGCAGCCGCAGAACTGTTGAAGATCAGCTACCGCGGCTTACTGTACAAGATCCGCCAACACAACATCAGGCCGGAGCCCACAGCATTGCAAGGCAATATTCAAGGCTGAAGAATTAGGATATCGGAAGCCCGTCCCAGGCTTCGAATTTCGGTAGGAGAAACAGTGATGAAAGCGATGAACAAGATGTTTAGGCTGACTCGGATGATGGCAACCGTCCTTTTGAGTTTTGCAGCCGCCGTAGCGCAACAGAGCCCGCAGGTTGTGCCGTCCAGCGAACAGACGGAAGGTTCGACCAAGGCCGACGTCGGCGCCAGCAAGCTGTTACAGGATCGTCATGTCCGCTACAACTTGCAGGCTGGAGACCAGTTTGACATCTCTTTCGAACTCAGTCCCGAGTTCAATCAGACGGTCACGGTTCAACCGGACGGCTTTGTGACGTTGCGGGGAGTGGGAGACGTTTTTGTGATCGGTCAGACGGTTCCGCAGGTCACCGAGACTTTGCGTAACGCGTACTCCAAGATCCTGAACGACCCGATTATTTCTGTCCTGCTGAAAGATTTCGAGAAGCCTTACTTCACCGTCGACGGGCAGGTGGGCCGGCCCGGCAAGTACGATCTGCGTGGTGACACCACGGTGACCCAGGCCCTGGCGGAAGCCGGCGGTGTGCTGGCCAGCGCCAAGCATTCTCAAGTCCTGTTGTTTCGCCACATCTCCGACCAGTGGATGGAAGCGCGAGTGCTGAATGTGAAGAAAATGATGAAGGAAGGCAATCTCAGCGAGGATTTGCAAGTCCATCCCGGCGACATGGTGTTCGTACCCAAGAACGCCTATTCCAAGATTGAGCGGTTCTTCCCATCCGCGAATCTTGGTACCTACTTCCACTACTGAAACAGAGAGAGAATCTTCTATGCGTGAGCACACTATGCTGAACCCGGAACGGCTGAACTTCACCTTGCGTGACTTGGTGGCCATTGGCTTCCGGCAAAAACGGATCCTGGTGTTGACCTTTGCCGGCATCGTCTTCGGGGTAGTGATGGCATCCCTGTTTTTCCCCGCCAAGTACTCGGCGAAAACCAAGATTCTGGTGAAGCGCGAACGTATGGACCCGGTTGTGACTCCCGAGCAAACCGCACCGGTCATGTTCCGCGACACGGTGAGCGAAGAGGAGATCAATTCCGAAGTCGAATTGATCCAGAGCGACGACGTGCTGCGCCACGTCGTGGTGGAGTGCGGGCTAGATCGGCGCCGCCAGTGGACGGACTATCTGGGTCTCCGGCGGTCGCCCCAGGAGCGCATTGAGAAAGCTCTGCGCCGCCTCAAGGGCGACCTGCAGGTGGATCCGGTCAAGAAGACCAACCTGATCGAAATCGGTTATGTATCCACCGATGCGCGGCTTTCCGCAAACGTGCTCAGCAGCCTCAACAAGTTTTATCTGGACAAGCATATGGAGGTGAATCATCCGCCCGGCGAACTGGGGTTCTTCGAGAAAGAAATGGCGGACTCCCAGAAAAACCTGGCCGACGCGGAGAGTCGCCTGAGCACCTTCTCGGCGGAGACGGGAGGAGTTGCGCCGCAAGTGGAGCGCGACTTGACGCTGCAGAAACTGAATGAATTCAATGGCAGCCTGCAGCAAACCCGGGCGGACATCGCATCCACGGAAAGGCGCATCCAGGACTTGAAGCAGCAGGTGGGATCAACCCCGACACGCCTCACCACGCAAACCCGCAAAGCCGATAATCCGCAGGTCATGCAGGAGTTGAAAAGCACTCTGATGACCCTGGAATTGAAGCGCACCGAACTGCTGACCAAATATCAAGCCACCTACCCGCTGGTGGTGGAGGTGGATAAGCAGATTGCCGAGACAAAGGCAGCCATCACCAATGAAGAAACCCTGCCGCTACGGGAGGAAACCCAGGACCAGAATCCCACCTACGCCTGGGTCACGGCGGAACTGGCAAAAGACCAGGCTGACCTGACCGGGTTACGAGCCCGCGAAGCGTCCGAACTGGCGGCCGTCAACGTGTATACCGCGAGAGCCCACGATCTGGAACAGAAGGGCATTGTGCAGCAGGATCTGCTGCGTCAGGAAAAGGCGGATGAAGAGAGCTATCTGCTGTATCGCCGCAAAACGGAAGAATCCCGCATCGCGGACGCGCTCAACCGCACCCATATTCTCAACGTGGTGATCGCGGAGGCGCCCGCGGTTCCGACCTTGCCCGCCCGGTCTCCCCTGGTGTTCGGGTTGCTGGGAATTCTGCTGGCTGGCGTGGTGAGCTTCGGTGTGGTGTTGACGGTGGACTACATGGATCAGTCCTTCCGTACGCCCGCCGAGATCATGTCTGAGTTGAATATTCCGGTTCTGGCGGCGGTGCCCGTGGCCAAGGCCGGGATGAACGAAGCCGGCGGCAACGAGTACCGCGGAAATGGAAACGGTCACGGAATCGACGAGGACCTGGTGCCCGGCGCCAATGGCTCCGCTCCGAGCTTTCATGGTATTGCCGAAGGCAACGTTTCCGGTCGAGCCGAGGAAGTCTAGTTTCCGAACTTGGGGGTCGGAGCAGGGAACGATGTAGCAGGGGTAACAAGCATGTCGTGGGAATCACTTACCGATAAGGGGAGCCGATGAGCAGGAATTTCGAGCTGTTGCAGAATCTGGGGAAGGACATCCAGATGTTCAGTTCCGTCCAGGAGAAGCCCACTGTGGTGGCGCTTGAAATGGGCGAGGTCAAGCCTCCCCAATTCGACTTAGAGCCTGCGCAGCGTGATGAGCTGATGAAACTGGTGCAGCGCGTATTTCTTTCCCCGGGTGTTGCGGGATCCCACATGGTGACGGTCTGCGGTCTGGAGACGGACTGCAATTCCGCTTGGATCTGCGCCCGCGCCGGCGAGATTCTGGCGGCTCAAGTTACCGGAACGGTGTGCGTGGTCGATGCCAATCTCCGCCAACCCGGTCTGCATCAGGAGTTCGGCGTAGATGACGGGCCCGGCTTGGCCAACGCGTTGCGCCAGCCTGATTCCATCCGCAACTTCGTTCGCACCTCGGGCCGGCCCAACCTGTGGCTGCTGAGCAGCGGAGAGCAGGCACAGGAGTGGGAAGCACTGGTGGCCAGCGACCGCATGCGGGCCCGGCTGATCGAACTGCGCGGAATCTTCGACTACGTTCTGATTGATGCCCCGGCGTTGAGCGCCAGCAATGACGTGACGTCCCTGGCCCGCGCCTCCGAAGGCGTGGTGCTGGTACTCAAAGCCCACTCTTCGCGGCGTGAAGTGGCGCGCAAGGCGGTCAAGGATTTTGGGAACGCGGGAGTGCGGGTGCTGGGCGCGGTCTTGAACCAACGCACATTTCCGATTCCTGATAAGATCTACAGCAAGCTGTAAACGCAAGAAGCACCGGTTCAGCCCCCCCCTTTACTACGGTTCGACGGATCATTCAGATGTCAGCTCCACGAAATCCTATTTCCGGGAGATGGTCGCAATGAGTCAGCTCCGCAGACAAATACTCCTGAATGTTTTCAAGCTGTTTGACCTGGGGTTGGTGACGTTGGCGTTCGGGGTGGCGGCGTTGCCCGTTCTTCACCAGCATCCCAGCACTTCGCTGACCGAGTTCTTCTCCATGCGGGTCAAGGTGGGGAACCTGATTATTTTCTCGCTTCTGATTTTGTGCTGGCACTTTTGCTTTAGTCTCTTAGGGCTTTATCACTCCCGTCGCTTCTCCACCCGAAAGAAAGAAGTGGTGGACGTCGTCAAGGCCACTTCCCTGGGTACGCTCGCGGTCATGGCAGGAGCGGCCGTGTTTCACGTTCGCTTGGTGACGCCGCTATTCCTCGGCGCCTTCTGGGTGGTAAGCACCGGGGCGACGGTGGCCAGCCGGCTTCTGATGCGAAGTGTGCTGCGCTCGATCCGCCGGCGCGGCCGCAATCTTCGCCAGATTTTGATCGTGGGATCGAATCAGAGAGCGCTGGAGTTTTGCCGTGAACTGGAGTCCCGTTCCGACCTGGGGTATCGCGTCGTGGGATTTGTGGACGAGGACTGGGCGGGCATCGAAGAATTCCAGCGGAACGGCCATGTCCTGGTGTCTGATTTTGCCGGCCTCCAGCACTTCCTGCGGACCAGCGTGGTCGACGAGGTCGTGTTGGCGCTTCCGATGAGTTCGTATTACAGCGAGGCTTCCCGCATTGCCGCTCTGTGCGAGGAACAAGGCATCGCGGTCCGGATGCTTTCCAACGTCTTCAATCTGAAACTGGCCAGACCGTCGGCCGAGCACTGGCAAAGCGGCCCTCATATCACACACACCTCGGGAATTGCCGCGGGCTGGCCGGTGGTGGTAAAGCGCGCGCTGGACGTGTGGGTTTCTCTCTCTGTTATCATCGTGCTGTTTCCGGTGTTTCTCATCACTGCCATCCTCATAAAACTCACCTCACCCGGTCCCATCCTGTTCGTGCAGACGCGTGTAGGACGGAACAAGCGCAAGTTCCACATTTACAAGTTCCGCACCATGGTGGTTGGCGCCGAAACGCGAATCAAGGAAATCGAACACCTGAACGAAGTGAGTGGGCCGGTGTTCAAAATCAAGAACGATCCGCGCATCACGCCGCTGGGCCGCTTCCTGAGAAAAACCAGCATTGATGAATTACCGCAGCTGTTCAATGTGCTCAAAGGCGACATGAGTCTGGTGGGTCCGCGCCCACTGCCCGTCCGCGATTACGAAGGCTTCAACGAGGACTGGCAACGCCGCCGTTTCAGCGTGCGTCCCGGCATCACTTGCCTGTGGCAGATCGCGGGTCGCAGCTCCATTCCATTCAACCGCTGGATGGAACTCGATCTGGAGTACATCGACGGCTGGTCCTTCTGGCTGGATCTGCAGATTCTGCTTCGGACGATTCCGGCAGTGCTGCGCGGTTCTGGCGCAGCCTAGACTCTAGCCGTGTAATTCACGCAACCGTTATGCGGTATGCGTCACGCGATGCACATGAACAGGGAATCCTTGTCCACTTCTTCGTCTTCCACCAATTCTGACCCGATTCATACTGACGAACCAGCTGATCCCGCCGGGGACACGCCAGTCCTGTGCGTTCCCGGTCTGGTTCGGGAACAGGCCAGACTTGCGCCGCAGGCTTTGGCGGTTCGCGACGCCAAAGAGAATCTAACCTACGGAGAACTGGACCATCACTCCAACCAACTGGCGCACTATCTCCGCGGCCGGGGAGTTGTCCCCGGGACTTTGATAGGGCTGTGCCTCGAACGCTCTTCGGATTGGGTAACGGCGGCACTGGCGATATTCAAAGCGGGCTGCGCATACCTGCCGCTCGATCCCGCAACTCCAAGGGAACGGCTGGCAGCCATGTTGAAGGATGCCCAGGTTTCCGTGGTTGTGACCAGTTCCAGCGTTGAGGGTTCGCTGGCTGGGGAAAAACGCGAACTGGTTTCGATCGACCGATGCGCCGCCGAAATTGGCGGCTGCTCGTCCGGGGTTGTTCCGGCGTCCGTGACACCGGAACATCTTGCTTACGTGATCTACACTTCGGGCTCGACCGGGACTCCCAAGGGAGTCGCAATCGGCCATGATAGTTTGCTGAACCTGGTGCGGTGGCACAACCGGACTTTCGCCGTGACTCCAAAGGACCGCGCGAGTCAGCTGGCCTCGATGAGTTTCGACGCAGCGGTGTGGGAGATTTGGCCGTACTTGACGGCTGGAGCCAGCGTCCATCTGGTGGACGATGAAATACGCACCCAGCCCAGGAAACTGCGCGACTGGATCGTTCAGGAAGCCATCACGATCAGTTTTGCTCCTACTCCGCTCGCAGAACGAATGATGAAGCTGACCTGGCCGGCGGAAACGGCTCTTCGCTTTCTGCTGACCGGCGCCGACACCTTGCACCAGTATCCACCCGCGGACTTGCCGTTCACTTTGGTGAACAACTATGGACCAACCGAATGCACGGTGGTCGCGACCTCCGCGCCAGTATCGCCTGACCAGTCGTCGAACCGGCTCCCCTCTATCGGTGCGCCCATTGACAACACGCAGATCTACATTCTGGATCGCGATCGGAAGCCGGTGCCGGAGGGGCAAATCGGCGAGATCTATATCGGCGGCGCAAGTCTGGCCCGGGGCTATTTCAATCATGCGGAATTGACCGCAGAGAGCTTCGTCCCAAACCCCCTTTCCGAAGTTTCCGGGGAACGGCTGTATCGGACTGGGGATCTGGGCTGCTGCCTTGCCGACGGACAGATCGCGTTTCATGGCCGGCTGGACGGACAGGTGAAAATTCTGGGTTACCGGATCGATCCCAGTGAAATCGTCAGTGTGCTCGACCGGTTGCCCGAAGTCGAGGCCGGCGCGGTTGTTGCTCGCGAAGAAAGCCCAGGAGAAAAGCGTCTCGTGGCCTACATAGTGCCGAGTTCCAGTGTCGGGCTCAAGGACAGCGTTTTGCGGGGATTTTTGCGGCAGTACCTGCCGGAGTATATGCTGCCCGGCATCTTCGTGCGGGTGGATTCACTTCCGGTGAATGCGAATGGCAAACTGGACCGCGCCGCTCTTCCCGTGCCGGATGTCGGAAACATCATCCGCGACGAAGCGTGGGTGGCGCCGCGCACCGAGGTCGAGCAAAAAGTGGCAGCGCTGCTGGCACCTCTGTTGCACATTGAAAACATTGGCGTCAACGACAACTTCTTCCTGCTCGGCGGGAATTCGCTGCTGGGCACTCAGGTGATCAACCGGGTCAGCCTTGCTTTCGGGGTCGATCTCACTCTGCTGGCCTTGTTCGACCATCCCTCGGTCGCGGGAATCTCAGAGCAGATTGAAACCCTGCTGGCGGCGGACTTACCACAAAGTACTTATCCACCACCGTCCAGTGAGCCAGCGTCGGCGCTCGGCTTCGCAGGATCGGGACTGGTTGCGGGCACCGAATTACATGGGAATGACAAGCGCTCTACCCCTCGCTAGCCGGGAGCGAGCGCTGAGCCTCTACCAACTGCTGAATCCTGAGGTTCTCGCCAATCCCTACCCTCTTTACCACCGGTTGCAAGAGGAAGACCCTGTCCACTGGGATCCCTTCCTTCATGCTTGGGTCGTGACGCGGTACGACGACGTGCTCACGGTTCTGCTCAAGTTTTCCGCCAACCGAACCCCCACTCCTGAAACTTTGAAGGAGATGGGTCTGTCTTCTTTGGGGCCACTGGCTGAGGTGATGGTGCGCCAGATGCTCTTCATGGATCCGCCGGCCCATACCCGCATTCGTGGCCTGGCGGCTCAGGCTTTCACGCCCGCCCGGGTTGCCGTTCTTGAGCAGCGCATTCGGGAAATCGCCGATCAGCTCATTGACGACGTGTGCTCCAAAGATGGAATGGACGTGGTTACCGAACTGGCGGAGCCGCTGCCTGCGATCGTAACCGCCGGAATGTTGGGCGTTCCCGTCTCGGATTGGCGCCAGTTGAAAACCTGGTCTGCAGACTTCGCGGAGATGCTGGGCAATTTCCAGCACAATCCTGAGCGCGCAGCGTTGATGTTGAATACCGTGGAAAGTCTTACGCGATATTTCAGCGACGCGGTCCGCGAGCAGAAGAAGAATCCGCGGGAAGGACTGATTCATGCCCTGATGACCGCCGAGGTGGACGGTGACCGTCTGACTCACGAGGAAGTGGTTGCCAACTGCATTGTGACCATGGTGGGCGGCCAGGAAACAACGACGAACCTGATTGCCAATGGTCTGCTGACCTTGCTGCGAAATCCGGAGCAGTTGCAGATGCTTCGGTCCGACATGTCATTGATCCCGTCCGCCATTGAAGAATTGCTTCGCTACGAGAGTCCGAGCCAGCACACGGCACGCTTGGCGCCGGAAGATGTGGAGTTGGGCGGAAAGAAAATCATGCACCGCCAGGCGGTCGTCGCGGTGATGGCGGCGGCGAACCGCGATCCGCAACGCTTCCCTGATCCGGACCGGCTGGACATCACCCGCAAAGACAACCGCCATCTGGCGTTCGGCTGGGCGGCGCATTTTTGTTTTGGGGCACCGCTGGCGCGACTGGAGGGACACATTGTTTTCGAGAAGGTTTTGCGCCGCTTGCCCAATTTGTTCTTGAAGCCCGAGCCGCTGGTTTGGCGGCATAATCTGGGACTGCGAGGGTTGGTGTCTCTGCCAGTGGGGTTTGGGGCAGCTGCGTGATAGGGTTCGTGGTGAGAAAAGAGGCCGATATGGCGCGCACAGATGTGGATTCAACGAGGACCGGCGAGAGGCTAGGTCTATCGTGGGTTGTGATTTTCATGTTGGCGGGGTTCTGCCTTGGCCAGGCCGGCGGCTCGGCCGATTGGACCGAGTTCCACCGAACCAATATGCAGCGCTTCAACCCGTATGAGAAGACGCTTAGCGTCAAGAACGTTGGGAAGCTCCGGCGGAAGTGGAGCTACAACACCGGCTACTATGTCTACCCCTCGCCCGTGGTCGATAACGGGGTGCTGTATATTGCCTCGGGCAACAATAACGTCTACGCGCTGAACGCCGACACCGGCGCCCTGCTGTGGACCTACGCTACTGGCAACCAGGTAATTGCCTCGCCAGCAGTAGCGAATGGTGTGGTTTACGTCGGCTCCTGGGATCACAACGTGTACGCGCTGAACGCCAGAACTGGGGCTAAGCTCTGGAGCTACGCTACCGGCAACCAGGTAGACTCCTCACCCACTGTCGCAAACGGCGTAGTCTATGTCGGGTCGGACGACAACAGTGTCTACGCACTGGATGCCAGCACCGGTGTCCAGCTGTGGAGCTATGACACCGGAAACCAAGTCTATCCGTCACCGGCGGTGGCGAATGGGGTGGTATACGTCGGCTCCTACACCAAAGGCTTGTACGCGCTAGGCGCCAGAACCGGCGCTCTGCTCTGGAGCTATGCCGTCAGCGGCGGGATATTCTATTCTTCGCCGGCGGTCGCTGATGGCATTGTATATGTGGGATCCGCTGGCAACAACGTGTATGCGCTGAACGCTAGCTCCGGCGCCCTGCTTTGGAGCTACGCCACCGGCGGACCCCAGGTAAATTCCTCGCCTGCTGTGGCTAACGGTGTGGTTTATGTAGGCTCGGAAGACCATCGCCTCTACGCGCTGAACGCCCGCACCGGCGCCGAGCTGTGGAGCTACGTAGCCCCCGAGGGCGTGCATTCCTCGCCCGCGGTGGCGAACGGGGTGGTGTATGTAGGTTCGACGGATCACAACGTCTATGCGCTAAACGCTCGCACCGGCGCCAAGTTGTGGAGCTACAAGACCGGCCAATGGGTGTGGTCCTCGCCCGTCGTTGTGAATGGGGTCGTGTATGTCGGTTCGAACGACGGTAAGGTTTACGCCTTCGGCCTGAAGAAGTGACGGCTAGGCAGACCCCAAACGCCCGGATATACGTCGCCGACCTAATGAAGCACTAGAATCATGGGTACGTTCACCCAATCCGAAACCGAACTTTTGGCGATAAAGGCCAAAGCTGTCTCCGAGGCTTCGCCGGCGCCGCGATCTCAGCCGGTCGTTCCGCGAACCGGCTCGGGTCCGTGGCTGCTGTCTTTCGGGCAAGAGCGAATCTGGTTTCTGCACCAGTTTGCGTGTGGAAGTCCGGTGTACAGCGTCCCGATCGCGATGCGGATCGACGGTCGGCTGGATCTGCGGGCGCTCAACGCCGCACTCAGTGCGCTCATGGCGCGGCACGAAACTCTGCGTACCCTCTGCGTCTCCATCGACGGAACCCCCGCGCAGGCGGTTGCGCCACCCACTGCAGTTGATCTGCCCTGCTTCGACATCGAAGCCCTGCCTGAAGAACAAAAGCCAGCGCAACTGGAGAAATTGATCCAGGACCTGATCCGCAAGCCTTTCGACCTGGAGCGAGACCTGCCGCTGAAAGCCTACCTCATCCGAACCGGCGAACAGAACCACACCCTGGTTCTAAACCTGCACCACATCAGCGCCGACGGATGGTCGATGGGCATCCTGAATCAGGAACTGGTCGCTCTTTACCAGGGATTCAGCCATGGCGCCGCGTGTGAATTGACCCCGCTGCCGGTGCAATATCCGGACTTCGCAGAATGGCAGCGTCAACGGTTCACGCGGGAGGCGCTGGCCAAGCAGTTGTCTTATTGGCGGAAGCAGCTCGAAGGCGCGCCGCCGTATTTGGAACTCCCCACCGATCACCCCCGTCCAGCGATACAGACGTACAACGGCGCGCGGCATTTTTTCCAGATGCCTGCGGCATTGGCGGCAGGGCTCAGGGAGTTCAGCGCCCGTCAGGGTGTTTCGCTGTTCATGACGCTGTTGGCTGGATTTGAAGTTCTGCTGCACCGCTATACGTCGCAGGAAGACATCGTGGTCGGCACACCGATTGCGAATCGTCCGCGGCCCGAAATCGAAGGATTGATCGGCTTCTTCCTGAATAATCTGGCGCTGCGAGTCGACCTCAGCGGGGATCCTTCATTCGGCGAACTGCTGGCCCGGGTGCGGCGAGTGGCGCTGGAGGCATACGGTCACTACGAGTTGCCCTTTGAGATGCTCCTGGAAGAACTCAAACCGGAACGCGACCTGACCCGCAGCCCCATCTTTCAGGTCATGTTCACCTTGCAAAGTTCTCCCACGGCCACGACCCACTTGCGGGATCTGAGCCTGTCGTCGCGGGAACTCGATACCCGCACTTCCAAGTTCGAACTGTTCGTGGTGATGCAGGAAAGAGGCCCGGAACTGGGCGGATACGTGGAATACAACACGGATCTGTTTGAGCTATCGACGATCCAGCGTATGCTTTCGCATTTCGAGCGCGTGCTCCAGGCAGCCCTGCGAACCAGCGATGAGAAAATTTCCCGCCTACCTCTGATGGGCGAGGAAGAGCGGCGCCAGCTTGTCGATGGATGGAACAACACGCAAGCTGCATATCCGCAACATTGCATTCATCAACTGTTCGAAGCGCAGGCCGAGCGCACGCCCAGTCAGATTGTCCTCACCTTCGGCAGCCAGCAGTTGAGCTGCCGCGAACTGAACCGGCGGGCCAACCAGTTGGCCCGGAAGCTGAAGGATCTGGGCGTTGGGCCGCAGGTTCTGGTTGGAGTCTGCCTCGATCGCTCGTTCAACATGGTGGTGGCTCTGCTGGCGATCCTGAAAGCCGGCGGCGCTTATGTTCCGCTTGATCCTGCTTATCCGGCTAATTGGCTGAGCTTCATTCTTGAAGATGCCGAAACGCAGGTGGTTCTGACCCAGCAGAAGTTGCTCGAGCGACTTCCGGATCGGCATGGGGTGAAGCTGATCTGCCTGGATCGCGACTGGCCCGAGATCGCGCGCCAGGAGAGCACCAACCTGGGCGGTGACAGCTCCATCGATGATTTGGCGTATGTGATCTACACTTCAGGCTCGACGGGGACGCCTAAAGGAGTGCTGGCTCCGCATCGTGGTGCGGTGAATCGTTTCGCTTGGATGTGGAGGCAGTACCCCTTTGCGGCCGAAGAAGTCTGCTGCCAGAAGACCTCGCTGAACTTTGTCGACTCGGTCTGGGAAATCTTCGGACCGCTTCTCCAAGGTGTTCGCAGTGTGCTGATCAAGGATGAGACAGTCAGAAATCCGCTTGAGTTGATTCAGCTTCTCGCGCGGGAACGGGTTTCGCGGATCGTCGTGGTGCCTTCCTTGCTGCGGTTTTTGCTCGAAGCCTACTCCGAACAGCCGGAAGGTTCGCACCAGCCGAAGCTTTGGATCAGCAGTGGAGAGACGCTGCCTGCTGATCTGTGCCGGAAATTCCACGAGGTCATGCCGCAGAGTATTCTGCTCAACCTCTACGGTTCGTCGGAAGTGGCGGCGGACGTTACCTGGCACCAGGCCGATGGCGCCGATCAGGACTCGAGCGCCGCTTCCATTGGTCTTCCCATTGCCAATACGCAAGTTCACATTCTTGACTCGCGTCTTCAACTGGTTCCGGTGGGGATCACGGGCGAGATTTATGTCGGCGGTGACGGCCTGGCTCACGGATACCACAAACGTCCTGACTTGACCGCGGAACGATTCTTGCCGAATCCCAGCTCTGAGTTTTCCGGAAAGTACATCTACCGCACCGGCGACCTGGCGTTCCGTCGCACCGACGGCCAGATTCAATACCTGGGCCGCAGTGACGGTCAGGTCAAGATTCGCGGGTTCCGCATCGAACCCGGAGAGATCGAAGCTACGCTGAAGAGCCATGCGGGCGTGCGGCAGAGCGTTGTATCCGTGCAGGAAAGCGAGCATGACGGCAAGCATCTGGTCGCCTATGTGGTGCCTGCCGAAACGATTCTTGCAGAGGAAGAACTGCGCGCGTTCTTGCAACAGAATCTGCCGGATTACATGGTCCCGGCGGCGTTCATGTTTTTGCCGGCGCTGCCCATGACGCCGAACGGCAAGGTTGACCACCGGGCTTTGCCAAAAGCGCAAGGCCGGGCGGAAACCGCTGATGGCGAGAAGGTGTCTCCGCGGGACGAACTCGAGGCCAAACTGGCCGGAATCTGGCAAACGGTTTTGGGGCAACCGTCCGTCGGCGTGACCGAGAACTTCTTCGACTTGGGCGGGCATTCCCTGCTGGTAGGACGGCTGCTGCTGCGGATCGACAAGGCATTCGGCAGGAAGCTGTCCCTGGCCGATGTTTTCCGCGCGCCGACGGTCGAGCGGCTTGCCCTGGTTCTGCGCAGTGAAAGTGCTCCCTCTGAGCCGGCGGGCATTCTGGAGGTCAAGCCGGTCGGCACTCGGCCTGCACTTTTTTGGGTGCGGGGAGGGCCTTTGTTCCGTTCGATGGCTCTTCGCCTCGGCCCCGACCAGCCGTTTCTTGGGCTTGATCTGCCACCTTCTCTGATGACTCAGTTGTCTGTGCCCTACCGATTTGAGGAGATTGCCGCTGCTTTTGTTAAGGTAATGCGAGAAGCGCAACCGCACGGTCCGTATTTCCTGGGCGGCTTTTGCGTTAACGGGGTAGTTGCCTACGAAATGGCGAGGCAATTGGTGGAGGCGGGCGAACCGGTCCCCTTGCTTGCGTTGTTCGACACCCAGAATCCCGTTACCTACTCGGATTACTCGCAAGATGGGCGTGTAGGATATCTGCGGGGAAAGGGCAGGTTTCATCTTGCGAAACTGAAGGAAGTGAAATTTGGTCAGGTGCACTCCTATCTTGGCGACCTGATGGTGGGAGCTCGTCGCCGGATGAGGCGGTGGATTTGGTACCTTTCATATGCAGGGCGGCGGGCATTCCGCTGGGCGGGCATGGAGAATCTCGACGCCATTATCCATTTGGCGTCAGAGAGATATCGTCCGCGACCCTATGCGGGGCGAATCGTGTTGTTTCAGTCGACGGTTTGGCCGGAAGGGAAGTACTGGGATTTCGAAATTGGCTGGCGAGAACTGGCCACCGGGGGCGTCGAGATGCACCGGATCACCGGCGATCATCTCGGCATGTTTGAGGAGCCGAACGTGAGCACAGTGGCTGGCAAGCTGAATGCACATCTTTCCACCCCAACCGCGGTTGCGGCGTAGAGATTCTGTTTAATGAGTGACAGTCCTTTAATCGCGGAAACTGCCGAAAAAAGAAAGACGGACGCTCGTCCCGGGAGTCGCTCTGCCTTGGCGGGCGACAAAGCGCAGCGGGGTCATGCCTCGGATCCCACGAGCCAGTGCGCGAATCTGCCCGAGCTGAGTTTGCCCTACGATCGTCCCCGTACTGCGGTATCGGGTTTCGAGGATGGCAGCTTGCGATTTGCAGTCGCGGAGGATATAGCTGCTCCTCTGGCGGAAATGGCGCAGCGTGAGGGCGTATCCCTAGCTGCCGTCCTGCTGGCCGCGTTTCAGGCACTGCTGTTTCGTTACACCGGCCAGGAGCAGTTTGCGCTGGCTGTCGCGCTTCATGATGATTCGAAGGAACAAGCTCCGAAAAAACTCGACTTGAGCCTGGCGATGATCCGTTGCGACTGCGCGGACGACCCCAGTTTCATGGATCTCGTTCAGCGCTCGCGGGCAGCGCTCGGCGATGCGCGGAGCGTATTTCCACTGTCCTTCGCGAGTGCGCCTGCCAACGGTAACGGTTCGAAACCACCGGCACAAGTGGGCTTCGAGTTTGAGGGGAGAGCAGAAGCGGGTGGGGCCAACGGGCAACCTGGCAGTTCTCACGGCCATCTGGAGGCTCCGTCTGAGGTACGAATTGCTCTGCAAGCCCAGGGCAGCGGTATTCTGGGACGGATCGATTACAACGCAGCCTTATTTGAAGCCTCAACCATAGAAAGGATGACTGGCCACTTCCACACGCTGCTCGGAGGAATTGTTGCGAATCCGAACCAGCACGTGTCGAGGCTGCCATTAGTCAGCGAATCTGAAAAAGTCCAGATTCTTGAGGACTGGAACGACACCGAAACTGACTATCCCCGTCACCTGTGCCTGCACCAGGTGATCGAAGCGCAGGCCGATCGGACGCCCGATACGATCGCGGCCGAGTATCAGGGCCAGAGCCTCACCTATCAGGAACTCGACGCGCGGGCAAATCAGCTAGCGCGATATCTGCAACAGTTGGGCGTGGGGGCTGACGATCGAGTTGGCGTTTGCCTGAAACCCACGCTGGAGTTGCCGGTGGCGTTGCTGGCGATCCTGAAAGCTGGAGGCGCTTGTGTTCCGCTAGACCCGAGTTATCCGAAATCTCGGCTCTCTCACATGCTCAAGGATTCGCGAGCGCCGGTGCTCTTGACTGATAGCGATTTGCTTTCCGAGTCTGCTGACCCGGGAACGAAGGTGGTGAACCTGCTGCAGAGCCGCGACACGATCGCGCGGCAAAAGCGCGCAAGGCTTGTCTGCTCCGTGAATCCCACGAGCATCGCGTACGTCATTTACACCTCGGGTTCAACCGGGACCCCCAAGGGAGTCCTGCTCACGCATCGTGGCCTGGTGAACCATGGGACTGCGGCGGTCAAGCTTTACGGTCACCAGCCCTCGGACCGGGTGCTGCAGTTCTCTTCGATCAGTTTCGATATCGCGGTGGAAGAATTCTTTCCCACTTGGATGTGCGGCGCGAACGTGGTTTTGCGGCCGGAGGGCCTGCCGCTGCAAGGTAGTGAATTTCTGCGCTGGGTCCGCGAAAACCGGATTACCGTTCTGGATCTCCCCACGGCCTACTGGCATGAACTGGTGCATGAACTTGCCGACCGCAAGGATCCCCAGCTCGGGGATTTGCGTCTGGTCATCGTCGGCGGCGAAAAAGCATCGGCGACGGCATTCGCCACCTGGAAGAAAATCGTGCGGCAGAGGGTTCGCTGGGTCAATACTTACGGACCTACCGAAGCCAGCGTGATTGCCACGTTCTATGAACCGAATGCGGACCCCGATGCGCCGGTTCCCGCGAACTTGCCGATTGGGCGGCCGATCGCGAATGTCAAAATCTACTTACTCGACCCCAATCTCAACCTCGTACCGGCGGGCGTGCCGGGAGAATTGCATATTGGAGGCATCGGTTTAGCTCGCGGGTATTTGGGACAGCCGGAACGCACGGCGGAAAAATTCATTCCGGATCCGTTCAGCCGTGACCCCGAAACTCGCCTGTACAAGACCGGAGATCTGGCGCGGTATCTGCCGTCGGGCGAGATCGAGTTTGCCGGGCGTTGCGATTTTCAGGTGAAGATTCGTGGCTTCCGCGTGGAGCCGGGCGAAATCGAAGCGGTGCTGGCCAAGCATCCCAGCTTGCGCGACGTCGTTGTCGTAGCGCAGGAGTCCGGCGGCGACAAGCGCCTGGTCGCGTATTTTGTGCCTGTCGCAGGAAAGACGCCTTCTTCCGGCGAACTGCGCGACTTTCTTTCAGGCAAGCTGCCTCCGTTCATGGTTCCCGCCGTGTTTGTCCGGCTGGACGCCATGCCGCTTACGCCCAATGGAAAAGTGGACCGCAAAGCCTTGCCTCCTGCTGGAGTCCAAGACACCGAGCCGCTTTCCGAAGATGCCAAGCCGAAAGATGCTCTGGAACTGCAACTGACCGAAATCTGGGAAAGCGTGCTGCGCATTCGTCCGATCGGGATTCAACAGAACTTCTTCGATTTGGGTGGTCACTCGTTGCTGGCGGTCCGGCTGATGCACCGCATTGAGCAGGCGCTCGGAAGAAAACTTCCCATGACGGTGCTCTTTGAGGCGCCCAGCATCGCGGAGATGGCGTCGGTTCTCCGTCAGGATAGCTGGTCTCCGTCCTGGTCATCGCTGGTTCCCATCCAGCCACGGGGGTCGAGGCCGGCGTTTTTCTGCGTACACGGAATCGGCGGCACGGTGCTGCGCTTCCGCGATTTGGCGGTTTGCCTCGGTGAAGACCAGCCTTTCTACGGCGTGCAGGCCATTGGTCTGGATGGAAAGGAAACCTGCCCACCCACAATCGAAGAGATGGCAACCGCGTATCTGCGCGAAATTCGCCAGGTGCAGCCCGAAGGACCTTATTACTTCGGCGGATATTCCTTCGGCGGCATGGTCGCTTTGGAGATGGCGGACCAGCTACGTGCCCAGGGACAAGAAACAATTTTCATCGGACTGTTCGACACCTTTCCCGGCAAGCCCAAGTCGCAAAAAGAACTGCTGATCAAACTCATGCGCCTGCCTTGGTCGGAGAAAATTGTTTATTTATCCTGGAAGATCGGCCACATGGCGCGCTTTGTTCAACGCCGATTCGGGAAGAGACTGCCTCCGGACTTGGTGGCGGTGCGCAAGGCCCTGATTGATGCAGAGATGCGCTATGTTCCCAAGGTTTACCCGAAATGCGTGACCGTGTTCAACGCGGCCGTCAAGTCGCTGCGCAGTGAGGACGATCCCGCGGCGGGCTGGAGCGAATGGGCTTCTGGCGTCGAAATCCACCAGATTGCCGGCCATCACGCCAACATATTCTTCGAGCCGAACGTTTCGATTCTCGCCGAAAAGCTGAGCGCTTGCTTGCGTAAGGCCGAAGAGGCGTACAAAGCGGGGCAAGCAGTCAGGAGTCTGTAGTCAGGGGAAGCGACGCTCAATTCCTGACTACCGACTACTGACTCCTGATTTTGAATTCTTTCGCATGGCAAAGCCGCAAAAAAATTCCCTCAACGAACTCAACCGGGCCGACGGGACTGCTTCCGCAGCTTCCCGCTGGCAAACACTGCGCGCTCAGGTTCTCCCCTGGATCGCCAAAGGCGGGTTCACCATCGTCGATCAAGGATTGATCTCCGGATCGAACTTCCTGATCAGCATCTTGCTCGCCCGATGGTTGGCGCCCGATCAATACGGCGCTTACGCGGTTGGGTTCGCGATTTTTGTGCTGCTCACGGTCTTCTATCAGTCCGCATTGTTGGAACCGATGGCAGTGTTTGGAGGCTCGGCCTATCGCGACAATTTGCGCGAGTATCTCCGCGTACTTTTATGGATTCAGACTGTCGTCACCGTGGTCATGTGCGCCCCGCTGGGTATTTGGGCGGGCGTGACGCGGGTCATGGACAACAGCAGCGTATTGCCCGGCGCACTGCTAGGTGTTGCCATTGCGACTCCGATGGTGCTGGTGTTCTGGCTGGTTCGCCGCACTTTCTACCTGGAACTCTCGCCGGCCCACGCGGCCATGGGCGCCCTCTGGTACTTCGCGTTTGCCACGGGCGGCTTGTTTCTGTTGTACTACCGCAACGTCCTTTCGCCGTTTACGGCATTTCTGGCAATCGCGCTGGCTGCGCTGGTCACATGCCTGGTCTTGTTGCATACCCTGCGCAAGAACCTGTCTCCGACCACCGCCAAGCTTCACATTTGGGATGTGTGCCGCCGGCATTGGGTTTACGGACGCTGGGCGCTGATGGCGAATCTTGCCTCCTGGGTTCCGGCTTATATCTTCTATCCGGTGCTGGCCAGAATTTCGGGGATGGTTCCCTCCGGGCAACTGCGCGCGTTGATGAATTTTGTTGCCCCACAACTGCAGATTCAAGCGGCCCTGGCGATGCTGTTTCTGCCGTACGCAGCTCGTTTACGAGGACAAAAGGGAGCAAGCTACGCGATCGCCTTAAATCGAAAAATCACGCTCATCTCCCTGTCCGGCGCCATCGCCTACTGGGCCGCGATTATCGTGTTCAAGGGCACAGTTTTTCATCTTCTCTACTCGGGCAAGTACACCGACGTTGCCTACCTGCTGCCCTGGGTTGCCGTAGGTTCGATTCTGTGGGCGGGAGCATTTGGTCCGACCGTGGTGCTACGCGCCATGGAGGCGCCGCGGCTGGTTTTTCTGGCATATATTGTGGCCACAGTGCTTTCGTTGGTCATTGGCGTTCCGGCGACAAAAATGTACGGCCTATGGGGCGCGATCCTGGGCGTGAATGTTTCCGACGGCGTGTCCTGGCTCATGTTGGCTGTTCTGTTACGACGTAAAACGGCCGATTTGCGCGTCGGCGCTCAACCCATGGGTGACCCGAAGCCGGAAGAATTGCTTGTGGGATAGCTTTTGCTGCGCAGAGTTACTCGCCGGTTGCTGGCCTACAAGGCTCTTGCCGCTCCGCCCACAAATTGAAATCATAAGATGATGCAAACCATGCATTCGGTTTTCGACTTGCGCCTCCGCGGATCGGAGTGTTTGAGGAACATGAAGCGAATTTCGCTAGCCCTCCCCATTTTATTGTGCATGATGTTGTCAGCCCAGCCGCCGGCGAGGGATTCCTCCGAGACTCTGCGCTCTTATGCGGACAAGATGCATTTCTGGGTCGGAGCCGAAATTCAGGGCCGGTTCTGGGGCGATCCAGGATACCAAACCACCCTGGGCCGGGAATTCAACTCCGGAATAACCATCGTTCTTATGCGGCAAACTCAGCCGCAGCGCGGCCAGTACAACTTTGAAGGAATGGACCGCGACATGAAGTTTGCCAAAGAGCACAACATGAAGCTGTTTGGCCAGGCCCTGGTTTACAAGAACGACACCTCTCCGGACTGGTTCCAGCGCGGTTGCGGGAATTCGTCTCCCGCCCAGATGGACCAGATTCTCAAAGACCAGATTCAAACCGTGGTGCGCCACGGCAGCGACACGTTTTACGGCTGGGAAGTGGTGAACGAACCGCTCGACGCGGCGCATAACGGCTGTTTTTCCGAAGTGTTGGGAGAGCAGCCAATGATCGTCAAGGCTTTTCGCTACGCCCGCGAGGCCAGTCCCAACGCGCTGCTGCTGCTCAATGAGACCTTTGGGCGGCAGGGAGTCGACCGACCGAAAGTCGACCAGTTCTTCGACCTCGTAAAGGGATTGAAGTCGCAAGGCGCTCCCATCGATGCCGTCGGTATTGAGATGCACCTTGAAGCGCCTCGCCTGCGCGGCGAGTACGTGGACGAATTCAAGTACTTCCTCAAGCAGGCGCGGGATGCAGGCGTGGAAGCGCACGTCACCGAGATGGACGTGTTCCAGGGACACGGCAACAGCCCCGACAATTTCATCAGGCAGAAAGACATCTTTTACCAAGTCGTGCATACCTGTCTGCAGGACTCCAATTGCAAAGCCTTCAGTGTCTGGGGACTCGGGGACAGCAATGCATGGAAGCCGAAATTTGTTGATATCGACGACACCAAGCCTCTGTTGTTCGATGAGAGTTACAGCAAGAAGCCCGCATACTTCGGTGTTTTGCAAGCGCTGAAGGAAGGCCGGTAGGGAACCGAGGGAAATACAACGCCGATGAATGCCACCAAAACCTACGAAGTCGAGCAACTGAAGATGGCCCGAGGTGTTTCGCGTTCCCGGTCACCGCGCTGGAAAACGATTGCCATTGTTGGCTTGAGCGTTGGCTTCGGATTGCTGGTCGCGTATTTGTCGTATGCATCGGGCCTGGTTGCGTTAGCGGTGCTTGCCGCGGTCCCCGCAGCCCTGGTCATGCTGGTTCTGGCATTGCCCGCTGCCCGCGAGCGCTTGATGGAGTTGCTACCTAAACTGACCTGGTGGCATGGTCTCTGGCTGCTGCTTTATTTCAGCGGATTGGTCTTCCGTCCGGGACGCAGCTTGTCCGCGGTCCGCGCCGAGCCGATTGACGCCTGGGCGATGCTGCGTATCGGTCCAGAATTGATCGTGTGTGCAGTTCTGCTGGTGAGGTTGGCACTCCGCAAGCCGGCGTGGCTGAAATCATTTTTCCGGGGGATGGTCGGGGCGCTTGCCGTCTACGCCGGAGTTTGCATTCTATCGAGCGTCTGGTCAGTCTACCCAGCTTGGACCTTCTATAAATCGTGGGAGTATCTGGTGGACGTGGGTACGCTGGCCACCATCCTGGTCACGGTTCAGTCCACGGAAGACTATGGCACGCTTATAAATTGGACGTGGACGATCCTGTCGATGGAACTTCTGTGGACTTTGGCCCAGGGATTCATTTTCCGCAACGATGCCTGGGATGAAATGGGGCGCCTGCAGAGCGTGATCCCGATGGGGTCGGCGAATGCCATGGCAGGCGTCGCTGCCATGGTCGCCATTCTGGCTCTCAGCCGGCTTCTCCCCATCGAGCCCCTGAAACGTCCTGCCCGCGCCTTCTACATCGCGGTGTTTCTGCTCGGGTTCAGCTGTCTTCTGGTTGCCAAGACGCGCAATGCGCTGGCCGGGTTTGTCTTCGCGGTGTGTCTGCTTTTCTTCTTCTCCCGCAGGATTCGCTCTGCTGCGATCGTAGCCGTGACGGCAACCATTCTCATGGCCGTGTCCAGTTTTCAGGGGCCGGTCTACGATTACTTGACCCGCGGCCAGAGCGAGGAGGCGATGACTTCCCTGACCGGGCGCATGGATTGGTGGACATTCGCCTGGGAACAGTTCCGTCACCATCCGGTCACCGGACTCGGCGCCTATGCCGGGGGAAAGTTTGCCGTTCTCAGCGTGATCGGATGGGAAGAGGCTTCCTCGTTGCACAGCGATTACATCGAGACCATCGTGGGCTCCGGGCTGGGCGGCCTGCTCCCTCTGCTGGCGGCTCTGATCGGCACCTGGTGGTTTCTGGCGCGATTCGTTCGAGATGGGTCGCTTACCGCGACGGAACGGCAATTCACCTACGAATGCATCGGCGTGCTGGGAGTTATCACTATTCACTCGTTTTTCAACGTCGAAATGACGTGGCAAGCCCCCTTACCCTACCTGTTAGTTGTGGGTTTTGCCGAGTTTCTCCGGCGCAAGTACCAAAATGTTCCGGCTCGGGACCGTGCATTTCCGGTCGAGGATCCCAGGTAGTGTTTTCCACAAAGCTGTGGGTCTTTCTACCCTCTTGTGTTTCCGCGGGGTATGGGGTAGATTGCCCCTAACGCCCTCCTCGAATAGTTTCGCGTAGTACGCAAGTCTTAGTCCTAGGGCTAACGAAAGAAATGGCAGCGAATACCCTGACATTAGCATTGGCCGGAGTCTCGCCCACGTTTCGCGTGTTGGGTGTGAAGGTCAGCGCCGTCCAGATCCCCGACGTCATTGGGATCATGGAGCAATGGATTGCCGAATCCAACCGCACTCATTACGTGGCGGTGACCGGCATGCATGGCGTGACTGAGTCCCAGGACGATGCGGAGTTCAAAGCCATCCTGGAGGAAGCCGACCTGGTTGTGCCCGACGGCATGCCGCTGGTCTGGCTGGGCCGCTGGCGCGGGTTCCCGCTGAAGCGTCGTGTCTATGGACCGGAGCTGATGGAGACTTTCTGCCGCGAAACCGGACCTAAGTACCGTCACTTCTTTTACGGTGGCGCGCCGGGCGTCGCCGACTCGTTGGCCAAGACCGAACAGGATCGCCACGGCATAGGCGTAGCCGGAACCTATTGCCCGCCGTTTCGTCCGCTCACCGAGGAGGAGAAAAACGAGGCCATTGCCGCCATTGAAGCGGCCAAACCGGATGTTCTATGGGTAGGCTTGAGCACTCCCAAACAGGAGCGCTGGATGCACGAGAACCGGGACAAGCTGCGGGTTCCGGTGCTGCTGGGGGTGGGCGCTGCTTTCGATCTGAATACCGGGCGCCTGAAACAAGCCCCTCGCTGGATGCGGGAGAATGGGTTAGAATGGCTGTTCCGGCTCTTGGCCGAGCCGCGCCGTCTGTGGCGGCGCTATGTGGTACAGGGTTCTAGGTTCGCTTGGTGTGTATGCCTGGAGTTGATGTCGTTGCGGGCTTTTGACTGACCTACTCGAAGTCCCCCCACTTCGTGTCGTGTGATTCAAACTGAAGCTTTCAGGGAAAATACTGGTTTTCAACCATAAGGGGAAATGCGCATGAAGAATCAAAAGAAAGTACTGGTTACGGGTGCGGGTGGCTTCATCGGACATCACCTGGTGAAGCGGCTGAAGGCCGATGGACACTGGGTGCGGGGCGCTGACATCAAGGCTCCGGAATACGAGGCGAGTGCGGCCGACCAATTCGAACTTCTCGACCTGCGTAAGTACGATAATTGTCTGCTGGCCACGCGCGGCGGAATCGATGAAGTCTACAATCTTGCCGCCGACATGGGTGGAATCGGCTACATCACCGCTTTCCATGCCGACATCAGCCGCCACAACATCCTCATCAACACCCACATGCTTGAGGCCAGCCGGCAAAACTCAGTCTCCCGATTCCTGTTCTCTTCCTCAGCGTGCGTCTACGCCCAGAGCAAGCAGAAAGATCCGGAAGTGACGCCACTGCGTGAGGAGGACGCATTTCCCGCGGACCCCGAGCCGGGCTACGGCTGGGAAAAGCTGTTTGCCGAGGAACTCTGCCGCTATTACTACAAGGATTACGGCTTCGAGACGCGCATTGTGCGTTTTCACAACGTCTACGGCCCGCTGGGCACCTATGAAGGCGGCAAGGAGAAGGCTCCCGCCGCTCTCAGCCGCAAGGTCGCTCTGGCCCAGGATGGTGATGAGATCGAAGTGTGGGGCGACGGCGAGCAGACCCGCTCTTTCATGTATGTCGATGACTGCGTCGAAGGTTTGGTTCGCCTCATGGCCTCCAGTTGCCGCGACGCTCTTAACCTGGGCACCGACGAGTTGGTGACCATCAATCAACTGGTTGATCTGGTTGCCCAGGTTGCCGGCAAGCGCATCAATAAGCGCCACAATCTTACCGGACCGCAGGGCGTCCGCGGCCGCAACAGCGACAATACCATGCTGCGCAGGGTCCTGGGTTGGGAGCCGAAGATTCTGCTTCGTGAGGGATTGGCCATCACCTACCCATGGATTGCGAGCCAGGTATTGCCAGCCGGTTCGTCGCGTGAGGCTGTGCTTACCGGAGCAAGATAAGCATTCCCTAAGACATGGCGCGGGCGTGCTCGCGCCATGAATTTTGCAGTTTGGAGAGCCATTGCGGTGAAGGAAGGGCAACATCGCAGGTTGGTTTCCGTCGTGCGCCAGCGCGCAACCATTCACGCGCTGGCGTTGTATTTTCTGTTGGCGTTCTTGAGTGTCCGACCATCCCTGTCGCAGACCTATACGGCGCTGTACCCGTTCACTGGGCCACCTGATGCTGCATTCCCCGACACAGATTTGATCCGGGACGAGCAAGGCAATCTTTATGGCACTACACTTTACGGTGGATACGCCGATTGCTACCACGGGGCCGGCTGCGGAACTGTGTTTAGGGTGGACGGGAGCGGGAACGAGGCGGTGTTGTATGCTTTCTGCCCTAATCACGACACTTGCCCGGACGGTGCTTTTCCCGACGCGGCTCTGATCCGAGACCACCATGGGAACCTTTATGGCACGACGACTGATGGCGGTGCCCACGGCTACGGGACCGTATACAAGATAGGCAAAAACGGCGCAGAGACGGTGCTCTACAGTTTCGCCGGTGGTTCAGACGGAGCGAGTCCGCAATCCAACTTGGTGAGGGACGCAGAGGGCGACCTGTTTGGCACCACGGGGTATGGCGGTGGAAATGGATGCACCAACAAACAGGGTTGCGGAACGGTGTTTAAGCTCACTCCGTCGGGTAAGGAAATCATTCTTTACAGGTTCAAAGGAAGTCCAGACGGATCAGGATCCGGAAACCTGATCCGGGACCGTGCAGGTAACCTCTATGGAGTTGCCGGAGGGGGCGCTTACAACTACGGGGTCGTGTTCAAGCTAAGCGAGCGGAACGAGACGATTCTATACAGCTTCAAAGGCAGCCCGGACGGGTCCGCGCCTGAAAGCTTGATTAGAGACACCGCAGGCAATTTCTACGGCAACACTCGGGCCGGCGGGCAATACGGCTGCTACCCCGGAGACGACTGTGGGGTCATATTCAGGTTAGGTAGGGACGGGAAAGAAACTGTGCTTTATGCCTTCTTAGGGGAGAGCGACGGTGGCAATCCTGTGGGCGGCGTAGTGAGGGACCACGCTGGCGCCCTCTATGGGGTCACTAATGAGGCAGGTACGGGCGCAGGCGTCATCTATGAGCTAAGCCCCGCTGGTAATGAAACCGTCTTGTATACCTTTCAACCGAACCGTTCGACTGGGGCGAACCCGATTGGCGGGCTGATTGCCGATGGGAAGGGTAACCTCTATGGCACTACCGCCGGTGGGGGCGACGAGAATTGCGAGGAAGATTTTGGGACTCCGGGCTGTGGAGTCGTTTTCAAATTCACCCCTGACTCGGCTACGCAGTAGTCACGACAACGCAGGCTTGGTGCAAAATGTCCTTTAATACACAACCCGTATTCGTAGTCGGCATCTGGCGGTCGGGCACGTCGCTGTTGTATGCGCTGCTGAACCAGCATCCCGACATCTCGCTTATGTACGAAAGCGATTTGCTGTTGCTTTCCCCGATGTTTGCCGCGGGTAAGGCCAAAGCGGATTGGAAACAGCGCTGGGATTTCTGGAATGTCGGCCTGTCGCGCCACCAACTCGATCCCAAGCACCTGCCCGACCAGGTGCCGGACGTCGCGGCCGCCATGCGCGCGGTTTGCCATGAATACGCTGGCGCGGGTATCTGGGGCTGCAAGTCGCCGAGCTATTACGACCGTCTCGATCTGCTCTCCCGGTTATTTCCCGACGCGCGTTTCATCATCATCTGGCGTCATCCGGCCGATACTTGCCGCAGCATCATACGCGCCTCGAAGAGGACTTCGTTCTTTGGCAAAACTGGCATGGCCAAGCGCGCCCTGCTGGGCAACCGCGAGATGAAGAGAGGTTGCGACCTGCTGCTCTCCCGAGGCTGCCAGGTCCACCAGCTGCAATACGAAGAACTGGTGGCGGAACCGGTGGCGCACATGGAAGCCATTTGCGACTTTCTGCGGATTCCATTCGACCCAAGGATGGCCACGCTGCAGGGGGCAGACCGCTCCGCGATTTTTTCTGAAGAACATCACAAGCAGGTGAAAGGGGAGAAGATTATTTCCGGCGCGGCTCGCCCGGAGGTTCTTCCGCCCGCTTTGAAAAACAAGATTGACCGCTACGTGGCCTACTGGAAGGAACAGTATGGCGGGCAATGGCCGGCCTATCCGCCGGTGCCGGAAAGTTTTGTCAAGCCTGCTCTTTTTGAGCGTGCCTGGGACCAGGCCGCGTTCAAGCTCCTGCAGACCTGGGATCGGACGGTTGCGGTGGCCTATTGCTTCCTGCCTATCGCCCTGCTGAGTGGCTATCGCGCGCTGAAACGACAGAAAAAGGCGGTTCCTGCAAAGAAAGAGGACGCGCTGCAGTCCAGCAAGCCGGAGTGAGAGAAACCATTTTCGCTGCCTAGGCAAACAGCCATGCGAATTCTGTTCATCCACGACTTTTACCAGCAATTTGGCGGAGAGGATTCCGTCGCGCTAAGGGAACGCAGCTTGTTGGAAGATCGTGGCGAACAGGTCCTGTTCTGGACCCGGCACAATGACGAGATCAAAAGCTACGGAGTTCTGCAGAAGGCCAATTTTTTCCGCGAGACGGTGTACTCCCAGCGTACGGTTCGAGACATTCGCCAGGCCGCGGCAGACTTCAAGCCCGACGTAGCTTTCATCCACAATATCTATCCTCTCATCTCGCCTTCGCTTTACTACACGCTGCATAACCTGCGCGTGCCCATGGTGCAGGTGCTGCACGACTTTCGCCCTTTCTGCTCGAATGGCTGGTTTTACATCGATGGAAAGATTTGCGAGCGCTGCAAGTTTGGGAACCACTTTCACGGGATCGTGAACCGCTGTTTCCGCAAAGATTCGGTGCTGAGCGTGCTGTACTCCACCACGCTCGGGGTGAACCGCTGGGCGGGCATGCTGGAGAAAGTCGACGCATTCGTGTGCCTGACCGGATTCTTCAAGGAGAAGATCCTGGAAATCGGCATTCCGGAAGACAAGATCTACGTCCGGCCGAATTTCATCGATGCCCTGCCGCTCAAGGCGGACTCGCATGGCGATTACGCGTTGTTCCTGGGCCGTTTGTCGAACGAGAAAGGATTGTGGACGCTGATTCGGGCTTTCGAGCAGTTGCCCGAGATTGAGCTGCGAATCGTGGGCACGGGGCCGCTCGAGGAACCGATTCGAGCCTATGTCCGGGAGAAAAACCTGAATCACATCCACGTCCTGGGCTTCAAAAGCGGCGACGAGAAGCGACGGCTGATCCAAGGTTGCCAGTTCGGTGTGATCCCCTCGGAGTGGTATGAGAATTTTCCGATTGCCGCCCTGGAGTACTACGCGGAGTCGAAGCCGATTCTTGCGTCGAAGATTGGCGGCCTTCCCTATGTGATCGAGGAGGGCAAGAGCGGCCGCCTGTTTGAACCAGGCGACGCAGCGGATCTGGCGGCCAAGGCGAGAGCCTTGCGGGGCAATCCAGCTGAAGCCGTGCGCATGGGCGAGCAGGGAAGGCGGCTGGCGGAAACCAAGTACGGCCCGCAGGAGAGCTATGAGAACCTTATGAAAATCTTCGAAAAGGTCCTGGCTCGATGCGGTTTTCCTGCGCTGACGTTTGCAATGCGATAGCCGCGGACTGCTGCTTTGGGAGGTGGAATACCTGAAGAAGCGCCACCAATGAAAATCCTTTTTGTCCACAATTTTTATCAGCAGTTTGGGGGCGAGGACTCCGTGGCGCTTTCCGAACGGCGTCTGCTGGAAACGCACGGCCATGAGGTTCTGTTCTGGACCCATCATAATGACGAGATCAAGGACTACGGAGTTCTGGACAAGGCCGCTTTCTTTCCTCAAACTATCTACTCCCGGCGTACCGCACGGGACATCACAGAGGCCGTAGCCCGGTTCAAGCCCGATCTCGCCTACATCCACAACGTCTACCCGCTGATCTCTCCTTCGCTGTACCACACCCTCCACGCCTTGCGCGTTCCCATGGTCCAGGTATTGCACGACTTCCGCCCGTACTGCGCCAATGGTTGGTTCTACGTGAATGGGCAGGTATGCGAGCGCTGCAAGTTCGGCAACCATTTTCATGGTGTCTTGCACCGTTGCTATCGGGATAGTTACCTCTTGAGCACGCTCTATTCCGCCACTCTCGCGATTAATCGACGTGCCGGCATGCTGGACAAGGTGGACGCCTTTGTTTGCCTGACCGGATTCTTTGAGCAGAAGATCCGCGAGATGGGAATCCCGGAAGACAAGATCTTCGTGCGGCCAAACTTTATCGATGCTTTGCCTGCCAAAGTGCAATCGAAGAACGGCAGCGGCGGGAGTTACGGACTCTACTTAGGGCGTTTGTCGGCTGAGAAAGGGTTGTGGACGCTGATTCGCGCTTTTGAGCAATTGCCGGAGACTGAGCTGCGGATCACCGGTACGGGGCCGATGGAACAGGAGATTCGCGCCTATGTCCACAACCGGAAACTCAACCACATAAGCCTGGTGGGCTTCCGCCGTGGCGATGAGAAATCGCAACTCCTCAAGCATTGCCAATTCGGCTTCGTCCCATCGGAATGCTATGAGAATTTTCCGGTGGTGGCTCTGGAATGCTACGCTGCCTCGAAACCGGTGATCGCCTCCAACATGGGCGGCTTGCCGTACATCATTGAGGACGGCAAGAGTGGTCTACTGTTCGAACCGGGAAACGCGGACGACCTCGCGGCCAAAGTCAGACAGTTGAGTTCCAACCCCGCACAGGCAATCAGCATGGGAGAGCGGGGAAGGTTCTTGGCTGAGACCAAGTACGGTCCCCAGGAAGGCTATGATAGGCTAATGAAGATCTTTGAAAAGGTTTTGTCTCGATGAGTTCTTCCGGTCCTCGTATTTTTCTCCAGCATCTCACCGATGGTTACGATGCGGTCCTCCGGGAAGGTTTTCAGTGGATCGATCTGAAGTCGAAATTGAAGTCCGGCGACACCGTCTTCATCAAGCCGAACCTCACCTTCCCGGTATTCCGTCAGGGAGTGATGACCAACCCGGCATGCGTGGAATCCATCGTTCGTGGACTGAAGGATTACACCGACCGCATCATCGTGGGCGAGGCTGACTCCGGCGGATACAACCGTTTCGACATCAACGCCGTGCTGGAGAAGACCGGCATCCGTGCTCTCGAAAAAAAATACGGAATTCGCGTCGTCAATCTCAGTCACCTGCCTAATCGTCCACTGGAGTTCGGCTACAAGGGCCGCGACTACAAAGTTCCATTCCCCGTGCTCCTGCTGGATGAAATCAACCTGTTCATCACCACGCCGGTTCCGAAGATCCACATGAACAGCGGCGTCAGCATGTCGATCAAAAATCAGTGGGGCTGCATTCCCGAGCCGTCGATCCGGCTCAAGCTGCACCCCGTGCTCGAAAAGGTGCTCTACGAAATCAACAAGCACCTTCACCCGGCGCTTTCCATCATCGACGGAAGATATGGACTGAACCGCAGCGGCCCCATGGAGGGAGACGCGGTCGAACTCAACTGGCTGATGATGGCAGATGATCTTTACGCCGCCGACTACGCCTGCTGCTACCTGATGCAGATCGATCCGCGAAGCATTTACTACCTGCGCTATGTCGAGAAAGAAGAAGCCGGGCCGCGCGTGGAAAACATCACCTTTAGCCAGGACTACCGTCAGTTCATCAAAGATAAGTTTTATCTGAAGCGCCTGTGGACCGACTATCCAGGCTTGTTCGCCTTCCGGTCATTTTCCTTGGCTTATCTCGCCTACTATTCTCCACTGTCGGACATCCTTCACAAATTGCTGTACCTCTTCCGCAAGCCTTTCTACGACTACCAAACGCCCGACCAGACGCAGAAGTAACCTGCGCGCTCCCGCCAAACTAACGTGACCACGTAGGGACGGGCGTCTCGCCCGTCCGAACCCCCCTTCGCCCTCGATATCTGACTAGTCCCACTGTGTCCGAGCGGACACAACGTGTGTCTCGACCCTCAACCTCCGTGCCGGGAAGATCTCTAATGACCCACCAAATCAACAACTTACGCTTTGGCTTCCAGCCTGCCATTTACTCGGTCGCAACCTCATAACGAGGCGGGTTCCTGAGGAGGATGTTATGCAAGTCGTAATGACGCTGATGGCCGTAATCGCCGGGATGGTGTTCTCGCTGGCGATTGCAATTCTGGTGGAAGAGCTGATTTTCGGCAAAGTGTTCGGTCTGGTCTTTGCCCGGCCGGTCGAGCAGGTCAAGTCAGGGCAGGAGCGCTAGGTCAATGTAGGCGCGGGCGTCCTCGCCCGTGCGGGCCAGTTGAAATTCATTCTTAGTCAAGAGGTTCGCTAAGGCGCTAGGAGGTTGTCATGTTGCTCCTGAAATGTTTGCTCACGTGGGGTGGTTTCGGAATGATCGCAATGGCCACAGCAATTCTGATCTGCGACTTCCATCACGAGATGCAGCACAAGCGCGTCGCGGCAGGACAGGGGGCAATCCCACCCGAGCCGGGCATGCAATGGCGAGCTTCCGTCGCGCTGACCTTGCTCGCCTGGGGACCTCTGCTGCTGGCCACGGGCATCGTGGCTATGACCGCGCCATGAAGCTCGAAGCTAGTAGCTAGGAGCTAGTAGCCAAGAGCCAAGAGCCAAGAGCCAAGAGCCATCCCCCGACTCCAATCAGTACCGAGCGCCATGCCAATCCCAGCTCACAATCCGATTTATAATGCGCCCATCCGAGAGATGCCGAATCCACGATGTTCCTCGCGCAGGGTGTGCCTGTTTTTCTTGATATTCCTGTCTGCCCCCGGAGCATTCGCGAGCCTATGGCAGCCTCCCGCCGAGCAACTTGCGCGAAAGATTGCTGCAGTGACCGGGCCGGGGGCCGTCGCGCTCACTGTAGAGAATCGTTCAACGTTAGGCCGCGCCGATTCCGATGAAGTTCGTCGCCAGTTGCTCACCGAGTTGGGCGCGCTCGGGCTGCATTTCGTAAGCGCGGACCAGGCCGCGGCCATCGTTCAAGTTACGCTATCGGAGAATCAGCAAAGCTACGTTTGGATCGCCGAAATCCACCAGGGAACCAACGAGCCTTCCATCGTCATGATTTCCGTGCCGCGGCCCAGCGGTGCAGCAGCAGGACAATCGCAATCCGCGATGACGATCAAGAAAATGCTTCTGTGGAGCGACGTCAGCCGTATTCTGGACCTGGCGTTTCTGAACGCCAACCCGATGCGGATGGTTGTGCTCGAGCCCGGGAGCATCGTGCTCTACAGCCAGCAAAATGGGCATTGGCAATTGGAGCAGTCGTTGCCGATTGTTTCTTTGCGTCCCTGGCCCCGCGATCTGCGCGGCCGGCTGATGTTGCGCAAGGATCACCTTTTCGATGCATACCTGCCTGGGCTTTTCTGCCCCAGCTCAGCGAATACGCCTTTGGCGATCACCTGCCAGCCGAGCGACGATCCGTGGCCGCTGGCTCCCGATCCGTTCAACCTGAGCGGTTTCTTTGCATCTTCGCGAAATTTCTTCACCGGCGTGTTGGCGCCTGGAGTGCAGAAACAGACGGCGGTCGCGCCATTTTATTCTGCGGCGCCGTTGCCACGGGATAAGTACACGCTCTGGATTGTTTCCACGCTGGATGGCCAGTTGCATCTGCTCGACGGCATCACCGACCAGACTGCGGGGATCGGCTGGGGAAGCGACCTTGCGGCCGTCAAGAGCCCTTGCAGTTCTGGCTGGCAGATTCTTGCAACTTCCAATCACGACAATGCGGGCGACGCGGTGACTGCTTTCGAGTTTCCCGATCGCGAGCCGGTTGCCGCGAGTCAACCCGTCGAATTCAACGGTAGAATCACCGCGCTCTGGACCGAGCCGGATGAAAGTGGAGCAGTCGCGATCGTGCAGAATTCCGAATCAGGTTCTTATGAAGCGTATCTGCTTTCTATTGCTTGCGGCCAGTAGCGTGTTTTGGGCAATGGCGGCCAGCGCGGTTTCGCGGCCTCGCTACGGTGGCACTTTGCACATCGCGCTGCAGGCTGCTCCGGCATCTCTCGATCCAGCAAACTTAGCCCAAGCCGATTCGACCGTCGCTCGCAACCTTCTGCCGCTGATCTATGATTCCCTGGTTTTCCTCGACGAACAAGGTGCTCCCCAGCCAGCCTTGGCCCGATCATGGGAAGTGAGTTCCAACCATCAGCGCTGGCAGTTTTCGCTGCGGCCAGGAATAACTTTTTCTGACGCAACGCCGCTTACTGGCGAAGTGGCGGCTGCCTCGCTTCGGGCAGCCAACCCGGCCTGGAAAGTATCTTCTTCTGGAGATTCAGTTGTGATCGAACGGGACTCACCCTCGCCCGGCTTGCTTGCGGAGTTGGTTCTGCCTCACAACTGCATTGTGAAACGGGATGGCGATAAATTGACCGGTACCGGAGCGTTCGTCGTCAGCCAATGGGACCCGGCGAAGAAGCTCGTTCTCATGGCGCGCGACGACTACTGGAATGGCCGGCCGTTCCTGGATTCGGTGGAAGTCACCTTGGGCAAAAACTATCGTGACCAGATGATGGCTTTCGATCTCGGTCAGGCGCAGTTGATCGAAATTGCACCGGAGCAGGCGCATCGCGCCGCCAGTGAAACCAGGAAGGTGCAAGCTTCGTCTCCCGGTGACTTGCTGGCGCTGGTCTTTGCCCGCGATCCGGGTTCGCCTGACGAGGCCAAGTTGCGTCAATCGCTCTCGCTCAGTATTGACCGTGGCCTCATCAACAACGTATTGCTGCAAGGCAGCGGCGAAACGACTGCGGCATTGCTGCCGAACTGGATGACCGGTTACGAACTTGTTTTCCCCGCGAACCAGGACCTTACGCGGGCCCAACAATTGCGTGGCGAAGTCCCGCAGGCGCCGCTTTGGACGCTGAGTTACGACACAAGCGATTTCCTTTCCCGCGTCATCGCCGAGCGGATCGTGCTCAATGCGCGTGATGCTGGGCTTCGCCTGCAGCTTGGGGATGCTGCGTCTGCCAATCTGCATCTGGTGAGGATTCCTGCCGTCTCGCCGGATCCGCGTGTCGCCCTCAGCGCAGTGGCTGCCGCCGCTGATCTTGCTCAGCCGAACTTCACGGACGATTCGGTCGAGGAACTCTATAAGAGTGAGGATGCTCTGCTGCAAATGCAGAGGGTGATTCCGCTGCTGCATTTGCACGCCGCTTACGCGGTGTCTATGAATGTGCGAGGCTGGAACGTTGGCCGCGATGGACGCTGGAACTTGCCCGATGTATGGCTGGCGGGGAAACCATGATATTCCGCCGAAAATTGCTGCTGGTGTTCGCCCTCACCGTACTCGTCTGCGTGGCCGCAGTGGCCTGGATTGCTTCGGCCCTGGCCCGCCGCGCGTTCGAAAGAAGTAACGAGGAGCGCACGACGGCGCTGGTCGCACAGTTTCGGCGGGAGTTCAACCGGCGCGGCGAAGAGGTGGCTCGCCGGGTAGGTGAAATCGCATCCAGCGAAGCAGCTACCCGCTTGGCCTTAGCCTTGCAAAATGGCACGCCCGACTACGCCGCATATCTCAACGAAGCCAGGACCATCGCCGAGTCTCAACAGCTCGACTTCCTGGAATTCGTAGATGGACAAGGGACGATCATTTCCTCGGCACAGTGGCCGGCGAAGTTTGGCTACAAAGAGAATCTCCCACTTGCCGCGCTCCCTAAAGGCGCGTTTCTCAAGCAGGAGGACTTGCCGGAAGGTGGCGCGTTGGGAGTTTTCGCGGTCAGAGAAATCAAGGGAGGAGAAAAGCGGCTGTTCGCCATCGGCGGCCGCAAGCTGGATCACGATTTCCTTGCCACTTTGGAGCTGCCCGTCGGCATGCACGCCATGTTCTATGAAAACCTGGGCGCCGGCTATTCCCCTCAACTCTTGTTCGATTCTTCCGGAGTTGTGCCGCAGGCAGACAAAATGGCTGAACTCATCCGGCAAGTGCAGCAGCAGCGGCGCGAACTGTCGGCCCTGGTGCATTGGTCGTCGAATGCGGCGGACGACGAGACGGTCGACGCGACCCCGCTGAACGGTGCAGATGGTCAACTGCTGGGTATCCTTCTGGTGGGAAGTTCGCGGCGCCCTTACGTCGAGCTTCGCCAGCAGATTCGCTCCGCGGCACTGCTGGCCGGCGGCGCGGGAATGTTACTGGCGATCGTGCTGAGCCTCTGGGCAGCCGCGCATGTGACCCGGCCGGTCGAGCAACTTGCGCAGGCGGCGCGGGAAGTAGCCACCGGGAATCTGAATGCGCAGGTGCCGGTCAATTCCGCGGATGAACTCGGGGAATTGGCCGAGTCCTTCAACCGCATGACCCACGAGTTGCTGGAGCAGCGCGAGCGAGTCGTGCAAGCGGAGCGCGTCGCGGCCTGGCGGGAACTGGCGCGGCGGCTGGCCCATGAACTCAAGAATCCACTTTTCCCCTTGCAGTTGACGGTGGAGAATCTGCTGAAAGCGCGACAGCAGGGTCCAGCCATGTTCGACGAGATCTTTCAGGAAAGCTCGGTGACGCTGCTGGCCGAGATCGCGAACCTGAAAGCCATCATCTCCCGCTTCAGCGAGTTTTCGAAGATGCCGCAACCGCAATTCCAACTGGTGGATGTATCTGCCATCGTGCAGAACGCGGTGCGCCTTTTTCAGGCACAACTTCGAGCAGCCGGACGGCCGGCCATCGAATGTAAACTTGAGCTGGCTGAGGCGGGTGAACCGATTGCTGCCGACCCGGAGCTCTTACATCGCGTCGTCTCCAATCTCGTGCTCAATGCCATGGATGTCATGCCTCAGGGCGGAACGCTCATGTTGCGCACGCGCCGCGACGATGACCATGCATACATTGAAGTCGCAGACACAGGCTCGGGCCTTACTCCCGAGGAGTGCGAACGAATCTTCACGCCCTATTACACCAGTAAGGCGCACGGTACCGGGCTTGGCTTGGCGATCGTGCAATCCGTGGTCAGCGATCATGGCGGCAGAATCAGTGTGCAAAGCCAGAGCGGACAGGGAACAACGTTCACCATCGAGTTGCCGAAGAATCTGGACAAGTTGCCGGCGGCCAAGCAGGCGCATGGCACCTCCGGCTCTATATAAAGGATACAAGTGGCACAAAAAGCCTATCTGTTGATCGTGGACGACGAAGCGAACACGCTGGCCTCGCTGTCGCGGGCGTTTCGCCTGGCGGGTCATGATGCTGTGGTCTGCGACAACGCCGCCAAAGCCCTCGAACTCGCGAAGACAGAGAGCTTCGACCTGATTTTTTCCGATGTGGTCATGCCGGGAAAAGACGGCCTGTCGCTGCTTGAGGATCTGCGGGCACAAGACGTGACCACGCCGGTCGTCATGATGTCCGGGCAGGCGCACATCGAAATGGCGGTCCGCGCTACAAAACTGGGAGCCCTTGATTTCCTGGAGAAGCCGGTTTCGACCGAACGGTTGTTGCTCACCGTAGAAAATGTTCTCAAACTGCAGCGCCTCGAATCGGAGAACCGGCAACTCCGCCAGCGCTTGGGAAAGCACGAGATCGTTTGGACTGGCGAGGTCATGAAGAAAATCATGGCCCAGGTGGAACGAGTAGCCGCCAGCGAATCGCGAGTCTGCATCCTGGGAGAAACCGGAACCGGCAAGGAACTGGTTGCGCGCACGCTGCACGAACACAGTCCCCGCGCCGCCGGCCCGTTTGTGACTTTGAACTGCGCTGCCATGCCGGCGGAACTGATCGAGTCTGAGTTGTTTGGCCACGAGAAAGGATCATTCACCGGCGCAGCCGCCCGGCACACAGGAAAGTTCGAGCAAGCGGAGCACGGCACCATTTTTCTCGACGAAATCGGCGACATGCCCCTGCCCATGCAAGCCAAGCTGCTGCGAGTGCTCGAAGAGGGCGAAATTGAGCGCATCGGCGGAGAGAAGCCGATTCGGGTCGACGTGCGCGTGCTGGTCGCCACCCACCGCAACCTGGAAGCCCTGGTTCGCGAAGGGAAGTTCCGGCAAGACCTTTTTCATCGGGTCTATGTCTTCCCTCTGGTCCTGCCCAGTTTGCGGGAGCGCCGGGAGGACATTCCCGCGATGGTCGAGCATTTCGCCCGGCAAGTCTGTGCCCAGAACAGCTGGAAGCCGATAACCTTCGCCGCCGATGCGATCGGTGCGCTGACGGATTATTCCTGGCCGGGCAATGTCCGGGAACTCCGCAATGTAGTCGAGCGCCTGATGCTGCTCGCGAGTGACAATCAGGTGACTGCCGAGACGGTTCGATCGGCGCTGCCTGCGGCGGCAGCGTCCACTTCCATTGTTGCCGTGGGAACCGGGTCGCTTGCTCAGCGGGTGCAGAATTTCGAGCGGGAGACCATCCTTACTGAACTGAAGCGCCATAACTACCACATGACCAATGCAGCCAAAGCGCTCGGTCTGGAGCGCAGCCATCTCTACAAGAAGGCGGAACAACTGGGAATCGACATCCACAAGGGCCGCGGCGAATCTGAATCGACTTAGACTCCGGCCTACCGGCTTGGCGGAAAATCCAGCCGAATCCCCACGCGGAAAAGTATCGGCGGACCTATATTCAGGGTTGGCGTCCGCGCTACTTGGTAGCGCTCATCAGTCAGATTCTCCGCTGCCACAAACACTTCCATATGCCGATTTAGATTCCTCCGTATCAGAAGATCCATCGCATAAAATTTGGCTAGAGGAAATTGGTTCTGGTCGTCGTCGAACTGCTGCCCGATGAATCGTCCTTGCAGACTTAGTAGCAGCCGCGCCGGATTCCAATAGCGTGCCTCCCAGGTGAACTGGTTGCGGGGTACCTGTGGAACGTCGAGCCCGACCAGCGCCGTGTCGCTGGGAAATTGGATGACTGTCGCGTCGATGTAAGCGTACCCGGCGGAAATCTGAATGTCGCGGCTTACATGGAACACTCCGTCGAGTTCCACTCCACGGGAGCGCGTTCGTCCTAGATTCTCTTTTTCCCGCAGAATCGGCGATGATGTCGCGTCCAAGGTTACGTTCTCAACCGGATCGACGATGTCACTCCAGAAGAATGTCCCCCTCACATCCAGCTTGCCATTCCAGCCGTTGACGTTTGCTCCGGCCTCGGCTCCGGTGAGGTGCTCGGCGGTGAGCGCGGGATTCCCATTCGTTAGAACGTCTCCCACCCGGAAGTTGCGATACAGTTCGTTCAACGTGGGAGCCCGGAAAGCGCGGTAAATCGAACCCGTGACCGAGACGTGGCTGTTCAATGCGTGCAAGACCGAGAGCCGTGGGTTGAAAGCATTATCGCTGCGATCGGCAAAGTAGGTCGGCTGGAGAGGCCCGGAAGGCAAAAGCGGCGTGCGGAGGGAACTGGCGTCGAAGTTGTCCCAGTGGTCAAGGCGCGCACTGAGAATGATGGTCCACCTATCGTGATAGCGGAAAATGTCTTCGCCGAACAGGCCCCCGATGCGTTGCCGTCCTCCCGCAGCCGTATTGGCGGTATGCGCGCCGGAGACGGCAGAAAACAACTGGTCATCGCTGGCGCCAATTACTTCCTGAATGTCCGCCCCTGCAAGTAAGGTGTCATTCTTGCCGAACAGGTGCGTCCACTGGCCGTTGGCGCCAAGCTGTTGCGAAGGCACTGCTTGCAAGTCGGTCAGCGCCTCGCTGTCTCGATTGGAAGAGATTGCTGAAAAGCTCTGGTGGAAAGTTTCGACATCTCCAAACAGCCGAACCGTCACCGAATCGTTCGCACCCAACTGCTTGTCCAGTCCGGCCGCTCCCTGGCCGATCCGGGTGTCATTGGTCTGGATCCGGGTTCCGTTATCGCGCGAGTCGGCATAGAAACTCCCGCGCGCAAACATGCGTCCCTTTGTACCCAACTGATGCCCCACGCCAAAATCGACAGCTGCGTGTTCTGAATTGAGCGGTGCATCGATCGTGCCCCGTAGTGGCTGGCCCGTATCCGCCGACAACAGCGGAACCGGAATGTATCCATCTGTGCGGAACAAATCGGTCGCAAGCGCAAGATCCCATTTGCCCGCGCGAGTACCCGTCCAGAGCGAGAGGTAAGGCGTGCGCTCGTTGCCGTAGGAGCTCTCAAGCGTGAGCGCCAGCGTTTCTGGTTGCCGCGTGACCAGTTGTACCACGCCGCCTAAGGCATCGCTGCCATACAGGTCGGAAATGCCGCCCCGGAACACTTCCGCGCTCGCGAGCGCCACCGGTGGAACACGATCCCAATATACCCAGCCACCAAATGGGTCCACCAGTGGAATGCCATCTTCCAGTACCAGCGCGCGACTCGCGCCGCTTGGCCCGAGGCCTCGCAGGGAGAGGCCTTGCGATCCGGGATTTGCCGACCGGCTGTCAGAGCGGCGGAACAACGAGAAACCGGGAACCTGCCGCAGAATATCGTCCACCACCAATGCCGGGCTGGCCGCCAGATCGCTTTGCGAAAGCAGTACCGTGCTGCCCGGAGCTTCTGACAATCGAAGCTCGGTGCGCGCTGCCGACACCACCACCTGCTGGTTGACGGAGGACGGTTGGAGAACAATCTCGATTTGCAGTTGTGCAGATTCGGCCGAGTTCCAGACCTGATGAGCATCGGCAAACCCGGCCGCCGCCGCGTCCAGCATGCCGGAGCGGGCTGGAACATTCGCAAGTGAGAACTTGCCTTCGTTGTCGCTGCGAGCGGTGGCGCTGAAGGCGCCAGTCTTCACCGTGATTGTGGCTCCGGCAACCACCGCCCCGCTGGAATCGCGCACAACTCCTTCGACCCGGGTGTTGTCCGCGCAGAGACCGGGAAGGGCACGCGCCGCCAGAGAGAACACGAGGAGGTAAGTTCTGAATACGCCGCACATATTGGGATGGGAGCAGAATACGGGCGAACCGTCACTAACGCAAACCGCCTGTACATGATGCCGCACGGATGAGCGCCCGCACCGATATAGTGCCTTGTACTACACTGGAGAAACTCTCTTTTTGGGGAAGGTTTCGTGCGTGAAATAACCCTGCGGCTTTGCGGCCGGTTGATGTCTGTTTTTGTTGTCCTCCTGAGTGCGCTCACAACCGGTGCTCAGGTCTCTCCGGAACTTTATAACGGCCTGAAGTGGCGGCTGATCGGCCCGTTTCGGGGTGGGCGTGTAGTAGCCGTTGCCGGAGTTCCGGGCAACGCGACCACGTTCTACTTCGGCTCAGTCGATGGCGGAGTCTGGAAAACCACCGACGCCGGACTTGTCTGGACGCCCGTCTTTGACGGCCAGCCCGTGGGATCCATCGGCGCCCTGGCCGTTGCTCCGTCCAGTCCCAACGTCATTTATGCGGGCACGGGCGAATCCGATATTCGAACCGACCTAGCCTCAGGCAATGGTGTCTACAAGTCGACCGACGGCGGCGCCACCTGGAAGAATGTCGGCCTGGCCAACACACGCCAGATCAGCCGTGTTATCGTCGATCCGCAGAATACCGACGTGGTGTATGTCGCTGCGCTTGGACACGCCTACACTCCGAATCCCGACCGTGGCGTTTACAAATCCAGCGACGGTGGGACGACGTGGACAAAGGTTCTTGATGCGGGGCCGCAAACCGGCTTTGCCGATCTTTCCCTGGCCAGCGCGCAGCCGAACATCCTGTTTGCCGCGACTTGGCACACCTACCGCCCGCCGTGGAGTTCCTACGGCACCATCGAAGAGCCGGGCAGCGGGATTTTCCGTTCCGGGGATGGCGGCCAGACCTGGTCCCGGCTGAGCGGGAACGGGCTTCCGGCAGGCGACTGGAATCGGCCCTCGGTTGCCGTCTCCGCCGACGGCAAGCGTGTCTACGCATTGATCGATTGCAAGAACCAGGCGGGTCTGTATCGCTCAGACGATGGCGGCAATACCTGGAGTCTGCAGAACGCCGACAAGCGTCTGACCAGCCGCTCCTGGTACTTCAGCAACATCGCCATCGATCCGCAGAACCCCGACGTTATTTATGTGCCGAGCGTTGCTCTCTATCGCTCGGCGGACGGCGGAAAAACCATCGAACGTCGTGCGCGGCGCGCCCGGCGGAGATGATTATCACCAACTTTGGATCGATCCAAAGGATTCTTCGCGAATGGTGCTGGGCACAGACCAGGGGACAACCATCACTCTTGATGGCGGCAAAACCTGGAGCTCGTGGTATAACCAGCCGACCGCGCAGATCTACCACCTCGCCACCGACAACAAGTTTCCCTACACGGTTTACGGAACGCAGCAAGACAGTGGCGCCATTGCAGTTCTCAGTCGCACCGACCACGGCCAAATCACCGCCCGGGACTGGTTTCCCGCTGGACCAAGCGAGAGCGGATACATTGCGCCCGATCCCAATGATCCGAACGTGCTTTTTCTCAGCGGCACGTACGGCGGCGTTTCGCGATTCGATTTGAGAACCTCGTTCAGTCAGGACGTTACACCGTGGCCGGTGCGAGATTTCGCCGCCGATCTTGCCACCGTTCGCTATCGCGATCCTTGGACGCCGGTGCTGGTCTTTTCTCCCGCGGATCGCAAGTCGCTCTATCTGGGAACGCAATACGTTATGAAAACGGTGGACGGCGGCTTGCACTGGTCGCAGATCAGTCCAGACCTCACCGGGGCAGTGAAAAATCCTGGTGAGAAGAAGCCAATGGATCTTCCCAAGGTGGATAACGCGAGACAACGCGGCTATGGCGTGGTATTCACCATCGCGCCTTCGAACCTGAAACCCGACTTGATCTGGGTGGGTAGTGACACCGGTCTGATTCACCTGACGCGGGACGGCGGTAAGAACTGGACGAATGTGACCCCCAAGGGCGTCAGTGACTGGAGCAAGATCAGTCTGATCGAAGCCTCGCACTTCGATCCGGCGGAAGCGTATGCCGCGGTCGATCGCCACGAACTCGACGATCAGAAACCGTATCTCTATCGCACGCGCGACTATGGCGCCACCTGGCAATTGATCACGAATGGCCTCATGGAACCGGCATTCCTGAATGTTGTGCGGGAAGATCCGCAAACACGAGGATTGCTGTTTGCGGGCACCGAATTCGGAGTCTGTGTTTCGTTCGATGATGGCGATCACTGGCAATCCCTGCAACTGAACCTGCCGGTGACTTCTATCCGTGATCTGGCGTTCCACGGCGATGACCTGGTGGTGGCAACTCACGGACGCTCGTTTTGGATTCTTGATGACATCACCGCGTTGCGGCAGACGAAAGAAGCAGAGAAGGCAGCAGACGCGTGGCTCTACCGGCCCAGCGCGGCTGTGCGGGTGGACAACGACACGTTTCAGGGTACACCAATTCCGCCCGAAGAACCCGCTGCCAGCAATCCGCCCAATGGCGCTGTCCTCGACTACTATCTTGCTCGTCCCGCCGGTCAGGTGAAGCTCGAGATTCTTGATTCCAGGCGCGAACTGGTGCGCAGCTTTTCATCGGACGACCCGAAAGATCAGAAGCGTTTGCCCGGGCCTATTGCGGAGCGATGGTTCGCCAAGCCGCCCAGCTTGGGGAATACTCCGGGGATGCACCGCTTTGTCTGGAACCTGGTGTGGGGTGGCCCGACCGGAAAAAGCACGGACCGCGACGGTGAGTATGCGTCTCGTGGCCCGCGTGTAGTGCCTGGCAGCTACGAAGTCCGGCTCACCGTCGATAAAACAACGTTCTCTCAGCCGCTGCAGGTTGTCATGGATCCGCGTTCACCGGCGACCGCGAAGGAGTTGGACCAGCAACAGCATCTGGGCCTGCAAATCTACTTCGAAATGATTGCTGCCCGCCAGGCTGCAGCGGAGATCAATGCCCTCCAGAAGCAACTCGCGGATCTGCTGCCAGGAATCGGCGAAACCCATCATGACTTGCAAGCCGCAGTCTCTCAACTGCAATCCCAGCTCGCATCAATTCTGTCCGAAAACTCCGACGCGCCACACCAAAAGATGGGACTCCAGAATGCTGCTACAGAACTTGCTTCAGCGTTAAGAGTGGTCGAAAGCGGCGACCGCAGCATTCCTGCTCAAGCAACCACCGTCTACCAGGAATCAAGCCCGGCGGCAAAGGCGCGCATTGCGGAATGGCAACAGTTAAAAGCCGGAGCTGTTATGCAGTTGAATGAGCAGTTGCGGCGGGCAAATTTCAGCCCGCTGACCGTAACCGAAATCGAAAATGGAGCGCGGCCGTCTGTGAGCGACTGAAGGCGAGCCCTGCAATGGTCAGCGGATCCGCCCGCGCAGAATTCACACAGTATTCACAATTCCGTCACCTCGACGTAACACGAGCCAGCCTAAACTTCGGCACCGGGTTCCTATGACTTCTTTGGCTGCGGCAACGTGTGTCTCTCTGCCTTTTGCCGAGCGGCCGGAATCTGCAGCGCGTCTTGGTTTCTATGGCCGAAATGCGCAGGCCAGGCGCGGTTGAACTCATGCAAAGGACGACCATGAGACAGCTCATTTTCGTGGTGGAAGGCGACGCTGAGGCGAGCTACATTGCTCGTGACTCCCTGGAGCGAGCTGGTTATGGCGTGCGAACCTTTCCGACGGTCGATGTCGTGCACGAAGCCGAACTGGCCCGTCCTTCGCTGCTGCTGATTGCGATGCTATTGCCGGATGGCAACGGGATTCAGTTGTGCCGGCAGATCCGCGAGAATTCAGCCTTGTCGCGCACTCCGGTGGTGTTCATGCTCGACGAAGACAGTGAAGAGCATCGCATTCTCGCCTTGGATTCCGGCGGAGATGATTGCATTGTGAAGCCTTTCAGCCCGCGCGAGTTGGCGGCACGGGTGCAAGCCGTGCTGCGCCGTCAAGCCTCGGCGCTGCGCGGAGTGCGGGAGGAAACGGCGGACCTTGTCATTGACAGTTCGGCCATGAAGGTGTCAGTGCGGGGGACGGAGATCCCTACGACCAGTCTGGAGTTCCGGTTGATCGAATATCTGGCGCGCCACCGGGGGCAGGTGTTCACCCGCGATTTGCTGCTGGATGCGGTTTGGGGGGATATGCAGTTTGTGACTCCGCGCAGCGTGGATGCGTGTATTCGCCGGATCCGCGATAAAATCGAACCGGATCGCACCACGCCCACCTACCTGAAAACCGTCCGCGGCGTTGGATACCGTCTGGATGCGGTCGCCGCCTGGCAGTTCACCTCCAGTGACGGCTGCAATTGCATCGCTTGCACCATGCCACTGGGTGTTTCTAAATTACGCCCCACAAGTCTTGCCCGGCGCAGACGAGTCGCGCAAGCCGACTGAACGGATTCCCTAATCTTCGTCTAAAAGTTGTACTTCAACCCAAATTGCATGGTGCGGGCGCGGTGCGCACCCAGGGGATGGAGGAACGAACTCCCAATCAGGCAACTGACGTCCCCGGCAGAGTTGTTCGGACCGCCATAGCAACTGATCACATTGTTGCCGGTGGGGCCGCGGTCAGGATCGGCGCGCCGGACGAAATCCATCACTTGGTCGCGCACGTCATGCGGCACCCAACTGCCGGTTAGAGTTCCCCAAGTGTTTTTTTTAGCGCGACGTGCTCCGCCATCAACTCGGCCAGGACCTCGTCCTTGGTCTGCACCTTCTCTTCCAAGTACTCAATCCGTTTCTGCTTCTCCTCCACCTGGCGGTGCGGACGCTCCTGAGCCTGAAAGGCAGCCGCTCCGTTCTCGAAGAACTCCTTCTGCCAGCGGTAGAACACCGTCGGCTTGAGGCTCAGTTCTTCACAGAGGTCAGAAACCGGCACCTTGTCTAAAAGGTGCCGCCTCAGAACGGCAACCTTCTCTTCAGCAGTGTAGTGTTTTCGTTCCTTTTTCATACGTTCGCTCCATTGTCTCTAAACGGAGGAACGCTTTCTCCATTTCCAACTCAGGCATCACAAACTTACTACCGCTGGAAGGCGAAGTGCGGCGGCATGGACAGCGGGAATGCGAAGAAGTTGAGGCAGTTAGAAGACGAGAACCGGAAGCTGAGGCACGTGGTGGCCGAGCTGACGCTGGATAACCGGGCGCTGAAGGACGTGCTCTCAAAAAACTTCTAGCGCCTGTGGGACTTCGGGCCGTCGTGAGCTATGTCGAGGTGGAGTACCGCATGAGCGAGCGGCACGCCTGCAGGCTGCTTGGGTTTGGGACGAATCGACGTATCGTTATCCAGCGCGGAAAGCAGAACGAGACACTGCCTTGCGAGCGCGACTGAAAGAACTGGCCGCGAAACGCATGCGGTTCGGGTATCGGCGGCTGACGGCGATGCTGGTGCGGGAAGGGACACCGGCCAATCACAAACGAGTGTACCGGCTCTACCGCGAGGAAGGTTTGGCGATGAGGATTCGGCAACGACGGCGGATCCGCTGGAATGGCGCGGTGACTAGCCCAGCGGCCACAAGGCCTAACGAACGCTGGTCGATGGATTTTGTGAGTGATTGCGTGAGCAGCGGGAAAGTAATTCGTCTATTAACCATCGTGGACGATTGCACGCGAGAATGCCCGGTGATCGAGGTGGATACGTCGCTGGGCGGGTTGCGAGTACGGCGTGTGCTGGATTGGATCGCCCGCGAACGCGGCTTACCGGAAGTGATCGTGGTGGACAATGGGCCAGAGTTTCGCGGACGAGCATTGGCCGCCTGGAGTGAGGAATGGCGCGTGCGCCTGGAGTTCATTCAACCTGGAAAGCCTGTGCAGAATGCCTACGTGGAGAGCTTCAACGGCCAACTGCGGGATGAATGCCTGAACGCGAACCGGTTCACCAGTCTGAGCGATGCACGACGCAAGATCGAAAGCTGGCGGCAAGATTACAACCAGCAACGTCCCCACAGTTCGCTCGGTTACCTGCCGCCCGCAGAGTTTGCGCGGACGCAGTTGGAGATGAGGGCATGACGAGAGCTAGTACAAGGCTGCTGGAGCAGGGGACTCAGACGCCGTCCCCTGCTCCAGACCTCATCCCCGCTGAAACCAAGAATCAACCGAGAACTCACATTGCGATTGGTGCAGCAAACGGGGGCACTTCACCAGCGTCGCCATCAGAAGCAAACCAGCGAATAACCAGAGGGTTGAAGACGCTTTCCTCGGTCGTTGCCCCGTGGCTTTCTTGCCCTGCTCTTGTCGCCGGCGAATTGTCCTTTGCCGCATTCGTCAGAAATCCTCAAATCACTGCTTTACGAAAACCATCGACAACGAGTCATCATAGATCAGAGTAAACCGAGAATCTGAATTGAGCAGACGTGCCAACGGCGTTTCCTTTGGAAGCACAATGAGTCTGGCTTCGTTGAGATAAAGATCGTCGACATAGGAGGGGTCTCCGTTCTCAGTTTTGTAAAAGCGCATGTCGATTTCGTCACCGTACAGATCAGTGCGTCCATCTATTGAAACCGGGTAATCGGGCAAGTACCAGGCGATAAAGCCGCCCCAACCGAAGGTGTTATAAAGTGGCCCGGGTTGTGGATGAGCGTGAAGGAAATTGATGGCGCGGACCGGATAGTGGGATGCAATGGCAAGGCGCATGTCCTGAGTGTTCACATGCAGAAGCTGGGCGTACAGGAAAATGAGCACAGCCAGTACGACCGCAAGACCGGTTTTCTCGGCGATGTTCTTTCGAGGTTCGGGGACCGGGCTCCGTAATGCTTCCGCCAGGCAAGCCGTTGCTGGAATGCAGATGAACCAAGCATCCCGCGCGGCGCGGAATCCGATCACGGCGGCTACCAGCAAGAGACTCATCAGGAAAAGATCCAGCGGCTTCCGGCGCACTAATGTGAAGAATGCAAAGACCGTCAACAAGAATTGCACGAAATCAGTGTAGGTGCGGAAATGAAAAGCCTGGAACTCAACGATGTAAGCATAAGGAAATTTCGACGTGGCGTAGCCAATAACAACTGAATAAAGATGGTAAGAGTAAGGTCCTATGCAGGTGGCCAGCACGCAAGCTCCCAGCACAATTAGCAGCGTTCGCGAGGCCAGCAGCCGTGGATAGAAAAGAGCTGCGGCGAGCCCCCGATGGGATGCCCACTCCTGCACCACATTTATGGCTACGAAGAGCGCGACAACAAACAATCCATATATGAATTGGATGTGCACGTTCGCCCAGACAAGAAAAAGAGGAGGCAGCCAGTATAGAAGTTGCTTCCGACCGGTTCGCCGGGCCTCCAGAAGTAGCGTGACCGTACTCGCGAAGAACATCATAGAGAAGAATGCAGGCCGTGGGTAGATCTTGAACAGAAATGCGGCACAGCAGAGGGTGGCCAGCAAACACGGAACCCAGAAACGGCCTGACAGACGGCGCGTCATCCAAAAGACGCTATAGGTGACTGCAAGTGTAAGCAGCAATCCGTAGACGGCAACGCCCATCAGATGGAATCTGGAATGAAAAAAAGAAAGCAGTACCTCGTAGATCCAGCTGTAAGCCATCCAGGGGCGGTCTGCAGCTGTGCGCGAAAGGATGCCGGTGTGTGGGAAGGCGGAATGTTCGATGATCCAATCTCCCACCTTCAGATGCCACCAGATATCGTTGTCGGCAACGCTGAACTTGGGCAGTAAGGAAGGGGCCGCTATGATGGTCAGCAGCAATGCAAGGGCGAGCACTCGCACGGGGCGCCAGTCAAGAAATCCTCCCCGCTCAACTGGCGCTCGCTTGCTGCGGCGCTCGTTATCTTTGATCGGATGGGACAGCCCCGTTTCCCTGGCCGCCTTGACTTGCGGCGAATGACTCCTGGCGGTTGCCTTCAACTCCCAACTCACCTCGTACCTGGTCAGAATTTTCGGTGTCTCGGCTAAGGCAACGGATTCGTCTTCGTGTTGCAGGAGAAGGCAACTGTGCATTTTCCTGCCGGGACATTGCAGTTCAGTTCGACTTGCATCTGGTTGTTGTCGGAATACTTAGAAGCGCTGACCGTCAGGCTACCAATATTTCGATTGCTGACGTTCGCCGCATTCATGGAGGTAACGGAAATCGCAGTGCTCGTGTTCGGCTGAAGAGTTCCGTTTCCGGGAGACGAGCCGAACCAAGGCTGAGAAGGCACGGTTATAAAGTTCATCGTCAGGCTTCCCGAAGTCAGCGAACAAGATATGGGAAGACCGTACGTAGCCGGATCCGTGCCATTGACAAGGATTTGCGGTACGTGGACAGACCCCGAGCATGGCTGGTTGCCGCTAGGGCACCCGATGGCAGATTTGTTGGCCGAGGCCGGGGGAGCTGGCAGGCTGCCGCTGCCGCAACTGCAAAGGACGCCGGCGGCGAGCGCAATTACGCAAATTGCAAAACGATGACGAAGCGCCACGATTGACCTCCAATCTTGCTCATGCGAACTGTGCTCATCTTGAGGCCCCTCGCCCCGAATCCGGGGAGCGAGGTCGCAACAGTTATGGCAAGTAATAGCGGATCGACGTGAAGAACATGTTATCCACGCCGTGAGGTGATGCGAATCCAAGCCCGTCTGTTCCTGTCCAGGCATAACGTGTAACGTAGGAATACTGCGGACCGAACTGAAGCCTGCCATGAGTACTATCGAGAAGCTTGATCCAAAAACCAATTGTGCCCTCGACCAGACTTTTCGTGTCCGCATTACAATTCGAAAGAGACCCGAATGTGAAACCATTGGTGCCGGTGACCGGCGGAGGAGTCTCGACAAAGCATCCAGCTACGTTGAAGTCCTGCGAGCCGTATCCGACCGGGGTCGTTGGGCTAGCAGGATTGTTTGGATCGAACTGCCAGGATCTCCCGACGTATTCCAAGCCTCCGTTAACGTATACGTCGAGCCTCTTCGTGTGCCACTCAACGGTAGCGAGCCCCTGATAGCTGTGCAACGGAGCCAGCGCTCCATCGGCTTTCACGGTCGCGTCCGGCAGGCCGCCGGTGCCGTATCGGCCGACACCCTGTCCGACCATCGCGTGAGCTCCTAAGTCGAGTTGCTTGAACAGCGTGATGCGGGCATTCGCTCCAAAACCACCAGCGTTGAGAGAGTCGTTATGCGCGCCTAGTGCGGAGACGACGCCGTTGCAATTGGAAGCAGCCGCAGGCTCAGCGCAAGGGTATATGCGGTCGCGGAAGCGACTGAGGATGGCGAACACTTCGTAGTGGCCAAAACCTGGTTCGAAGGCGCCTTTGACGATGAAGTCAGGCATGGCGTTGAACGAATAAGTTGCCGCAGGCGTACACCCGGTCAGAACCTTAATTATGGTACCGTCACTTCCCGTCACAGTCGTGGTCGTGCAGTTTGTGATGCCGGAATTATAAAGACCTCCGCCGCTGCCGGGGCTTCCCAAGGCAAAATTCGCTGCGTTGCCGCGTGCAGCAAACGTCGTCTGCGGATTCTCGATGGAACCCCCCACCCAGAACTTGTTGCCAAAGTTCTTAACTAACCGGACGCCGTATTGACGAGCCCAGCTAAAACCGACAGTGTACTGCGGATCGATGGTCATGGGAACGGATTCCGTCCGGTTATCCAAGCCGTGCTTGGTTTCGGTCACCAGGCTCCACATCTGGCCGCCAGTAAGACTCCAGCTGTCCGAAGCTACCTGTCCCCATACTTGGCGCTGGCGAGGGCTGTAGCTGTTGCTCTGATTGTTGTTGGAGGTGATTCCCGCCCCGAGGAAGTCAGCCTCGTAGTAACCGCTCATATTGAAGTTGCCCGCTTTGCCGTTGGCGAGCAGAGCGAAGCGGGACTGTCGACCAGAACCAAAAAACTCCGACACCGCGTTCTGTCCCGCGCCTGGCATGTTGATACTATTGAAGGGCGTGTTGATGTCTGCTCCGAGACTGCGGTTGCGATACACGCTTTCTGCCGCCAGGAAACCGCTGGGGGTCAATGTAACGCCCTTAAAGTGCAAAGCCAAAGGATTCTCAATTTGGTCCTTTAGCGACTTCTGCGTTTCCTGAACGGTCATGGCTACGTTCGTCACATTCGTCTTGACGTTGGTGACGTCATTCGAAAGAGCCGCTACGGTTTTTCCCTGCTCGGCGGCTTGCGAAGCGGCGGAATCTGCCCTGGCTTGGGTCTGATCGAGTTTTTGCTCGAGTTGCTGAATCCGTTGATCGCGGCTCTGAACCTGTTGGCCCAGTGTCACTATCTGCTGTTGTTGAGCCTCGATCGCCTGTCGTTGAGCCTCGATCGACTGTTTCATCTCGGTGAGTTGCTCAGCCACGGATGGTCCGGGGCTCTTTTTCTTCGTGCCTTTAGACGTATCCTGAGCTTCCGCAATGAACAGGCTGGATATTAGCGCCATCGACAGCGCGAACGTCGAAAATCGTTTCATTCTTGCCTCCCGAAGAAAACAGATTTAGACAGCGGCACAGCAAGTAAGTCTTCAACTGCGCGCCAATAGAAAGCAACCGTGGCCGACCTACCTTCAACACGACTGCGAACTCTCTGAGACTGAATATGAGTCCAATACACAGGCCAAAAACTAGGCCTCACGGCTAAGGATCGTGCTCCTTCACGTTCCTAGGACTATTTCCTGTTCTTGTTGAAATGCCGGGAGTTGTTCCAGTTCGATGCGAGCCTTACAAAGGAGTTCCCGTTGGCCGCCTTGCAACTTGTTAGACTTGTTACATCGCATGCCTGAGCAAAATAACCGATTCCGACGTTGCCAGAACTGAGAAGATCGGTCTCTTCAAAAAAGCCTTGGTTGTCATTGACTAAGTAGTATTCGAAATAAGGACCCGCTCCCCCTGAGCTCATGAATGTGCCCGCGATACGGCCGAATTTATCCGCGGGTAATGAAAACGAGTCCAGGAGAGGAAGAGGAGGGCTAGATGCCAATGGGAAATTGTTGTCATCGAAGTTGTCCAAGGTTCCCGTCAGCTTGCCGACGAGTCCGTTGAACGTGGACTGCATTGTGCCACTGCCGTCGACTTCGCTACCTGAAACATTTTGGGTAATGTTAAACCCGTAAGTTTCCGGATTGCCGAAAAAAAGGAAGAACGCATTCGGGGCCTGCGTATACGCGATTCCGGTTCCAATCGCCGGGAAGTTAGCGTCTTCTCCCTCGGCCCAGAGAATCAAAGGCGGTGTTTCGCGGCCGGTGAGATAAGCCAGAAGCTTAACCCGGGGTTTCGGAGCCGATCCCCCGAACTTCGGCGCCAATACTGCCCGGCCAATCTGATTGGTATCTACGGAGTATGTCCCCTTAATGTGGTTGGCTGTGAAAGCTGTCGAGTCGCCTGGATAAAAAGTATCATTAATCCCAGTAATCTTACTTATGCCATCGGTGGTGATCACACCAGCCGAAGTGAAGGATGACGGAACGGCCGCGTTGATGTCATACCCGAGAACACTGTACACGTAGGGCCCGGTAAGAGACGCAGCGGTAAACGTACCGGCGGCGCTGCCTTGGGAGACGGCGATTCCAGCTGTCAGGAACCCTTTCGTCCCGTCGATGTCATCGCTCTCAATCAGCCGGATGTGGGTCGCGTCTACGATATAACCGGTGAACTGAATAGAACCAGGCAACCTCTCCCCAAAACATGTTGCTCCCGTGAGCGATATTGTAACGATCCCGAGCGAACTGGGCCGCGAACCGGTTCCGGTCACGCCAGTTGGCGGCACGCAGCTTAGAAGCTTCCGCTCGCTGCCAGTGGAGTTGTAGTAATCCTGATCGGCCAGGCTGCCCGCGCCTGAGATGGTACCCGTGGATGGATTGTTGTCAATATTGAATACGCCACCCAAAGCGGTCGGAACCGGGATACCACCACCCGGTCCGTTTGGGCTGCCAGGGTCACTGCCGTTCGTGACGAAAGCGTACGCGCCCGTGGGTATGGTCGTCGCGGCAGCTGGGTCTTGCAGTTCTAATGTCCCGGAGGCAGAATTATCGACCTCCGCCACCAGCGCGTCTGCGCTGGAGACGACCATGAAGTTGTAAGTCTCCTCGATTGGGGCCTCGTTTCCGGTTGGCTGGAGGTTCAGTGTCATCAAACCGCGACCATCTGCCCCCACGAAATAAGTGCTTGGCGTGCTTGAGCCCTGGACGGTGTAGGTGGCGGAAAAGCCACCAACAGTATTCAGCGTCTGCTGCCCGGAAGTGATATTGCCTTTGCCGTCAAGAACAAATACTCCGGTGCTTTCGTAGGGATATGGGTTGCTGTCAGAACCTCGGACCTGGAGTACATAGGTCCCATTAAGGACGGCGGTATAAGAGGTGACAGTGACCGATGTAGTTACATTCTTCGTGGGATCCGCAGTGGCAAAAACAGTCACATTGACGCTCAAGTTGCCGGTATAGAGGAAAGCCGGCGGGATGTAATTTACTGGTGTTCCGCTCGCGGAGTGGAACGTTGGAATGCTGAGGGTACCGCAAGCTCCGACAGTCACTGTGCTCAGAGAACAGGTGACAGCCCAGTCGACCCCGTATTCATTCGAATCACCGCTCACCACCGGGTTGAACTTGATTCCCGTAGTGCTCCCTACTGGCACAGAGGTAGAACTCGGAGGTGGTTTCAGAGCGATGGAAATCCCGGGTGCAGACTGGCTGGAACTGCTGCTGCTACTGCCGCCGCACGCAGTCAGAAAACAAATCCCCGCCAGCGATAATAAAAATGCAGAAATCTGTCGTGTCGCTATCACGGCTAACCTCCGTCTAGAGAATGAAAACGTCATATATGGCATTGGGGCACGAGCTTATTCGACGTTGTGTTCAGCTCAAAGTCCGTCGAAAGCTACATGCCCGTTCCTCGCAAATAAATAGTCTGTACCGACCCCAACTGCGTTGGTGTGTTGTAGGTGAAAGTGATCTTCCCTGGATCGAGTCCAACAATCTTCGGAGCAAAAATCACTGTTACCGTGCAACTTTGATTTGTCGCTAGTGTGGCCGGGCAGTTGTCATTCTCGATATAGTCGGCGCCCGTGACCAATTTGGCAGTGAACGTGACAGTCGCCGCATTGGGGTCCGCGGGGTCATTAAAGAGCGTGATGCTTAGAGGCTTGCTGCCGGTACCCTTGGCTATGCTTCCGAAGTCCATCCCGGCGCTCGGAAGCATTCTGAGCGGACTCGGCGGATTCGTCTTGATCTCAACGGGAAAACGACCGCTATCGATCTCGCATTGGGGTTCCGGAGGGTTGTTCGCGTCACCACACCACATGCTATTCAGCTGCAGAAAGTCGTCCAAGCCCTGGTTGGAATTCACCGCCGCCGCCCAAGTAGCTGGCTGGGGCACAAATGTAACTTCGATGCTGCAGCTATTGCCTTGCTGGCCGAAAGGCTCAAGTGTTTGGCCCGAGCATCGATCGTTTGAGATCTGGATATTTGGGAGCCCGCTACCGCCCTTGGATCGTGGCGGATCCGTTTCGCAAAAAAATTCCACCGTGGGGGCATTGACCAATGGAGGTGAGATATTACTCTGATTCAAAATGGGGCCACTAAACTGGAGTCCCAGATTGGCCGTTTCTGCCAGTTCTATCCCGGCGACCAGAGGCTGTCCGCCTGAGACAGGCGGGCGAGGCTCTTCCGGTACTTGGGAATTTGTCGGCTCAGCGCAGGGCGCCCCCGCAGGCAGGAGGGTGACTGGATTTGGACTCTGGTTCGTGAAGGTGAGCGTTCGGGGAGGGCTTGCTTCCCCCCATGCTTCCCATCCAAAATCAATCTCGGGAACGGATGGAACAACCCAGCTCAAGCCGGTGCCTGTAATGGGAACGGAAAACTTCTTGTCGGCGTCGGCGCTTCCTGTTGGGACAGTCACAGTAAGCGCCCCAGTGAGACTAAGGGGACATACCGCTGGCGCCGCGCCTTGGATGTTAGCTGTGCCCGAACTCTGAGGCAACCAAGGGCAACTCTGTTGTGGTGAGAACAAAACGGTGATTGTGCAACTGGCGCCGGAGTTCAACGTGATCGAGCCCTGCTGCTCACAGTTGTCCTGCTCGGTAAAATTAGGCACCCCGTCAAAGTCGCCGCCTCCGGAGGTATAGAACAATTGGCTGTCGTTGTCTCCAACACGCAGGGTTAAACCGCTCAGCTGCGAACTGGTGTTGTTCGTAAGAGTGATCGTTTGAGAGGTTGCAGCCGACCCGACTAACTGTGGAGGAAACGTTAGTGCAAACGGAGTCAGGGTGATAGGTTGCGAACAGGACTTCGAGCCCCCTAATGCCAAACAGAGATTACCGGTGTCGCCACACGACTTGGTAGATATGATGTAACCTGCGCCACTCTGACCCGTCACGGCATTGTGCACGACGTACCCGCCCTGCGTGCTGTCGTAGGTGACCGCAGTAGGAGGATTCAACGATCCCGGAGTTTGGCCGATCTGCCCAACGGGCGTACCGCTCGAAGAGAAGACCTGAAGGAGAACGCTGTTGCCGCTGATCGTGCCGTTCAGGGAGGCAGTCCCAAAGCACGGAAAATCATTCAGTAAGGTTACGGGGTCTTGAAAAAGGACTGTTCCCGTAACTGTACCAGTGACCGAACCAATGTTCGGACCTTGGGAGAATGTGCCGGAAACCGGAAAGTCCTGATTCGTACTCGTGCTATGGAAAAAACCTTGAAATCCTCCTGTAAGTGGCGGCACTAATGTCGCGCCCCAAGTTCCCTTATCTTGGGCCGTGCCACAGGCTATTAACTGACTATTGACAAGGGCATAGCCGTCCGTGACGCTGTAAGTGCCTTTCTGCATCGAAGAGCCATCGCTGCTGAGGGTGCCTCCGCTGAGTGTAATCGTTTGAGAAGTGGGGTGGCCGCTCTGATTCAATGAACCTATCGTGGCAGTGAGATTCAAAGACTGGCCGCGAACTGTGCCGGTGACCGTCGCACTGCCGCTATTGCAGGTTATAGGCAAGCCGCGGTTTTGTGTCGGTAGGACAATCGAGAACAAGATCTGTCCACTGATGGAACCATTCTTCTGCAGCAGGAAACCACCTTGTAGCGGGCTGGCAAAAAAGGTGGTGCCGGTCGTACTCAAGGAAAATTGCCAATTCCCGCCAACTTGTGTGCTGCTTTGTGTCGAACCTGAGCTGCTTCCGCCACCGCAACTCGAAGTCGTAAAGGCAACGATAACGAGCAAGAGAAGACAAAGGCCGGTCGTCGCCAGAGCGGGCGCCTTATGCGTCGCGCGCAACTTTTGCTCCATTACGTGTCGCACCGAATTCATGAGGTCACTCTCAGTCCTTAGAAAGACAGCTTCAAAGCAAGTTGAAGCGTGCGGGGCCGATGAGCATCAACCGGATGCAAGAAGGACGCTCCAGTAACGCAATCGGCTCCGCCGCCCTGGTACCCAGCGGAATACGCAGGTCCGGCGTAGCAGCTAATGACATTGTTCCCAGTGCTGCCCGGATTGTCGGGATCGTAAATCCGAAACTCCGTGTGGTTGAAGATATTGAAGGCCTCGGTACGAAATTCAAGCTGACTTCCTTCGGTGATCTTGAAATGCTTGGCCAAGGCCATATCGAAGTTGATTTGATGGGGATTGTTCAGAAAATTGCGGCCGGCATCGCCGAATGTGAGTCCTCTTGGAGCCACAAATTGCGAAGGATTGCCCAAAAGAGGACCAAAACTCTGAGCATTGTTTGCCGGTGTCCCGAGTCCCCTCACCACGTCAGGATATGAGGCGGCAATTCCCAGATTGCTGGCGACGCCAGCGTTGTCGGTAACGGATATGCCAGTGTTGCCAGCTGCATTGATAACGCTGAAGGGCGTTCCCGAATGGAAAAGCGTTATGCCGGAAAACTCCCACCCGTCCGCGATCCGTTTTCCAAGCCCCACGTGGCCGGCCGCGGACGTTGTATCTTGGGTCTTCCTCGCCTCTTTCCCATGGGCCCAGTCGTACAGGTCGCTGAAAAGATGTCTAAACGAAAACTGGTAAATGTAGCTGAGCGTCAGCAGATGCCTTTCGTCGAAATTCGAGCTGGCTCGGTTCTCTTGGAGATCGTACGAGTTCACCAGCACCGGATCGCTGCGGTCGGAAGAATCGTCAATGGAATGACTATATGAATAAGAGAGCCCTGTGGTGAGTGCACCACGAGTCCGCCGCGCCGTTAACTGAAATGCGTGATAGGAAGAGTTGGCGACGTTCTCCAGCGAGAGAACTCTACCCAAACCCGGGTAGGGGTGTCCTGGTAGCGAGTTCACGTTCGGAATGTGCGGGTTCGCACATGCCGCTTGCAGATGTACGTAAGCGGGGCTGGCTGGCCCGACGATCGTCCCGCTTTCCAATTGGAATGGCGTGGTGCCGTCCCCGGGGAAAACGTCACCGGAGGAAGATGCGGGGGGAACCGTACAATCGTTCAACGTTAAAGGCTCGTTTGGACCGAAGGGATTTTCGCTCAATGGTAGCGGCGCCAATTGGTTGAGTTGGCGCTCAACGGTGAGATGTGTGCCCTTGCTTCCCGCATAGGCAAGATTGACCACGAAATCGCGAAGCAATTCGCGCTGTACGCCGAAGCTCCATTGCTGCACGTAGGGCCAGACGGCTTGGGTTGGAATGGAGGTAACGTCGATCGGATACAGTGAATTGGCCGGTTGCGTGGCGCCGCCACAATAGTTTCCACTGCCGAGTTGCCGGTTGTAGGCCGTGCCAAATCCCACATTGCCGATGCACATCAGACTGTACGGATTGGGCTGCGTTACGCTGAGCACCACCGGAGCGCTGGCTTCAAGAGACCCGGTGTTGGCTTCGTTGCCAGTACCATGCTCATAGAAGATTCCGTATCCAGCGCGAATAGAAGTTTTGCCATCGCCCTTCGGATCCCAGGCGAATCCGACACGCGGAGCCCAATTGAAAAGATGTCCGGTCATGCGTCCGGCCGGAGTTCCACCCACTCCGCATTGCACCAGGCCGAGACCACTTACTACGCTCGGATCCAGGGCGAAAGTGTTGGGCGCGAACGCGACTGGATTTCCGCCGTCCAGCAAAATGCCGGTTTGTGGATTCACGCTAAACCGCGTCTTATCAAACCGCGATGTCTCCCAATTCCAGGCAGCATCATTCTTTTCGCTGTAGGTTCCAAACAGGCTCAGACGCAGACCAAGATTGAGCGTGAGACGGGGAGTAACCTTCCAGTCATCCTGCAAATAAGGCTCGGCCAGTTGATAGCGCTGATAGTAACGATGCTGCGCGGAGTCCTGCGTAAAACTCTGAATGAATCCCCGCACGCTACCCGGCTGGTTCTGCTGAAGTAGTTGTTGTGCCAGAAAATCGGCAAAAGCGTTTCCCGTGCTGTTGGCCAAGTTACTGTACGTCACCAGCCCCTGAAGATCTCCGGAGGCGGCGCCGATTACGTTGTTGTCCTGATTGCGCTCATACAGAACGTATTGTGCCCCAAACGTAAGCGTGTGCTTTCCGACTTGCTTTCCCACGTCGTCACGAGCGGAGAACGTTGGATTCGAGTGCTCCCATGGCATGTAAGAAGGATCCTCGGCAAAACCGCGGCCTCCGTAAGCGGCATTCGTCCCCAGGATCGCAACGCCTGGCATTTTGCCGCCGAACCCGTTGTTGAACAGATAGCCAATGCCGCATTCCGGCAACAAAGTCGCCGGATCAAGACTAAGAGCCGGATTGCATCCGGGTTGGCTGCCAGCGACCAGCGGCTGATCGAGTGCAGGATTGCGTTGAAACTGTGCGCCACCGGGACCATTCTGGTCAGCTAACGTGATGATCGAATTCACATAGCTGACTACAATATTGTTGATCAACGTGGGCGAGATCGTGTGAGTAATGTTCGCCACCAAGCTGATGCCGGGTCCAATGAAACGGTTCTGAATGGTCGGGAAAGTCGCCGCTGCTGGGTTCGTAATGCTGAGATAGCTCCATTGCGGCTGCAGAACGGTAGTGTTCCACTCGTCATGAATATAGCGGAACCCGATCTTCAGTTTCTGAGTCAGGTTGTGATCGATGCGAAACAACTCCTCACGCCAATATGTGGGAGTAGAAATTGAAGCTACATAGCATCGGTAGGGATCGTCAGGCCCCAAAACCGTTGTAATGGGTAGAGCGTAGTTGCAGCCGGTCGGAGAATTTGGCAGCGGGAAAAGATTCGCATTCAAGATCAGACGCGAATTCTTGTCGACACCAAAAGGTACAAACTGGCCTACACTCGGGGCTCCCTCCAGGTAGTAAGCGGGTTGTTCGGTGTGCGTCGATCCCAGGTTCCCGTAGGCCGGACAGTCCGGGTACTGCTGGCGATCAAAGGTAGACCCACTGCCGAAGGGTGGGCATACGTCGGAAAAATCGAATATCTGAGCCGCGACTCCCGGATTGGCGGGATTCACTCCCAGATTCTGCTTAATCCCTTGCGCCGTCATGATCAGACCGCGCTCTTTTAGGCCGGGAACCGCCTGGTTGTAATCGATTGGACTCTTTTCCAGCCGCACCTCTTCGGAGAAGAAGAAGAATGTCTTGTTCTTGCTCGTGTTGTAGACATGGGGAATCATCAGCGGTCCGCCAATGGTGCCGCCGAAATCCTGGCGACGGTACAGCGGAGCACTGCTGGTCTGATCGAAATAATTGCGCGCGTTAAACGCCTCGTTGCGAACGAAATCATACACCCCGCCATGAAAGCTGGGGGTGCCGGATTTGGTGGTCACCTGAACCGTGCCGGAGGCGGTGCGGCCATACTGAGCGCCATAGTTCGAGGTCAGAACCTTCACTTCCTGAATCGCGTCAATGCTTGGGTAGACAACCAGAGCGCTCGCGGACCGGTTCAGTCCGGTGTTGAGCACATCGCTGCCATCAATTTCGAAAGAGTTGTATTCGACGCGTCCCCCGTTCACGCTGTATTTGACGCTGCCGACCACACCCACTTTGCCTTCGTCCTGGCCGGTTTGATTACTGACGCCCGGCGCCAGACCGATCAACTGCGAGAAGTTGCGGCCATTGAGTTGGAGTCCGACCACTTCCTTCTGCTCGATCGTTCCCGATACCGTCGAGTTCTCGGTCTCTACGCGACCCACGGCATTGGCCTCAACATTGACTTTTTCGGTGGTCGAAGGCAGTTCGAGAGCGACCTCCAGCGGCAACTCTGAGCCGGCCGTCAGATTAATATCGGACAAAATCTTCTGCGAAAAATTGGGCGCAGTGACTGTCAGGGTGTACGTGCCAGGCGGCAGATTGGCGAAGGCAAATGCGCCGTTTGCCGCACTTTCTGTTTCCAGTTTGGTCGCACTTCCTTGCAGCAACAGCTTAGCACCCGGAACGACCGCACCCTGGGGATCAGTGACTGTGCCGCGGATCACGCCGTTGCCAGTACCCGCATTGCCGCCCTGCGGCTGGGCAGCCAGAACCGGCATCACCGCGTCCGAGGGTGGCAGCGGCGGGATCGTCGATGGCGGCTGCTGGGTCGGTTGCTGCTGCGGTTGAGCGGGTTGCTCGCTGGCAGCCGAAGGGGCTGTGCCCTCCAGCATAACGTCGATAGGAAGCTCCATGCCCGCTTTCAAGTTGATATCGGAGAACACCTGCTGGGGGAAGTTCGGGAAAGTCACAGTCAGCGTATAGGTTCCCGGCCCGAGGCCACTGAACGAGTATCCGCCATTCTCGGCGCTCTCCGCCTCACGTTTTACCGGCCCATCGAGGACAAGCTTCGCCCCGGCCAGAACAATTCCCGTTTTATCGGTAACGGTGCCGCTGATGGACGTATTCGCGCTGGCCGCGCCGGACTTGTGCTGCGCAACTTCCGCAAATGAGATTGCGGCTGCCAAAACAGGCAACACGGCGGCAATAAGCGCACAACTCCGAACGCGCATCGCAAGGGAACTCAATGCTGTGCCTCTCTCGGCTAGTGCAGTTGTTGGGAAAAAACAAAGGGTGATTCTAGATGACGTCCTTGCGGTCCAAATGTTAAGATTCGGTTAATTCTCCAGCCCCGGGCTGCTCGGTAGGTTTCCAGCGCGGCCTTGTGAATATGTTCGCCGTTGTCACGTCTCTTTAATATAAAATTTACAGTCATTTCACATTCGAGTCACACTCCAGGGAAGCGCGACCCCCTATACTGCACTTGACCCCGCGAATCGATTTCATGATGGATGCGGCGGATCCGGTTGTCCAGATTAGCTCTCGGCTTGCATGGCAATTCGCTCGCGTAACTCGGTAACCTCAATTTTTTTTCAAGAATTCTAAAGGAGAATAACAATGTCAAGAAGGAATGTAGTTCTCGCGGCGCTTCTCGTGGCCGCGGTAGCAGTATTTGCTCCCTCTCAGTCGGCGGCCGGGGTCACCTCGGTGGCTAGAGTCGCGATTGCCGGTTCGACGGGAGTTTGGCAGGCTATGGGCCTGGGAACTTACAACGACGGCAACTGCCCAAAGGCGGCTCAGCGGGTGCATCCTCCGTGCCAACACTACACCGACAACACGAAATTCAATCTGGTAGACACTCGTCCGACCAACTATCAGGGCGGAACCGACATCACTGACACCGCCGACCTCTGGATCGTGTGGGACACGCCGACGTTGGGAACCCGGAATGTTTGGCTTTACATCAAGCCGGACACCATTATTGCCAACAAATGCTACTTCGCCAAACCGACATGCATAGTCTATACTCCTTCGGGCTATGACTGGACTATCCTAGGGCAACTAATCACACCTTGGGGCTCGGACACTCAGCCGCCTACTGATGTGACTGCTCTGTTCGGAGCTGGCATCAAGATCAACACGCTGATGAGCGAGCTTCGTCCGGAAGATGCGCTGTTTGAGCAGTGCCGCGTGAACTCCGCCCTCGGCAACGGCACCGAGACGGGGTCTTCAGGCCTCGGTGACGGGCTCGACGGACTTGGCTACAATGCCAACAACCCTTCAGGCACCTGCCCAAAGTACGTCCCGGGCGGTACCGCAGCTCAACTCGCGAAACTGGTCGGCAGCCCGATCCTGAGCGGCATCACCGATGGTGCGGGCAACTACTCGACCGCATATTCCAACGTGGCCGCCTTTAACATCACCGGCAACGATCCCTTCACCAATCTCCCGGTCCCGTCGCCGACGGTGTACAACATCGGCATATTCCCGATATTTTTCGCTTTCAGCAACCGCACTGGTGCGTTTGCTGGAGTGTCGGACGCGACTGACGACCAACTGCAGGAGGTTTTCTCCGGCGCAAACTGCAACACCAATGTGTTCGCGGGTGGAGGAAACAATCCCATTAACGCGTGGCTGCGCGAGCCTCTCTCCGGCACGATGACCACGACTGAGCTGAACACGTTCCGTCGCGAGCTTGAAACAACCCCCGTTTGGAAGGTGGTTGGAGTTAGCCAGGAAACCGGTGTCAACGCGGCCCGGCTTAGCTTGCAGCCCTGCGCTCTCGGCGGTGGCACGCGTACGCGCGGCATCGGAACCGGTGAAGTCATCAACGGCGCCAAGGTCAACGGCGCGGGTCCCTTTGGCGGTGTCTTGCAGTCCGGCGAGGGTCCGTTCCCGAACGACGGAATTGGCTACGCGTTCTGGAGCTTCGGCAACTTCAGCAAGCTTGCCGGAAGCACGACCTTTAGCTACCTGTCACTGGATGGTGAGGATCCGCTGGGCATTCCCGGCTACTCCCCGGGCGGGCAAATCCCACCCCTTACCTATCCTGCGAGCGAAGCCTCCTTGTGGCCACCTGTGAAAGGTAAGTTGAACTCTTACCCCAATGTGCGCGCCGGCAAATACACCGTGTGGACCAATGTACGCATGGAGAGCACAGTGGGCGTTGACGTTGCGGACTTGACCAAAACTCTGTATCAGTCCGTTGTTAACTTCGCGCCTGATTTCATTCCGGCTGAGTCCACCAAGGACAGCAGTGGGAACGTCGATCCGGGAGAAGAGATCTGGCACACTCGCTTCCAACAGCGTGACGCCGACGGCAACGCCCTTGGCCGCGCCCCGATCAACGGCACGTTTACCAGCTTTGCGACCGGCTGCAACCCCAAGAACCCCGACACCGACAAGGGCGGCGAAGCGGGTGGTTGCACGATCTCTACGATCAAGGGCGGGTCTTGCATCACCGCCGGCTTCGACAAGAACAAGATCCAGACCGCAGTTACGGAATCGGGCGGTCACTCTGTGTCGACCTGCACCACGAGTCGCAACTAACTCAACCTTGCACTTTCAACTCGGGCGAGCTGTTTCCAACAGTTCGCCCTTTTTTTGATAGCATCAAATCCAAGGGAGTATTCTGCGGCGCCGTCGGTCGCCGGCCAGGAACAACCATGAGGAGAACACAGTGTTAAGGAATCGCTTCACGGCCATGGTTGGGGGAATCGTACTACTCTGCTTTTCTTGCCTGAACAGCAGCGCGCAATTGGAACCGGAACCCTCTTACATCGCCAATCTCACGGACACTCGCTTTAAAGACGTGGTCGAGGACATGACTTCACCCACGTTGGAGAAAAGCACTCTGAAACCTGTTCCAGCGATGATCGGCTTTGTGAGCGAGGAGTCCGGATACAGCATTTCGTTGATCCGGGTGCAGTGGAGATGGGCCGATCCGATCGACTTGTGGCTCATGACGCCGACGAGAGTGAAAAAACCTCCGGTCATCATTTATCTCAACGGCTTTCCCACTGACACGGACTTTTTTAAGGAGCAAAGTTTCCAGCAACTCTCGACCCAGGGTGGCTTTGCCGCGGTGGGCTTTGTTACAGCGCTGACTGGTCATCGCTACCATGACATTGGCTTAAACAAGTGGTTTGTGAGTGAATTACAGCAGAGTCTGGCCGAGTCGGCGCACGACGTGCAGATGGTGCTGAATTATCTGACCGCGCGGGGAGACCTCGACATGGACCGCGTCGGCCTTTTCGGTCAGCTTTCCGGAGCGACGGTGGGAATTCTCGCAGCGGCGGCAGACCCCAGGATCAAAGTGCTGGACGCGCTCGATCCGTGGGGCGATTGGCCCACCTGGATGGGAAAGTCGCCCTTTGTGCCAGGTGAGGAGCGGCCCAACTTTATGAAACCCGAGTTTCTCAGCAAAGCGGCCACGCTTGAGCCGCTGGATTGGATGCCGAAGGTTCAGTCGAAAAAATTCCGCCTTCTGCAAAGGACTTCCGAGGGCGAGACGCCGCTCGAGTCGAAAATGAAATTGCAGGCGGCAGTTCCGGCAGGTGCGACTGCAGTTTTATACAAGACCTCCGACGAGTTCGACAAAGCGAATGCGGAACACCCCGAGAAAGCTCTGTATTGGATCAAGTCGGCGTTGCAGTCTCTTCCCTCCGCAGAAGCAGTCGCCGCTGCGCCCGTGAAGCCGAACTGAGCGAACTTTGGCGGGCAAACGAACGGAAAACAGCGGCGCGGCCTGACCAACACTCTAAGGCGGCGCCATTCCAAGCATGCAACATCCCTAGGCCAAGTCTCCTCAAAAGAGAGGCCATATTTCGGTTGGGATTAGTGCAACTTCATCCGCCTGGCGGTTGTCACTGTCGATCGGTCGATACCGTTTGCCTTTGAACTTGTAACCGGGCGATTTTTTGTAATCCCGACTTTGGGCAGGTGCACCGTAAACAACTGTTAGCCCTCTCAAGTGTAATCCAAAATCGCCACAACCGATTATTAAGAATCTCAGATTCCTCCCCCAACAACCAGAGGCTGTGGGCCATGGTTTACTACTTCGTTACTAGAGGAGTGCAGTTTCAGATTACTCTATCCCCCACGCCAACACTGTTTTCACCCGTACCCGATATTAAATTCGACTTGACATCTACCCATAGTTCTGCAATTATCGAAACATGGCAGTAGCTTCAGCCAGGAAGAGTAACGAGCATGTTGCAAAATACGCCGACATGCTTTCCGCGATGGGTACCGAACCCCGCCTTCGAATCATGCAATTGCTGCTATCCGCGCATCCGGACGGATTGGTCGTAGGCGATATTCAGTCAGAGCTGGACATTCCGAACTCTACGCTTTCGCATCACCTGGAGAAATTAAAGAACGAAGAGCTCGTGAAAGTGCGCCGCGAAAGCACTTTTTTGCGGTACACGGCTAACGCGGAAGCACTCCAGGAACTTCTGCAATTCCTCTACGCCGAATGCTGCACTAGAAATAAGGCAGTCAAACCCCAAGATATCGTCCAGCTTTGTAAATAGGAGAAGTCATCATGAGCGCCACCGACATCAAGGAAGTAGTCAAAGAAAAATATGGCCAGGCAGCCTTGCGCGTGAAAACTGGCGGCAGTAGTTGCTGCGGAGCGACTGCGGCAAGCGGCTTGGGCTGTGACCCAATCACGTCGAATCTCTACGACTCGTCGCAGGCGGGACAAGTTCCGGAGGAGGCCATACTCGCCTCGTTAGGGTGCGGAAATCCGACTGCATTGGCGAAGTTGAATCAAGGAGACGTGGTTCTCGATCTCGGCTCTGGCGGTGGTGTGGATGTCCTGCTTTCCGCGAAGCGGGTAGGGCCCTCCGGCAAGGCTTACGGTCTCGACATGACGGACGAAATGCTCGCGCTTGCCAATGAGAACAAGCGCAAGGCGGGCGCCGAGAATGTCGAGTTCCTGAAGGGTGAGATCGAGCATATCCCTCTGCCCGACAACTCGGTCGATGTGATTATCTCGAATTGTGTGATCAATCTTTCTGCGGACAAGGATCGTGTGTTGCGAGAAGCCTTTCGGGTGCTGAAGCCGGGTGGCCGCTTTGCGGTTTCCGACGTTGTGACCCGAGGCGAAATCACGCCAGAAATCCGCCAAAGCGTGCTTCTGTGGGTCGGCTGTGTCGCCGGGGCACTCGGAGATGACGAGTATCGCAGTAAACTCTCCGCGGCAGGTTTTGAGCAAATTGATATCGAGCCGACACGGGTCTATCGCGCAGAAGATGCGCGTGACTTTCTGGCGGCGGCCGGCGTCGATGTGGACGCCATTGCACCGCAGGTGGATGGCAAGTTCTTGAGCGCCTTTGTTCGGGCCGTCAAACCCGCAGGCACCGGAGTGAAGGCTTGTTGTGGACCGACCTGCTGCAACTAGGAGGAACGAGTATGAAAGGACACTACAACGTCTTATTTCTGTGCACGGGCAATTCCGCGCGCTCCATCATGGCCGAGGCCATTCTAAACTTCAAAGGCCGGCCTAATTTCACTGCGTACAGCGCCGGAAGTCATCCGTCGGGAAAGGTTCGCCCCGAAGCCTTGAAGCAGCTCGAAATGGCGCACCTATCAACCAAGGGTCTGCGCAGCAAGGCTTGGGATGAATTCTCTTTGCCCGGCTCTCCCGAGCTCGACTTCGTTTTTACGGTTTGCGACAACGCGGCGAAAGAGGTCTGCCCGGTGTGGCCCGGACAACCGATGACGGCCCATTGGGGCGTTCCAGATCCAGCGGCAGTCCACGGAAGCCAGGCGGAGGTGGAACGGGCATTTCGCGAGGCGTTTTTTATCCTGGATCGCCGAATCAGCCTATTTCTCTGCCTTCCACTGAAGAGTCTCGACAATCTTGCACTCAAGAGGGAACTGGACAGCATCGGCCGGACGATGACACCCGTTACCCACGAATAGCGGCCTGTTCCGAGAAGAGGCTGTCTCCGGTCAGCTTGCTGCTACATAGGAATCACTCATGAAAGCAACCAGTCGTCTCAGTTTTCTGGATCGCTATCTGACCGCGTGGATCTTCGCCGCTATGGTCGCGGGCGTCATGCTGGGCTGGCTTGTGCCCGGAGTCGTACCGTTTCTGAACCGCTTCAACGTTGGTACGACTTCGATTCCGATTGCCGCCGGATTGATTTTGATGATGTATCCACCCTTCACGAAGGTGCGATATGAGGAATTGCATGAGGTCTTTCGCAACAAGCGGGTGCTCGGGCTTTCACTGGTGCAGAACTGGGTTGTAGGGCCGATTCTGATGTTTGTTCTGGCGATTGTATTTCTGCGCGGATATCCCGAATACATGGCCGGCCTCATCATGATCGGCCTCGCACGTTGCATCGCCATGGTCATCGTTTGGAACGAGCTGGCCAAAGGCGATACGGAATATGCGGCTGGACTGGTCGCCTTCAATTCTCTTTTCCAGGTTTTCTTTTACTCACTCTACGCCTGGGTTTTTATTACCGTTCTTCCCGCCAAGCTCGGCCTTCGCAGTGCCATCGTCAATGTGTCGATCGCAGAAATTGCAAAGAGTGTGTTTGTTTATCTGGGAATTCCATTTCTGGCGGGATTCTTGACTCGTACTGCATTGGTTCGTGCCAAAGGGCACGATTGGTACAATCGGAACTTCGTTCCCCGCGTAAGCCCTCTGACGTTGATTGCGCTGCTGTTCACAATCGTGGTGATGTTTTCCCTTAAAGGTGGGTACATTGTTCGCCTGCCCTTGGACGTCCTGCGCATCGCTGTGCCGCTATTGATTTACTTCGTGTTGATGTTTTTGGTGTCCTTTTACATGGGCAAGAAAGTGGGAGCGGACTATTCCAGGACCACGACGCTGGCATTTACGGCTGCCTCCAACAATTTTGAACTGGCCATCGCAGTGTCAGTCTCGGTATTTGGTATCAACTCAGGAGCTGCATTCGCAGCGGTCATCGGCCCGCTGGTGGAAGTGCCGGTGATGGTCGCACTCGTCAATGTCGCCTTCTACTTTCAACGCCATTTTTTCTCCAACCCGCAAGCGATAGCTATCGAACCGGTTTGCACGGCTGCCACCGAATAAAAATCGCCGGCAGCAGGGCATCCTAGAGCGATTGGGCCTTGCAAGTGTTGCAGAGCTTAAAACGCTGGGTTGACACGGTGGCAACGTGGCCGAAGTGGGACTGCCATTCGAGGGCTTACATCCCAGAAATGGGTGGTCGAGCAGGAATGAGACGGTTGAATCACCACTGCAAAAGAAAAAAATATTCATCCCCCCTGCACTGACCGTAGTTCCTGCCCGGGCCTAAACTGCTCGATTCTGATGCAAGCGGGCATGGCAACTACACCCAGAACATCTGCTCCATCGACGACGGCGTGAACGGATACGTGCAAGTCCTCGCGTCCGTGGACCAAAGCTACTGCAGCATCGGCGGCACTTGCTCGACTATGCCTGCTTCAAGGTGTGTCCCAGCACGGGTTGTACGCAATAGGCCTGCAGCCAGTCATCCAAGGCGGGGAGCGTGCGCTCCCCGCACACCTTGACCTCAGCGCGCCGCCACTCGGCATTCGGAGCCCGCAAGGCCAGATGCCCCAAAGCGTGGTCGGGAGGCCTTCGGAACCTGCTTGTCCAAAGGTTCAACCCCGCACTGTCAGTACCGGACAGGGTGCCTGCCCCACCACGTGGGAGGCGGTTGACCAAGGCAGATGCGCCGATACCGTCGCCGACCTCTTGTTTACCCCCATGACAACCAGATCGGCTTGGCCGTTCCCGGCAGCCCGCAAGACTGCGTCCGCGGGAAACTCGAAGCCCACCACGAACTCCAGCTTGCAACGCACCTCGGCAGGGACCAGTTGATTAAGTCTTTCCCGAATGCTCTGCTCAAGCGCTTCCTGATACTGCCACGGGGTGAGCGGAATCATGTGGAGCAGCGTCAAGGTGCCTTCGTGCTCTTCCGCGAATGACAAGGCATAGGGCAAAGCATGCAACGAAGTCTCGGAGAAGTCTGTGGGGAAGAGGATCCGTTTGGGCTGCCACTGCGTCTCACCAGCCGCTGCCGCTTCAGGACCGATGGTCAGCACGGGGCAGATCGCCTGCCGGTAAATCTTTTCAGCGACCGAGCCCATCACAACTTCGCGGAATCCCTGCCGGCCATGCGTGCCGATCACTACCAGGTCGATTGCCTGCTGGTGAATGATGTCGGAGAGAGTGGTCCATATTTCGCCGCGGCGAAGGATTTCCTCATGGGCCAGATTCGTTGCCACGCCGGCGGGCAGGAACTCGGCAAGATCGCGGCGTGCACTGTTCCACAATACATCGGCTTGAAGCGGCGGCGCGGGTTCCATGGGCATCGCGAGATAAGGCTCAGGCGGCACCACGTGCACCAGGAACAGTTTCGCCCCATGCCTCTGCGCCAGGGACGTTGCATACGGCAGCGCAGACTTGGAGACTTTCGAAAAGTCGGTGGTGAGAAGGATGTTGCTCAGCGAGATGCGAACGGGCACTGCAAGGGTCTGCATGAAACACCTGTTAGCAAGAGCGTCGGGGAGTTTCCGCCGAATGTATTTGTACGCCGAAACCAGGTTTCGGGCAGTGACCTGGGTCACAAGGCTTGGCCCACCAAAACAGCAGTCCGGACCTGATCTTCGGTTGCAGGGTTGCAGTTCTCATCTGCCTCACCGCCTGTCTTAGCCTGCTACCATCGAACCCCAAAAATTTCCAACAACGGGCAGGCCGTTCGGCGCATCGATATGCAAGTGCCGCGCGTCTGGGGTAGAACTGGTTCAAGCTGTCTTGCCGAGGATGGATCATTATGCAGACTGACTTCGCAGTGAATCGAGCATCCGTGGATGTCTTACGCGACCATTTCGCCGAAGTCCGCGCCTTGACGATGCGCCTTACCGACTCGCTCTCGGCCGAAGATCAGATGCTTCAGTCGATGCCGGACGCCAGTCCGGTAAAGTGGCATCTGGCGCACACCACCTGGTTCTTCGAAACCTTCATTCTCGTCCCCTACTCGGCGCATTACCAGCCTTTCGACCGTAACTTTCATTACCTTTTCAACTCCTATTACAAGCAACTGGGCGGACATCCGTATCGTGGTGCTCGTGGTCTCATGTCACGGCCGGCGCTGGAGCAGGTTCATGCCTATCGCAAGCACGTCGAACAAGGGATGATCAAGTTCTTGCCGCAAGCGGAAGGCGAGGCGCTCAACTTGCTTGAACTTGGACTGAACCACGAGCAACAGCACCAGGAGTTGATCCTGACTGATATCAAACACGGCTTGTGGTCTGGACCGCTGCGGCCTGAACCGGTTGCTGATCAAATTCTGCCGGTCGACGCGCAGAAGCTTGCCTGGCTCGAAGTGGAAGGGGGCATTCACTCGATCGGCCACGATGGTGAGGGGTTTGCTTTCGACAACGAAAGCCCCCGGCATGAAGTTCTCCTGCGACCCTTTCAGATCGCGTCGCGCCTGGTGACCAATGGGGAGTATCTGGAGTTCATGAAAGATAGCGGATATTGCCGTCCGGAGTTGTGGCTCTCCGACGGCTGGGATGCCGTTAACGCACAGGGCTGGAATGCGCCTTTGTACTGGGATCTCCAGGACGGCGAGTGGCGCCAATTCTTGATGAACGGAACGAAGCGAGTCAATCCAGCCGAACCAGTGTGCCACATCAGTTTCTATGAGGCGGATGCATACGCGCGCTGGGCAGGCGCCAGACTTCCTTTGGAAGCTGAGTGGGAAGCTGCTGCAAAGCGCCGGCCCGCGCGGGGCACTCTGCTCGAAGACGGCATCTGGCAACCGCAACCGGCGCGCGGAGACGGCGTTCAGCAAGTGTTCGGCGATGTGTGGGAGTGGACGGCAAGTCCGTACGTTGCCTACCCAGGCTTCAGGTCTGCGGCCGGTGCCGTCGGTGAATACAACGGCAAGTTCATGTGTAATCAGTTCGTGCTGCGCGGAGGCTCCTGCGCCACTCCTGCCAGCCACATCCGTGCGAGCTATCGCAATTTTTTCCCGCCACACGCCAGGTGGCAATTCTCCGGACTCAGGTTGGCCCAATGATCGCTCCACAACTCATCACCGTACCGTCGTATGCGGACGAAGTGGAAGCTGGACTCACCGGCTATCCGAAGTCACTTCCGCCGAAGTTGTTCTACGATGCTGCCGGTTCCGCGCTGTTCGAGGAGATTACGCAGTTGCCGGAGTATTACCTGACCCGAACAGAACTGGCAATTCTGAGAGACCACGCCGGAGAGATTGCGGTTGCTGTGGGAGCGGGTGTTGCGGTGGTCGAACTGGGCGCCGGCACTGCAGCCAAGACCTGCACTCTGCTGCAAGCCCTGGTCAAGCGGCAAATGCGGGTGCCGTATTACCCGGTGGATATTTCGTCTTCCGCCCTGGCCGGGGCACGCACGCGGGTTGTGGCCGAAGTGGATCGGGCTTCGGTTCGTCCACTGATAGCCGACTTCGCCAACGGATTCGGTTTTCTTAACAACGTTCCTGGCCGAAAGCTCGTGCTCTACCTGGGCTCCAGCATCGGCAATTTTGATCCCCAATCAGCGGTAAGCATGCTGACTGACATCCGCCAGGAACTCGTAACGGGTGATGCTTTGCTGCTTGGAACGGACATGGTGAAAACTAGGAAGATCCTGCTGCCTGCCTACGACGACGCCCAGGGAGTGACCGCGGAGTTTAACAAGAACATGCTGCGTAGGCTGAACCGGGAACTCGGCGCGGATTTCGATCCGGATGCATTCCGCCACGTCGCACGCTGGAATGCGCAGCAATCACGCATGGAAATGCATCTTGAGAGCCTCCAGATGCAGACCGTCGAAATCAGATCGCTTCGGCTGCAGATTGAATTCTTACCCGGCGAGCAGATCCACACTGAAAACAGCTACAAGTACACCATGCCGGCGGTGTGGAATATGCTGTCCCGCGCCGGTTTCCAGCTTGTCCAAACCTGGTTCGACCGGAAGAAGTGGTTTGGGCTGCATTTGGCCCGCGTGTAGTTCGGCCGGGCCGAACGCCCAGAACGACCCTCTCGCGAATCCCCAACCGCCCAGCCAGGCGGCCTGCAACCCCTAGGTTACCTACTCTGGTTACTCTCCTACTCTTTCGTGCCACGCTATGGCCCGCAAGGTCGATTGTCCTTCCACTGGTCGCTTGTTAAGGTTGCGCCATCACCTTCCCCCTGGGTGCCAAAGAATAACTTTGGGGGTGGATCTATGAAGTGGATGCATCTATGCTACGCGGCCTTGGGGTTCGCGGTGGCCCGCTGGATCTTTCAACGGGAAGCCAAGCCGGTAGTGGATCCAGTAACACGTTTTCGTTCCTCTGGCCTGCTGTAGAGCACGGCATGGGCGTGCGGCGCCCCGTTGCGCCCGCTTTGTCACGCACGCCCTTGCCGGCTTATTCTGACCTGCCAAACCAAAGTTCTAGCACCATCGTTCGGTAATCACCCGCTGTTTCCTGACTAGAATTCTTTATGGACGGACTTGTGTCTGTCCCGCGTTCAGTTCCAGGAGCAACCTATCTTCTTTTATGTCGCGCCGCTTCATTTTGCGACCATTCTGCCTCGGAATCGCTCTAGCCCTGCTTGGGCTCCTGCTCCCCGCTTGCGCAGCCGCGCAGTCCGACGATGGTGTGTCCCTTGGAGATCTGGCGCGTTCTCTGCGAAGCAAAAAAGCCCCTGCTTCCACAGCCGTCATCGACAACGACAATCTGGCTGATGTGATGCAGCAAGTCGGGAGCCGGCACAACTATGGAAGTCTGGTATTCTCCATCGAGCCGGTGGGCAAGAAGTTTGAGGTTATTTCTCCAGACGCGACTTGCAGCCTTTCTTTCAATGCGAACGCCACCGCATTGCTCACCGCGCCCGTGGTTCCGGTGGATCTGCCGCCGGCTGATCTTGCGAAGCTTGACGGCCCGGCGATCATCGACGACGATACGCTGCAAATCTCTATTCACAATGGAAGCGACTGGAACCTGCGGGAAATCATTGTTGGCCTCACCATCGTGCGCGCCGATCCTGATAGCTATGACAACGTGATCAAGCTATTACCGGCATCGCAAGACGATACTGCCGTGACGGAAAAACATTCCGACACTACCCTGCTGCTGCACTTGAAGGGAACTGCCGCGCCGTCTACGACCGCCGTGTTTCGCGAGAAGCTGGGCAACATCCTGGGCCCGGACCAGGATTGGCATTGGTCCATCCTTCAAGCCAAGGGGATTCCGCCCGATCCCGCGCCCGCCAAACCCGGCTACGCCGGCGGACAGTAAAATAGAAACTCCACCTGGTCCAGCATCGTGTGGAGACCCTCATGAGAGTCCTCGTCATCGGCAGGGGTGTGGTGGGAACCATTTACGGTTGGGCCTTGTCCAAGGCAGGCATCGACGTCACCCATGTCGTGCGCAAGGATGGGCTTCCTGACACCGACACCTTGCACCTGCTCGACTTCCGGCCTGGGCACTTGAAAAATGCCCGAGTGACCTATGCTCCTAAGACAGTTGCGCAGATCAGCCCTTCAGACGGCTTCGACCTCGTGATTGTCGCCACCAAGCACTACCAGGCGGCTCAGGCCATCCAGCAATACTTGCCCGACGCGCCTCGCGCGACTTTTCTGCTATTCACTGCTAATTGGGATGGAACCGCAGAGATTGACCGCCTTTTGCCGCGATCTTCTGTCCTTTGGGGTTATGCCGCTGCCAGCGGTGGACCAGACGCGCAAGGTGTCCTCGTCGCAACTGTGAACCCCTCGGCGCGGTTCGGCATGTTGGAGGGCTGCGATCCGGAGAAGTTCAAAGCCGTCACGGAATTGTTCCAACGGGCTGGTTTTACCTCAGACATTAAACCCAACATCATCGAGTGGCTCTGGGTGCACCACGCTATCAATGCGGGCGGCATAGGAATCTGCCTTTGGGCGGGAGGGATCGCTGAAGCGACCCGGAGTTTCACGACCCTGAGGCTGGGGACATTGGCCACTCGGGAGGCGTTGGATGTCGTCGCCGCCCGTGGTGTGGATCTACAGGGTTATCCCGACGCGAGGAGTATTTTGAAGACGCCGGTTTGGCTTGCGGGCCTTGCCGTTATTTATACCATTCGGTTCACGGAAAAAGGTCGACGCCTTCTTAGGGCGAGCCACTTTACCCACAGCCCGGAGGAAATGAAACGCTACTACTTCGATGTGCTCAACACGGGAGAGAGCCTGGGCGTGGCCATGCCACACTTGTCCTCGCTTCGCGAAAAGATCGAAGGTTATCTGGCAAACGAAGGCACAACGATAGCTGGCGCCGCGCCCCAATCCTGAATCGAAATCTCGAGCCGCTCCACCACAAATAGGTCGTGGCTACATGCGTCATGAAGAAACATCCTCCGCTTGCCCGCTCCGAATACTTCGGTACGCGGCATCCAGGATCAGTTGATTTCGCCAGCCTTCCTCGCCGGGCACCGGGAAGTCCGCCTTGCCTTCGACCGCCGCGGCGAACGCCTCGACCTGGCGCGCATAGGCCAGCGCGTTGGAAACCGTGTGAGCCTCGACCGCGTTTCGACCACGCCGCAGTTCCACCTGCACAGGATCATCCACACTAAAAGCGTTATCAGCGCGCAGAACGCCAGCGTCGCCCACTAATTCTAGCGGGGTGCGGTACTCGGCACGAAACGAAGCCATCACCGTACCCAGCGTGCCCCGCGAAAATTCAAGCAACAAAGCCGCCGCGGCTTCCACCTGCCCTGAGCCCGCATCAGAAATGCCCAGCGCACTGACCCGCACGACTTCGTCTTGAAGAACAAAGCGCAGCGCATCGATGCAGTGCACTCCTATATCGGCAACTGGCCCGCCTCCGGCCACGCTCATGTCTCGAATCCATGTGCGCGGGTGCTGCGCTCCTGCTGCGAAAGAAAACTCGGAACGCGCAAACACGGCTTTCCCGATTTTTCGAGCAGCTAGCTGATCCCGAAACCACGCCGTGCTTTCTTCAAAGCGAAAGACCTGCGCCACTCCCAGCAGCACTCCGGCTTTGTGCGCTGTCTCCACCATCTGTTGGCATTCCCCGGCATTCACGCCCATGGGCTTTTCGCAAAGCACGGCTTTACCGCATCGGATGGCCGTGAGAACGTCCGCCAAGTGGAGTGCGTTAGGGCTGGCGACAAACACAGTTTCCACGTCGGGAGATTGGCACAATTGTTCGACCGAATCGAATGCCAGCGGGATGTTGTGTTGCTCCGCCGATTGCCGAGCCCGACCGATCTCACGCCGGGACAATGCCGTGACCCGGCAGTTCTTGGCGAGCGCAAACCCCGGCATCAGCCGTTTGACGGCGTGGAGTCCGAAGCCGGCGATGCCAAATCTGACCATATCGTTCGTGCCGCCGGTAGCGCCGAATTACTTGGTCACAGCCATGGACGTGGGGGCCACAGACGTGGTCGCGGATTGAGAATTGGAGGTGAGGGCAAACGTGGCGGCATCGAAGGTGTACGCAAAAATCTGCCTTGCGCTCTGGCTCCCCACATATAGCCACTTGCCATTGAGGTCCCACTGAACAAACACCGGCGTCGTGCCCACCGTAAATGGCGAGTGCAGGAGTTGCGTGGGAAAGCCCGTCGACGAATCAATGGAGTAGACCGATAGGTTGTTCGACGTTCTGATTCGCGACAAAAACATACCCTCCCGACGGCTCGACCGCTAAAGCAATCGGCGCGCCACCGGTCGCAGTCGGCGTGCCTGTGACTATTCCCAGACCGCCCGTAGAATTGATGGCGAAAACAGTGAGCGTATTCGCCAACGAATTCGTCAGGTAGAGAAACTTGCCCCCTGGGTCGGCGACAATGGCAGTCGGTCCGGTGCCGGCCGGGAACGGCGATCCGGACACCGACTGGAGCGCGCCCGAGGAACTCACGCCATAGCCGGCGATGGATGCCAGGTCGCTGTTGACAACGTAGAGAAAACTACCGGACGGCGTCAGGGCCAGTGCTCCGGGGTTGGTGTAAGTGCTGAACGGCGAACCGGATATCTGGCTTAAGGCGCCACTTCCGGAATTGATCGAGTAGACCGAAATCGTGCTGGAAAACTGATTCGACACGAACAGCAAACTTCCACTCGCATTCATCACCATCGAAACCGGGCCTACGCCGCATGGCGTGCGCGGCAACACTTCCGAAATTGACCCAACATTGCTGTCTATCGTGAACAGTGAAATGTCGTTGCCCAGTTGATTCGCCGCGTAAGCGAACTTATTGGACGGGTGAACCAGAATCGATGTCGGTGAGTTCCCGGCAAGATAGGGCGATCCCACCACGGGAGTGAAGCCTCCCGTATTGTTGTCGATGCGAAAGGCGGCAACCATATTGCTGGAGGACAGACTCACGAAGGCAAGATGATTGGAGGAAGAAGAAGATGAGGAAGATCCACACCCAGCCAGACCCAACAGCCCCAGAACCACTATGCCCAAACCAGTTGTCTTCCTCAGCACCTTGATCCTCTTAGATTGGAATTTGACAGAAACGACACGCGCGCCCCTTCCATCGCTACCGGCTTATAGACTCGGCTTCTTCCTCGTGCGACCCAGGTGCACGACCACTCCCGTCGAGACTCGGACATCACCTTGCGAGGTGCCATATGTTTGGGTGCGCAGATAGTCCACTTGGACCACGCGAATCGTGAAACGGGAGCTAATGTCCCGCTCATACCCGCCCCCGCCCGCATAGGCCCGCCCTACGCTCTCGAAGCCACCTCGGGTCGGTTGAATGATGCTCACGTTATTCTGCGCCTTGCCAAACAGAAACTGGCCAAAAAAGCGCGACCGTTCCCGGCGCCAGGAGTATCGCGGCCCGGCCATGAAGTTATAAGCGGATACCTTGGAACCATAGTCCCCGCTGACATCGGCTACCACCGAGAAACGTTCGCCGAGGTTGAACGCGCCGTCCATCTTCCATCCGTTCAGATTGCTGTAATTGGCAAAACCAATCGAGGGACCGTCAAAGCGCAGGTACGAATACCCGCCAAATACTTCGAAGCGGCTTATCTGCTGTCCCGTTGCCAACGATGAACTGAAAAGGATGACCGACGCGACCACGGCTGTCCAAACCAGGATCTTGCTTGCGAGAGTGCCTTCCCGTGTGATTCTCATTCGGAGAAAACTTGCCGCTCCTGACTGCTGATTTTTTGGCTCTGTCGAGGTTACCACAAACAGGTCGGATGCTGGCTGCGACCGCCGGGCTGTGTCGCTGATGGAAGGAATCTGGAATTGGTCTCAAGAATCGGCTTTTGGGTAAGGCACGATTTCACAGGCTGCTGAAAGAACTCTGCTCTTGGGTGGAGCAGCGCTTTCAGCGCTGCGTTAACTGACTTGTTCTTCAGTTCCGGCTTTTAGCCGCAGAGGGAAAGCGCGTGCCACAGATTGCATTTTCCCGCATCATTTGATGGATCCCGGCTGTCGCTCCAAAGCGTCGCGATCCCAGTTCCCAAGATTCGCTCCAGCTTCATACGTACTCTGGCAAAAATCGAGCAGCGTGCTACTCGGCGACGCACTTTGTCGAACGTCCTCATAGGGAAGGATGAACTCGCTCAGTGGCTTGTCATAGTAAGCCGCGTCCGGGCGGAGGCGGCTATCGCGGAATCCCTGTGGCTCGGGAGCCGCGTAAGCATAAAACGCCGCTGCTTGCTTTTTGTTTCCCGGCCAGAACCCGACACTGCTCACTTCGTGCGAATAAGCTTCCAACGTGATCGCATCGGCCCCTTTGCGTTCCGGCGCGCGGCGGCCTGAAAAGCGGGTCACCGCTAGATCGAAACTTCCCCAGAAAAAGTGCACCGGACTGCACTTGCCGATGAACCGCGCACGAAACTCGTTTAACACTCGGCTGGACGACACCAGGATGCGCCAGAATTCGTGAACAGGCTTCGGATCATATGCGGCGTGAACCCGGTCCTGGTCAAAGGGAATCGGATCGGGCACCTCCACCGGCATGTTCCAGATCCTCACCTTGATCTCCGCAGATCGCAACATGCTCATGACGGTTTCGTAAAATTCCGCCACCGAAAGTGGGTTCAGCGGCAGCGTCTTGATCAAGCCGTCATTCGTTTCAAGCACCAGCTTGTGGTCGATAAAATCGAATTGAAGTTCGAAGATACGCCCCGCGTACGGGATCGCAGAAGTGGTAAGCCCGCGGGCGCTCACATACAGCGGCACACTCCACCAGTGATTGACTTTGGGAGTGAGTGCCAGGCGAACCTTACCCACAATCTGCGTCCACATGTGGAGTGTGTCGCACGTGTCACCCCAACTGTCAAACGGCAAAGCCGGCCAGCAATCTGGTGAGTCGCTGATGATGTTCTGATGCGTGATGAAAATTCTCCACGCTACGTGATTCTCAACCGCTTACAAATCGACCAATTCGGACCCGGTTGATCAAGTTTGGCCGCTGTGCACATACAACTATCACGTTTTCATCACCGCACGGAAGAGGCATGTGAATCCCGCTGGCAAATAGGGTGCGGCGGATTTTGGCTACGCAAGCGGCTTCTCATTTCCTGGGCCACCCGCAGCCGCTATCACGTCCCCATGTGATCTGGCTCCTATGCAAAACAAGCCTTGGGATTAGTATAGGGTGAACGTCAGAGGTCCTCACGGATCGTATTCTCTCGGAACTTCTTGGGCCTCGATAGGAGATCAAATGAGTAAGGGTATACAACTATTGAGCAATTGCTGTCTGGCTGTTCTCGCGGTTCTTGTGGTGGTTTCTGTGTTTTCTGCCCCGTTAAGCGGGCAGCAAACTGGGGCAGGAATGAACCGCCCTGCAGATGTCCCTGAAGAGTTCGTAATTACACCGTTCGGCTACTTCCACCCATCCTGTGTCTTGTTGCTGGAGGAAGGCAACACACTGCTGGCGGACGGAGGCGTCCAACATGCGGATGGCACGGTAGAAGCAGCTCATGTTTGCAACTATCCTCACTACACACCCAGCGGAGCAATTGTGGCCGTTGACGCGAAAGCGAGTGAGGTAAATCCACTCACAATAAGCGGGTGGCTGGAGTCCGTATCGGCCACTACCAGTAAGTCCTTCTACAAGATTAGCGCCACCTGGCCCGTGCCGCCGTCACCGAAGAGCAATGATGGACAGTGTGACTACTTCTTCCCCGGCTTTGAGGACATCAACGATGTAATCAGTATTGTTCAGCCCGTGATGCAATGGGGGGGAGGCTGCTATATAAGTGGCGGAGCCTTCTGGCTAATCGCCAGCTGGAACTGCTGCATAAATGGAGATACGTGGTACAGCACACCGGTCGATGTCAACGTGGGAGACACCATCCTTGGCACGATTAGCCCTACCTGCAAACCAGGGAAGGATTACTGCGCGACATGGAACGTGGTGAGTGAAGACAAGACCACGGGAAAGAAGACGACGCTGGCCAAAACCCCCGCCGATGGGCAAATTTGGAATTGGGCGTTTGGCGCGGTGAGCGAGGACTACGGCGTTGTACAGTGCAGCGATTTCCCGAACAATTCGGGGCTAACGTTCACCGTCAAATTGTATAACCAGAACGGAAAAGTGATCGCCAATCCGAATTGGACAGGAACGCAGTGGAGCTCGGGTCCTCCATCATGCAACTACGGATGGAAGATCACGAAGACCAAGGAGACGGTTAAGTACTAAGGTAGTTGGAAGCCGAAAAAAGGGGAGCGATTTCTCGCTCCCCGTTGTTAACATCTTCCCCTTTACCTCGCCAAAAGCAATTGGCGGAAGCGAGTGGAAGTCGAACTTGAGCCGGTTTGCGGGCGTGAGCGGCGCGGGAGCCCGCAGGCGAAATCCCGAGGGAAGCGAGGGACCTCGGGCGGAACGGGCTCGGACTAGAGAAATGGCGGAAGCGAGTGGGAGTCGAACCCACCAACGACAGGCAAACCTGCCGCCCGCCGGTTTTGAAGACCGGGAGGATCACCGGACCCCCTGCGCTTCCGAGGTTATTCTAAGGGAAACGGAATCCTAGAGAGACGCTGATTAGGCCGTCGATGTAGGCGCGGGCGTCCCCGCCCGTGCGGGGGGCAAATTGAAATCATAGTTACCCAGAGTCTCCCAGCCATTATTTTTCGACCCTGTGACGCCCCGACGCTCCCGCTGCCAAGGCCCCGAGGCTGGCGGGTTCCAGCGTGATGACATCCGGCCCCTTGACCTTGCCCGCGATGATCGGCTTGTTCGGGATCGTTTCGTAGGCGTAGCCGGTCAGAAGAGCTCTGGCACCCGTACCCTTCTCCCCGTTCGGATTGCACCATTCGCTGAACCGCGCCCAACCGTAGTGTTCTTCCTGGTTGCGATCAAGAAACTTCACCCCCAAATACCGCTTGGTGACATTATTCCACCCCCCAAAACAAGACCCTTCACGATGCCCTATCTCACGCACCCTGTTGGCCATGGTGCCGTATGAAAGGAACTGAAGGCCGGAGCCGATCTTCTGTCCGGCATGAAGCGCAGATACGTGATGAGCCGACACAATCAAGTAGCCCGCTATCCCATGGCTCGGTGTGGAGTCCGCATGAACTAAGAGAGAGGTTTTGTAGCGGGTGCTGAAAAAAGAAGTCAAATGTCTCCCTACGAAGGCATCAGTGAGGCCGTCATGGTTGAGATCAATGCCGAGTTGGCTGTTCAGCCGCACATAGTTATGAGCCGGTGTGTAAACGATCTCTGCTTCCGCTGGGTGCGCCCATGCCAACACTCCCACCCCAGCCGCGTTCGCTGCCATCGCGTAGGCGTTCAGGTGTCGTTGCAGTGATTCCGAAAGCTTGGATGGCTTCCTCGAAATTCGCTTCATACTTCCCCCAACAATAGCGCCTCCAAGCATAGTCCCGCCTTGGGTCGGGTCAACGAAGAATCTGGCCAAAAACCAGCGTCAGATCGGTGAAAATCCGTGCCAATCCGTGGCCCGTCCCACTTAGTCGGCGGCTGCGCCCAGCTTCCGTCGCGTCAGGTACCAATCGGTAACTTCGTGGCCAGGAGCACCGGCAGCGCGAGTCTCGGCGTCGGCCTGCGTGATGGGTGCAGGCACGATGACGGCATCTCCGGGACGCCAATTGGCAGGCGTGGCGCAGGCGTTCGCGTCGGCGGTCTGCAGAGCATCCAGTACTCGCACCAGTTCATCAACATTGCGGCCCAATGAAAGCGGGTAATACAGCAGCGCGCGGATCATGCCCTTGGGGTCGATGACAAACACGGCTCGCACCGCCGCAGTGTCGCTGACTGCTTCATGCACCATGCCGAATGCCCTTGCTACCTTCTGATCAAGATCGGCAATCACCGGAAACGGAACCTTCACATGGAAGTTCTGCTCGATGTTGCGGATCCAGGCAATGTGCGAATAGACGCTGTCAATCGAGTTGCCGATGAGCTGCACGTTGCGCTTATCAAATTCGGCAGAGCGCCGCGCGAACTCGACAAACTCCGTCGTGCACACCGGCGTGAAATCAGCGGGGTGGGAAAACAGCAGGACCCACTTGCCTTTCGCCGTGTAGTCGCTCAGCTTGATCATGCCATGCGTGGACTTGGCGTGAAAGTCCGGAGCCAGCTCATTGATGCGTGGAATTCTGGACAGATTCTGGGTGACGCTTTCAGTGCTCATAATTTCTGCTCCTCACTGGACTGGTAGGATACTCGCGACGCAAGAAGGCCGTCAAACATGGGCAGGGAATTTATAATGGCATGGCCATGACACCCGAACTCACACGGCTTTCGTTCACTCAGCTTGACGTCTTTTCCTCCCGGTCTTTTGAAGGCAATCAGCTCGCAGTTGTTTTGGACGCGCGCAGCCTCTCCGATCAGCAGATGCAGGCGATTGCCAAGGAGATGAATCTTTCGGAAACGACCTTTATTTTTCCGCGGGACGCCGCCACCGAGCGCCAACGCGGCGTGCGGGTCAGGATTTTCACCGTGCAGGAAGAACTGCCCTTCGCCGGACATCCGACCCTGGGCACGGCGTTTGCGCTGCGCGGTTCCAGTGGAGCTCCGGAAGTGGCGCTCGATCTGAACGTCGGCAAAGTTCCCGTGCGATTTGAGGAAAATCCCGGAGAGCCCGTGTTCGGCGAGATGACTCAGGTAGATCCGCAATTCGGGCCGACGCACGATCGCGATGCCGTGGCGCGGGCCGCTGGGCTGCGGGAAGCCGATTTGGACTCCTCACTTCCCATACAGACGGTGTCAACCGGTGTGCCATTCACCATCGTGCCCATGCGCGGATTGGAAGCGATTCGCAATCTGAAAGTGGACCTCGGTGGCGCTGCGGAGTATCTGCAGCGCTCCGGCGGGCAGTTTTTTTATTTCGTGACCCGTGAGACCGTGGACCGCGCCGCGCGGCTGCATGCGCGCATGATGTTCTACAACGGCGAAGATCCGGCCACCGGCTCGGCTGCGGGATGCGCTGCCGCATGGATGGTGGCGTCGGGAGTTGCCCGCCCCGACGAGCGGGTCCTGATTGAGCAGGGCATCGAGATGCACCGTCCCAGCTGCATTTTTGTACGCGCTTCGCGCCGGGATGACCGAGTGGTTAATGTGCGTGTCGGTGGAAATGTTGTCGAAGTTCTCCGCGGGGAAATTTTCTTCTAGTCTCTGAAAGCACGTTCACGCAGAAGAAATGCAACTCCGCACCGCCGCGCGAATTTTTCATGAGGGCTTGGTCGCCATTAGCATCGGCGATACTTTACAGACGCGAAGATCACCGTTAGGATTCAAAGCGCTCCGGTAATTCGGTAGTAGTGCAGTGTGATTGTCATCCCGAGCAAGCGTTCTTTGCGACGCGAAGGATCTGGGCGAGCCGCGCGAAGTGTCGGGTTCCTTGTGACACAATGAGCGCGCGGTTGGCTCGCTTCCTTGCCAAACTGCACCACGACCGGTGATTCTCACAAACTTATTCGCATTCCGGGCCCGTCTGGCCGAATCGGTTGCATTGGAAGCGAGAATGAAGCCCAAGAGAACGATTCTCTGTGTCGACGACAACGAACAATCACTCTCTGTCCGAAAAATCCTGCTCGAAACCCGCGGTTACCGCGTGGCCGCCTGCACCAATGGTCAGGATGCGCTTGACCGCTTCAAAAAAGGCGATATTGATCTGGTGCTTACCGACCTGATCATGCCGGGTGTGGACGGATGCAAGCTGATTGAACAGGTGAAGGCCATTTCTCCGCAAACCCCCGCCGTGCTGGTGTCTGGCAAGGTCAGAATCTACGACCGTGATATGCAGGCCGACGTCTTTCTGCCCAAGGGCATGTATGCGCCCGCCGAACTGCTGGAGCGGATTCGCCTACTGCTGGTGCGCAAACGCGGCCCCAGGCGGGCAAGGGCTGCAGGTGATGCGGCGGGTTCGCAAACCAGCGCAGCCTGAGTAGATAGTTAAGTTTCCTAGCCGCGAAGCGGCATCAGAATAAAGCCCACGGCGTAAGCCGTGGGTTAAGGTGGGAAATGAACAAGCCCCGGAGGGGCGAAAGAAGATTTCTCACCCACTTTTTTTCTGCGCTGCGATAATTGCGCCATTGATCAGCACGCGCTTTAGCTTCGCCCTCTCGACTTCGCCTCCAGCTTCGGCTATCTTCAACGCTTGCCCCAGAAACCAGAAATTCTCGTGACTCAGTCTTCGAATCCGCCGGCCTGTGCGATCGTTTCCGTGGCTGGGCTGGTCAAACAATTTGGACGGTTCTACGCGCTGCGCGGCGTGACCGCCGAGTTCGCAGCCGAACGCCTGTACGCAATTCTCGGCGACAACGGGGCAGGGAAGACCACGCTGTTGCGATCTCTGGCCGGGCTGTCGCCCGCCACGCGCGGAACGATTTCAACTCTCGGAAACAAGAACCTGCGTGCCGTGTGCGGTGAAATCGGCTACATGGCGCACCCATCCTTGCTCTATGACGAAATGAGCGGGATGGAGAACCTGCGCTATTTTGCGCGGCTGTACGGAATTGTCGATGACAATATCTGTGCTGAGGCCATCCGCGCCGTCAAACTGGATCCGGAGTTGCCGCGTCCCGTCGGCCAGTATTCGCAAGGCATGCGGCAGCGCATGTCGCTCGCTCGCGCGTTGCTGAACAATCCGAAGATTCTGTTGCTGGATGAGCCGTTCTCCAACGTCGACCAGCGCTCGGCGCGAGAAATGGTTGGCCTTCTGGCGCAGATGCGCAGCCGCGGCAAAACGATTTTCGTGGTCACACATCAAGCTTCATTGCTGGAAGGCGTAGCCGACGAGTTTGTGTGGATGGAGGCTGGGCAGATCGTGAATCGCACGGCTGATTTCCATCCGACGGAGACATCATGAGCAGCCTGACGCGGGCTACGTTGATCAAAGATCTGCGGCTGGAATGGCGCTCCAAGGATGCCATCAACTCCATGCTGTTCTTCGCCCTGCTGGTGGTGGTGATCTTCAGTTTCGCCTTCGATCCCACCGCCGAAGAATCCCGGCAGATTGCCGGCGGCCTGGTGTGGGTGGCATTTCTGTTTGCGGCGGTGGTGGCGCTCAACCAGACCTGGGCCCGCGAACTGCGCAACCAGGTATTGGACGCCTACCGCGTATCTCCGGCTGCACCCAACTCGTTGTTCCTGGCAAAGGCGTTCGGAAATTTCATCTTTGTCACCGTCCTCGAAGCCCTGATGACCCCGCTGTTCATCGTGTTCTACAACCTGCGCGCGCTGGGTCCAGCGTGGCAGTTGCCGATCGTCGCCATGCTGGGCACATGGGCGCTGGTGGTCAACGGGACTTTTTTTGCGGCCATGTCGTTGCGTACCCGCAGCCGGGAAATTATGCTGCCGCTGCTGCTGTTTCCAATTTCCATTCCCGCCTTGCTGGCCATGGTGGAAGCCACAACTTCAATTTTGACCGGCGAATACTCGGCAAAATTCTGGATCGTGTTGCTAGTCGCCTACGATCTGATGTTTACTATGGCTAGCCTTGTGCTGTTCGGCTCGGTGCTGCACGCAGAATGAAGCGCATCTTTCCCATCTTCGCGATCGTCACGGCGGTGCTGCTGAGCTATGGCTTGTATCAGGCGCTGGTGGTCGCTCCCACCGAGCGCACCATGGGCGACGTGCAGCGTATCTTCTATTATCACGTGCCATCCGCGTGGACGGCGTTCATCCTGTTCTCCATCAACTTTGTTGCGTCGATCATCTACCTCGTCCGCCGCAACCCGAAAGCCGATATGGTCGCGCTGACCACCGCGGAAGTCGGCGTCGTATTCTGCACCGTGGTATTGGTGACCGGGCCAATCTGGGCGCGACCGGTATGGGGGATCTGGTGGACTTGGGATTTGCGTCTTACGCTGACGCTGGTGCTCTGGCTGATCTACGTGAGCTATCTGATCTTGCGAAAGTTTTCCAGCGGCGGACAAACTCCGCTGTTGGCCGCGGTGCTGGCCGTCTTTGGCGCGCTCGACGTGCCGCTGGTCTATTTCTCGATCTGGTTCTTCCGCACCCAGCATCCGCAGCCAGTGATCGGCGGAGGTGGTTCCATTGATCCCCGCATGCTGCACGTCCTGCTGATCAACTGGCTTGCCTTCTCATGCTTTGCCGCACTGGTGTGCTGGTCCCGCTATCGGTTCGAAGTCATGCGGCGCGAAGTGGAAGAACTCCAGGCCCTGGGAGGCATGTTGGGGAGCCCGCGATGACCTACCTCTACGCCGCCTACGCTGCCACCTGGATCATCCACGTCGTGTACCTTGGCTGGTTGGCCCGCCGCTATGCCCGCCTGCGTCAGGAAATCGAAGAGCTGAAAAAGAAGTAAGTCTTCTCCCACCGTCACAGTGTCCGTCGAAGCGCTCAGGAAATGCTGAATGCCAACGCCGCTGCCCGTCTAGCTGGCCGCCACCGGCCTGGGCCCCAGGAATTCATACTCTTCAATCAAAGCGGCCACGCCGATGCGGGAGCCGGGCAGAGGGTCATCGATGCGGATCACACGCGCCCCGAATCGCACCCGCAGCGAGTCGGTCAGCGTCACGTGCGGCGGGAAGGTCAGCGTCACCTCGATGCGTGACCCCTCCGAAAGCGGCCGGTCGAGGTAGAAAAACAAGCCGCGCGCGCTTACGTTCTGAGTTTCCGTAGGCAGGTCTTCTGGTTTACCGTTGGGTAGGTGAATGAGCGCAGGCAAGCGCATGTCAAAACGCCGCATGCAGCGCCGTTCTTGCCCTTGCGGCCATCCTGACATGGAATCCCTTTGTTCTACGAGCACCTGCGCTCCCCCGGACCGGTCTCCAACTGGTGCAGAAGGCGACCTTTCCAGTGGCACAAGAATCGCTCACCGTGCAACCCTGCGCAATGGCCTGAAAGTGGAGGGGCGAAGTTTGACGCCTGCTGCCGGAGCGGAGACCTTCATCTCGGTTGGGGGTTAAGAAAGAAGGGGGAGGGTGGGGGCGGCTGTAAAGGGAAGAGCTGGCCAGGCCAGTTAAGAGCAATCCCGGTGCCATTGCCCGCCGCCCTTCCAGACGCGTGGAATGAGCTAGTTGGGCGTGTGCGGGAGCCCGGCAAAGCGGTTAAGAATGCATCGAGTTGCAGAGCTTGCGCTACGTTTTGTACGGCGGCAACCGAGGCAGGGACTTTCTACCACAGAGCGGCATCTCTGGCTGTCGTTGGGCGCATCTGACCAATTTGGCGTTGGCGCGCAGTCTGTGGCTTGACACCTCTATTTGCAAGATGTTTAAGTAGTTATTTAATTTTTCGCGCAATTCTGGTGACAAGCAGGCAAACCGCTTTGCGGGCGCGGGAGGGAGTGCTGTTGGCGCGCCATTTCTTCCTTTTCTCCATTTAAAGAGGAGAACCTCCGAGGCTCTGGTCTGATTGAGCCGCATTTAGGATGTCAGCGACTGGTTGGCGTTACCGGCTTCTCAAGTTTGCTGTTTTGCAGCCGCAACTTTAGAATCTCAACGGAGAGATCGTGGGACAATTGAAAGCTCCTTGGTTGCTTCTTGTAACTTTACTGGTTTGTGCATTTTGGGGATCGGGTTGCGGGTCCAGCACCCTCAGCATCACCCTGTCTCCCGCCTCGACCCAGACCCTCAATCCGGGGCAGGCCGTGACCGTCACGGCTACGGTGGCGAATGACACGAACAGTGATGGTGTGACTTGGACTCTATCCGGGCCAGGCGCGCTGAGCGGCAGTACCACGAGCACTGTCATCTATACCGCCCCGGATCAGATTCCAACCTCCACATCCGCTACCATCACGGCCACTTCGGTCGCCAACACCAGCATAACTGCGACATTATCAATTACCTTAGACGCGGTGTTCGCCATTACCACTACCACGCTGCCGCCAGGGACTCTCAATGTCCCTTACGATGCATTTGTCAACGCCACCGGAGTCACTGGAACTTTCACCTGGAACATCATCTCAGGTAGCCTTCCCGGCGGCTTAAGCTTGCAACCGAGCACCACCAGTTCCGTAGTGATCTCCGGTACGCCGACGGTCTTGGGAACCTCCAAGTTTACGATTCAAGTCACCGATAGCGAGGACGCTACCGTCAATCAGGCGCTGCGCATCACCATTAATCCGCCTCCAGCTTTGTCGATCACCACCACGTCGCTTCAGGCGGGCACAGTGGGCGTGGCGTACAGCCAGTCCTTGCAGGCAACGGGGGGATCTCAGCCCTACACTTGGAGTCTTATCTCTGGTGCCTTGCCCGTTGGCCTCAATCTCGGCAGTGATGGCGTAATCGCGGGAACTCCCGTCGCCAGCGGCACCTCGACCTTCACCGTTCAGGTCAGCGATTCCTCAACCCCCTCCAAGCAGTACGCCACCGCCAAACTCAGCATCACCGTGAACCCGGGATCCACCAACAATTTGAAACTGGCGGGCAACTATGCGTTCTCTGTCCGCGGCTTCGATTCGAATGGACTGTTCGTGGCGGCGGGGACTTTTGTGGCGGATGGCTACGGAAATATTTCCGGCGGCCTCATGGACCTGAATGACCCTGCGTCGCTGCAACTCAGCCAAGCCTTCACCGGAACGTATTCCATCAGCACCAGCGGTTTGGGAACGATGACCCTCAACCTCAACTCGGGCAACCGTACGTTTGCGCTCGCGCTCACGGCGGACGGCAATGCGAGCATCATTGAGTTCGATGACAGCAACGGTAGCGGCACGCGCGATTCCGGCGTGGTTCTGAAGCAGGACACCAGCACATTTACGACTGCCAGCATCAATGGCGGGTACGCATTCGGTTTTCTCGGAATTGATTCGCAGAGCAACCGGTATGGTGTGGCCGGAGAATTTCAAGCCGATGGCTCGGGGAACTTCAACTGCCCAAGTAACGCATGCACGCTTGATTCTGATGATGCCGTCTCCGGTCCGTCATCGAACGTATCGATAACCAGCGGCAGCTACTCGGTTGCCTCCACAGGTCGAGGAACCCTAACCATTAAGACCGGGGCAGGATCGACCGACTACAGCTTCTACGTGGTCAATGCGTCACAGTTGCTGGTCATGGATATCGATCCCTTCGTTTCCGGAGGAAATCCGCTGGTGAGTGGCCCAGCCCTTCAGCAGTCCACACCCGGTTCATTTGGTCAGGGCTCACTAAACGGTGTGGGCGTCTTCGAAACCACCGCCTTGGACACACCGTCCACTTCCCAGGCCCAGGTTGGACTTTTCACTACTGCTGGCAGCGGTTCATCGACTCTTAGCTCGGATCTGAACACCGGAGGCACTCTGACCTCAGGATCCGGCAACGGCACCTACAGCGTGGCGACCACGGGCCGCGTGACCCTGTCCAGTTCCGGGTTTCAGACCTCCGATCCGGTTATGTATCTGGTCAGCCCGAATCAAGCCTTCATCGTCGGCACAGACGCCGCAGTCACTTTCGGATTGATGGAACCGCAGTCGGGCGCGCCGTTTTCCAATGTTTCTTTATCCGGAACCTATGCCGGCGGTTCCCTGGCGCCCGTCGACCCCACCGTGAGCAACGTGGTCAGCATCGCCGTGGTCGGATCGGGAATCATCGATTTCACCACGGATGTCAGCAATAGCACCGGCCTGAGTCAGGTTCAGGCAACTCAGAACATCACGTCCTTGGCATCCGATGGCCGGGTCGTCCTGACCGAGAACGGGAGCACGGCTGCTATTCTCTACCTCGTGTTGCCTAGTCAGTTCTTCAGTTTGTCAACGGACACGAACGCCAGGGTGGACATGTTCCAGCAGTAGCATGATCAGAAACTCGGAGGAGCTAGTGAGATTGGATCGCTGTAAGCTGCGGACATCCGCCCGACCGGAGTGGTTCGCCGTTGCACTTGTGCTGTTGATGGTGGTTGGAGTCTTGGTTTTGGCCGCCGGTCCGGGCTGGGTGCAGATTGCCGGTTCCTACCACCGCGTCCATTCCTCCTCTGCTGCTTCGACCCAGGTTCGCGCCCAGGCGCCACAGCCGGTCCAGGACGCCTATCGGAATTTTCCTCTGATGTTCGAACCCAACCAGGGACAGAGTGACTCCGCGGTGAAATTTCTGGCGCGCGGCAGCGGCTACGGATTGTTTCTCACGTCCAACGAAGCAGTCATCGAATTGCAACCGGCGAGTGTCCGCGCTCCGCATTCTGCCCCACGAGTCTCGGTGGTGCGCATGGGGTTGGCAGGCGCGAACCCAAACGCGTTGATTAGCGGAACCGGCGTGTTGCCGGGCAAGAGCAACTACATCATCGGCAACGATCCCGCGCGGTGGCATCGCGATGTCCCGCAGTTCGCTCGCGTGCGCTATCACGACGTGTATCCAGGGATCGACCTGGTGTATCACGGCGCTCAGGGACAGCTCGAATATGACTTCGAAGCGGCCCCAGGAAGCGATTCCAGCCATGTGACGTTGAGATTTCAAGGTCCGGAGAATCTCAGGATTGATCCGGACGGTGATCTGGTGCTGGTTCTCAGCGCTGCGGAACTAAGGCTGAAGGCTCCCCGTGTTTATCAGAAGTTCGGGGACGAAGAGCGCACTGTGGCAGGCGGATTCGAGTTGCGCGGTAAGGATGAGGTTGGATTCAAGCTGGGAGCGTACGACCACAGCCGGACCCTGGTCATCGATCCTATTCTGGTCTATTCCACTTACCTGGGCGGCAGCGGAGCCGAGAGCTGCTCGTACATCACCGGGCTGGCCTTTACGCCCGGCTGTCCGGCCATCACAGTGGATTCCGCATCCAACGCTTATGTTGCCGGTTCAACGACGTCGTCCGATTTTCCCATTCCGCCCGGGGGAAAGCCGTATCAGCGGACCTTGGCTGGCAAAGCGAACCTGTTTATCGTCAAGTTCAGCCCCGCGGGTACTTTGCAGTTCGCTACTTATCTGGGCGGCAACGGAGTCGACTACAGCGCGGGCATTGCCGTGGATGCGGGTTTTAACGTCATCGTTGCCGGTACGACCAGTTCCACCAACTTTCCCACGCACGGCACTAACGCCGCCTTCCAGTCCACGCCGGTTTCAAGCGGCCAGCACGTCTTTGTCAGCAAACTCGATTCCACCGGCGACACCTTGCTGTATTCCACCTATCTTTCCGGCAAGGGCGCCGATATTGCGTCCGGTGCGGCCGTGGACGTGAGCGGCAACGCATACGTCACGGGAACCACGACCTCGAACGAAGTGGAAACGGGTTTTCCTTCGACGCTCGGATCCTTTCAGCCCGAGCCAGCTTCCGGGTCGGCCATTCAGTTTTTCATGAGCAAAGTTGACCCCAACCTCGGGGGATCGGCCAGCCTGGTCTATTCCACTTATTTCGGCGGCGGAAATCCCTCGACGGGCGTAGCTGTTGGCGGCGGCATTGCGGTGGACATCAACAGCAATGTGTACATCACCGGCGGAACCAACTTCTTGCACGTCGGCGGCAGCAATGATTTTCCCATCCTCAATGCCTATCAGGGTTGCCTGGATTCTCCTCCCACCACCATCTCGAACTGTTCCAGCAGTGTCACTGCCCTGGATGTCTTCGTGGCCAGGCTGAATCCCGCAGCGCTTCCGGGCGCGCAATTGCTCTATTCGACCTATCTCGGTGGATCGGCCGATGACATCGGGTACGGGATCGCCGTGGATTCCAACTTTGATGTCTACGTCACCGGATCGACCGACTCTTCCGATTTCAGCTCCGGCACTACCAGCGGCGCTTTTCAGAGCACGAATGGCGGAGGGACCGACGCCTTCCTGGCCAAGCTCGGGGTGCTGTGTACCGGTACAAGTTGCTCAACCACTACGGTGCCCCTCAACTACTTCACTTATCTGGGTGGCTCGGGAACGGATGTCGGTACGGCGATCGCGGTGGATAGCAATCAAGGTGCGCGGATTATCGGCTTCACCGATTCGGTCAATTTTCCCGTCATCAACAACCCCGTGCAAGGGTTTTTTGGGGGGGGGCCGAGCGACGCATTTGTGGCTCGCATCGATACGACCGCTGACAGCCCGACTGCGCCCGGGCATTATTCGACGTATTTTGGCGGAAGCGGCACTGACATCGGCACCAGCATCGCCGTCGATGCAGCCGGGGCCAGCTACGCCAGTGGAGAAACATGGTCCTCGAATTTCCCTGTTCTGAATCCCTTTCAGGGCACGCTTGACGGTCCGAGTGATGCCTTCGTCAGCAAACTGGGACCGCTCCTGAATCTGGCGCTGACCGTCATTCCTTCGCCGAGCACGGTGGGCGTGGGGAATCAAGTCAGCTTCGTGTACACCATCACCAACAGCGGTGATTTCGCCGGCGGCATTATCTTCACCGACAATCTACCCACCTCGGGGCAGGCGACGTTCACTTCCGCAACGGCAAGTCCCGGCAGCTGTAGCTCGGCCAGCGGCGGCGCCGTGGTGTGCAACATCGGGGCTCTGAACGCGGGCGCGACGGCAACCGTGACCGTGATTCTGACGCCGACCGCTGCCCTGACTCCGGATACCAGTCCAGCCATCCTGGGGAACAGCGCTACCGTAAGTGTATTGGGATCCCAGATCGCCAACACCAGCACAAGTGTGACAGTGAACGACTTTACTCTGGGCGTCGCGCCTGTGTCGGTGACGGTCCCCGCCGGTGTGCCTGCAGCCTACACGGCGACTCTCACTCCGACGGGTTACTTCCCCGATAGCGTTTCCCTCTCGTGCAGCGCAGGCCTGCCTACCGGCGCGACCTGCGTCGAGACCACGAACCCGATCCCGAATCTGAGTAGCGGCCCTGCCAGCACCACTCTGGTGATCAACACGACCGCCCGGGTCACTACCATAACAAGATTGTGGCGCGGCGGCGGACCGTTCTATGCCACTTTGCTGCCGGTTGCCGGATTAGCATTGCTGGGTGTCAGCGCCAGCGGACGGAAATATCGCCGGCTCGCACTTGGATTGACGCTGAGCGTCGTTTTCGTGTGCTTTGCGTTCTTGCCAGGTTGTGGTTCGACCTCTACCACCACCACGACCGGAACCCCCGCGGGAACCTACACCGTGACTGTAAGCGCTACTTCCGGCTCGGCAACGCGCACTCAGGCCGTGACCTTGGTGGTGCAGTAGGCTTTGGGGTGACCCGGCCGCCCTCGCAAGAACTCTGGCCCCAGCCCGGACCTGGAAGGGCACAATTTCACAGGCCGCGGAAAAACTCTGGTTTTGGGTGGCGCAGCGCTTTCAGTGTGTGCGTGAGAACTTGATTTTCAGCGCCATGACACTCGCCTCTCGTCATGCGGTCGCTGCCGTGTTTGGCAATGGCTGGTTACACATTCCGGCGGGTAGCGGCCGCATCCCACGCTGTTGCTTCAGCACTCCGAACACCGGTTCCACCAGAGCCTTGCGCCGTTCGTACACCCGCCGTCCCGCCGGGCTGCGTAGCTTGTTCCGCATCGCCCGCAGTCCCGGGCTGCGCACCCGGTTGCGTCCGATGGTACGGGCTCGTTTCCCGGTGTGCAGTTCGCGCGCCAGGTTCGGATCCGGCAGATACACCTCGATGCCGCGTTCTTGTAAGACTCCTACATTCTCATTGCTGTAGAACCCCGCGTCCGCCAGCACTTTCTGGGGACGCGCTCGGCTCCGCCGCTCTACTTGTTCCACCAGCGGCAACAGCGCCGGCACATCGCAACGGTGGAGCGTGACCCGCTGCGCCACGATCAGATAATCCTCGCCCACCGCAATCTCCGCCGTGTTCTACTTCGGTTTCTGCGCCACCAGCGCAACTCTAGGCCTATTGCGGTATCTCTTCGGAGACCCCACGCTTCACGCCAGCCTCTATCTCCGAGTGCTCATGCTGACCTGCGCCATAATCACGGGCACCATTATTCTGCGCCGCCATTCGCCGGCCACCGTCCCCGCCCAGAACGAAGCCTTGAACTAGCCTCACAGGTGTTTTGTGGTAGGTTCCGACTTCAGTCGTGCCGCTCCCAGACAATCGAGTCCTCTCGGTGCGATACAGTTGAAAAGCGGACACTGTCGGATGCCGCTTACATCCGCGCAGGCCGACACCGGCCACATCCGAGGCACTGGGAGGCGCTGGCGAAGTTGGTCGGGATGTCGCCCGAGTGCCTCAGTGTGGAATAATTTTGAACAGGGACTCTTGCGTGTCCGACGGGATATTGTCATATTCGTTCGGGTGTATCGCAGACGGCTCCTCGCCCAACTCGCTCGTCTTGAAAGTACGAACGAACGCTTCAAACCCGTTGCGGATGTTCTCCCGGAACGAGAGGTTCACGCGAGATTGGCCGAAAATGCTGAATGATGCACTCCGGTAGTGAGCGTTCAAAGTGAACATCAGGCGCTGAAGATCCGTGTAATCGGAAATTGAACCCTCGTATGTTTCGAGAAACGGGTAAAGCTTTCCGTTTAACATGTGCAGGTCGCGGTCCCAGCCCCGCTCCCTAATAAACGGGAGATGCTGATTGAACAGGTGTGTCGCCGGTACCGGCGTAAACAGCATTGGGATGATTGAACCGACAATCTCCGAAACGAAGAGCGTAGTCTTCACCACCCGGTCGACGCTCTCGTGAGGCAGTCCATAGAGCACAAAGGCGTTCACGTCCAAATTTCGGAGCTCGAAACCCGCCTTGTCGCACATTTTGGCTGCCCGCACGAAGTGCTCAAGCTTGACGTGGCGGCGGTTAAGTGTCTTGATGTACTCATTATCGATGCTCTCAACCGGCAGATAAATCTTTTGGAAGTGGGCCTTCTTCATCCAGTCGAGCAGCTCTTGCGACTGCGATAGGAAACGCGTGTCCAGTCCTTCTGGTGCATGCAATCGAAACGGAAGCTTGTCGAGAACGATCTGCTTGAGTATTGGCAGCAGATTGTCACGCCAATCCATCAAGAGGAAGTCCGCGTAAAAGGCGAACTCTCTGATGCCGTATCGGTCGTATTTATAGCGCATTTCCGCAACAACGTCCGCTGGCTTGCGAAAGCGGACTCTTGTCGAGCCAGAGTTGATCGTTTTCTGGGCACAGTAGTGGCAATCATATGGGCAGCCACGGCTCGGGGTCACGATGCCGTATGTGGGCCTGTTCTTGTAAAGACTGAGGTCGGGCCAGAGGTCGTTTGCCTCCTCGATCTCACCTTGCACAACAATGTCTGCGCTCGTCATCGCAGCTGCATGCTCTGGCGCGATGCTCGGGTAAATTCCACCCAGTATTATCTTGGTTTTCTTTCCAAAAAGACGCCGAACTCTTAGGGTGAGGTCACGAGCAGACTCCCACCAGTAACTCATTACAGCAGAGACCCAAACCTCATCCGGAGGATAATTGTGGAGATTGCGTACCTTGATGAACCTGTCAAATTCTTCCCATGTTTTCCCAAAGTGCCGTTTTTGGATTTCTAAAGTTTCATCTCTCTTACGGAGGATAATCGCTCGGGTTCTGCCCTCTGGCCGATCATTGTCGGAATAGCTTTCGTCCGGGTTGATACGGTGATGGGGCACCTGGCGATCCTCCCCGGTTTCCATGAAGTCGAAGAGGTAGAGCTTCTTATAGCGGTGCTTTTTCAGTAGAGAAGCAATTCGGAGCAGCCCGTACGGCTGTGACCACTCGGCCCAATACTGCGTGTCATAAACGGGAGGGCTAATTAGCAACGCCGTCTTTTGCTCAGGGCAACGGTCCAATTCGGAGATGTTGAAGCGGTATGCAATTTTAGGCATCCCATTTTACCCGCGACTAAGGACTTGTTTTCGGGCCTCCGCTGATCTCGAAAACCATGCGCTCACAGGTGAACCGCAGGTCCGAACGCGCGCCTTCGAGATCGGATTTCTTAATCTTGACTCGATAATCGTGTGCTGCAATATCCCCGAGTTCCTTTAGCGCCTTAAGTCCTTTTTGAAACTTGCTGTCGAAGCCAAAGCGTGAGTCACTGCAGATTTTGTTAACGAGGGTTTTCAATCCGTAAAAGTCCTTAGTCGTCGGGTCCTTCAGTTCGTTCATCCAGCCGCGCTGGTAGTAAAGTTCGATGATCATCGTCTCGATCATGCGACGGGCCATGACGGCGCAGGCCTCGTGGTAGCCGCTTGACCAGCATCCGTTAATCTGAGGCACCAGACGTTTCAGATAAGCCTTCTGAGCTTCGAAAATGCTAGCAGGCAGAAACGAGTCGGTAGGATAGGCCGCAGCTGCTGGAGTTGCCTGGGGCTTCGCCTCCGCGGCTGCCTGCGCCGGCTTTGCCGCCTTGGAACCCTTCCTCGATTTTGAGGCTTTCTCCTTTCCTTTGCGTTTTGCCGACCGCTGACGAAACGCAGGAGCCTCCCCGCTGATAATATTGATCAACTGGTCGCGCAACCAACGAAAGTCCGGATGATCCTCTCGAAACGACTCCCTATCAAACTGAAGCGCTTCTTCGAGACCGTCGACCCATACTTCGCCAGATAACGACGGCAGCATTGTCGAAAGCCCAGCGGTAGCAATATTGAACGTGCGGTGCCATCCAATTGCTGTACCGCGAAGGCGGATGAGCAATCCTCGAACGTCCTCGGGAAAAACTTGGCTTGCTTGGACGACTAGATACCCTTGATAAAAGACCGGCGCTTTGCCAGGGGCCTTGAAGCACCGCACCTCAAAACCCAGCCCCCTCTTTTGGACGAGATCCCCAGCTGCGTCCTCCCGCAGCTTACTCGGCGAGTATGAGGGCAGACTGATTTGCCGCCTCACCTCGTGGCCGTTTAAGAATAACTTGAAGTCAGCTCTGAGCAGCCTGCGGGCCTCGTCGAAAATGATTTTGTCCTTCTTTTTGTCTACAAACCGTTCCTCCACTGGGTACGTATGCGCGTACGCTACAGGACAAATTAGTCCGAGCTGCCAGCTCAATTCGTCAAGTCCACTGAGTTGGGAGACACGCTCAAAGAACTCCCCGGTGGTTTTCTCCCCAGGGCGGGTCAGAATGTTTCGTATGTCTGCATGAATACCTTCAATGCGCACCTCAGTGAAATGGTTTGAGCTCGGTTCGCCACCCCATTGTTCATATGGGAAGAGCCAATACTTGCTAAGATCCTCGCCCTTATTGAAATGCTTCCGGAGTTCTTTCAGGTCAATGCTGGCTTCGAACCCTTCACCGCTCGCTTTTCTCGTCGAGCGAACAGAAAACTTGTCGGCAGTTCCGACGACTGCGAGCGATCCAATACCAAATCTCCCGATCTTGCGTCTTCCGGAAACCGTCTTTCCTCGAACTGCACGCGCGCCGGATTTTCCGGGCCTCCCAATACTCGCGAAAAAGTCCCGGAAGTCGGCTAGGGTCATACCGACCCCGTCGTCTCGAATGATGATCGTACTTCCATCCTCCATCGACTCTTACGTCGACGCGCTTAGCGTCTGCGTCATATGCGTTGCTGGTAAATTCCTTGAGAGCTTGTGGGAACGAGGTGTAGGTGCCCTCACTGATGATCCGGACGAGATCGACTGCTGGCTCGCGAGGGGTAAGAATTCCCGTCTTTGGGGGCATGTATCCTTCTCCGTGTGTTTCCCAGAAATCTTGGGCCCGAGCAATTCCACAGAAGCGATGCTACATAAATTGTGCAGTCTGAATGCGCAGAATTCAAGTTTGTTCTGAAATCAGAACAACTTTCGCGCTCCCCACGAAACACAGGGATATCCACCCTCACAAAAAGCGTGAGGATGGGACAACCCAGTGTAAATTAGTTGTGCGAAAAAGGTACATTGAGGCCCCCAATTCGACGAGCCTAAAATGGCATCCGTGGGAGCGATGAACGCTTCGGTTTTGATAAGGAGAAACCCAGCGTCGACAAGGCAACCGCCGATAAGGTGGTTTGGAACTTTGATATGCCAGCGGATTGGGCTCCGCAGAAGCTCCCTGCGCTCTACGGTCTGTGTGCGAAGATCGATTCTGCGGACTTAGTAAGGGCCCACCTGCATGACGAAGGGATCGGGATCAACAATTACTGAGACGTTCTCCCGTCCCAGATCCACCGAAACACCAATTAGTGCTTCCGCCACCCAATCGTATATGCCAGGACCGGCGTAGCATACTCGCCGTTCAGCCTTCCGGAGGAGCTCAGTCATGACCTCTTCGTTTAGCGTGATGAAAACTCGACTCGACATCGTGCCTCCGGACCAACAATCGACTCGCCAGGTTCAGTGCAAACCTTCCATAAGCGACCAGTTAGTTCTTCTCCGATACTCCACCTCCAGGAGGATTACACACTATAGGTGGGTATCACAATTGTGGTCAAGCGACGACATTTGTTGTCGTGGCTCGAAAAATCACTCGTGGCAGGCGGGGCCTCAACCCGAGGGTAGCGTTTGGTCTCGTTCTTCGAGCGCTTCGCCAAGAAGGTGGATATTCGCAAGACTCATTTGCCCATCGGACTGGGTACCATCGCAACTATATTGGCCAACTGGAGAGAGGTGAAAAAAGCCCATCTCTGACAGCCTTGTTCGACTTCGCAAAGACCTTCGGCCTGCGACCGTCCGAAGTCCTAAAATGCGTTGAAGGCCGTCTATCTCGGGAACACTAGTTGGCCTTATCCTGCCTTTTCACTCCTCAACGCTCAGCGGGCTCCCCGATTTTGCTGCGAAAGCCCGCTGCGCCGTCCCCTTACTGACCCCTAGCTCTGCCTTGATCTCAGCCCAAGAGCGCCCCTCGCCACGTAGACAGGCAATCCTGGAAGCGTCCACGAGAACGCGCGGTCTCCCGAGTCGTCTCCCTTCGGCATGCGCGTTCCGCTCGATTTTGATGCAAGTTGGCATGGCAGAGAACACAAAGGGTAATCAGGTTCTGCTCTGAATCATCGCCGGACTGGCTGCGAAATTCCTTGTGGTGAACCTCAAGGTTCGACCTGCTGCCGCACATTTGGCATCTCCAGCCATCGCGGTGTAGCACCTGGTTGCGGAGTTGTTCGTACAGCGGGGGCTCAAGCCGCACGGGAGGGCGTTTTGGTCGGACCCAGTTCACGACGCCTTCCGGGTCAAGTGATCTACGAACACTTTTCTCTCTTCACCCGGAAGGAACTTGACGAACCGCAAGATCGATTGCAGCAGCACATGCGAGTTGCCGCTTTCAAGGTTTGCTCCCGCCACGAAGTCGGCACAGATCATTTCCAGGCAGTAGCCGCGGGATTTGTCCGTACCCAGCATCAGAGCCGCGGTCTCGATTGCCTGCTCCACAACCGGAATCTGGCTCTTGTACAGCTTGAAGTAGATGATTTCCGACGGTTCGGTTTCCTTCCCGGTTAACTCCTTCTCAACCTCCCGCTTAAACTGCTCCTTCGGCATTTCGCGCGCTTTGTGCAACCAGGTTGCACAATCGAAGTGCTGTTGGTCCCTCCGCGCCAGTTTGGCTAACTCCAGCCCCTTGGTCCATCCCACCTCCTTCAGTTCCCGTCTCGCCTGAGGCGGCAGGTGCTCGTGGATCGACATCAGGTAGTACGCCTTGCGCCTCGATTCCGGGAACCGCCTTTCCAGGAACTCATCGAACGACTTCACGTTCTCCACCTGCCAGTACTGTCCCGCCCGCACTTCGCACAGATAACGCCCGAGTTCGACAAACCGGGTATCCCGTTCCGCCTCGTTCCGCTTCTCCCAGGCCAGAATCTCGTCGATTTTCGTAAGCACGAACACGGCTCGCCGGCGATTGAGTTTGGGCAACATGGGCGGATTGTTAGTAAGTAAGCTCGTCAAGCCAACCAAGGTTTTCTGCTCCCGGGCGTCGCACCAGATCGATCTCGACCAACTGTTGTTTTCCAAGGCATAGCCCAACATAAGGACAGGTGCTGCAGGGGTTCTGCGGGAACCGAATCCCGCTGTGGGGCAAGAACTGGGCGGACTCGATCCGCCCAATCGTGTCCTGCACCAACTGGCCGAACTCCCGCCGCTGCTCGTCGGTGATGGTGGTACGGAAATACTGAACCTCGACCAGTCGCTTGCGCACGAAGACCACCTGAGCGACTTCAGTGATGCCGGTCATCCAGGAATAGCAAACCAGTTGAGGATCGAGTGCCAGCAGGCCGTCGGGTTCGTCGGGATAGCGGCTGGAAGTGGTCTTCCACTCGATCAGGCAGCGGGTGCCGTCCACCTTCCCGATGGCGTCGATGTAGGCGACGAAGTCATTCGTCTCGGAAAACGGCTGCGTGAACTTGATTTGCAGGTTGCGGCGAGGTTGGCGAATGCGGATGCGGTCGTCTTGACAGAAACGGTCCAGCAGCATGATGCCCTGCTGCAGCATCCGGTCCCAGGTGTCGCCGTTCGAGAACCGCAGGCCGAGGTTCTGGCAGGCGGTCCATTCGCGGAACAGGGCCGCGGCAGCGTCCTCGCGCAGGAAATAGGCACTGAGAGCCCGTTCAAAGGCGCGGCCGAACAGCATGGCGGCTCGGGTGTCCTTCTCCTGCCAGCCGTCTAGGTAGCGGTGACGGTAGCGCCGGGGACAAGTCAGATATTGGCTGATCTGGGTGTAGCTGTAGGTCATCGCGTCACCTCGGAACCAGCCAGATTTGTGGGCGAAGCGCTCGCCAACTCTTCCCATTGGCTGGCCGGCGCGAAGCCATCGAGGTTGAGCAGGGAAGCGCCGCTTACGACGACATGGCTGATCTTGACCACTCCGCACAGGCCGACCAGGCTTTTCTCGTCAATCTCGTCTCGCCCAAGCAGTTCGGTGTCGTAGCCGAAATCGCGCAAGAACCAGGTCAGCTTCCACAGCGCTCTCGGTGTGCAGTGCAGACGACCGGAGACCGAGTGGCCGCTGAGTTCTTTCGGCTCAAGGACGGAGAAGCGGATGAGATAAAACGGCTTTCGCGCGTTCCATCGATGCTGGGCTCTGTCGACCCGGACCAGCACCAGACCATCGCGGACCTGGCCTGCAGCAGATTGGTCTGCCTCGTGTAAGCCCTGGATGCGGCGTCTCATGCTGCACCTTCTTTCTGGACCGGATAGCTGTTGAGCTGGCACAGCAGGGCATTGCGGTCCTTCTCGGCCCAATCGGCCAGGTGAGCGACGAAGTTCTCGACCTGGTCGCGGGTGGCTTCGCGCAGGCTCTTCACGCCACAAAAATCGGTCGCATAAGACTTGACCAACGTGGCGTCGAGCTGATGCTGGCGAATCAGCTGGCAGAGACGATCCCGGACGGTCCGACCGCCGTAGTTCCCATTCCCGTTGCCATTCGAGGGCTGCGGCAGCTTTTTGGACTCGGGACGGGAAGCGGGTTGACTGGCGGAGGAACCGATCTCCTCGACCGAGCAAATGCCGATGCCGTAGGCCTTGCGGAGGGCGCGGTTCACAGCACGGGTCTCGGCGACGCGCATCTCGGCGCCGTGGACCAGTGCGGAAACATTGGATGGATCAGCGTCGCCGTAACCGACGAAGCCGCGGCAGGTTTTGGACTTGTAGACTGTGGCCCGAAAGGCCCACCGCTGCACGGAAGGATCACAGAACTCCCGCGCCGGTTGAACCCGGATTCCATGGCATCGGCTTCGCCGAGCTAGCCGGATGAGGCCGGCATGAGTCACATACCAATGCCCCTCCAAGCACAGCAGATCGCCAAGGCTGACCCGCAAGGAAAGGCTCTCAATCAACAGGGTGAGGCTAGCCGCACTTGGTTCTGAGAGCGGTCCCCAAAGGGAGTTGGCGAGTCTCATCTCTGACGCCGTGTTCTTAAGTTGTTTCTTCATGGGACCTCGCTTGCCGCGCGGCCAGCACCTGTTGATAGCGTGCGACCAGTTTCTCAGCGTCGGCCCGGTGATTGTAGAAACGCGGGGCGAAGTGGCTCAGTTCCAGGCGGAACAACCACCACATATTCGTGTCCGGTTTCAGGGTGTAGAGCAGGGCGGGTGAGTTTGCTAGAGTGGGTGTAGCCATTTTCAGCCTCCGATGCTGGATTTGGTCAGGCTCGCCAGGGTGTTACGAGCACTCTGGTGAGCCGCTTACAAGCCCATCCTATCCGTAGTTAGTACGCATGTCAAGGTAATTCTTGCTTAGTAGGCACATTTCTGCTATTGTTCCATGCATGGCCGAGGAAACACTTCAGGAATATCGCCAACGTGTCGCACGAGCTGGGGGCCGCGCACGCGCAAAGAACCTATCCGCGAAGGAACGCAGGGAATCCGCCCGCCGTGCCTCTCTGGCCCGCTGGGCCAAGGTGAAGAAAAAGAAAAATGCCTGAAGGTGGCGCCACTTGGTGCCCTTCACCCCTCCGATTTATTCTGAAAACTGATCAACTTCCAACCTCCTCCGCTCCAAAGGCACTTCCCGCGCCATGCGGTGATTTTAGGCCAAAGCCAAAAGTGTATCTATCATGCGCTCCGTTGATTTCTTAGCTTACTATCAGTCCGTCGAAGCGAAAGCTTCCACTTTCTTGACCCGGGTCGACGCCGATTTTCTCGCGAGGGAAATGGTGGCCGAGTCGGCGGTCCCACCAGGGCCGTCAGGTTCAGCGAACTCGGAGCGCTCCGCATGGTCGTATAAGCCTGCTTATGGGCAAGAATCAAGCCCGCCGTCTCTCTGGGCAGGAAAGTCGGAAGGGCTTACGCCCAAAAAACACACATTGCAGGAGCGTCAGGAGTCCGCCTACCCCGCCGCGCAGGCCCGCTGGGCCAAACAGATGAAGGAGAAGTTACCTAAAGGAGAACACCCATGAAAAACGGCTCTGAACGAGAATCTGGATCAATGAGGTGACGCGGCTACCGTGATGTGAGCTACCTGCTGCTGAAGACGCAGCGCTTGCCAGCTGATCCAGCGTGCTGAAAGTCAAGGCCTCGACACTGGCAAAACACACTCCCCCGTCCGCAGAAGGTAAAATAGGGCGTTCCAAGAACGAAAAGCCCGCGCGATGTCCCGGGTATTTCCGATGAGCAATAAACACCTTCGTCGTGGCCCTTCCTCGCTCCCCAATCAAGGGACGATGACTGAGTCCGCGCCACCTGCGCTGGCGCCGACATCTTCCGCAGCGCCGCAAACGCCTAAGCCCACAGAAGTGGCACCAGCGCAGCCCGAAGGGGCAATGCTGGTAGCCCCTCTGCCACCTCAGGTAGAAATGGCCCGCGATGCGCTGCAACAGGCAGGGTTTTGTCCCCTGGGTAATGTCCAAGAAATTGGCGATCATGCTTATATCGAATGTCAACCGCCAGCAGACACTGGAAATCAGGGTAGTACGTCTGGCGTCGAAGCCCGCGCGAGCCAGGCGCTGCGGCGTTGGGGGTTTGACGTTGGCCCGGAGGACATCGACGTCAAGGAAGTTGGGAAGAGAGTTTTGGTCCGCGTTCCCGTGCGCGTAGCCCCAAGGCGAACCTACGAACCGAACGCCGAAATGCTCAGGTTCCGACGGTTGCCTGGAGGTGGCGCACGCGCAGAGGGCCCGATTTCGAAGGACGCCCTGCTCAACACGCAGGAGGAGTTTGTACGGTGTTTAGAGGATGTGCGCGTATTGGTCCGGAAAGAGAAAACAATCTCCGCGTCGGACCTGGCTGGCAGGTTCGCGGGCACCGTACTGGCATCTGCTGCTACTCCTTCACACTGGGACGAGTGGCGAGACGGGTTTGCAAAGGACTTGACCGCCAAAAATGCCGCACTGGTCTTGCTGGGCGATACTACCGGTCTGAAGCTAGCTTCTTTGAAAACCAGGCTCTCCACGGCTAGAACTCAGCGAAAATTTCACAAAACGCCCAAAAAGTAACCACGGCTAACCTGAAGTAACTTCTGATAACTTTTCGGCCAGACATCGGTCGCACCCGCATAAACACAAGCGTTTTCGCTCGTCCGGCATCTGGCCGCGACCCGCAATTTCTCACCCATAAACACTTCATGTCGGGGCATCATATTTGTAGGAAACGCGGCAAGGTGCGCCACTGGCGATAGGGCTCCCGACCCTTCCAAAACCGGATAAATCGCCATGACGATGGAGGTGTGTCCACATGCAAATCTGTCTGTTATCCGAAGCCGAGGCTCAGAGAATACAAGATCCTAACTTCGTGCCCGATTGTCATTCTCACGACCATCTGTCCAAGGCGGACGCTCACCAAGCTGCCGCTGACGAAAAAGTCAGGTTCGTAAGTCCTCGCGCAGTCGTCGCTGTCTCCGTGCCGCTCTCCGGGTACGGGTACGACAGCGCAGTCAGGAAGAACGATCGCTATCTGGGCACAGCCCGATCTGGTGGCGTTCGCACAGCGCAGCTAGTGAAGGTCATGCCGCGCGGCATGAAGCGCAGAGTCAAGGACGTAGGCGCTTGTGGCGCCCACGGTCGTTTGACCGCCAGAGCCGTCGATCACTCCATCACTAGCAACGAACTGCGGCGGAGATTAGGAGTAGGACGATGAAGAAACTCGTGAAACGTCACAAAACGAGCGGGATCAGTCAGTCACTTTGCCAAGCTCTACCAATGGATTGGGGATTGACTCTGAACTGGTGGAACCATGGCGAATAAGACATCTCGGGATATATCCCGTGCAGCACTTAGGAACCGCGGCAAACAGCGCGGTAGCCCTGAGCAAAACGCGGAAGACGTGACGCCAGAGGATGCGCTAGAGAAGCGTACAGCGAGACCAGAGAAGGCGAAGCAACGACGTCTCGCCAAGAAACCGGCAGCCGATTCGGATTGTGCCGCCCAGAAGGCGCGAGATCCTCTCATTGGGCGGCAGTGTTACACAAAAAACCAAGAATCCACACGAAAGGCAATGAATTGTCAGCAAGACAGAGCGAGCCTGACATGGGAGCAAACAAGGGAGAAGCTAGAGATACTGCAGGGGATATCTGCGAAGAGCCCCAGAGCAGCGCGATCGAGCAATGATGCCCGAGCCCGGGAAGCGACCCAAGATCCTTACATTTGGGCTACGCAATTCACGAAAACCTGGAACGAGCACTGGCGGGAAGAGGGGCTCCCCTCTCCCTACGAGCCCTTTCCGCCGGAGTCTGTTCGTCCGGATCTGCTCGACGCATTTGCGATACTCGACTCCGACGAGCGCATTCTGTGGTGGGAAAAATCCCGCGACATGATGGTGTCTTGGGCATGTGTCGCCTTTCTAACCAACAAAGCGATGACGATTGCGCAATGCGGCGTTGTTTTCCAGTGTCAAAAAGAGGACAAGGTAAAGCAACTGATCAAGTATGCCAAGTTCCTATATGACAGCCAGGAAGAATGGCTCAAGAAAGCATATCCCCTGGAGAAGCCGGTCTGGCAGCAGCCGGATCTGTCGCTGCGTTTCGCTCGAGGCGGAAGCATCATAGGGATACCCGGCGGCGCAAATCAGATCCGCTCCCTACATCCATGGGGCTATCTGAATGATGAATCAAGTTTCCAGTCTGATGCCGGCGAGTGCTTCAATGAAGCTCTGGCCGTGGTTAAAGGAAAAATCATCTTTAACTCGTCAGCCGGGCCAGGCTGGTACTCGGATGTCAGGCACGACATTATTCGTAATGAGGACAAGTAACCCAATGAGCAAAGAAAAAGCACTAGGTGCACTTCAGAAATCCAAGAAAGTTGGTCCGCAAACCTCCGTTGCTGTCCGTCGTGGGCTTGAGATTCGCCGAACAGCTGGCGGTATTCTGGTCATCCGCCACCACTACACTGCCGACCCGAGCCGCGACCCGGAACTCAATCCTCAGTGGAAAGCGGAACAGCGCAAAGTCTACACCTCGCAAGCCGCCTGGGACCGAGAAATGGAAATTATGGACCAGGCGGGTGGCGGCGAGTTGGTCTTCGCCGATACCCTAGTCACCCACTGGGCCAAGATCGTTGTCGAAGATCCGGGCTGGCGGCCAGATCCGCACTGGCGCGTCGAAGGCGGTTTCGATCACGGCAAGACCAACCCCACTTGCCTGCTCCGCTGCTACGTGGACTATGCCGGCACCCTCTGGTTCGCCGGGGAATTCTACATGCCGGGCCAGGAGGTTTGGCAGAACGCGCCCGCGCTGCGCGAGATGCCGGACATTCGCAAACTGAGCGTAACCTACGCCGACCCGACCATCTTTGATACGACGATGCAGCAGTCGAACCGCAATCAGCCTTCAGTTCCGGGGAGGGCCGCGGAGCGCGCCAAGTCGATCAATGAACTTTACATTGAGGAAGGCATCGAACTGTTCTCGCCTTTCTACGGCGACCGGAGCGATATCAGCTTCGCCGCTCGCCTGATGATGCACTGGGCCAACCTTGAAGAAGCGTGAGCCCACGGTAAAGATCGTCTGCCGCAACTATGCCGAAAAGCCTTTTCCGGGAATGCACCCCTGGGATTGCCCGAACCTGCTGTGGGAGCTGATGCGCACCCGCCGAGTCAAGCTGAGCGCGCAACAGCTGGCCGGGCGGAACGCCAGCGAGGCCATCGTCGACAAAGACAACCCCGCACGGGATGCCATGAAGTACATCGTCATGTCACACCCCGAGCCGGCCGGCAAAACCGTGGAGCAGCTGGTGGCGGAGGAAATCAAACCGCTGATCGAAGCCGGAGACTACACCTCCGCCCACGTGCGCTTCCTGCAGAGGACCGCCAAGGCTCCGGTGCGCCCGGCGTATTGGGGAAGGAGAAGGTGGTAGAGATAGCAGTCGATGCATTCGCAACATTGAAGCCTGAACACTACGCGAAACTCCCCTAAATTCATTCAAGGAGTGCTGTATGAACGAGAACGAGAAAGAGGAAGAGAAAGAGAAGAAGACCCGCTGCAAAGGTCGAACCAAAGCCGGGAGACGCTGTCGCGCTGCCGCCATGGACAGTGGCCTGTGCTATCTTCACGCCAATCCGAACAAGGCTGCGGAGCTGGGCCGAATCGGTGGGCAAAACAGTCGCTACGGCCACTCGGAGAGTGCTGATCCGCTGCCGCCCATGGACACGGTGTTTGCGGTGAAGGCCAGGATCGAACGCGTGGCTGACGATCTGTACTCGGAAAAGCTCAGCCCCAAGGTCGCTCTAGCGCTAGTGCCCCTCCTGACATTGCAGATACGCGTGCTTGAGCTGACCGATAAGGTGACCGAGACTAAACAAAAGGTGGAGAAGATGTGGGCCGAGTATAAGAAACGCACGGGCGACGCGGACCCGGCGGAACCGCCGCACTCGGACGACCCCGACGACCCCCCCAAGCCATGATGGCTTGGGCATGGCTTCAACCCCAATAAATAACCGCTTGAGATAGCTTAAGCTGTGAAAGTCCGAAGCCATCCCGAACGTGACTTTTGTGCTTAAGACTTTCGGAACCTAATCACGGGCACGATCATTCTGCGCCGCCATTCGCCGGCCACCGTCCCGGCCCCGAACGAAGCCTAGAACTATCCTCATAAATGTTTTGCCGAACGACACGACTTCACAGCCTGCGGAAAAACTTCTGCTTTTGGGTGGCGCAGCGCTTTCAGTGTGTGCGTGAGAACTCAGAATTCTACGCAGCCTGCTACGCCCCGGCGGAGAGCTTGTGGTGGCCATTGGCTTCGGCAAGACCGTATTGGCGGATCTTGTAGAGCAGGGCTTTGTAGCTGATCTTCAACAATGCGGCCGCCTGCTTGCGGTTCCAGTTGGTGGCATCCAGAGCTTTGGCGATGGCTTCAGCCTCAGCTTCGTCTTTGGCGGTCCGCGCCAGAGACTTCAAACCTCCTCCGGGTGAACCGCTGCCGTTGTCAGACTCGGAACCGATGTGGGCGCCGGCGCCGTCACTTCGGGGACGGAGTTCGCTGATCGCCGCTTTCTCGTCCGCCAGCACCAGGTAGCGTTTGATGAAGTTGCTGAGCTCGCGCAGGTTTCCCGGCCAGGTGTAATCCAGGCAGGCCTGCACCAGTTCCGCCGAGAGCGGCAGCGGCGGACGCGCGTATCGTTCCGCCATGCGTGCCATGAAGTGTTTCAGCAGGATGGGAATTTCTTCCTTGCGTTCGCGCAACGGCGGCACGTTCAGGGTGAAAGCGTTCAGCCGGTAGTAAAGGTCCTCCCGCAATCTCTTGGCAGCCAGCGCCTGCGGAATATTGATGTTGGTAGCGGCTAGGATGCGCACGTCCACCTTGACCACGGAACGGCTGCCCAGGCGCGAGAACTGCTGGTCCTGCAAAACGTGCAGCAGCTTGGCTTGCAGCCCGTAAGGCATCTCGCCGATTTCGTCGAGCAGGATGGTGCCTTTGTTGCACAACTCGAACTTGCCCGGCTTGCTGTGGGTCGCGCCGGTAAAGGCGCCGGGTTCGTAGCCAAACAATTCGCTCTCCAGCAGATCGCCAGGAACGGCGGCGCAGTTCACCTTCAAGAACGTGCGGTGCGCGCGCGGCGAAAGTTTGTGGATCAAGCGTGCCATGACTTCCTTGCCCGTACCACTTTCCCCCAGCATCAGCACCGGAATGTCCACGTTCGCTACCAGGGCAGCCTGGGAGCGCAGCTTGCGCATGGCCGGGCTGGCGGCAACGAAGAACGTATCGTCATTCAGTTCTTCGACTTCTCCAGGATAGTTCTGTGGATTCGTCCCCAGGCATTGATCGATCACCGCGTCCAGTTCCGCCTTCTGAAACGGCTTGGTGATGTAATCGTGTGCGCCCAGGCGGATGGCTTGAACCACCTTGCGAGTGTCCGTGACACAGGACAGCATGACCACCCTGGCCGTGGAATGAATCTGGCGGATCTGCTCGAGGGTCTGCAACCCGTCGATTCCGGGCATGACCAGATCAAGCAGGATGAGATCCGGCCGCAATCCCTTCTGCACCCGCTGCACCGCTTCTTCCCCCGTGCTGGCAGTCTCGACCCTGTAATCATCCACTTCGAGCAGCGTACGAATGTACCGCAACATTCCGGGTTCGTCATCGACCAGCAGGATGTTGGCCTTTTGTGTCATTTCGTTTTCCCTTTGTTCGGTACGGCGGAGGGGGGTGTGAACGGGACAATGAAAGAAAACTTGCTGCCCGCCCCGGGCACGCTTTCCACCCAGATCTTGCCGCCCATGCCCGCGACTAAACGGCGGGCGATGGCCAGACCTAACCCCATGCCGGACTGGCTTTCGCTCTGCGGCAGGCGGAAGAAATCGTCGAACACTTCAATGTGGTACTCGGGCGAAATCCCCGGGCCGGTGTCGGAAACACTTATCTTGGCGGAATTGGGATGGATGCTGCTCTGACGCCGGCGCTCATCCGGAAGGCCGGATGTGCTGACGGCGCGACGCTCCCACATGTAGGGTTCGGCATGCAGCCACACCGTTCCACCCGCGGGCGTAAACTTCGAGGCGTTCTCCAGCAGGTTGGAAACCACCCGTTGCACCTTCGCCGAGTCGAAAGGAAACTCCGTCAGCTTGTCGTTTGCCAGAAAATAGAGCGCCAGCCCTTTCTCCTGAAAGCCATTCGACCAAAGCCGGCAAACCTCCGAGATACAGGCGTTGAGGTCGGCCTTCTCGAAGCGCATCTTCATTTCGCCGGTCTCCAGCACGCTGAAGCTCAGGAAGTCCTGAATGAAGTGTTGCAAACGCTGTCCGCTGGTCCGCATGTCGCCTAACACCGCGCGCTGGCGCTCGTTTAACGGGCCAAGCTTCTCGCTCTGCAGCACCTCGACATACCCGTTCAAAATTGCCAGAGGAGTTTTCAGGTCGTGGGCGGCGGCGGCCAGCGCATTGGTGGTGCGCTGATAACGTTCCTGGAGTTGATTGAATTCCTGCAGCAGTTGCCGGCTGCATTCGGGATCCGGACACGAGTTGGCTGACTCAGCCTGCCCGGGAGCCAAGCCTGGGCCAGCGGCCTCAGACTCGTTGGGCTGGTGAACACACGTCTTTTCCGGCACTGCGGCCATCGTCAAGAAACTCGGTGGTTTGTACGACGAGGGAGGGTAAAACCTAAAATGTCTGCTGAAACGACCTCAAGTGATGCTAAGACATGGGATCATCCCTGTCAACGGAAAACGCACGAAATTTGTCACTGATAGGAATAACTCTGCATTCCTAGAGGCTTAGCCAGCCTACCATCCCCTCCTCCTATGAGCGAACAAAGAGCGAATTTACGAGTCTTCCGGCTGACCGCTTGCCGAAGTAGAATCAGCGCACGGCGGAATCTGTCCCGGCTCCGCGGTCCAGAAGGGTGCTTTGTTTGGCCCCGAAGGTGCTCTAAAAACGGGGTTAAGCCCACCCCGAGGGAGCTGCGTGTCGACACGAAAAGCAGAAAAAGAACGCCGGAAATGGCCCCGTCTGCCCCTAGCCATTCCGGTTTTTGTGCGTAGCCGGGATGACGATGGGAAGGAATTGCTGGAGTTTGCCACGGCCTTGAATATCTCGGCTGGGGGGACTTTGGTCGCCTTACGCCGTTCCTTGCCGCTTTCGTCGCAGGTTTTACTGGAAATCCCCTGCGCGCCCCTGGTTTCTACTTCACCCTTGCCTAAGGCTTCGCGCATCTTGCGCGCCCGCACTCTCCGGATCACCCATGCCGACAGCTACAACCTGGTCGCCATGAAGTTCTCCCATGCTTTGCTCAGCTCAGACTTGGAGCGGCCACCTGGGAGAAGGAAAACTTCTTCACCTGTGTGAAAACTTTTGCTCATCAAAAGGCCTCCTGAAGGGCCCAATGTCTAGGGTCCTTCGCTCCTGTTTGCCAATCTAAGCGCTCAACAAGTTTTTGTTAAGTGTATGATTATAAAAGGATAAATTCGCGGTAATCAGGGTAACAATCCAGCCGTAAGATTTGGCTCTCGGGATGCACATGGTAGGCTGTAGTCAGGAGCCGCAACCGACCAGATGCCGATCCCAAGTTCAAGTCCCGTCAGTTCCTTGGTTCAGTCGCTAGGCGAGTTCCCCCCTGAGTCCGTGATTTTTGGCAAGACCGACACCATGCAGGCCCTCCGCAGCCGCATGGATAAAGTGGCCAGCGCCAACGTTCCGGTCCTCATCCACGGGGAGAGCGGCACCGGCAAGGACATCATTGCCCGCATGATCCATGGGCTATCTCCTTGGAAGACCGGACCGTTCGTCAAGGTGAACTGCCCGGCCATTCCCGGCACGCTCCTCGAAAGCGAGCTGTTCGGCTACGAAAAGGGTGCATTCACCGGGGCGTACGGCATGAAACCCGGTCGCGTGGAAATGGCGCACCGCGGGACATTGTTCCTGGACGAGATTTCCGAACTCGACCTGTCCCTGCAATCGAAGCTTTTGCAGTTGCTGCAGGACGGGCAATTCTGCCGCATCGGTGCCCAGGAAGACAAGAAAGTGGAAGTGCGCATTGTATGCGCCACCAACCGCCAACTGGAAACCGAGATTGAAAACGGAGGCTTCCGGCAGGACCTTTACTATCGCATCAACGTGGTGAATCTTTTCATGCCGCCGTTGCGCGATCGCCGGAGCGACATCGAGGTGCTGGCTCACTACTTCCTCGAGTATTACAACCGCAAGTACAACTGCCGGGCGAAGCCGCTCTCCAATGAATTGATGTCGGTGCTGCAGAAGTATCAGTGGCCGGGAAACATCCGCGAACTGGAGAACCTGATCAAGCGCTATGTGATCCTGGGCAGCGAGGATGTGATCACCAGCGAGCTGGTGGTGCGCAGCGAGAAGGATATGTTCAACCCGGAGATCAACCTCGATGGGCCGATTTCGCTGAAAAAGCTTACGCGTCAAGCTACCCGCGAACTGGAACGCAAGATCATTCTGAAAGTGCTGCAAGCCAATCACTGGAACCGGAAGCAGGCGGCCAAGGCGCTCTGCATCAGCTACCGCGCCCTGCTCTACAAGATCCGCGACGCTGGATTGCCTGCCAACCGCGCCACGCGCCCCAAGGAAGAGGAAGCCACCGAGGGGGTCGCCGCCGACTGAAGGACAGTTTGAAAAGACCTTGAACCCGCCACGAACCTGTGGCGGGTTTTGTTTTTGGGGGTCACGCCAGCCGCCTACGTCTCCCGCCGAACCCTCGCGAGCACCGGTTTTCGTGCCACTTGCTGTCCCCGCGAAGATATCGCGATCATCCAAGCTTGAGACCATTTAAGACACAATCGCCTCTCGCATTGCTGCGTTCAAGCCATTGTTTCTAAAACGGATAGCGGATAGCGGCGGGAACGACGGGCGAAAAATCAAAATACACTTGACATTTGATATAGTGTTATAGTTAACTATATCACTAGTTAGAAAGCGTGCGCTTTTGAGGTGTAGCAAGTGAACCTTGCCAGACTCGAAAGCTCTCGTTGAACCGAGTACGCCAATGAGATTTCCGCAACTTGGATCGAAAAAGAGAAAAGGAGAAATAAACATGAAACCACGCATCGCACTTTCCGTTTTGTTCGTTCTGATCGCCGCCACCGCCTTCGCATCGGATGCCACCGCCGTCCAGTCTGACGCGCAAAAGTCCTCCGTTGCTCCCGCGCCGTCCGAGGCGCAGAAGTCCTTCGCAACCATGAAAAGCCTGGCGGGAGAGTGGGAAGGCCCCGTTACCGTCCCGGAGATGCCGGAGATGTCAGGCGGCAAACCGATGCACCTCTCGCTGCGCGTGACCTCGCGGGGGAACGCCCTCGTGCATGAAATGCAGGAAGCAGGAACGCCGTTCGATGCGACAAAGTACGACCATCCGGTCACGATGCTTTACGTGGACGGAGACCAACTCACGCTGGTTCACTATTGCGACGCGGGGAACCGGCCGCGCATGACCGGCAAAATGTCGCCCGATGGCAAGACGATCGAATTCGAGCTCAAGGACATCAGCGGGAGCACGGAGTACCACATGCACCATTCGGTGTTCACCATCATCGACGCCAATCGCCACACCGAGGATTGGACGTTCATGATGCAGGACAAGCCGATCCACGCGCACTTCGACCTGCAGCGCACAAAGTGACGCCGCTTCGGGCGCCGTGCATGGTGAGGGATCCGAGGAGATGTAGTGGTCGATCAGGGCGATCACTCGCACCTCTCTCGGGAGGGCGATCGGAATTAGGAGGAATGAAATGATAAGCAACACTATCGACGAGTCCCAACGCAGAGCTGCGAGAGTGGCGGGTTTTGCTTACCTAATCACGTTCGCGACCGTGGTCTACGTCAACTTTGGTATCCATGGCCGTTTGATTGTCGAGAACAACGCCGAAACCGCTCGGAACGTCCTGGCGCACGAACGACTCTTTCGTATCGGCATCGCCGGCGATGTCATTTACTGCGCAGGCGTTGTCGTGCTTCTCACAGCGCTCTACGTGATTCTTAAGCCGGTCAATAGGGGCCTTGCCTTGCTTGCTGCATTCTGGAGGCTCGTATGCGTCCTGATGTGGCTGGTTATGACACTCGATCTCTTTGACGCTCTGCGGCTCCTCAGGGGCACTGATTACTTGCGAGCATTTGAAGCGGAGCGATTGCAGGCCTTGGCAGGTTTCTATCTCGGCACGCGTTTTGACTACTATTACGTTGGCTTGCTGTTTGGTGCATTGGCATCCACAGTCTGCGGCTACCTGTGGTTCAAGTCCCGCTATATCCCTCGAGCACTGGCTGCCTTCGGCGTGATCTCGTCCGCATTTTGCGTGGCGTGTACTTTCGTTTTCTACATTTTCCCCCACTTCGACAAGATCGTTAACCTGTGGTGGTTCGATACGCCGATGGCTATTTTCGATATGGCACTGAGTTTTTGGCTTCTATTTAAGGGATTAAGGCCGCCTGGGATAGCTGAAACCCGAGCCCAGGCCGCAGGTACGCCATTGTCACTGTGAACGGAACCCATGATGGACCGTGAGTGGAACGACAGTCAGCCGATTTACCGCCAGCTTCGTGACCGTATCGTCGCGATGATACTCGACGGCGTGCTCAAGGAAGGCGATCCGCTCCCATCCGTGCGCAATGTCGCGGCCGAATATCGGGTCAATCCGCTCACGGTTCTGAAGGGCTATCAGCAACTGGTCGACGAGCAACTGGTCGAGAGTAAGCGAGGTCGCGGCATGTTCATCAATGCGGGCGCGCGCAAGCTGCTGTTGCAGGGCGAGCGCCAGAAGTTCCTTGCCGAAGAATGGCCGAGGGTCCATGCAACCATTCAGCGGCTCGGCCTGAAAGCGGAAGAACTGCTGAATGGTGCGGCTGCCGCAACCCGCCCGTCGTCGGATGCAACCAAGTCGAATGCTGAAGAAGAGGAACCGAAACCATGACAGTCATAGAAGCACGCAGTCTCCGTAAGGCGTTCGGAACCACCATCGCGCTGGACGGCGTCAATTTGCGTGTCGAAGAGGGCCGCATCCTCGGACTTATCGGTCCTAACGGCGCAGGCAAGACCACCGCTCTCAACGCGATGCTCGGCCTCACTCCTTACCAGGGAGAACTGAGGGTGCTCGGACGCGACCCCTGGATCGAGCGCGATCAGCTCATGCGCGATGTCTGCTTCATTGCCGACGTCGCCGTGCTGCCGCGCTGGGCGCGAGTTTCGCATCTGCTGGACTACGTTGCCGGAGTGCATCCGCGATTCGATCGCGCCAAGGCGGAAGGTTTTCTTGCCAGGACCGACATCCGCCACGCCAGCAAGGTCAGGGAATTGTCCAAAGGCATGGTGACCCAACTGCACCTCGCTCTGGTCATGGCCATTGACGCGAAATTGCTGGTGCTCGACGAGCCGACGCTTGGCCTCGACATCCTGTATCGCAAGGCATTCTACGATTCACTGCTGAACGACTACTTCGATCGCAACCGCACCATCGTCGTGACCACACATCAGGTTGAGGACGTGCAGCATGTCCTCACCGATCTCATCTTCATCAACCGCGGCCGCATCGTTCTCAGTTGCAGCATGGAGGAATTCGAGTCCCGCTATCTGGAAGTGGCGGCGCATCCCGAGCATCTCGCCGCCGCGCGGGCGCTCAAGCCGATGTACGAGCGCCAGTTGCTCGGTCGCAGCATCCTGCTGTTCGATCATGTCGATCGTCAAAAGCTCGCCGCGCTTGGCGACGTGCGCACGCCCAGCATCTCCGACTTGTTCGTTGCCGTGATGGGAGGTAAGCCGGGCAATCATGCCGGCGAGCCACAAGGAGCAGGTAGATGAATACTCAATCGAACGCCATGCCCGAGCCCTTCGACTCGCAGAGAATCGCGCCCGCGGTCATGTCGGCGACTTGGCCCATGTACTGGTCGGTGCGACGCGAATTGTCGGAGAACCGCTCCATCTACCTCGCGCCCCTGGCGGCCGCCGGAGCGGCGCTGTTTGGGTTCCTGATCAGCATGATTGGTCCGGCACATCGGATGAGCAGTCTGTCGACGCTGCACTCGATGGACCACCGCGATGCAATCGCCGTTCCATACGACATCACGGCGGGCGTGCTGATGGCCACCATGATCCTGGTCACTGTCTTCTATTGTGCCGACGCCTTGTACGGCGAGCGCCGCGATCGCAGCATCCTGTTCTGGAAGTCGCTGCCGGTTTCCGATCTCACCACGGTGCTCGCGAAGGCGAGTATTCCGTTCGTGGTTTTGCCCCTGCTCACGTTTGCCATCACCGTTGCCATGCAGTTCATCATGCTGCTGCTGAATAGTGCAGTATTGCTGGCGAGCGGTATGAGTGTCACACCGCTATGGACACAGCTGTCGGTGATCCAGATGTGGCTGCTGCTGCTCTACCATCTTTTTACGGCCCATGCGCTTTGGCCCGCGCCAGTGTACTGCTGGCTGTTGCTGGTTTCCGGCTGGGCGCGCCGCGCAACCTTGCTGTGGGCGGCATTACCCGTAGTCGTGATTGCCGGTGTCGAGAAGCTTATCTTCCGAACTTCGCATTTTGCCGCTTTGGTGGGGACTCGATTCATCGGCGCCACGCCATCGGTCGCCGTCACAACGCCAGACACTTTCCCTACGGATCCAATGACACACATCAGCCCAGGAACATTCCTGCACACTCCGGGTCTGTGGATCGGGCTGGTAATCGCCGCGGCATTTCTCGCGGCAGCGGTCCGGCTGCGCCGTTATCAGGGACCGGTCTGATTCGCATGCAGTTGATCGAACGCCCGCATAAGAAGGTATCTGGATGAATACTCAATCGAACGCCATGCCCGAATTCGACTCGCAAGGAATTACGCCTGCATCCATCTCGGCGACTCGGCCCATGTATTGGTCGGCGCGACGCGAATTGTGGGAGAACCGTTATATCCATATCGCACCGTTGGTGGTCGCCGCGGTTACTCTGTTCGGCTTCCTGATTGCCTCGATTGGTTACGCCATGTCGACGACCGACATGGCTCGGCGGCGTACGGCACTCGAAGAGCCCTTCCACTTCGCTATGGGTGTGATCATGGCGACCGCTTTTATCGTAGGGATCTTCTACTCGCTCGAGGCGCTGCACGGTGAGCGCCGCGATCGCAGCATCCTGTTCTGGAAGTCGCTGCCGGTTTCCGACCTCGCCACGGTGCTGTCGAAGGCGAGCATTCCGCTTGTCGTTCTGCCGCTGCTCAGCTTCGCGATCGTGGTTGCCACGCAGTTGATCATGTTGCTGCTGGGCTCCCTCATACTGCTGGGAAGCGGTCTGAGTGTCGCCACACTATGGACAGGGGTGTTCCAGATGTCGCTGATGCTGCTGTACCACCTTGTGACCGTGCACATTCTCTGGCATGCGCCCATCTACAGCTGGCTGCTCCTGGTCTCTGGCTGGGCGCGGCGTGCGGCATTTCTTTGGGCCACTCTGCCGGCGCTCGCAATCTGCGGCGTCGAGAAGATTGTGTTCAACACTACGCATATCGCCGCCCTCATAGGGTACCGCTTCACCGGCGGCCCGGAGGCCGTCACGATGCCGGGCAGCTTTCCCATCGATCCGATGATGGTCCTTACTCCGGGGACATTTCTTAGTACGCCGGGTCTGTGGATCGGGCTGGCAGTGGCCGCGGCGTTGCTCGCCGCAACCGTCCGATTGCGCCGCTATCAAGGACCGGTCTGATTCGACTGAACATTTGATTGAAGAATTCCTGTAAGGAGAGATTTATGAGCACAGCTGTAATGACCAACCGGCTGGAACTGGATTCGTTTGCGGACACCGCGCTGAAGGCAGCCGCGCGGTTCTGGTTTGTGGTGACCGTCCTCGGCCAATTAGTGTTCGCCTTTGTCGTAGCGTCTTTCTATGGGCTCACGGCGTTGCGCGGCGACTACCACGCGTGGAAGTTTACGAATGGTTATGTGCCCGGCGTTACCAAGGGCAACTGGGCGGTCGTCATGCACGTTACTTCGGCCGTCGTCGTCATGCTGGCCGGAGCGCTTCAGATGATTCCCCAAGTCCGAAACCGCTTTCCCGCCTTGCACCGCTGGAACGGGCGTATTTATATGCTGACCGCTGTCACCCTCAGCGTTGCCGGTCTGTATATGACTTGGATCCGGGGAAGCGTTGGCGACATTTCTCAACACCTGGGTTCCACTCTGAACGCCGTCTTGATCTGGCTCTGCGCCGCGATGGCGCTGCGTTACGCCCTAGCTCGAGATTTCAAAACTCATCGCCGCTGGGCCCTCCGCCTGTACCTTGTGGTGAGTGCATCCTTGTTCATTCGAGCAGGGCTATTCCTCTCGCTTTTCCTCAATCACGGCCCCTTCGGTTTCGATCCGACTACGTTTAGCGGTCCGTTCCTCACGTTCCTGTCTTTCGCCCAATACCTGTTGCCCCTTGCCGTTCTTGAAATCTATCTGTTGGCGCAGGACCGTCCCGGCGCGCTGCGGCGCATGGCTACCGCCGGCATGCTTTTTGGGTTAACCCTCGTGATGGGCGCGGGACTTTTTGCCGTCGCCATGGCCGTCTGGGCACCTCAGGTCAAAGCCGCCTACGACCCCCGCAAATCCACTGCCGAAACTCTCTCGGCAACCATCGCGTCCAGTGGCATCGACTCGGCCACCAAGCAGTACCATGACCTCAAGGCCGCCCAGCCTACCACCTACAACTTCGATGAAGACGAACTCAACGCTTTGGGCTACCAGCTCATTCGGGCGAAAAAGCTCAGGGAAGCCATCCGCATTTTCCAGCTCAACGTCGAAGCCTATCCGCAATCCGGCAACGTCTACGACAGTCTCGGGGAGGCTTACATGGACGACGGCAACAGAACCCAGGCCATCGCCAACTATCAGAAATCTCTTGAGCTCAACCCAAAGAACCGCGGTGCCGTCCTGATGCTTAAGAAACTCAACGCCCCCTGATTTGTCCTCCGGCGGGCATATCGTGAACCGATCTAAGTCGCCTGGGCATTAGATTCATTAGCTCGCATAAGGAGGAGAGATTATGAACACAGCTGTAATGACCGAACGGATTCCAGAAGCGTCGCCGCGTCCCAGGGCCAGGATGGCCGGTGTTTTTTATTTGCTTACCTTCCTGACCGGAGTAGCCGCGGTCCCCAGCTTCAAGCTTATTGTCTCTGGCGATGCCGCGGCTACAGCCACCAACATCCTGGCGCACGAAGCTTTATTCCACTTGGGCTTCGCAGCCCTCCTCATCAATGTCGCGTGCTATATCGCTGTGACGCTGCTCTTCTATGACTTGTTTAAGCCGGTGAACAGGAGCTTCTCTTTGTTTGCGGCGTTCTTTAGCCTGGTGGGATGCGCCATTCAGGCGGTTAGCAGCGTCTTTTTTCTCGCCCCGTTGGTCGTATTGGGAGGCGCGCCGTACTTGAGCGTATTTAAGGTGGAACAGTTGCATGGGCTGGCGCTCATGTTCGTTGAATTGTATGCTCAGGCCTACAACATCGGCTTCGTATTTTTCGGATTCTATTGCTTGCTGATCGGCTGCCTCATTTTGAGGTCGACCTTCTTGCCTCGAATTCTGGGCGTGCTGATGGCATTTGCCGGTTTGGCTTGGCTGACTTTTCTGTCACCGCCGCTCGCAGACTATCTGTCCCCCTACAACCTGGCCGTCGGCGCTCTTGCGGAACTATCGCTGACCCTGTGGCTTCTGGTTATGGGCGTCAACGTTCAACGATGGAAAGAGCAGGCCAGCGCAGCATGAAAGCCGCCGTCTATCGCGCAACGGTGCAGCTAGGCCGCTATTCAGTAACTCGTATAAGGAGGAAAGATTATGACCGCAGCAGTAATGATGGAGCGGATCGCAGAAGCGTCACCGCGCCTTAAGGCCAGGATTGCCGGTGCGCTTAATTTGATCAGCCTGGTGACGGCAGCACTCACCGAGCTTTTTGTTCGCGGCAGGTTGAATTACGCAGGGGGCTACATCGCGATTTTGGGCATGGTCGCTGTCACGCTGCTTCTCTACGGCATCTTTAAGCCGGTGAGCCGGAGCCTCGCTTTGCTCGCGGCGTTCTTCAGCCTCGTGGGACTCACCTTTGAGGCTCTTCGATGGCAGCCTCATGGCGTAAACGTCGCCGTGGTATTCAACGGATTCTCTTGCCTCCTGATCGGATACCTCATTTTGAGGTCGACCTTCCTGCCTCGAATTCTAGGCGCGCTGATGGCGTTTGCTGGTTTGGCTTGGCTGACCTTTCTGTCAAACCCGCTCGTAAACTATCTGACTCCCTACAATCTGGCCTCCGGCGTCCTCGGGCAAACATTGGTGATGCTGTGGCTCCTGGTGATGGGCGTGAACGTTCAACGATGGCAGGAGCAGGCCAGCGCACCGGGGATGGGCGCATGAAGTCGGCGTCTGCCCAGATACCGGACGCCGGGGTCAGTCTCCTGCGGAGCTTCGCTCCGCCGGACAGCCGAAGGCGGCTGTCCCCACGTGGGTGCGCTTATCGCGCCGCTGGGATTTGGAGCATGGACATCAGCTCTTCGCGGAGGTTGGGGCCTCCGGCGAGCAAGCCGGAGAGCAGCGGATTGCGGTTGTTGCAACGTAGCGGCTGATTGTCCAGAGTGCGCACCCAGCCACCGGCGCTTTCGACGAGGGCGGCGCCGGCCGCCACATCCCACTCATTTTTCGGAACCAGCGTAAAAGTGATATCCGCCAGGCCGGCGGAGACCAAGGCCAGCTTGTAGGCCACCGAGCCCATGGGACGCACTTTGAAGTTGGCGCTTTCAAACTGCTTCCATTCACCGCGTTTAACTTCGCTGCGGCTGGCCAGCACCATGGCGCCGTTCAATTGTCTCCGCTGGCTGGGTTGAGCCGGCTTTCCGTTGTAGGTGACGCCCGACTCGCGCGATCCAATGAAGACTTCGTTGGTGGCCGGATTGCAGATGCCGCCGGCGACCGGGATGCCGTTTTCGACCATCGCGACCGAAACGCAGAACTCGGGAATCCCGGCAACGAATTCGCGGGTGCCGTCGAGCGGATCGACGACCCAAACCCGGCTCTTCTCAAGGCGGCTGGGATCGTCCACGCTCTCCTCCGAAAGCCAGCCTTCGCCCTCGCGCAGCAATTCGCGGTGAAGCACAGCGTCAACCGCCCGGTCGGCCTCGGTAACCGGATCGTGGCCGATCTTGTATTCGGCGGCGATGGCGCCGGATGTGTACCGGCTCAGGACTTCGCGGGCCGCCTCCAGGGCGGACTGGATGCGCTGCAGAGTTTGGACGTTGAGGCTTGAGGTCATGAAAGTATTATCGCAGTAATTTCAGGCCCAGAGCATGCGAGCACCGGTAGCCAGAAGGACGGCGCAAAGAATCCGCCGCAGCCAGAGCACCGGCATCCGAGTGCTGAGATGCGAGCCGAGAATGCCTCCAGGAATAGAGCCGATCAGCAGGGAAGCGACCAAATAAGGGTCAATGTTTCCCATGCGGAAGTGGAGGATGCTGGTGCATCCGGTCAGCAGCACGGCATGAACGATGTCGGTGCCGACCATTTGCTTGGGATGGAACTTATAGAACATCAGCAGAAGCATCATGATGATGCTGCCGGAGCCGACCGAGGTCATGCCCACCAGGAAGCCGGCCAGTAAGCCGATCACCGAAATCCCCAGGAAGCCTCTCATGGTGGGGGGACGGTGAGAGACGCTCTCCTCAATCTTGTTCTGGAAGATCAAAAGCATCGGAACCACGATCAGAAGCACGCCCACCGTGGTCGTAATAATGTTGTTGACACCACTGCCATAGACCGTGCGCAGATGCTTCAACAAACCGACGCCGAGAATCGAGCCTGGGATGCTGCCCGTGGCCAGGATGGTTACGACTTTTCTGCGAACCGTGCCGCGGGAGAGATGTACCCAGCTGGAGCCGATCTTGGTGGCGAAGTTAAACAGCGCATCGGAGCCCACCGCGATAATGGGAGGAACCCGAAGGCCGAAAATCAGGAGCGGCAACAGCAGCACGCCGCCCCCGACTCCAGTCATACCGATCAGAGTCCCCACAATGAAGCCGATCGCGATTTTGGCCGCTATAAGCATGAATCGTCTCCCAGCCTACCGGGGGATGAAGCCGCTATGCGGCCCCGTTGTTCACTCCAATAAAGCCCTCGCGCTCCAGATGCAGGATGATTTCCTGCGCCGCTTCTTCTGGAGACAGTTCCGTCGTGTCGATGGTGACTTCGGCATTCTTGGGGGCTTCGTACGGATCGGAAATGCCGGTGAACTCCTTCAGAATGCCGGCGCGAGCCTTGGCATAGAGACCCTTCCGATCGCGCTGTTCGCAGGTTTCCACCGGCGTGGCCACGTGGACCAGGATGAATCCGCCGACCGGTTCGATCATTTCGCGAACCGCTTTGCGGGTCGCGTCATAAGGAGCGATGGGAGCGCAGATGGCGATGCCGCCGTTCTTGGTGATCTCCGAGGCCACGTAGCCGATGCGCCGGATGTTGATGTCGCGGTGCTCCTTGGAGAATCCCAGCTCGGACGAGAGATGCTTGCGCACCAGGTCGCCATCCAGAATGGTTACCGGCCGTCCGCCCACTTCGAGGAACTTGATGAGCAGCACGTTCGCGATAGTGGATTTCCCGGATCCCGAGAGACCAGTGAAGAAGATGGTCACACCTTGCTTGTGACGCGGTGGAAAGCTGCGACGCAGCTCCTGTACAACTTCCGGGTACGTGAACCAGCCCGGGATTTCACGGCCTTCGTTCAGGCGCTGGCGGAGTTGCGTTCCGGAGATGTTGAGGGTGCGGGCGTTCGCCGGAACCTCGTTGTCCGGGACATACTTGTCCTGGTCTTCGAGGTACACCATCATGTTGAACGGCACCATGGTCACGCCGATCTGCGACTCATGCTCCTTGAAGAGCTGTTGCGCTTCGTAAGGACCGTAGAAGGGCTTGCCATCGGAGTCATTGCCCGGGCCGGCGTGATCGCGGCCGACAACGAAATGAGTGGCTCCATGATTCTTGCGGATCAGGGCGTGCCAGATGGCTTCGCGCGGTCCGCCCATGCGCATCGCCAGCGGCAGCAGTGACAGCTTTACAGTGCCCTGAGGATACTTGGAGAGCAGCAACTGGTAGCAGCGCACGCGGGTGAAGTAATCGACATCGCCCGGCTTGGTCATACCCACCGAGGGGTTGAGGAGAAGATTCGCCTCCACATCTCGGGCGGCGCGGAAGGTGAGTTCCACATGGGCACGGTGCATGGGATTGCGTGTCTGGAAGGCAACCACGCGGCGCCAGCCCAGGCGGGTGAATTCGGCGCGCAGTTCGGCGGGAGTCAGGCGCAGGGCGCGGAAATCATAGTGCGACGGAAGTTGCACGCCTTCGAGCGTGCCTCCCACATACCATGGGTTCGAGCGATTCAGCAGGTAATCCACGCCGGGATGCACGGTGCTGGTGGTGCCGAACACCGACTTCGCTTCAGCATGACGGTCCGGCTGCCAGACTTCTTCGACGTGAAGAACCGCCAGCATAACGCCTTCCGGGTCGCGCAGCGCAATGGTGCTCTTGCCGGGGGTGAGAGTCTTGGCGAATTCTTCCTTCACGTCCAAAGTGATGGGCATGGGCCAGATCAGGCCGCTGCTCAGGTGCATTTTGTGGCAGACCAAGTCGTATTCTGCCTTGTTCAGGAAGCCGCGCAAGGGCGAGAATCCGCCGCTCAGGAGCAGTTCCAGATCACAAATCTGTCGCGCCGTCAGGTCCCAGGAAGGCCACTCACGGGAGTGAGCCTTGAGTTCCTTGGCGCGTTCGGGTTGAGCGATGAGGTTTACGAGTTCTCCGCCATGGGGCGGAATAATATGGCTGGCTGAAGGGGTCAATTCCCTGTGCCTCCGGCTTCTTTCATTTTTTCACCATGATTCTGTCCGGATGTTTCCCAGACGAGCTTGTGAGTTCAACTCATGCAGATTTCTAAAGGGAGAGTTAACTTCCCTGAAATTTTACCCTGCCAGCCTATTACGATCAAGGGCAAAGTTACAAACCCGATGGGGCTGATGGACTTTAATTAGAAGTACCCAGCAATTATGGTTCCTTTACGGTAGAGTGCCTTCGGCAGTTACCCATTGAAATGAAAATGCTTGGGGAGAGCGGGCTGAAATGAAGTTCCGTCGCGGGGAGAAGATGAAAATCTTTGCGACAAATTGCCCTGGGAGACGGCATCTGGAGCGAGGTTTCGCAACTTTGGGCTTTCCCAGGCACTCTTTTCGCCTCAGCGCGCCTAGGCGCGAGACTTTTCCCACCACACGCCGCAATCGTTGGGGTGGGCCAGGATCTTCGACAGTTCCTGCTTGATTTCCAGCAACCGGTTGGCGCGCACCTCCAGAGCCGACTGGTCCATTGTGCTGTGCTCGCTCTGCTCCGAATAGCGAGCGTTCAGATTTCGTAACGAAGTGATTTCCTGGCGAAGGCTGAAGAGGTGTTCCGAGATATAAGCCATTTCTTTAATCATACACTGTATTGTCAGAATCGCCCTTTTATATTGCGATATTGCGACCGCCGGAGGGGCTGACGGTTTCGGCTGTGTCGCGATAGCTGAATAAGGAGTAGGATGGGGTGGCACCCAGAGTAAGGAGCGTTTCTCTTGCCCATTGACCCCCGAATGACATGGAAATACTTCGCCGTCGCGGCTTCCCAGGAACCAGAACGTCAGGAAGCTTACCTACCTCCTGCAACAGCTTCACAACGCGCTCGACAAAGCCGATCCCGAAGGTGACGAGATGAGGGCTTTGCGCCGTTCCCGTCCTTGAGTATTGGTGGGCTGTCTCCTTTTCAACCTCGAACTCCGGAGATTTTCTCAAGGTATACTTTCCCTGAAATGCCAGGCTCGTGCCTTGCCAGCCACCGCTGGGGCTGAGCTTTCCCAGTCGCTGTTTCTGCTGGCGACAACCTCGACCGGCACCTTCGTAACTACCGTCGGCGCGTCTTTCGTGTATACTGATGTTGACGCTTTTGTCACGGTTTGCTCGTCACGCGGTGGTCCCTCGTTGGATCAGATTTATCTCCGCCTTTCTTGCCTGCCGTTAGTTCAGCGCCAAATCTAAAATCAATTGTGAGCGGCACGAAAGTTCTGCACGTGTATCTAAGTGTGCGACGACAAGCCCCTCCAGAAAGAACAATTTCGAATGACGACATTTACCGAGCTACCGCTGTGTTCTGCATTGCAGCAGAAGCTGGCAGCAGCTCAATTCACTATCCCAACCCCTATCCAGATACAGGCAATTCCGCCTGCTCTTGAGGGCAACGACGTACTCGCTACCGCGCAGACCGGTACCGGTAAGACGCTGGCGTTTCTGATTCCACTGATTGAACAGCTAACCCGCGAATCATTGGACCGCGGATCGGTGCGGCAGGTAAGCGCTTTGATCCTTTTGCCTACGCGCGAACTTGCTATGCAAGTGAACGAAGAGTACGAGAAACTGCGCACCAAAGCTCTACCCCAGGCAGCGCTGGTGATTGGCGGGGTGCCTGAGAATGGCCAGATGCGGGCCTTGCGCATGGCTCAGGTCATCTTCGCAACTCCGGGACGGCTGGAAGACTTTCTCGATCGAAAAATTGTTGACCTGCGCCAGGTGAAGCTGCTGGTGCTCGACGAAGCCGACCGGATGCTGGATATGGGTTTTCTGCCTTCCATCCGGCGTATTCTTTCGTGTTTGCCGGTTCGCCGGCAGACGCTGTGTTACTCGGCGACGCTGGAGCAATCCGTCGCCGCGCTGGTGCATGAGTACATGCGCCAACCCGTGCGAGTTGCCCTGGGCTCGGTCCTCAAGCCGGCGGAGAGCGTGCAACTGAAGGCCTACGAAGTGCGTCCCGGGGAAAAGCTGGATGTGCTCCGGCAACTGCTTTACGCGGAAAAGGGACAGACTTTGGTCTTCACCCGTACCAAGCGCGGCACGCAACGGCTTGCCAAGGAACTGGTGCGGGACGGCTTTAACGCTGCGATGATTCACGGCGACCGCTCGCAGTCGCAGCGCAATGGAGCCTTGAGCGGGTTTCAGGAAGGCCGCTACCAGGTGCTGGTGGCCACCGACATCGCTTCGCGCGGCTTGCATGTGGACGATGTGGCCCACGTGATCAACTACGACTTGCCGAAGATGGCCGAGGACTTCATTCACCGCGTGGGACGCACCGGCCGTGCCGGGTTGCAGGGGCGCGCTTCTACACTGGTCGCTGGCGTCGAAGTGATTGAGCTTCGCAATATCGAGCGTACATTGAAGTTGCGCATCGAGCGCACGCAGATAGATCCGTCCGCTTCAGACCGACCCAAGCGATTTGTTCAAAACACGCTTGCTTCGCGCACGTTGACTGCTTTGCCGGGCGAGGTGTTTGTGTAGAAGAACCGATTTTCCGGAATGAATTGTGTCTGTACCCACCCATCGAAAACCGCGATGGGCAGGGAGTGCGGTGATCGGGGCCAATGAGACGGCGGCATCGGGCACCGCGCTCAAGCCTTCAACCAGAGCGTGGGAAAGCCGTGGCCGAGTTTGCGAAAATCGGATTGAGCTTGTCGGGGGCCCAAGGCGCTATGCCACCCAGAACCGGACTTTTTCTGCTAGGGTGCCTACCGCTCGATGCCGGTTCCGTTGTGCGGCGTGGGTTCTTCGTCAGAACTCTCTTCCTCTAAACCCACACGGAACAGCGCCGCCTGGGCTTCTGCGAGCTCGCGCAGTTCCCGCATCTCGTCCGCGCTGCTCTCCGGTTTCTCCTGTTTACGCTGGCTCCTGCGCTCGGCTTTTTCCCGTTGTCTCTGTTGCCGGGTTTGTTCTTTCTGACGCTTGGTAAATGTTGATCGGCCTCGTGGCATTCACAATTCCCCCTGTTCGCATTAGTCGTTGGTTGGCGTCCGGCAGATGCCGTCCGCGGCGAATTCGCCAAAAATCAAAAAGCTACCAGCGGGGCTCGCGAGGCTGGCGGGCGTGGCCCTGGTAGTCATCGCGTCCCCCGCCACCGCCGCCGAACCTCTGTCCGCCGCCGCCACCGAACCTCTGTCCGCCGCCGCCACCGCGTGGCCGGTCGGTCTTGGGCTTGGCTTCATTGATCTTCAAGGTGCGTCCCCCAAGCTCGGTTCCGTTGAGGGCCGCAACCGCTTTGTCGGCTTCACTGGCGTTGGTCATTTCCACAAAGGCAAAACCGCGCGCCCGTCCAGTTTCGCGGTCGGTCATGATGCTCACTTTTTCCACTGGCCCATGGGCTTCGAAGACGGCACGCAACTCCGGCTCGGTGGTACTGTGGGATAAGTTGCCAACATAAAGGTTCTTCATTGCATTTCCTCTTTCTGAAGTTCGGGCAGGAGTTGAGACCAGGCAGTGCTGCGCCTGGGGTTGCGGGTTTCAAGATCGCGTGGCGGCGCTGGCCTCTCCCGCACCGCCCGCGAACGGGCGATCGCCAGCGACCGGACGGCGGAGATTCGCCGGGAGGCTTCCAGGATTCCCCAGCGCAGAGGCAAAACGCCGGAAGCATCAGCCGACAACGCTGCCGGCGCCTCATCCCCGAGGACGGAACCGTCAACCATCTCGATCGCAGAAGCTCCGTCCGCATTCGGCGAATCCGCAAGGTACGCGGGTTTGCCGACCAGAAACGCAAGTTGCTGCGGCGGTGTCGCGCCGCGAATGTCCTCACAGAACCTGTCCCGGTTGCCCGATTCATACTCCATGTTGATGAGCACCAGGTTGTATAGATCCGCCCGCCACCAGGAACGTGCTTCGCCGATATCGGCGGCACAATCAACGTCCATGCCAAGTTTTCTCATGGTCTCGGCACGCAGATCGCGGCTCGCGGACGACACGTCCACCAAAAGTACTCGTTTCTTCCTGGCCGAAACCGGTACCGGGCCGGGAGGCGTCAACCCGAACGCGAGCGCGGTCACGCCGCCACCGGCTTTGGTTTCACGCCCGACGGATTACTCGCTGTCTTGGGCCGCTCGGCGAGGCTTTCCAGCATCGCTCGGTTTCGCTTCCGGCGGGCAATTTTCTGTTTTCGCTCCCGGTGAAATCTGGATTTATCGCCATTGATTGCGGACATTTCAGCTCCTTAAAGTATCGCGAGGATCTATGCGATTGTGCCTATGCTCGGGTGTGCCTCGGACGCATCAGAGGGAGCTCTGCGTTCTTTCGCGGAACTCAGAACACACATGCGGACACCTTCCGGTTGAGTTTCTCAATCGCGAAGGCGCAATCTGTCTTGGATGGTGTGTCTTCGAGGTTAAGAGTTTTTGTATGCCGCGCGGACTCTGACCGTTCCTTACAGCCGCGCAACTTCTATACTACTCCCTGAGCGCAGAAAGGCCTAATTTCCGCGCGTGAAAAAATGCGCAAGGGAGATTCCCAATTCAGTTGCAGAGTGACAAACAAACGAGTTGTGAGCATCTCGTGGCGAATCTGCTTGCTAATGTCAACGAGTGGGCGTACCATGAAATAGTACGTGAGACCGAATCGGTCGTGAGCAGCTCTCGCTTCAACAGCCAGTAACCTGCGCAGTGTCTTCCGACTCCCTCCAACGTAAATTACCAGAAAAGGAACAACAGTACACCCAAATGGAACAAGGAACAGTGAAGTGGTTTAACGATGCCAAGGGCTACGGCTTCATTAGCCGCCAGTCGGGCGAAGACGTTTTCGTGCATTTTTCGGCGATTCAAGCCGGCGGTTTCAAGAGCCTGCAAGAGGGCCAGACAGTGCAATTCGAAGTCACCAAGGGCCCCAAAGGCTGGCAGGCTGAGAACGTTCAGGCGATCTAAGTCTCGCACTTTCTGGAAAGGCGATTCGCACGGCGAATCGCCTTTTCACTTTTTCAACGTCCGAGCGAAGGCAGATCCGGCGTTAACAACTTTCGCGTTGTAGATGGTGTATCCTCAGACGCTGCATTCCCGATCTCCTGATTGAGGACAGACTGTGGGCACACCAAAAAAGAATACGACCTCTGTCACGAAAGTCGCGTTGTATAACAAGCTCATCGCAAGCATTCCCGCGATCGAGCGCAAAGGCGCAGCCAATCCTTACACTTCTCTGAATGGCAACATGTTCACGCTGCTGCATCAATCGGACACATTGGCCATCCGGTTGCCTGAGGGTAAGCGAGAAGAGTTTCTGAAGAAATATAAAACGACGCTGTTTGAGGCGTACGGTACGGTGATGAAGGAGTATGCAACCGTCCCCGATTCGTTGCTGAACAATACCAAAGAGCTGCAGAAGTATCTCGAATTGAGCTATGAGTATGTCAAGACGTTAAAGCCTAAGCCAACCAGGAAGAAGTGATCGGCCAAACCTAACTTGTTGGGAGATTTGGTGGACCTGGTCGGGATCGAACCGACGACCTCTTCCATGCCATGGAAGCGCGCTCCCAGCTGCGCCACAGGCCCACTGCTTCAGAAGCCGGTCCGCAGGACAAAGACGCCGACTGGCTGAACTAATTCTCGCCTACCAGCAAGCGATAGTCAAACCGAGCGGGCTTATCGCTCCTGATGTCATTTTTTCTTTGCCGAGGATGCTGTCCCACGTGCAGTCGCGTCCGCTCCAGTTTTACGAACAGCTTAAGAATCGGTATGCTGGGGCAATCAACCACTTATGAGATCCATGACCTCTCGTTGTTTGCGGCTGCTGCTGCCACTGATTACCACGGCGGCAATGGGACAAGCCACAGCTCCTAAACAGCCGGCGGCAGCATCGCCGGTGCCCTATGCCTCGGTAAGCGAACTGAATCTCTTGCTGTCCGAGGCGGAGCAGGCTTCCCAGGCGATGCAGGCCGATCTCTCCAAGCTGCGCATCGAGCGGTGGAAGACCGATTCCGGTACCAAACGCGATACCGAAGGCGATGTGGAATCGATGCAGCGCAATTTGCAGAATGCATTGCCGGAGATAATCAGTCAGCTGCGGAGTGCGCCGCAGAGCCTGCCCGCAACTTTCAAGCTGTATCGCAACCTCGATGCGCTCTACGAGGTTTTCGCCTCGGTGGTGGAATCGGCGGGAGCGTTCGGCTCAAGAGACGAGTATCAGTTCCTGCAGAACGATTTGAGCCAACTGCAGCGCACGCGGCGGTCTTTTGCCGACCGGATGGATTCGCTGTCCAACTCAAAGGAGCAGGAAGTTACCAGCCTGCGTACCCAACTGCACGACCTGCAAGCCGCGAGTGCGACGGCTCCCACCCCACCGAAAAAAGTGGTGGTCGACGATAGCGAGCCGGCGAAGCCTGTAAAGAAAAGGACCACGAAGATCCCGAAGCTTCCAGCCAAACCATCCATTCCGACTTCTGGCACCGCCACCCCACAACCGGCTCCCGCGCAACCCCAGCCGCAACCACATTGACCCGATGGCTCCCTGACAGTAACGGCACAGCCGTTACCACGGGGTAGCCCAATCTGGGTCGTTTCCTGGCCTAAAATCGTCTGAAATAAGGCTTTCCGTGGGAACTTAGCGGGAGAGTGCGGAGTCTATTCAATCAAAGGGCAAGTCAGGAAGCCGGACCGGACAGGGGTGTTTATGGTTCGAAATTCGACAGATCCTGAGGCCCCAGAAGCACCTATAATGGGAGCAGCGCCATGCGCGTGATGGCGGGAGCGACCAACTTGGGGAACCTGGCGAACGCGATCGGCCTTCGGGCGGAAGAAGCGGCGGTTGTCGAGGAGCTGAAAGCCGGCTCGGAAGACGCCTACGCCTGGCTCATCGGCGAATTCCACCAGCCCATCTACAGCCTGGTTCATCGTATGGTTCTTGATCCGGCCGACGCTGCCGATACCACGCAGGAAGTGTTCCTGAAAGTTTTCCGCGGCATGAAACACTTTCACGGCGAATGCGCCCTGAAGACCTGGATCTACCGCATCGCGCTGCATGAGGCGTCCAATTGCCGGCGATGGTGGTTCCGGCACAAGGCCCGCGAGACTTCGATTGAGCCCGTAGCCACCGAAACCGAACAGGGCTTCGCTTTCGGACTGAAGGATTCGCTGGTGGATGGTTCGGAATCGCCTTTCGACAGCATTGCCCATGAGGAAGTTCGCGCCAAAGTGGAATGCGAACTGCGCCAGGTCCCGGAGCCGTATCGGACAGCGCTCATCCTGCGCGATCTGGAAGAAATGTCTTACGAAGAGATTGCGGAAGTTACACAGGTGACACTGGGCACCGTAAAGTCGCGGCTGACCCGGGGCCGTGACGCGCTCCGCCAGCGGCTCATGGTGTATGTGCGTGAAGTCGGGCCGGAATTGGGGCTGGAGCCAGAACAGCGGAAGCCCAGGTTTGAACCACGTTCCCGGGTGTCGTGTGAGGGACAGGGAATCGAGGTAACGTCATGAAGTGCTCCCAAGCCAAGTCGTTGTTTTCGCCGTACCTTGACGGGGCCGTGAGCGGCGCCCAGATGCGTGTGCTGAGCGAACACTTGGATGTATGCACGGGTTGTCATGCGCAATACGTCTCGCTTCGACGAACCCAGCAACTGCTGGCCGGCATCGGCCGCCGGAAAGCTCCGGAGGATCTTGCATTCAAACTGCGGGTCGCGATTTCGCAGGAGGCTGCCCGGTCCCGGCGTTCTTATTTTGGAGATCTCGGACTGCGCTTGAGCAATACCATTAACGCATTCGCGGTTCCCGCCACTGCTGGACTGCTCAGCGCGGTGGTGATGTTTGGATTTCTCATGGGTTTCTTCGCCCTGCCCCTGCGGGCAGGCAACCCCGACGTTCCGCTCATGCTCAACACCGCTCCACAACTGGAGCAATCCGCGTTTCAAATGGATCTCGACTCCATTCGTGGCGATTCGCTGGTGATCGAAGCCTACGTTGACTCGCGTGGTCGCGTGCAGGATTACCGCGTGTTGTCGAATCCGGACGAAGTTCAGGATCTGCCTTCGCCGGTCAAGAACATGTTGATCTTCACTCGTTTCCGCCCGGCGATGTCCATGGGCAGCCCAACCTCCGGCACTGCCGTGCTTTCCTTCGCCAAGATCAGCGTTAAGGGATAAGCGGAATCTGCCGGACTTCCCCGGCCTCAATACGGCCCCCGCAGCGCAGATAAGTTCTTAGCGTGTTGCGCCTGCGCGCCCGTCCCAGGTTCGGCAGGACCGCGCAGGCGTTCACCGCAACCTCCCTAGAACGGACGGGGAGGCCACGCACTCAGCTGGCTCGCTCCGCCCGCACCGTTAGGATCATGAAAAGGCGAACCGCTCACTTCCTGGGTGCATCCCGAAGCATCCAAATCCAGCAAAGCGACCGCCGAATACGGTGCCAGCGTCCTGTACTCGCCTACATACACCTGCGCCCCGTTGCCCGTGGTGGCCCTGGTCTGGATGCCATTCGGCTCAAAGAATCCAGAACCGGGAGAAATCAAGCTGATGGGGTTGGCATAGCCCGAAGTGCACCCGCTAGCCAACGCCAAGCCATATGGCTCGGCGTATGCAACCGTAGTGAACCCTTGGGGTGTATTCGGGCCGTTGTTGGTTGCGTAAATGAAGTGCTCATTGGGGCTCAGCCACACGTTTGTGGAGTCAATGTTTGAGCCCAAGTACGTGTTGCTGGCCACAATGGTCCCGCCGAAATCCGTGGTCGTCGTACTGCAAGTGATGGGCAGCGGAACAACTTCCAGTTCCGTCGGACCGTGCGGGGTCGATGTACCGGTTACATCCCCCAGGATTGCATATAGACTGTCGGCGGTGATATCCACGCCGTCCGGCAGGCCGCCATTCCCGTCGAGAAAGCCGGTCGAATCGACCGCAACCGCGCAGGAGCCTGCGGAATTGATGGTATAGCCCGGGGTGTTGAACGACTGAATCGACCCGTCAACGTAGGCCACCACCAGAGTGTGACCATTGGGAGCCTCAGCCATTCCTGTAATTTCCCCTCCGTTCAGAGGGTGGACGGCCTTTTGGTGCGCGAATTTCAATTCGCACTTGGTGTTCGCGATGCTCCATACCCCAATTTTGTTGTTGCCGGTGTCGGAATACCCGGCGTAGAGCGTCGGCGGTGTTTTGCGAGTGGTCAGCGCAATCCCCCATTGGGTGCTGATCCCGGCGGGCGTTGGATATCTGGCTGTGAGCGTCAACTTCCCGGTGATTGTGTTGACAAAAAAAGCGGCAATGTCGCCATGCGGATCGCCTGCGCTGGGCAACGGTTCGGAAACAAACAGGCAGGCCTCCGTTGACGAGAACTTGTACAGAGCCTGATCCTTCAACGCGTCAGTGTGGACCACGCTGGTGCCGTGGCTTGGCCACCCCAAAGCCGGCTCGCCGCCAATCGGACCCAGTGCGGTTCCCGAGTTCTTGAACCCGTAGGCGGTGTTGGAGCCAGAGCTGGCGTAATTGTTGTCGTTCACATAGACCCACTGTGCCTGCAGAGTGGACGGAAACAACGCGAGCGTAACCGTGAACAGCGAGACGAGAGAGCACAGCTGGAGCAAATTGAACCGTTTCATGACATCCTCCTGGAGTTAGTTTTCCGCCTGGATTCGAAGGCCCAACCCTCAGGCGGGTGTTACGAATGGCCGTCTGAGGCAGCGGTCACAAGGTAGTGGCGCGCCGCATGCCCAAACGGCCATTCTGGCCTTCACTGATCTAAGCGATGTTGTGTGGGATTCGGGGTCACGCCCGGACAGGCCGCAGAAAACTCCAAGCCGGGAAGCGGTGGCGTTAGGCTGAAGCTCACGGCGTAAGCGCCTGCGGAAAGATTTCGGCTTCGGCTCAAATTTGAAAGGGTTGCGGCTTCACAGCCTGCGGAAAAACTCTGATGCACGCTGACTTTGGGAAGGGCACGAGTTCACTCGTGCCGTTAAGTCGTTGAAAATATATTCGCGCTTTTAGCGCCTGGGTAAGCTTTTCGCACACTTCGCAGCCTCGCAAGCCGTGGGGTCCACGTGGGAAATAAACCAGCCCCGGAGGGGCGAAAGAGGACTTCTCACGCCCCCGCTGCGGCAAATCGAGGAACCGTCGGCAACGATTGCACCAACTGACGCGTGTAGGGGTGGGCGGGGTCGCGGAAGATGTCAGCAGTCTTGCGGCATTCGACGATCTCACCCTGGTGCATGACCGCAACGCGATGGCTGATAGTCGCCACCGAAAGCAAATCATGCGAGATGTAGAGAATGCTCATGCCGAATTTGGCGCTGAGCTGCGAGAACAGTTGCAGGATTTCCGCCTGCGTGATCAAGTCCAGCGCGCTGGTGGCTTCGTCGGCGATCAGCAGCGGCGGGCGATGCAGTACCGCCATCGCAATCAGCACGCGCTGCGCCTGTCCCACGCTTAACTGCGAAGGATACCGCTTCAGAAATTCTTCTTCGCGCGGCAGCGCGACGGTTTGCAGAGTGTCCAGCAAAGCTCGCAGACACTCCGCGCGCGGTCCTTTGCGATGCGCTTTCCAGGCTTCGGCTAGTTGGGTGCCAATTCGCAGCGCGGGATTCAGCGCCGACATCGGACTCTGCAGGATCAGCCCAATTTCTTTTCCGCGCAGCTTGCGCAGATCCCGTTCCTGCAGCAGCATCAGGTCACGGCCGTTGAAATGGATCGATCCCCGCGCCTCAGCCTTTTTCAGATAGAGCAGCCTTAGAATCGCCAATGCCAGCGTGCTCTTACCGCATCCACTCTGTCCTACCAGACCCAGAATCTCGCGCTCCCGTAGATCGAGCGACACCGACTGCAGTACTCCCGGCTTCCCCGGATAGTCCACCGAAAGATCGAGCGAAAGAAGTGGTTGCGAATCCATTACTACTTTTTTGCAACCTCGCCGCTCAGCCAGAGCTGATCGATGTTCCAGTAAACCTGCGGCCGCAACACCACCGGATGCGCATTGTGTACCGAAGTAGCGACGGCCGAGAGCGCATTCTTGTTGATCAGGTAAATGAACGGCTCCTGCTCCCACGCGATTGTCTGAACTTTGTCGAAATATTCTTTACGCTTCTTAGGGTCCGTCGAGGATGCCTGCGCCCGCATGAGTTCGTCGATCTGCGCTTCCCAGGCGGTTGCCGGCGTTTTCTGGCTGGGGTTCCATTGATGATCTTCGCCCGAGCTCAGCCAGACAGTCATGAGGCCATTCGGGTCAAGGTCAAGGTTTACCAGTCCAAGCAGGCAGGCTTCGTAATCGTAGGTGCGCGTAATGCGCTCGATCAGGGAAGGGAAGTCCAGCGTGACCACGTTAACCTTGATGCCGATTTCCTCCAGGTCCTGCTGAATCATGGTGGCCATGCGCTCGCGTGGCTTGTTGCCCGCATTGGTGATGATGGAAAACTCAACCGCATGTCCTTCCCGGTCATGCAGGACGCCGTCTTGCAGCTTGAATCCATCCTGACCAAGCCGCTGCATAGCGGACTTCTGGTCAAACGGGTGAGGTTGAAGGCTGGCATTAAACCAGAACTTGTTAGCCGGAGACACCGCGCCCACGGCGGGAACTGCGTGCCCCCGATAGACGATCCGCGCCATATCGGCCCGGTTAATGGATTCGGAAATCGCGCGCCGGAAGTTGGTGGAAGTGAACCACGCTTTCTTGTACGCCGGCAGAGGCGAATTCGCGACCTGGTTGAACCAGATTTGTTCGGTGTCAAATGATGGCCCCGCATCATGCGCCATGGATGCGTCCTGCGCAACCACTTTGTCGTAATACTCGGCGTCCAGCGTATTGATGAAGCTGATTTCGCCCCGCGACAGCCGCAGCATTTCAATATCGCGATTCGATTCGATATCCAGCCTGACCGAATCGATGTAGGGCAGCGCGTGGCCCGAAGAATCTTTCTTCCAGTAGTACGGGTTTCGTTTCAACAGCAGGTATGCGCCGGCTTTGTTCTCCGCAACGTAATACGGTCCCAGCACCGCGAGTTCCTTGTTCGGTGACTTGGAAGACATGATCGCGACCTGATCGAAGAGCCGGTCGATCCCCGCCAGCGGCGCGGGGAAAGTAATGCTGATCTGGTCTTTGCCCAGCACTCGGGTTTCAACCTTGCCCTGGCCCGAGCGAAACGCGTCCCCGGTCGGCGAGTGCAGTGCCGGGTCCATGAGTTGCTGCACGGTATAAGCGACGTCATCGACAGAAAAAGGCGTGCCGTCGGAGAAGCGCAGGCCGTCCCGCAGCGTGAAGGTAATCGTCTTGCTGCCATTGCTGACCTTCCAGGCGCTCGCCAGCTCCGGCTCGAACGTCCTGGGTAGAGCGGTTCATGCGGACCAGCACGCCGCCCGTCAGATAGCGCACCGTCTCGTCCGGCTCTGTAGAGGCCAGCAGCGGATTCAGCGACTTCGGCTCAGCACGCAGGCAGAATCGCAGTTCTCCGCCCGACTGGGCCAGGCCAGCGGCAGAAAGCACAGCTATCAAAGTAAATCGAAGCAGACAAGACAGAAACTTTCTCATGCAGGTAGCTCCTCTTTGTTCAGGACAAGATGGAAACTGCTGATCACAATCACAAACAGAATCAACGGAACGAACTTCCACGGCTGGCCGGAGAGGCTCGAAAAGCTTTCCAGCTCGCGCAAAAGGCTGCCCCAGGATGGCAACGGTTCAGCCACGCCCAAACCCAGGATGCCGAGATTGGCTTCAGTCAAGATGAATACAGGAATCGAAATCCAAAATTGCGCATAAAGCACCGGCTTCAGGTTCGGCACCAGATGCCGCCATAGAAGCCGGAATCCGCCAATCCCCGACGCCCGCGCCAGCAACACAAAATCTGATTGCGACAAGCTGTGGGCTCCCGCGCAAACCACCCGCGCCGCGCCCGCCCAGCCTAGGCAACCCAGCAAAGCGAACGTGATCAATACCGAGGTGAGCGGAGCTACATTCAAAGGCAGCAACGCCCGCACCGTGATCAATAGAAATAACCAGGGAAGCGAAAGGAACAGATCCGTTCCAGCCATCACGCCGCGCTCGATCCATCCACCCGCAAAACCGGCCGCACCACCGATGAACGCTGCCAGCAAAGTCGTAAGCAGTGCGGCGGCCGGCGCCAGCAACAGCGATACCCGCGCCCCGTAGAGCACGCGCGAAAAGCGGTCCCGGCCAAGATCATCGGTCCCAAGCCAATGTTGAGCCGAGGGCGCCGCATCCGGCAGCTCCCGGAACTGGTGCGCGTACGAAGCTGGTGCAACATAGCCGGCAAACAGGCAAGCTGCCGAGACCAGCAGCAGAAATCCAATCGCAATGTAGCGCGCCCACTTCATGCTTCACTCATCCGCAGGCGTTTGCCAAACAGGTCAGGGAGCGAATTCGAAACCAGCGTCACCAGCGTGACCATCATGGTCAGATTCACCAGCAGCCAGAGATCGCGCCCCAATGCCGCCTTCCACGCAAGCTGTCCGATGCCCGGAATGTCGCACAGAGCCTCCATCGGGATTGCCGCCGTAAACGCCAGGCTGACCGACACACCGGCCAGCGCCAGCAACTGCGGTGCAGCCGAAGGTAAAATGTGCCACAACAGAACACGCCCTTCGCCCAATCCTTTCGCCCGTGCCGTCAGAACATGCGGCAACGACGCGCTGCGAGTCAGCAGGCTGTGCGAATAGCGAAATACCTTGGGAAATACCACCAGCCCCAGAATCAGCCGCACCGGCGCCTGCGCCAGCACAAACAGCAACGCGAGTACCGCCGCAGGCAGGCAAAGCAGCACTCCGACCAGCAGGTTTCCCAGCAAATCGAGATACCACGACCGCGACATCACTACCGCGACCGCCAGCGAGAAACCCAGACTCCAACCTAGAACCAGCCCCAGCCCAACCGATTTCAGTGTCTCCGGGAACCGGTCAGCGATGAGCCGCAAGACCGGCTGCTGCAAGGTGCGTGAAATTCCCAGATCGCCATGCGCCACGCGAGTCAGGTAATGGAAGTAAAAGGCAAAAAGATTGTTGTCAGCAGCCCGGGCCTGCCGCAGCGCCTCGACGCTCTCGGAACTAAGGCGGGAATCCAGTTCTTCCTCATCCACGCTGAAGCCGGGAGACAGACGAACCAAACCCGCACCCAGAAAACCACCGAGCAGCACGACCAGCAGGATCTTAGCCGCGAGTTTTGCCAGTTGAGAGAGCGTAAGTGATCCTCATCCGAAGCGGTTCGACCGGGTGCACTCACACTACGGACACACAGGCTAGAAATATCAGCTAACTTGATGACAGGCAACAACATGCAGACAATGCAGCAAACTTCAGTAACCCAGGTTTGGTACCCTGAGAGCCTCGTCGCGATGTGGACGCGGGCGTCCCCGCGAGCCTGCCCTGAGCGAAGTCGAAGGGTGTGGGACGGACACTCCTGTCCGTCGCTTTTGACGTTGAAGTTATGGGTGGGCGCGAGTACCCCATCCTAACGGCGCGTCCTGCGCGACGTAGGCTGGGGGTTTACAGGCTGCAGGAAAAATCTGGTGTTTGGGTGGCGCAGCGCTTTCAGCGCTGCGATAACTCCTCCGCTATCACTAACGCGCTTTAGCGCCCGAGGTTACAAGGCAAGCTGGCGAGAGAGCGATCCCCGCTAATCTCCGGACGGCAGCAGTTCGTCGTCCCAGGAATTGCCGATCAACGATGGATAGTACAGAGCCGAAGAAACTGCAACGCTATAGGTGTGTGCCGCATTCACGCTTGCGTCGTCGGTTCTGCTGTTTTGGCGGTTGGAAGAGGTCGAAGTCGTCATCGGTTTATCCCCACATCAAGAATTTGCGTTCAGACTGCCGTTAGGGTCAGTAGACGCCCAATCGCATTTCCATACAAATCGCGCCGTCCGCCCGGACCCAGTAGGTCAAAATGACCTAGTGGGACGGATGCCCCAGCGAGTGCCCCGGCCTTCCGCGCACGTTGCGGAGTCTGGGGGTTTATAGCCTCACGCCTCCTCCGGGGCGCGGCCCGTGTGGGACGGACACCCCTGTCGGTCGCTCTTGACGGCCCACCAAATCCCTTCCCCACAACCCGCCAATCGGGTGTAATATCGGATGCGCATAGCACCCTCCCTCCGCCCAGGCGTCAAGGAGACTCTCAGCGCGATGAACCTGGCAGCACATCCCCGAAAAGCTGGCTGCCTGTGGCTTCTGCTCGCGGCTCTCGCAATTTCCCCGTTCGCGCGAGCCGCCAGTTGGACCGAGCAGGTGCTCTACAGCTTCCAGGGCGGCACCAGCGACGGGGCCGCTCCCGCTGGTGGTGTCGTCTTTGACAAGGCTGGCAACCTGTATGGCGCGTTGACCATCGCCGGAGGGGCTAACTGTTCCCCTCTTGGCTATGAGTGTGGTCTGGTGTACCGGTTATCCCCGCCCGCCCAAAAGGGCGACCCTTGGACCGAGACGATTCTCTACCAGTTTCAAGGGAAACCTGCGAACGACGGCGAGTCCCCGGCTGGTGGCGTAATTCTCGACAGCGCGGGGAATCTGTACGGAACGACGGCGTACGGCGGCACAGGCGACTGCGTGCTCCTGGGCGTGAGTGCGGGATGTGGCATCGTGTATGAGCTGTCGCCGCCGCAGCAGAAAGGCGGGCAGTGGACCGAAACAATCTTGTACAGCTTTCAGAGCGGCAATGACGGATATTTCCCTTGGGGAAGTCTGACATTCGATGCCAAAGGGAACCTATACGGGGCGACGCAATACGGCGGTGGCAAGGGAACGAGCTGTGACATTTTCTTCCAGTATTGCGGTACGGTGTTCGAGATGAGCCCACCGAAGCAGAAAGGCGGAAGCTGGACGGAGAAAGTGCTGCACAGTTTTGGAGCTGGTAAGGACGGCACCAACCCAAACGGTGGGCTGGTGCTGGATAGCGAGGGCACAATCTATGGCACAACGCTCTACGGGGGCTATTACGGCGGCGAATGCGCGAAAGTTGGCTGCGGTACGGCATTTAAGCTCAGCCCGTCGGCCAAGAAGGGAGGGAACTGGATCGAGATCCAAATTCATGTGTTCAGGGATAGCAAGGATGGCGCTCGGCCAGGAACGGGCATGACTCTCGACGCAAAGAGTTATCTGTATGGCACAACGATTGGTACGGTGTATCGCCTCGCGCCGCAATCTCCCACGCGATCGGCTACTTGGGAGTTGAAGACGCTGTACACGTTCGACGGTTGCGGGAGCGGATGTGATCCAGAGGGCACTCTGATATTTGACACCTTAGGGAACCTCTACGGCACAACGTACTCCGCCCAGTCGGTGTCTGGCACTGTGTTCCGCCTGAATCCCCCCTCTGCAAGAGGAGGGAGTTGGACGCTCAGTGTCCTATATGGATTTGCAGGCCCGCCCGACGGCGCGCAGCCCCAAGCCGGTCTGGTTTTCGACAAAGTTGGCTCCCTTTACAGCACTACCCAGAAGGGCGGTACAGGCTCAGGATGCCAATTCGGATGCGGCACCGTGTTCGAAATTTGGCCGTAGGTCTCAGGGCGGCCGGTGGCCCACTCAAGCCCGCTTTTGGCTTGAGTGGGGCAGTTCTGCGCAGCCCGACGCACCCGCCTCTGTGACATCCCTCCTTGACAAGGCCGCACCACGAGCACACAATATCCAAGAGATATTAAACTTAACATTTGGTTATCTCATAGGACAGGTCGCCGCCAAAGTATGACCAGCGGATCGGGGTCGCCAGGAGTGAGCCAAGCCGGCAAGAAGGCTAGACTCTGCTCGCTACAGCCCTTTGCTTTCTATATTATGATATAAAGCCTTTATAATCTATATTTTGCGGCTGTTGGTGCGGAAACAGGGTAAAAATGGCATAAAACAGCGGTCTCAACGACGTTTGTTTTCTAGATTTTACGAAGGGTGAAAACATCATGCCATTTGTTTTCTATAGCTTGCGAAAGCGCTAAAAGGAGTGGGTGGGGGGTACGCCAAGGTAAGGTGATGTCGCGGGATCCAGAAGCTTCGCTACCTCGCCTCGGAGTCCCAGCCTTGATCTTTCATTTTTCGCGTGGTCCAGTGCTGCAGCTCTTCATACATTGCAGGCTCAATCACCACAAACGAAATTCCGGCGCGGCCTTCGGGATCGGCCCAAACCACCTGCACTTTGGCGTCAATTCGCGTCTCGGTTCCAGGAAGATCAAAACTGGCTTCCAGCAATCCGCGGACATTGTGCGGATCCGCGAGGCCTTCCACGCCCATTCCGCCAACGCTCAGGTTCACTGCTGTCACCTGCTTCTGTTGGCCCGTGTTGTCGGTGAGCTGCACGGGAAACGTCACTTTCCCGCGGAAGAACTTCTGCTCCTGCAGGCTCAGCGATGCGAATCCAGTGTCGCGCCTGCCAGCCGCCGGAGTGATGTTGTACTCGCGAAGCTTGCGGCTTAACGTGCGTCGTGAAATCCCCAGTTGTTCGGCCGCCTTGGCGCGGTGCCCGCCGGTATTCTCGAGCGCCTTCACCACCATCTGGCGCTCCATGCCTTCCAGTCCGCCGAGAGCCGCTACAGGCTGGCTCTTCACGGAATCGCCCGACAACTCCTGCTGGATCTCGGCCGCGCTGATCTCCGGGCTGCCGGATTCCATCGCGGCCTTGGCCACCAGGTTGCGCAGTTCGCGAATGTTTCCCGGCCAGGAGTATGCCTGCAGCGCCCGCAACGCTTCCGCGCTGAAGTGCTTGTCCGCGCATTTGCTCTGGAGAAAATGCTCCGCCAACGCGACCACATCCTCGGGCCGTTCCCGGAGCGGCGGAACGCTCAGCTGGAACTGGGTCAGGCGATGGTAGAGGTCTTTGCGGAAGCGGCCTTCCCGAACCGCCGCTTCGAGGTCCTGATTGGTTGCGGCCAGGATGCGCACATCGACCGTGATCTTGCGGTGCCCGCCTAAACGATAGTAAGGCGCGCCGTCCAGCACCCGCAGCAGTTTGACCTGGATCTGCGGTTCCAGTTCACCGATCTCATCCAGGAACAGGGTGCCCTTGTCGGCCAGCTCAAACAATCCAGGCTTCGAAGTGTCGGCCCCGCTGAAAGCGCCTTTCTCGTAACCGAAGAGTTCGCTTTCCACCAGATGTTCGGGAAGGGCGGCGCAATTGATGTCGATCCAGGGCCTGCTGTTGCGGTTGGAGCACTGATGGATGGTGCAGGCGATCAGTTCCTTGCCGGTCCCGGTTTCGCCTGTGATCAGGACGGTCTCGCTATGGGCCGCCACGCGCTCCACCATCGCCATGAAGTGGCGCATCGTATTGCTGGCGATGATGAATCTGGTGCCGTTGATTTCGCGTTGGGTGGCTGCCCCGGCGTTCAAATCCTTCCCCCTGACTGCCTTCCCGGATGTACCGGCACGCTCCTGGAGCGTGACCACGTCCTGGAAAGGAGCCTGGACACGAAGTTAACACAGGCAAACGGCAACTCATGGCTCGCGGCAGAGCTCGCGGGTCACCAAGGTAATCGGTTGTGCGACACCTAGGTTCGAACCAGCTGACTCTGCGGGGAGACATTCCCCCGGGTGACCATCAGCCCTGCCCGGTCGTAATCTTAGAGCTTCCCCTTCGGTTTGTTAATGTTCTAGATGTAGCAGACTGTCTACTGCTCTCCCCTCTGTTCGCGGCGGATTCTCTGTTTTCTCTGGCGAGATGGCGTGCACGATACCGAAAAATGTCAGGCCGGTTTGCGGGAGATTCTTGACCGGCCGATTCGCGATCTCGGCCTGAAAATTGAAGGGTCGCCGCTGGAGCGCTTCGTGCAGCAGTTGTATCGCGAACTGGAAAGCAAGAACCTGAAGAAGTTCCACCCGCTCTGTTATCTCTCGGACGAGTGGGGCTGCCCCTCGGGCGAGCCCGTCGTGGGCATTCCCTTTTATCTCGCCAACACCGAACTAGCCCAGATGGAGAAAGAGCAGAACGATCTGGAAGACTCGCGCGAGATCATGATGTACCTGCGGCACGAGGCCGGCCACGCGTTCAACTACGCCTACAAGCTGCATCGCACACCGGAGTGGAAACAGCTTTTCGGCCCGTTCCGCCGTCCTTATCACGATAACTATCACCCGGTTCCGTTCTCGCGAAACTACGTTCGCCATCTGGCGGGCTGGTACGCGCAAAAGCATCCGGACGAAGATTTTGCCGAAACCTTCGCGGTCTGGCTGACTCCGCGTTCCGCATGGCGCAAACGCTATCGCGGCTGGGGCGCGATCCGGAAATTGCGTTACATGAACCGCATCGCTCGTGAACTGGGCCATGCCGAGCCCTTGCGCCGCCGCGGACAACCCGACATCACGGTCGACGAAATGGAGATGACCGTGGCGCAGTTTTACCAGCGCAACGGCGAACCCGGGCCGCTGGAGGATCTGGCTCTTGACACCGACTTGCGCGACATCTTTAACGTCTCCAAACGGCGCAAGAGCCGAACCCCTGCGCAGGAGTTTCTCCATCAGCATCGGAAAACGATTACCGACCAGGTCGCTTACTGGACGGGCGCGCAGCGGCCCGTGATCAAGAAACTGGTGGAGTCGATCGCCAGCAAGGGCGGCGAACTGGGCCTTTATGCGGATGCCGGTCGTGAATCGGAACACATTATCCAAATCTCGGTGTATTTGACCGCACTGGCTATGAATTACATGGCGCGGGGAAAGTTCGTGCAGCCATGAGAGTGAAATCTCAGCAGGAACTTCGGCCTGCGGAAAGGTCCGAATGATCGGCGCGAAACTGAAAATCGGCATACTCTACGACGTTTGGGGAGAAGAAGCCACCGTCCCGGAAATCGTGGAGGAAAAGCCCGCAAAAAAGAAAAAGCGAGTCAGCAAGACGCGGCGGGAAAAGGAAGACCGGGAAGAGATTTTCGAGGCGCTCGAAAAAATCGGGCATGAGCCGTTCTATCAGGTTTTGGACGGCACCCCCCAGTGCCTTACTGCGCTGGCCAAGTGCGGCGCCGATCTGGTCTTTAACTTGACCGAGTCGTTCGCCGGCGACGATACCAAGGAGATGAACATCGCCGCCTATATGGACTTGCTGGGCATTCGTTATACGGGCGGCGGGCCGCACGCGCACTTTCTGGCTCAGGACAAGGCCACGGCCAAGAAGATGTTCGCCTTCCACGGCATCAAGACTCCCTACTTCGCAACCGCATATCGCGGCCGCATTGAGCACGCCCATGACGTTGGATTTCCGCTGATCGTAAAGCCGGTCTGGGAGGATGGTTCCATCGGCATCGATGCCGGCGCGGTCGTACACAGCATCAAGGAGCTCATGCAGCGGGTCGAGTATATTCAGGACGAGTTCGACTCTCCGGCGCTGATTGAGGAATACATCGAAGGCCGTGAAATCTACGTTGGCGTTCTGGGCAGTTATGAGCGGGCGCAGGCGCTGCCGCTGGTGGAACTCGATCTTTCGAAATTGCCGGAAGGCACGCCGAAAATCGCCAGCTACGACGTGAAATTTGAAAAAGACACGCTGGCCCACAAGCTGACGAAATCGCACTTGCTGACCGACCTGGACGAAGAAACCGCCGGCCGGCTGCAGGATACGGGTCTGGCGGCTTACCACGCCGTCAAGTTGCGCGACTACGGCCGCATCGATATGCGGCTTACGCCCAAAGGCAACGCCTATGTGATTGAGGCCAACCCCAATCCATGGCTCTCCAGCAAGCACGAATTCACCATGGCGGCCAAAGCGTCCGGACGCTCCTACAGCGACCTGATCGGCGAGATCGTGGACATGGCCATGGCCCGATACGCTCCGCAGAGCAGGGCCCAGGGCGCTTCCTAGGACGCCGCCGCCGCGCGGAGCGGGAAGAGCCCGCCGGTGGCCCAGGTTCCAAAGGCAGGACGCGAACCTGGGCCAGCAGCGGCGCAAAACCCGGGGCAGTCTCCTGAGACCTCACAACGAGAACGAACTTAGAAAGGGCGAACCGCACCTGGCGAATCGCCCTTCTAACATCGGAGTGAAATTACGGCGTCAGTTTGATCACTGCGCCATCGCTGTAAGCGCCGTCAGCCGAAGTCGTGGTGTAGAGGTTCCCCTGCTTGTCGAACACTACGCTTCCCATCGGGTCGTCGCCATCGGGTGAACAAGCGAAGTTGTAGAGAATGGTTTTGGTGCCGTCCGGGGCCAGCTTATAGATCGTGCCGCAGGTGTAAGTGCCGCCCCCCCCGGTTGTGCCATAGAGGTTGCCCTGCTTGTCGAAAACCAGCACCCCGTCCAAGGGCGAATTACCATCCGGCCCGCCGGTAAAGTTGTGAAGGACGGTTTCCTGGCCGGTCTTCGGGTTGAACTTATACACGGTGCCGTATCCGCCCGAGCCGCCGTTTTCGGTGGTCCCATAGAGATTCCCCTTTTTATCCAGCACAGGAGGATTGTAGGGATAGAGTCCATCGGTTCCACCCATGAAGCTATAGAGTGTGCGGTAGCTTCCTCCGGCTGTGATTTCGTACAGAGTACCATAGGTGTAGGCGCCGCCGGTCTGAGTTGAGCCATAGAGGTTGCCCTTGTTGTCCAACGTCACCCCGCACTGAGGGATGGTACCGTCGCCATCGTATTGATCAAAGTTGTGGAGCGTGGTTAACTTGCCGTTCGCAGCCAGCTTGAACACGGTGCCGCTGCTGTAAGCGCTGCCCCCGGCAGTTGTGCCGTACATATTGCCGTGCGAGTCAAAAACCGGAGTGACGAAGGTGGGTTCGGAGCCGTCGGTGATGTTAAAGGTGAAGACGATTTTTTCGACGTACTTCTTACCGCTTTTGGTGATCTTGAAAATCCTTCCGTCACCGCCGTTAGTGGTGCCATAGAAACTGCCCTTGTAATACGCCAGTCCCCCCTCCGGGCGCCACCCGTCATGCTGGCCGCCTTGGAATCTGTGCAGAATCGTCTCTTTGCCCGTCGTCGTGCTGACCGCCCACACGGTGCCGCCGTAGCCAGTACCGCCCTCAGAGGTTGTGCCGTAGAGCGTGGTACCCACCAGAGTCGGGCCTGCCGTGGGATAGGCGCCATCTGGGCCGCTGCCCGGGCTTCCCTTGAACGAGTAGACTACAGTTTCAGTTTGCGCCTGCGATCCCGGCCAATAGAACCACAACAACGAGCATGGTAAGCGCGATTGCGGCCGTGCCCGCATGCTTCACTTGCCGATAGATTGAGTTCATATTAGGTCTCCTGCGAATCAAATTGCTTACGATCTTTCATGGCGTGATCCCGTTGTCGGTCTTCGCGTCGATTCTGCCTCGAAAGACGCGCAGCGGTCAATGATATGGAGACCACGCCTGTGCGACCTGTAAGCGACGCGATAACGTCCGCGTGTGCATAAGGTTAGAGAGGGTCATTATCCAGCGGGGACTGGTGAGAGCGGCCCGAAACGGTGCGGCGAAGCTGGTGCCAAAACTCCGACATCTTAACCAAACTGGCTTTGGTTCCTTCTTCTCGACGGGTTTCTGTCCCGATTCGTCTCCCAGTCCTGAGCGGGCTGCCGACATCCCCTGCGTCGCCGCCCTTGCCGGAACCAATACGCCTTCGTATAGTGCCTGCATGCGCTCGATCTGGCTGCCTCTGCTTTGCCTCATTGTTCTGGCGTTCTGCGGGATGGCGGGTCAAGAGTCGTGAAGGGAGGGAATCGCAAACTATGCAGCAACCACTTAAGAAAAATAAGAAGGAGTTGTCACGAGAACAACGGGAGGAACTACTCAGGGTATTGAGAGCCCGTTTTGAGAAAAACATGAACCGCCATAAAGGTCTTGAATGGGCCAAAGTACAAGCAAAGCTGGAGGCGAATGCAGAAAAACTGTGTTCGCTCAATGAAATGGAAAGAACTGGCGGTGAACCGGACGTCGTTGGTCATGACAAAAAGACGGGCGGATACATTTTTTATGATTGTTCAGCGGAAAGTCCTCAAGGCCGCAGAAGCATTTGCTACGACCGTGAAGCGCTGGAGTCAAGGAAAGAACATAAGCCAAAAGGTAACGCCATGGATATGGCAGATGCCATAGGCATCGAGCTTTTGACCGAAGAGCAATATCGGGAGCTACAGAAACTTGGGAACTTCGATGCGAAAACGTCGAGCTGGGTGAACACGCCTTCTGCTATCAGAAAACTCGGCGGCGCCCTCTTTTGTGATCGCCGCTTTGACACTGTTTTCGTGTATCACAACGGTGCGGAATCTTACTATGCCGCCAGGGGGTTTCGTGGCTGGCTAAGGGTCTAGCAGGAACCATCTCACTTCTTATGATTGGTATTGAGGGCCGCATCAGTCATGTTTACCATCGAGCAAATCGACGACCTCCACGCCCGGCTCGGCAGCGCGAAGACGCTCCCGGAGTATGTGCGGGCGCTTAAGGCGCTCGGCGTCGAACGCTACGATTCCTACCTGGCCGACGGCCATTCGGAATACTTCGGGCAGGGCGGCCACAGGATCGTGTCCCCACCAGTGCACGAGGTGCTTCCCGTCGCTGAAACCGGGCAACGCGAAACGTTCCTTCAGCAGCTGGGCCGGCACGAGCGGCGCGAGACGACTTACTTAGAGATGTCCAGGGGCCTGGCGCAGAGCGGGATAGAGAAGTGGACTGTGCACACGGGTAGGATGACCATGACGTTCTACGATAAGGCCGGCACAGAGATGCTGGTCGAGCCGACCAGCTAATCCAGTGTTTCACCACAGGCTGCCGGGCCCAGAATAAAACACGCGGTGTCGGCGATAAATAGAGGGCAAATTATCATGAAAGATGCCACCAAACGTTCGATTGTTCGCTGGATTCACATCGTCTTTGCCATTCCGATACTTGGTTATATCTATAGTCCGTTTGAAAAACTGCCAGACTACGCCCCCAAAACTCGGTTTGTCTTCGTTCCTGTCATGATCCTTTCGGGATTATGGATGTGGAAAGGCCATGTCCTTCGACGACTTATTTCGAAGAGGTCGGCCTAACAGGACGCTGCAGCGAACCGGTGCCCAAGCGGCTCGCCAGCGATTACCTCCGTCACGCCGTCCTTCCTTGACCCCTTACTATACTGTCACCAGCCAGTCGAGGAGTTTTCTATGCATCTCTCGAAGAGCACACGCTGGTTCGTCCGCCTCACTCTGATGGCGATCGCCGTCTATTACGGTTCTACGTACCTCGTCCACCGCGCTCTGATGGTTTCGCCAACAAAGGCAGAATCAAAGCCCCAGCTGCCGACGGCCGATGAATCGAAGTTCCGTTCCGCTCTCGATGCCGGCGGCAAGGCTTTCCAGGCGGGCCAATACACAGACGCGCTCGATCGATATCTTCAGGCCGAGCACGCCAGCCAGGTTTTATCCGACAAGCAGAATGAAGCGTTGAAAAACGCCCGGCTGCAGATCGCGCAAATCTATGTGAACGCCGACAGCCGATCCGAGGCGGACGGCGTTTACCGCGCGGTGGCTGACGGCGCTGTTCAGCAGGCCCAGGCTTTCTTTCTAGCCAAGCAATACGAGCAGTCGCTGGCACGCGCTCAGGAGGGCGAGCAATTTGCCAATCTCCTCAACGAGAAAAAACTGGAATCGCTCAAGCCGGCCATCTATATCTCTGTCAACGCCCTCAAAGGACTGGGGCGCTATCCCGAGGCCGAACAAACCGAGGAGCGGCTCATTGATTATCTGAAGAGGACAGCCGACGATTACGACAAAGCCCTCTCAGACGAATACATGAACCTGGGCCACAACCGCAGCGACGCCCAGGACTGGCAGGGCTCCGCAGAGGCGCTGACTTCGGCCATCGACGCCGCCGACCGCACACTCGAGCACTACTCCCCAACCCATGACCATTATGATCAGATGATTTACGACGCTGCGCTTCTCAATAAGAACTGGTCCGAGTACAACCTGGTCATTGCCTTGTATCGTGCAGACAGCGTTGACGCGTCGCTCGCCAAGGCGGACGAACTCTACACCGAGTGGTCGAGTATGCCCCAGAACCCCATGCATCCGTTGAACGTTCCGTACCATGCCTGGGACTTCGCTTCACTGGGATATGAGATCGCCACTGAGTCCAAGATCCAGAGCGCCGTGGATCATTGGGCCAGACTCGGGGGCGGTCCTATCAAAGTGGTCGCACTCACGCCTGCCGCGCGACGTAAGCCGTAATAGCGCGACGGGTGGGATGACAGAGCTGGGAGATGGGAACATCCCCACCAAGCCAAAACCGGCTTGAGTGGCCCAGCGCCCCACCGTCAGTCTTCCGCGAAAAAGCGATTCTTAACGGCCTCGTTCACGGGCATGTCGGGCCCAGAGAAGCCCGCGTCCGGTTGGCGCCTGGGGTCCTCGGCAATCAAAGGCAAGGCTCGGGCGCGACGAGCGTCGGCCTGAGGCCCCGTTTCCAGATAAAACTCTGAGAACCAGAGATTCACGGCATGGTTCACATCGGCGTAGCGGTCGTGCTCTGTGGCGTAGGCGTGACCAGCGGTCTCCCAGTCTTCCGTGCCAAGCAATTGATCGCGCAATACGCGGGCATCGCGCAGAGTTAGCGACAAGCCCTGGCCCCATGTGGGGTCGCTCGCCGCCGCGGCGTCTCCAATGAGAGCCACGCCAGCCTGGTAAGGATGCTCGACCCAGGCTTCCGCTCCATCAAATGTCGCGAGCGGCCCGGCCGCCTTCGCACCGTCGTAAAACTCCGGATTCATCCCCGCTCTCTTGAAGCTCTCGAGGTATCTCGGAAAGTCTGCTGTGCCCTGATAGCGAGGCTGGGCGCCGGCGTGAAAGCAAAAGTAAGTGCGGGCGCGCCCGCCCCCTTGAGGGAGCAATATGGCGAGTTCCCCAGAGCTGTAGTTGAATACAATCTGGCCAACGTCTTCCGGCGCTGCAATGTCTTCCAGCAAAACACCGGCCACCAGTAAGCCTTCGGGATCACGGCGAAGGTGGAAACCCGCCGATGATCGCACGCAGGAAGATCGCCCGTCGGCGCCGACTACCAACCTCGCGCTAATCTCCTCATGGTGGCCATTGTCCCCCACGATGACAGTTGCCGGGATTCCCGGACGAACCTCCTTCACCGAGACTCCGCGACGCACCCACGCTCCGACGCTTGCTGCCGCACCAATCAACCGCTCCTGCATGGCAGGATGGTAAAAAGTAATGCAGGGAACTTGTTGTGGTGTGGTAGCCGCTACGGGACGATGCGCCGTCAGGAGATCCCCCGAATAGAAGTCCATCCACGGGAGTTCGTGCGCGCACCGGTCGCGCAGCAATTCGAGTACGTCCAGTTGGATTGCTTCGGCGACGCCCCAGGGGAATACGCACTCGCCGCGCACGCGATCTTTAAACTGTTGCTCCCGCTCAAGCAGCAGGACTCGCGCTCCGTGCTTCGCTATCGAAGCGGCAAGACTGGAGCCTCCCAAACCTCCGCCCACCACAATCAGATCGTATTGCTCCGACATCATGCTCCTCCCGGTCCGCTTCTTCTCCACCCAGGTCAGATTGCAGCGTAGATACCCGACGGCACGCGGCGTGGAGAGTGTGCGTAATTGTAGCTTAATTGCCGATAGCGGGCGATTGGACGTGTGGCTCACGCGGCCTGCCATGATCCTTTCGGGATTGTGTGTGGAAGGGCCATATCCTTCGACGACTTATTTCGAAGAGATCCGCCTAACAAGACGCCACGCACCGCCAGGGAGGGGTCTGCCCTTGACATCGCCTTCGCTCTTATCGAGGGCCACCCGTCCCCATCTGCTCGTTTATAGTGCACTCATGGACCTGGCAGACATCCGTCGGATGGTTATCATTGCAATGTTCTCAGACGACGTTCTTTTCAACAGACTAGTGCTCAAAGGCGGAAACGCGATAAGCCTCGTGTATGGCTATGGAACCCGCGGTTCGCTTGATGTTGATTTCTCCATAGATGGCGACTTCGATGATTTAGAAGACGCGGCGAGGCGCATCGAAGCTGCGTTGACTGATCGCTTCCGCGCGGCTGGCTTTGTCCTCTTCGATTACAATTTTGCACCTCGACCGGCAACAGTTGGACAAAAGGGAGAGAAATGGGGCGGATACCGAGTGCAGTTCAAGATCATCGAGAGAGTCAAATATGAAAAACTGGCCGGAAGCCTGGAAGCTGTTCGACGGGAAGCAACCGTTATCGGTCCCTCACACAAGCGCAATTTCACGATAGACCTCAGCAAATGGGAGTTTTGCAAAGGTAAGGTCTACGCCGATCTCCAAGATTATACGATATACGTCTACACACCTGTAATGCTGGTTCTCGAAAAGATCAGGGCCATATGCCAGCAAATGGCCGAATATGAGCTCCGGACTGAGAAATCCGCTCGAGCGCGAGACTTCTACGACATTTACGTGTTGGTGGACGAAGCAAAAATTGACCTAACAGCAGCGGAGGCACTTGAACTGACAACGCAGATATTCACAGCCAAAAATGTCCCTCTGAACCTCATCGGCAAAATATCAGATTATCGAGAATTTCACCGACCGGACTGGCCTTCGGTTCAAGACACAGCCAGTGGCGACCTTCAATCCTTCGACTTCTACTTCGATTTTGTGATTCAGCTAACGAAGACGCTAGAGTCCCTTTGGAAAGTATAAACGCCAGTACGGGTCAAAATCGCGATCTCTGATATCGTGACCCAAGTAAAAATCAAAATTAAGCCCCAAGCTGCGCAGTCGCTCATACCTGCTGGGCTCGTATCCTGCCCTTTGCATATAAAACCCGATCGCTTGGTGATACGGATAGAGATAATCCAACTTCTTGAGCGTTGCGATCAGGGTGTTTACGGAGACGCGCTCTTTGGCTGATTTGTAGGCCTCCAAGACCTGATAAACTCCACCAGCGTAAGCGGGCCGAACGGTGATGTCGATGAGCGTTCTTTCGACTCCGGTCACGTCAAGCAGCTCGCCAGTCGCTGTAGGCAGAGGCACAACCTCCAGCCTTCTGGTGTGCTTACCGCTTAGGAGTACTATGGCCGACTGCTTAAACAGAAAGGAGTATTTGGACCTTCGCTGAGGTCGGCTGAATGCGAGTTCCAACGATTGCTGGCCTAAAGGCAAATTTGAGCGAAATTTTTGGCTCTGTTCTTTGTTGACGTAAATGGTCCTCGGAATTTGCTGAGTCAGGCCATGGAGGAAGACCGCAGATCCATGCGACAAGTACGCAGATGGTCGCAGCGAAACTGCCACTGCAAAGTCCGAGACTTCACCCCACATGTATCGGACAATAACCTTGGGTCCGGAAATCTCGGCCCGAGCAAGTTTGCCGCGTTCGGTGAGGAAGCTTACGAAGAGATCTGTCGAGATGTAATCTGGAAGGTTCCATTCAGACCGGTTCGAGTACAGTGCCGAGGTGAGTTGGCTGTATGTGTAGACGTGCCGCGAGGCGGAGTCCATAAACTCGAATATCTTCGGGGCAGCTACCTCGATCCTAGCCGGCTTTCGCGGCACAAGTCACTCCATTGGCGAAGAAGGCGTTATGAGGTATACATACCACATAACGCCTAAGCAGTCTAGTTCGCCATGCTTTAGGTATATATACCTTAAGCATTACGATTATCACATAAATGTAATTCAAGTTGTTTGTTTTTAATGGTTTATAGTAAGTATTTGATCATAATCTATTTAAGGTATATATACCTTAATGCCAAGGACAGCCCGCCGCCGCACCCGTGCCACGCTAGTATCGCGGCTTCGCAGAAGCGCTAAGGCCTTTGTGCTACCGTGGCCATCTGTACGCCAACCAGAATAAGAGTCTAGGATGGGTCTATGTTACGCAAGCTAGGCCTCGCAATTTCGTATTTCATTGCCATCGTTTACGTCTTGTCGATTGCGTATCCTTCTATTTACTGTCTCCAGCATGGATGCAAGGGACCGGGCGAACTCGATGCTTTTCTGCCCGCCTTCGGTCTTACTCCGTTTGGCGCAATCGCTACGGCTTTCTCATTGCGCAACGCCATACAACACATCAGAAAAAGACAATCATCGTCTTGGGTTTTCTGGCCTCTGGCAATTATTTTCGCGATTGTTCTGCTCGGCGCAATTGCTCTTATCGCGATCGTAATTTATTACACTGCATTTCGTCGTTAAGGCACGGGTTGCCACCATCCCCCGAACTGCGATCGAACCAGAAGAGCTCCACCCGCGGAGGTTGCAGGTTACGCTGAGCGCAGCTAAATTAGGTGCGAGATTGGAGGTTGTACATGAAAAGGCCCGTGGAATCTGCCTCTGCATCAATCGACGCGAAGATCATGGAACTTGGGGACTGGCGCGGGAAGATGCTCGCGAAAGTGCGCGAAATCGTACGCGAGGCCGACCCTGAGATCGTCGAAGAGTGGAAGTGGGCCAAGCCAAAATCGCCGGGGACTCCCGTCTGGTCCCACGGCGGCATCGTCTGCACGGGAGAGACGTACAAGAACGTCGTCAAGATGACATTTGCCAAGGGAGCTGCGCTGCAGGACCCTTCCGGCCTATTCAACTCCAGCCTCGAGGGGAATGTCAGGCGCGCCATCGACATCCACGAAGGCGACAAGGTCGATGAGGCGGCTTTGAAGGATCTCATCCGCGCTGCCGTGGCGCTCAATCTCAAGGGCAAGAACAAGCCGAAGCCCAAGCCGAAGCCCCGGCGAGCGGGGAAGATCTGAACATCCCCACTCAAGCCAAAAGCGGGCTTGAATGGGGCACCCCCCGACTAGCTTCATCGCAGGAAACTCGGGCGGGGAAACCCGGGGACAGGACGGGACGTTCCCCAGGTTTGATCCTGTCTGGCGACCCACATCCCCGCTTCGCTTTTTTCTTGACACCCAGACCAGCAAACTGACATCCTCGATGTATATCTTATGGAGAACTTAGAAAAACAACATATAACTCATTAAGAATCTAGATTTTATCTCTAACCCCAATCGGCTCTAGATTTTGGCGGGGAAATGTCCGTAACTTGATGATTCCACTAGACCGGTGGGGAGGGGGTATACCCCATCTCAAAACTTTTTCGAAAACGGCTGGCAGAACGTCAAGGTGAATGATCGCGGGGTAACAATCGGCCTTGAATGGGTCACCGGGCAGGCGAAAAGACCCACACCCGCCAGAATCTCAGCAGATGTCGGGCACCATCCAGTCACGTGGAGATGTGGCCTGCCAGCCCCGGAAGTATTATTAGGTCAAGGAGCAGCGAGCCGTGACCACGCGTCTACCCAAGGTTCACACTCAATTCGGCCGAGCCGCAGTCCAGATCTTTGCCGCCAATGATCGCATGAACCAGATTCTTATCGAACATCTTGACCCTGCCGCCTGGATCGCCAAACCACCGACAGCCAAACCGCCCGGCAAGACCCGCACCATTGCGGCGATCTTCACCCACATGCACAATGTCCGCACCAAGTGGGTCAGGCTTACCGCTCCGCACCTGAAGGTTCCACCACAGCTCAATCGCGCGCACTGCACGCCGCGGCAGGCCCGCGCGGGATTGGCCGAGAGCGCCGCTCGCTGCGCGGAGATGCTCGCGGAAGCGCTCGGCGGCGGTGGGGGCCGCGTCGAGCAGTTTCGCAGAGACGGCTGGGCTCGGCCGTGGCCGGTTGGCCTGGAAATGCTGTGCTACATGCTTTCTCACGAAGCTCACCATCGCGGGCAGGTGTGTATGCTCGCGCATCAGCTCGGATTCCCGTTGCCGATTCGGGTGACGTTCCGGGATCTGGAATTGGGAAAAGCTGTGGAAAGAGTGCGGGTCGCCTGCCGGCCCCGGCCACGATTCTTAAGGAATCGCTTAAGGGCCTGGGCGCGGAAGGCGTGCTCGACCTCCTCCTCACCAAAAGTACGGTACGATTGTGGGACGCCCGTCTGCGCAGCGGCGTGGAATGGAGGCTCTATGAGCAAACCTAATCGCAGACCGATGTTCAACAACTATCAGTTCAGTCTCACCGACGATGAGTACATGATGATCGACCTGTGGCTGCGCCTTCTGCCGAAGAGATACCAGGCAACCGAGGCCCACGCTCTCATTCGCGCCATCCTTGACAGCGCGGACAATTGGACAGGAACCCCGCAGCATAAGGTGCGGAAAGAGGATGAGGGGTTCGAGGTGACACACTGAAAAACATCAGAGCGCGCTGGTAAGGCGTGTGGCCGTGGGGTGGGGTAAGTGTCATACCGGAAGTGTCCACTGTGTCTCAGCCTGGGAACCCGTGGGCATCAGGCTAGACGTTAGGGGTTGTGACCGAAGAGATATTGTCACTTTCAACGCGCTCGTCCTATAAGGGCTGTATGTCGCGGACGCGATGGTTTTATGATTGCCTATTCGCCATGACGGTTGCAGCCGGAGTTCTGGCGCAACAGCCGGGCGCGCCGCTGAACCCGGCTCCTGTTCCGTTGAGCGAGGCAGACACAGCGCCGAACATCATTCATCGTGAGGCGCCCGTTTATCCTCCGCTCGCGCGGGCATCACGCATCGAGGGCATGGTTGTTCTTAGCGCCGTCGTCGCCAAGGACGGCTCGATTGCCGGCCTGCAAACCATTTCCGGACATCCTCTGCTGGTACGCGCCGCTCTGGAGGCCGTGTCGAAATGGCGATATGAGCCAACGGTGATTGACGGACAGCCGGTGGAGGTGGCCACGAGGATTACCGTCACTTTCAAGCTTGACGATCTGCCCAAAACTGCGGCGGCGAAAGCGGCGCCGGCTACTGTGGTCGATTCCGGTACGGGGCCCGCAACCATTCACCTGAAGAATGGAAGGGTGATTCACGCGGACACCGCCAGCGCGGCCGGCGACAAGATCGAATACACCATCGGCGAGTCGATCTACGAAATCCCCCAGAATCTGGTGCAGGAAATCGTACACGCGGCCAATGCGCCGCCCAGCCCTCCGCAGGCCACTTCGGTTTCCGATTCCAATGTGGTTACGGCACCGGCGCTGAGCAAGATGCCGATCGCATATGGAGAAGATCCGAAAAACTGGTACATGTTCGAGTCGACCGAGCAGCTTCGCGACGAATGCCAGAGCGGGCAATTCAAGGCACGGCTGCATCCGGAATTCCAGAGCAAATCGGTGTTTCCGGTCAGCGACCAAGAGGCGCAGATGACATGCGCGAGCCTGGCCGCCAATATGGACTCTGACTACGAAAGGCTGATCGATCGCGGGGTCGAACTGGAGAAGATTCTATGTACGGCGGGGCATGGCAGCATTTCGACGGTCCGCTCGAATGATCCGGCACTGGCGGCAAACCAGGAAGAATTGGGACGGATCACCGTGGACCTCAATAAGCGCATGACCGACGCGCTGCATCAGCAGCCGGTCGACCGAGCGAAGGGAATGCGTATGATGCTTGACTTCTACCGGATCGCGGGAACTTGCGGGCACGGGATGTAGTGGAGCGGCTGCGGGCTGGCCGGGCGAGGGGTGGAGTCCGCTGCCGAGCTTCGCTCGGCCTGGACTGGGCGAGACGCCCGTCCCTACATCATTGGTGCCCGCCCCTAAGTCAGCGGGAGGCTCGTCCCTACACAGTCCGATTTGTGCGCTGTGTCATATTGCCTCACCTTGCAGGTCACGCTCCTAAGTGACTGCCGTCACAGCACATAATCCCTCAATCGTAGAGAATTTCATCAGTTGCGGCGAAGGCTGCAGCGAATTTTTACAGCATATGAGGCTCGTCACTGGCCAATTTCGCAACAGTCTCAGGACCGTGCGCAAAGGCCGGGGCTGGTCTCAGTCCCACAAATCGATCATGGAGATAAGGCAATTATGAAGACCACGAAGCTGATATTGCTGGTTGTAACCATCGCATGCACGCTGTTCCTCGTTATCCCCAATCTGTCCTGGGGTCAAGATGGCGGGACGCTGTTCAAGTCAAAATGCGCGATGTGCCACGGAGCGGACGGAGCCGGCAAGCCGGCGGCCAAGATCCCCAGTCTGATTTCCGATGACGCAAAGAAGCTGTCCGACGCCGATCTGACTGACTACGTCGCCAACGGCGGCCCCAACAAAAAGGCTGGCCATAACTTTGCCGCCAAGGGCCTGAGCGCGGACGACATCAAGGCTTTGGTCGCGGCAGTCCGCGGCTTGCAGAAGAAGTAGGCTCGCTGTTTCTGACGCACACGCCCACTGAGCATGAAGAAACCGTCAGCCAGGGGCGGAGGAAAGCTTGGGGGTGAGTCGTGAAACTGTCCGGCTCAATTCGGCGAACGGGACGGAAGGGCGGCCGAACCGTACCTAGCCGTGAAGACCCCAGAATGGCTTTCCAGCCAGGAACAGCCCACACGGGTCCGGCACTCACCTCCGGACCCGGTTTTTATTTGCTACCCGATCCGCCGCAACCCTGTTGTACGCTTCCCAAGTCCGTTCCGTCACTGTCCGCCCTTATCTCATACCTCATGCCCGTGGAACGGAAGTCCCGCTTGGGAGCAGCGAGGAGAGATTTTCATGAGCAAGGCCCTGTTGTATGACGCAACTATCTGCATCGGATGCAAGCAATGCGAGGTGGGGTGCGCGGAACAGAACAAGCTTCGTTATGACGACGCTGTGGCTGCCGAGCAACGCCAGTCCGAACACAAGTTCACCGTAGTCCTCACCAAGGGCGACAAGTTCATGCGGCGGCTGTGCATGAATTGTCAGGAGCCCACCTGCGCCTCGGTTTGCCCGGTCGGCGCGCTACAGAAGACGGCACTCGGGCCGGTCACCTACGATCCCGACAAGTGTATGGGGTGCCGCTATTGCATGGTGGCCTGTCCCTTCAGCGTCCCCAAGTACGAATGGAACAAGCTGTTTCCCAAGGTGCGGAAGTGCATCATGTGTCCGGACCGCGTGGCGGCGGGGAAGCAGACCGCCTGCGCGGAAATCTGTCCGACCGGCGCGACCAAGTTTGGCGACCGCGACGAGTTGATTGCCGAGGCGCAGCAGCGTATCCGCGACAATCCCGGCAAGTACGTAAACCACGTTTTTGGATTGACCGAAGTCGGGGGAACGTCGGTGCTGCTGCTCTCCGGCGTGCCTTTTGAGGAGTTCGGCTATCGCACCGACCTTTCGAAAGATCCCATGCCCATGCTCACTTATCGAGTTTTGTCCCGCATTCCAGACTTCGTGCCACTGGGCGGGATGCTGCTGGGCGGCGTGTGGTGGATTACACATCGCCGCGAGGAAGTTGCGGCAGCGGAAGGCCACGGGCATAAAGCCGATTTTGAGAGCAAGAACGGGAGGACGCGATGAAGATCAAAATCACCTTTTGGAAGCTGGTCTTCCTGGCGCTGATGGCCGCCGGGCTTTGCGCGACGTTCGTGCGCTTTACGCGCGGCCTGGGCGCGTCTACCAATTTGAGCGACCAGTTCCCCTGGGGGATCTGGATCAGCTTTGACGTGTTGTGCGGGGTCATGCTGGCAGCCGGCGGTTTTACGCTGACCGCGGCGGTGCACATCCTCAATATCAAGCGCATGCACGACATCGTGCGCCCGACGATTCTCACGGCGTTTTTGGGATATGTGCTGGTGTGCATCGCGCTGATGTACGACCTGGGCAAACCCTACAACATCTGGCATCCGCTCATCATGCGCAATCCGCATTCGGTGATGTTTGAAGTGGCGTATTGCGTGATGCTGTATACGACGGTGCTGGCGCTGGAGTTCTCGCCGATTGTGCTGGAGAAATTCAACCTCAAGAAGCCGCTGAAGGTCATCCGGGCGGTGCTGATTCCGCTGGTGATTTGCGGAGTGATCCTTTCCACGCTGCATCAGTCTTCGCTGGGCACCCTGTACCTGATCATCCCCGAGAAGCTGCACCCGTTCTGGTACACCCCGTTGCTGCCGGTGTTTTTCTTCTTGTCGGCGATTGCCGTGGGGCTGGCGATGACCATTTTCGAGTCGTCGATGAGCGCGAAGCACTTTGGCCGGCAACTGGAGCTTCCCATCCTGCAGGAACTGGGGCGGGTGCTGGTGGTGGTGCTGGGGGTGTACGCCATCCTGCGTTTTGAAGACCTGGCGCACCGCGGCGTGCTCAAGCTGACCCTTCATCCCGGCTATGAGATGTACTTGTTCTGGCTGGAAATCTCGCTGGGTCTGATCCTGCCGCTGATTCTGCTTCTGCAACCCAAAGTGCGAAACAGCCCCGGCGGCCTTTATCTGTCGGCAGTGTTGGTGGTGCTGGGTTTCATCACCAACCGGATGAATGTCAGCATCACCGGTTTTGAAGGCAGTACGGGAATACGCTACTTCCCGAAGTGGACCGAACTGGCAGTGACGGGCGCGATCATCGCCGCGGGTTTTGCCCTGTTCGGTTTGGCGGTGAAGTATTTGCCCATATTCCCGGAGGAGCGGGCAGCAGAGCCGATCCCTCGCAGCGCGGGGGAGCCGCTTATGGCTGCGGCTTTACTGGAACATGCCGGAGACTGAGTCAACTCGCGGCCGTTGGTCTCGCCTCACGCGCAGCCTCAGCGCAAGACTGACCACCCTGTTGCTGGCCACCATGGTGGTCAGCTTCGCGCTGCTCGGATACCTGAATATCCGCTTGCACCGCCAGCATCTGGAAGCGGCTACGCTGGGCAGCGCGGAGCGAGTCAGCGACGTCATCCGGCACAGCACTACGGATTACATGCTGCGCAACGACCGCGAAGGTCTGTACCATGCCATTCAAACCATGGCCAACGAGCCCGGCATGGCGAAGATTCGGATCTTCGACCAGGAAGGGCACATCAGCTACTCGAGCGACGTTGGGGAAGTTAATCACTCGGTGGACAAACGGGCGGAAGCCTGCTATGGCTGCCACACGCAGTCACAGCCGTTGGCACGACTGAACCGTCCGGATCGATTCCGGATCTACCGGAATGACCATGAGGGGCGGGTGCTGGGGATCATCACCCCGATCGAGAACCAGCCGGCATGCTCCAACGCCGCCTGCCACGCGCATCCGGCGAGCCAGCAGATTCTGGGAGTTCTGGATACCAATCTTTCGCTGGCCAAGGCCGACGCTCAGCTGGCGGAAAGCAGCAATCGCATGCTCGCCTACACCCTGGCCACCATGCTCATCGCAGCAGTGTTGAGCTGGGTCTTCATTCGGCGCGTGGTTGCCGGGCCCTTCCGGGCTCTGATTCGCGGCACGGAACATCTTTCCGAAGGGCAGCTCGGCTACCAGATCGAAGTGAAGTCGGAAGATGAACTGGGGGATCTGGCGCGGTCTTTCAATGTCATGAGTCTCGAACTGCGCGCCGCCAACGAAGAGATCGTGGCCTGGGCCAAAACCCTCGAAGACCGCGTCGCCGAAAAGACACGGGAGCTCAAGCGCGCGCACGAGCACATGCTGCATGTGGAGAAAATGGCTTCCATCGGAAAACTGGCGGCGGTGGTGGCGCACGAAATTAATAATCCGCTCTCCGGGATCCTCACTTACGCCAAGCTGCTGGAAAAGTGGCTGAAACGGCATGAGATCGAAAACAAAGAGCATGAGGCGGCGGATTGTCTTGACCTGATCGCGAGTGAAAGCCGGCGCTGCGGTGAAATCGTGAAGAACCTGCTTACCTTTTCACGCGTCGCGCCGATAAACATCGAGTCCACCGATTTAAACGCCGTGATCGATCGCTCGCTCCGGCTGGTTCAGCATCAACTGGACATGGCAGGCATCCAGGTGCAGCGCGAACTGGCGGAAGACCTGCAGCGGGTGCAGTGCGATGGCGGACAGATCGAGCAGGTGATTCTGGCACTGGTCATGAACGCGATTGACGCGATGCCGCGCGGAGGAAATCTGTGGGTCCGCACCGGGCTCAACTCCAGTGCGGACCACGTGCAAATCGAAGTGCGGGATGACGGCACCGGAATTCCGCCGGAGATTCTTGCCAACATGTTCGAACCTTTCCTGACTACGAAAGAGACGGGACGCGGCGTAGGTCTCGGACTGGCCGTCAGCCGCAGCATTGTGGAACGCCATAGCGGACAGATCAGCGTGCAATCCGAATTGGGCAAGGGGACAACCTTTGTGGTCACGCTTCCGTTAGGCGACCCGGCGGTAAGCGCGTCCGCGAATGCCGGCGCGGCCTTGACGACAAATATGAGGTGATGGATGTGAGCTCACATGGAAAACTATTGATTGTGGACGATGAACTCAGCGTGCGGGATTCGCTGGGGAAGTGGTTTCGCGAAGAGGGTTACGAAGTCGCGACCGCGGAAAGCGCCAACGAGGCTTTGACGATTCTCGCCGGACAACGCTGGGACGTTGCCCTGTTGGACATCAAAATGCGGGGGACCGACGGAATTGAACTGCAGCGCCGGATTCATGAAATTGATCCTGAACTGATCGTCATCATGATGACCGGCTACGCTTCGGTGGAGACAGCGGTGGCGGCGCTCAAGAACGGGGCCTACGATTACGTGACCAAGCCGCTCGATCCGGATGAGATCGCCCATCTGGTCAAGAAAGGCCTGGCCCACAAGCGCACCGAAGAGGAGAACGTTCGCCTGCGCGAGACCGTCGCTGAAGTTGCCCGGCCCGAAGACATGGTGGGCCAAGGCGCCGCGATGAAAAAGGTAATCGAGGCGATCGAGACGGTGGGCCCGACGGATGCAACCGTCCTGATCACCGGCGAAAGCGGGACCGGAAAAGAGCTGGTCGCGCGGGCGATTCATCAGGCCAGCCCGCGGCGCTTTCATCCTTTGGTGGTCATCCACTGCGGGGCGCTGACGGAAACGCTTCTGGAAAGCGAGCTCTTCGGTCACGAAAAAGGAGCATTCACTGGAGCGCAGTATCGCAAAAAAGGGAAATTCGAAATCGCCGAAGGCGGTACCGTGTTCCTGGATGAAATCGGCGATATCAGCCTCAAAACGCAAACTGATCTGCTGCGCGTGCTGCAGGAGCACGAAATCGTGCGGGTAGGTGGAAACCAGTCCATCAAGGTGGATTTCCGCTGCGTCGCCGCCACCAACAAAGACTTGGAAAAGTTGATTGCGGAAGGAACGTTTCGCCCCGACCTGTTCTACCGGCTCAATGTGTTCCGCATCGAGGTGCCGGCCCTGCGGGACCGCCGCGAAGACATTCCTCCGCTGGTGAACCATTTCGTGCACAAGTTCTCGCTGCAGATGAACAAGAAGATCAACCGTGTCGCCCCCGCAGCCATGAACCTGCTGCAGCAACAGCCCTGGGCAGGGAATGTACGGGAACTGGAAAATGCGATTGAGCGAGCCATGGTGGTGGCGCAGGAACCGGAAATCCGCGAGCAGGACTTCGTGTTCAAAGCGGCTTCCACGAACGGCTCCCCCAAGACCCTGGAGGAGATGGAGAAGGCCCACATCTTGCGCGTGCTGGAGTCGTGCAATGGGAACCAGAGCCGCGCTGCCGAAGTGCTCCAGATCGACCGGGTCACCTTGCATCACAAACTGAAAAAATACGGTTGGAGCCGACAACACGTTGAAGTGCAATGAACCTCCAGCTGCTCCCTATCGGAAAGCTTGACGGCGGCTTGCTTGTGGACCTGGCAGCCGCCATGGCGAACACTTTCCAGGTTCCCTGCGAGTTGCTGGCTTCGCCGCTGAACCCGGAATTCGCGTTTCATGGCGAGCGGCAGCAGTACCACTCCTCCGAGCTTCTTGCCCGGATGCAGACCCTGGTCACGCCGAAAGCCTGGCGGATTTTGGGAGTGACGGCAGTCGATCTCTACATTCCGATCTTGACTTTCGTTTTCGGGGAAGCGCAGATGGGGGGGCCTTGCGCCGTGGTCTCCCTGCATCGCCTGCGAGAGGAATTCTACGGTTTGCCCAAAGACGAGAGTATTCTGCGGCAGCGCCTATTGAAGGAAGCAGTCCACGAAGTGGGGCACACGGTGAGCCTGACCCACTGCGACGATTACCGCTGCGCCATGGCGCCCTCCCACGCAGTCGAATGGATCGACCTCAAGGAAAGCTGGCTTTGCGAGGCCTGCCAGGGCAGAGTATTCGCCCGTTAGAAGACCATACCTATCGAGTTGCGGGTTCCGTGCCCTACGCCGATTTTCTTCGTGTCACCATCTGCAGGATGGGCAAAGGTAACATCAGCACGCGCTCCTGCTTCTCCTGCTTGGACTGCGCTCTTACTGCAATTCCTTTGCCTTGAGGAAATGGATTAGAAATAACGTCGAATTCCTGGCCGTAAATACGAATCCGTTTGGATTGCGCGTAACCCAGCTGTTTGAGACGCTCGCAAAGTTGGTCAACTTGTCCGCTGTCTTGGCTGGCTTTCAAAGTATTGGGAATCACAATGTACCCATTCTATCGAATAAGGTACTGCGTAGTCCCGTCGCGCCGTCACAGATCGCAGTGATTTGCAAGAATGGCGCTAAAGTCTCAACAATACAGGGTTTATCAGGCTGATTTTGCCAACGCCGGGAGCAACGAAAGCACACCTCGCTTCTTGAGCAACTCCGCCAGGCGATGATTCACATAGCCGTCTTCGGTAAGATGCGCCGAGGCCGTATCGTCAAACCTGGACGCGACCATGCGGTCAACCGGCTTGCGTTTTGCGAAGTCCGGATCGGCATGGCGACAGAACTGGCAGTCACGACCGGTGCGAGTATCACTTCCCTGGAGCTTGCGATGAAACAGATCCATGATTACCTCGTCTCTTCTCCGATGTGTTTGGTTGTGGATTTAGTGTGCAGACAAACACGGCATGTATATCACAAACGGTAGGGAGCGGGGCAAGAGGGAGTCTGGGAGCAGCCTGTGGAAAACCCGGAATTGCACCTGAGACACGCGGTTGCGCCGCTTCGTTGCACACAAGTTTCTGCCCGTAGTTTGCCGCAAAATGCAGAACACCCGCTTCGCCCGGAGTAACAAAAGTCTAGCGAACTGAGTTTTGAAGACCAGGGCCTCATTTTCGCCACGGGCTGCTACGGGCCGAACAGCCGGTCGCGCACATCCGGCCAGAATTCCTTCATCACGTTAAAGAGCGTGTCCAGCCCGATTTGTTCACCCCATTTGTTTACCGTACTGCCCAATGTCCGGTTGGCCGCCGGATAGTAGATATTGGAAATCCCGGCGGCGACTGCGTTTCCCGCGATTTCGGAGGTGTTGAAATGATTCGCGCCATCGTCATTTCGGATGATGACTTCACGACTGATGGCGTATCCGGTGCGCCTCCAAAACCCGCCTTTGCCCCTGACGAAATATCGCGGGTCCTGATGAAGTGCCACCGGAAAAATTGCCTCGGTTATCATATTGCCGATGGCCTGGTCGGCGAATGCCCCGCCGTAGTATTTGCCTAGGCCGGCAGCGCCAGTCCCGAAGGCGGGGTACTGTCGCTCGGCCTCCGCGATTCCCGCGAACACCCCCGCAACCATGAAAGCCGATGGATCGAATGAATCATCGAACGCCATCTTGAATTTCGCGCCGGACGTCAGCGGCTTGATTTCGGCAGTGTTCTCGTCTGCGCGGTAGTTCGGAATGATCCAGAAGATGTGGTTCTCGCTCGGCTTGTGTCTCGGTGCATTCGGCTGCGAATCGGGACGTGTTGCCTGAGTTTGGGGCTGCGGAGCGTCAGGCAGCGGCGCATCTTGGGCGAATCCAGCGGTCAGCCCAAGGGTGAGGACAAACAGGCCAAGCCATCCTCGTGAGTCCGGGTGAAACATTGTGTGAATGGATGCAAGGGAGTCATAGGTAGTTGCACAACATGTGCCCACCCTGGCAAATCATGCGCCGGATTGTGAAGTACGGGGAAAACTCCAGAGGTACTATCTTTTTTCTTTGTGGTGTGGCGATTCTAATTCCGTTTGCACTCCCGCTCAGGAGGACAACGTGAACCGGCGTCGCCGCATTAATTCCCGGTTGTTCCCAGAGACTGCAACACGAATTGCAAACTTGAGTTACCCGCTGTGGCCACACCGAGAATGGCGAGGTCCCCGGTGAAGCCATCGGTTGAAGGTTGAGTGCTTACCAGGCCGTTTGCATCCGATACCACTGGTTGTTGCCATGATCCCAGAATGATGGGCAAGGGATTATTGCCGCCCGAGTTGTCTCCGCCTGGGATGACCGGCGTGTCCCCGCTTGTGCGTCCGACCAGCGCCTGAAACATCACCGTGGCACCCTGAACCGGGTCCGGTGGGCTGGCCGAGTCGGTCACTCGCAACCAAACCGGCTGAAAGTCGTTGGCCGTACTCACGAATTGCACGTCGCCGGCTACCGGATCCACCTGCTGGTTGGAGGCGAGCACGGGGAACATGTAGAAACTTAGGCAGGGATTGTTGTTGGAACCGACACAGGCGCTGCCTTGCACGTCAGACGCAAAATTGGAAAGCTGCAGGCTGGTTGTGGCATAGCCATTGCCATTGGTCCGCGCCGAAGGCGGGTTCAGCGTGCCCGATCCTTGCCACACGGAGAAGTTGACGGTCTGGCCGCTGAGCGGATTCCCATTCGAAAGGACTCGCGCCGTGAGCGTAACGTTGACGGTCGCACCCTGGGCAATCCAATCCCGTTGAGGAGTCAAGGCTATGTCCAGCGATGACTCTGTCCCCGACAAAGTGGTCTGCACCTGCTGTGGACTGTTATACGAGGCAGGTGCGAGCTGTGCCGTGATCGTCATCGCGGCGGCGCTTAGCACGGTTGCAAGGGTCGAGACCTGGCCAGTCTGATCGCTCATGACCGTACAACTGCTTGCACCTGAGCAAACGGAGAAGGCCAGCGCCGGGGACGACGTGAGAAAAATGCTGGCTCCCGCCACCGGAGTCACACCATCCGGCTGAACCGCCCGAACCACTATTGGGTTTGGGGCCTGCCCGCCAACAGGCGTGCCCGGATTCGATCCTGCCACCAGCACTAACAAGTCGGACGGACCGGCGCCGACGGTCAGAACTGCGCTCATCACAGAACTCGCATTAGTCGGCGGATCGATCAACGAAATATCCTGCACTCCATCGGCTTGGGCAGGCACGGTGATCATTAGCTGCTGCGCAGAAGCCGCCAGCAAGGGAACGTTTGTGCTGGCAATCTGGACCTGCGTATTTTGCTGGAACCCCAAGCCCGCAATCGCGACCGCTGTCCCACCGGCCGCGCTGGCCCGCGCCGGAGTGATGCTGTCCCCGTATAAAACCCGAGCGTGATAGCGGTAGTCGGGCCGGCCATCACCGCGGTAATCCGAGATGCCGATGCGGAACCCTGTGCTCTGTAACAACTGCGCGTTGAGCAGGGTCATGCCAAACGTCGAGGAATTGAACGCCGAAGGTGTGTTGGCCGGCGCCGGCGAGTTTCCCGGGTCGGACAGCGCCCACATGCCGATCACTGGCTGAGTTCTGCTTTCCGTAGTGTTTCCGAGTTCGTCCAGCGCGGTGACCAACACTGACATAGTCCGGTTGGCCTGCCCGTTGAACCAGAAGTAATCCAAATCGCCATACGGGCTGAGCGCCGCCGCCCAGTCCGCCGCGGCCGGAACGGCTGCGGGGGTCTGATAGGTCGTGGTTCCAAAGCAATTCGCGGTTTGCACCGCACTGCTTTGCATCAAGATATCTTGCGGCGTATCTTCGCCGAGAGTCACGTTCACCACGATGGGCTCGGCTGACCCAGAGGGCTCGACCTGGAAACCGGAATAAGGCCCGACATTGGTTGACCACAGTGGATCGAGCGCCTCGACCGTGAGTTGATACTGTGCACTGTTCTGACTATTCGGGATCTGCAATCCTGACAGATCGAAAAATCCTTCGACCGTCGGGTCGTTCGATCCCCAATCGTTCAATGGATTGCCATTCGGGTCATAAAAGCCGGTCACCATGTTGCCCACATTGCCGGCGAACAGGAAGCCTGACACCGACGTTGCCACATACGCGCCGGACGGCAAGCCCGTCGAAGGATCAATCCAGCGGGCGACCACGTTCACTCCCTGCATTCCCTGGGCAGCCTGGCCGCTGGCATTGGTGAAGTACACATTTCCGTATACGCGCGCCGTGCTGGAGGAGAAACCGGCTGCGGGATACAACCGCGATAACGCCGCCTGATCATCCATCTTGGGCTGGTAAGGATTCGGGTAACACAGCGTGATCGGAATGCAATTTTGCGGGTCTAAGTCATGCATGACGGGAAAGCCGGCATAGTCGTCCTGTGTCGGCCGAGGATGGCCCGTGATTACATTCAAATTCGCTTGCGACCAGCCCAATCCCAGCACGTTTCCCAGAACTCTTACCAGACGATATTCAACGTCGGTCAGCTGCGACGACTGTTGCGCGCAGTTTCCGTTCAGGATCACCAGAGCATGAAGGAAGTTCGCAGTCACCCCAAAGTTGTCGATACCGCCAAACGCCGCGTTCCAAAAGCACTCTGACGGATCACCGGCGCCCTGGCCCAACAGAGCGTCTGTCACCGAGCCATCTTCGTCGTAAACGACGCCGACCGGCTTGTCGGTGGCGCTGGGCTCAATATCGGCCGGCTCGGTGAGCGTGCCGTCGCTGTTGCGGTAAACATTGGAACCATCCACGTTTTCCGACAGTTGACCCGCGTGCGTAACGGTGAGCGCAACCGTTGGAATGGAACTCCACTGGCTGAAAGCATCGGCCACAAACGCGTCCGCGTCAGTCCCCGGCAGGATCGGACTCAAATCTCCCTGGTCGGTGTAGTAGTTTACCGCTCCCTGCGCCCAGGTCAGCGGCGTTCCGGCTGTGCCCTGATTAAAGTAGCTCACGCCGGCGATATAGCGCGGCCCTCCCGCATGAGCGGCTTGCACATAGATCACGAGCAAAACCAGCCCGCCCAGCAAAATGGAAAACAGAATACGCAGCCTTCGGATCGAACGCAGAAGGTTGGCATCTGTCTGATGATCCACCTAACTGGAGATGGCGTTCGGCGTCTGCCATCACGCGATCCAGAGAGAGAGCGTGTCGTCTCATGGCTCACTCCCCTCCCGCCAGGCGCATGGCCCGGGCGAACTCGGCTACTTCAATTTCGCCGTTTTCTCCAAGCCGCGCTCGGACCCGAGCCGGCAAGCTGTCCCGTTGTCCCGGTGGCACCACGATCCGTCCGCGGCCACCTATCCGAAGTCGTCCCGCCGATCCGCGAACCGGGCTAGTCAGCCCTAGCTTGCTCGGCGGATATAAGAACAGCAAAACGCGTTCGCCCGGCCGGTATTGTTCGCCGGAAGCCCAGAGTCCCGCCCACTCGGAGATCATCAGCGTCTGCCCGGTTCGCACGCCACGAATTGCGTTGTCCACATGAAACGTGATCCTCGTGGTCGCAATCCGGTTGCGTTTCGCCGCTGCGACATGCTGGACTGCCTTCACGGTTCCGGCAAACGCATAGCCTGAGCTTTGAATTACGGTGTGCGGTCCGATTCCAATTGGAGGCTGGGGGTTTCCCGCCCCGGGCCGGACAGGCTGCGTCGCCCAAAGCGCTAGGGCAACAAGCGAGAAGAGGGCCAGCAAAAGAAGATGCTTGAAAGGTATGGTGCGCATCGCCGCCTCGCAATCAATCGAGGCCAGCCCATCTGACGGAAACACGGGAGAGCTTGATGCTAGCTACTGAAAGAAGACTTGGCTGTGCGCGCGGTCACCGGCAATTTGTGAGCGGCGGACATTTTCACAGGAGTGAGCACCGAGCACCTGGTACCGAGTACCGAGCAAAACTGAAACCGATCCGAATGCCTGTCGGCAACTGGGCAGTGCTTTGAATTCTATCCGCGCCGGCGCTCGTGCCGTTCGGCGGACAAATATGCTCCAGTGAGCAACAGCAGTCCCGTCAGAAATGCCCAGAACATCATGCTGACGGAGAGCGCGAACGGCCCATACACTTCCTGAAAGTTCAGCCGAGGCAACGCCAGGATGTAGGCATATTTCAAGAGTTCGGACAGCAGGCCCATAATCACCGCAGCCGGCAGCACCGAGCGCGCCTGCACCTTGCCGTTGGGCAACAGCCAATAAATAAGGAAGAAAATAGCAATGCTGGCGGCAATGGCAAATACCTTCATGACCAGAAATCCCACCAGCCGCGCGATGAAGATGTCGTGGCCAAACGTCATGGTGCGCAGCAGTTGCACGTTGCCGGCGGTCAAAGCGATGGAAAGCAGCGCCAGCGCCCCGCAGCCAAACGCCAGGCCCAGGGAGATCAGCTGGTTGCCGATGTACGAGCGGTTATTGCGGAAGCGCCACACCCGGTTCAGCGCGACCTCCAGCGGCATGAAAATTCCGGTGGAAGTCACCAGCAGAATCAGCAGCGACGCCACCTGCGCGCGGTGCCGCGCATCCACCAACGCATTCAGGTTGCGGATGACGAACTCCTGCCCGGCTGGCAGGTAATCGCGCAACAACTGCACCACCACCTGGTACATGGCGGGCGAGTGAAACACCCGCCGGATCAGCGTCAGCAGCAGCAACATGAAAGGGAAGAAAGACAAGATGGCATTGGCCGCCACCGAAAAGGCAAAAGTGTGAACTTCGGTCCGCAGCAAGTACTTCACGGTCGATGTCATCAGCCCGGAATAGGGCCTGGTTAAGGGGGCCGGAACTTCTTTTCCTGGCGGCGCGGCCGGCGGAGTGATCGGTTGGATGCTCAAGCTATTTCTCTAATCTTATCAGAGAGTTGCACGGATTCGTTCATCCTCAAAGTGCGGGAGCCGGAACGCGCCACAAAATCGTTTTTGGCGAAGGAACTCCGGTGCTATTTTTGCCGTCCCAACTTTCTTTACATTCTTCTCTTGCCAAAATGGTACTTTCCTGAATAATATTCTTTGCCGTTGTGCAAGACGCAACGACGTTCATCAGTTAGGTTGATGTTTCGTGACCGCAGTCGAAATTCGCGCCACCAGACAGGCTCCGGAGCTTTGCGCCTTGGTTTCTTCGCACGGCGCAAAACTCAGGAGCCTTCTTGTTGCGCCCAGGTTCTGCGGCAATCGGGGCTTCGACCTCCCGGTTACAGCGTCCTTTAGAGGGGCACGCGTCGCTTCGAGGGGGCGCTGGACTTAATCTTCAGCAGAGGCGAAAGGAGTTTTTTGTGAGAGAGAAAGGTACAGTCAAGTGGTTCAACGGGGCTAAAGGATATGGTTTCATCCAGCGGTCCACTGGGGAAGATGTGTTTGTACACTTCTCCGCGATCCAGGAGAACGGCTATCGTACGCTCAACGAGGGCGAGACCGTGGAGTTCGACCTACTGAAGGGGCCGAAAGGCTTCCAGGCAGCGAATGTAAGCCGCGCCTAAACCAACTTAGCACCGTAAATCCATACAACCCTCCTGGCTCCCCGGGAGGGTTTTCTTGTGTGATATGTTCCACCACCGCAACGGGCCTGATTCCTGAACCTACCCCTCCAGCCCTGATGAGGAGACCTTCTATGTTGTCTATTATCTGATGCTTACCCGCTTATCTTTCTTTGTGCTCGGCTTTACCTCCAGTGCATTGCGGCTTCCGGCGGCTTCGGCGAGATTTGTCGCTGCGAGGAGAAATCGGTCATGCCGAACACAACGACGTATCCGGCGAGCAGCCTCAAACAACTCGCCTTTGCCCCTGCAACTCGCATTCAGCAAAGCGTTGTCGCGTCCGCCGAGAGGCGGGCGCTGATCTGGCTAGCGAAGCGCACACCCGCGTGGATCAACTCCGATCATCTGACGATTCTAGGATTCGTTTCGCAGTGCCTGGCTGGAGCGTGTTATGCGCTGGCGAGACTGAACCCCGATGCGTTGCTGGCGGGCATCGCTTTTCTGGCGCTGAACTGGCTGGGTGATAGCCTGGATGGCACGCTGGCTCGCGTGCGCAACCGGCAACGGCCGCGCTATGGCTTTTACGTCGATCACATTACGGACACGGTTGCGGCTTTCCTTCTGATGGGTGGGCTGGCGCTGTCGGGATACGTGCATCCGGGAATCGCGCTCGGCATGCTGGTGGCGTTTCTGATGCTGTCGATCGAGGCGTACCTGGCAACTTACACGCTCGGCCGCTTCCAGCTTTCGTACTGGAGATTCGGGCCGACTGAGATTCGCATCCTGCTGGCGGTGGGCAACCTGGCGCTGTGGTGGCGCCCGCTGGTCAGGTTGTTCGGCCGGGAGGTGCTGCTGTTCGATGTCGGCGGCGCGGTCGCGATTGGCGGCATGGGATTAATGCTGGCGGTTTCGGCGATCCGGCATACGGTGCAGCTTTATCGCGAAGAGAGGCTGGCGTGAGCGCGGCAGCGGCGACACGTACGCGCCTCTTGAAGTTCTCGATGGTGGGCGCGATTGGCATTGGTGTGCAACTGGCAGTGCTGGAGGCGCTGACCGCGATGAAGGTGAGCTACTTGCTCGCTACCGTGCTGGCCGTGGAAGGCGCCGTCCTGCACAACTTTGCGTGGCATCAGCGCTTCACCTGGGCGGATCGAGCCAACTCTGCCGCAGAAGGCCTGAGAAGGCTGCTGCGCTTTCATGTGTCGAACGGGTTGATCTCGCTGGTGGGAAATTTGTTGCTGATGCGATGGCTCGTGGGCGGGTTGCGTCTTCCGATTTTGATCGCGAATGCCGCAACCATTTCAATTTGCGCGCTGGTGAACTTCGTGGTCAGTCATCGTTGGGTATTTGTGGGACGAACGCGACTTGATGGAGGGTCCCGGCAATGTGTCAGGGCTTGATCCCGAAGCCCCGCGCGAGATCCCTCCCTCGGCTGAAATGCGCCGAGGTTCGGGATGACGCCTGCGAGTGGGGGCTGGACCATCGACGGATCCCGTCGCGCTCTTAGTTTCGCGAGCGTTCGCGCATTAGAACCAGCGTGCGTTGGGCGAATGGGACATAGATCAGCGCAGCCGTGATGCCCAACGCGAGCCCCAATCCGATCTGCGGGGCGAGCAGAAAAGGGGAGAGTGCCCATAGCTCGTCGAGCAGGAAGATGGCTGGGAAGAGACGAAGAAAGTTCCGGCCCAGATCCTTGATATCGAACGAAACGGCGGAGAGCAAATAGAATCGCACGGGGATTCCGATGGCGGCGGACACGATCAGAAGCGCGGTGATCCAAGCGGGACGACCAAACACTTGTTGCAATATTTCCTGAACGACATAGATGCGGGCGAGGGCCGCGACGTAAAAGCTCAGGTACATGATCTGGATCAAGAGAAACAGGATGCGCACATATCCGTGAGGCACCGTGGGCAGTTCGTCGGGATGGGTGAGCAGGGAAGTGGATGCCGCAGCGTCTAGTGGTGGCAAAGTCGAGGGCGAAGCGGCCTCGGTGGCTTGAGAGCAACTATCAAGCTTGCGATGATTCGAAGCCGACTCCACCGGAAGAAGGAAGCGGTATCCGCACTTGGCGATGGTCTCAATAAAGCGCGGGTTGGCGGCAGAATCGCCGAGCACCTCGCGGAGCTTGTTGATGATAGTGTTCAAGCTGTGGTCGAAATCGACGAAGGTGTCGGCGGGCCAGAGTTTCTGGCGGAGTTCTTCGCGGGTCACCACTTCGCCGGAGCGTTCCAATAGCATGACCAGCAACTGGAAGGGCTGTTCCTGCAGGCGCAGCCGGACGCCGGATTTGCGCAGTTCGCCGCTGGCGGTGTCGGCCTCAAAGACGCCGAACGAGAAAATGGTTTTCGAAGGGTCGAGCACCATCGCAAAAACATCATAACTGAGTGAGGAAATCGACATGCACCACCTACTTCCGGCTGCCATTGCCGCGATGCTGCTAAGCCCGTTGCTCGGCGCCGAGACGCTCAAGCCGGAGACGGTTGCTGCCTTCGACCACTACGTGGCACTCAGCGAGCGGCGCATGGCTGGAGAAGTGCGCTCTGGGCCGTTTCTGCGGATCGACGGACTGCGCGAGAAAGACCGAGCGGCAACGCTGGCGCAGCTGAAAGATGGCGAGACCGTTGTCGAGCGTCTGGAGACCCTCGACCAGGGACGCAAAATCGAAGTGCCTGGTGGAATGATCCATCACTGGGCGGGAACGGTTTTCATTCCGGGCGCCACGTTGGCGCAGACAATTGCTTCGTTGCAGGACTACGATAACCGGCACAAGTATTGGGCGCCGGCAGTGGAGCGCTCGCGGCTGATCGAGCGAGACCGCGACCACTTCAAGATGTTCATGCGGCTGCGAGAAAAAAAGATTATCACCGTCGTGCTCGACACCGACTACGACATTACCTACACTGCGGCCGGACCGGATCGGGAGATCTGCCGGTCGGTGAGCACCCGCATCGCGCAAGTCGAGAACGACGGCCAGCCGGATGAATACGAAAAGCCAGTGGGCAACGACAGCGGATTCCTCTGGCGCCTGAATACCTACTGGCGGCTTGAGCAACGCGACGCCGGAACTTATGTGCAACTGGAAGCCATCTCGCTGAGCCGCGGCATTCCCACCGGGCTGGCGTGGCTGATCGGGCCGTTTGTGACCAGCTTTCCCAAAGAATCGCTGGAGTTCACCTTGAGCCGCACGCGGCAAGCGCTATTGGGGAAGACGAAAGCCGCGAAATAGAAGATTCCTTTCCACGACCCGTTCCATAAAAGCGGCGGACAACCGTGGAATCCAATATCAGAGAACAAAGCTTTACGCGGACGGCGGCTCAACCTCGCGCAGTCGCCGTTCCAGGAACCGGCGCTCGCTGTCATTGGTGACCAGCGCGAGCGCTCGCTGATAATTCCTTGCAGCTTCCTCCGGAGACCCAAGGCGGCGCAACATATCGGCACGCGCAGCATGCAGAAGATAGTAATTGTCGAGATCGCCGGATGTTACGAGTGCATCCATGATCGCCAAAGCCGCCCGGGGCCCCTCCACCATTGCGACCGCTACGGCGCGGTTTAGCGTCACGATGGGGCTGGGTTGCAAGCGTTCGAGAAAGCCGTAGAGGCGGACGATCTGAGGCCAGTCCGTATCCTCGGCACGTTTTGCCTGACAATGCTCAAGAGCGATCGCCGCCTGCAGCGCGAACGGGCCGGGCTCGCCACGGAGAGCTTCCTCGACCAGCGGCAACGCCTCTGCAATCTGCGCCTCGTTCCAACGGCTGCGATCCTGTTCCTCGAGAACGACGAGATTCCCGGCTTCATCGAGACGGGCGTTGCGCCTCGCGTCATGCAGCAGCATCAGGGCGACCAGGCCGGTGGCCTCCGCCAGAGGAGTCGGCGCCATCAACATCCGGATCAGGCGTCCCAGGCGGATCGCCTCGGCGCAAAGATCGGTCCTCACTAATGGGGCGCCCCGCGTGGCTGTATACCCTTCGTTGAAGACTAAATAGATCACAGTCAACACGGCCTCGAGGCGGGCAGTGATGTCCGTGGTTTCGGGTATCACATACGGAATACGCGCATCGCGAATCTTGCGCTTGGCCCGCACCAGACGTTGCGCCATAGTGGCCGGCGGAACCAGGAATGCACGCGCGATCTCGTCGGTCTCGAGGCCGCACAGCGTTCGGAGGGTCAGTGCCACCTGGGCCTCCAGTGCCAGCGCCGGGTGGCAGCAGGTGAAGATCAGGCGAAGACGGTCATCCGGAATTTCGCTTGAGTCGTAATCCGGCTCTTCAACCGTACGGACGAAGCCGGACTTGGCATAGGATTCAAGCTTTTCCTCAAAGTTCGCCTTCCGGCGGATACGGTCGATGGCGTTGTGCCGCGCCGTCTGGATGATCCATGCTCGCGGGAATTCAGGAACGCCAGAGGTTGGCCATTGATCGACCGCGGCAGCAAAGGCTTCCTGCGCAGTCTCTTCGGCCAGATCGAAGTCGCCGACAAGCCCGATCAGGGCGGCTACAATCCGGCCCCAATCGGCGCGATAGACTGCTTCGACGGCGCTGGCCGCATCGGTGGGCACAATCGATTGTAAATATTTTTTTGCCGGGGTGTCGATTCAGATCCTGGCGGTTCGATTTACTGATGGAAGCATCCAAAGGTACTGCAAATCATTAAGGAGACATAACAGAGAGGAATCATGCGGAAGTTGGTCGTTTTCAATAATGTGTCTCTGGATGGTTACTTTGCAGGTAAGAACGGCGACATCAGCTGGTTCAAGCCTCACCTGGATCCGGAGTTTAATGCCTTTGTTTTGGATAATGCCATATCCGGGGGGACGCTCTTGTTTGGCCGAGTTACCTATGAGCTGATGGCAAGCTACTGGCCGACACCGGATGCGATCAAGAAAGATCCTCTGGTGGCCAAACAGATGAACAGTCTGCCGAAAGTGGTGTTCTCAAGAACGCTGGATCGGGCGTCGTGGAATAATACGACGCTTATGAAGGATGACCTGGCGGCTGAAGTGCGCAGGCTGAAAAAAGAACCCGGGAAGGACATGGCGAATTCTAGGCAGTGGCACCATCGTCTCGCAATTGGCGCAGGCGGGTTTGATCGATGAGTATCAGATCGTGTTAAGTCCGGTTGTTCTTGGGCAGGGGCGGACCATGTTCGACGGCATCACGGACGCGCTAGCCCTGAAATTGACAAAGACGCGAACTTTCGGCAATGGGATTATCTTGCTGTGCTACGAGCCGACGGCGTGAAAGTTGTCGATTTTGACGTTTGCCGTTCGCGATTTAGTGATGGAGGGACAGAAGATGAAATACATGCTGCTGATTTATGCGGACGAACAAGCCTGGACCGACCCTGAGCGGCAAGCGTGCTACGTAGAGTCGACGCAACTTGCGCATAACCTCAAGTCAAACGGGCAGTTCGTTTCCACCTCGCCACTGCAATCTGTGTCAACCGCCACCAGCGTCCAGGTGCGTGACAGCAAACGCCTGGTGATCGACGGGCCATTCGCAGAGACGCGCGAGCAACTCGGTGGCTACTTCATGGTCGAGACCAGGGATCTCGATGAGGCGATTGACATTGCGGGGCGGATTCCGGCAGCGCGCAAAGGCACGGTTGAAATCAGGCCGGTGGTGGAGATCCCGAACCTGCCGGTGGAGTAACAGTACTAGGGCAAGTCACAGCACAGTACGACGCGGTCACGAGGAGAATCTGAAATGACGACAACGACGAACAACATAGTGGGGCAATTCAGCGGCAGGTTGGTGAGCGAGCCGAACAAGCCGGTGGTGAATTACACGTTGTGGACGGTTCAAGTGCTGCTAGCGCTCCTCTTTCTGTTCTCTGGTGGCACGAAGCTGATCCTGCCGATCGCAGCGCTGACCAAGCAGATGCCAATCTTGCTGCCGGGTCTGTTTTTGCGGTTCATTGGCGTGGTCGAGGTGCTGGGCGCAATCGGGCTGATTCTCCCTGGGCTTGTGCGCATTCGGGTAGGCCTCACGCCCCTGGCGGCCTCTGGGCTGGTAGTCATCATGATCGGCGCGACGACGTACACGCTGCTGGGCGGGTTGGGTGCGGCTGTCTTGATGCCTTTTACCGTAGGCCTGCTGCTGACGTCTGTCGCATATGGGCGTTGGTCCTGGCGGACCGCGTCCTGAATTACCCAATCGAGCCTGCGCCAATGGATGCTTCGGCGGCGCAGGCTCACATCAGTCAATCCATATCGAGAGATTTCAGGAGGGATCAATGAACCGGAAGATGGCTAAGACGATTATATCGGGAGCGTGCGCGCTGGTTATCGTATTGGGCGCGTGTTGGCAAGCGCGGGCACAGGCCGCCAACACACCCTATCCGAACATGGCTCCACTTGGTCAATACCTTATAGCGGATCGCAACGCCGAGATAGCGCTGGCCCGCAGCGCGGCACCGGAGTCGATATCCCGTGATGCCACGGTTGTGGTTCTTGGGCCCCATGGCTACGAAACCGCCGTCGAAGGCAAGAACGGGTTCGTCTGCATCGTGGAGCGGGCGTGGATGAACCCGTTCGACAGTCCGGAGTTTTGGAACCCTAAGAATCGCAGTCCGATTTGCTTCAATCCACCCGCCGCTCGCACGGTGCTGCCGATCACTTTGATGAGGACCAAATTGCTATTGGCTGGAAAATCCAAAGAAGAAGTCAAGGAGAGTGTCAAGGCCGCGATTGAGAAAAGGGAATTGCCAGCTCTCGAGGCTGGCGCGATGAGCTACATGATGTCCAAGGATGCGTACTTAACTGACAAGGGTGGACACAACATGGCCCATCTTATGTTCTACATGCCGCTCGGTACGGTATGGGGCGCAAATCTGGTGGACTCCTCAAATAATGTGTCGGAACCGTTCCCGGGATCGCCGCTCTTACTGGCTCCATCGTACAAAGGCAACCCGGAACCGATCGATATGTTCCTGATGGGCACCGGCATGTGGTCGGATGGAACGCCTGCGCCGGTCATGTAGTCTTCGCGTACTACGCGGCTGAAAGCGTTTGATCGCAAAGGACGCAAAGGTTCGCAGAGATCGCAAAAAAATCTGCTCGCCTAAATAGCGAGATCAAAACCGAAATGAGTGCGACTGTGGCAAGCAAGTCCTAATCTATAACGAGATACTATGCAGAAAATCACGCCATTTCTCTGGTTCGACGACCAAGCGGAAGAAGCCATGAACTTTTATGTTTCTATTTTCAAGAATTCCAAGGTTGGGACGGTCACTCGCTATCGCGAAGGAGCACCGGGACCGAAGGGAACGGTCATGTCCGCGACCTTCCAGCTCGATGGCGTGGAATTCATGGCGCTGAACGGCGGACCGCTATTTAAGTTTAACGAGTCCATCTCGTTCTTCGTGAATTGCGAGACCCAGGCGGAGGTTGATGAGTTGTGGGAGAAGCTCTCTGCGGGGGGAGAAAAGAGCAGGTGCGGCTGGCTGAAAGACAAATTCGGTGTGTCATGGCAGATCATTCCGAAGGCTCTAATGGAGTTGTTGGGCGACAAGGATCCGCAGAAAGCACAACGAGTCATGCAGGCCATGCTGAAGATGGACAAGCTCGACATCAACGGCCTGCGGAAGGCCTATGATCAGGGATAACCGCAACGCGGCCACGTCGTCTATGAGAATAGGGAAACGGATGAAGTCGAAGTCCCATGCAGTGATTTCAAAGTAAATCAACGGATAAGGAGAAAAATCCATGGAAGATAAACCCACACACGAACAAGCACTACTTCACCTGCAGGTTTTCGAACAGCGGCGCGAGGCTCGGCTTCGGCAGGCCCGCGACTGGTTCTTCAAGAACTATTTCGCCGAGACCATGGAGGAGGCCATGCGAATCGCCGCCCCAATGACGGAAGGGGGCACCAACTTAATGATGGTGGTCAGCTACTGGGAACAGGCCTGTGCATTGCTGAATTATGGCCTGCTGCACGACGGCCTCTTCTTCGAAACCAGCGGCGAATTCTTCGGGGTTTGGGAGCGCCTCAAGCCGACCATCGCCGAAGGCCGCAAGCAATGGGGCAACCAGATATTCCTGGCCAACGTAGAAAAGGCAGCTCAACGCTACGAGGCCTGGATGGAGAAGCGCTCACCCGGTCACATCGCTAAAATGCGCGAGTTCATGAAACAGATGCACGCACAGATGGCCAAGGCAGCTTAATTCATCCGAGCAAAACCCCACCTTCAAAACTGCGAGGGGTGGGGTACTCAGCAATTCTCGATAAGTTAAGGAGGGACGCTATGCAATTGAATTCTCATCTTCATTTCAGTGGGCAGTGCGAGGAGGCGTTTAAGTTCTACGAAAAGTGCCTCGGTGGTAAGATTGACGGCTTATTTCGCTACGAAGGCGCACCGGGAGCGGAGGCGCAGAACGTGCCTGCGAACTGGCACAACAAGATCATGCACGCTCATATGATGATTGGCGACCAGGTTTTGATGGGCATGGATGCTCCTCCAGAGCGCTTCGACAAGCCCCAAGGATTCCACGTGAACATCAACGTGAAAACCCTGGCCGAGGGCAGGAGAATCTTTGAAGCGCTTTCGGAGAAGGGCAACATCATCATGCCGTTCGGGGCAACGTTTTGGTCGCCGGGGTTTGGCATGTTCGTCGATCGTTTTGGCACGCCGTGGATGGTCAACGTCGAGCAGGCGCAGGGATCTTAGTCAGGACTTCCGCAGAAAACAACCATTACAAATCGCAGAATGGAGCACGCATGAGCAGAGTACGAGTTCTGGTTGGCACGCGTAAAGGCGCGTTCATTTTGAGTTCCGACGGCAAGCGCGAGAAATGGGAAGTTAGCGGACCGCACTTCGCCGGCTGGGAGATGTATCACCTGAAAGGATCGCCTGCCGATCCCAATCGCATTTATGCTTCGCAGACCAGCGGCTGGTACGGGCAAATTATTCAGCGATCCGACGATGGCGGCAGAACCTGGCATCAGCCGGGAACGCCGCCAGGAGAACCATTGCCACAGTGGCCCGCGAAGGCAAGCAATAAGTTCGTCTATGACGCAGCTGCGAAGCCGCTGACCACGCATCAGTGGTATGACGGCACGCAGCATGCGTGGGAGTTCAAGCGGGTCTGGCATTTGGAGCCATCGCTTAAGGATCCGGACACAGTCTACGCGGGTGTGGAAGATGCCGCCATCTTCCGCTCAAGCGACGGCGGCGAGAGCTGGCAGGAACTTCCCGGCCTTCGCGGCCATGGCACCGGCCCTAGCTGGCAGCCGGGCGCCGGAGGCATGTGTCTGCACACCATCATTCTCGATCCGAGCAATCCGCAGCGAATGTGGATTGCCATTTCGGCGGCGGGCGCGTTTCGCACGCATGATGGCGGCGAAACCTGGAAGCCGATCAATCGCGGATTGCGCTCGCAGTACATTCCGGATCAGGACGCTGAAGTCGGCCACTGTGTTCACCATATTGCGATGAACCCGAAGCGACCGGACGTGCTCTTCATGCAGAAACATTGGGATGTCATGCGCAGCGACAATGCCGGCGACCTCTGGACAGAAGTCAGCGGAAACCTCCCGACGGATTTCGGATTCGTCATCGACGTGCACGCGCACGAGCCGGAGACAATTTACGTGGTGCCCATCAAAAGCGACGGAGAGCATTTTCCTCCCGATGGCAAGCTGCGCGTCTACCGCAGCCGCACCGGCGGAAACGAGTGGGAGCCACTCACCAAAGGCCTGCCGCAAAGCAATTGCTACGTCAACGTGCTGCGCGACGCCATGGCCGTCGACTCGCTCGACAAGTGCGGCGTATATTTCGGCACCACCGGCGGGCAGGTCTACGCTTCGGCCGATGCCGGAGATAGCTGGAATCCGATTGTGCGGGATCTTCCGGCGGTGCTTTCGGTGGAGGTGCAGACGCTGGGGTGAGGCAACCTGAGGGGATTCGTGCGTCAGAAAAACCGATGGTGCAATCGGCTGATTACGGCAGTCACTTTGCCTCGGCGGGGAGGCAGCGCAAGATATGCTCATCGGGATCCACCGGCCACGCGGATGCGCCAAAAACGCTCGAACTCGGCGAACCTCATTTGCAGAATTGACGTTACCGCTTTCGCGGGTGTCATGTTTGCGCTGGTCGCGATGTTCCTGATCCCGGCCACGACTGTGGTTGATTCGCCCAGAGGGACTGCGGGCGCAGCCGCAGACTTGGCCAAGGTTGCGCACCCGGTTGCGATGCGGGAAGCAAATCGGGAAGACGCTTTGCTGATTGCGGTTCAACGGGACGGTCGCATTTGGTTCGGCACCGAGACTGTCACGCCCGATCATTTGCCCGGCAAAATTCGTGATCGCCTGAGCCGTGGCGCGGAGCGAAGAGTCTACATCCGAGCCGATGCCCGCGCCAGGTACGGTACGGTTCTTGAAGTATTGGACAACGTGCGCTCTGCAGGAATCGAAAACATTGCGTTTCTGGTGGACGAGCGGAAATAGCCGGCCTCTCATCAGTGAGTCTTTGAATACTCGCCCTTTCCTGCCGTTTGAGTGTGATCGAAAGACCTCGCCAATGCTGCACAGCGATCTATGGGAGTTCTAATGTGATCCGACTCATCCTTCCACCTCATCTGCGAACGCTGGCGGGCGTTCCCGGCGACGTAGAACTTGAAATCGTCGGTCCGGTTACGCAGCGCTCGGTGCTCGACGCGCTCGAGGCCCTCTATCCCATGCTGCGCGGCACGATCCGCGATCACGTCACGCAACAGCGTCGGGCGTTCTTGCGCTTCTTTGCCTGCGAGCAGGACTTGTCTCACGAATCGCCGGACGCTCCGCTGCCCGAAGCGGTCGCGTCGGGGCAGGAGCCCTTTATCGTTATCGGAGCCATTGCCGGCGGCTGACCGTCGGGTGATTTGGCCTCGTCGGTGTTGGTCTTAGTACAGTTCCAACGACACCAGGTCGCCATCCGATTTGCCGCCGGCGCGGTAGTTCACGGAGGCAATACGATTGCTCCAGTCGCAGGAGAACGCATCTACTCCAATCAGGGTGAGTGACTTGTAGTCCTCGGTACGCAGGTTCATGCGTTTCGTGCCCGCGGTTATGGTCACGATCGCCATGGGCGCATGAGAACAATCCACGGAAATCAGCCGGCCTTTCAGGTATTGCAGCGGACGCCGGTCGATTTGAGGTTGCGGCGGCAGGCCGGAATCTTCGTCGCTTGGTTGATTCTTCGGCGTCGTGTCGGGCGGCGGAGTGGGTGCTTGCGTTGCCGAACTCTTCGGGAGCGGCGCCGAACCGGCCCAGGAAGGCACCGGTTTGGCCGATGAACTTGTCGGCGAAGGCGCCGGCGAGGTCGGGGCTTCGGGCTGCGTCGCCACGCCGTACTTCATTAGGGCGGGCAGGTCGGAAAGCTCTTTGCGAGCTTGTTGGGAAATGTTAGGGTCGGAACTGGTTGTCAGCCGGATCAGCATGGCTTGGGCGGCGTCAGATTTCTTGGCCGCGATGTAGATCTTGGCCATGTTGAGTTGATACTGCTGGTTGCGCGGGCTGAGTTGCATGGCGGTGCGCATGGTTTGCATGGCGGAGTTGATGCCGCCGCCTTCCACGCGAGCCAGGCCCAGCATGTTGTAACATTCGGCAAACTCCGGGTACCAGTCGAGCACCGCGTGCAAATCCTGCATCGCGTTGACCAGGCCCTCAAACTCCTGTCCGCTGGCTTGTCCCTGCTGATACTTGATCAGCGCCGCATAGAAGTGAATCCAGGGATCCCTGGCATCAAGCTGCGCCGCCTTGGAGAGTTCGTCCGCCGCTTGAATGAATTGATTCTGCTGAAGCGCCGCGAACGCCAGACCGCGATGCGCCACCGCGTTGTCCAGCTTCGCTTGGTTCGCCAGCGAGTTCAGTTGATCGATCGCGTGACTGCGGTGTTCGGGAAGGCGGATGGCCATTTCGGCGACCAGAGCCTGACCGACAGCCTCCGGAAGCTCTTGCACGCTGGACCCGATTTCGTCATCGGAAGCAACCGTGGGCGGCTGGCCTGCCGGCGGCGGGGCCACACCGTTCTTGCCCGGCGGATTCGGCGCCTGAAGCCGTGCGACGAGCGACTGCCAGTAGCTTTTCACCGCCTGATCGAGTTCGGCTGGGCTCATCGCATAGGCTTGTTGGATGGCTTGCTCCGCAGGGAGTTTCTGGTTCTGCGCCAGGTCGAAGTAATTGCCGGTTTGTTCCAGCTTGTTCTGGTTGATCAGAAAATGCATTACGATCCAGGACTGCGCGGCGAACAAAGCATCCTGCGAGGCTGGCGCATTTCCCTGCGCAGGTCGTTGCGTGGCGAAAAGCTGGGCCACCGGAATCCAGGGTTGGGAGCTCAGCAGCGGAATAAAAGGGCTGGAGCGGGCCGCGGAGGATTCGGGTTCGCCGCCGATCTGGACGGTTCGTCCCAGGCGCAAACTGGAGAAGTATTGGGCAAAGCCCTCATCGAACCAGGACTGCACTGGGGGATAGTTGTAGTTCAGCAGCGTCTTGGCGAAATCATAGGAAATCGCCCGCCCGCTCTCGTCCCGGGAAAGATTGAGGACGAAGTAATAGCGGTCTTCGCCGGGAACGAAAAAAGCGTCGGAGAGCAACGGACCCTGCCGCCCGGGAACCGCGGCCGAGTAATCCTCTTCGCTGCCCAGCGCGATGATCTCCATCGGCTCCGGCATGTTTACTCGGGACCGCATCAGCAACTGGCCGAAGGCGGACCGCATTTGTTCGAAGCGAGCGATGACTTCCTGCCCCTGTTTCTGGCTTCCATTCGTGACGACGGAGAAGTGGCTGGAATTCAGGCGAATCCAGTGCGGCTCACCGGCGTGAGCCGTAGAAACGACAAGCAGGCACGCACAGCAGAGCGAAAAAAGCAACCGGCGGAATGAAGCGCGAGGGTGCAACATGAGACTCCAGAAAAATGCTATCACGCTACGATGAGAGAAGCTTCCGCAAAGCCCAGCGGGAGCTCTCGGAAACAACGGCGTCTTCATCGGTGGCGAGTTTTTCGAGCTGCGGAATGAAACGCCGCTGGCCGCTGTTTCCCATGGCGATCACCGCGTTGCGCCGCAGGCCGGAACGCTTGGCGCGTCGAATGGGCGATCCACAAAACTTCTCGCGAAACTGTTCTGCATTCATCTCCGCCAGCCAGTCCAGCGCCGGATTCACCAGACCCTCCCGCGGTTGGAATTCCGCCGCTTCGGTCGCCGGCGCTTTGCGATTCCAGGGGCAAACGTCCTGGCAAATGTCGCAACCGAAGACGTGACGGCCGATTCCTTCGCGTGCTTCGGTGGGAATTGCGCCACGCTTCTCAATCGTCTGATAGGAGATGCACTGGTTGGAGTCGAGCTGATACGGCGCGATCAGCGCATCGGTCGGGCAAGCGTCAATGCAGCGCGTGCAGGTTCCGCAGCGGTCAGGGGCGGGAAGATCGGGGGTGAGTTCGAGGGAGGTGAGAATCACGCCGAGAAAAAGCCACGATCCCATCTTCTGATTCAGAATGCAGGTGTTCTTGCCGATCCAGCCGACGCCGGCATACTTAGCGTATACCCGCTCCACCAGCGGCCCGGTATCGACAAAGCAGCGGGTGATCCAGCCGTTGGGGGATGCCGCGGCTTCTTTCAGCTTGAGTTCAACCAGCCGCAGCCTCTGCATCACCCCATCGTGATAGTCCTGCTGGCTCCAGGCGTAGCGCGAGATCCATCCGCGATCGGGATCATTGACCGCAACCGAGTACGGATGCGCGGTGTTGTAGTTGATGGCGCAGACAATCACCGAGCGCGCCCACGGCGCAGCCGCGCGCAATGACGCCCGCTTCAGTTCGCCGGTTTCGCTGCGCGCTTCCATGTACTTCATCTCAGCGGCGTGGCCGGCGGCAATCCACGCTTCGAAGTGACGTAGTTCGGGGAAGTCGCCGACCGGGGCGATCCCGGCAAGTTCGAAGCCGGCGTGCCGCGCCGCCTCCTTGATCCGAGACACGATTTGGCCGGGAGAGTTCAAACGATACCTTACTTCTCAGTGCTCAGTAGCCCAGTTCTCTGCGCAACCCGAACTGAGAGCTGAGGATTCTGCTGAATCGTCAGTCGTCGATCCATGTCCATTATTATTTTAGAGCGGTTCGATCGCAGCTACATCCGGGTTCCACCCTTCCAAAAAAAAGGCCGAGCTCAGAAGCTCGGCCGGGTTCTTAATTGCCGGAATCTTGCAGTGATCCGCTACGGCGAAACCGAGAAAACATCGGCTTCGCCCGAGTTGTAGCCGTTGACAGCAGAGCCCGGCGTGCCGATAACCATGGTCCCGCTGTTGACGGCCATGCCGCTGCCGAAGAAGAAGCCCGTGGTTTTACCGGTAACGCTGGCGGCCTCGCTCGCACTGGCCCAGCCGCCGCTGGGCTGGAAGAACACATAAGCCGCGCCTAAGGATGGGACCGGGGGCTTGATTGTGTAGTTGGGTGCGCCCACCACGATGGTAGAGTTGTCAGAGCTGATGGCCACGACGTTTCCGAAGTAGTTGGGTTGCTTGCCGTCGCTGGCGGTCAACTTGCCGGTTTGCTTCAATGTTCCGCTCCAGCCGCCAGATGGCTCAACGAACACATAGGCCGCACCTTCCAGCGATGCCTTTGCGTTGCCGAGATTCCAAGGGGCGCCTACCACGATGGTGGTAGAGTCACCGCTGATGGCAACGAATCCGAACTCATCCGCGGTATGTCCATCGGAAGCCAGCAGCGTGGCGCTCGGCGTCATGCTAGCAGTCCATCCCCCACTGGGTTCAACGAACACAAAAGCTGCACCCTTCAGCTGATTCGGTTGCAGTTGATTGTACGGGCTTCCCACTACGGCGGTGGCGACGCTGGTGGCGGCGTTGGTGTTGATGGCTACCGACTTGCCGAAGTTATCCCAAACCGTGCCGGTGGACGTGGTGAATTTCGAGGTCTGCGTAAGCGGTCCTTCGGTCCAGCCGCCGGAAGGCTCGACGTACACATAAGCAGCGCCCTGCGCATAATTGTTGTTCACGGCAGCGAACGGAGCGCCCGCTATTACGGTACCAATACCGCCGCTCACGGTCACAGCGACGGAGTAACCCAGTTGGTCGCTGGTATTGCCGTCGGAAGCGATCAGCTTGGCGTTTTCTGTCGCGCTTTGCCAGACGCCCTGGGAGGGCTGGACAAACACGTAAGCCGCACCCTGCCACGCGTTGCCGGTTGGGGGAGGGGCACAGCTTTGGGCGGGGATGCAGGCCAAGGGAGCGCCGACGACGATGGTGTTGTTGTTGATGGCGACGGACGAACCGAATTGATCGCCAGTCGCCCCGTCGGACGCTATCAATTGCGCGTTCTCTGTCGCGTTCTGCCAGCCGCCAGACCCTTGGACGAACACATACGCTACGCCGGTATTCGGGTTTTGTGAGTTCGCGCCGGTGGCGTTGGGCGCACCGACAACCGCTACGGTGCCGACGGGGTTGAGGGCCACGGAGTACCCTAGCATGTCACCAGGCTGAGCGTTGGACGAGGTCAGCGTCGCCTCTTGCGTTATCGGATCGATCACCACCGGATAACGTGCGCCGTTGTCCGCAACCCGCAGCCGCAATTGCTGGCCGCTCAACTCCAGGGAAGCGCTCAGTTCCTTGCCATCCGCGTCGTAGGCTCGCAATCCCGTATAGCGCAGTACCGCATCCTTTTGGCGGTTGCTCAGCAGCAGGCTTTTCTTGCCGGAGTCCACCACTGGCGTCAAGTCTCCCGAGAGCGTCAGGGCGATGGTCAGCGGTCGGCCGTTCGATTTGCCCGGAGCCTGGTTTAGGGTGAACCCTTGCTCGATGCCGATGGGACCGTTCACATACCATTCGGTCAAGGAGTCGTGCCGGTATTCCACGCGGTTCGAACTGGCTTGCGGCGTGGCCGCATCCAGTTTGGCGATTGCGTCACCATATCCCCAGCCGAGCAAAGTCATCGCCCAGCGGGAGCCGCCATGGCGCACTTCCACACCCCCCGGCGCAAAGCGCGCCGCCAGGTTCTGGTGCGGGTTGGTGGCACTGAAGCCGCCATCCGCCGCTTGCACGTGATAGTCACGAATGTCACGGCCCAGGACGGCCGAAATACTCGGCTGCGCCGCCACCGGCAGAGTCGAGATTTTGTCCGACGCTTGCCGGTTGGCTGCGCTGGCGAGCAGCGACAGTGCCAAAACCGACGCCAAAACACCCAATCCACAGACCCGCATTCTTTTCATTACAATCTCTCCTCACGCTCTTTCCAAATCCGCAATGGCATGGTTCATCGAACGGTTCACGGTAAGCTCGCCTGTTGGCACGCGGTCGTACCCAGGTTCTTGTTTTCCAGCAAGATCGGCCAGAGTCCGATTTGCACCTTTCTCCCCTTGATCTGCGTCACGTTGCCTTTCAGATCACAATACTGCGGAAAGTTCTCCGGCATGAGATAGGTAGAACCCTCCTTCGCGTTCCACACGATTACTGCCTTGTAGCCGGCGGGAGTGGATCGCGAGTACTTGCAGACCCAGACGGACGTGCCTCGCTGGAGCGCGCAGGTGTTGGTCAGGGTCGCCCCCAGGGTCCAGTTGACGACGGAGGCGTACGCATAACCGGGGAGGCGCAGGTTGCCTTGTGCCGGACCTTGCCACAGCCTGCCGGCGCCGCCGACCTGATCCCACTGATACCAGTAGGCCTTCGGAATCCCGAGCGACTCCTGCAACAACATGTAGCGGGCAAGAAACGACGACTGCAGCACGCCATCGTCGTATCCGTCCAGGATGATGTTGCCCCAGCCGCCTTCCGTGATCCACATTTGCTTAGACCCAAATTTCTGTTTGATCAGGGTAGACTTCACCTGTTTGATGAGTTGGAATTCGTTTTCCGGGATTGGGAAGTCACCCATCACCCATTGGTTGAGGTACCCGTGATAGCCCATCGCATCGGGCACGGGGCACACCCCGGAAGGAGGGCAGTCGGTGCCTCCCTTTCTCAGCCATTGCAGGTATTGGCTCATCCACAATTCAGCAGAGCCCGGGTAGCCGACCGGGGGTGGGTTGAGGATCACGGCGTTCGGGTTGTACGCCTTGATGATTGGGTAGGCGTCTGCCGCCATGCGGAGCAACTGGGCGTAACACAGGTTGGTGCCGCCGGTGCCGGTGCACTCGCTGGTGCCGTGGTAGCAGTTCTTGAGTCTTTCGCAAGTGGGATACCACTGCCGCCGCTGGTTCGGTTCGTTCCACATCTCCCAATACTGGATCGGGTTTCCCAACTCGTAGTTGTGCTTCACGATGCTCGTTACGAAATTGATAAAGGACGCATCCGTCCCGGTGCCGTCTTCATTCAGATCGCTGGGCGGATCACATGCCCCATTTTCAAACGTACAACCCGCGTCACTGGGAACGCTGGAATAAAACTGCGGAACTCCGTCGAAGGTGTACATCAAGGTGACGTTGTTCTGCACCGCCTGGGCAATCCACTGGTCGAGGTATTGGTAGTCGTACTGCCCGGGCGCGACTTCGATGTTCCACCAGTTGACGTCGCTGCCCTCGAGTCTCTGGTTGGCAAAGTAAATGGGGAACGGTTCGGCCTGAGGAGGCCAGGGGTCGAAAAGGCTGTTCATGTGCATTCCGAAGAAGGTACTCGGAATTACATACTGACCATTCTGGATCTGACGATCGATGGTCTCCTGGCTCAGCAACCCGTTCTGCGCCAGAACTCCTCTGGGCAGGATCATGGATAAGCCCAAAAGTGCCAACGCGGCGAGCGTGCCCAACCTGCGGGTCGTCGCTGCGGATTGGACCAAGGTGGCGGAGGAACGGAGTGTTTTCCCTGCGGTCATGGATTACCTCGGAGCTAAGTAAGCGCTTGCTCGATACAACCTAAGTTGTTTAAGTACGAGGGAGGTGTTACCTGGGTTCTCGCCGGGAGAAGCGATGCACCACAAATACAACTGCACCGCCAGCCCGTAGAGACTAGTGGCTAGTGAAATAGTACCCGAAGCGGGGGTGCCGCGCAAGGCCAAAAATTGTCACAACAGCCTGCCCAAAACCCGCCTTTTTAGCTTGATTTCAACCCCCGTTTATTGCACAATCCAGTGGACGAACCAGCGCACCCCTGAAGGTGCGCCCGGTGCGCGCAGTGGTGCCTCTGCCCCCTCAACAGGTGCCCCAGGAGGAGAGTGTCTAATGTGGTCCTTCTTCTATTATTTCCTCTTAGCGAGTCAGCTTGCCCTGCCGGGCGGCGCGGGCACTGCCCTTGCCCAACCGATTGCGAGTACATCCCAGAGCAGTGTCAATGTCAGGAGTCAGGTGGCGGGAAGCAGCAGCAGCGCGCAGCCGGGCGAACTGAGCGACGCCGGTAAGGCACCAGTGGCAAGCTTCAATCCTCTGAGTCTCACCTTCTCCGCTCAAACGATTGGCGTTCCCAGTTCGCCCCAGGCGCTGAAGCTGCGGAACACCGGCAACGCTCCGCTCAAGATCAGCAGTCTGGCGGTGACGGGGGACTTTTCGGAAACCGACAACTGCGGAAGTTCGGTTCTGGCGGGGAAAAGCTGCACCATCAAGGTCAGGTTTACGCCGCAAGCGTCCTGGACTCGCCAAGGCTTGCTCGTGGTGAACGATAACGCCGCCCCTGGTTCCCAAAGCGCGATTCTGGCCGGAATGGGTTCCAGTGGCGGAGTGCCCAAGCCCTCGGTCAATACTCTGACCTTCGATTCTCAGACGGTAGGTACGTCCAGCAGCCCCCAAAGTGTGACCCTCACCAATAATGGGACCGGGACGATCTACATCAATGGAATTACGGCAAGCGGGGATTTCTCCCAGACCAATAACTGCAAAAGTACCTTGACCGAGGGATCGCAGTGCACGCTTTACGTCACCTTCACTCCGACCTGGAGTGGAACGCGTGGAGGCGAGGTGGTATTGAACTACTTCGATCCGCCGTTGATTCAGCCCATCAGTCTTTCCGGCACGGGGACTGCCCCAAACACGGATGTGGCCGTTACCCCGCAAGTGGCATCGCTCACTTCCACCCAGACGGTGCAGTTCCAAGCCACCCAGAATGGAGTCCCGACCAACAATGTCACTTGGTTGGTGGATGGAGTGGTGGGCGGGAACAGTTCAGTGGGCACAATTTCATCGAGCGGGCTCTACACCCCGCCCACCAGTTCGGGTTCGCACACCGTGACGGCAACCTCGAACCAGGACGGGCAGTCCGCCAGTGTGCCCCTGTTCGTGGACACCTACGCCGGGACCTTTACCCAGCACAATGACAATGCGCGCACCGGACAGAACCTGAATGAGATCGGGTTGAGTCCGGCAAATGTGAACCCAGTGCAATTCGGGAAACTGTTTTCTTACGCGGTGGACGGCTTTGTGTACGCACAGCCTCTTTATGTGGCCGGGGTCACGATTCCGGGCCAGGGTGTTCACAACGTAGTGTACGTGGCCACCGAGCATGACAGCGTTTTCGCCTTCGATGCCGACGGCGGAACGCCGAATCAACTTTGGCAGGTCAGTTTCATCAACCCAGGCAACGGTGTCACCACCGTGCCCTCGACCGACTACGAGGGCCACTACACCGACATAGTTCCCGAGATCGGTATCACGGGAACTCCGGTGATTGACCCGACCGCGAATTTGCTCTACGTTGTCGCCAAGACCAAGGAGTTGGTGGGAGGCAACTACGTTTACGTGCAGCGGTTGCACGCTTTGGACATTACCACGGGTGCGGAAGCTGCGAACAGCCCGGTAGTGATTCAAGCCTCGGTCAAGGGCAAGGGCGTGGGGAACGACGGCCATGGCAACGTTCCATTCGATTCGTTTCTGGAACTGCAAAGGCCGGGCCTGTTGTTGCTGAATGGGGTTGTCTACATCGCTTGGGGTTCTACCGGCGACCAGTACCCGTTTCATGGTTGGGTGATTGGCTACCAGACCGGCTCGCTGCAGCAGGTCGCGGCCTACAATACGACGCGCAACCTTGGAGGAGGCGGCATCTGGCAAGGAGGCGCAGGACTGGCCGCCGACGCCGAGGGCAATATTTTTGTTCAAACCAGCAATGGCGGGTTTGACGCCAACCAGAAGGGCGGCCTCGATTATGGCGACAGCTTTCTCCGGCTGAGCACCACCAATGGCCTGCAGGTAGCAGGTTACTTCACCCCTTTTGATCAACAGTATTTAAAGGTGAACAATCTCGACCTGGGATCGGGAGGATCTTTGCTTCTGCCCGATCAATCGGGGCAATATCCGCATCTGCTGATCGGCGGTGGCAAAACCGGGAGAATTTTCCTGGTGAACCGGGATGCCATGGGAGGCCATAACTCGAGCGAGGACCATGTGGTGCAGGAAATCGTGTCGGCTTTCGATAATGGCCAGAACGTCTCGGGAATTCGCGGGCTCCCGGCTTATTGGCAGAACCAGATTTACTTCGGCGCGGTAATCGAACAGCTGGCGACTTTTCCTTTGGCCAATGGGCTGCTTTCGGCGTACCCGCTGGCGCAGGGGTCAGCGGTTTTCAACTATCCCGGAGCGACGCCGGCCATTAGCGCGAACGGTCAGACCGGCGGCATTCTCTGGGCTTTGCAGACGAACCAATTCGCCAAGCCGGGTCCGGCGGTTCTCTACGCCTACGACGCGACCAATATCGGGCTTGAACTTTACGACAGCAACATGAATGCTTCCCGCGATGCGGCTGGGCCAGCGGTGAAGTTCTCGGTTCCAACCGTCGCCAATGCCAAGGTGTACATAGGAGCCCAGTACGAACTGGATGTTTATGGCCTGCTGCCCTGAAGAGTCTTGCAAACGTGGATAACCGACAGAACCCAAAGGCCTTAACCGCTTGTTTCCTCCAGAGAGACGCGACCGCCCGGACCATGCAAACTCTTTCATCTTGACATACCTGCGACCTCCGTTGCATAGTGACCCAACCCGTTTATGTTTGGACGGCCGCAGTAGTTCGCCCTCTTGCTGGTTCCCGGTTCCCTCTCCCTCTTAGGAACTGCGATGGGTGGTGAATTCAGATACGGACTGGGTTTGTGACCCAACCCGGATTTGCAGACTCGATGGCCCAAACACGGTTTCGATAAAACTTTCTGTGGAGGACAATTGTGAATTCTAAGACCCTTGCGCTCTCACGCGTCGCCAGACTGGCTTGCCTGCTGTTGTCAACAACTCTGGCAGCCACATGGTTGCCGGCACAAACCATAAAATCCATGTCGATGAACCCCAAGGCTGTGGGTGGCGTGGTCAGTTCCAAGGGAACGGTCACCCTCAGTGCGGCCGCGCCGCAGGGTGGCGCCGTTGTGACTTTGAGCAGCAGCCAGACGAGCGTCGTGCAAGTCCCGGCCACCGTGACCGTGCCCCAAGGCAAGAAATCGGCCAGTTTCACCGCCAGCACCAGCCTGTGGTTTAGCAATAATAGCGACCCGGTCACGATTTCAGGAAGCTACAACAATTCCAAAGGAAAGACCACGCTCACCGTGCAGAAGCCTACTGTCTACACCACGGCAGGCGGTTATACGGGAGACAAGGCGGTGGCAACCAAGGCCTGTCTGATGTTTCCGCAGTTTGGATCGCTGAATTCGGCAGGCGACGTCTATGTCGCCGACGAATTCGACAATCGAATCCGCATGTACAACGCTACTACCAACGTGATTACGACCGTCGCGGGCATCGGGTTATACGGCTACAACGGCGAGGGTGTCCAGGCCACCAAGGCGGCGATGGCGTTTCCGCATTCGGTGCTTGTCTATGACACGGCGGGAGACTTCTACTATGCTGACGATGGCAATAATCGCATCCGCCAGGTGTCGGGTGGAGTGGTCAACACCATCATCGGTACCGGCACGGGCGGATATGGCGGGGATGGTGGGGCAGGCACCAACGCCAAAATCAGCCAACCCACGGGATTGGCCCTGGATGCTTCCGGAAACCTGTATTTTGCTGACACCAACAACGCGATCATTCGGATGTGGAATCCGTCGACGCAGATTATTACGACCGTGGCTGGCACACCCCAGTCGCCCGGTTTCTCAGGCGATGGCGGATCCCCAACCAGCGCCCAGCTGGATAGCCCTCGCGGTATTGCGTTTGATAGCACCGGGAACCTGTACATTGCTGACACCAACAACAGCCGAGTGCGGATTGTGACCGGCCTGGGTACGCAAGGAGCGCTGATCAATACCATTGCTGGCAACGGACAGGGCGGCTTTTCTGGTGACGGCGGCCAGGCGATCGATGCGGCAATTGGTGCGCCTCGCGGCGTAGTGGTCAACAACGGCGCCCTCTACATCAGCAACGCGGGAAAAATCCGGGTGCGAAGTGTGGACTTGACGTCGGGCATTATCAACACCTACGCCGGTTCGTACTACGGCTACGACGGAGGAACCAATCCCCCGCTGGAGGCGCAGTTTGAAACTCCCACCGGGATCCTGTTCAATGCCAGTGGTAATTTGCTAGTGATTGATGCCGGGCAGTCCCGCGTCCGCGACGTGATGACAAGTACGGTCCCCACCCTTATTGGGGGATATCCCGGCAACGGCGAGAAGGGAGTGGACTCCTGCCTGATTGGACCCGAGAACATGTCCTTCGCTCCAAAAGGTGGTGGCTACTATGTGGTAGAGGCCAATGGCAACCACGTGCGCTACGTCGCGCCATCGGGCATTATCTCGACTGTGGTCGACACCAACGGAGTATTCGGGTACAGCGGAGACGGGGGTGCCGCGACCTCCGCGACCATTGCGGCGCCCATGGGAGTGGCGGCGGATCCGAGCGGCAATGTCTACGTTGCGGACAACATCAACAACGTGATTCGCAAGGTTGACACCAAGAAAACCATCTCCACTTTCGATGCGGATCCGACGTTCGTTAACCTCGTATCCCTGATGACCGATGCTGAAGGCAACGTGTACTCGGTGGACGGGGGCCTTGGCCTTTCGGGGGGTCCACAAGGAGGTTGTGTGGTACGCGAGATCACTCCGGGGGGAGTGAGTACGATCATTGCCGGTACGCTCAACTCATGCGGATACAGCGGTGACGGCGGTCCGGCGACCAATGCGCAGCTAAATCAGCCATATGGCATCGCGATGGATGCCAGCGGCAACATTTACATTGGCGACTCCGGCAACAACCGCGTCCGCGTGATAAACACCTCGGGTATCATCAACACATTTGCCGGCGCGGGACAGACAGCCTGCAACTTCAGTGGCGATGGTGGTGCAGCGACGTCGGCAGATCTGTGTGAACCTTCAGGGGTGACCGTGGATCCGTATGGACACGTGTTCATCGGCGACTACGGCAACAACCGCATCCGCGTCGTGGACTCCACGGGAACCATCTACACCTACCTCGGCGCCGGCGGTTTCGGCTACAACGGGAACGGCACCAAGTCGACGTGGGTGAACCTGGGCGGACCGATCTCGGTCGGAATGGGTCCCAACAACAGCCTCTTCTACGTGGATGACCTGCAGTACCGCGTACGTCACGTAGAGTAACCGGAGAGTAACGCGCTGCGGCCAACACACCCGCAGAAAGCATAGAATAGGGGTGCAAGGCTCGGGTTCCCGGCAAGGGAACCCGGGTTTTGCGCCCCCTGAATATTTTGGGGCGTTGGTGTTTGCCGCAGATCCGCGGCTTCGGGAGGAAAGATCAAGATTCTCTACATCGCTGGCGCTGGCCGCAGCGGAACCACCATTCTGGCGCGGCTGCTTGGCGAGGTGCAGGGTTTCGTCAGCGTAGGGGAAGCCGCCCGCTATTTGCTGGACCTCAACCTGCAGCAGAAGCAGCATCCTTGCGCCTGCGGCCAGCCTGTTCCGAACTGTGTTTTCTGGAAGGACCTGATTCCGCTGGTGTCCCGAGAGCAGGCCGTAGCCGGGAGCCAGTTGGTCCGGATGCGGCGTTTTCCTTCCCTGTTGCGCGACACAACCCACCCTAAACTTGCCCAGGAATACCAGCCGATTTTAGATGCGCTCACCGCGGTGTATCGCCGGGTCCTGGATCGCAGCGGCGGCCAGGTAGTGGTGGATTCCTCCAAGAATCCGTCGCATGCCCTGTTGCTCAGCCGGTCGCCGGAGGTGGAGTTGCATGTGCTGCACGTAGTCCGCAATCCCCACGACGTAGTGGGCAGTTGGACGAAGAAAAAGGGATACCTGGCGGTCCACCCGCCGCGCAAGGTGATTACCTGGTGGTGGTCGACGAATGTGCTCTCGGAAGCGCTGAAGCGGCACGCCAAAACCTACCGTCTTTTGCGATACGAGGATTTCACTGAACATCCAGCGGCCACTCTGGGAGAGATCACCGCCGATGTCATGGGATCACCGCTTCCGTTGCCTTTCCTGAGCGGATCGGAAGCCACGGTTCATCTGCAACACGTGGTGAGCGGCAACCCCGACAAAATGGATTCCGGAAAGATCAAGATCAGCCCGGCCAAGAAGAACTCCAACGGATCAAGACAACTAATGGTGGACCTGCTGACGTTCCCCTTACAATATCGCTACCACTATTTGCCGTCATCAGGGTTGCGAGACTAGGGGAGCGAGACACGCACTCGTCTGAGCAGAACCGTTCCAACCACAAACACAACGCTGCCGGAACGCCATGGAATCACCTCATTCACAGACGGGAAGACGGATGCTGGTAGCCGGGACGTTGCTGCTGGCCGTCTTCCAGGTTCCGCTGCTGCCGGGACAAGCCAGAAGCACGGCCTGCGTCGCCAAACAATACAAAATCGTGCCCTTGCCGTTGCGTCCGGCGAGAATCAATTCCTCCGGCCAGATTGTGGGCAAAACAGATTCGAACCAGGCTGCGGTGTGGACCGAGCGAAGCGGCTTGCAAAAGATCCGCCTGCCGGATGGATTCAGCCGTTCTGAAGCGGTCAGCCTCAATGGGGCGGGCAACGTCGTGGGTCTCGCCACCAATGGCGATGGCAGCCGGCGCCAAGCGTTTCTTTACGCCAAAGGCGAAGTTATTTTGTTGCCGGGCGAGCCCTCGAAGGCATTCGCCATCGATGACGCAGGCGTGATCGCGGGTGAGTCAACGGTTCATGGAAAAGCCGGTACCCATCCCGTCTTATGGCAGAAGCAGGCGATCGTCGATCTGGGGGGATGCTGCGGCGGCTTTGCCAGCGCGATCAATCAGCACGGTCAAGCTGTCGGGCAGACCTACGATCAGCAGGGACGTTACCACGCGTTCCTCTGGGATCAGAAATTGGGGCTCCGCATGATCGGACCGCATGATGAATACAGCTCCGCGATCGCGATCAACGACTCCGGCCATGCGGCGGTGCAGGTTCTAACCCAGGTGTTTCTCTATCAGGAAGGGAAGCTCGCCCGGTTGGACTTGTCGCGCGATTCTCCAAGCCAGGCGTATGCCATGAATAACTGCGATGTGGTAGTCGGCTCATTCGGCCCGAATTCTGACGAGCAGCGCGCCTTCCTGTGGGAGAAAACCGCGGGCTTTGTGGATTTGAACCAGCGGATTCCAGCGGGCTCAGGCTGGACACTCGAGGTTGCCACCGGCATCAACGACAAAGGCGAAATCGTGGGCTGGGGCGATCACAAGACCGGCGATGATGCAGGTTTCCTGCTGGTTCCTCAATAGAACTAGGGCGTCAGCTCAAACACCGTGCCGCAGCCGTAGCCGTAGCAGCCGGTCCCTCCGGAAGCAGTGGCGCCGTAGAATCTTCTTTTTCCATCGGGGGTCAAGCCGGTGGCTGGTTGGCTGCCGTCGGGCGGGCCTTTGAAGCTGTACACAACGTTCTCCTGCCAGCCGGTTTGGGTATGTTCCAACTTGAAGACAACCCCGCACCCCCCCACGTTGTAGGGGTGGCAGACAGGGTCTCCACCTAGCGGCGTTGTGCCGTACAAAACCCCGTTGGACCCGAGCAGAAGCGGCGCCTGGGGGTTCGCTCCGTCGGCACAATTGTTCAGACTGCAGAAGTTGTAGATCATGGATTCGGTCCAATGCCCCGCGCTCCTCTTCAGCTCGAAGGCAATGCCATAATCGTTTCCTCCGGCGGATCCGGTCCCGAACACATGACCCTTTCCGTCGAGGGTGACGCCACCCATCGGTTCGCCCCCGTACCCGCCGCCCACGAAGTCGTACAGATCTGTTTCCTGCCAGCTTTTACCGGTTCGCGTCAGCTCGTAAACGGCTCCCCAACTCAGGCCGCCCGACCATCCCCCGTATAGATTGCCCCGGCTGTCAAAGACAAGCTCCGGATCGCCGGTTGCGTAACTTGGGAACGTGTACAGTGTCGTTTCCGTCCAGGCGCCGCCTTGTTGGCTCGGGGGCGAGAGCTCATAGACAGTGCCATACCGGCCCTCACCGCCGTCTGCGGTGATGCCATAGAGGTTGCCCGATTTATCGAAGATCAAGCCGGATGGGTAAAAGCCGTCGGCGCAGTCAGAGGCGGGGCAAAAGCTGTACAGCACGGTCTCGGTCCACGTGCCGTCTCCCTTGGGTGACAGTTCGAAGACAGTTCCGCATCCTTCGTCAATGCAAACCGTGTAATTGCCGCCGTATGGGGTAGTGCCATACAGGTTGCCGGAAGCGTCAAAAACCAGACTGCCGCTGGGGGACCAGCCATCCGACCCACCCTGGAATGCGTAGAGCACGCTTTCCTGCCACCCGCCGTTGGAGGGCGTCAACTCGAAAACCACCCCGCAGCCCGGTTCGCTATAGTATCCGGTGCACTCGTTTGTATTGCCGCCTGCTGTAGTTGTGCCGTAAAGATGACCGGAAGCATCCAGCAGCAGGCTGGAGGAGGGCCATGCCCCGTCGGTGCCGCCAGTGAAGCGATACAGGACCTTTTCGTTGCTGGATGCCTGCGCTGCGATTCGCGGCGACAGTGTAAGGACCAGGAACGCGATAAGTACAAACCTACAGTGGAAATGATGTCTAGATTTTCGCATTGATGTCCTCCTGCGTGACGTGTGAGCCCTGCTCATTCATGGGGGCGAATTTTGGATCCGCGGGCCAGACCGCCTAACGTGGCGGGCGAATTCGCTGCCGGCTGAGGCTCGTCTGCCTCTCCGTGTTCCTTGCCCGTAAGGATTGGCCGATCGGCGATGGTTTCGTAGGCGTACCCCGTCAAGTTTCCGGTCACGGTACAACTGTCAGTGACACTTACGTTAAGCCGTGCCCAGCCGAAATGAATCTGTCCCTTGATCACAAACTTTAGACCGAGATAGCGGTTCGTCACATCGTCCCATGGACCCGAGCCGGAAACGTAGGCGCGACGATCCCCGCCGGCGAAGGCTCCTGCAGCCATTTCTCCCCGGGACACGAAGTGCCCCTTAGGTCCAATCTGCACATTTGCATAGAGCGCAGAGGCGTAGCCCTGCCCGTGAACCGTGTGTCCCCAGATGGCGTTTTTCTGCCGGTCTGCGGCTGCTGCAAGCTCTCCGGCACAGGAATAGAACCAGGTCCTGTAGGTATCCTTGAAATCGAAATCCCGGATTCCATCGTGGTTGAGATCGAGATGCAAGGTGCTATTCGGAGCGATGGATTTGTTTGCCTTGGTATAGATGATCCTGGCCTCGGCTGGCTGAGCCAAGGCGAGCACTCCCACACCGGCGGCAGTGGCTGCGAGCACATACAAGTTGAGTTGGCGGTGAACAGAGTCAGAAAGTCTGGAAGGCGTTCTAGGCGGGCGCGGAGACAGTTTCATAGACCCTCCCGTCGTACGGAATGCATTATAAGCCCGTGGGGCAAGAGTTTTCGGTGACATGGCTGGAGAGCAGGCTGGTGGCCCAGGTTCGCGCCCTGGGTTTGGGCACTAACCTGGGTGATTGCGGCCCGACGCGTGGGAGTGGAAGCCTTGTAGCCCGGATAAAATGGACGGTGCAGAGTCAGAATGCGGATCGCCGCGAGTGTGCCTCAGCACCCAGGTTCGCGTCCAAAGAACGGACGCGAACTTGGGCCACCAAGGCGTTGCGGGAAACCCGGGGACCTGTCCCCCGATTCTGGGGTGATCATAGGAAAAACGATAACGCAGGTTTCCTGCTGGTTCCTGAGTGGTAACGATGCGCTGATTGCCCGGCTTTGTATCATGGAAACGCTGGCGCGGCATTTGCGCAGGAGCCATGACCGGGAACTTGAAGGCCATCGCGGTATGGCGAGAACGTCGTTAAGGCTTCGCTTCTCGTCGTTGTGCTGGGCGCAGTTGGCTTCTCCCCGGCTCAATCTCATACGGCGCCTTCGCTCGGTTATCACTTGCCACGCTCATTTCCGGTGGGCGCTGCGGCGCGTCTGGTTGCCCACGCGGACTTGAATGGCGATGGCAAGGAGGATCTGATCTTTGCCGGCCAGAGCCCGCGCCAGCAAGAGCGAGCGGTGGAGATTCTCGAAGGCAACGGTGATGGAACATTTCGTGAAGGCATAACCATTGAGCTTCAAAATCCCACGCTTGCAATTGCAGTGGCCGACCTGAACGGCGACGGCAAACCGGACTTGATTCTTCTTCATCCGGGGGTGGGCTTTTTGCTCAACACGACTCCACACCCCGGCGCGCCGGTATCATTTGGGTCCGAACAAAGTCTGATCGGCGGCTTCGGCCCCGCGCTGGCCGCTGCCGACTTGAATGGCGACGGCAAGGCCGAAGTGCTTGTGGGCACCATGCCAACCCGTGACATGAGCGATGAGCAGGGCACGCTTCGCATCGCGCCGGCTCCAGTTCTTACCGACGCAAATCATCATTCGGGCTCGGCGCCAGCTATTGAAATTCCTATCCCAGGTGTTCCCGTATCTATTGCTATTTCGGATTTTGATGGAGATGGGAAGCCGGACGTTGCGGTTGGTTTCAGGGGCCCTCTAGGCGAGCGTCGAGGCGGAGTTGTGGTTCTGTTGAATCGGACCGAGAGTCCCACCACGCCGATTCACTTCGCCGACCCCATTGTGGTTCAGTTCGATCACACGGTTGATTTCGTTACCGCTGCGGATCTCGACGGAGATGGCCGAAACGACATATTTGCAGCGTGGTGCGGCGGTGGTAAGGAACCCTGTGCTGCTGTCTCATTGCTGAACAGGCCCGCGGCCGGAGGCGGGATCAGCTTCACCAGCCAAAGCTTCTCGCTCGGCGTGGAGCGCGCGTCGAACTGGATTCTCCAGGACATCAATCACGACGGAAAGCCAGACCTGCTGTTCCTGAGTCGGCTGTCGGGCGTGATGGTTCCCTATGGAGCACCGGCAGAGATCGTGGTTGCACTGGGACTCGGCAACGGAAGGTTTGCGCCTCCGCGAACCTTCTCAGCTCCAACCTCTGACACCCTCGGCATGGTCCTGGCCGATTTCAATCGCGACGGCCAGCCGGACTTGGCTGTGCTCGACGCGGCATCCGACGAAGGCGGCAGAATCAGAGTGCTCCTCGGACGGAAGGATGGCGGATTCGATGCACCAGAATCGCTGATTTCGGGCTTCGCTCCGACAGCCGTAATCCCGTTCTCGGACCATGGCCATACAGCCGGGTTCGTAGTTACAGACGTTCCGCAGAATGGCCTGGCGCGCTCTTCTAAAGCAGGTCATACTGCCCAGATTTTCTCGGCAAAGTCTCTCGATCTTCCGTACGCCCCGCTGTACACCGTGAGCGGCGTTCCTGACGGCGCCATCGCGGTTGGCGACTTGAGTGCCGACGGGCGACCCGAAATGATTGTGGTTACCGCGTCCGGCATTCAGGTTTATGACCTCGATAGCAAGAGTCGGAATCGTCCCGTGCAAGTGGTGAAGTTTCCACCCACCGGGAATCGCTTCGGCGCGTCTGCGCCCCAGCGTGCGATTCTCCAGGATCTGAACGGTGACGGGAAACCGGATCTGATCGTTGGCAACGGCTACGACCGAAGTCTGCAAATTTACATGAACACCAGTGCCGGCGCATTCTCCTTTGCCGATCCCGTTACGGTGTCCTGGTGCCCCAAGGATTTCCCTCCGATGATCATGAAGGGATTTGCCATGCTTTCCCTCGAACTACTTTCCGCAGATGTGAACGCGGATGGCAAGCCAGACCTGGTTGTCAACGGATATTGCGGCGTAGACGTGATTCTGAATCGCACATCTCAGCATGGACCGGTCGTTTTCGATCCTCCAAAGTCGGTGCTGGGCACGGCCGAACAATTTTTGCGCCCGCAGGCCATCGCGCTGACCGATGTCAATCGTGACGGCAAGCCTGACCTCATCGTCACCCAGAACGGTTTCATCCCCGGTGTGGGCGAAACCTCGACGGTGGACGTTTTTCTAAACGAAACCGTCACGTTCCCGAGCTTTCGTCTGGCGCAGCATCTCGCCATCGGCAAGCATCTGGCTTCTGTGGCGGTCGCCGACTTCGATCAAGACGGCTGGCCGGATATAGCCGTTATCGACGCCGCGGACGGCAAGCTGACATTTCTTTTGAATGACGGTCAGTGGAAGTCAAAAGGATCGTTCACCATTCATTCATCATTCACGGTAATGCCGCAGCCGCAACAGTTACTCCTGATCGACAGGCCCGAGGGCGGTCTGCCCAGATTGTTGCTCCGCAATAATGACTTGGCCGCCATAGCTCAGTGACAAGCCGGCGTGTTATTGATGCGACGTGAAGAAATTCGACGCTTGAGGAAAATCATGCCCGGCGAGGCGCACTCTCACCGCGGCGGATGGAGGAACACGAATGGCAACCATGATCCCGTTAGGTGACGCATCCCGGCGCCCGGCGCGGATCCGTCGCCCACGTCCAGACCGGCGGAGTCGCATACCTGGCGCACATCGGTGGCTTCATCTTCGGAGCCGTCACGGTGCGTCTCTGGGAAGACCCGCGCCGAATGCCTTAATGACCACACGTAGGGATCGCCGTGGAAGGGCACGGCTTCAGCCGTGCCGCCAAGATCGCCATCCTGAGCCCCGCCCCGCGCAGGGCGCCCCGGTCCCATCACTCATCCCGCCACTGTCCAAAATCCAGACAAGGTTGACTCCCCGAATCCCGCGCGGTAATGTTTCTCCTTCCCCCAGAAGTAGAGCGTTGGCCTGTCCCCAAGAAAAGCTCTTGGCCTGGAGGCTGTCGTGAACATGCCTATTCGTCTTGCCCGCGTCGCCATTTTGATGTCTCTGTGCAGCGCTCTGCATGCGCAAGGCCCTGACCAGCAGGCGACGCCTAGCCAACCTCCCGCCGCCCCACCAGCGTCCACGGCGCCTGCCCCGCCGCAAACTCAGATGCCTGCTCCGCCAAAGGGATTCATGCTCGAAGACGGCACCCCAGTGAAAATGAGGATCAATCGTACCGTGTCCTCCGCCGATGCACACGTTGGCGACACAGTGGACTTCGAGGTTCTGGAAGACGTTCAGGTTAGTGGCACCCTGGTCGTCGCCAAAGGCGCGCTCGCATTCGCCACTGTCACCGAGGCCCAAGCCAAGCGCCGCATGGCTCGCGGCGGCAAGCTCGACATCAACATCGACTACGTGCGCCTGGTTGACGACGAGAAAGCAGCCCTCCGCGCCGTGAAGGCGGTTCAGGGCGGGGGCCACACCGGCGCGATGACCGGAGGCATCGTCGCCACCAGCCTCGTGTTTTTTCCAGCCGCCCCGTTTTTTCTGTTCATGCATGGCAAAGACATCAGCGTTCCCAAGGGCACTGAAATCACGGCTTACCTGAATGGAGACATGAAGCTGGATCTTGCGAAGTTCCAGCCGTCGCAGCCGGCTCCGGCGACGCCAGCCGCCAATGCTGCTCCGGCGACTGCCGCGCAAGCGCAACTGCAGGTGACATCCACGCCCGACGGAGCCGACATCGAGATAGACGGTATCTTCGTCGGCAACACGCCGTCCAACGTGGGAGTGGCCGCCGGACAACACGAGTTGTCTGTGAAGAAAGCCGGGTTCAAACCGTGGGAGCGGAAGATCGCCGTATCGAGCGGACAGGTGAACGTGAATGCGGCATTGGAGCCCGAGACGAAATGAGGAGGTGGTCCGAGTAGCGGCGAGTCCCGCCGCCGAAGGAAAAAGGCGGGACGGGAGCAGGCAGGTTCTCGGCGTGCCCGCCGCTAGCCCCCGTGAAGTGGAATCATATGGATCCGAAGGATCAGATCATTAGGCTAGCCGTTGAGATCGGTGAGCTCAACTCACGGATCACCGATCAGTGGCTGGAGGTGCAGAAGCGCCTTGGGGACGGTCAGGGAAAAGACGAGGCGATATCACTTCTCAATACGTACTTCCGCATGAGGGCGAACCTGGAGGGAGCGGAGAGCCGCTTGAAAAGCATGCTGCAAACACACTTCCCTGACAAATAATCGAACGCCCTGTCACGCAGTTCGAAATCACCACTGGAGAAACGTTGATGGCAATGGTCGGAAGCTGGGAGCAGCTAGGGGAGCCAATTGGCGAGGGCGGCCAGAGCAATGTCTACCTTGTCCGAAGGCCGGCGAGAGTCGCCGAACGCGAGGCCGCTTTTGAACGCTTGCGGCGCGACCCTTGGGGGCCATTTTCCGAATCGGAGATGACCGAGCGACTAGAGGTGCTGCTGTCGTCTCTGTCGAGATACCTACGCCCGGACGACCCCTCTGAGCTCGGGGCGCTGAAAATGTTCAAGATTGAAGGCAACGAGAAGGAAGCCCAGGAAGCTGTTGGACGCCTCAGGAATGAGATCGCCGTACTGCAGCAAAACAGGCCGGGGCTGATAAAGCTGCTTGACGCCAGTGAATCGGGAAGATGGATAGTAACCGAGTTCATGGCAGGCGGCACCATCGAAAAGCATCCCCTCAGGTACAAGGGAAACCCGCTTGGAGCCCTCAAAGCGTTCCGATCACTGGTGGAAACGGCAGCGTCGTTGCACGAAGGCAAGTACGTTCACCGCGACATTAAGCCCGCCAATGTATTCATCAAGGATAATGAGCTGGTACTAGGCGACTTGGGGATTGTTTACGTGCCCGACAACAAAGAACGTTTGACCGTGACAAATGAAAAGGTCGGTCCGCGCGATTACATGCCGCAATGGGCTGACCTGGGCGAACGGCTAGAAAACGTGGGTACGAACTTCAACGTCTATATGCTCGGCAAACTCTTATGGTGCATGGTAACTGGCCGTCTGAAGCTTCCCCGAGAATGGCATAGACGGCCAGCCTATGATGTCACCGTCCTATTTCCAAATGACCCAAGCATGCACATCGTTAATTTGATACTCGATAAATGCTTGGTGGAGGAGCCTCACCAGTGTCTCAACTCGGCAAAAGAATTGCTCGACCTCGTTGACGAAAACCTTCCGGTAATTGAGGGCGGTGGTCAACTCTTGACAGAAGGCATTCCCAGGCCCTGTCATGTGTGCGGCAGGGGCAAGTATCAAAGGGCCCAGCTAGACCCGAACGTCGTCGGACAACCCGTGGTCAGCCTCTCGATGGCGGGTAAGCCAATCGGGGTAGCCGTTTTCGTCTGCGACCGGTGTAATCACGTTGAGTTCTTCCAAGTGCTGGGCGATTCGCCGGTGACAATGCGCCCATATGGCCCCCGCTGAAACCGTAACCACCTCTGTGTATCCCCCTGTAGACGCTTGACTTACCACCCATCCCAAGAACTAGGGATCGCCCTAGTAGGCGCGCGGGGCGCGGGGTTTTACAGTGGTCTCATGATGATGAACGTCAAGGAGGAGGTCTACGTGCCTCTCCTGCTGGAGGGCAAGGACGGCACGGCGCACGGCAATGACTGGGCTCGCAGCTTCATGCGGGGCGTGGACATGCGCCACGATGGCTGGGCAGAGCTTGTCAACGACGAGGAGCACGGGGGATGCGTGATCCCGATGGTGATGCTCTGCCATGAGCATGACGAAGACCCGGAGCTGCGCCCCGACCCGATCAGCCCAGAGAAGCGCGAGAAAATCATCGCGTACATGGCGGCTGGGCTTTTGGGCGCTTATCGGTATTTCAGGGAGCACCGAGAAGCCTGTGCAGGCACCACGTTCACGCCCGAGCCTCGGCGCACCGCTCCCAAGGTCGGGCGGAACGACCTGTGTCCTTGTGGTTCCGGCAAGAAATACAAGCGGTGCTGCGATGGGGGGACTGTGAACTGACCGCCCTGTGGCTGCCGCCGCTGCTCGCAATCTCCTGAACCTCGAAGTGCGATAAATTGGGTGTACGAGGTTGCGGGCATGAAGAGCAGGCTGGGGTACAAGGGCTACGTTATCGAGGCACGGTCATACCAGCAACAGGATGGGGGATTCTCGGCGGAGCTTTGGATCGAAGAACATGATGCGTCCGGCGTGACCGAAACTCAGTTCTACCTGCCCGATACGTTCCCGACACAGAAATTGGCGATCGAGGCAGCGGTTCAAGCCGGGCGGCGGAAAATCGATTTCGGTTTCGAACGGGGATCGGCAGTCGTGAACGGGTGAGCCCGCGCTTCCAAGAAATGACTCCTCAGCCAGAGAACACATTTTCAATCTTCCGCGTGATCCGCTCCGCCCACTGAACCGCAGTCAAGCGGCGTCGTGTTCCTGCGATCATGGCGTCAAGCCCTCGGGCCACCTGCGTTCTATGCATCCGATCATTTCTTTGTGCTGCTCGGAGGCTGTGTCTGGCTGGGCGCAGGTTGGGCGCCGATAGCGATGCCTTGCGGAGCGGAAATGATTTGTTGCGCTGGCTTAGGCGATGCTGTAGCTACCTGTTTTGCTTTTCGCTTGCTACCGTTGTCCGATTCCGAGGGGTTTGGTGAAGGACCAGAACAACCGCTGACATTCCTAGCAGTTATGACCGTCAGCGGATGCTGCATCAGATCAGATGGGTCCGGGTCGATTGGAGGGGTGATGTAGGGAAATGAATCGGCCTCGTCTTTGATGGTGATTTGTAGGCTTCCCATTTCGTCACCCACTCCTGTGTACGAGAATGCCGTCCATCCTCTAACGGAATCCCCCGGTTCTACATAACGTTCCCCTATCAAATCATCAAGCCGCTGATACCCTATGAGAGCTGCATGTTCAAAATCCACCTTACCTGGATCGACACCGTTAATTCTGTAACTGCCCTCAGGTAAATCGATTACCCTTCCAATCGCAGGCACCAAAGGGGGACTAGTCTTATTGAAAGCCCAAATAACCTCTCCGCCAAATCTCGTGTCCAGTCGTTTCAATGCTTCCCATTCACCCTTCACGTTCACGCTGGCCGAATATCCGGTTATCAGCGTCTTTGTCGGCTTGTGATTCGTGATGCGAAGAAACATCAACAAGTTGATTGGCGAGATCACACACCCCGCAGCTCCAGCCCGCTGTACGAACCAGAAGGCTGAACCGTATCCACCAGCCTTCCCTTCGACTCTTACGACAAATGGATCGGACCGTGGCGGTATTTGCGCTGATCGTACATCGGTTTTTCTCAGTTGTACCCATGCAACGGAAAGCGCGAAGGCTAAGATCCCCACGATGGTCGTGCTCCCGACCATAGCTAATTTTTTGAACCCCCGATACTCGCTGTATTCCTCCCTAGTAATGAAATCGGTTGCGGCAATGGCTATTCCCACAAAGTAGAGACATACAGCCAGGATGTAGTCATCACCATACATGGCCGCCACTCCGCTTCCCCAGATGAGAGTGCCGAAGGCCAATGCTCCCCAACGGATAACCAGCCGCAGGGTCGACTTAGGTTTGTCCTCCATCCTGTACGCCTTTCCACCCTCGGCTGGAAGCCCCTCTGAGAGGGTAATTCTGAATCAGAACCCCGAGAGCCGCAGCCGAAGTGCTCAATGGGATCAGAGTAGCACAACCTTGGCTGGCGAAGAGACGGCGAAGATGCTACGATGCCCTGATGGATGAGGGCCGGAAGCGCGTGCTCCTGATTGCTGCGTCGATACTGGCGGCCCGGAAGCTTGCTCAATACGAGGGCGGGACCAGAGTACCAGCCACGATCAGCGCCATTGCAGACTCGATCCGCTGGGCGGAAGAGATCATGGCTCAGATTGACCGGCGCTGGCCGGTGGGGAAGGAAAGGGTAGGATAGGGAACAACGTGCCAACGGCTCACAGGCGCAGGAGGAAACCCCAATAAATAACCGCTTGAGATAGCTTAAGCTGTGAAAGTCAGAAAGCCATCCCCCTTTCGTAAAACTTTCGCTTCATCCGTCGCGTCGCAGTAGCCCGCGGCTCGAAAGAGCGGAGTTCCAGACCCACCGTTCCAGGGCGGTCGCGAACGAGTCCAGTGCCAGCGACCGCAGCAGATTTTGCCGCATGCCGCGTTCGACCTCGGCCACTCCGTCGGCGGCGGACACGGATCCACTCAAAATTTGAAGCTTCGGCCAGCTTCTTCAGTTCGCCCAGGATATCGGTGTTTCTCACCAGTTCGGGCGTGCCGGAATGCAAAAAGGTGATGTCCTGCAGCAGGGAATAAAGTGCGCGCAGCAGGCGATCGGTTTTGTCGCGTCCTTCGGCCCCAGCACGATAGGTCTCGGTAATCTTGAACAGCTCGCTGTGCTCGCCCGCGCGTAAAGCCGAGCTGAGCACGGCCAGCGCGTGAGTGCGGGCCGCCGAGTAAGCCGGCAGATCGAAGCTGCGAGCGCGTCCCACCGCGCCTTCCGACAGCCGCGCAGTCAGGGCTCGCTGCTTGGCGTTCCAGTCCGGACATAAGCCATAAAGAGCATCGGAAATATTGGAACGACCCAGCTACCGGTTTTCTTCCTTCGTGTTTCAAATCGTTTTGCCGTCAGCTGCGTCCTGACGACGAGAAAGAATGCATGAAAGAAAGGCGGCCGGAGAACCGGCCGCCTGAGAGGCAATTGCTGAGCGTTGCTTAGTTCACAATCAGCGTCACTTCGAACTGATGTGGCGTGGTGTTGCCGAAGTTGCTGCCTGCGGTCCCCGTCGCCGTAATGGTGACGTGGTAGGTGCCTGCAGGCGTGCCGCCCTGGCCACCACCGCCACCACCTGTGCTAGCGGGGCTTCCGCCGCCGCAACCGACCATAGCCAGAACCATCGCCAGAGCCAGTACGATCAGCATGATGGCCATACGGCGACGGTTACGTTTCTTCCAATCACCTGCCAGGACGATGCCAAGCATTCCGACGCCGCCGAGGCTGGCCCACAGATTGGGTTCTCCGCGATGCGGCTTCAGGTCCTGAGGCGCGATGACAGTGGCGCTGGGGCCCGTGGTTTTGAGCATCAGCGTCCCCGGTTGATAAGGCGAGTTCATTTGTGCCGGCGCTTTGCAGGTCACGCCCGAAGGCAGTGAACTCTGGCTGGGGCAAGCGAAGGAAACTGCTCCGTTGTAGTCGTTAACCGGAGTCAGCGAGATCGAGTACGAAGCTGTGCTGCCCGGGTTGACGGTCCTGGAATCCGGGCTAGGCAAGAGGCTGTAGTCCGGCGTTAAGGTGATTATTTCGTTCACGGCCTGCGAGCCCGCTGCCTGGAAATTGCCATCGCCGCTGTATTGGGCGGTGATGCTGTGGGAGCCAGTGGCCAAACTGCTGGTAGTGAGTGTGGCTACGTCCGTGGAACCCAGAGCGGCCGAGCCCAACGCTTTGCTGCCGTCGTAGAAGGTGACGCTGCCCGTAGGCTGCATGGAATAGCCCTGCTGGTTGTTGATTACCTTCGCCGTGAAAGTGACCGACTGTTTGGGTGCGGCCGGATTCAGCGACGAGCCCAGACTGGCGGCGGAAGCGGCCAGAGAGACGGTTTGTTGCATCTGCGCAGAGGAGACGGAGAAGTTCGAGTCTCCGCTGTACTGCGCGGTGATGTTGTGGGAGCCAACGGCCAGGCTGCTGGTGTTGAGTATGGCCACGCCCTGGGAATTGAGTGCGGGCGAGCCCAACGCAGTGCTGCCGTCATAGAAGGTGACGCTGCCCGTAGGCATAAGAGAATCGCCACCCTGACTGTCGGTAACCGTCGCCGTGAAGGTGACCGACTGTTTGGGGAATGCCGGGTTCAGAGACGAGCCCACAGCGGCAGCGGAGCTGGCCAGTGAGACCGATTGCTTCAGCGCCACTGAAGTGCTCGGGAAGAAGTTCGAGTCTCCGCTGTACTGCGAGGTGATGCTGTGTGCGCCGCCGGTCAAGCTGGCAGTGAAACTGGCGGTGCTGGAGCTTGGTCCAACATTCAGTTGCACGGGCTGGCCGAGGGCGGTGCTGCCATCGTAGAAGGTGACGCTTCCGGTGGGAACTGCGCTGACGCCACGGATCGCCGACACGGTAGCCGTGAAGGTGACCGGCATCCCGGCGGTGGATGGATTCAAGGAAGAACCTATGGTGTTGGGCGCGCCAGCGGTGTTGAGCAATACCGTCAATTCGGAAGCATTGCCGTCGGCCGTGACCACGTTGACGGCGCCGCCGTGGTTTACGTCCGCCAGTTCCAGGTTGTAGGAGTTGCCGCCGACCGGGTACTCGATGGGAAGATTAAACTGCCCGGTGCCCTTGCCGTAGAGAATCCCGACGGTTCCGTAGTTGGAGTTGGTATAGACCAGGTCTGGATTGCCATCGCCGTTGACGTTGGCCACCCGGACGTAGGTGGGAACGGGGACGTGCAGCGAGGTGTCCTGCTGAGTGCCGTATTGGTAAGCCAGGGTGAAAGTGCCAACCGGGTTTTGCAGGTAGATGTCGATCCCCTGGAAGTTGGTCGCACCGTCGTCAACGCTCAGGATCAGGTCGGGGATGCCGTCGCCGTTCAGGTCGGCAACCGCAGCATAGCGAGGATTGGTCGTGGTGTTGATATCAGATTCAGCCTGGAAGGTGCCATCGCCGTTTCCGTAGAGCACGGCCACCGTAGCACCGAAATTGGTCTCGGTGCCAAAGTTGGGCACCAGCAGATCGAGCTTGCCGTCGCCATTCAAATCGGCGGCGGTAATTTCGGCAATGATCTGGTTCGCCCCGGCTTGGGACGTATTGTTGATGGAGTAATTCAGCACGGGATTGAAGCCACCCTGCTTGTCGTTGATGAGAACGCCGACATCAAGGTTGGCGCCGCTGTTGTAGGCGTTGACCACCGCGATATCCGGGTAACCGTCGCCGTTGAAGTCGCCAACCGCGATGCCCAGAGTGCTGTAGCCGCCGGGTTGGTTATCGGTGCCGGCGGTGTTTGCGGTTTGGAAAGTGCCGTCGCCGTTTCCGCTGAACATCTGAATTCCACCATTCGCCATATCGGTGGCGACGATGTCCAGGATGCCGCGTTTCTGGAAATCAGCCACGGCAACGTAGGCCAGAACTCCGTTGGTCGCAACGCCGCCCTGAGGTACACCGGTCTTCATGCTGCCATCCGGGTTCCCTAGGAATACGGTGATCCCGGTTCGGCCGCCGGAGTAACTCTTGTTGTTGCCGATCACGTAGTCCATGACGCCATCGCCATTGAAGTCCCCGGAGGCCATGCCCGCCGCAAAGGGGTTCAAGACGCCGATCGGGGCGTAATAGTCGATCGCGCTTTGGAAGGATCCGTCACCGTAGCCGGGTAGATATACGAAACTGAAGAAGCTGTCCGCCACCATGACGTCCAGGATGCCGCGATTCTGGAAGTCGGCCACCAGCGGTGGCACTGTGGAATACGTGGGACCGAACGGGTTCCCGCCGGGATATCCTCCGGTGGCGTAGCCGACGCTGGGTTGTTGCACAGTGCCGTCGCCGTTGCCCAACAGAACCGAAACATCGCCACCGAAGGCGTCGGCGGCAACAATGTCATTCTTTCCGTCGCCGTTCATGTCCGCGATGGTGATCGCTTCGGGAAGCCGGCCTGCGTAGTAATACGTGGTAGGAGCGGCGAAACCGCCGGTGCCGTTGTTCACATAGATTGTGACGTTATTGTCCTGGCAGTTGGCAGCCACGATTTCGGGGATGCCGTCGCCGTTAAGATCGCCTGCCGCGATGGAGCAAGCGTCATACTTGCCGTCAGGCGTGGGCAAGGCCACCGGAGCGTTGTAGCCCGCGCCATTGTTGATGTACACCATCAACTGGTTGCTGCTGACATCCGTGCCCACGAAATCCAGCAGCCCGTTGCTGTGGTTGCTGAAGTTGGCGAAGGCCACGGCAACGTTGCTCAATTGGCCCGACGCAGCGGAAGCCGAGGTCGGCGCCGAGAAACCATCGCTGTTATTGCCAGCCAGAGTCCAAACGGTGGCGGGATTTGCCGCGTCCACGGCCACAAAGTCGACATAGCCGGAAGTGGGGTCGACGACCGTTGTGCCCCAGACGATGTTGTCTCCGTTCACCGTCGTAAGCGGGTAGTTCCCGCCGAGGCTGAACGTCCCGTCGCCGTTGTTCACCCATACATTAATGGAGGCCACGGTGGACGCAGTCGCCGGCTCGAGAATGATCACGGCGTCGCCATTTCCACTGGCGTCGAGGTTTCCCGTCCAAATGGGATTGAATTGCGTGTCACTGATGTCGGTGAGCTGCGGAGCCTGGAATGTTCCATCGCCGTTGCTGAGCACCACGGAAATGGCATACTTCGGAAACTTGCTGACGTTATAGTTCACCACGGTGGCCACACCGGTGTTGCCGAGCGAGTCAAAACTTTCCGTCAGGCCGGGCATCACGCTGGGGTACGGAGAATTGGGGCTGCCGCCGACGGCCCATTGAGTTGCGCTGAGAAAGCCAATGCTGGCTGGTGCAGGCTGGGCCATCGAGTGGAACCGGGGTTTGGCGCTGGCCTGCCGGTTTGATGCACCTTGATGCTTCGCTGCGATGCCGGCTGGTCGCGCGCTGTAGTTGGATCGGCCCTTAGATTGGGACTGCCCCGGAAGAGCAAAGCTGGACAGAAGCGCCAGCAGAACAAACCCAAGAAGAGAAACTAGTCGTCTGCTCATAGAGTGAAACTCCCCTTTTCATCTTGCTGCTTGGTTCGAAACCGTGCGTTGTTCATTCGCTTCGGGTGAAGCCACCACTGCACGTTTGGCCCAGAGTGCAAGTTGTGCCCCTTGCCATGATCGGAAGTGTACCCACGATGTTTCCGCAGTGGAATGGCAACTCCGTACCTTTATTGCCGGTACTTTGGTACCACGTGAGTAACTTTCAGCTTTGGTAGTACCGCTCACCCGGGTTTTCATCAAAAGACGTGAGCAGGTGCGGAGGGGGTGGGCCAAAAGAAAGGCACGAGGGGGAACAAAACGGCCTTTCAACGCATACTATAGCAAACAAAAGAAAGAAGACGAGTGGCCCGTTCGTGCCTGTGAGTGGCCCGTTCGTGCGCCGTCGCATCGCTTCAGTCTCGGCGCTGCGGGTCCGGGAGCACGAAAGTACCGTTTACCTAACGCATTCAGCGGGTTACAGTTAGAGCAGTCTTGGACAACAGACATCACAATTGACCCAAGCGAGTCCCATGGGAGACGTGACTTTGCCCGAAATCCAGCAGCCGATTCGAGTCGTGGCCGCGGACAGCACGCGTATGAATACCCAGCTGCTGGTCGAGGTGCTGACCCAGGACAAGCGCTTTCAGATCGTCGAAGCCGAGCCCACCACCAAGGCAATTCTGGAGGCGGTGCGGACGGAAAACGCCGATGTGGTTTTGTTGAGCTCGACGCTGGAGGAGGATCCCGCGCTGGGGCTGCAATTGGCGCGTCAGATTCGCATGGCGAACCCCAAGTCGGTGATCGTCATGCTGCTGGACAGCTCGGAGCGGATTGCGGTGGTGGAAGCCTTCCGCGCCGGCGCCCGCGGAGTCTTCTGTCGTACCGAGTCCTTGAAATCTTTGGCGAAGTGCATCTGTTGCGTGCATAGCGGACACGTGTGGGCGAACAGCCGCGAACTCGGCCACCTGCTCGAAGCGGTTTCCGAGGCCAGGCCCATTCGTCTGGCGGATACCGCGGCCCTCTCGACGCTTTCCAGGCGTGAACTGGACGTGGTTCGCTGCGTGGCCGATGGACTGTCCAATCGAGAGATTGCCCAATGCCTGAACCTCGCGGAACACACGGTAAAGAATTATCTTTTCCGGATCTTCGACAAATTGGGGGTCTCCAGCCGCGTAGAGGTGGTCCTTTATGCCTTCAGCTTGGGGACATCATCGCCTGCGCCGGATGGGACAACCCAGGTTTCGTCGGGGAGACTTCCGTCACCCCGCCTGGGCAGAAAAGCTCGATAGAGCCGCGGGCCGCTGTGAATCCTCGGGCAACAGGGCGTAGCCCAAACTTATGAAGTCAGGCTCTTAGGAACGTCATCCCGAAGTCCCGCGCTTTCACCAGCGGGGCGAGGGATCTGGCGTGGAGTACACGGACTGGGTTTTATTCCCTCGCGACGTGACCACGGACTCCGCGCGAGACCCCTCCCTCGGCTGAAATACGCCGGGTTCGGGATGACGTCTCTGGTGGTCGCGGCGTTCCTGCGGCCATAACATACAGCCGTCTGAGACTCGCTAGAAACCGGCCGTGAGCCGAAGCGCATAGCTGCGCGGCGGAGCCACGGAGTTTCCAGAGAATAGACCCGCGAAATCAATCAAGTTCAGCCGATTATTAAGGTTCTGCACATCGGCTTGCAGCTTGATGGCCCGCCCTTCCTTCTTATACAGGTCCGCGCCGATCGACGCATCAACCGAGAGAGAAGGCCGCACCCGGCCGCGGCTGAAATCGACCCGGCTGAGAATCGCCGGCCCGTATTGCGCCAACGCTTGCTGTTCCGTGCCGTCGAAATCCACCGGAAGCCCGCTCCCATATTCACCTCCTGCTGCAACCCACAACCAGGGCTTCGCTTCATAACGGAAGCGGGTGCGCAGGGTATTCCGCTGATCCTGGGAAACCCAGAAACGGCCGCTCAACTGGGTCATCGCATTGGTCGCCGATTCGCCCAGGAACAGTCCGCCGGTGACCGGGAAATACGCCGATCCGACCATGTAGGAATAGCTCATGTAGCCTGAAATGCTGTGCCAGTGCGGCAGTTCGATCTTGCCCTCAGACCCGTAGATATTGGCTTCGCGAAATGCGATGGGGAAGCTGACTGGAGTGTTCAACAACTGGTTGTCGTCAGCAAAGTTCGAAACCCACCGAAGAAAATAGTTGGCATCCAGCCGGAGAGCCCCCAGCAATCCTTTGCTGACACCGGCTTCATAGTAGTTCCCATTCGAGGGCTGAACCGGTAAACGCAGCACGTTGGGATTGAGCGATTCAACCTCCGGCGAACTGGAAAGCAGAATGTTCTCAAACGCCGGAGTTTGAAAAACTCTGTCGTACGAGGCGTGCACCACCAAGTCCCATGCTGGAAAATAACGCGCCAGCCCAACACGTGGACTGACCGCGTTCTTGTCGACCAGCAGATGATAGTGGTCCCAGCGCAGGCCTGCACTGAGGCTCCATTTACCCAGCCGCACAAAGTCCTGCACGAAAGCGGCTTGCTCGCGGTCATATCCTGGAGCGAAGAAATTAAACGTAGGAGGTGTGCCGGGGTCGAACTGAGTGGGATCCGTGATTATGTAGTTGAATTTTTCATGCAGGTTGTAGAAATCACCTTCGAGGCCAGCCTTCCATTCCTGACGGCCGTGATGCGCCGCAATCGAGGCCTTGACGTAACCCTCCCGGAAGCCACGGTTCTGCGCGGCAATCACGGGCGTCGAAAACGGGTTCGATTGCAGCAGATCGCTGTCATCTCTCACCATTCCGACGACGCTGCCAAGAACATTGGGCGAGAAAACATGCTGGTAAGAAGCCGTGCCCCCGGTTTCCGTCTCGTCTCCACTCTGCCGCTGTCCAGCCTGCTGCTGAACTTGCTCATTCGGGATCTCGAACCAGGCCGACTCGTGACGGATCGTCAGACCCAGATGATCGCGGTTATCCAGGTCGCCTTCGTAATTGGCGGAGAAATCGCCGCCATTGGCGGCATTCGTCCAGTTCTGCACCACCGGAGGATTCAGATATCTATCGGTAAAGTCGCCGTCCACGCTGAATCCCAGGGCGTTCTTCTGCCAGTTGTACTGAGCCATCACAGACGCGGCCCCAGTGCCAAAGCTGCCACCGGAAAAGCTCGTCTCTCCATGCAGTCCTTGCCGATCATCCCTCTTGGTTGTGACTTCAACTACTCCGCCCATCTTCCGGCCATATTCGGCGGGGAAGTTGGCGGTGTAGATGGAAAGAGCCTGAACGTCGTCCGCCTCGATTTCTGGAGCGAACCCGGGGGAACGGTTGTCGGTGAGCGGAACACCGTCCACGATGAACTGGGTTTGATATTCCGAGCCGCGCGGATGCAGGACGGCGTTGCCCTCGTAAAGCCAGCCGGGCTGAGAATTGACCAGGTCTTGCAAGGACCGTCCGGGCAGGGAAGCGGGTCGGGTTTCAATCGCATCCTGCCCAATTCGCTGGATGGTGCCAGTGCGGTGGGGATCGACCAGCGTTTCCTGGTCGCTTACCGTCACCGAGGTGTTCAGAGCCGGAAGATTGAGGCCGATCCTTATCTCGGAGGGGATGGCAGAACGGATTTCCACCAGTTGCGAGTAGGGCGCGAATCCTTCCCGCGTTGCGGTGATGCTGTAGACGCCAAAGGGAAGCCGCGGGACCACCAGGTTGCCTGCCGGGTCGGTCGAATACGTCTGGGAGAACTGGTTAGCTTCACTGGTCACTTCAACCGCACATTGCACGCCGAGGCCGGCAGGGTCGGTGATCTTCAGGCGCAACTCTCCTGCATTGCTTTGGGCAAACAGCGTGACAGGCAACAGCAGGATCGCCACCAGCTTTATCATGCAGGGCTTGATATCCCACCCGCTTAGGGCCCCTCTGATGCACTCACCGATGTGGGCGCGGGCGTCCCCGCCCGTGCGGCGCCTCAGATGGAATTCACACTTAATTAGAGTTTCCTTAGGGCCGCCAGTGATATGCGAGAAGAATAACGTTCCGTTCGCCGGCGGAAAAGCGCAAAGCGCTACCGACCCAGCGCCAAGAAACCCGACCGGCGCTACGGTAGCGCTGCCTCATACCGAGCGAATAACTGCTTTAAGCGTATGGCAGACAAAGGCCGGATTCCAGTGCTTTCCCGGATACCGGAGCCTGGATGGTCACTATCGGCGCCGGCGATGCAGCCTCATAACAAGCGCGAATGCCCATCGAATGACGTCATCCTGAGACCCCGCGCTTTTCTTCGCGGGCCGAAGGATCTCAGTCTCCTGACCGCTGAGTGCCGACGGCCGCACGCTGACTACCGACAACCGCCTCCTGACTCCTGACTCCCGACTACTGACTCCTGCTTCCCCGTCACACTGCACCATGACCGGCATCACAGCTTTCCGTGACCCGCCCGAAGTACTATGCCATCTGTAAGTGTGTGCGCGAGGAGGCCTTTATGGTGCGCGAAGTCTATCTCCTGATCGCAGTGCTGGTGATCGCCGGAGCGTTCTTTCTCCGCCGGGCGCGAATCGGCTTTCAGCAGCTTCGTAAGTACTGGGGCCGAATGCTGGTCACTTGCCCGGAGAATCAAGAAACCGTCGCGGTAGAAGTTGCCAAGACACGTGCCGCGGTAAACGCCGCGATTGGCCGCTCTCATGTCGAGCTATGCTCCTGTACGCGCTGGCCCGAAAAAGAGGATTGCGCGCAGGAATGCCTGAGTCAACTGGCCAGCGATCCCGAAAGCCACCGTTTGTGGACGATTGCGAATCGCTGGTTTGCCGGCAAGAAATGTGTGTATTGCGGCAAGCCCATCGGAAGCGTGAGCCGTCTCGATCACTACGCGGCCCTGCGGAATTCTGATCAGATTACAGTTGAGTGGGACCAGGTTCCGGCTGAAAAATTGCCTGAGATCCTCAAGCTGTCGGATCCAGTCTGTTGGGGATGCCATGTTGCGGAAACCTTCCGCCGCGAACACCCGGAACTGGTGGTCGATCGTCCGTGGAAACACTGAGGTCGGAAGGTGTGGGAGGTGGCCCGTTTTCTGTTCGCCAGAGCCTCACTTACTCCCGCAATGATTCAGCAAAACACTAACCGTTCCGCTTTCCCAGTCGGACATGACGAGATCCGTCGTCCGGTGACCAGTCAAATCGGCGAAAACGAAGGGTGAGAAGACGTTGGGTCCATCCCCCTCGTACGAGTAGCCGCCCGGACGGAAGGTGCTGTCACCGTTGCCGAGCCACGTTCTAACTAAATCGCTGCCGGCCAGGGTGACAAGGTCCGCATGGCCGTCCCCATTCAGGTCTGCGACAGCAGCGGCATCCCAGCCACCGGAAAAGCTTCCGGCGAGCTTGAACGTGCCATCTCCGTTTCCCAGAAATATCTGAACCTCTCCATTCGCGGAATCCACCAGCAAGTCGGGTATGCTATCTCCGTTGAAATCGGCGGTGGAGACGCTGTCAGGGTTCGCCTCGACCGGAATCCTCCGCGCCTCGCGGAACTTCCCGTTTCCTTTTCCCAGAAACAGGCTGACTGAATTGTCCGCGTAATTCGCCACCGCAACGTCGAGGTTCCCGTCACCGTTGAAATCGGCAATGGCAAGGCCGTTCGACGCAGGAGTATAAATGGACGCCTCCCCGAATTTTCCATTTCCTTTGCCTAGCAGAATGCTAAGCCCGCCCTCGCCGGACGTTGCAATATCAAGAATGCCGTCGTTGTTAAAGTCCGCCAAGGCCAGCCAATGCGGATATGGACCGCCGACAGGGTAGAGGCCTCCGCCGCGAAACGTGCCGTCTCTATTGTTCAGAAAAATCTGCACCCCATACTCACTGTCCCAGCTCAATACGGCCACATCCGGTCTGCCATCACCGTTCAGATCGCCGACGGCAATTCCCACCGGGTAGGAAACGCCATAGTATTCGCTGGGCGGCGAAAAACGGTCGCCTCCCAGTCCGCGCATCATTGCGATCTCATTACCGTCGCTGTCCGCAACTATAAGATCCGGCTTGCCGTCTCCATGGAAGTCGCCGACCCCAACTGCATTCAGGCTCGGCACTCCGACAAAAGACCGGGCAGCAGCGAAGACACCGTGTCCTCTGCCAAACAGCACGGCCACACCCGCACCCGTGTCATAGTTGTAACTCGCGATCGCCAGATCAGTTTTGCCGTCTCCATCGAAATCTCCGACCACGGGAAACTCCGAGGAGGGGCTGTAGCCTTGCGCCGCCTTGAAGGTACCGTCCCCGCGGTTCACCAGGATGTAGGTTCCGGCATCGCCGGTTACGGCTAACCCAGGCTTCTCGCCAGCCTCAAACGGGACGGCAGCGATCCCATAAACGGTGTCGGGCTCGCCAGCGGCATAGTCCTTTGCCGGTCGAAATGTGCCGTCTCCCTTCCCCAGCAAAACCGAAGCGGTGCCATCGTCCCGGTTGGATGTCGCCAAGTCCATCTTGCCATCCCCATTGAAGTCCGCCGCGGTGATGCCATCGGGCGCGGAACCCACCGCGTAGTCCGTTTTCGCCTGGAAAGTTCCGTCGCCTTTCCCCAGGAAAACGCTGACCGTATTGTCACCCCAGTTGGGAATTGCCAAATCAAGATTGCCGTCTTGGTTGAAGTCCGAAGCCAAAATGGCCTCCGGTGTGTCGTCGGCTGAATAGCGGGCACCCGCACGGAACGTGCCGTCTCCATTGCCGAGGAATATCTGCAGTGTCCCAGCGTATGAAGAGACAACCGCCAGATCCAGGTTCCCATCATGGTCAAAGTCCCCGACTGCAAGGGAATCGGTTCCTTCGTCCGTATCGGTCACCGAAGAAAATTGAAAGGTGCCATCGCCGTTGCCCAACATCATGATGACGGCGCCATTGGCATCCGCCACCACGACGTCAAGCTTGTGGTCGTTATTGAAGTCTCCCACGACGATTTGCCGTGGATACTTGGCTTGGGTCGCAAACACGCCTCGGCGCTTGAAGGTGCCGTCCTTCTTACCCAGCAGGACACTGAGGTTCCCACCATACCAATCATCGGACACCAGGTCGAGAACTCCATCGCCATTGAAGTCCCCCGCCGCCAGCGACGCCGGATTGGAACCTGGCAGATAGAAGGAATTCGAGAAGAAGGGCCGGCAGGAACTGCGCGCCAACGTTGAAGGTGATCCTTGCTGCGCAGCAAGACTGTGCGAAAAGCAAAACACGAACACAGGAACGACTGCAATAAGGAAGCACCGGACTCTGGCTGGCACGCGTCACCTCCAGCGGTGAGGGTACGAGAATTGTACCTCGATTCGCCCACGGGGATGTTGGGGAAACGGCCCTCTGGGTGATCCGGTTAGCTGACGCAGCGTCAGCGCTCTCCGGTCTCCGGCGCTGTATTTTCTGTCGTCGCATCGCTGGCGGCTTTCTCCGGCCTGAGCAGCGGGAACAGGATCACGTCGCGGATGGTGTGCGAATCGGTCAGCAGCATGGCGAGGCGATCCACGCCCACGCCCACGCCGCCCGCGGGGGGCATTCCGTAAGAAAGCGCGCGGATGTAATCTTCATCCATCTGGTGGGCTTCCTCGTCGCCGCGCTCGCGCTCTTTCAATTGCCCTTCGAAGCGGCGGCGCTGGTCTTCGGGATCGTTGAGTTCGCTGAAGCCGTTGGAAATCTCCATCTGTCCGGCGAAAATTTCCCAGCGCTCGGTCCAGTCAGGTTCGTCGGGCTTCTGCTTGGAGAGCGGAGAAACCGCGGTAGGGAACTCGTAGATGATCGTCGGTTGAATCAGGTGCTCCTCGACCGCCGCTTCAAACAAACTGGCGATTGTCTTCCCGACCGGTTCGTTCGGGTCGTAAGCAATGTGCGAGTGAGCGCTGTTGAAACGTTGCACCAGTCCCTTGACCGAATCGTGAGTGGCAAAGTCGGAGATGGCGGGCTTGGCTCCAGCATGCTCCGGCCAATAGTGGGTGATGGCTTCGCGCATGGTCAGGCGCTTCCAGTTGTCGCCGTGCCAGTCGATTTCGTTTTCGCCCCACTTGGACTTCGTGGTTCCGTTCACGTCTATCGCAGCCTGTTCGATCAACTTCTGCGTCAGGTCCATCACGCCGCGGTAATTGGTATACGCCTGATAGAACTCGAGCATGGTGAATTCGGGATTCCAGCGCCATCCCAGGCCTTCATTGCGGAAATTGCGGTTGATCTCATAGACGCGATCGAAGCCGCCGACGGTGAGGCGCTTGAGATAAAGCTCAGGCGCGATACGGAGATACAAATCCATGTCGAGCGTGTTGTGGTGGGTGATAAATGGCTTGGCTACGGCACCACCGGCGATTGGCTGCATCATGGGAGTTTCGACCTCGATGAAGCCGTGGGAATCGAGAAATCGGCGCATGGATTGAACCAGCTTGCTACGCTTCAAAAAGACTTCGCGGACCTCGGGATTCATCACCAGGTCAACATAGCGCTGGCGATAGCGGAGTTCGACATCGGTCAGGCCATGCCATTTTTCCGGCAAGGGAAGCAGATCCTTGGAGAGGAATGTGATCTCTTCGACGTGGACGCTCAGTTCACCGGTGCGGGTGCGGAACAGGTAGCCGCTGACGCCGATGTGGTCGCCGAGATCAAGCAGCTTGTAAAGCTCGAATCCCTTGTCGCCAACGGCGTCTTTCTTGACGTAGATTTGCAGCTTCTGACCGCTCTGCTGCAGGTGCGCGAAGCCCGCCTTGCCCATCAGGCGAATCGCCATGATGCGTCCGGCAACACGAACGTTGACGCGGGAACTTGCGAGTTCCTCGGCGGACTTTGCGGAATACTCCGCAAGAATCGCCGGAACGGTGTGGGTGAAATCGTACTTGGTGGGATACGCGGGCTGCCCGAGCGCTTCAATCTGCTTGAGCTTGTCGCGCCGGAGTCCGTAGATTTTTTCGTCCAGTGCCAAATGGATTCCTTGGGTTCAAAGTTATCGGCGCGCGGCTGGTAACGCCGGGCATCCGCAAACGGTGAACAATGATTATAGAGAACATCCAACCACGGAGACACGGAGGCACGGAGTTTTTTGCTAAACGACTGCAGATCCCTCGCTGCGCTCGGGATGACAATCGAGCGAATTGGGCGGAAAGGGCTGCGTCGATGTTCATCTATCACCATGCGGCGTGACACTTAGCCCTTGAAGGCAGCGGCTAGTGGCGTTAGTATGGCTGCTTCACCGAAACTGCGGTTGACAGGTGCGTCTGCCTGTTCCTGAAACGGAAGACTGTATGCCACAGAACTACGTTCCTGCTTTTATATTTGTCGCCGTGGTGGGGCTGCTGATCCCGCTTACGTTGTTGCTTGCGAAGCTTGTGCGTCCGGCAAAACCCAGTAAGGTAAAGCTGATGCCCTACGAGTGCGGCGTCGATCCCATTGATAATTCGCGGGGCCGGTACACCGTGCGCTATTATATTGTGGCCATCCTATTCGTGGTGTTCGACGTGGAGACCATCTTCCTGTTTCCCTGGGCGGTGAGGTTCAAAGCGCTGGGTACCTTCGGGCTGGTCGAGATGCTCATTTTCCTCGGCATCCTGGTCGTGGGATATATATGGATCTGGAAGAAGGGCGCGCTGGAGTGGGTGTAGGAGGCAGCACTTAGCATTTAGCACTCAGCATTCAGCGGGGAAGGTTCGCGGCTCATCCGATTTGAACGATTTGAAGAGCGCATGCCTGATACAAGTCCTCAAGGAGAGACGTTCGTTGCCAGCCGCTGGACGCGGGGCAACCTATTTTTTCCGACGCGGATCGAGGTCAATGCGCAGCATGTCAGCCGGGTGAACCCACGGCTTTTCAGCAGCAACGAGGAGAGTATCGCCATCGCGCAGGTTGCCTCGGTGCACATTCGCACCGGGATATTTTGGTCGGATATCGTGATCGAGTCGGCGGGCGGTACCGATCCGATCACCAGTCATGGACATCGTAAGACCGATGCGCAGCGCATCCGTGATTTGATCGAGGCGTATCAGGCAGCCGGGCGCGGCGGTAAGAATTTGTAATTGAGCAATTTGTGATTGGTAATTTGAGCTACCGAACGGCAGTCGCCGCAGGGTTAAGTTACAAATTACAAATTGCACAATTACAAATGGCTCCACGCGGTTGACAGTGCCAGACGTAAGCTGTTAGAAGAGAACGTTTCTGAACCAGCGGCAGAGGCGGAGGACTAGCAGGCTAGTGGCCGAGGAAACCAAGTCGCCTACACCGCCGCCGGGCGGAGAAGCAAAGCCCCCGGCGGAGCCGTCCACGCCCACCGCTGTACCGCCGGCCCCTGCTGCAAAGCCACCGGCTGCAGCGGCTCCCGCAGCTCCCGCGAAGCCGGTAGCGCCCGCCAAACCGGCAGGCCCCACTCCCATTCCGTGGGATTCGCCCCGAGTGGCAAATCTGAAAAGCCGTTATGGCTCGGGGATCCGCGAAGCCCTGACTTATCTTGGGCAGAATTATTTGGTGCTGGAGCCTTCGATTACCGCGGAGGTGCTGCGGGTTCTGTGCGACGAAGAGGAGTTTGACTACTGCGTGGACATCACCGCCGTGCACTACCCCAAGCGCGAAAAGCAATTCGATCTGGTCTGGATACTGTATTCCTTTCCAAAGAATGAGCGGATGCGGGTGAAGACCATGATCGGCGAGGGTGAGACGTTTCCGAGTTGCGTGACCATCTGGCCCACGGCGAACTGGCTGGAGCGCGAAGTCTATGACATGTTCGGCATTCACTTCGATGGGCATCCCGACTTGAAGCGAATCCTGTTGCCCGATGGCTGGAAGGGCTATCCGTTGCGAAAAGATTACGGAATCACCCAGCAGGACAACGAATGGGTGCAAATCAACCTGGGAATCCCGAGCGGCCAATGAGGAAGGGCGAATGACAGACCCGACAGCCTATCTCTCACACCTGGAACTCGGCCAGCCCGACAAAACCTACCTTGATACCAACGAACTCATCATCAATATGGGGCCGCAGCATCCCGCCACCCACGGAGTGCTGCGCGTCATCCTGAAGCTGGACGGCGAGAAAGTTCTGGGCACCGAGTGCGTGATCGGATACCTGCACCGCGGGGTGGAGAAGATTGCCGAGAACCGCACCTATGCCATGTTCAATCCCTACGTGGATCGCATGGACTACGTGGCCGCGGTCTCGAACGGGCTCGGATATTGCGAAGCGGTCGAGAAACTGCTCAATGTCGAAGCGCCGCCGCGCGCCAAATACATTCGGGTGATTCTCACCGAGCTGAACCGGCTGGCCAGCCACATGATCTGGCTGGGCACGCACGCTCTTGATATCGGCGCGATGACGCCGCTCTTCTACACCTTCCGCGACCGGGAAGAGATCCTTAAGATCTTTGAGAAGTATTGCGGGGCGCGGCTCACTACGCACGCCTTCCGCATTGGCGGCTGCCAGTATGAGCTTTACGAGGGATTTGAGCAGGACGTGAAACAGTTTCTTGACTTCGTCCCTCCGAAAATCGACGAATACGAAGAGTTGCTGACGACGAATCGCATCTGGGTAGAGCGCACGCGGAACGTGGGAAAGATTTCCGGCGCGGACTGCATTGCTTTGGGCGTGACCGGGCCGGTGCTGCGGGCGAGTGGCGTGAAGTGGGACATCCGCAAAGCCGTGCCCTACTCGGGTTATCAGGACTTCGATTTCGAGATTCCCATCGGGCAGAACGGCGACACTTACGACCGGTACATCGTGCGCATGAACGAGATGCGGCAATCGCTGCGAATTATCCGGCAAGCGGTAGAGGCGATACCGACTGGACCCATAATGGCAAAAGTTCCCAAGGTGATCAAACCGCCGGTCGGCGAGGTGTACCACTCGATTGAAGCGCCCAAGGGCGAGCTGGGATATTTCATTGTGAGTGACGGGTCAACGCAGCCCTACCGAGTGCGCGTGCGGCCGCCATCGTTTGTAAACCTGCAGGCGCTGGACCTCATGGTGCGCGGGCAACTTGTGGCCGATGTGATTGCGGTGATTGGCACCATCGACATCGTTCTGGGTGAGGTGGATCGCTGATGCTCGACTACATTACCTCCTATCTCAGCAGCGACACCACGCCGGGACAAGCCGGAAATATGTTCTGGGCGCTGGTTTACATCCTGATCGTGTTCGGTGGCGTGTCGCTGGTTGTCATGGCCATGAACTGGCTGGAGCGCAAAGCGCTGGCGCACTTCCAGATTCGGCTGGGTCCGATGCGGGTGGGTCCGCACGGCCTGATGCAGCCGTTTGCCGACGCGCTGAAGCTCTTCACCAAGGAAGACATCATTCCGGCGGAGGCGGACAAGTTCGTTTTCTGGCTGGCGCCGCTGATTATTCTTTGTGCTTCGTTTGCGGTCTACATCGTGGTGCCGTTCGGCCCGACGCACGCCATCACCGATTTGAACATCGGCATCCTGTTCATGCTCGGCGTCTCTTCGCTGAGCGTGCTCGGGGTAGTGATGGCGGGCTGGGCGTCGAACTCGCACTATCCGCTGATTGGCTCGCTGCGCTCCAGCGCCCAGATGATCTCCTACGAAGTGGCGATGGGGATGGCGGTGGTTTCGGCGGTGCTGATGACCAGCCTCAACCCCACTGGCACCGGAACCCTGAGCATGATCGGAATTGTGCAGGCGCAGCAGGCGCAGCATGTCTGGTTTATCTTCAAATTCTTTCCGCTTGGGCTGATTGCGTTGGTGATCTTCGCGATTGCGATGGTGGCGGAAACCAATCGTGCGCCGTTCGATTTGCCGGAGGCGGAATCAGAGCTGACGGCTGGCTTCCATACCGAATACAGCGGCTTGCGCTGGTCGCTGTTTATGCTGGGTGAATATGCGGCCATGGGTGCCGTGTCTTCGATTGCGGTGACGCTGTGGCTGGGTGGGTGGCTGCGGCCGTTTCCAAACCTCTTGACCGGATCGGTTTTCGACCTGGTGTTCTCATTGTTTCCGGGGCTTACTTTCCTGGCTCTGGCTGGGTTCTGTTTTCTCGGTGTGATTCGCATGCCGAAGCACCCGTACTTCCGCGTGCAGACCATTGGCTTGGCAGGATTCGGCGTAGTGCTTGCGCTGATTGGCCTGGTGCTGTTTGTGCCGCCCGTCCGTCTGCGGGTGCAGGATATTTATTGGTTCGTCGCCAAAGTTGGGATTTTTATGTACCTCTACATCTGGTATCGCGCGACGTTTCCTCGATACCGCTTCGATCAATTGATGAAAGTGGGATGGAAAGTGATGCTGCCGATCGCGCTCGGCGTGCTGATTCTGACGGCGATCGTGGGAGTTCTGGTCTGATATGGCGCCTGTAGCTACAACGTTTTTCTTTTATTTCTTGGCGGGAATCGCGGTGATTAGCGGCATCCTGGTGATCACGCGGAAAAACCCGGTGCATTCGGCGCTGGCGTTGATCCTGGGACTGCTGGCGCAAGCCGGGCTCTACCTCATGCTGTATGCGCCGTTCGTCGCCGGCGTTCAGATCATCCTTTATGCCGGCGGCATTATGGTGCTGTTTCTGTTCGTGATCATGCTGGTGAACATCCAGCGGGCGAGCAGGGAAGAGCAGTTCAACAAGCAGTGGCTGGCCGGTACGATTGCGGCGGCGGCGCTGGGATTTCTGTTTGTCACGGTTTACTTGAAAGGTCAAGCGCTGCTGCCTGTGGCGCAGACGGCCGTTCCCGTGGAGAGCAACAACACCCAGGAGATGGGCACACTGCTGTACGGGCAGTACATGTTTACGTTTGAAATCGCGTCGTTGCTGTTGCTGGTGGCGATCATCGGCGCGGTGGTGATGGCGAAGAGAAGAATTTAGTAGCTAGGGGCTGGTAGCTAGGAGCTAGTAGTCAGGAGTCAGGAGTCACAAAGAAGGCATGACGCCTAAAGCTAAGGGCGAAAGGCTGATAGCCGAGAGCTGAGAGCTTCTTATGGTTCCAATCACCACACTTCACTACCTCGTAGCTGCGGCAGCGCTGTTCATTCTGGGCGTGGTCGGAGTGCTGACGCGGCGCAACGTGGTCATCGTGCTGATGTCGATTGAGCTGATTCTCAACGCTGTGAACTTGAACTTGGTGGCGTTTTCGCGGCTCTGGGGATTGCATGGCCAGGTGTTTGCCATCTTTGTAATTACGGACGCGGCAGCCGAAGCGGCGGTCGGATTAGGAATCCTGATCGCGTTCTTCCGCAATAAAGAGACAGTAAACGTGGATGAAGTGGATTTACTGAAGTGGTAATCAGCATTTGGCTGTTAGCTCTTAGCCTTTGGCTTTATCGCCAGAGCCTGGGAGCCAAGAGCTAAAGGCTAAGAGCTAAAAGCATGTTTTTCTTATCTCATATCTGGCTCGTTCCGCTGCTGCCGGCGTTTGGCGCGGTGATGATGTTCTTCTTTGGACGTAAAGCTCAGAAGTCCACGGTCAGCGCGGTCTGCGTGGGTTCGGTAGTCGTGGCATTTCTGTTTGCGTGTCTCGCGGTGTGGCAATACGGCGGCTACGCGGCGCAGAATCCCGGCAAGCCGTATCAAACCATCGTTTATACCTGGCTGGGCACCGACACAGTTCACGAGGGATACGTCACGCACGACAGCAATACGCTGAGCTACGTCACCCGCGACGGCAACCCAGCCCCATTCCACGTGGATGCCGGCTTTCTTCTCGACCCCCTTTCCGTCGTCTGGCTGCTCTTTGTCACCGGCGTAGGCATGCTGATCCACATTTATTCGATCGGCTACATGGGGCATGAAGGCGGATACTATCGCTTTTTCGGATACCTGAACCTGTTCATGTTTTCCATGCTCACGCTGGTGCTGGCCAACAACTATGCGCTGATGTTCGTGGGCTGGGAAGGCGTGGGACTGTGTTCGTATCTGCTGATCGGGTTCTATTTCCATCGCCATTCGGCGAGCACCGCGGCGAACAAGGCATTCATCGTAAACCGGATTGGCGACGCCGGTTTCCTGCTGGGGATGTTCACGCTGGCCTGGTACTTCGGGTCGGTGCGCTTCACCGACATTAATCATCTGGCGCGTAGCGGACATTTCGCTATCGGCGACCCGATCATCACGGCAGCCACGTTGCTTCTGTTCGTCGGTGCGTGTGGAAAGTCCGCGCAGTTGCCACTTTATGTCTGGCTGCCCGACGCGATGGAAGGCCCGACGCCGGTTTCGGCGCTGATCCATGCCGCGACCATGGTGACTGCGGGCGTTTACATGGTCGCGCGGTCGAATGCGCTGTTCATGCTGGCGCCCACTTCCATGAAAACGGTTGCGATCGTCGGCGCGCTGACGACGATCTTCGCGGCGTCGATTGGCCTGGTGCAGAACGATATCAAGCGCGTGCTGGCTTACTCGACCGTGTCGCAATTGGGATACATGTTTTTGGCGCTCGGCGTCGGAGCATTTGCCGCCGGCGTTTTCTACGTGTTCACTCATGCCTTCTTTAAAGCGCTGCTTTTCTTGGGATCCGGGTCGGTGATCCATGCCTTGAGCGGCGAGCAGGACATGCGCAACATGGGCGATCTTGGCCACCGCATCCCAACCACCTATAAGACAATGCTGGTGGGAACGCTGGCCATCGCCGGCATTCCGCCGCTGGCAGGATTTTTCTCCAAGGACGAGATTCTGTGGCAAGCCTGGCTCTCCAGCCCAGTCCTGTGGGCCATCGGCTTCGCGACCGCCTTGATGACGGCTTTCTACATGTTCCGCCTGATTGACTTGACGTTCATCAGCAAGCCGCGAATGAGCCATGAGGTGCAACACCACATCCACGAGTCGCCCCATTCAATGACGATGCCCCTGATTGTGCTGGCCGTGTGCTCGGTATTCGCAGGTTTTCTGGGAATCCCGCACAGCCTGGGTGGGTCGAATTGGTTTGGGAAATTTCTGGAACCGGTTTTCGCGCGCGGTGAGGCTGTCCAACTCAGCGAACCTGCCGAGAAAGAAGAAAGCCGCTCGACTGAGTACGGATTGATGGCGCTCTCCGTCGCGGCTGCAGTGGTTGGCTATGGTTTGGCCCGGCGTTACTATGCGCGCGCGGACAAAGGCTACACCGAGCCGATTGCGGCCGCGGCTCCGCCGGTTTACGGCGTGCTCTACAACAAGTATTACGTGGATGAAGCCTACGACTACGCGTTCACCGGTCGCCGCAAAGTCGGCGATGTTCGGCTGGGTGCAATGGGGCTGGGCGAAGCTTCATCCTGGTTCGATTCGCACGTGATCGACGGCACGGTGAACGGCGCAGGGTGGATTACGCGCTTGACGGCCACGCTTTCAACCTGGTGGGACAAATGGATCATTGACGGACTGTGCGTGAATGGCCCGGCAATTCTGTCGCGAGCGCTGTCCTATCCGGTGCGCATGCTGCAGTGGGGACTGGTGCAGTGGTATGCGCTGGTCATGGTGGTGGGACTGGTAGGGTTCGTAGCATATTTCGCCTGGCGGTAGTTGTTTGTGTGGCGCGGGCGCCCTCGCCCGCGAGCAATGTGGCAGAGAGACGTGGCAAGCTGCGTATCTCCCACTGAGAACTGACAACTGAGAACTGCTTTTATGCAAAGCCATATTCTCTCGATCATTCTGTTCACGCCGCTGGCGGGGGCTGTGCTGCTCCTTTTTGTTCCCAAGGAGAACAAGCAGGCCATCCGCTGGGTCGGTAACCTGTTCGCGCTGGCCGGCTTGCTGGTTTCGATTCCGCTGGTGCCGTGGTTCTGGGCGCAGCGTTTCGATCCCGGCTTCAAGTTCGTGGAAGGCGCGCCCAACAACTGGATTCCCTCCATCGGCGCCGGCTACGTGCTGGGCATCGACGGCATCTCGTTCCTGCTGATCATGCTGACCACCCTGCTGGGCTGGATCTCGATCCTCTCTTCGTGGACTGCGATCGAGAACCGGGTGAAGGAATACTACGTCTGGTTTCTCGTGCTGCAGACTGGCATGCTCGGCGTCTTCATGGCGCTGGATTTCTTCCTGTTCTTTGTTTTCTGGGAAGCCATGCTGGTGCCCATGTACTTGCTGATCGGCATTTGGGGCGGGCCGAACAAACTCTACGCGGCCATCAAGTTCTTCCTCTATACGCTGTTTGGCTCGGTACTGATGCTGCTGTCGGTCTTGTTCCTCTACTTCTACAATTTCCATCAGACCGGGGTATACACGTTCAGCATCCAGGCGCTTTATGTAACCGCGCCGCGAATCTTCCACGATCCGGCCTACGGCTCGGGTTTCGCCATTCTACTGTTCTTCGCGTTCTTCGTCGCATTCGCCATCAAGGTGCCGATGTTCCCGTTCCATACCTGGCTGCCGGATGCGCACGTGGAAGCGCCGACCGCGGGCTCGGTCATTCTGGCGGGGGTTCTCCTGAAGATGGGAACCTATGGCTTCGTCCGCTTCGCGCTGCCATTCTTCCCGGACGTGGTCATGCATCCGAGAGTCCGCTTCTGGATGATCACGCTGTCGATCATCGGCATCATCTATGGCGCGCTGGTTTCCTTGATGCAGAAAGACATGAAGAAGTTGGTGGCGTACTCGTCCGTCAGCCACCTGGGCTTTTGCACACTGGGCATCTTTGCTTTGAATCCTATGGCGCTCAGCGGATCGGTGCTGCAGCAGATCAATCACGGCATCTCCACCGGCGCGTTGTTCTTAATCGTCGGAATTCTCTATGAGCGCCGCCATACTCGCGAGATCGTCGAATATGGCGGCATCTCGAATGTAATGCCGGTCTACGCCACCATCACCATGATCATGTTTCTGTCGTCCATGGGATTGCCGTTACTGAACGGCTTTGTCGGCGAGTTCACCATTCTGCAGGGCACGTTCTTGGAGAATTGGCGCTGGGCGGCCTGGGCCGTGCCCGGAGTGATCCTCGCCGCGGCGTATCTGCTGTGGCTGTACCAACGCGTGTTTTTTGGCACGGTGACCAATCCGAAGAATGAGAAGCTCCACGACTTGACGCCGCGCGAGCTTCTGACATTCGCACCGCTGGTCGTCGCGGCTTTCTGGATCGGCCTTTACCCCAAGCCGTTCTTTGAGATTCTGCAACAGCCGGTGAACCAGCTTGTGATGACGGTGCGTCCCGACTACCCCGGCCTGGGAAGCCCTGTGAATGCCACCTCAAACCTGCCGCAAGCTCCAGCAGTGGCCATCGCGGTTCCAGCGGATGCAGAAAACACCGGAGGGAAGAACTAAGTGCCAGGCGCGCAGCAATTCTTCACCAGCACGGACTACGTCCTGTCGTTGCCGATCCTTCTGCTGACCCTGTTTGCACTGGGGATTCTCCTGATCGACCTGATGATTCCTCCCGAGTGGAAGTGGACCAACGCGGTGACGGCGCTGGCCGGCCTGTTGTTCAGCGCCGCCGGAGTGGTGAAGGTCCAGATCATGCAGAACGCAGTGGAACGCGAAGGCCGTCAGATGGAATGGGCCTTCATGCACAGCATGGTCGTCGATCACTTCTCTATCTATTTCTTTTACCTGTTCCTGGCGGGAGCGGCGCTGGCGATCATGATGTCGGTGCGCTACCTGGAGATCGAGCATGAACACCACGGGGAGTTTTACTCGCTGATTCTGTTCTCGGTAATAGGCATGATGTGCATGGCTTCCGGCTACGACATCGTGCTCATCTTCATTGGCCTGGAGCTGATGGCGATTTCCACTTACGTGCTGGTGGGATTCCTGCGCACCGACCGGAGGTCGAACGAGGCTTCGCTGAAGTATCTGCTGCTGGGAGCGTTTTCCTCGGGCATTTTTGCGTACGGGCTTTCGTTGTTCTACGGAATCAGCGGCAGCACCAACCTTTATGGGATTGCCCAGGCTGTAGCGCGGCGGATCGCCAACAATCAGGGGCGTCCGGATGTGGTGCTGATTCTGGCGCTGCTCACCACCATGACTGGCCTGTTATTCAAGATTGCCGCGATCCCGTTCCACCAATGGGCTCCGGATGCCTACGAAGGCGCGCCCACCTGCGTCACCGGCTTCATGTCGGTTGCAGTCAAGGCGGCGGCCTGGGCCATGCTGCTCCGCATTTTGCTCTGGGGACTTTATCCGCTGCGGGCCACCTGGGTTCCAGTGCTGATCGTGGTTTCGATCATTACCATGACCGGCGCGAATTTGGCGGCGTTGACCCAGACCAATCTGAAGCGGCTACTGGCTTATTCCTCGATTGCTCACGTGGGCTACATGCTGCTAGGACTGGTCGCGCTGGCCTCGGTGGCCTATCCTGACCCTGCGTTTTTCGACGGCTTCAAGGGGATCCTGCTCTACCTGCTGGTCTACACGTTCATGAATCTGGGCGCCTTCGCGGTGGTTACTTCACTGCGGCAGCGAGAGGTGATCGGCGATGAGATCGACGACATTGCCGGCCTCTACTCGCGCGCTCCGGTCGAAGCGGTGCTGATGCTGATTTTCCTTCTTTCGCTGGCGGGCATTCCTCCGCTGGCCGGCTTCTATGGAAAGTACTTCATCTTCCTGAGCCTGATCGAGAGTGGACACTACGTTCTCGCCGCGCTGGCCGTGCTCTACGCAGTGTTCGGACTCTACTACTACATGAAGATCGCGAGTGCCATGTTCATGCGCGAAGCCACCGACAAATCCCGGTTGCCGATTGGCGCTGGCGTGTGGGCGGCGCTGGCCGTGACCGCCTTCGCCACGGTCTTCATCGGAATCCTGCCCAACTGGTTTATCCGGCTGGCGACCTGGTCGATGGGTGTAGGCTAGGAGCCGGGCTTCAGCCGACAGCCATGCCGGAGAAAAATAACTCGAATGAGAAAAGTCTCTGGGTCCAGATGGCCAACTACAGCCAGTTGGCGTTCATCTTTCCCGCCGCGACGGTTGCCGGCTGGCTGATCGGGCTGGCGCTTGATCATTGGTTGCACACCACATGGCTATACCTGGTTGGCTTGATCCTGGGCATCATTGCTGGATTCGTGGAATTGATCCGCACCGTGCTTTCGTCGGAATCAAAATAGCAACCTCCCAACCTCACGTTGTATGCTGCGATAGAATGCCGATCTCCATCCCAGAAGCAAGATCATTTCCTTACGCAGCTGAACTGCGGCGAGAGCTCAGTTTTCGCAATCTGCGGTATGCGCAACGGTATAAGTTGCCCAGTCGTGAGAGCTATGGTCAGCCTGCGGTTGTCTGCTATCTGCCTTCGGACGATGGTCTGCACCACGGCAATTTCTTGCGCGAGAGTTATCGGGCGATCCTGAGAAATGTGAATTGGCGCAAGCGGCTGGACAAAGTCCATGCCCAGTCGCGGACCGCCCTGCCCACAGCCGATCGGCGATGGAGGGAACTGGATTCATGCAACAGTTCGGATGCGCTACTGATGAATATCTTTTGCTATCCCGGCACCTTGAAAAGCCGGGGCGTGTTTGATGCTCTGGGACTTGACCGCTCTTGCCAGCCGGAGTTCGGCGTAAAGGCGCGAGTGCCCCTTGCGAACGGACGCGTGGACCGCACCGAAGTTGACATGCGCCTCGGAGATCTGCTGGTCGAAGCCAAGCTGACGGAAACGGACTTTCAAAGCTGCGAAAAGGAAGTGGTCGAGGGATACCGGGATTTTCAGGAGGTATTCGAGACGCGATATCTTCCGCGCGAGGAAAGCCGATATGCATCCTATCAGCTCATCCGGAATGTGCTCGCGGCTTACGCAGGCGGTTTCTCATTTTGTCTGATGGCGGACGCACGCCGGCCGGATTTGAAAGAATCATGGTATGCGGTGATGCGGAGTGTGCGAATCGCCGAGCTGCGCGTGCGCTGCAAAATGATCACCTGGCAGGAACTTTCGGGAGAATTGCCGCGGACATTGAGAGTCTTTCTGGCAGACAAGTATGGAATCGCATCGGGCGATATGGTGGCCCATGCCGAACGTGAAGTTGCCGGGGCGCATCTCGCGTGAGCGATCAGGCACAGAGCACGTCCGAGGTGTTCTACGCCGGAGCGCTGCGGCGCATCCCGCGCTTCATGGTCGCTCTGGCCCTGGTGTTCAGCCTGGCTGCTTGGCTGCACTACGGATGGCGGATTGCCTTGGGATTCTTCTGCGGATGCGCCATCGCCTACCTGAATTTCCACTGGCTGGAAAGAGTGGTGAGCGCATTGGCTGACCGCGCTACCAGCAGCGGCTACAAGCAGTCCAGCGGCGGAATCGTGTTCCGCTTTCTGGTCCGCTACTTTTTGATGGCAGCGGCTGGCTATGCTATATTTACTGTTTCTCCCGCGAGCCTCTATGGGCTGTTTGCAGGCCTGTTTCTGCCCGTCGGAGGAATTGCCTGCGAAGCTGCGTACGAAGTTTACGCGGCGTTAAGTCGCGGGGTTTAGAGCTAGAAGCTAAGAGCGAAAAACTAACAGCTGTTTTTTTATGCCCTTACAACTCTGGATTACAGCGTTTCTGAACCAACACCTGGCTGGCTCGGTTACAGGGTTGCTGCGGGCGTTGCATATTGAACCCAAGTTTCCGGAAGCGCCGGTCACAGACGCGTTTTCGATGGAACTACTGGTTTTTCTGTTCCTGATTGTGGTTTTCCTGATGGTGCGCTCGCGCCTGTCGGTCGATCGGCCCGGCGCTCTCCAGCACGTCTTTGAAGGCGCCCACGGATTCGTCCAGGGCCAGAGCCACGAAATCATCGGCCATCATAGCGAGGGCTTCACGCCGTTCTTGATGGCGCTGGGGTTGTTCATTCTACTCTGCAACCTCATCGGCGTGATTCCCGGATTTATGTCGCCGACCGCGACGCCCGTAGTTCCGCTGGGATGCGCGATCTGCTCTTTTGTGTATTACCAGACGCAGGGATTCAAGCACGCGGGAGTGGGATACCTGAAACATTTCTTTGGCCCTTCGGACCCGAACATGTCATGGGTGATCAAGATTCCATTGTCGATCTTGATGTTTCCCATCGAACTGATAAGCCATTCCGCCCGCATGTTGTCGCTGACCATTCGTCTCTACGCGAACATGTTTGCCGGCGACATGGTGACGTTGGTTTTCTTTTCGTTGGTGCCGATTGGCGTGCCCATCCTGTTTCTGGGATTGCACATCGGCGTTTCGCTGCTGCAGACGTACATCTTCGTCCTGCTGACCACGGTGTATCTGGCGGGAGCCGTAGCGGAAGAGCATTAGAAAAGTTCTCAGTTGTCGGTTCTCAGAAGAGCGGAATCGCAAATGTGGAAGGGCACGACTTTTAGTCGTGCCGCATAGAGTCTGTTTTCGCTCCCCCGAGCGGGCGGTCAGCCCGCGAGGACTCTGAGAACCGGGAACTGACAACCGAGCACGGCCGTTCAGCGTGAGGGCGTCTGCATGGGATGACGTCAACCACCCACTGGCGGTAATTCATGGTCACGAGGAAAAAGCACAATGCGTAAATTAAGTAACCTGTTTATGTTCCTTTCGTTGCTTTGCTTTGCTGTGCCTGCGTTTGCGCAGGCCACAGAAGCCAGCAGCGGAGTCAACTGGGTCGCCATCGCTGCTGGTTTTTCGATGGCATTCGCTTCCGGGATTTGCGCTCTGGCGCAAGGCAAAGCCACGGCCGCCGCGGCCGAAGGCTTGGCTCGGAATCCCGCTGCTCGCCCTGGAATTCAGCTGGCGCTGATTCTGGGTCTGGCGCTGATCGAGTCCTTGGCGCTGTACACCCTGGTCATCATTTTCGCCAAGGTGAAATAGAGTCCGTCCCCAAGAAATGGCAAAAGCCCCTGCTCTTCGGAGCCAGGGGCTTTTTCTATTGCTGGTGATTGAAACTTGCCAAGAACGTGGCTATCTTCCGCGTCGGCTTGACTGCCCGGCCGCGCCGAGGGCCAGACCACCCAGACTGGGTTCGGATACGTCGTCCGCACCCTTGGTTTTGCCAGTGACAATTGGCTTATTCGGAATCGTCTCGTAGGCGTACCCGGTCAACGTGCCCGTGACTATGTCGTTGTTGCAGGCAACGTTCAACCGCGCCCAGCCGTAATGTGTCTCAGTCTTAATCTTGAACTGAAAGCCGAGATAGCGATTGGTCGCGCCCTTCCATGGGCCGTAGCAATAGCTGGAATATTGCGGCCGAGGGCGACCTCCGGCAAACGTCGAACGGGCCATTATTTTCTGCCCGCGAATAAACCCTTTCTTCGGACCGAGCTTAAAGCCGGCAGGCAGCGCAGAGGCATAGCGGAGAAATCCGTTCCCTCCAACCTGGTATCCCCAGATTGCATTGGCTGATCTGTTTGGATAGACAGTCAAGACTCCCCAATTGGTGTAGAAGTAGGCGCCAGTGGTGTCCACGAGAGTGAAGTCAATCTTCTTGTCGTGGTTAAGGTCCAAAGGAAATCTATGGTTGGGAACGATCTGTTCGTGGGCACGGGTATAAACGATCTTTCCTTCCGCAGAAGAAGCCAGCGCCAGCAGCCCTACGCCCGCTGCGGTAGCCGCAGCCGCGTAGTCCCGTAAAAACTTCTCCAGCTTGGCAGGAAGATGGGTGGCTCCGACGTTCCTGGCATGTCTTCCACGTAATTCGCGCTTTGTCATTGGACTCTCCGATCCCGTCCTTCCGTCGCTTGCGCCGCAAACTACAGGCAGAGCTGGCTAGGGAACGACCCGAAAAACCGTTCCGCAGCCGACATTTTCATAGTAAACGCACTGCTGATTGCCGCCGCGGAGGGTTGTACCATAGAGCGCGCCATCACGGCCAAACACTACCCCGGTATCGGGCGCCTCGCCGTCGCGGCCGCTGGTAAATTGATGAAGCACGGTTTGCTGCCAGGTTCCCTGGCTGAAAGACATTTTGAAGACCGTGCCGTCATTCGTGCAACCTAGCGTCGTGCCATACACGTTGCCCGATGAGTCGACAACCGGACCCCCATACACATAGCAGCCGCTGGTAAGGATGGTCTCGGTCCACGTCTTGCCCTGACGCGCTACCTGGTAGACCGAGGCGATGGTGACGCCATACATTGCGCCGGACTGGTCAAGAACCACGCCGGACAGCAACTGGTCTGATCCCGGAGCAAAACGGTACAGCACGGATTCGGTCCAGTTTGTGTGTCCTTTGCCGGGCGGTTTCAGTTCGAATACCGTGCCCCCGCATCCGTCTTCCTCGTTGCAGCTTCCCCCACCCCCGGTGGTGCCATACAGGGTGCCACTTGCGTCAAATGTCAATCCCAGGGGCCCGGCGCCGTCTCCCTTTCCGTTTCCGAGAACACCCTTGAAAAAATACAGCACCGTTCTTTTCCATTTGTGCTGGTGGCCGGACGGCGGAGTCAAGGTATAGACCGTGCCGCAGCCCAGCCCGCTACAATCCCGGCCGCCCATTTTTGCAGTGCCGTACAGCACGCCAGACGGGCCGACTACCAAGCCGCTCGGCCCTGATCCGTCCCAGCCGCTGAAGGTGTAGATGTTGGTTTCCTTCCAGGCGCGTCCGGATTTCTTGGGTGGCGACAGTTCGAACACAACTCCAAATGTATTTTCATCGTACGCTGTGCCATAAAGATTGCCGGCCTGATCCAGAACAAGAGAGCCACCTCCGGCCCCGAACATCCCGCTGCCCGGGAAGTTGTAGAGAACGGTTCTGGTCCATCTTTCGCCTTTCTGCTTGAGCAGGTACACGACGCCCGAGCCATTCTCGCCGCCGCTATTCGTCACCCCGTACAGATTGCCTGACGCATCGGCAATCAGGTTGGTCGGCCAATACCCGCGGTTCTTGGCGGGAAATCGGTAAATGACGTTGTATGGTGATGCCGCAAATGCGGTGGCCGCGAAACAAAGTGCCGCGAGAATTCCCAAGGCGAGCGTCCTGAGTGCAGCGCCCTCGAATCGGCCCAGATTACGGCGATGACGGAGTGAGTTGGAAAGGCGAGCAAATAACCCGTGCAGGGGTCTGGTGGGATGCTTCATGGATATCCCCCTAGCTTGCCCGGCCATGGTAAGCCCGGGATGAGCGTCCCGTCAAGGACATGCGAAACGGCGGAGTTTGGCTTAGGACTGGCAGTTCGGACGGTACCGTCGTCAGGCGGAAGATTTCGAAACAGGCGTTGCAGACGCCCCTGCTGTCTGTGTTCGTCTGCTGCGGCGTGAATCACTCCATCAGGATTGTGCAATAATCAACAATTGCCGCCTCCCACCGGGAGGCATCTACCGAAGTCGTTTTTCGCGCAGGAAACCATGGAACTACGAATCGAGTCGAAACATTTGGGCGAGGTTTGTGTCATAGCCCCTCAGGTCTTTCAGGACGACCGGGGGTTTTTCACCGAAGTGTTCCGGGCGGACCAGTTCAAGGCCTTGGGACTACCCTGCGAATTCTTGCAGGATAACCACTCCGGCTCGGTGCGAGGCGTGCTTCGCGGTCTGCACTTTCAGTGGGACGGCCCCATGGGGAAGCTCATGCGGGTCACGCGAGGCACCGCGTTCCTGGTCGCGGTCGACATACGACATGGTTCTCCGACGCTGGGTAAGTGGTTCGGAGCGGAAATGTCCGCCGAGGGCCGCAAACAAATCTGGGCTCCGGCAGGGTTTGCCCGTGGCTTCTGCGTGCTCTCCGATTACGCGGAAGTCCAGTACAAGTGCACCGCGATCTACAACAATAAGGCCGAGTCGGGAATTCGCTGGGACGATCCGGAAATTGGGATTCAGTGGCCTACCAGGGATGTTTTCTTGTCCGACAAGGACCGCAAGGCGCAGACTCTGCAACAGTGGCTCTCCAGGCCAGAATCACAATGCTTCAGATACTCCGAGCAAGACAATATGGTTGTGAGATAAGACGGCCGCAAGGTAGATGAAAACACTTCTCATTGGCGCGAATGGACAACTCGGCAGTGATCTGCTGAAGGTGTTTCAAGCGGCGGGCGACATGGTGGTTCCGGTGACGCACGCTCAGCTGGACGTGTCTTCTGAAGAGCAAGTACGGGAGATCATCGCGGCTCACAAGCCGGACGTTGTGTTGAATACCGCGGCCTACCACCGGGTCGAGGAGTGCGAGAAGAAGCCCGCATTGGCGTTTCAGGTGAACGGCACCGGCGTTATGAATCTGGCCATCGCTTGTAAGGAATCCCGCGCAGTTCTGGTGCATTTCAGCACGGACTATGTTTTCGGCGGAGATCCGAAAATAACCCCGTATGAGGAAACCGATCGGCGCGCCCCGCTGAGTGTATACGGCGCGTCGAAGGTCCTCGGGGAACATCTCATTGCCGCCTATTGTGACCGCTTCTTCCTCATTCGGACTTGCGGTCTCTACGGCGTCGCGGGCAGCGCCGGCAAGGGTGGCAATTTCGTCGAAACCATGTTGAAGAAAGCTTCGGCAGGCGAGGCCATCCGTGTGGTGGATGACCAGGTACTCACCCCTACGTACACCGGCGATCTCGCGGAAGCGGTGCGTCGGCTGGTATTGACCGGACGCTTCGGACTCTACCACCTCAGTTCGGAAGGGCAATGCTCATGGTACGAATTTACCCGCTACCTTTTCGAATGCTCAGGCATGAAGGCGCAGCTGAGACCGGTGAAGACGAGCGAGTTCTTCAGCTCGGTAAAACGTCCCGCCTATTCCGTCCTGAGCAAGGCGAAGTTCCGTGCTCTGGGCTTATCGATTCCATCGTGGCAAGACGCCCTGCCCAGATACCTGGAAGAGAGAAAGCAAAAGCCGGCAGCTCCTGTGGCGCCGGCTGCGGTCCGCTAAAGACAGTTCGGTTCCTCTGCCCGTTCCCGTCTTATCTTCCGCGCCCGGCCGAAGCCTTCGCCGCACCCAGCGCCAGGCGGCCCAGGGTTGCAGGCTGAGGAGATACTCCATCGCCGCCTTTGGTTTTGCCCGTAACGATGGCTTGGTTGGGCACGGTCTCATACGCATAGCCACTCAGCACGGCGGTGTTCTCCCCGTTCGTATGGCTACAGGTTTCATTCAACCGGGCCCAGCCATAGTGGATTTTCCCTGCGATGCTGAATTTCAGACCGAGGTAGCGGTCGGTCACGTTGACCCAGGGCCCGAGACAGTACGCAGGACCTTGCGTTCCGGCATCATACCCTCCAAACGCCATCACTTTTTTGCCGGATGAAAATGGACTTCGGGGGCCGACTCGAACCCCGGCCGCAAGGGCAGAGGCAGAATGAAACGAACGCCCTGCGTGTCCCACGATCTCATTGGTTTGCCGTGACGGCAAGACCGTAATGGACCCGTCGATGTATTCGCAGAAGCTGGTACAACTGAACTTGTCGTGCAGATTGAAATCGATTTTGCCGTCGCCGTTCAGGTCGAGCGGGACCGTGTGATTGGGCACAATCTGCTTGTGGACTTTCTTGTAGACGATCTTTCCTTCCGCAGGCTGCGCCAGAGCCAGCACGCTTACCCCAGCCGCGGTGGCCGCGAGGGCGTACAAATTCATGCGATGGTGGAATGAGGCGGAAAGCTCAACGGGTTCAGATAAAGGCCGGAAACGCTTCATGGAATTCTCCCCCTAGTCTCGGGCTATCTTGGCCTTGGGAGGCTGCCCTGTCAACGGGGTCGAAGATAAGGGGACGAAAGGCTCCAGCCGGTATGTTGGGATTCTCTAGGACTTTCTCTGGCCGTCCCACTCCCGCGCTTTCATCTCGGGAGCCCGGTCCAGAGTTTCCATGAGCAGCGAGCGCAAGCGGTAGCGGCTTTCCAGGTCGATATCCACAATCTCAAAGCCGACTTCGTTGAGGCGGGCGCGGCGCAACAGAACCCGGGCGCGAATGTGGCGTACACCGACAGAAACGTCGAGAATGGCTTCCGAACCAACGCGCAGATTGCCTTCCTTCGTTCCCATGCCGCCACCCAGGCTCAACTCCCGCACCACGATGCCGGATTTCCCCCAGGAACTGCTGATCGTCGCCGACAATGCCTTCGACAGGATGATGCGTTCATAGCGGCGCTGGCGCACCCAGGGGCAAGCGGGAGCTGCGTCCAGCGGGGCAATCGCCAATTCAGCCGAGGACAAGCCGGCTTCGGACAAAACCTGGCTGCCATAGCGCGGATCGATCTTGGCCAGGGCCTGGGCTGCGGCAATCCGCAGTTCGCGATGATGGACCCACTTCCACATTTTCCGGGTTTCGACGAGTTTGCGCAGCACCGGGACCGACTCCGGCTCGCGCAGGCGCCCCAGCGACTCCACCGCCTTTAACTGGATCAATGGCGAACGGCCCTCGGCTTCGCCGGCCGCCGCCATCACCATCAGCGGAGGCACCGTCGAGCGGTCCCCGCTCATGCCGATTTCATCGATGGCCTGGGGCAGCACGGTGGGATCCAGATGCTCCAGGAGTTCCAGCAACGAACGGCCGCGGTCCGAAGCGGAGCCATAGGCGATTTGCCGGACCACCACATCGTGATAGAACCGGTTCCATTCCTTGAGCCGTATGGGCAGAAGCTCCAGCATGGCCGGTACCTCGAGCCGGCTCAAAAGCCCGATCACCGAGGCAGCCTGGCGCACAGCGCCGGTCCGCAACATCTCTCGCATTTGCTCGACGCCGGCCGCGCCCAGTTCCTTCGCCAAGTCGACCGTACGGTCGCATTCTTCCCGCTGCATGCAGCGGAAGAAGCGGTCCGCCAAATGTTCCACCGAGGCCGGGAAGGTGCGGCGCAGAACGGAAACAAGTTCCGGCGGGAAGTGCGGTGTGCGCAAGGCGTCTTCAAGGAATGCGGGCAACCGATTCTCCACCCCGATGCGGGTGCGCAACTCCGCCGACAAAGCCGGCCGCTGGGTCGCGACGTGTTCCATGGCCCCGCAGATCTGGTCCAACGCGTCGTACTGTTTGCGGCTGCCGGCTTCCGAACTCATACGCACAAAAGCGGCACCCAGCAGGCCCTGCACTTCATGATCCGGTTCGCTGGCCAGCGCTTCTCCGAGTTGTGCGGCCGTGGCGGCAATCAGCTCGACGCCCGGCGCAGCGAACAGGTCGGCAAGCTGGCTCAAACCAATGGCGGTTTTTCGGCGGGGGTCCGGATCTCTTGCTCCGAGGCCGCTCGAATAGTTGTTCAGAACCGCAGTGGCGGTTTCATTGTCGCCGCGCCCCAGAAGCAATTCGACAAATTGGCGCACATTCCGCGGAGGCACGCATGCCGCCTCAGCGGAAAGCAGGACGCTCTTCTTCCCCGAGTCGGGCACTTCCGCCCAGAACATTCGGTCCAGAATATCGGCATGAGACTCAACCAGAATCCCCGCCTTGCTCATTTTGTCTTCCTGCACGTTCAGAATCCGCCGCAGAGTATCCATCTGCCGGCTCATATGCTCCAGCAACTGGTGGACGGCGTTCACCTTTACCTCGCCACTCTGGAAGCGTTGCAGGGCAAAGCGAATGGCCATGTGCTCGGCCGCTTTCATCAGCAGGGGCGCGTCGGCGCCCTCCTGCGGCGCGTTGGCGGTCAGGGACGCCAGCAATTGCTGCAGATTCACCTTGGTGTTGGGATCCACCTCGGCGAGTTCGTGCTGCAGGGACTGTGGATCGAGATTCGGATCCGCGCCCGCTTCTCCGAAACGGGTCAGCAGCCGGATCGTGCGCAGAACTTCCTGCTCCGCCAAGGGAGCTTCCGCACCGGAACCGCCGCCTGGACCAGATCCCGTACCCGTCCCTGTCCCCGAGCCAGAACCATCTCCGCCAGAACCGCTGCCCGTTCCGCCGCTTCGCGATCCTTCCGCGGCCGCGATCAGTTGCAACAGCTTCTGCGGGTCATTGAGCCAGTCCTTGAATTCCGGACCCAGCGTCTGCGCGGCAATCTGCGCGGCTATGGTGACGTTGCCTGTGGCCGGATCTGCCGCCACAAACCTCACTTCGTTAATCTTGATGGTTGAGTTCTTGGCATCTTGGAACGTATTCTTGATTTGTGATACCACGTCCTGCGCTTTCGAACCACCAACGGCGAAAGCGCGAACCAGCCTGGCGAAATCTTCCACCGTGACCTGGTTGGAGAAGCTGATGCTGGCTAGGCCCGCCGCAGTCAGCAGCTGCGCAAAGCTGTGTTCCGCCTGTCCGCTGTCCAGCGGCAGTCCATCCAGCAGAAGCTTGTTCCCGGAGACACCCAGCAAGAATGCGCCCTCCGCATCCTTGGGCAGACCCTGTTGCAGTTCTTTCCAGGTAATCTCGAACTGGGCCTCGGTGCGCTTGTGTTCAAACCCGTACAGACGCACATACTTAACCAGGATGTTCAGGCTGTGGATGAAGGCGCGAGCCGATGCATTGCGATCCTCTCGCTTGGTTGTGGCGGCGGTAAAGATACGCGAACTCCTGGAGCTACCCATCAAGGGTAGTGCAGATGGTAAGGTCGCGCATGTAACGGAAGTAATAGGCCGCTCCAGCGGAACGCCGGGCAATGTCAAAATGACCCGGGCCCCGTTCTCAAACTGCATCCACCCTCACCCCAAGGGTCGTATGATGTCCTTCATGGATTCTCACCGGACCGTTGGGGGTAATTGATTGCATCCTGAAAACAGCGCTGGACAACCGGGCATTCCACCTCTGGCCTACCGTCTCGTTCTAGCCATTGCCGGAGCCAAGCTCCTCATTCACCTGCTCCTGAGCGGACGCTACGGCTATTTTCGCGATGAGTTGTACTACCTGGATGGTGGCCGTCACTTGGCGTGGGGCTATGTCGATTACGCACCGCTCATCGGCCTGGTGGCGCGCATTGCTTTGCTGCTCGGCGGCTCGCTGCACGTGCTGCGAACGTTTCCGGCCATCGCCGGCGCGTTGCTGGTGGCGCTTACTATGCTTATGGCCTGGCGGCTGGGGGCTGGTGTCCTCGCCCAGACCCTGGCAGGGCTTTCAGTGCTGTGCGTCCCGATTTATCTGGTTACGGACGGCCTCATGTCCATGAACGCCTTCGAACCGCTGTTCTGGATGGCCGGTGTGTATGTGCTGATCCGCATCATTCAGACAGGAGACTCGCGGCTCTGGATCTGGTTTGGGGTGATCTGCGGCGCCGGCCTGATGAACAAACATTCGACAGCGTTCTTTGGAATCGCGGTTGTAATCGGATTGCTGCTTACAGAGCAGCGTAAAGAATTCACCAAGCCCTGGATCTGGATCGGTGGCGCGATTGCTCTGCTCATCTTCTCGCCCAATCTCATCTGGCAAATCGCACATCATTTTCCCACGTTGGAGGATTTGCACAACGTGCGGGTGAATCACAAAAATGTCGAGTTGCCGCCGCTGGCCTTTATCAAACAGCAGATTCTGGTGATGGGTCCGGGACTGCTCGTTTTCTGGCTGGCCGGGCTTTGGCACTTCATGTTTGGGCGCGGAAGCAAATATCGCATGCTGGCCTGGATTTTCCTGGCTTTTTTCCTCACGATGATGATCCTGCACGGCAAGGATTATTACGTCGCGCCGATTTATCCCATGTTGTTCGCCGGCGGGGCTGTAGCTTGGGAGGGCGCGCTTGACCGGTGGCGAATCACTCACGGCAAACTTTGGCCGAAGGCAGTAGTACTGGCGGTGACTGCATTGGGTGGTGCGGTGATCGCGCCGTTGACGCTGCCCATGCTCTCGCCCGAGCAGTATGTCGCGTATGCCGCGCACGCCGCGAAACTCGGCTTCAAACCTGCCAAGCAGGAAGTTCAACACGAAAGCGTTCTGCCGCAGTATTTTGCGGACCAGTTTGGCTGGCCGGAACTGGTTCAGCAGGTGGCGGAAATCTACAACTCGCTTCCTCCCGAAGAGCGGGCCAAGACTGGCATCCTCGCCGGCAACTATGGCGAGGCTGGCGCGGTCAATCTGTTCGGCCCGAAGTACAGCTTGCCCCGCGCCTACTCCCGCCACCAGAACTACGTGTACTGGGGTCCTCCTGCGGAGGACTACCAGAATCTCATCTTCCTGCAGTTCAGCCTGGAAGATGTCCAGGACAATTGCACAACGTGGCAGGCGGTCGAGCACTATAACCGCTTTGGCATGGCCGAAGAGAATACCCCGATTTATTTGTGCCGCGGTGCCGAGTTCGATCTGCGAAAGGTCTGTAGTCACTATAAGCACTGGAACTAATTCGCGTTCGCGTGGAGAATAGACGGTGCCGAATCTGATGACTTCCTCGCCTGCCGCCGCCAAGAAGGAAAAGCCGAGTTCTGGACTCGGCTTCTGGATGCAGCGTGTCCTCGAAGAGTGCGACCGTGCCAGCGTCGAGCTGGCGCCTGATCCCGTCCATGATCTGCGCGTGGCGTTGCGCCGATGCCGCTCCATGGCCGACGGGCTAATGGCGATCGACCCTGATCCCGCCTGGAAGCACATGAAGAAGGCCGGGAAGGCTCTGTTCCGCCGCTTGGGAGAATTGCGCGACTTTCAGGTGATGGAAGAATGGGTCCGCCGCCTGGGCGCTGCCGACGATCCAGTGACGCAACGTCTTCTGCAATTTTTGGCGGGCCGCCAGATCCAACTCAAGCAGGAAGCGGCCGTGGCTTTGCGGGAGTTTGACCGCAAGCCGTGGGTGCGGTGGAGTGGGCTGTTGCCCCGGCGAGCTGCCAGGATCCGCAGCGGTGGCGCGATTTTCAAACATCTGGCGCTGGAGCGTTGGACCGAAGCTCATGCGCTCCATCGACTCGCGCTTCGGAACCGATCTCAGATTGCCTTTCACAGTCTGCGGATCGGCATAAAGCGCTTCCGCTACATCGTTGAAAATTTTCTGCCCGAGCAGCATGCCGCCTGGCACAACGATCTGAAGGAGCTGCAGGACTTGCTGGGCGAAGTTCACGATTTGGACGTGCTCTGGGCAACTGCCCTGCAAATCAAGGCGTTTCCCAATTCCGATTCCCGTGCGCACTGGCATGGCAAGGTAATCGAAGAACGATCCCAGCGAATCAAGAAGTATCGCTCGAAAATGTTGGGTGAGAATTCACTGTGGCAAACCTGGCGGGCACAATTGCCATTTGGGAAGCATATCGAATCGGCTGCTCTGAGCCGGCTGAAGCTTTGGGGATCGCTGCTCGATCCCGACACCCGGCACTCCGCGCATGTCGCCCGGCTGGCGCTGCAGCTCTACGATGGCCTGCCCGCCAGACGGCTTACCGAGGCGGAGTCGAAACAGCAGCGCTCGATTCTCGAGGCTGCAGCTTTGCTCCACGATGTAGGGCGCTCGCAGAAAGGGGACAATCATCATAAGGCGACGTTCCGCCTGATGCGCCAGCTCAAGCCGCCCCTTGGATGGACCGCCGAAGCCATGCTGATTGCCGGCGCAGCAGCCCGCTATCACCGAGGTGCGCTGCCTCGCGCTGGGCAGAAGACAATGGCCGCCTTTACCCCGGTCCAGCGAGAAACTGTTCGGCGGCTGGCCGGAATCCTGCGCCTGGCCAATGCCTTGGATGCGGAACGAGACGGGCGAATCCAGGGCGTGAAAATCCATGAACAAGACGGTTTCCTGCTGCTCGCCGCACAGGGCTATTCTGCGCGCGATCGCTTGGCGGAAGAGATTGCCGCCGGCCGGCATCTGCTCGAAACCGTATATCGGCGTCCCATCCTGGTGAAGCCGCTCCGCCGAAAGACTCCGTCTGCTGCGCGAGCCGTTCAATCCAGCCTCCCTTAGTCCTGTCACCTTGAGCGAAGTTGTCGTCCGCGAAGCGAGCGACAACACAGTCGAAAAAGCCTGCCCCGAGCGAAGCCGAGGGGACCCCGGACAAGCACAGAGCGAGATGAACGTGGAGAGGCATTCTCACCGCGCTGATTTTGGGGAACCCGCGTGATCCCGAAACTGCTCAGGTACTCGGAAAATCCTCAATCTCAGGATAGCTTCTATCTGTGACCCATTCGCAATTGGTACAGAAGGCTGTCGCCTGGCTGCGCGCCTACCGCTGTGGCGTGGTTTTGTCGGAGCAGGCATGCATCAGCGGAGAAATGCCGGACGCGATTGGCTGGAAGCGCGCCTGCCACTCAGTCTTGGTGGAATGTAAAGTCTCGCGGGCGGATTTCCTCGCCGAACGTGAGAAGCCGTTTCGGCAGAAACCGGAACTGGGTGTGGGCTGCGAGCGCTTCTATCTGGTGCCTGCCGGCCTGATTCGCCCCGACGAGCTTTTGCCCGGATGGGGCCTTCTCGAGTTGCAAAACCGAAAGATTAAAACCCTGCGTCATTCTGCACGCAACCACCGCACCAGCACCGGCTTCAGCTATGAGATGAATCTGCTGCTCGCCAGCCTGCGCCGGGTCGAGCTTCGCATCGAACCGCAAAACATTACCGACTTCCTCAAATGGAAGAATCGCATGGCCGAGTACAACCGCGGAACTTTGCCCGAGGGAATCGTCGCGCCGGAAGAGGAAGCCAATCTGTTTCTGGACGCGTAGGCACTTGCGCGATTCGAGGCACCAGCACCGAAATGATTCGGTTCCGCGCTGAAAAGAAAAACCGGGCTGATTTGCCCGGCTTCTCCAAGCGTCGGTTTGGATGTGGTTACATTCCAGCGCGGCGCGTGCTGCCGCCGGAAAGGTGGTTCCAGGCTGTTTGGCCCGGATGACTCCCCGCGCGCGTTCCCGCGTCAGCCCAAAAATCAGAAGCGCCTGAAAAGGCGCCGGGGGAGGCATTGCACGTCGGCAACCAACTCATCTGAAACATGAACTGTATCAGCGTAAAGTATTACAAATAAGCTACTTGACTTAATATCGCTCCGTGCGTGAGACATCTGATCTCTTGCCCCAGGCGCAACTTCCTTGCGCATTTGCACAAGAAAAGGTGCACATGGAGAATCGATTCGAGGGCTCGCGAATACTCGAACCCTCTCTCCGGAAGCCAACGGCTACAACTCCCGCCGTCCTTCGATCGACTTCAGCATCGTGATCTCGTCGGCGTACTCGATGTCGCTGCCCACCGGAATGCCAGTCGCGATGCGAGTGACTTTGACGCCAGCGCGGCGCAACTGGCCCGCCAGATAGGTCGCCGTAGCTTCGCCTTCCACCGTGGGGTTGGTGGCCAGGATGACCTCATCGACCCCGCCTTCTTCCACCCGGCGCGTCAGATTGGAAATGCGCAGTTGTTCAGGGCCGACCCCATGCAGCGGCGAAATCGCGCCGTGGAGCACGTGATACACACCGTTGAAGTGCTTGGTTTTCTCAACCGCCGCGATGTTGGTGGGCTCTTCCACTACGCAGACCAGGCGCTGGTTGCGCGTAGGGCTGCTGCAATACACGCAAGGGTCCACATCGGTGATGTTGTTGCATACCGAGCACAGCCGCAGGTTGGCCTTCACATCGCGCACCGCCGTTGCCAGGGCGTCGGCATCTTCGTCGCTGGATCGCAGGATATGAAAAGCGAGCCGCTGTGCCGTCTTGCTTCCGATTCCCGGAAGCTTCTTCAACTCATCGATCAACCGCGTCATCGGCTCGGCGAATTTAGACATAGAAGCAATTGAGTAATCGTGTAATTTGGTAATTGTGTAATTGGAAAATTGAATCGAGGGACGGGGTTTCAATTACCCAATTACTCAATTCCTCACAGTCCTGGGATTCCCAGCCCTCCCAGCATTCCGCCCATGGAGGATTGCATGGCTTCATCCACCTTGCGATTGGCGCCGTTGACCGCCGCAGTGACCAGGTCTTGAAGCATTTCGATGTCGCCGCCTTTGACCACCTCGGGATCGATCTTCATGCTCAACACCTGCTTGCGGCCGTCCATCTTGACGGTCACGCTGCCGCCGCCGGAAGTGCTTTCGACGATCGTCGTTTCCATTTTCTTCTGCAGCGTTTCGTATTGCTGCTTGGCCTTCGACATCAATTCCTGCAGGTTGAATCCGCCCATCCGTGACCTCTTTTCAGTCGTCGAGTACGCCCAGTGCGCAAGGTAACAAGATGCCCGAGCGATCCCCTCCGCGATCTCTGCAGCAAAGAGCGCTATCGTTTTTCTTTGTAATCGATGATCGTCCGAATCTCCGCGCCGAACTTTTCCTTCATGCGCCGCACAACCGGGTCCTGCTCGGCGCGCCTGCGCCCACCGCCATTGGAGTTGGATGCCGGACCGTTCGCCGGTGCTGTCTGCGCCACTCCGCCGGGAATGACCTTCAGCTTCACCGGACGTCCCAGCGCCCCGCTGGCGGCGGCAATTACCAGCCGCTTTGCATCCGCGCCGAGCGACATGTCAATTACTGTTGCCGAAGAGGTCACTTTGATCTCCAGGGTGTTTCCCGCGACCCGCCATTCTCCGCTTTCCAGCATCGAGACCAGCACCTGATGGCCCGCCTCGGCAAGCGCGTTCAGAACGGCATCGCGGAGTCTGTCGGGGCGATCCGATTGCACCTGACGCTCCGGCTCTGCAACGATTGCTGTCGCTTGACGCGGCACCTCGGCGGGCGCAGTTGCTCCCATTACCACCGCCGTTGAAACTCCCGCCGAGGCCGGCCGAGGCCACGCTTCGGCAGATTCCTCCGCGGAAAGCTGCGGCTTCGAGCCACCCTTCCGCGCAGAATCCGCTGCAAAAGGAGAGATTACGGAGGAACGATTCGCGGCCGTGGAAGGCCGGTTGTCGGGCACAACCGAAGGCTTAGCTGCGGACCGCGCCCCGCTGCTGGCCGGGACCCCTGCCTCGCTCAGCAACTGTTCGATCGGCAGCAAACGCTGCGCATGGACCATCTTCAGCAAGCCCAGTTCGAGGTGGAAGCGTTGTTCCTGGCGGTAGCCCAGTTCGCCATGCGTTCGCAGCATGATCTGCAAATGCCGGGACAGATCTTCCTCGCTGAACTGCTCGGCCACTCGCATGACGCGCTGGCGTTCATCGCTCGAAATCTGCAGCAGGGCAGACTCGCCTCCCGCAACTTTCGCCACCACGGCGTTCCGCAGGAACCGCACCAGTTGCCGCGCGAAGTGAGTGGGACTGTGTCCTTCGCTGATCAGCCGATCTACCAGCCGCAGCGCGTTTTCACTCGATCCCTGCGCCACCGCGTGCATCACTTCTTCCAGCGTGCCGGAAGGCGCAGCCCCGATCAACTGGCGCACGTCTTCGGCCGTCAAACGGTCGCCGCAGGAGGCGATTGCCTGGTCGAGGATCGAGAGCGCGTCACGCATGGAGCCATCGCCCGCTTCCGCCAGCAACGCCAAAGCGCCGTCATCAGCCTGAATGTTTTCCCGCGATGCGAGGTCCTTCAACTGCCCCACAATTTCTTCAAAACGTACCGCCCGAAAACTGAAATGCTGGCACCGCGAGCGGATGGTCTGCGGAATGTCTTCCGGTTGGGTGGTGGCCAGCATGAAAACCACGTGGCCCGGTGGTTCCTCCAGGGTCTTCAGTAAGGCGTTGAAGGCCGCATCGGTGATTTGATGGGCCTCATCCAGAATGTAAATCTTGAACCGGTCGCGGGCGGGACGGTAGCGGGCAGCCTCGCGCAGTTCGCGGATTTCATCGATGCCGCGATTGGTGGCGGCGTCAATTTCGATCACATCCACGGAGTTTCCCGCGCGAATCTCGGTACACGACTCGCAAACTCCACAAGGCTCGGAGACGGGCTGCTCCGCAGATCGGCAATTCATGGCCATGGCCAGAATTCGCGCCACGGTAGTTTTTCCGATTCCGCGATGTCCGCTGAAAATGTATCCGTGGGCGATTCGTTGCTGCTCGATGGCGTTCTTCAGCGTGCGTGTGACATGCTCTTGTCCGATCACTTCGGAGAACTTTTGCGGACGGTATTTGCGCGCCAGGACCTGGTAGCTCATGAGCGGAAACCATGATTATACGTGACGGCGAAGCCTTCCAGCCTGCTCGGGATGCAAGGAATTCTCGCAGGTGCCGCCGGCATCGAATCCTTGCAGAACACGCGCTTTCCAGAGTACCCTTGGGTTTGAGTTCAAATGCAGGAGGGCTTTCATGCAATTGAAGCTGAATACTCGAACCAAGGACGGCGTCTTAGTCGTCGATTGCTCCGGTCGCATCGTTTTCGGGGAGGAATCCGCGCATCTGCGTGACACGGTCAAGAAGTTAGTTGCGGAGAACAACCGCATTGTGCTGAATCTCGCGGGAACCGGCTACATCGATAGCGGCGGCCTGGGAACTCTGGTAGCTCTTTACACCACGGCGCGCAATAACGGCGGGGCGATCAAGCTTGCGACCCTGACGCCGCGCGTTGGAGATCTGCTGCAGGTCACCAAGCTGCTGACCGTCTTCGAAGTGTATGACACCGAAGATCAGGCGATCGAGTCATTCAAGAAAGCGGCAGCCTAGGCTAAGTTCTGGCGTCGTGATGCGCAACCGTATCCTGGCTGCCATCCGGAAAATTCCAAAGGGCAAAGTCGCCACCTATGGCGGCGTGGCGCGCGGCGCTGGCTATCCGGGCGCGGCGCGGCAGGTGGTTGGCGTCCTGCGCGGTGCGGTTGGCTTGCCGTGGCATCGAGTGCTGGGAGCGGGCGGTGCAATCAAGCTGCGCGGCGATTCCACGATCGAGCAACGGCTGCGTCTCGAGTCCGAAGGAGTAATCTTTCGCGGCCGCCGGGTTGATATGAAGCGGCACGAATTCAAGTTTGGAGTAGTCGGGAGTCGGTAGTCAGGAGCCAGCCCGATGGCCAAGACTTGATCTTGCATACCGTGCCGCCGGACGCGGTCGCTGCCGTTAGGCCGACTTTTCGGCAAGGATTTTGAGTTCCCATGGGCCTGCGGCCCACCTATTGACATGAAAGCGCGTCGCCAAGATTCATTGATTCCAAACGGCTTAGCCCGCGACTTTCGACGGAGTGCAATCGCCTGATTTCAGCAGTTGCGATTTCAACAGTTGCGACATGCAGAGCGTATCATTGGCTTGATGACGGTCCGTTGGACGAACTCTGCTACTGGGAGAACCTGCACGAAGTGCGGCGTTCATGCCGATGCAGGCCGCATCTTCTGCGGAAACTGCGGGGCTACACTTCAGACTCCTCTGCCCCTAATCAGCTCGACTCTCGAAGATTACAGTTCTCCTTCCGGCACCACGAGACCGACGAGGAGCACAATCGTAAAGTCCATTCTGCTAGGCGTCCCGCTTTGTGTGGTGTTAGACATCGTGCTAGGCATAATCATTCCCGATCACGTGATTCACGTAGTCTTGGTCCTCATCGTTCCGGTTCTCCTCGTCGGTATTCTGCTGGTAGCATTTGGCACGGTCACAAAGAATCGGTGGGGTATCAATACAAAACCTGTGAGCTGTCCCGCTTGCGGTTGTCCGATGCCGCAAGTGCGGCAACCGAAATCAATAAGTCAGGCGCTCTGGGGTGGCGGCACCGGTGGGAAGTGTGGCTGCGAGATGGATAAATGGGGCCGTTCTACTACGCTGGTGCGCTAGTTGTTGAAATATCTCCATTACACTCCGTCGAAAGTCGCGGGCTAAGCCGTTTGGAATCAATGAATCTTGGCGACGCGCTTTCATGTCAATAGGTGGGCCGCAGGCCCATGGGAACTCAAAATCCCCCAATCGGTTACCAGTCTGTGTCCGATACGTGGGGCCTTAGCTGGGTGTTCGCGGTCGAGTCAAACTACCGCACAGGCGAATTGATAGCATGCCAGTTCGACTGCTGACTCCCGACTCCTGACCCCCGACACCTAGCTACTTCTTAAACTGCTCATCAATCTCCACCTGGTATCCCGACACCAGTCGGTTCGTTTCGTTGGCCATGCCCACCACCGCCATCAATTCCTTGAACATTTCGTCGGTCATGCCTTTGTTCTGTGCGGAAACAGTGTGCGCGGCGATGCAGTAATTGCACTGGTTGCTGACGCTCACCGCCACGTAAATCAGTTCCTTGGTCAGCGGGTCCAGCGCTCCCGGCCCCATGATCTGCTTGATGTCTTCCCACGTCCGCTTTAGCGTCACCGGGTCATGCGCAATCGCTTTCCAGAAATTGTTGATCCAGTCGGTCTTGCGCGTGGCCATGATGTCGTCATAAACCGCCTTTACCGCCGGGCTTGCGTCTTTGTATTCGATGAGTCCAAGCGTTGCCATGTTTGCTCCTGTGTCACCACTCACTAGCCTTTGGGTACCTGCCCGCTTAACAGCTTTCCCAACTCGCACCACGAGCAGCGCAGTCCCACATAGAACTGTCCAAACAGCGCGTACACCGCGCTGACTTCGTCAAAGCGCATTTCGTAGATGAGCTTTTTGAATACCAGCGGATCATCGGCAAACAAGTCGACTCCCCACTCCCAGTCGTCGAACCCGATTGAGCCGGTAATGATCTGCTTGACCTCGCCGGCGTAGCGCCGTCCCACCAGCCCGTGCTGGTTCATTTGACGAGCCCGCTCCTCGATCGGCACCGTGTACCAGTTTTTCTCTTCACCGCGCCGCCGGTCCATCGGATAGAAGCAGACATACCGGTGCTTGGGCAACTCGGGAAACAGCCGCGGCTTCATCGCTTCGCGCTGGCGCGCGAGAGTCTGCCCGACCGCCTGTTTCCATTCTTCCGAATAAGGCTCGACTCCGCGCTCTCCCAGGTCCTGGTACAACTTGACCGTCGAGTCATACAGGCCAAGCTCGATCACCGAGAGATACGACGTTGTAGGCTCAAAGAACTCGCTCAGCCGAAGTTGCGCCAATTGCAACTCGACCTGGTTGAGTTCGTCGAACGAATTGCGGAAGTGTACAAACATCAGGTCGCCCTTGTGTCCGAGCAGGGAATAGAGACCTGATTGCCCGCCAGCATTCTGCTCCATCTTCGCCAGAACGCCGGCGGCCTCGTTAACGATTTCGGTCTTGAGCGACCGCCGCAGCGGCCGCCACGCCGACCAACGAAACCGCATCATCTGGTGCAAGACGCTGTAACCTTCAAGGGTAAACGGAACCGCCGGAGTTTCCGCTGAAACTGCCTGCGGATGCACACTGCGCGTGGAAGCCATAAGTCTCCTCTTTCGAAATTAGAACATAATCAGTGGTTCTAAGCTCGCTCTTGGGACATAATGGTTTTGCCTTGGATGCCGCGCGTCGCACCTCGATTTGCATCGGGTCGTAGCCACTTCAAACCCGCGAGCTCCGCACAAAGAAAAGATCAGGTGCTATTTCTGGGGCCAGTTCACTACCAGAGTCAGGCTGGGCGAATTCTGCACCGGCGCTTGCATCATAAGAAAGCGATTGCCGTCAGCACTGACCTCGAACAGACCGGGGCCGACGGGCTGTGTGGAAAATAGGATTTGGGGCCGGCCCAACTCCAAGCTATCGCCATGCGCCGTGACTTCCACTGAAGCAACGCGCGAATGGTCATCCAGGTACAGGATTTCCTTGCCGTTGCGGCCCCACACCGGTCCGAAACCGTCACCCACAAGGAACTTCCCTCCAGGCTTGGGGAAGGCCACAAGGTAAACCTGGCTATGCCCAGCCTCGTACGAGGTATAAGCCATCCATTTTGTATCTGGCGAAAACACCGCATAACGAATGTTGTACTTTTCCTGCAAGAAGGGATAGGGCTTGCGGTCCCCGAACATCGGCATGATCCATATATCGAAATGGCCGTTGCCTAAGGCCTCATAGGCGATGTATATTCCGTCAGAGGACCAACTGCCGGGGTACTTGTCCAGGTCATCGTGATACAGCAATTCCTCCTGCCGGGCGCCATTGGCCGGTCTGGTGTAGAGGTCGATCTTCCCGGCGCGCGCGGAGTCGAAAACGATGGTGCTCCCATCCGGAGACCAGACGGGATCGTCATCTCTGGACTGCGAGAAACTAAATTGCGACTTGGTGCCGCGAACCAGGTCGTAAATGTAAAGCTCCAGGTGTCCGCCAGCGTCCGCCCGAGCTGCCGAGACCCTCTTTCCGTCGGGCGAAATGTGGGCGTCCTGGAAGGTTCCGCTGTCAATGATGTCGCCCTTCTTCCCGCTGCGGTCGTACCATGCCAAATCGAGCGTGGTCGCCTGCCCGCCGGCGAAGGCTAGCTTGCCCTCATTCGAAAGTGAGAACGCCGCTGCTCCCAGATCGTTACCCCGGATTTGCTCGGCGATGGGCACAGGATTCCCGGCCAATTTCAGCTTCTTCTCATCGAAGGTCTGGGTCATCAAGTTCCCGTCGCGGACAAACACCAGATGTCCGCTGGCGTATTGGCCACGGTAATCCGAGCCCACCAGGATTGTGTCCTGCTGCGAATCGAGAACGCCCAGGTGAATATTTCCCCGGGCCCCTCCCTGGTTCCCGCGCGCAAACCGAAAAAAGACAAAGTGCCGTCCATCGGCCAGAAATGCCGGCCAGCGCGGGGAACCCGCGAGTGCGAAGGAGTCTGGCTTCTCCTCCTGGCCCATCGCCTGGGACGGTGTTCCCCCGGCCGCTGGGATGCGGAGCATGGGTGATGTGGGGTTGGGGGTATACAGAATGATGCCGTCTGCTCCCCAGGCGCCCCCGCGAGGCTGAGGGGCATCAGCCAAGGTTTGCACCGCTCCCCCGCTGGCATCAATGGTCCTCAGTTTTCCTTGCGCAAAGAATCCCAGGTTGCGGCTGTCCGGCGACCAGAAGGGGAAAGCTGCATCGTCGGTCCCGGCCAACGGCTGAGCCGCGGTCGAATCCAATGAGCGCACCCATAGCTGGGACGTCATTCCGGTGGCCGTTGCCACAAACGCCAGCTTGCTGCCATCGGGCGCAAGGGCAATGCTCATCGGATCAAAAGAGTGTTGCTCTGGCGGCAGAATGCTTACTCGCAAGAGGCGGGCGGGCACGGGCGCACGCAGCATGAAGCCAACCGCAAACAGGATGGCAGCGGCTGCGGACACCGCTGCTACCGTCCACGCCAGTCTCTGCGAGATGCGCCGTCTTGCCATTACAGGCGCGGGGACGCCCGCCTGTGAGCCAGCCTCGGCCATCCAGTCCAGTTGCAGCTTGACGTCGTGCGCGCTCTGAATCCGGTCTTCGCGCTCCTTGGCCATGCAGGAGCGCACCAGTCGCTCCAGCGCCGGCGGGGTCATGGGCGCCAGCCGCGAAAGCGGCACCGGCTCGGAAGCCAGAATGGAGGCGATTACGCTGGCCTGGGTTTTGCCCGCAAACGCCCGCTTGCCGGTGGCCATCTCATACAGTACGCAGCCCAGCGCGAAGATGTCGGTACGCGCGTCGGCCTCTGCGCCTTCAATCTGCTCCGGAGCCATGTACTGATAGGTGCCGACGATGGTGCCTTCCACCGTCAGCGGCTTGCCCGCGGTCATGGCGGTCAGGACGCTGGCGCTGGCGGTTGTTGCCCGCGCCTGCTTGGCCAGCCCGAAATCCAGCACCTTGGCTCCGGTCTTGGTCAACATGATGTTGCCCGGCTTCAGGTCGCGATGAATCACGCCCTGCTGGTGGGCTTTGTCCAGCGCGTCGGCCACCTGGGCCCCGTAGCGCAGCACCTCTTCCACCGTCAGCGGTCCCCGCTCCAGACGCTCACCCAGGGTCTCGCCTTCCAGACATTCCATCACCAGGTAATCGGTGCCATTCTGCGAGCCGACGTCGTAGAGATGGCAGATATTAGGATGAGAAAGCTGGGAGATGGTGCGTGCTTCACGTTCGAAGCGCTCCTTCAGGGTGGGGTTGGAGACAAAGTGCCCGGAGAGAACCTTGATGGCCACATCGCGGTCCAGGCGGGTATCGCGCGCCCGGTACACTTCACCCATGCCGCCCGCGCCCAGCGGGCCGAGAATTTCGTAAGGTCCAAGTTTGGTGCCAGAGTTCAGCAAGAGATCCCTCGCTCTGCTCGGGATTTCGCCTCCGGACTCCCGCTTCGCTCACGCCCGCAAAACGGCTCAAGCTTCGTGCCAGAGGCTATAGCCATGTGTGCGCGCAATTATAGCCCAAGAGACCGAACTCGTGATCCTGCAGGACGCTGCTCCGCGTCATGCGGTCTTCGAGTTGAGCCGAGCCTCGATCTTCTCCAGCAATCCAGCGCAGGCTTCACCGGCATCGCGGGTGGAAAATTCGCTGCCCGGTTCGATCACCGGGAGGCTGGCGCACGCGGTCTTGAAGGCTTGCTGCGTTGCCGGGGACGCGGTCATGTCGGGGCCTGCCAGCAGCAGATCGAAATGCGCGACCCGCATCAGCATCCGAGCGTCGCCCAGGCGGCGGCTGGCGTGAACGTCGTATCCGGCGCGGCGCAGCACTTCCCGCAAGTACGCGAGCACGTCGGCATTAGAGTCGAGGCACAAAACGCTGCGGCCGCTGAGGGCTGGCGCGTCGGCACGGGCCCCGGGGCGGTAAAAGGCGGCGACCGCCTGCTCCTCCGATTCGTGCGTTTCGAACAATGTTGTCAGGTGCGACAGCTCCAGGACTTTGCTCACATGTTCCGGCACGCTACAGAGCTTCATTTCTCCGTGCGCCTGGCGGGTACTGGTCAGCGCGCGGACCATCGTGCCCAGGCCGCTGCTGTCGATGAATCCGACCTCGCCCAGGTGCAGGACGATGGCACGGCGGTCGCGCAACAACCAGGCAACGTGCGCGAGCAGAGATTCGCTCTCGCTGCCCGCAATAATCCGTAAGTTGCAGCGCACGATGGTGACGCGTCCAACCTCGCGAGTGTCGAGTGACAGGCGCAATGGGCCTCCGATGATTCGGGATCAATCCTGCGAAATCGGCACATTATATCGCTGAAGGGCGCGAACCGTACAACCAATCCCAAAGCCAGCTCTCAGCATCGGGAATGCCGTCGCGTGGTTGCCACTAGAATTCAAGTCGTGAATACGCCAGCGCGGCGTTCAACGCAGCCCTGGGTCTGCCGTCGCCGGCATGCGTACATTTCCCAGAAACCGCTGCCAGTTTGAACCAAGGCGTCTGCGTAAAAAGTAGTATTCGTTGATGGGGCGATTGTCCTCGATGGCGGGGGCATCGGGCGCCCGGGCCATCATCTCCGAAATCGGTATCTCGCTGTCAAGAACTACGGAGAACTGTTGCTCCGGCGTTGCTTCCGGTCCCCACTCCATCAAGTCTCTCAGGGCGGCGAGTGGCATCCGCAGCGCCCGTTCTTCCGCCGTGCGGCTGGGAATGGGCATGGCGCTGGCGGTGAAATGGTATCCCCAATGCTCCACCGAGCGGAATACTCGCACATAGGGGAACGATTCGGCCAAGGCGCGCGCCACCGAGGCTTGGGTGACCCGATCGCCGCCTTCCGGCAGCCATTGCTGCAGCATGCCACCTGGCGCCAGCCGTTGCCGGATGGTGGCGTAAAACTCCTTGGTGTAAAGCAAGCTGGAACCTGCGGCTTCGACAGGCGGCGGAGGGTCGATAACAATGACGTCGAATTGCTGGCTGGTGCGTTCCAGATAACGCCGTCCATCGTCGATCACAATGTGGGACAGCGGGGACTGCAAGAGTTGGGCGGCGTCAGAGTGGTAGAACCAAAATAGCCGTGGCACGCTCGGAACCAGTTCCACCCCGGTGACAGGAACATTCCACGAGAGGATCGAACGGTAGGTCGTGCCCATGCCGAAGCAAATGATCAGAGCATTCGCCGGCCGGCGATCAAGAGTCGTGAACGGCAGATGGGCCATCATTTTGGTGATGGGAGTCAAAGTAGTCATGCCGTAGCCATTCACCAGCAACCTCTTTTGCATACCCTCGCCCGTCGCAATCACGGTTGCCGTGGAATCCCGCAGCACCACTTTGGTTCTGAACTGCTCCTCGTAGCCAATCCCCGCGAAAGGGATCAATGCGGCGATCAAGATCACCGCATAGGAAGCGACCACTTGCCATCCCACAGCAGTGGCAGTAACAGAACTCTCACCATGCCATACGACGCCGAGAACGAGCCACGGGAGCGCAAACACCACCAACACCCAGCGCTCGCCGAGCACAGTCAGCAGGACGAAGCCCGAGAGCAATGGGCCAACGATACAGCCAGCTACGTTCACCGCGTACGCTCGCCCGGCTCGGTCCGGATCCCCGCCAGACCAGCGATCCACCAGCATGGGTGTCAAGAATCCGGCGATGCCAGAGAATGGCGCGACTCCCAATATCACTCGCAGCCCGTGCGACAGATGCAATGCCGGCGAAGCGCTGATCGCGGAAATCATGGCCGTCGCTCCGAGCAGTGCCCATGGCAAACCACTCCCTAGCCCGGAACCCGGCTTGGAAGCGCGGTAGATACGCGATCCGATGAACGTGAAAAGCAGGTACAGGCCCAGGATCGTCGCAAACGCATAAACGACCGTGCCGATATAAGGTGTGAATTGCCGAATCCAGACCACTTCAATTCCCATGCTGGTGCAGCCGGTGCCGAAGAGCAACGCCAGGAATTTCCAGTTATCTGGATGAGGCGGCAAGGGCACGCGTGACGCCTGCGACGGCTGCACCGCGGCAGGCAAGGCCTGCAGACGGAAAGCGAGCACGAACGCGGAAGCTGCCAGCAGAAGATTCAATCCCGCGCCCACCTTCAGCGTCCCGCGAAACCCAAAAAGCTCGATCAGGAGGAGCGGAACCACGCTTCCGGCAATCGCCCCAAACACATTTGCAAGATAGAGAAAGCTGAACGAGCGTCCGGATTCTTCCGGGAAACGATTGCGAATCGCCAGCATCGCCACCGGGATCGTAGCTCCCATGCAGCCGCACCAGGGAAGCAGCGTGAGTCCGACGCAGACTCCGGAAGCTAGGTAATAAGACAATGAGGAGGCGAGCGGTAGGCGCACCAGCAAGGCACGTCCCGCGGCTAGTTCGTGTGGAACCAGAATCGCCGAGACACCGATGAGCAATTCCGTCAGCGCGTAGAGCCTCAAGGCAGAGACTCGGGTGCGCTCGTCATATTCGCGAACGAACCGGCCCGCCAGCCACGAACCCAGGCCAAGGCCAGCCATGAACATCGACAAGACGGTGGAAACCAGAGGAGTGGTCACGCCGAATTGCGCCATTGACAGCCGCAGCCAGACCAGTTCGTACAGGATGCTGCAGAAACCTGAGATGAAAAAGAAGAAGAAAAACCAGCCCGGCGATCCCAGTGGCTTGAAGCGGGCTTGAATTGTCATCGTGACCAAACCATGGTGCCGGGAGGGGGAGTTGAACCCCCAAGACCCGAAGGTCGGCGGATTTTGACTTACATCAAGACCGAAAACAAAAGGGTTGCGGGAATTGCGACAACCTACCAGTAAATTGCGACAACCTACTAAGGGCTAACCACTTGCGCCCGATTGCATCGCAATTCATGGTAGCAGGTAGGGTTTGCTGGTAGGCACAAAATTAGGCACACCGAAAATTCAATCGCTGCCCGCCACGCACCGGCCTACATTGGTGCCCCCCGCGCCCGTGTGTCATTCAAATATGAGCACAGACTGGCTCATGGTGTTGCTCATCGAAGCCGTACTGAACTGCACAGCCGCGCCAAAACTGTCCGTTCCAGTCAGATTGAGACCGCTCGCAGTGACCAGGCCGTGACCCACAGCTGTTGACACGGCCCAAGAGACATCACAGTTGAGCGTTCCCGAAGTGCCTGTTGAGGCAGTTAGGCAGGTTGCGACAATCGACCACTGTTGGTTCAAAGCCGAACCGCAGGCCGACAACTCTGGCGTGCTGGCCGATCCGTTCACCTCGAAGTTGGTTCCGTTGATCTGCAGGTAGAGGTTAAGGCCCGTGATGGCCATGGTATAGCACGAGAACACCCCCGACTCGGTGATCCGGGCAACGTAATTTGACGTGTTGAGCGACCCGGTGCCGCCATAAGCATGCGATTTGATCGTCTGTGCGCTCGTGGTCGCGCTATTGACCGTTGTGGTCATGCTGTCCGTGTAGAGCACGTTTGAACTGAGATTAGTGGTCGGCAACGGCGTTCCCATTTCGAGCGCGACGAGGACGGTGCCCCCGGACGAATTAGCAGCGGCGATGCCGACGAACCTCTCGCTTGGAGGACACACCGTAGTCCCGTTGTCCACAACCTGCGCTGCATGCGCGGGGTCCGAGCAGACATAGTCGCCCTGCGTGAAGGTCCCCGAAACTGAGTTCGCGGTAGCCTGCCCAACCGCCGAATAAACCGGCGTCGTTCCAGCTTGCGCAGTGAGCACCCCGACCGCCTGCAAGTTGGCTGCGGCTGTGGAACAAGACCCGACATCCGTCGCCGAACTACTGCAGAAGCACGCAAGGTCCCCGGTGTGGTATGGGCTACAAGCAGCCGCTCCCTCATTGTCCAATGCATTTCCCGCGAGGTCCACATCCCCGCTCGGGTGCACTTCGCGCCCCTGCGTCCACACAGTGTGGTCGGTCCCCAGACCGGCGCGGTACGACGCGAGGCCCCCGCCGCTCGTCGCGCCCAGAGTGCACGTGGTCATCTCATGGCAGCCGGTCTGGTTGTCAAAGACGAAGTTCGGCGCACCGGACGTTCCATAGGAGTACAGGGAGGAAATGTCGCCGACGATGTGATTGCTCCCACCGCCCACGCCCACCTCGACAAGATTGGTCAGCTCCCCCGTCCCGGTGACGTTAGCAACCTTTGCCCCTGTTGTGTCCACCGTTTCCCCAAGCCGCACCGCGTCGAACCACTTTTCGGCGTGGAGGTTCTCAACGATCACCCCGGCACCAGAGGCATCGACGGCGATTAGATTGTTACCGGCGGCGGTGCATGGCTTCCCGCCGTTTATGGTGATGTGCCCACCTGAGCCGACAGTAACAGAAGGCCCGTTTTGAACGTAAACTCCATAGGTGAGCGCTGTGAATTGGGTATTGGTGCAGCCCGAGGTGCCTGACCAGTTTATTTCTAGGTCGGTGTATGGGCCCGAGTTTTGGGCCTCGTTTGCCCCAATGCCACCTGATCCCCCTATCATTCCGCTCCCCTGCCCTCCGGTGGCTGCGACGTTGATCCCGCGCCCGCCGCTGCCAACGTCGGTGATCTGCACATTCCTGACCCAGCTTTTTTCTTCCGCCGTAATATTCTGTATAGCAACACCGTACGCCGTGGGAGTTTGGTTCATTGGATCGGGATTTAGATCAATTCCCAGACTTTCGACCTGAACGCGTGGGTTATTAACGAGGTGGCCGTCCGCCGGGTTCATGCTCTCCGGGTTCTCGCAGGAATTGCCCACGCCCGTGACGACAAACAGTGGCGCATAGTTCATACTGGTACTGTCGCCGTTCAAGCCCATACAGATCACAGGGAAGCAGTGCGGGCCACTGCCCGACGCGCCGTACGCCCCGCAGTTGTTGGTAATTTCGGAGTTGGTACTGGAAGTGAACCCAGGAAAGCCAGTGACAATCTTCAAAATCGTGGCCAAGCTTCCCTGGCCTTTAAGGAGCGACTGCCTTGGGATACCAATGACTGCGGTAACGTCGATGATACCTGCCGGTAAAAGGACAGTCACCTGCTTGGCGGTGGTGAGCGTACCGTTTCCCGCCAATGACGGGTCGGCGAACGGATTCGAGCCCAAGGTTAGGGCCGCCTGATTATAGTAAAGTGGATTTCCGAAGGCCCGCGCATCGACCGTGCCGCCGTTCGCAGGAAGATTGCAGATGGCCGCCTGAATTGCACCCGCCATGTCGCCGGTAATCTGCGTTGCCGTGGTGCACGACCCGCCTGTGGGGTTTCCCATAATTCCCCACCATTGAGTTGCATCCAGAAACATCTGGCTGGAGATAGCGGTCGAGGTAGGCGGGCTTCCTACCGTCGGTTGACCTTGAGCGTACGGAGGAGGCCCTTGGCCCTGTGCGGAGATGCTCATGATCAGGGCTACCACGAAGCATAGCAAGAATGTCGGCAAAGTCTGCCAGACGAAACTACCACGTGTGGATTTCATGGAATTACCTCTCTCCGCTAGCATCCGCTCAGCGACGCGCAAATGCAAGAAATTTCACTAAAATGACAACGAAAGTTTGTCCAAGATTCAGACAAGAGTCATATCTCACTGATTTCGGCGGGAATGGCGCTTGGCTCCAAAAGTCCTTGACTCCGGCCTGATGGAGGCTGGATAATGATTTTCCCCGCAGAAAGATATTCCTCACCTTATGAGAATCCAGTTCCGAGCGTTTGCCCGCATTCTAGCGTTGGTCCTGCTCACTGTCGGGATGGTAGCGATTTCACCAACCGCACAAGCTCAGACCTTCAAGGTCATTCATTCCTTCACGGGCAGCCCGGACGGAGGCAATCCGTACTCTGGGCTGACCCTGGACACCTCGGGGAGTTTATACGGCGCGACAGCCTATGGCGGATCGTCGGGGTGTGATTCTGGGCCGGGCTGCGGGACCGTCTTCCAATTGGCTCACGCCTCAGGAGAGTGGTCCGAATCAATGCTCTACGCCTTTTCGGGGGGTGCGGACGGGAACAGCCCAGGGGGCCGCCTGATCTTCGACGCAGCCGGAAATCTTTATGGCACAGCAGAATCTGGTGGAATCGACAGTTGCGGCGATTACGGCTGCGGCGTGATCTTCGAGCTGACTTCGGGCTCAAGCGGTTGGACAGAGACAGTAGTCTACGGCTTCCCTGGAGGAACAAAGGGTGGACTTCCTATCGGGGGTGTCATTTTCGATAAGGGTGGCAACCTATACGGCACCCTGCAAACGTTCCAGGTCTACGAGCTGACGAACTCCGAGGCGACCAGCTGGCAAGAAAAAGTTCTCCACAACTTCGGCTCGGGGGAACCCGAAGCCGCCCCTATCCTGGACGCCGCAGGGAACCTGTATGGTACGACATCTTGCTGCGGTTCTGGAGGCACGGTCTGGGAATTGCTTCACGGAACCTGGAAGGAAAAGACGGTGTACTCGTTTGCGTCGGGCGGCGGTGCCAATCCCTGGGGCAGCCTGATCTTTGATAAAGCCGGGAATCTCTACGGGACAACTGAACTCGGTGGCAAATACGACAAGGGCGTTGTCTTCAAGCTCGCGCCCGGAGCGAAAGGGAAATGGAAAGAGACCGTGCTCCACACCTTTAAGGGTGGAAGCGACGGGGAATACCCCTACAGCACGCCCGTTCTCGACGGGGCCGGAAATCTGTACGCGGCAACGTACTACGGCGGGGACCCCAACTGCAACCCGCCGAACGGCTGCGGTACGGTGGTCAAGCTGACACCCGGTAAGAGCGGGCACTGGAAGGAGACCGTGTTGCATCGATTCTCCGGGGGAAGCGACGGAGGCGAGCCGTACTCTGAGAGCCTGGTTCTCGATGCTGCGGGGAATCTCTATGGTACGGCTACTTATGGGGGGAACCCCGGTTGCTTCGACAACTTCGGCTGCGGCGTGGTGTTTGAAATCACCCCGTGAAGAGACTTCGGGTTCGTCATTTCTAAGTTCGGCAGGGGAAAGTTAGCGCGCATTAACTCTGCGCATAGGAGCGAGCTGGCAAGTGAGACGCGCAGCACTTTTGCCCTTGCTTTACACTGCCCGCAGTTTCTTGTCACTGCGGAATTCCAAATCAAGCGGCTGGGTTTCAGCCCATTGCGTTACCACGTTCTCAATCTCCGCAGTGCGCCACGCCGCAGTACCGCGATTCCGCAACGGTATCTTGGCACGGCTGGGCGGGGGAATGTGCGCGTACAAACGCGCCTCCATTTTCAGCAAGAACACTTCCTTGATTTCGTCCAGCTTGGCGTCCGGCTCGCTTGCTTCCACGTCCTTCATTGCGGCAGCCACGGGCGCAGCCGGATTGGCAGCCTTGGCGGCCTGCGTCATTTCCAGCACGCGGCCCAGCTTGAACATTTTGCGGCGGAAAAGTTTCACCGCTTCCTGCTGCGTAAGGCCAGTTTCTTTCAACGCTTCAATCTGCGCGGACGACCATTCCGAGCCGGTCTGAAAAATCGGCTTGCCGGGATTTGCTTCGCTCATTGCCCAACCACTGCGGCCTCAGGGGCCAGCCCACGCGATACTGCGTCCACAACGTTCAAGATTGCACGCGGGCGGAACACTTGCGCGCGATTCAGGGCGCGGAGTAGCTCCTGCGTGCAGGGTATGCCCCGGAAATCGCACGCGCGCGCGACCATTGGTTTCAGCTCCGCGATAGAAAGCGGCCCCAGCCGGATACGTGAACAACGGTCGCGGATGCTTTTTTCTAGCTCGCCGGGTTCCTGCGTCACAAGTACCAAGGTTAAATCGGGCCGGAAAGGTATTGTCTTGAGCTTGGATTCTTGCCGCGCCGACATGAGGCACTGTGCCTCGTCAATGATAAGGAAGGTCGGAATTTTCCAATGGAAGAAATTGCGTTCGCGCAGCTCATCCAAATCAAAGGCGCTGGCGTGCATGTGTGCGAGGTAATACTTGTCCATTTTGTAAATGGTCTGCATTTCCTGCAAGTCCTCGCCAAAACGCTCCTTGGCCCACGCCAACGCAAGGCTGGTTTTGCCTGTGCCAATCGGCCCCTCGATAAGCACGAAGCCGCTATCAATCATGCGCAGTTGCATAATCGCAGATTCAGCCCCGATAAAGTCGTCAAACGCTTTCGGGCGTAGTTGCTGATAAAGTTGTCCGCTCATTTTGGTGGTTCCTGCCTTTCATTTTTTGCCCAGCGTCGCCAATCTTTCACGTGCTGACTGCATTGCTGGCAAGTTCGCCGCCCAGGCAATAGTGGATTCTTGCCGCATGTGCCACACAACCCGGCCTTCACATTTTCGGCGCGGGAATCATGATTCTTTTCCGTCTGCGTTTTCAGGTGGCCGTGTTCCTCAAGAAACTGGCGCAGAATGCCAGCCACGAAATACCCAAACTGTTTCCTGCCATGCCCGGCCAGCGCAAGCAGGACTTCGTAGATTTCCTCACGTACCGGTACCGAAAGGCGGAACCATTCGGCGTTTGGTTTTTTCTGTTTGTGCTTTTCGGCAAGCTCGGCAAGCTGCTGGCAGGTAAGGCCCAAATCGACGGCCATTTGCAGTAATTCGTCAGCGGCGTCCGGTGGCAAGCTGCAAACTTCGTAATGATGCTGAAAGGAAAGTTCCGGGCGGCGGCGCTCAGGTGCGAAGCTGTTGGCAACGACTTTGATTTGCCTTAAGTTTTGACGGTCTTTGCCCGTGGCCTGTACGGCTAAATCATAGGCTGTGCGCTTTCCATAAACGTTGCAGCCGTACAGCAGAAAATCTCCAATCCACCATTTCGAGGCGCTGGACACATGACTGATTGCCCGGCCCAACTGCATCCAGTCATTTTCCGAAATACCGCTGTCAACTATGAGCTGTGTCGGATTGAAACGCGCGCCCCGGATTTGGTATTCCGCCAGCGTTTTTACGCGCTTGTCGGGCGACAGAATGGTCACGCCGTCCTTGGTCTTGCGGCGGTGGCTACAAGTGTCCACAAACTGTTCGCGTGCGGATTGGCGGCGTGTCAGGGCAGTGCTGGGCATATTCACGATAGCAACGGGCTGTAAGGGGCGGGCCACGGGGTTGAAGCGTGGCCCGCTAGCGACGCCGGAAGGAAAGCCGACGATTTCACCGCGTGTTAATGGCCCTTCCCGAGGGTGGATGGCACGCGACGCGATTCCCCATCCTGAGAAACTTTAGTGCGACAACTTTTCAAAATCCTGCTGAATGCTTTGAAGGTGTATCTCAAGATGCCTTTTTACTTGGGCGTTCTTGATGCCGTCGAGCCTGTCAATAAGCCCTGCAAGAATGGCGGCGCGCTGGCGCACAATTTCTGCGCGCATTTTCTTGATTTCGGCAGCCATCTCCTCGGGTCCGACGTAGAGGATTTCCCCGCGCGGTCCCTGCTCCCCACGGTCGCCCTTATCGCCCCTATCACCTTTTTCTCCTCGCTCACCTTGAGGTCCGCGTGCGCCTTCTTTTCCTCGGTCGCCGTTGTGCCCGTCAGCGCCGGGTTTTCCTGCTGGACCGATTGGACCTCGTTCTCCGGGAGTACCCTTTTCACCGCGCTGGCCGGTTAAGCCAATCTGCCCTTGCGGACCTTGCGAACCAGTTTCACCTTGCGGGCCGACAGTGCGCACGCCAGCGGCAGTGCCAGCAGCAAGGTCGTTCAAACACAACAGCGTGCCATCCGCGCAAACCCAATACGTTTGCTTGGCGTCGACCGTGTAGAAAACATCTCCGGGCGTGCCCTTGCTCGGAAGCTTTGATAGCTTTATGCTGCGAAGTGCCATAGCAATCCCCTTACACAATTTCAAATCGTGTGGTCGTGCCCCGGATTTCTGGCACTGGCGCAACCGCTGTTTCAACGGCGGCCATGTGCGGCGCACAGGCGGCGGCTGGCGGCGGCAACACAACTGTGGCCTCGCCTTTTAGGCAGGCCGCGATAGCTTCGGCATGGGCCAGTCGCTTTGTTTCTGCGGTTGCCGTGAATCGCACAAGCACGGGCATAGTTGGGTGCCGGTAATGCTGGCCAATCAGCCGCACTTGTGCCAACTGCTCTGGCGTTGGATAGTGACGCTGATTCAACGGCACGGTCACGGGGCGTCCGGCAACTTCGGCGGCGTTTTTTGCATCCCATTCTGGGCTGCCGAATTTCACTTTGTTTTCCATCATCACTTGCTCCTTACTTCTGCTTTGCCGGAAATACCGGGGCCGGTGCCTTGCCCGGCTGCCAACCATTCGCGGGTGCCTGTTGCGGCGGACTAAACAGCCCGCCTTTGTTGCTGGCGCTTCCTGAATTTTGGTTGTTGTTCGACATATTTCCTCCTTAGTGCTTTTTACTTCGCCAATTCGTTCAGCCGGTCAAGCCGCGCCTTCACTTCTGAAGGCGTAAGCGCCGGTAGTATTGGCTTCACGGGTTTGTCTTGTACGGCAGCGTCCAGTTTCCTGCGCATTTCCGTGCGCCACGCTTCGCTTGCATTCCGGGCGGAAACCGAGGTTGCATCGCCACCATAAAAGGGTTCCCCGACGACACTGACGTTCGAAAAGTTGGGCGGATTTGATATTCCGCACCATGCACTTTTCGCCGCCGTATTCGTCCTCACTCATGTCTTCGTCATTAGGCAAGAAAGCAAAGCTGCATTCGGAAATCAGCCCAGCGGCCACGGCAGCGTACACGTCCTCGTGTGCCTGAATGCCGCGCGTTAGCTGGCAGCGAAAGCTCAGGAAATCGGAATTGTCCTTAAGCTGCAAAGAACCGTTCTGCAAACGGCCAAGCGGAATCTGCTTACCATCGTGGTTCAGGAAACAATGACAATCCCGACCACTGGCCAAGGACTTGGTGAAAGCTCCGGGCATGATTCGTTCTCGCATTCCCGGCATCAACTCGTTGCTGCTTATTTCCATATACGTGAGTGCCCGACCAGCAAGCACGAACTCCTCGCCCTGCGCGGCGCGCACTGAAAATCGTTTTTCAATCTTTGCGTTGCTCATAATTCCTCCGTTCATCAAACTGCTTACTTGCTTGCCGCAGTGCGGCTGAAAGTTCCTCGTCGGTCATGGCCGAGTACTTCGGCCACTTTTCAGGTGCAATTGACCAGTTCAAACCATCGCCGGTCACGTGTACCCAACCGAATTCCGGGTCAGTGGTCCTTATGATTGCCACCTAGCGCCTCCAAAATTTGTTCCAGCGGCGGGTACTGGATAATCGCCACGCCGTTCAATCGCAAAAAGAAAATCAGCTCGCCCACGCCGTCCTCTTTGTGCCAGCCAAGCGCTGCTTCGCGTTCCAAGTAATCCAAATCTGTCACAGGCGCAATCAGCGCCGGTAACTTCATGCTTGGCACAGGGCACGAAAGCAAGAAACGTTCGAGGTCGCTGTACATGCTTTCCGCCATGTGTTACCGAGCTTTATCGTTTGTGTTCGCACTGAATTTGCCAGCGCCGGGTATGCCCTGTGTCATCGCCGCGCGTTCACGTTCGGGTGTTGCCGCCCACGCAGCTAAAACGTTGGCCGGACAATCCGGGTATGCCCGCTTAATTTGTTCTACGGTGCCCGACAGATACATTTCGGTCGCGCCCTGCCTGCGAACAATCACGAACGCAGCACTTTGTGAATTCGTGCGCCCCACAAAATAGGTTGGAGTTAGCGGCCCCGGCGCGGGCTGCGGTTGCGGTTTTCCAGCATGGGCAAAGGCTTCCGGAAATGCTTCCTGAAGAAGCAGCGCCACGCCGTTGTCGATTCCCCAAAATATTTTGCCGGTCGAGTTGACGCGAATGTCAGCCACGGCACACCTTCACTTTCCGGCGGTCCACAATGCAAGGATTGTGGTCTGATAGCCCGCGCCGGACGCGCTCCGCACGATAAGCCACGTCAATGCGAATCAGCTTGGCCAATGAATGCCTTTCAATCCGGCGCGCCAGCCGCTTGATGAATCGCTGGTCCTTTTTCCACGCCGCGTGGGCGCGATAGAAAGCCTTCTTCAATTTCCGTAGTGATGCCATGTGATTGTTTCTCCTTAACCGCTCGGGGCGGCCCTAAGCGCAAAGTGCGCCCGAAAGATTTGGCAATGCAGTGCCGTTGCCGGTTAGCAATCGGCCCTGCTGCCGGATTGACAGGTTCGTGTTACGGGGTAATTTCGGGCGGCCTTTGCCGGGCTGTAGGGGCCGGGCGTGCGTTTTGCGAATGCGCGCGAGAATCAGGCAAAGTTCGCGGCTGAGAATTCAGCAAAGTTCCGCACGAAAGTCCGCGCTGAGAAGTACCTTAAAGTCCGACCCAACTTTCCTAATCATTCGGAAAATGGCAGCAATCAGGCTTAGTGAAACCCTTATCGCGTGGCCCTTACCGGCGAAAATTCAATTCGCGGGAGTGTACGTGTGGTTGGGCGAACGGTTTGTGGAGGCTTGCTAAATCAAAACACTAACCCCCTATGGTATCTATAACTTACGAGGACTATGAATTGATCCGGCCAAGCGTTGACAGCACAGCGAATGCGGGGCATCGCAGAAAGATGAGCGCGCACGTAGTACGCACCACGCGCGCGTGGGTCGAAACAGGCCGAAAAAGTGCCCTTTTGCAAGAGTTTTGACAAGGCTGCCAAGGATCACGTCAGCCGTGCGCTCACCGCTAGAGATACCTTGCGGGCCAAGGTTAGTGTGAGCTTTCGCTGTACGGGGCTGTAGCGTGGGCTTAATGCCGTATGTGGGGTGCTGGTGGTTTAGGTGTTGAGGCTATCTGCCGTTTTCCGGGGTTGTAGCTTTCTGCCGGTTGGTTTGCTTTCTGGGGCGCTTCCAGAACGGCGGCTGCACTTCCGCTTTGCGGTACGGTCGATGTCCGCGTCGTCTGTCTCCGCGCTTGGCCGTGTTGCGGATTGGCGACCAATCAATCTGTGTTGAATCCAAATCGCTGGGTAGCGCGACCGTAAAGTGAATGGGATTAGTCAATGTGGATTTTCCTAGTGGGCTTTCGGAATGGTTTTTCTGCCGGTTTCACAACGCACAAGCTGTGCGCATCTTGGCAGGTAGTCCACGGCTGGCATTGCTTTGTGAATTCAACGCGGGCCAACATCGCGAAATCGAAAAGTCTCACTGTGCCGTGCGTTGGGCACACCACTGCGAATTCGCCGGAGCCAGAAATCGAATAGCAGGGCCAGCGCTTTTTCGCTGCGATAACGTACGGGTCGTTTTGTAGTTCAACTGTCATATCTACTGTGGCCGGGCGCTGTTACCCTGTGCTGAAATAGGCTGTGCTGGCCATTTTTCATTTTTGTGTGCCAGCACACTTTGGCCAGCACAATTCAGCACACTTAAATGTCTGACAACTTAGGGCTGTGCTGGGTGTGCTGGTCGGTGTGCCGAAAAAAAGTTTTACCTGTGCTGCCGCTCTTCCTTTCTTAGGAAGGCGGCACGGCAGCACACTTTGGCCAGCACGCCGTTTAGAATCCCAATTCAAAGGGCTCTCCTTCGCGCTTCCAGACTCCTTCGACGCGCTTGTATCCGTTTTCTGTAGTAATGCGTTCTACGCGGTCGTGGCCATATCCGGTCTTGCGCATGATTTCGCGCATTCCAGCGTTGGGATTTTCTTTCAAGATTTCCAGCACTTTTTCACCACTGGATTTGATTGCGGAACTTGGTTCGCTTTCAGTTTCAAAATCCAGCACAGCAAAATCGCCTTGTTTGTCGATGTACGGGCGGCCCTGAATAATGAATGGGTCAACGGGCTCCATATCGCGTGGCTTCACGCAAGAAAGAAACAGGCGCGTCAGTTGCTTCGATTCTTCCGTGTATTCCGTATCCCACTTACCACCTTTTTCTTTGGTACGTTTTCGGGCGTGCTCCACGGCCCAAACACAATCAGACATTGCGCCGAAGTCGCCGCTACCACGCAGCGCGTTTTCCAAAGTGAGGTCTTCCTCTGCCACAGTTTTCTTTCTGTGGTGCATACAAATCACTGCCTGCGCGCCGTGGCTAATCAGGTTGAAGATTGCCGCGCCCAAACCCTGCGCTTGGTCCGTTGACGAATTCTCCTCGCCTTGCTGGAAGCGAATGGCCGTGTCAAGAATCACCACAGGTTTCATATCCGCTATCGACTGCAAAAGCAGCGGGTCTTTCAAATCGCAGGCTCCATCTCGAATCGTTTGACAGAAAAATCCACCATCCATCGAAATACGCATCTTGACCATGCGCTCACGGAATTTTCTGCCGCCCATTTCGGGTACCAGATACAAGACCGGCGCGCGATTGACGACAGGAAACTTGCCAAAAAGCGGTTCGCCACTAAGCAGCGCGTGGGCTATCGAAAGGCCAATCCAAGTTTTGCCGACGCCGGAAAGCGAGCCAATCGAAGTAACGCCTTCCTCCAAGAATCCTTTGATGAATACCTTACCGGGGGTGGAATCCATCTCCGCGCCGGTATGAAACGCATCGCGCCAATGTTGCGGCTGGTCCTTTCTTAGTTGTGCTGCGGCGTACTTGCCCGCCCGGCAATCTGCCAACAGCTTGGCGATTTCGCCTTGCCGGGGCTCCACGTTTTGCAAGACATATTTCTCATAGCGGTTGCCGGTTAACGTCATCAGCTTGTTGCTGTGGCCGCTGTAAATTTCCACCGGCTCACAAACTGTGTGGCCCGGCCTTTCAGGGTTGGGATGGTCTTTCTTCCAATCCGCAGGCAGCGTGCCGCGCAAGACCGCTTTGAAGCCTTTGCCGGAAAGCGAAATTTCCGTGTAGGTATCCAGCGATTCCAGAATGTCCTCGGCCCATTTTTCAACCGCTCCGGTTTCGGGGTTTCGCACGCCGTCAATATCAACAAACACGAAGCCATCATCCGGGTTAACCCAGCGCCCAAGCATTTCCCAAGGTTTCTTTTCCTTGGCGGCAAGGTCAAACGGTTTCAGAAATTCCCGCCAGTTGCCTACGGGGACCTTGCCGTGTTGGGGGATAAAGAAACCAGCGCGCAGCTCAGCCGGTAGTTGTTTGAAGTTCTGTTTCATTCATCGACCCCGAATGATTGCGGATCAGCCGCGCGCATTAGCCGTTCAGCCTGCTGGTTCTGCTCAGCGAACCAGTCCGCCACAATTCGACGAACCAGCAATCCGTGATTTCGATTTGGCACCAAGTAGCGAAGACGCCGGATCTCTTCCGCTGTGAAATAAACCTCAACTCTCTTTGGTTTTGCTGGCAGGTTTGCGGTCGAAGTCTGATCTTGCTGCGAATCCGGTACGAAGGCAGTTTCAACCAATCTATGCAGCCCTGCGAGAAAATCATTCCAGCATTGCGCAACAGTGGCCGCATTGTCGGGGTGCATAAGGACGCCACTTGCTGTAAATTGCGCGTAGAGGGCGATCACCGTATTGGCTAACACGGAATCTACAGAGTCCTTATTGAGTATGAGAGCGTTGGCTTCGGTATCGGTGAATCGGCCCAATATCTCCCGAACTGCGGCGGCGGCTATTTTTTCGAGCTGAAGGCTGGCCCGTGGAGGCTGCGCATCTTGTTTATCAGATTCGCCCTTCCCTTCCGCCCGCCTGATGCAATTGTTCACCCGGTTTTTGCGTATCCTGTTTTGTCGGCACCATTGAGCAAAGTTTCCGTGCCCTTGCTGGAACATGGCGTCGCGGACAGCTATAAGCGCATGACCAAGGTCAATCGCGCGGGTTTCATCTGTGGCCCAAAGGCTTAAAGCCTTGCGCTGCAAAAGTTGAATATTCAACCTTTCAGCCGTAGCCGCGTGCGCTTCGGCTTCGACCAGCTCTGGCGTGTATTCCAGCGCCGGGCTAGCCACGGGCCGCCTCCGGCTGCGCCGGTACGATACGGGCGGCTATCAGTTTCTCGATGTCCGCACGCCGAAAGCGAACGCATTTGCCGAACACCTTCACGTAAGGGATTTGCCTGTTAAGTACCCACGCGCGAATCGTTGACACCTTGACCTTGAATAGGGCTGCCGTTTCTGGCACGGTCAAAAGCTCCGTTTCCGGCTGTGTTTCCTTGATTGTTTGCTTGAGTTGCATAGTTTTGTTTCTCCTCAAGCATTATTATGCTACAATTGTGCTTGAGGTATAAATGAAAAGTAAGCCTAAAGCATGGTCGGGCACAAGGATATGAAATCAACCTCTAGCAACGCAGTCATGGTTTATCTGCCAACCCCGCTGCACGCCCGGCAGGCACCGCACGAAGCCTTTGCAAACTTGCGGGATGATGATGCGGCTATCGAGCAGTTCACGCGCACATGGGGCCAGATTTCAAACTTGCCACTGATAGAAGCAGCAAAACTGGATTGGCGTGACAAGATGCGGCTGGCATGGCGCGGCGATGCGAAGGCTTTGAAAGAACTACAGTGGTGGGCGAATCAGTACATACGCACCGACCTCACAGTGTCAGATAGCCGAATCGAAATGAAAGCTGACCAGTTGCTCGGAACCATCTATTTGTTGTTCCTGTGCGATTACCTGAAGGGCCGAACTGGAATCTGCGCAAACCCTGATTGCACGCAGCCGTACTTCATCAAGAAACGGCCAACCCGAAAATTCTGTGAAGACCCAAAGTGCTCCGCTTACGCACAGCGCCAGTACGCTTTGAAGTCGTGGCGATTGCATGGCGCTGAGTGGCGACCGGCACGGAAGAAGAAATCCACAAAGAAGGGCGGCAAGTAAATGGGAATCTACAAGCGCGGCAAGGTCTATTGGTACAAATTCATGTGGCAGAACAAGCTGGTGCGCGAATCCACAAAACAAGGCAACAACAAAGTTGCCAGTAATATGGAATCCGCGCATCGCACAGCACTGGCCAAGGGAGAAGTGGGTATCCGTGAAAAGAAACCGGCCCCAACACTCAAGGAATTTCTGAAAGGTGATTTCCAGAAATACGTTGAAACGAAACACGCGGCCAAAAAGCTGACCTTGCGCTACTACAGGCAGGGCGGCGACATGCTGCTTAAATCCCAATTGGCCGGGCTGCGCCTCGATGAAATGAGTGATAAACACGCCCAAGATTTCGCCCGGCAGCACGCGACCCTTTCCGCCTCTGGTATCAATCGGGGATTGCGCACACTGCGCCGGGCGCTGAACCTCGCGTATCAGTGGGGCAAAACAGAAAAAATCGTGAAGATTACGCTGGCGGCTGGCGAAAAGCAACGGGACCGCGTACTCACGGAAAAGGAGAGCGACAAGTACCTTAAGGTTTGCCCGCAGCCGTGGCGCGATTGCGCAACAATCATTTTGGATGAAGGATTTCGACCCGGCGAAGTATTCGCGCTCCAATGGCCACACGTCCTTATTGGTCAGGATGGGACTGGGCTGATTCAAATTGTGGAGGGTAAATCGAAAGCGGCCCGCCGTATGCTGCCTATGACGCCGCGCGTGTTTGCGCTGCTGCAAACTCGATACGCGGCAGCAGGCCGCCCAACCGAAGGCTGGATTTTTCCCAACACGAGCAAGGCAGGGCACATCAATGGCGATGCCGTAAAGGAACAACACAAGAAAGCGCTGGACGATTCCGGCGTGCCGGATTTCGTGCCCTACACGCTGCGGCACACGGCCCTAACTCGCCTTGGCGAAGCTGCGGGTGGCGATGTATTCGTGCTGGCCAAGATTGCCGGGCATAGCTCAATCACAGTGACACAGCGCTACGTGCATCCACAGGCAGAGGCCATTAGCCGCGTTTTCGCCGCATCGCAATTGCCGGTAGGCACAAAATTGGGCACACTCAAGAAATTACCGCAGCCGGAAAAGCGCAAAAAGGCACGGCGCGAAACGGCGTAGTCGTTTGATTACAGGCAAGATAAAGCTGGTGCCGGGAGGGGGAGTTGAACCCCCAAGGTACTAAGTACCGGCGGATTTTGAGTCCGCTGCGTCTGCCAGTTCCGCCATCCCGGCGTGGGTGGAAGTCACTGATTTTTCAGTCTAGTTGATCCCTTTGCCTTTGTCATCTGCACCGTCTTTGGTGCCGACTATGGCTGTTCTATGGCTGTTCTCGGCTTCGACGATCTTGCGTTGATGCTCTTCGATCTTGGTCGTGGCGGTTTTGAGAACTTCCATATCGACAATGTTGTATCGACGATAGACGCTGTCCGTCTTGTGACCACTGATGAGCATCCCGACTTTCTCAGGAATGCCCTCTCGCGACATATTGCGAATACCCGTCCGACGCAGATCGTGAAATTTCAGCCCAATGTACTTTGCTTTTTTCTTCGATTCGCACGTTGTGCATTTACGTCCTTCGGATACGTTCGAGCCGCAGTCTCGACATTCAAATCGACCTAGCCCTGCGCGAATACAAGCGTTCCACCATGCCTGCCTGAAATCCTTAATTCGACTTCCATCATCGCGTGTGAACACAAAATCGTCGGACCTTTTGCCAGCAACACAGCGCACGAGGCATTGAAAGACGTGCTCCGTCATGTGAATCATTCGTTGATCGCCGTTCTTTGTTTCGCCGAGGTCAATGATCTTTCCCAGTAGGTCAAGCTGTCCAACGCGAAGCGCCAGCAATTCATCTTCACGCCAGCCATACGCATAAGCGATTTCAAAGAGGCCCGCAAGCCAGAGACCTTCGAATGCACATTCACGGGAGAGGCGAAGGTACTGCTCATCCTGAAGGAAACCACGACGAACGTTGTTCTCTTCCAACATGTTGAAGTGCGGAACAAAGCGCACCTTCGGTGGGGTCTGTTCTGTCGCGTGATTAAATGCAGACTTGAGTAGCGCCAATTCCCTGTTGATAGTGCCGTTTTCCGGTGCAGTCTTGCTGCGCGTTTGATCTGACTTGCGCTTGTTGATGTATCGGTCAATCAGGTCAGAGGACAACTGTGTCGCTCGAAGGTGTCCGAAGAACGGTTCGAGGTGGTTTTTCCATCGTGACTCGTCATCAGCAACAGTCTTGTTGCCATTGTTCTTGTTCCGCAACAGCACGTCCTCAACCAACTCTTTTACCGCGATCTTTTGGGTTTCGGGAGAAGAGAGTCCGACTGAGTATTCCGCCAGCTTTCTGCGAACGAATGAGTCAGCCTCTCGCTTACTCCGGCAACCTGTGCTGCCGCGTTCCCGTTTACCATTGACCCAGATTTGATACCACCAGATCGAACTACCGGGCTGCAAGAAGATCGACCCCGTTCCTCGCTGGCGCGTCATTGCGTCTCCCACAACAGATGCCGAGGCTCTGCCGCCAGAGCAGCGAGGATTTGATGCAAGTTCCGACTTAGAAATAAGCCGTTCATTTGAGGCCCCATACTCTAAAGCCTCTGCTTCCGGGTTTCAACCCACTGATCCAATTCTTGTTTGTCGAACAGCCAAGGGCTTGTGCCGTCACCAGCGATGTAGCTGATCTCACCTGCTTGCACCAAATTGCGGAGCTTCCAAGGGCTGACGCCGAGATAAGCGGCAGCCTCGTTCGTTTTCAATCCTCTTGGTGCGACGCTCGCTTTTCGACTGCTCTTACGAAGCGGTTCGCGATTCTGTTGTTGCTCTCGTAGGGATTCAAGGTCAGCCTTGTAGGCTCGGTAGTAGCTTGTCAGCATCCCAACCGGGATGCCGCGTTGCCAGCTTTCATAGGTGATGCTAGATGTTTCCATGCACACAAATACTGCAAACGACCTGAAACACTGCTAAACAGGTCATCGCGAGCGAAACAAAGTGGCGTACCGATCTGATTCCGCGCTACAGAGCCTCAGAAAACCTCAAATAAGACAACGGAGGCTTAAACAACCTCGAATAAGACGACCCGCCCGAAACCAGCGTCCGGCGCGGCATCCGACTGCATGGGCTACCAAAGAAAAGCGAAACGAAAACCAAAAACGCGGAATCCTACTAGTGCCGCGACAAGTGAAGAACCCGGCAAATCGCAAGCCGAGGAGATTGGCAGATGAGAAAACGCATTAAAGGGTTTTCTGATTTGGAGGCACAATGGGGCAAGCTAAACGAAAACGGTACGTAACCGCGATGCACGAAGCAAGCCATGTGGTAGTCGGTCTGGACTGCGGGCGCAGGTTGGTACGGTGCTCGATTGTGCCAGAGGACGCTTTCGGTGGATACGGGCTGGGTCTCGGCTCAACCGAGTGGGAGCCTATCGGCGATAACACGGTGAATGCAAGCGAACTAGTGAAGATAACATTGGCTGGCAAAGCAGCAGAAGAACGGATGTATGGGTACGCTGGGGAATCCGTGCGTTGCGATCTGGCACTCATCTACACACTGGCGTGGTTGGCTACCGTCAGTTCTGAAGAATTTACGGCCCACGCTCGACTGATTCCGTTGCTTACTGGCATCTACTGCGAACATCCCGACAAGGTTCCGCCCCGCGCTAAACGGCTGGCGGATGAGATGATCTCTGCCCTGCTGCCGGAAGTGCGGGACATCTTGGAGCGACGCTGGCACGACGTGGAGCTAATTGCCGGACTGCTGTTGAAACACGGGCGAATCACGCCAGAGATGATTGATGAGGTGTTGCTCTTAATGGCTGTTGAAGAGGAAGGTGGAAAACCTAGTAATAGATAGAAGCGGGTCACACCCGCGCCAATCCCCTCCAAGAATTGGCAGACCAAGGGCGGCGTCGCCAAAGCGCCGCCCAGAGATTTTCAGGAGAAGAAGATGCTCACGGTAGAAAACGGAGCAGATGCCTACGCAGAGGCAACGGACGGGTGCCGCCCCTCGCTAGTGGGTACGCGGGACAACGCTCGGACGGTATGCCGGGTCAAGTCGGACGAAGAGACAAATCCTCTGGCAGAACTTGACTGGGAGAAAGAATCGACGTGGGATGAGCCACTGGTCACAACTCCTCTACTCCATCTATGCTCTGGGCGCACCGACTGCATCGCGCTGGTGATTCAACCTCTTGCGCCTTTTGTGCGGCCCACCGAAACAGGCGTCGCTGCTGCCAAGTGATCCTTCCGTCGTAGTAAGCCCGCTCGACCATCTGCTCGATCTCGTCGAGGGCGGCGACCCAGCGGGGAACCCGCATCTCCCGCGCTTTCGCTTCCTGCGCAGCCGTCCCGTGCGCCGGGCACTGATCCCAATCCTCATGGGGCAGAACGCCGCAGTAACACTCCGGCGCAGTATTACTCTCTGTTGCAGTAAGCATTCGATTCCTCCAGCCCCGTCTTCCACGTTAGGGCTTTCCGTCTATGGAACCGGAAGTTGTTCTTCTCGCCTTGACAACGGGCGTGGGGTGGGTTCGGCTCGAAATGTGCCGAGTAAGCCCTAACCACAGTAATAGTGACTGAAGGGGCATCGGAACGGCGGGTTAGCTGCCCGCAAGTTCTGAAATCTGGACTATCAGACGCTCTTAATAGGCGGCGGTTCGACGGGATCGCATCAAAGGTGGGGACGGTTTGCACTGACCTGTTTCCCGTCCCCTACACCTTGCCAACAGCGGGTCAGGGAAAGCAAACAGGTCAACGTGGACACAACACAAGCAAGCAGTACTTCACTAGATTTCACCGAAATAGCACAACTGGCTGACCAAGGCATGGTCTTCGTCGGCTGCAAGATGGGTATGAGCAGTTCCCGCTGGCTCGACTGGCAGGATCGCGCCACTGGGAACAAGCTCATGGTGCTCGACTGGCTCAACAACGGAAACAGCCTAGTCACCGTAGCCAAGCGCGGACATTCGTTCGTGCTCGACCTCGACGACGCTGCCGAGTGCGAGCGTCTCGGCTTTGAGCGCGAGTGGCTGGACGACTATTACGCGGTGAGCACGCCGTCCGGGGGCGAGCACCACCACGGGCTGCACGACGCCACTACCGAGGCTCTGGGGAACGTCATCAACGTCTACCGGGTGAAGGGCGACAAAAGCTCCGGCAAGATTCTCGAACTCAAGCTCCACAACCAGAGCGTGGCTGCGCCCACGGCGGAACGCTTCGCGGATGAGAAGAAGTGCGCGGGCATCTACCAGCCCCGCGTGCCCGGTGCCAAGATGCGTCGTGGCATCGACCCCGAATTGCTGGCTTGGCTGGAGAAGTATGGGGAGGTTTCTAAGCCGCACGAAAATTCCGGCGAGACCCGCGTTGACTTCAACCCCCAATTTGGCATGGAGAGATTTCTGGAATCCCATGATTGTACGGAAGACACGTCGGGCATCGTGGACGGCGCGTTGCATGTCGTGGTCGAGTGTTGCCCGCTGTGTGGCAAGCAGGCCCGAAAAAGCACGGTCGCAGCCGGGGTCACCAAGTTCATTTTCGGTGGCTACGGTTTCGGCTTCATGTGCCATGCCTGCGGCGTGAACAGCCGCGAAGAGTTCGAGCAACGCATGGCGGAACTGGTGGACGGATTCGAGCCTTGGAACGAGTTCATCTACGTGGACGATGACCCGGAAATCCTGCTACGCAGCTTCGGCGCGGAGGAGGCAAGCAGAGACGAAGAGGGTGTTTCTGTCGCAGAGGAATCGCTATCAGCCATGCCGCAGCAAATCTTTGCACTAACGGACATGGGAAACGCCGAGCGGTTCGAGTCCCGCTACGAAGGTGAATTCTGCTGGACGAGCGCGACGGGCTGGATGGTATATGAGGGCGGCGTTTGGAAGCGTGACGAAACCAAGTCCGTAGTTCGCGCCATGCACCACACTGTGCGCCTCATCGAAAAAGAAGCGGAACTGGTGGACACGGGCAACAAGGAAACCGACAGCGAGATACGGGACGCCATCATCGGCTGGGCTAAGAAGTCCGAGTCAAGTGCCAAGATCAAGGCTGCTTTGGAGCAGGCTTCTGCGCTCAAGAAGTTCGCCCGCGACTATGAGGACTTCGACCAACAATACGATTTGTTCAATGTGGCGAATGGCACGCTCAACTTAAAGACCTTCGAGTTCATGCCGCACAACCCAACGCATCTCCTCACCAAGCAGTCCCCCATCAACTACGACCCGACCGCCGAGTGCCCCAAGTGGGAGCAATTCATCCTCGACATCATGGACGGCAAGAAGCACATGCGAGCCTACCTCGCCCGATCTTGTGGCTACACGCTGACGGCGGATACCAGCGGTCAATGCTTCTTCTTGCCTCACGGGCCGGGCGGTACAGGCAAATCAACCATGCTGCGCGTCCAGCAGGGCATCATGGGAACATATTGCAAGCAAGCTGACCCAGAAATGTTCATGGTCAAGCGCGGCGACTCCGGTCAGCCGTTTGAAATGGCGGGCATGGAAGGCGTGCGTCTACTCATGGCTGTTGAAACAGAGGAAGGCAAGAAGTTGGCACTCGCAAAGCTCAAGCGTATGACGGGACAAGACCCAGTTAACGCCTGCTACAAGTTCCAGCACCAATATAGCTTTACGCCGCGCTGGAAGGTATGGCTCGCGACGAACGATGCGCCCACCACACGTGCGGACGATGACGCTTTTTGGGATCGCGCCAAGCCAATACCGTTTGAGGTCAAGTTCCGCAATACCGAGAAGGAAATCAAGGACTACGCAGACATCCTAGTCGCAGAAGAAGGCTCCGGCATCCTCAACTGGATGATTGCGGGGTTGAAGCAATACCGGGAAAAAGGTCTGGCGCACCCAGAAGATGTGACGCTGGCGGCGGAAGAGTGGCGCGACCGCGATGTGAGAGCGCCGCTGCAATACTAGGCCACATCACGCCGCGGAAGCGTGATGCGGCGGAGGGAAACTAGGCCAACCGCCGGATTTCAGTTTTACGAGCTGCTGTTGTGGGAACGACAGGAGTCGTGAAACACCGGAGGGATGTACCCAGTGGAACTCTATGGACGTGTACGGCGAGCAGTCTTTGTCGAGGGGAAGAGCCAACGAGCAGTAGCGCGGGAGTATGGCATCGCCCGCGAAAGCGTGCGCAAGATGCTGCGTTACGCAGTGCCGCCGGGCTACCGGCGGGAACAACCGGTGAAACGGCCCAGGCTGGGGCCGTGGTTAGGCGTGATCGACGCCATTCTGGAAGAGGATAAGACTCAGCCTCCGAAACAACGACACACGGCGAAGCGGATCTTCGATCGTTTGCGGGAAGAACATGGGTATCCGGGGGGCTACACCGTGGTGAAGGACTACGTGCACCGACAGAAGGTGCGGAAGCAAGAGATGTTTGTGCCGCTGCGGCATGCTCCCGGAGAAGCCCAAGCGGACTTTGGGGAAGCCTGGGTGGTGATCGCCGGGGCGAAGCAGAAAGCACACTACTTCGCGATGGATTTGCCGCACTCGGATGATTGCTTCGTGGTGGCGTATCCCGCCGAGAGCACGGAGGCGTTTCTGGACGCGCATGTGCGGGCCTTCGACTACTTCGGCGGAGTGCCTGGTTGGATTTTGTACGACAACACGAAACTGGCGGTGGCCAAGATCCTGGGCGACGGTCAGCGGAAGAAGACGCAGGCGTTTTGTGAGTTGCAAAGCTACTATTTGTTCGCGGAGAAGTTCGGGCGTCCGGGCAAGGGCAACGACAAGGGAGCGGTGGAAGGACTGGTGGGCTATGCCCGGCGGAACTTTCTGGTACCAGTGCCGCATAGGAGTAGCTGGGAAGAACTGAACGCCTACCTTCTGGAACAATGCGGGAAACGGCGAGAGCGGCGGATGAGGGGACACCAGGAGACCATCGCGGAGCGGTTCGAGCGCGATCGTGCGGCGCTGTTGCCTTTGGCGACCGTGCCCTATGAAGCCTGTGAAAAGCGCACGGCGAAAGTCAGCTCGTTATCTCTGGTGCGCTACCGAGCCAACGATTACTCGGTGCCCACCGCCTATGGGCATCGCGAAGTGCTGGTGAAAGGCTATGTCCATGAAGTGGTGATTGCCTGCGGCAGCGAAGTGATTGCCCGGCATCCCCGCAGCTATGAACGGGAAGACATGATCTTCGATCCGCTGCACTATCTGGCACTGCTGGAGGAGAAGACCGGGGCCTTGGACCAAGCCGCTCCGCTGGCCGGCTGGGAGTTGCCGGAGTGCTTTGCCCAACTGCGGCGGCTGCTGGAAGCGCGGCTGGGCAAGCCGGGCAAGCGAGAGTACGTGCAGGTATTGCGGTTGCTGGAGACGTTCCGCCGGGAGGAAGTCCGGCAGGCGATCCAGGACGCTTTGCATCTGGGAACCGTTTCCTTCGATGCGGTGAAACATCTGCTGCTGTGCCGGATCGAGCGACGTCCGCCGCGACTGGATCTCCTGCAGTACCCCTACCTGCCGCTGCCCCAGGTGCATACCACCCAGGCCGTCGATTACATGACGTTGCTGAATGAGGTGGGCTCATGAGCAACCCAACCATTCCGGTCACGAACGACACTCCGCAGCTTCTTTTGGAACATCACCTGAAGCTGTTGCGCCTGCCGACTTTCCTGCGCGAGTACGACAAGGTGGCACGGCAGTGCGCCGACGAGAGCGTGGACTATCCGCGTTATCTGCTGCGCATGACGGAGTTGGAACTGGTGGACCGCGAGCGCCGAGCCACCGAACGGCGCATTCACCAAGCACGTTTCCCCGTGGTCAAGAGCCTGGACAGCTTTCAGTTTCTGGCCATTCCCTCGCTGAATAAAACCCTGGTGCTGGAGTTGGCGCGCTGCGAGTTCTTGCAGCGCCGCGAGAACGTCTTGCTTTTAGGAAACTCGGGCACGGGAAAAACTCACCTGGCACTGGCTTTGGGGTTAGTGGCTTGCCAGCGTGGCCATCGCGTTCGCTTCACCACCGCCGCGGCCTTGGTGCATGAGCTGATGGAAGCACGGGACGAGAAACGTCTGTTGCGCTTTCAGAAACAGTTGGTCAGTTACGAACTGCTGATCGTCGATGAACTGGGCTTCGTGCCGCTTTCCAAGACCGGGGCCGAAGTGCTGTTTGAAGTCTTCAGCCAGCGCTATGAGCGCAACTCGACTTTGGTGACCAGCAATCTTCCTTTCCAGGAGTGGACGGAGGTCTTGGGATCGGAGCGACTGACCGGCGCTCTCCTGGACCGGCTCACCCACCACGTGCATATCCTGGAGATGAACGGCGAGAGCTATCGCCTCAAACAGAGCAAGCGCAAGCACGGCTCGCCCTCGAACTCCTGACCCGGCTCGGTCCCTTTGAGGTTGGGAAAGCCCCTGCTGCGCGACTCCTTTCCCTCCCGCCGCATTCTTTCAGAGCGGTCCTCGCCGTCAAGGGTTCGCTACGCCGCGAAAGGCACGCGCCCTTGACTGCTCCGGGTCGCTCTGAACACCTCTCCGCTATGAGGGAATGGATCTTTCAGGAAAGGCGTAGTGGCCTACTCTCCTTCCGCTCCTGCGGCCTACTTTTAGTCCGCCCTTGACACCCGCACCGGGCTGCGTTTGCTAGGCAGCCCACGCCCATCACCGCGAAAGCTGGCACCCATAACCAGACTCTCCCGCGACTCCAACTAGAGCCTACGATTACAAGGAGAATAGGCACGTACCAAATGAACCACGCAGTCTTTCGCCCAGTGAGGTCATTGGCAGAACATTCCTTCGAATCGCCGCGATTTTCCATTTCGATCTTCCTTCGTAGAACTTGCCCGCGCAGGGCACAGCAGCAGAAGGCAACGCGACCCTATCTGATCGCCAAGAGTTTCTGGTGAACTTCAGGTGCCACATCCACGACTGCACCGCCGAAATAGACAGGCACAGCGTTTCCCCATTGAACGCTGCTAGGGTACAGCGCGGCAAAGTCCCAGAGAATGCCGCCTCGCTGGCAACAAATCGCCTGCGAACTTGGAAATTGCTGGCGAAGTTCCTTCGCCACGAGATGTTCCCTATCCCAGAACTGCACAACCCGTGAGTCTGGAATTCTCGATTGAACCCATCCGCTTGGTCTTGACCAGTCTGTCGGCAGGATCGGCTCCCATACGACAAGGACGCGAACTCGCGTTGACTGATTCTGTTTCAATATCTCCTCAATCGCGGAAGACCCCCGCAAACAATATGCTCACGTTGGCGATAGCAGGAGCACCAAGCGTGCGCGGTCAGTGGTACTGTTGAACTCTTGCCTAAAGTTCCCGAAGTTGTCCGGCGTTAGGGATGCGAGCGGGGGTTGACCGGGAGGCGTTCCCTTCGACAGCCAGAGATACCAGACGATCAGGAGCGCGGCAACTATCCCGACCAGCCAAAACGCGTACTTGACTCTTCGCGTTGGCATGTCTTACCCCGCAAGCAGGCTTGCTATGACTTGTGGGAAAAGGATCACAAGAAAGACGATTAAAGCAGCGCCCCAAAACAGGGCGATGCTCAATGGGCTTCGCTTTTGGCATTGATTGCGCCGAACGTACAACTGAACGAAACCGATGCCGAGCAGGAGGGCTGCACTGACGAGCAACCAAGGACGCAATGACTGCAACCGGACGCCCGCTCCCGCCAGCCCCAGCGCTCCCAGAAACGTGAGCGGTAAGCAGCAAGACAGGGTCGATAGCACAGCGATCACTGCTGCAACGGGCGTTGCTCGTTCTGCTACTCGCATGCGACTCTCACTCGTTTCGCTTCGCGGCTGAAATCGCTATCCGCAACAACTCCTCTGACGGAATGCCGCTCCGATTTTCGTACAGGCGACAGGATAAGCTGGGTACGCTCGTCTGACGTGGTTCGACATCCTCACCGTTGACTCGAACGGTGGGAGAGCCGGGGAATAACAGAGCCTTTGCTTCAATGTCGGTGGTCACAGGTATCCCCTGAATTCCAGTGTTCACCGCTTCGGATGCCAAGGCAGCTTGAAGTCTCTCGAACGTAGGCTGGTAGTTCGGACAGCCGGGGACGTACAGAATCTCAATCCTCATTGACTCACCCCTGCTACCTCTTCGAGCACCGGGCAAGCGCAGGCTGTGTGCCGCCGCCGATGGTTCAACTCGCGATTGCACTTTCGCAAATCCGTTTCTAGCTCCGACTCCAGATGCCGTAGCTCTTGCAGCTTCGCCCGCACGTCGATCAGCTTTGCCTCTAGCAACTCTTTTACCGACTCGCAGGCTTCCACCTTCCGCTCTCGAAGCTGGATCAATTCCCCGACCTCGCGCAACGAGAAGCCGAGTCCCTGCATCTGCTGGATGAAGTGAAGTCGCTCGACGGTGCTCGCTCCGTACAGTCGGAACCGACCTGCGCTGCGAACCGCCTTAGGCAAGAGCCTGCGCTTCTCGTAGAATCGGATCGCGTCTACGGTTAGGGAAGTGCGTTTCGCGACCTCGCCGATCTGCATCGTCGCGCTCGCGGCTTGATGATTGGTCGCCATGACAGAATCATACAATCTGGAGTGCAGTCCAGAGTCAAGAGGGCCAAATCAGTAGCATGATCTCGGTACCGCAAATGTCCGCGACTGACACCATCCGGCGAATCCAGCGGGTGCAAACTGTCACAATCGCATGGATGAGTGTGGAGGCTGCGGTATCCCTCTTCGCAGCTTGGCGGGCGAGTAGTCCGGCTCTACTCGCCTTCGGTGGTGACAGCGCCATCGAACTTTTCTCGGCGCTCGTGGTGCTGTGGAGGTTTCGTGCAAGTGCTACACACGAGGACGTGGAGAAGCTGGCTGCCCGTGTCGCGGGAGCCTTGTTGTTCGCGCTGGCTGTCTTCGTTGCCGTCACTTCGGTCGTGAGTCTGCTGGGCGATAGCGAAGCCAAACCCACACTTCTAGGGATAGCCATTTTGGTCGCAGCCGCCGCCGTCATGCCGTGGCTCGCGAAAGAAAAGCGGCGTCTGTCAGGAGCCACAGGCAGCGCAGCTTTGAGGGCGGACGCCGCGCAGTCGGCGCTGTGTGCTTACCTGTCGCTGATTGCCTTGGCGGGACTAGCGATCAACGCGATCTGGCACGTACAGTGGGCAGACCCGATTGCAGCTTTAGTCGTTCTGCCGCTTATCGTCTGGGAGGGTCGAGAAGCCATTCGGGGGAGACCCTGCGGGTGTTGCTAAGCTCTACTTCTTCCCGGTGTCTGAAACCTCTGTGGAATCTCCCGTCCGGTGCTCATCAATCTGAAAGCGCAGGAAGTCATGAACCGCCTGCAATGCCTTCAGGTTCGCCGTTGCAATCATGATTTTGGCACCCCTGTCGGTCAGATCGTATTGATAGCGAATCTCGCTGTGAAGTTTCTCCATCGTTGGTACGCCGGGTGGGGTGGTGTCGTGGATGAACATCGGGGTGTTGAAGTTACCTTCCGAAAACATCTTCGCTATGTGCGATAGGTGCATGCGAATTTGGTCTCGACTGGCATCGTCCTTTGGATCGTTTACGCTGACTTGAATTGCGCCGCCATCTTTGAGCAAAACGAAATGGTGCGTTGTCTTTTTGTGGGAGAATCCCATCCCAACATCTCCCCGTTTCATCATTGTACAGTGCTGCTGTTCGGGCGTTTGAGTGTTCGCCTGCTGAGCCTGAATCGCGGAAGCGAGCACCAGAATCACAAGAATTGCTTTTGTCGTCATCGCCGACCTCTCCCTATGTGTTTCGCCGTCAATCGGCTTGCGCTACTGCCAATCACGTCATGCGGCAGACTCTCAAGCAGCCGCGCTGGTTTTCCCTTTCCCGTGCGAGTCAGTCGAGCATCCCAGTCCTTGAGAATCCGTTCAAGTTGATCTCGCGTAACCAACAGGTCATTGATCTGTTGCTTGACCTCTTCGAGTTTGTGTCCCGCAATGGCTCGAACCCGTTGGCACGGAACCTCTCCACGGTCTCGCATTCTCAAGATGGTCGCCAACTCAGAAAGAGAAAAGCCCACCTTCAGCGCACTCTGAACTAGGCGAACGCGCTCAAGGGAGTTTGCAGGGTAATCTCGATAACCACCGTTCGTGCGGCGCGGTTTCGGCAGAACACCCAGACGTTCGTAGTGCCGCAGAGAGTCGGTGCTTATCCCAACAAGACGTGACAGTTCACCCGATTGCACGGTCTTCACCTTCGGCTTTGAGCTTAAACCCCGGAATCGGTTCCAGAGTCAAGCCTATTTTTAGGTCGAGCGGCGACCGTCAACACTTCTTCTTTGCCGCAGTCTTGCGGCTACGCCCCGCTTTGATCCGCGCTGCCCGCGTCCTGCCGTCAATGCCGCCCTTGTTCCAGAGCGTTGAGCGGCATTTCTTGCTGGGGCAGTTCGGCGGATTCTCACTCTCCGGTATCCACCTGTGCCCGCAAACGTCGCACACGGCGATCCGCATTCTCGTCCAGCCCATGCAGCCATTATATAGTATTCTGCCCTAAGGACATAATACTCTTGACATCCGGGGCAAGTACCTCGATAATATGTCCTATGGACAGAATGCAATTGGGTCGCTCAAAAGCAGCCATCTATGTCCGCGTCAGCACCGCCGACCAGCACGTCGAGTCGCAGCTTTACGATCTGCGTGAGCTTGCGACGCAGCGTGGCTTGGAGGTCACCCAAGAATATAGAGACAGCGGCGTCTCAGGCAAAAGAGCGAGACGTCCGGGGCTGGATGCCCTCATCGCGGATGCACGGCAGAAAAAATTCTCTGTGGTGCTTGTTGCTGCGTTCGACCGAGTCGCGAGAAGCGTCAAGCACTTCCTCCAAGTCATGGACGAGTTCGACAGTCTGGGCGTCGTCTTTATTTCTCGCCGAGAAAACGTGGACACAAGCGGAGCTATGGGACGGCTCTTCTTGACCCTCATTGGCTCCATCGCCGAACTCGAAGCCGACTTGATTCGTGAGCGCGTTCTAGCGGGCCTACGGCGGGCAAAGTTGGATGGCGTCCGGCTGGGACGCGCCCCGATGAATATCGACCGCGCAGCCATAGTCCGCGACCGAGTCGGCGGAATGACATTGACCGCCGTCGCTAGGAAATGGGGCATCTCCCGTAGTTTCGTTTGCAAGCTGGTAAACAGATCAAGGGCTGGTCACGAGACCGTTGTGCTGCCGCCCCCGCAGATCATTGATCCTGCTGAATCTGTTGAGTCCCGCGCAAGCTGGTAACGATACTTCAGTATCGTGACCTTCGAGGTGGAAATGACGTTGAAGAACGGTAACAGCCCTGACGTGATTGGCAAGGTGTTCCTCGTCCGCCATCACGGCTTGCGCGAATGCCTTGTTTGTGGAGAGCTATTCACCCGGCAAGCCGCACCTGATCACGCCGAGGTGAATTGCTACCCGGCTGTGGAGTTTTGTTTGCTTGAACCAGATGGAGGAAAGCATGTCACTGACTAAACGGTATCTTCGGGACGGAAAAAACCGAATCATCGGGTCGATTACCAGCGGCTACAGCGATTCTTCTTCTGTCGTGCGCGACGACGAGCGTTTCAATGCCGTGCGTGACGCGCACGGGAACCTCGTGTCCATCAACAGCAGCGATCCCGGCTTGCTGATCAGACGCAAGAAGTAGCATCGTCCCAACTCCCCCCGATTTCAACTCCTCCCCACTTAGCTCAGATTGCACCGCGAGGACACATGACTATGACGTCTTCATCGCCGACCGAAAGAATCGAATGCCCGCTGTGCTGTGGCACTGGCGAACTAACCCGCGCAGAGATTCTTGACCGTCTCGGCGTGAAAGACTTCGCCCGCGTAGCACAGCTTTCCGCCGAGGAAGCCTTCCGCCTGCTCCAGAGCAAACACGACCGTGAGCACCAGACTGCGTGGTCGCGCTTCGAGACTGAACTGGCGAAGCGGGTTGCCGAGATCAGGGAGCAACACAAAGACGCACTGCGGTCGGCGCAGTCCGACAAGGATGACCTGACGCGCCGTATCGAAGCCTGTTTGAGAGAAGTCGCTGAGCTTCGAGAACGGAACCAAGCATTGGAGACGGAGCTATCGAAGATTGCCCATGTGGGCAAACGCGAGGAGATGGAGTTCGCAGAAGAGGCTCGGTGTTGGGCGGGCATCGCCGTGAGCGAGAAGCTGCCGAAGAACGGCGACTTCCTGCTGGCGTACCGCGATCCGAGTGGTGCTCCGCTGGAACCCCGCATCGTCGTGGATAACAAGGACAAGACGAGCGTCACCGAGAGCGATATTAGGAAGCTGACCCGCGACGCAAGAGAGCGCCGCTGCCCTGTGGGGATCATCGTCGCACGCGAGGAGAGCCAGCTTCGGCAGCACGACCGCGAACGGCGCTGGGGACAATTGGAGGGCGTCTGGATTCTGCGCACAACGAGGGCTTGGCTCCCACGAGACCTAGAAGTTTTGAAGCCAGTGTTCGAGCGCATGAGAACCGAGGGTGCCGATTTTCTCCAGAAAAATTCCGCGCTGGCAGCGGAAGTCCGGCGCACGTTTGTTGATCTGGACGAGGTCGAGAAGGAACTTAAGAGAGCGGCAAAGGCAATCGACACCGTGTCCGACCTGACTGCGAAGTATCGAGGTCGGTTGCAGGCGCTCTGCGACACGGTGACAAGCGAAAAGATCGCTCCCAAGCCAGAACTGGACGGCGGTGTTCGTAAAACAGTCAGCGCATACACCGCGCTTCAGACTGGGAGAGACGGCGCATAGGGTCTTTTCACTTCGGAAAAACAGGAGGCAATCTTGGACACCCGAACGGAAGCAAACCTGAACCGAATCGCGAGCGACGTCCATCTTGTGGCAACGCCGCTGAGGTTCATCTGGCACGCCGTGTTAGTGACCCTCTTCATCCTTTCTTTCCCGCTTCTTTGCGCGTTGCTTTCCCTGCATTACGTGATCGGCAACGTCAATCTCGTATGGGCGTATTGCCACTTCATGCGCACCCACCACATACCCGATGCTCTGTACCCCTTCGTTTTGTTGGGCGGGTTCGCGATAGTTGCGGTGCAGGCTGTGGCGGGAGCGGTGCAGGGGGTTGCGGAGATATTCGACGCCATCTGGAGATGGCTGCCGCTGTTTGGCATTACGCTCTTGGCTTTGGTTAACAGCGCTTGGATGCTGCTTGTCCGTGCAATCTACGCCTGCATCGACAAGGAAACTTTGTCCAACGTGGGTACTCGGTGGTGCGCGTTCTTTGGCTTCACTCTTTCACTGCTGGGGCAATTCTACGTTCTTCCCTACAGGGAAACCGCACCGCCAGCGGCGCTGTTCGTGCTGGCGACCGGAGCGTCAGCGAGTCCCTTGCTCATTTACCTGCTTTACCGAGCGTTCAAGCCGAACGCCTGTCGGTAGCGTGTGGAGGAAATCATGGAAATGTTTGACACCTACGTGCTCACGAGCCTTAGCGTTGATAGTAAGGGTGACGTCATTTCGCGGAACGTCGGTGTAACATTCAGCCTGCATGAAGCCGAGCTTCACCGGGGCGACGGACTCGCGAATGATTACGAGACGTTCCAGATCGGCGCGGACTGGCAAGAGGATGCTGGCACGACGGCGCTTGTGATCGCGATGCGTGAGTTCAGACAAATCGTCAAGCAGATGCAAGAGGAGTCGCTTCGGTGAGCATCAGAATCAGCAAATCGAAATTCGTCGCTGGCGTGCAGTGCCTCAAGCGGCTCTACTTTCAAGTTCACCAGCCGGAATTCGCCACAGAGCCGGATGCTGCGGCAGAGGCGATCATGCAGCAAGGACACGATGTCGGCATGCTCGCCCGCAGGCTCTTCCCCGGAGGAGTGGAGGTCTGCGAGCGCAGTCTCGATCAGGCGATCCGCGCAACTCGCGAGCTAGTCGCCAATCGCGAGATTCCTGCGATCTTCGAGGGCGCGTTCGAAGACGGTGGAGTGCTTGTACGGGTAGATGTGCTTCATCGCCGGGCTGACGGGCGGTTGCGGCTTATTGAAGTGAAGTCATCAGCTTCGCTGAAGGAAGAACATCTCGATGACGTGGCGATTCAATATCGTGTGGTATCTCGCTGCGGATTGGACGTTGGTTCCTGCTGTCTGGCGCACGTGAACCGCTCTTTTGTTCTCCGGGGCGGCAGCGTCGATCCGTGGCGTTTCTTCCGAATCCGAAACGTAACGCGGCAGGTCGCGAGGATGCAACCGAAACTGACATTCCAGCTTCGGGCGGCATTCACCGTTCTCTCGATGCCCAAAGCACCGGACATCGCTCCGGGCAAGCACTGCACTTCTCCCGTCACATGCGAGTTCTTCGACTGTTGCAATCCTCCGCTTCCTGACGACCACATCGGATACTTGCCCAGACTACATGCGAGCGCGGAAGAGGCGCTGGAGGAATTGGGTGTCGAGTCCATCCATGACGTACCAGATGACTTCGAATTGACCGAGATTCAGCGGCGTGCAGCAACGTGCGTGCAGACGGGGGAGCCGTGGTTTGACACCGAAGCGCTTAAGAGCGAACTGGGCGCTTTGAAATATCCGCTCTTCTTCGTGGACTTCGAGAGTGTGAATCCTTGCGTGCCCTGCTTCGCTGAAATGCGCCCCTACGATCAACTCTGCTTTCAATACTCCATCCATCTCTTGCGAGAGCCGGGCGCAGAGCCAGAGCACTATGAGTTTGTTGCGGCGGATGCCAACGACCCCCGGCCCGAGTTCATTAGCTCACTCTGCCATGTGCTCGGAGAGAGCGGCAGTATCGTTGTGTACTCGTCGTTCGAGTCGCAGAGACTCTCCGATCTTGCTGCATGGTTACCGGAATTTGCAGAGCGGATCGCCGCGATCCAAGCCCGGCTGTTCGATCTGCTGCCTGTTGTGCGGGAGCGCACTTATCATGCAGCATACGCAGGCTCGTACTCTATCAAATCGGTGTTGCCCGCCCTCGTGCCGGAAATGACCTACGATGGCATGCAGGTCGCTAACGGGCAGGACGCCGGGCTTGCGTGGGAGGCACTCGTGCGTGGGCAGTTGGACTGCGCCGAGCGCGACCGGATCAGGAAGGCTCTGCTGGATTACTGCGGGCAAGACACGATGGCGATGGTCAGGCTGCTGGAAGTGCTGAGAGCTAGGCGGTCGTAGCCAACGACCACGTATCCCTGCGCGTTCTAGGATCGTCCTCTCCCACGGCTCTTCGCAAGTTTCCTATACTTGCGAACCTGCTCTCGTAACTGTTTCTGTTTTTGCTCAAGGGCTGCGACTTTCTTGAACAGATTACCCAAATGCCTTTCCGTAAACGCATTTTCAAATCGTTCGCGACACTGAGGGCAGAAGTATGTCCATTTGCTCCGAACCGAGAAAACATTCTTACGCCAGCCGCCTCCCTCCCTGTGAACCCCTTGCGGTATGTCGTAAAGACTTGTGAAGTTCTGGCAAATGGAACACTGCGCAATGCTCAAATTTTTGCGGAAAAATTCTCTCAGCAGCGCCGGGCTGGGCTGAAATCGTCTCGACTGTGACACCATCCTGATCCGATTTCCTCGTCCGATCTCTAGCAGACCAATTCCTAGTTCAGCCGCCGTTGCCAATTCCTTGTCGGTATAGGCGTGTGGCATCGCGAGATAGCAGAAGTTTGCGATCTTGCTGTTGTTGAACGCTTGGTTCATGTCCCGAAGTGGCGCACGAGAAGTCCTTCGTTTTACCTCCACCGCAGCCACTTCGATGGCGGTGGAGTGCGGAGATGGCGTGCTCTTTATGCCGAACACATCAACAATGATCTGTCCTATGCCTTTCGTGATGAATGGAATTGGTTTGCGGTTTCTATCAATCGACTGGCACACATAGCCCAGTCTATTGAGAAACTTTTGGACTGCCGGATAGTAGACTGAGAGCGCCGCTGCAATACTAGGCCACATCACGCCGCGGAAGCGTGATGCGGCGGAGGGAAACTAGGCCAACCGCCGGATTTCAGTTTTACGAGCTGCTGTTGTGGGAACGACAGGAGTCGTGAAACACCGGAGGGATGTACCCAGTGGAACTCTATGGACGTGTACGGCGAGCAGTCTTTGTCGAGGGGAAGAGCCAACGAGCAGTAGCGCGGGAGTATGGCATCGCCCGCGAAAGCGTGCGCAAGATGCTGCGTTACGCAGTGCCGCCGGGCTACCGGCGGGAACAACCGGTGAAACGGCCCAGGCTGGGGCCGTGGTTAGGCGTGATCGACGCCATTCTGGAAGAGGATAAGACTCAGCCTCCGAAACAACGACACACGGCGAAGCGGATCTTCGATCGTTTGCGGGAAGAACATGGGTATCCGGGGGGCTACACCGTGGTGAAGGACTACGTGCACCGACAGAAGGTGCGGAAGCAAGAGATGTTTGTGCCGCTGCGGCATGCTCCCGGAGAAGCCCAAGCGGACTTTGGGGAAGCCTGGGTGGTGATCGCCGGGGCGAAGCAGAAAGCACACTACTTCGCGATGGATTTGCCGCACTCGGATGATTGCTTCGTGGTGGCGTATCCCGCCGAGAGCACGGAGGCGTTTCTGGACGCGCATGTGCGGGCCTTCGACTACTTCGGCGGAGTGCCTGGTTGGATTTTGTACGACAACACGAAACTGGCGGTGGCCAAGATCCTGGGCGACGGTCAGCGGAAGAAGACGCAGGCGTTTTGTGAGTTGCAAAGCTACTATTTGTTCGCGGAGAAGTTCGGGCGTCCGGGCAAGGGCAACGACAAGGGAGCGGTGGAAGGACTGGTGGGCTATGCCCGGCGGAACTTTCTGGTACCAGTGCCGCATAGGAGTAGCTGGGAAGAACTGAACGCCTACCTTCTGGAACAATGCGGGAAACGGCGAGAGCGGCGGATGAGGGGACACCAGGAGACCATCGCGGAGCGGTTCGAGCGCGATCGTGCGGCGCTGTTGCCTTTGGCGACCGTGCCCTATGAAGCCTGTGAAAAGCGCACGGCGAAAGTCAGCTCGTTATCTCTGGTGCGCTACCGAGCCAACGATTACTCGGTGCCCACCGCCTATGGGCATCGCGAAGTGCTGGTGAAAGGCTATGTCCATGAAGTGGTGATTGCCTGCGGCAGCGAAGTGATTGCCCGGCATCCCCGCAGCTATGAACGGGAAGACATGATCTTCGATCCGCTGCACTATCTGGCACTGCTGGAGGAGAAGACCGGGGCCTTGGACCAAGCCGCTCCGCTGGCCGGCTGGGAGTTGCCGGAGTGCTTTGCCCAACTGCGGCGGCTGCTGGAAGCGCGGCTGGGCAAGCCGGGCAAGCGAGAGTACGTGCAGGTATTGCGGTTGCTGGAGACGTTCCGCCGGGAGGAAGTCCGGCAGGCGATCCAGGACGCTTTGCATCTGGGAACCGTTTCCTTCGATGCGGTGAAACATCTGCTGCTGTGCCGGATCGAGCAACGTCCGCCGCGACTGGATCTCCTGCAGTACCCCTACCTGCCGCTGCCCCAGGTGCATACCACCCAGGCCGTCGATTACATGACGTTGCTGAATGAGGTGGGCTCATGAGCAACCCAACCATTCCGGTCACGAACGACACTCCGCAGCTTCTTTTGGAACATCACCTGAAGCTGTTGCGCCTGCCGACTTTCCTGCGCGAGTACGACAAGGTGGCACGGCAGTGCGCCGACGAGAGCGTGGACTATCCGCGTTATCTGCTGCGCATGACGGAGTTGGAACTGGTGGACCGCGAGCGCCGAGCCACCGAACAGCGCATTCACCAAGCACGTTTCCCCGTGGTCAAGAGCCTGGACAGCTTTCAGTTTCTGGCCATTCCCTCGCTGAATAAAACCCTGGTGCTGGAGTTGGCGCGCTGCGAGTTCTTGCAGCGCCGCGAGAACGTCTTGCTTTTAGGAAACTCGGGCACGGGAAAAACTCACCTGGCACTGGCTTTGGGGTTAGTGGCTTGCCAGCGTGGCCATCGCGTTCGCTTCACCACCGCCGCGGCCTTGGTGCATGAGCTGATGGAAGCACGGGACGAGAAACGTCTGTTGCGCTTTCAGAAACAGTTGGTCAGTTACGAACTGCTGATCGTCGATGAACTGGGCTTCGTGCCGCTTTCCAAGACCGGGGCCGAAGTGCTGTTTGAAGTCTTCAGCCAGCGCTATGAGCGCAACTCGACTTTGGTGACCAGCAATCTTCCTTTCCAGGAGTGGACGGAGGTCTTGGGATCGGAGCGACTGACCGGCGCTCTCCTGGACCGGCTCACCCACCACGTGCATATCCTGGAGATGAACGGCGAGAGCTATCGCCTCAAACAGAGCAAGCGCAAGCACGGCTCGCCCTCGAACTCCTGACCCGGCTCGGTCCCTTTGAGGTTGGGAAAGCCCCTGCTGCGCGACTCCTTTCCCTCCCGCCGCATTCTTTCAGAGCGGTCCTCGCCGTCAAGGGTTCGCTACGCCGCGAAAGGCACGCGCCCTTGACTGCTCCGGGTCGCTCTGAACACCTCTCCGCTATGAGGGAATGGATCTTTCAGGAAAGGCGTAGTGGCCTACTCTCCTTCCGCTCCTGCGGCCTACTTTTAGTCCGCCCTTGACACTCCCGATTGGGTGTTCATGCTGGTGAGGTCATAGCCGAGGTTCTTTTCATGGACATCGGTGACGACGCGTCCCTGTTGCTCTTCATACTCCACGGCGACTCGCATCGCAGTCGCCTCTGTCTCTGGATCAGGGCGCAGATTCGCAATGTCGGGGCGGTCTCGGTCGGGATGCGGCAGGATGATGATACTTGTGAGCCGATCCACAGCCTGCAACGTGAGTGACCGCTGCCGCTCCATCTCTTGCCTGCGAGTCTCGCGCCTTTGTAGCAATACGGAGTGACGGTCTTCGGCTTGTTTCAGATTGCCAGCCGCGCCTTCGACGCCGCGCTCGGCTTCGCCTTCCCAGCGTCCGATGGATGCGTCTTCCTTGGCAATGAGTTCGGTCAGGGACATCTCAATATGAGCGGCGATCCGCCCGACTTCGGCGACGCGATCCTTGCGCACATCTTCCAAGAACGGAAGCAGCGCGTTCTCCTGAAGCCAAGTAGGCGAGTCCGGTGCCATAGCCACGTCAGGTAAGTTCTTGGGCAGCGGGGCTGGCTGGAGATTTCCGAGAGCCGTGGGACCGGATAGCCGGGACGTACCATCGCTGTCGATTTCTACGGCGAACAGGCGTTCATGGACGACATGTCCGATCCCATCAACGATTCGGGCGCGGTAGAAATCAACCCGTGTCGGACTACCCACTTCTAGCGAGTAGAAGCATGCTCCTTGAGCTAGAGCGTCCCGCGAAGAGGCTACGGCGTGCCTCCGTAACGCTTCGAAAAGTGGATGCCCCGGAGTAACCCACTCAAGATTGTTGGTGTCTGCGATCTCCCGATCCGCTGAGAACCGGGGATACCTCGCGGCAATCGGCTGGCATTTCCAGTCCGGTTGCTTCTCGTATTGACGAAGAACCTGCGGTGTCGCGGTGGGTTCGAAGGTGTAGGGCAGCGTAGCGAACGTCTTCAGCGTTAAAGGCACCAACGGAGCCGAGTCTTTAATGAATCGGGCGATGGTCTCGGGCACAACTCGGCGTTCCTGCGCCAGCGCCTTACGCTCGATCAGCATTTCGAGATTCAGTTTCTTGGTGGCGAGTCCCTCAAGCGCATTCTGGCAGATGGCGCGGAAGTGATCTTCCTTGACGTCACGAAGCAGGCGCTCCTCAAGGTCAGCATTGCCGATCTTGCCCGCGTAGTAGTCCCGAAGAATGCGTTCGATCTCGTTGGGAGGAAGAATCTCACCGACGACATTGAAGACCGAGTCACTTTCGAGGGCGTCGCGAATCTCCTGCAACTTGTCGAGGAGCTTCTGGAGTACGTGACCCTCGATGGTGTTCGTCGCGACGAAGTTGAAGATCAGGCAGTCTTTTGTCTGGAGGTAGCGATGGATTCTTCCCATCCGCTGCTCAAGGCGATTGGGGTTCCACGGGATGTCATAGTTGAACAGGATGTGACAGCACTGGAGGTTGATGCCTTCCCCAGCAGCTTCGGTGGCGACAAGAACCTGAATCGCTCCTTCGCGGAACTGCTGTTCAGCGTGCAGCCGTGTCCCCGCCTCGTCACGCGAGCCGATGTGCATGCCACCGTGAATCGTGCCAACGGTGAAATTCCACTCCTTCAGTTTCTTAACCAGATAGTCGAGCGTGTCTTTGAACTCGGTGAAGATAAGAAGGAGTTGCTGCGGGTTGTCGAAGAAACCTTGCTGCTTCAGCAGTTCTTGGAGACGAGAAAGTTTCGCCTCGCACCCTGCCTCCTCGACACGGATCGCGTGCTCGATCAGCCCTTTGAGTTCTTCGACCTCCTCCTTAACCTGATCTGGATTCCGGGCGAGACTGACGGCAGCGATCATGTCCTCCAGCCGCTCGCGTTCCGAATCCTCCATCTCGTCCAGTTCCTCCATGTCTGGCAGGTCGGGTGGAGCGTAGCGGGCGATCTCTTGAGCCTTCTTCAGCATCTCAGTCAACCGCTTGCCACGGTTCTCAAGCGAGCGTCGGAGCGAGTAAGTGCTCGATGCGAGACGCCGCTGGTACAACGCCATCAAGAAGCGGACGGCTCTTGCGCGGGGATCGTCGCCATTTGCCGCTGCCCGGTTCGACTGGGCTTTTACGAAGGCGGTGACCTCTCGATAGAGTTCGTCTTCCGCGCCGTCGATATGGAAGTCCACCGTGTGCGGGATGCGCTTCGTGAAGATTTTCTTGGCTTCCCATGTGCCGTCAGGCATACGCTGCGGGAAGTAGACCATCGCCTCTTTCGTCCTGCGCAGGTAAAACGGGGCACGGCGGCGCTCCATCGCTTCTTGTATGGACTTAACGTCGGCGTAGGCGTCCTCGTCGAGGAGTTGCAGAAACAGACTGAAGTTGGTCGGATCGCCCTTGTGCGGTGTCGCGGTCAACATGAGCAGGTTGTCAGAGGAGTCTCGCAGCAGTTCTCCAAGAGCGTATCGAGCCGTCTTCTTTGATGGGGGCGTCCACGACATGCGATGAGCTTCATCGACGACCACCAAATCCCACCGTACCTGCTTCAGTCCCGGCAAGATGTTCTCCCGCTTCGCAAGATCAAGCGAGGTGATCACCATTGGCGTCTCTAGCCATTGATTGATCCCGAACTGCTCGCGGATGAGGTCGCCCTTCAGGACAATAAACTTCTCTTCGAATTTTTCCTTTAGTTCGCGCTGCCATTGGAATGTCAGGTTGGCGGGGCAGATGATCAGAACGCGCTCCGCGAGTCCCCGCAGCTTAAGCTCGCGAATGAGCAAGCCAGCCATGATGGTCTTGCCCGCACCAGCGTCGTCCGCCAGAAGAAAACGGATGCTTGGCAGCTTTAACAAATAGTCGTAGACGGCTTCAAGCTGGTGCGGTAGCGGGTCTACGCGAGAAATCGAGAGTCCAAAGTAGGGATCGAATTCGTATGCGATGCCGAGGGAGTACGCCTGAACGCCGATCCTGAGAACTTGCCCGTCGCCGTCGTAAGTGTAATGGGGTTTCTGGATTTGAAGCTGCTGAAGATCGGCAGCAGTGAGGGTGACCTTGCGAAAGCGCTCGGTATTGACTCCGCTCAAGCCGACGACCCATGTGCCCGGCCCGCTCTCACGAATCGTCTCCACCCGCATCGGTTCGCTGAAGAGCGTGCCCGTTACCACTTGTCCTTCGACCAATGGCGGGGCTTGGATTTTGGCTGCGGACTCCAACATGCCTACGACGCTCCCTCAGGACACACTTGCCCGCGAAGCACGCGCGTGTAATCCGGGGAAGCACGCTTGCGCGAAGCACTTAAACCCATGATTGTACTCCGCTTGCGGATCGTTGATTCAAGGCTGAGTGCTTGGCGGTTGACTACTTTGGGCGACTTATCCGAGCAAAGCCCTCGCGATGCTTACCCATTCGTCATCCAGCGGCTCGCGGCACACGGGCTTGCCTGCCCGCTTGTACCAGTACGTTGCGTTGCTTTGATCGCCTTCCTTGCGGTGGAGATACGCATGCACCCACGAATCCTCGACATCCTCATCCTGCTGAGCGGATTCGTGCGCCCGTTTCCAATCGCCCTTGGCATCCCACCACAGTCCGGCAAGGGCGAGGCTTAGGCCCGGAGGCGGCTCGGTTGCTGTTAGAGATTTGCGGAAATCGTCAACGGTCATGGCGCTATCTTCTCGAAATATGCGGACACGAACGAAGAGGTGTTGCTGTATGCCAAAATCGCGTCCCCCTTGGAGAATCGGTAGCTTGGTATTGGGCGCGGATGAGCGCCCGGCACGTTGCCGATATTCCTGACGGCATCGGCGATGTTCAACCAGTGCCGGGGAATGGGAAGAGGTGAGAGTTTTTCGAAACTCCTGATGATGCCGTTCAAGTCCAATCCCTTGCCCGGTTTCACTCCAAGGAACTTCTCATAGGCAACTTCCATGAGTGCTTGCAGCGCTCTGCGGCACATAACCACGCAGGACTTCCAGTTCCGTTTTTCGATGCCGCGAAAAGCTTCTTTCATGGAGTCTTCAATCTCGTTGGGCACTTTCGGACCCCAGCCCAAGGCTCCCGCCGCAGACCCCGCAAAGAACGCGACCGTGCTCTCGTCGTGCACCCAGACGCCCTTGAGTTTCCAATCCTTGCGATCATGAAATGTTGGTGGACTGTCCAAGAATACGCTGCTGAAGAATCTCGTTGCATATTCCTTGCTGTTACTCAGGATGGTAAGCGTCCCATCTGCCTCGACATGACAATGCACCAGCGCTTGATCATCCAGTTCGAGTTTTCTAACCGTTAGTCGGGTTCCCGGCAGGGGGGATTCACCGTTCAATGCGTGCCAGCAGCGCAGTCGGTCGGATAGACTCCAACCGGATTCTCCACACAGCGCAGCCACGTTGAGGTCAATGGGGGAAGACTTCGGGGTGCCGTCCAATTTGAACACACGAAGCCCTTTAAGCTCGATCTTCCCTAGCTTCTTGGGCACGTACTTTGAAATCGGGATCGCTGCTGGCATAGAAGCGTCCTAGCTTAAGGAACACGGCACTCTGCGAGAGCCACATCACACAGTCCCGCTAAGACTCCCCTCGCAGCTTTGAGTATCTGAGCATCTCGTTGTCCCTTGGACGACTTAAATCCATGTTCTCGCTTGTTACGAATTGTTTTTATAATCCCGCCGAATGCCAACATCGCGGAGCGAGGATCATCGTTTCTCGTCCTGCACACGTGACGAATTGCCTCCGCTGCTTCGTCGGGTCGAAGTCTTTCATGTGGATCAGCAAGGATTGTTTCTAATGGCGGATCAAGGTCGAGTAGCGCATTCGCAGAGGGCGAATTGAGAATTGCTGCGAGCTTCGGCTCGGACAAGCCGACAACGAGATTTCTCATCCTTGCATATTCTTCATTGCCTGCATGCTTGTTAGCCATCTTTAGCAGTGCGACCCAAAGCACATCAACTGCTTCATAGTCTGTTAGCAGCGCAGAACACTCAACTTCTTCCTTGATCTCAGCCGTAGTTGCCAAAGGACACCTCTCAGAGAATGCCCAACTGATCAAACAGAAACGCGTTTCTTTTCTTTGCGTCACCGATCAGCTTGTCAAATGAAACGATTTCGACATAAGTCTTGAGCTTAGGATTGTAGCCAAAGTAGCCAAGCGAGTCGGGGCTGAGGGTCAGGGTTGCGTTCTCTGCCTGTTGGACGAGGTTTGGCGTCAGGTCGCACACGATGTAGGCATAGAAAGGCGTGTGGTCTGGCACGTTGATGGGTGTTCCGCCTCTGTCGAATGCTTTGCCGCTCTGGATCAGACGCACGTAGTCGTACACCTGAGTGATCGGATTGTCGTTGTCATTGTAGTCGTTGCGTGCAGGTCTCTTGAACTCAATCAAGGTCACCGACGAAAATGGCGGCCCGTCGTTAACGAATACTGCCGGAGAATTGAATATCAAGAGGTCGGCACGTTCATCGCTCTCGATCCGCATGACGTCCTTCTTTACCTGCTTGAAGGGAACATCCGAGGCAAGATAGAAGTGGTACGCAAGTTTCTCATCTATCACCCAAAGGTTCATCTGTGCCGCCGTGACATCATCTGACGTCCTGCGCAGCGGGCAAATCAGATTATGGATCGTGCTCTCTAGCTGATATTTTCCTGCTGCGTCGAGTTTGCGGCTCGCTTCCAACATGGAGAGGGTCGCCTTGCGATGCGCCACGTGGTTAGCGAGTTTCGACATCCCAAGTTCATTCCATTCGCACGTGAACTGCTTGTACTGTGCCTCGAACGCAGGTGAGTCATCCTTAGCAGTTTCAAGCGTGGACAATATCGCTGCACTTTTTTGCCGGAGTTCGGAATCGTAATTCTGGCTGATCTTGTAAAGCTCCAAATCAAGATCGCTATCGGAAAGGTCAGGTGCAATGATGTCCAATTCTTCTTCCTTGTGTTTCAGCAAGTGGCGGTACTGAGGGGCTTTTCCATGCACGTAGATTCTGATCCTCTGTTCCTTCTCTACTTTGATAGACGCGGTGTAGGAAGAGAGGTAGGCGGCAGCCTGCCCAGCAGACTGCGTGAGTAGCGCCTCCCAACTGAGGTCACCTAGCACGTCTTGGGTCTTCGGCATCTGGAATTCCGTGCGCTCGGTGTTCACGGTTTCGTCCAGATAGTTGCCGGACACATATCCCGCATACACAAATGGCACGAGATTTTCATCTAACAGGGTGTTGTGAGAGCGCCGCTGCAATACTAGGCCACATCACGCCGCGGAAGCGTGATGCGGCGGAGGGAAACTAGGCCAACCGCCGGATTTCAGTTTTACGAGCTGCTGTTGTGGGAACGACAGGAGTCGTGAAACACCGGAGGGATGTACCCAGTGGAACTCTATGGACGTGTACGGCGAGCAGTCTTTGTCGAGGGGAAGAGCCAACGAGCAGTAGCGCGGGAGTATGGCATCGCCCGCGAAAGCGTGCGCAAGATGCTGCGTTACGCAGTGCCGCCGGGCTACCGGCGGGAACAACCGGTGAAACGGCCCAGGCTGGGGCCGTGGTTAGGCGTGATCGACGCCATTCTGGAAGAGGATAAGACTCAGCCTCCT
>CAVWUT010000001.1:0-95769 GCA_963758285.1 Terriglobia bacterium | reverse complement strand
CATGTGGGAGCGCGGCAGCGGCGTGATCCTGCAAACCGCGTCGACCAATGGAGTGATGGGATATCCGTATTACGCCGACTACAACGCTACGAAGGCGGGAGTGATTGAGCTGACGCGGTCGATGGCGCTGGAGTTGGCGCCGAAGGTGCGGGTGTGCGCGGTGGCTCCGGGATACGTACTGACGCCGATGCAGCGCGCGGAATATTCCGAGGCGATGCTGGCGGAAGTGAATCAGAAAATTCCGCTGCGGCGGCACGCCACGCCGGAGGAGATTGCGGGACTGTTTGCGGGATTGGCGTCGGAGGACGCGGCGTTTGCTACGGGGCAGGTGTACACCATGGATGGCGGAGAGACTGCAGGAGGACTGGCGAGCCGGTGCAGACGAGCGCGAAGGCTGCCGTGTTTCTCGGGGAGGACGGATTACCAGCGCGTTAGTCGCGGGGCTGCGGCTCGCTGGATATGAGCGGGAGATTGTTGTCGACGATCGCAATCCGGAGAAGATGCGGGCGTTGCGGCGGAAGTGCGTATATGCACAGCGACTTGAAGTCTGCGGTGTTGCGGGCGGAGATGCTGATTGTGGCCGTGCGTCCGGCGTCGGTGGCAGGGATTCTTCAGGAGATTTTGGCTTGCGGCGTTCCCGCACCGAAGCTTGCGTGAGTTTGGCTGCGGGGGTTCCGCTGCGCAGATTACGTGGGCTGCTGGCGGCGCGGTGGGTGCGCGCGATGCCAAGTCCAGTTTGCCGCGTGGGCCGCGGGTTGACGGGGCTGAGCTTTGAGCGGAGCGTCACCAAGAAGGAACGGAGGAGCGCGCGCGAATTCTTTGAACATGTGGGGACGGTGCTGGAAATTCCTGAACGCCAGTTTGATGCGTTCACGGCGGTATACTCGTCCAGCCACGGATATCACGCGCTGGCAACTCTGACGAGGGCTGGGGAGCGCGCTGGACTGGGGCGCGCGACGGCGTTGACGGCGGCGGCGCATGCGCTGAGTGATGCAATTTCTTATTGGAAGAAAAGCGGGTCGTCTGGCGAACCGCTCCACGAAGCGGCTACGCCGGGAGGGATTGCTGCGGCGACGATGTTGGCGATGGATGAGGCTGGGTACGCCCGAGTTGTGGAGGATGGGCTTCCAGCCGGTATCCAGCAGGCCCGGGCTCAATGCCAAGCGGTGAGCGGGGGATCGAGTGGTTGCGAGGGCGGACTCCTGTTTCCCAGCGCGGGCTTCGCTCTGGCGGGACCGCCGGGGCGGCTGTTTCTACGCGTGTTCGATTTCTGAGTTACCTTGGTCACCATCCGATTCGAGGCGAGTCTGTCACAATATTGAGGTGCAACCTCTCCCCGAAAAATCATGGCCTGCGAGATACCTCGGCGATGGAAATTCTGACACCAAAAGTGACTGACGCAGCACGCGGATCCGCGTGGAAATTCCGGTTAGCGTAACCAGTCTGGATCGAAGGCGGCCATTTGCCGAGAAGTGTTCGGTGCTGATCGTGAGCGCACAGGGATGCGGATTTCGGAGTTCCCGCGCGCTGCAAATGGAGACCCCGATCATGATGGAGCGATCTGCCCGGCGGAGGGAGTGTGACCGGGCGCGTGGCAAACTGTTTACCGCTGGGCAACGACGGCAAATATTTTCTGATTGGGGTGGCGCTCTATACCCACGGAAATGTTTGGGGGATTGCGGATCCTCCGGAAGATTGGAATGTCGCGGTGGAACAGTTCTCCTGCTCCAACTGCGGCCAAGAGCGATACGGAGAGTCTTCCCAAGCTGAGTGTGAACAAGAAGCTCGCCCCTACAATCTCTTCTCCGAGGGCGCCGAAGCTTACTGGGGGCTGGAAGTAGAAAACGTCATCCGAACGTGGCAATCAAAGAACCAATCTCACGTCTTGTTCTTTCGTAACTTCGCCAACTCCGCCGCGCTGCCATACTTTGGAATATGGCCGAAGAGGTCAATTCGATGGCGCCATGTGTCCACCAGTGAAAATCAACCGGTCGATCGCCCGTTTCGCGTGAAGCTGCGCGGCTCGGTGCTGGCGCTGGTGCGGTTGCCGAACCGGCGGTCGGTGAGAGCGGCGATCCATCAGCTGTCGACGTCGGGCGGAGTCATCCATCTGGAAAAGCCGTTGGACGAAAAGCTGGAAGTCGAACTGATTTTTCACCTTCGCGAAGCTACTTCGCGGCAAGGCGCAGATGCTGTTCCCCATGTGGGCGACCCAGGGGTGGATGCAGCCCTTCCGCTTCGTGGGCCGTCCGATGCGATCGCGAAACGCTGGATGACGAGTTGAAGTCTTTCCTGGGCGAAGCTGCGAAGAGCATCGCGGCCGGAGCTTGAACACATCTTTTTACCTCCCGTAAAATGTCCTCACGACCCTTCCTCAGAGCGTGTCGCAGTTCGCTCGCAGGGTTACCCTGGTCACATTGGTCATGAAGGTTAAGGGACTATGATCCGACATAGGGGCTCATATCATGAGCGCAACTCCACCGTCCGGTTTCCCTCACCAACAACGACAACGACTATCAGCAGGAGCAGGCGACGGCGGCGGAGAGGCGGGGCGCCGCCTGGGTGTGGACGTGAAAATCATTCACGCGGACAATGATGCTCTGGCGAAAGCCAGCAATTGCTCCATGACGTGCAGGATCTGCGGTGGCGCGCCCCGACGCAATCATGTTCGAACCGGCGGGCGGGCACGGCATTTCCGCAGGTAGCGAGAGCGGCCGCGGCCGCGCGGATTCGGATGGATGGTGCTGAATCATGAAGTCGACGACATCCTGGAGTTGCGTCGTGCTTATAAGGTTCCGGTATTTGCCATCAGTTCCGATCACGACGCAGTAGGCAGGATTCAGGGGCAGCAATTTGCAACGCTGTTGCCGAATGGCGGATCCATTCTGTATATCGAGGGGCCGGCGAACAGTTCTGCGGCGAAAGAACGAACGGCGGGGATGCTGAAGACCAAGCCGGCGAACATCCAGGTGAAGACGATGCGGGCGAGCTGGACGGAGGAGAGCGCGTATCGCACGGTGAGTTCGTGGTCGCGTTTGCGGACGTTCTCAGGAAAGCCACGTGGACCTGGTCGGAGCGCAGGACGACAGCATGGCCATGGGAGCGAGAAAAGCGTTTAGCGAAATCATCTGGTTCCCCACTATGAACAAAATACGGCGAGCGATATCGTCAGTAGGTATAAAAACCCCATTTTCACCTGAGTATAGAGGCAGGACCGCTTACGTCAACAACAATCTTGGTTTTGTTCGGAAAGCAGAACAGCGCAGGAGAGTAATCGGGATTACCCGACCAATGCACGCGGGAAGCACAAGTTACCTTGAGCCCCCGTCTTTTTGAGGAACTGCTCAATAGTTATCACATGAGCGCAAGCCGGGCTCTCGATGGCACGAAGCTGCGTTCCTGCACGATTTCGTGCAGGCGATGCCCAAACTCAACGCGTCGCTGCGGGTCCCCAATCGTAGATCCATGGCTGCTAACCGGCATTAAGTTTCACCGACTCTGCTTTCAACTTCTTTCCGCTCATCACGTTCCGAACTCGCGCGACGGACCAGGTACCGTCGAACTGAGATGGTTAGACGGGAAGACGCTGCACGATTTCATGCATGAAAAAAAAATTTCGAGGCCGCTTGGCTGTGGATGTACGGTGCATCCATCGCTTAGCTCTGATTTGGGGCCAGATCCCAGTTCCCAAGCTGCCAACTCCGTCGACCAGCACGTTCTGGAAGGTAGCGTATGCCTCCTGTAGTAGCCGCGCCCCCGCCAACCCAGACGGAACCCGTTACCGAAATTCTGCATGGTGTGGAGATCACAGACCCATATCGCTGGCTGGAAGATCAGAACTCACCGAGAACACGAGCATGGCTCGAAGAGCAGACAGCGTACACGCGTGCATATCTGGGTGCGATTCCGGGTCGAGAGCAAATCAGGGAACGGGTTAGAGAACTCATGTCATTCAAGGAGGTTATCTCCGAGCCTTGGAACGTAGGCGACCGCTACTTTTTCCTCAAGCGTCGGGAAGACACAGAGCAGCCAGTCATCGTGATGCGAAACGGGTTAGTCGGAGAGGAGACAGTCCTAGTCGACCCAGCATTGCGAGCAACCGGGACTTCGACTGCCGTTTCTATTGTCGCGATCTCTCATGACGCTCGGTTCCTCGCCTACTCTGTGCGACAAGGCGGCACCGATCATTCGGCTTTAGAGATCCTTGACATCGAAAGGAACGCCGGACTCCCGGATCGCCTACCCGAGGGCTTCTGCGCTGGGTTTGTCTTTGCGCCTGACGGCTCTGGGTTCTATTACTCCCATCGTGCGCTAAACGATCCGCGGCCCAACTATAAAGCTGCTTTCTGGCATAGCTTCGGCAGCGACCGATCGCAAGACGTTGAAGTGTTTTTCGCGGGTGAAGGACCGAACCTCTTTCTCGGAATTCTCGATTCGATCGAAGCCAATCTCTTGGCGTATGCAGTGTTTTCTGCCGGCAAGCACCCGACCACCTCGATCTACCTGCATAGCCTGGTGCCGGGAGCGGCTCCCAGGCTCTTGTTACGCGATATCGAAGGCTGCTTTGCGCCATTCTTCGCAGGTGGCAAACTGCTAGCCTACACAGATTTCGCCGCTCCGAACTTTCGGATCGTTGGTATCGCCCTCGACAGTCCGGATCCAACGCATTGGCGAGAGATTGTCCCTCAGTCCGATCGCCGAATCCAACAGTTCACGGTTGCCGGTGATCGGATCTTTGTGACTCGTGTCGATCGTTTCTCAACTCAAATCGAAGCATTCGGCGTTAAGGATGCCGAGAGATCGGATGTTCCGTTTTCTCCGCCCGGGACTATCGACCTCCTGAACCCCACGAATCGAACTGATAGTTTGTTCTACAGCTACACCTCAATCGCTCAGCCACCCGCCGTCTATTGCTATAACGCGCGAGAAGAAAAGTCTTGCTTGTGGCAGGAGGCAAATGTTCCATTCGATTCTTCCGTCATCGCTGTCCAAGAAACCAGCTATCCGTCGAAGGACGGCAGCTCGATTCCGCTTTTTCTCGCTGCCAGGAAGGATCTATTACATTCGGGACCGCTGCCAACCTTTCTGACTGGCTACGGTGGATTTGGGAGTTGTGTCACGCCCCGCTTTACTGCGTTTGCAACCTTTCTGATCGAGCAGGGAGTGCTGTTTGCAGTTCCTGCTCTCCGCGGAGGCTCAGAGCTCGGTGAAGAATGGCACCGAGCAGGAAAGCGCGAGAACCGTCAAAACTCGTTTGATGACTTTGTTGCCGCCGCGGAGTGGCTCATATCGGAGGGGCGCTCTGCACGCGGCCGTATTGCCATTGGCGGCGGTTCCAATGCCGGTCTGCTGGTCGGCGCCACCATCGCTCAACGCCCAGACCTGTTCCGCGCCGCCATCTGCCTCGGACCGTTGCTCGACATGACGAGGTACCACCTCTTCGACTTCGCAGCGGGATGGGCAGAGGAATACGGATCACCCGAAGATGAGCAGGACTTCCATTCCCTGCTGGGATATTCACCCTACCATCACGTGCAAGACGGCACGGACTATCCCGCCGTCCTGCTCATCTCGGGTGACGCGGACACGCGTTGCAATCCGATGCATGCCCGGAAAATGGCGGCACGCCTTCAGGCAGCAAATCGCTCAGAACATCCGATCCTGCTCGATTACAAACCAGACTGGGGCCACACGCCGGTTCAGCCTTTGTCGGCCAAGATCGAGGCTCTTACCGACAGACTCGGCTTCCTCTGTCACGAACTCGGAATTCATGTAGGGCACGGGAGGGTTTCGTAATGCTGTTTATTCGCGCGTTGTTGACCCTATTTGCCTATGACGTTCTGAGTACATTCTGTCGGTTCGAGACCATTTATTCGATGGTTAAGGACTGGACGGTTGCTAGCGCGCCTTCTGGTCAAGACACAATCAACCGTGTTTGCAAGGCTGTCAACTACGCCTGCATTTGGTACCCAAAACAGGCGCTTTGCCTGCAGCGCTCCTTCGTCACTACGTATTTGCTAAGGAAACATGGCGTGCCCGCACACATGGTCCTCGGAGCACAGAAACTTCCGTTCAAGGCCCATGCCTGGGTCGAAGTCGACGGGCAGGCAATCAACGAGCGGTCGAACGTCCAGGCAACCTACGCCGTTTGGGATCGCTGCTAACCAAGGAGATCGGAATGAGCGTGCAGGCGGGCATTTGGAATCTCGACGGCCGGCCCGTCGACCGGAAACTGCTGGAGGGCCTTAGTGAGTCCTTGAGGCAGCAAGGCCCAGACGGGGAGTCGTGCTACGTGGACGGCTCGGTAGCATTGCTCTATCGACCTTTCCATACTACGGCTGAATCGCGCCGGGAGAAGCAGCCGTGTGTGTCGCGACGAGGCTTCGTCCTTACCTGGGATGGCCGCCTCGATAACCGCGAAGTGCTTGTCTCCGAACTGCGCAGCGAACTTGAATCCAGCCCAACCGATGTTGCCATTTTCGCTGCCGCGTTCGATCGCTGGGAGACCGACTGCTTCCACCGCATCGTCGGCGATTGGGCTGTCTCAGTCTGGAAACCGGAGCATCGTGAGCTTCTGTTCGCCGCCGACTACATGGCCATCCGCCACATCTTTTACTACCTCAAGAAAAATCAAATTTGGTGGTCGACGGATCTCACCCCACTGGTGCTGCTTTCGGGTGACAAGTTCCGCATCGACGACGAATACGTTGCCGGATATTTCGCAAACGATCCCGACGCTCACTTGACGCCCTATCGCGAGATCCGCGAAGTTCCCGCAGGACAATTCGTGCGCATCCGAAACGGTACAGTCTCGGTCGAACGCTTCTGGCGCTTCAGTCCCAAGTCGCGAATTCGCTACAAGACCGACGCTGAATACGAAGAGCACTTCCGTCATCTGTTCCGGCAATCAGTGCGGCGCAGGTTGCGTTCAGACTCGCCGATGCTCGCCGAACTCAGCGGCGGGCTCGATTCTTCCTCAATCGTCTGCATGGCGGACGACATCCTTGCAAACGAAGGAGAGCAGCTCCCTCGTCTTGACACGATCTCTTACTACGACGACACCGAACCGAACGGAGATGACTCGATTTACTTCCCGAAGATCGAGCAGAAGCGTGGAAGAGTCGGCATCCACGTTGACGGCAGCAAGCTGGGAAGTTCTCCGGTTTCGCTGGAATGCTCCGAGTTCTGCGCTCTGCCTGGATCTCTCGGCGTTGGACGGAAGATTGGAGACGAGCGCGCTGATCTTGTACGCCGCGGCGGGTACCGAGCGGTGCTGTCGGGCATTGGCGGTGACGAATTCCTGGGGGGCATTCCCGATCCTCGCCCGCACTTGGCCGATCTCATGGTGCAGTTCAAGCTCATCAGCCTAGCCAAACAGCTCACGGCTTGGAGCTTGGTCAAACGGAGACCGTGGATTCAACTTCTCTGGCAGTCGGCAATCGGGGTGCTGCCTGCTTCGCTGGGCCAATATTTGTTCAAGGAAGCTAAAGTCGAATCCTGGATCCGGAAAGATTTTGCCAAGCGCACCAGGCTAGCCATCCGACAGCTGGGTGTTGATGAGCACTGCGGGCTCTGGTTACCTACGCGCCGCGGTTATGTCGGTGGTGTGCACCTGATGGCCTATAAATTCGCCAAGCATACACCGCCCGGGTCTGCACTCGAAGAAGGTCGCTATCCTTACCTCGATCAGAATCTGATTGAGTTCATTCTCTCCATACCGGCCAGTCAGCTTTTGCGTCCCGGTGAGAGACGTTCGCTCATGCGGCGGTCGCTGGCTGGCATCGTGCCTCAGGAGATCCTGTCGCGTCGCACCAAGCAGGTCGGAGCGCGCACCCCGGTTCTGGTTCTGGAAAAGCACTGGGATGAACTGCAGAACATTTACGAGAGATCCCTGAGCGCGGGCCTCCGGTATGTGCATGAGGATCGATTCCTGAAGGTGATTTCTGACGCCCGCGCGGGGAAAACTGTTCCGCTCGTGCGGGTTCTCCGGACGATATCGCTGGAATATTGGCTACGTGACCTGGCTGGACGCGGGCTGCTCGACGCTCCCGCGGCCTCCTCGTCATTGGCGAGACAACACGAATTGCAGGTGACTGCGTAGCCACAGCCGGCAACGATCTTCCGTACCCAGCAAGATCGGGACGGAATATTCCAACAAAGGAGCAACACAATGAACTACACGAAGCCAGAAGTCGCAGTACTCGGAGAAGCAGTCCGTGTGATCGAACTGATTTCTCCATTCAAGACCTCCGCGGGAACCGATGGCTTGCCGCCGAAGCAGTATGTGGTCAATCCTGCCTATGACTTGGACGAGTAAACTCTGAGATGCGCCAATCCTGTCAGCAAATTGGCGCTTGCCTTCCCGGCTGCTGCCAGCAGCCGGGAAGATTTACACGCACTCGGTGCATGCTGTCAGATCGCACTGGGCACCCTGCTGCCGGAGGCCAGAGAAAGACAACCCGGTCGCAAGCAACTATCTCAGAAAAGGATATGATCATAAACTGCACGAAGCCAGAAGTAGCAGCACTCGGTGAGGCAGCGCACGTGACCGAATTCTTTCTCTTGAAGCTCCTGGTGGGTACCTACGACGGGCCTTTATTGCTTTTTCGGCTCAATCCGGCGTATGACCTGGACGATTAGGCAGGGGTTACACCGGCACGGCTGGAAGCCGTGCCCTTCCCATGTCCATTATGAGACGAGTTCTAGGAGGAGGCAAGAAGAACATGAACCACGTGATCGAGTACCGCAGGCCTCTTATCGTCGATCTGGGCAGCGTGATGGAAGTCATCCGCGGTACGCTGATCAAAGGCCAGAGAGGCATCATCGAAGCCATTCATTGGCGAATCCTTCCCGCCTATGACCTGGATGAGTGACCTGCCACAGCCCGAATTGTGTTAATCATTGAGCTTTGATGCTCGCGCTGCCCTTGGCGTCCAAAACGCGGAGATTGTACCAGCGTTTGTATTGTTCGGCCTTTGCCGGATCGGGATCCTCCTCGCCCTTGAGCCAGAAGCAGAACCAGTCCACATTGCCCTGTTGCGAAATCATGCGATCCCAGGGCTTCTCCAATATGTGCGTCCCATCCGGTAGGTAAATCAGCTCTACCGGCTTACCAAGAGTGGTGAGTCCGGAAAACCAGTGCCAGTCCGACAGCAACGAGCTTGGCCCCATGGTCTGAATACGAAGCGGGGTATCGATCTTATCCATGAGAAACGCAGGCGACACCTTGAGCCATTTGAGCAAGCCTTTGCCAAAGGGAGGAGCCCCGTTCACCCGATCAAATTCGCCGACCAACGTTTGATATGAGCTCGAGAATGCCATGTACTGGAAATAGCTATAGTCGGCGCCATCGGTGACGGCTGCTGCGGCAAAGTGATGTTTGGAGTGAATAAGCGTGTAGGTAACGGACCAGTAGGTCCGGCTGAAGCCGATGATCCCAATATGATCTCGGTCAATCAGGCCTTTGTGCTCCAGGAAATCAATAGCGCCGTCGTATACGTCCATGGCCGCCGGAACTTCCTTGGGTGTCATGAAAAGATGCAAGTCACTGGGAGAATCATTAGCCTGCAAAACGAAGAATCCTTTACCCGCCAGCGCTTGCGCAGCAAAGGCGGTTGTCCAGGGACCATCGATCCAAAATCGGTCCGGACTCCAGGCGTGGGTCTGTATGACCAACGGATATTTCTTGCTGGCGACGTAGTCCACGGGCCAATATAGCCCGGCCTTGACCTCATTGTGGTGAGAAGTTTTCCACGCAACTTCCTCGACTCTGGCGAAAACGAGGTCCTGGAACTGGGGGTTCAAGTCCATGAGTAACGACTTCTGGCCCCCGCCTGGGGAGATGGCAAAGATTCGCGGAGGTTGGCTCATGTTTTCCTCGAGAACGATATCCGGCAGGGAGACCGCTGCCTTTTCTTCGGCTTTGGGGGCACTGGATCGGGACCAAGTGGCGTTGTCACTGCTCTTCCTGAAGTAGGCTTTTGGGGTAGACTTTCCGTAGAAGCTATCCCGCCTTCCGACATCGCAGACGACATCCTCGGTCTTGGCATCCCAATCAAGAAGCCGCAAGTCCTCGTCGCTTATCTTCACGATCTGGCGGTTGGATATCTTAACCTCCGCTAAGAAAGTATGAGTCCTCCTCCGAGCGCGTTCCGCCGCATCGTCAATGTTCAGCGGCAAATACGCATTTGACACAACCACTGACTGACTGTCGAGTGACCAGAACACTTCCGACCCCAGGGGTGCAATTGGAGCATCGAAGAGGAGGCGGCCCGAAGCTGTAGGGATATCGACCAGCTCGTATTGAAAAATCGACGTTTCCGCTCCGGGCGCGGAAGCAGGGTGCCTGGCTGCCTTCAAGATTTGATCGTTATACTCTGTCCAGGAATCGGGAAGGTGATTGGCTTCCGTCTTGACCACAAGGTGCAATCCATCTGGCGAAAGTGACATCTGGTAGCTCGCGGAGACGCGGCCCTCGGTGCTTATCCTGGTTTCCGCTTCGCTTCCCGCTTGTTTTATGAACAAAGTGCGATCGTCGTATTCTCCTCCACCATGTTTCCCAGCAATCAGATCTTCCAATGCCTCGCTGGTGACGTTGATGCCTCGGCGCGCACTGTTCTCGTTCCCGAAGGGCACTGCGGAGTTTTCCGCCGCAAAGACAATTTCGCTACCCTTCGCCGCGGCAGCGAATGAACTTAGATTCGTCGCGTGATTGGTAAGTTTCTTCAACTGCGTCGAGCTGCATTTGAATGAATAGATCTGGGTGGTTTCGCCTGGATTCTCGCCCAGAAACAGGATGGTATCGTTATCCTCCAGCCACACCACATTTTGGATGGCGGGGCGGTTCGAAGAGGACGACATGGAAAGCAGCACGCGGGGATTGGGCGAGCGAAAAACCTCGTCGGTTGCGAACAGGATCAGAGAATACTCGTTCGTATTGGTCTCCAGATTCCCTTTTCGCAAAACCACGACGAACCGTTTTCCGTCTGGCGAGAACTTGGCCACCAGGCCTTTCGACGGAACGCCAAGCCCATACAGCGGATCGCCAAGACGTGTCATCCGAATGGAATCCGCCACGGTTACAGGCCGCTTCCCTGGGACGCTCTCTGACTTACCTTGGTTCGCGCGCGCCAAAGGTCCAGACTCTTTAGCTTGACGGGTGCAGAACCCATAAGTCGAGCAAATCATCAGGAGCAAGATGCTGGCCAGCGAAAAACTGGGCTGCCTGCGCAGCCTCGCCTTTGTGGGCTGGATGCGTTCTTCCCGGCACAGCTCAACCGTCTGACTAGCGGATGACATCGCAAGGTCCGGTTCGGTGTTCAGAAAAGCGTTCAGAAGAACAACTTCAGTGCGAACTGTATTGACCGCGGTCCGCCGAGTTGATAGAGAGGATCGAACGCACCGCCCCCGACAAAACCTCCTGCAAGGCTCTGCCCTAACATCGCCGAGGACAGACCAAACTGTGTGTTCGGTGCGCCAGGCCCTCCGAGATTGCCGGACGGCTGTCCGAAGTTGGGATGGTTCAGAAGATTGAACATCTCGGCGCGGAATTGCAGTTTCACCGATTCGTGGATGGGGAAATCTCGATGGACAGCAAAGTCCCACTGGGCAGCGCCAAAGCCTCGGAGAGCATTCCGCGGCAGGTCGCCTTGACTCAAAGGAAGACCAGTGACTGGGTCAATTGGGGGAGACGTAAATGCGCCTACGTTGAAGGCTTTGCCCCCCGGATACATCTGCCCATGCAAATAGAAAGGTTGCCCCGCGACGATGTCCGGCCTCGGATTCGTCCCGAAGCCGCTCGAGAGCACTGGAAAATACATAGGGGAATAGTAAATATCAACCGGAGGAGCAGATCGAGCTTGGACGACGTTGTCGACCGACCACCCACGAAGCATCGCATTCGCGAGGGTATTGCTGGCCTGAACCGGCACGTCGTAAGTTAATGCCATTGAAAAGGCGTTTCGAATATCGAAATCAGAGGGCCCCCGGTTAATGTTGGAATTCAAGGCGGAAAGCTCGTTGGTTGCATTGCCGATGGAGCCTGCGGAGGCAGTGTCAATCGAATGCGACCACGTATAAGATGCCAGCGCCTGGAGACCGTGAGACATTTGGCGATGGAACTGAAGCTGCAGGGCGTCGTAGTCAGAGGTGCTGGCGTTGGTTACGAGAGTAGCTATACAAAAATTAGGATAACAAGTATAGGTCGGAGGCGTGGCCTCTATGAATGCCGTTTGAAGAAGGCGCCTTCCGGCAGAGCCAATGTAGGATGCGGTCAGGCTTTGTTGTTTTCCCAGAGACTGTTCAATCGCAATATTCCATTGCAGAGTATACGGCAACTGAAGATTCGGATTGAATGCCTGGAGATAGAGATAGTTGGTATTGCTGGGTGGTACAACTAGAGGGGGATTTAACGCGGAGCCTGTCAGAGGAAAGCCGACGCTGCCAAGATCGTTCTGCGCTCCAAATGGGTAGTATATCGGCTGCGCAAGGTTCCCAGCTTCGGATGACGCCAGATCATAGAAGACCCCGAATCCGCCGCGAATCACCGTCTGCCACTGCGAGCTCTGCGACACCACATAGGCCAATCCGATGCGAGGTGCAACATTACCGTAGGTTGTCTTATACGGCGGCGTACCCGCTGGCGCCAAAGCAAGATTGGCCAGATTGCTGAGATTGAAGCCCACTACCGCAGGGAAGCCGGGGCCGCTGAGCGATGTGGGAGCGAAGTCGGTGTCCCACCTAAGTCCGTAGGTCAAGGTGAGGCGGGGGACAACGCGCCATGTGTCCTGGGCGAAAACGCCTAGATTGCGGAATGACAGGGTTGTGGGAAGGCTAGAACCCACCTCGGAATAGTATGTTGTGCCCGTTTCGGCGAACGCCATGTTAAAAAAATAGTTAGACTGCGTGTAGGTGGAAGGATCAAGCTCAGGCGACAGGCGGCGAAAATCGATACCGAACTTTATGCTGTGCGACCCTCTTTGCAGGGACACGCTGTCCACGAAATTGAGTTGTCGCTGGCGATTGTGCGCATTTGCGCCCGCGCCGAGGGCAGAGTTGTTCCCAAGCGAGTAGATAATGAACCCAAATTCCGCATTTTGGCTGGTAAAGGGACTCGGGAATGGCAGTGCTCCGAGTGGCACTGCACCCCCGAAGTTATCCAAAGAAGTCGCACTGGAAGAGTCCGTGCTGCTGTAGTTGAAACGGAAGTCGTTGGCCGCGAGTGGCGATATCGCCAAGGTTACTCCCACTGTGCCAGTTTGGGTGGTGATTCGGAACGGCACGACACTGCTTAGCGCGAAGCCGGCCGTTCCACGCTGAGTTAGCTCCGAAGGAGAATAATTATACCGCCCAAAAACATTCAGCTTATCGCCCAGTTTGTGATCGATCCGAAGACTGTAAGCGTCGAGTGTAGCGGGATTGGAATAGCTGGCGTCGAAAGCGGCTGTTCCTGATAGTCCGGAGGGCGGGCAAAGGAAATCAGTTGCGGGATTGCAAAGAACTTCCGGACTGGTGGGGTTTGGTAGCGGAAAGGCATTCAAATAAGGCTGCAACGCCGGTATGGCATTCTGCCGGGAGTTTGTGGTGCCCCCAGGCGTGAAACTGGCGTCGGGGACAAACGTAAGCGTAGTCTGGGGCAGACGGAGGCGTAGTCCCTCGTAGGAAAAGAAAAAGAAAGTCCTATCCTTAAGAATCGGCCCACCTAAGGTTCCGCCAAAATCATTCTGCCGCTCCTTCGCCTTAGGAAGCGGAGGGTTGTTGGTGTAGCCATTGAACCAGTTATTGGCGTCGAACGCATCATTTCTCAAGTAATCAAACGCGGTACCATGGAATTGATTGGTCCCGGAGCGCGTGACGATTGAAATCTGCCCGCCGGGTGTCCGACCAAACTCGGGCGCAAAGGTAGAAGTCTGGATGCGAAACTCCTGCATGGCATCAACCGAGACCAAGCTGTTCGTACCTCCCAAGACGCTCGTCGAACCAAGCGCACCTCCCAGCCCGTTTCCCGAGGTGCTCCCCGCGCTCATGCCAATATTGGCGCTCACGCCATCGACCATCCAGTAATTTGAGTTTGCTCGCTGCCCGTTGACGCTGAACTGGCCCGTGTCGTACCCATTATTCGCGGTTAGAACCACTCCGGGAGTGAGTTGGATCAGGGTCTGGAAGCTCCTGCCATTCAGCGGCAGGTTTTCCGCAAATTGACGGTCGACCACCGTGCTTACCGTCGCGGATTCCGTGTCAACCAGCGGTGCTCCGCCCTCAACCGTTACCGACTCAGAAATGGAGCCAACAGCAAGCTTGAAGTTCTGCTCGAGATGGTCCTGGACGTTCACCGTCATGCCCGTGACATTAATGATCTTGAAACCTACGGCTGTAACTTCCATTCGGTAACGCCCTGGCCGAACACTCTGAAAGGTGTACAGGCCAGAACCGTTGGTGATCGCACTGGTGCTGGTGTCACGATCAATATCGACTAGCTTTACGTGAGCTCCTGCGACGCTCAAACCGGATGGATCCACGACTTGTCCCGAGACAGTAGCAGTTTCGAGCTGTGCCAGAGCAGGATGTACAAGACAGGTAAGCAAGAGAAGGAAGAGGTAGTTTCCTACAACCCCACGGGGGAGACAGCGCATCGGTTTGTATTCCTCTACAGACGTATGCCGGGCAGCGGCAGGCTTTTCTTCGATGAGAAATCTTTATGGCAGCAAATTGGAAACGAGGAGGAGGGTTGATAGCGAGTCGAGTGGCTCAACTGACAGACGCTGCTCACGGATGGTTAGGCTTTTCGCCCAGGAAGGCAAACAATATTCTTCGCCCACCAGGTTCCCGTATCGCCTTCCGTGAGGACTCGACCGTGACGAAGACTGAGTTGATTTGTGCCAAGACATGAGGATCGTCAAACGTGAGAACCCAGCGTCCGTCGCTTGCATCGTCATTGTGAAAAACTCCAAGGCTTTCGATCGGCTTCTCAGCGCCTAAGCGACCGCCCCATACGTAGAACGAGACCCTTGCATCCACCTTCCGTGGGTCGCCGAGGTCGTACGCATAGAAGATTAGGGACTTCCCTTCCGTGTAGAAAATTCGTCCAAAAGCGCGCTGGCTCTTGCCATCGCCGTCCCGGTCGTGCACGTCGATGATGTGGAGATTGCGTGCGACCACAAGGTCTCGAACGTCACTTCCTCTGGCGGTTAGCTCTTCTTGCTGCCGAAGTAAATCGGCCTGCTCATCGACCTTTTTCCGCAGCTCTCGCAGTTCGGTCTCCTGCAGAGTCAATGCCACATCGCTTGTGCCTTTATCAGCGCGCGACTTTTCCAGTTCTGCCTGAAGCTGTGTTGCGCGGGCTTCCAAGTCGGCTTTTTCAGAGCGGAAGCTGGCATCCTGCTGTTCAGCCTCGATGAGCCAGGAATTCAAGGAATCCTTGGCTTTGCCCAAGGCCTCAAGCTCATCGTGCTGCGCCCTAATCGTAGCGGCCAGAGAACTCATTTCCTTTCGTGCCGCGGTCAACTGCTGCTGCAATTCGGCATCCTGCACGCGAGAAGTTGACAACGCGACTGCCGTGGGAGCCACGGAGGCTTGCTGGGCGGGCGGCCGCGCTTGATTCGCAAGAGAAGAGGAAGGATGAATCTTCCGGATTGTCAAAATGCCCACGATCAGAATGACAGCCGCAACAGCGCCCATTGCCGCGACAAGGACAGTCTGATTCCGCTTCATCACCCTAGCGGAGGTTCCCTGGCTCATCTCTATCCCTTCGGACCGCGCCCGGGCAATGAATCTTTGCGTCATTCCTGACGGAATCTGGCACTGCGATCGTCTTGCGGCAAGCATTGAAAGGCCCTGAGCGCTTAACTGTGTAAAATCATCTGCCAAACCGCGACAGCTGGGGCAGCCTTCGAGGTGAGCCTTAAGATCCGCCAGATCGCCCTGCGATGCCTGGCCGGTGACGGCTAAGGCACACAGCTCTTCATAATGTTCGTGGCTGTTCAACGAGCATCCCCTTAGCGCTTGCCTTCCGCTCAGAAGCGGAGTTCACTCTGGATTTGCAGTTCTCGAGAACGGCATTCCGCAATTTTGAAAGTCCTCTATACAAGTTGTTCCGGACCGACGAAGCAGAGTTGCCGGTCGCTTTTGCGACCTCTTCGGCCGTCAGACCCTCGAAGTATGTGAGCTCAATCACCTTACGCTGACGCGGTTCAAGGAGGGCGAGCACCTGCTCCACCAAGCACGCGACCTCCTGCGGAGGCAAGCATACCAAATGTCCAGCTCCATAGAAGAGTTCAGCTGGCGTCAACTCATCGAGATCCTCGCGATTGTAGAAGTGGTTCGCCTGGAGATGCTCCCGGCGGTTAATGGTCCGATGATACGCGTACTGAAGCAACCAGGTCTTAAAGCTTCCGCGAGCGGGATTGAACTGATTTACTGCTCGAAACACATCCAGAAAGACGCGTTGAACCGTTTCCTCGGCTTCGCCGTCATCGCGCAAAATAGCACGGGCTATGCGGAAGACGAGAGCACTGTGTCTTTCAAACAAAACGGCCAGTGCATCGTTGCAGCCCCTGCGTAGAGCATCCATGAGGTCGGTGTCACTGAAGGTCCGAAGGAGAGAGGGCGAACAAATTACACTTGCCAGGTCGCGATCGAGTTCACCCATCGGCTCTCTCTCCTAGACCACATTCTTACCGAGCAAAATGCGTCTTACTGCATCGACTCCTCATGCAAGGGATCTCCCCAGACCGGGCTCCGCCTGTTTGAGCAACCACGTTGTGAAGCTGTCGCGGTCGGAATTGAACTCGTCCTTGGCTTGAAAAACACTTCCGAAGACCCGCCGGACAGTTGCCTCCGCCTCGCCATCACTGCACAAGCTTCTCCGAGCTGTCTGGAAGACCAGAGCACTGTGCCTTTCGAAGAGGGTCGCCAGGGCATCGTTGCAACCGGAGCGCAATGCATCCATCAATTCTGCATCGGTGAGTGCTCGAAGCCGACAAGGGGAACAAACCAGGGCTGCCAGTTCGTCGTTCGTTAGAGACATCAGTTCTACCTCACCGCACGCACCGACGATGACGAAGCCTTGGACAGCCCGAGGCCGCCCAAGGGTAATTCGACCCGTCGTAATCCTTTTTGGGTGAGCTTTGGGGGAAGCTCGCCAACAGCAGACAGCAACCTGGACGACCGAACCCAATCTTCCGAAACGCCGGTCAGTCCAAGCAACTAATTACTGCTAACGACTTACAGAACTGGTCCGTGGCAACCAGACGCATTGGGTGCGATCCTTGATTTTGTTCCGAAAACCGAACACAAACTGCAAGAATCCGGCATCATCGCGTCTCGTCACGGCAAACTGTCTAGAACAAGCTTACGGCTGGGCAACCTCTTGCGAAAGAAGGTTGTAATCGGCAAAACTGTAGCCGTCCCCAGCCCGAGAACGCAAGAGAATTTTCGGGTTTCGCGAACGCCGTCAAAGTCAACCATAACTGGGGCTTTCATTTCCTCGGCGGCACTGTGGAAAGCGTTGTTGTGATTCCATTTATGTCCCAGGAACTGCACGTCCCGCCAGGCAAGTTCACGAAGTTTGCTGTGGGCAACATGATGGTCAGTCCACTGGGGGTGGGGTATGTGAAGGGGCATTGGCATTTCTTCTACGAAGGAGACCTCTTTTTCCCGGGTACTGGCCGAGGCGCGAAAGACGTTCTCAACATCGGACAGAACAACTATGCCGCAGCACCGGTTAGTGGGTTCACCTACCTGAAGGGGAGAGAGGAAATCAGCTCCAAGCTGCAATACATCGTCAACTTCAAGGATACCGCGAATAGTTACCAGACCGGAAACGAGTTCATCTGGGAATTCGACGGCATGCATGAAGTCACCAGAAAGGTGGCCCTTGGCCTCAACGGGTTCCTTTACAAGCAAACGACCGACGATCAGCTAAACAACGTGTTATACAGCAATGGAAATCGTGGGCGCGATTTTGCAATCGGGCCGGAGGTCCGCTTTAATCTCATCCCTCACGGGGGATTTGCGTTCAAGTACCTGCGCGACACGATGGTCCAAAACAGGGCTCCGACCAATGCCTTCTGGTTCCAGATGGCAATCCCAATCAGCTTCGGCCACAAGGAGTAGGACGGCAGGCCCGTGAACCGGCACCCAGCGCCCGCACGGCCGTTCCGTAACGTTGCTCAGGAGCGAAGGAGGCTGGATGATGGCAGCCGAGTTTGATCGAACCAAAGACTTGAGATTCTATTTGCAAACTGGAGTAACACCACCTTCAAAGGCAGCGCACTGATGACCTTGCCAAGATGGTGCGGTTTTAGAGGAAAGAAATAAATTCCGGCTGGTAACTAACCAGCCTTGGGGGAACTATGAGAATACATGAAATACCAAATATGCTGCTCGTTGAATGGAACGATGAAGTCAAAACCATGGTTGACACTTGGTCAAGTTACGCGATTACCGTCCCGCAGTTTCGCGAAGCTATTCTAGATAAGGGGCTTGCACATTCCAGAGCCCATGGAGGTCGAGCGTGGGTGATGGATGGCACAAAAGCGAAAGGGGCTATGTCCGCTGACGTACAGAAACTTATTGAGACTGAGGTTTTCAAAGCTTTTGCAGCAGCTGGCATTAAGTATTTCATCACGATCAAGTCGGAGGTTTCGACGATAGCGAATATGGCCATCAAGACCTTTACCAGCCACATGGGTCCTTGTGGCATCCGTCTTGTCGAGCTTCCAGACGTGAATACGGCCATAGCCTGGCTGAAGGAACATCCGTAAACCAAAACACGACTCAAAGGGCCCACTCAGCCGCTGCGCTAGCTGTCCCGACGCCGCGTGGAATGGGCCGGAGCCGGGGGTTCAGGCATAAGGAGCGGCGGTTAGCGGCGGAGAGGATTCGGTCCGAACCGTGAGCTAGCGCGGCACGGGTTGGTTGGAACTGAACATTCATAAGAATTCGGCGGCGCAGCCGCAACGAGGAGTGCAGGATATGTCAGCAACAGCAGCAACGGGACCCAAACCAAGCAAAACCACATCTAAGCGTCACCACGCCGGCAGCGAAGCCCAAAACCCAGCAGACCGTGCAGCATGGTTCGTGGGTAAAAGCGCTATCTACGACTTGATCCCGGGGATGGTGGTCGTTATGGATACAGACCACACCATTCTCGAGCTTAATGCTCCCGCTGCACAGGCGGCAGGGAAGCGTAAGGACGAATGCGTAGGCCGCAAGTTTTGGGATTTGTTCGACAATCCAGGCTGCCGAGCTGGAACCTGTGCGGCGTCGGAAGCAGTGAAAACTGGCAAGATATGCGAGGGAGAGGTCCTGCCACGCGTCCAAGGCAAAGAAGTACCCGTGCTGGTTACCGCGAATCCGGTCTTCGCTGAAGGGGGAAAGGTCGTCGGCGTCGTCGAGCTCATCTTTCCGGCAGCGGGCGACGTCAATCTAGCTCGTGGAATTGATGAAGTGGCCAGAGCTGCGAAACAAGGCCAGCTCGACACCCGGTTGGATGAAAGCAGATTCCAGGGGCGTCATCTCGAACGCGCAAAGACAGTCAACACGATGTTGGATGCGCTCGTCAACCCGCTGCGGGAGTCGATTGAGGTTACCAAGAGAATGGCGGTTAACGACTACACCCAGCGGGTGAACGGAAATTATGTGGGAGTCTTCGCCGATCTGGCGAATGGCATTAACGAGACCCAGGAACGGATCATGGGCGTCATCAGCGCCATCATAAAGGTATCGCAAGGAAACCTGGAGGATCTGCCGACCTACAGAAAGATCGGACACAGATCCGAGCAGGACCAACTTCTCCCATCGTTTATCACGCTGATGGCGAACCTCGAGGCTCTGGTGAACGATACCGAGATGCTGTGTGGGGCGGCGGTGGAGGGCAAGCTGGCAACTCGCGCCGATGCCAGTAAGCATAAAGGTGAATTCCGCAAAGTGGTCGAGGGCGTCAATGAGACGCTCGATGCCGTAATTAGCCCGATGCAGGAAGCCGGAGCCGTCCTTACGAGGATCGCCTCGGGTGATCTCACCGCACAAGTGGTCAGCGACTATAAGGGCGACTACGCGGAGATTAAGAAAGCCGTGAACGCTTGTATTGATACGCTCAACGCGCTCGTCGAAGCGATAAAGGGCATGGCAGACTCGCATAGGAATGGTGCCATTGACGAGTACGTTCCCGACGACAAGTTCCAGGGCGCGTGGAGGGATCTTGCATCCGGCTGCAACGGGGCTGTGAAGATCCATGTGAATAATATGCTAAAGGTTCTTACGGTCATCAGCAGTTATGCGGAAGGCGACTTTGGCCCCGTCCTAGAGACGCTTCCGGGCAAGCAAGCACTTGCCAATGAGAAGATGGACCTCCTGCGGAACAATCTTCTGCGCGTTTCCAAAGAGCTCAGTGGCCTGAGCGAGGCTGCTCTGAACGGCAATCTTGCTAGTCGGGGAAATGACCAGGCTTTTGCAGGAGACTGGCGAAAATTGGTAGGTGGGATCAACGAATTGATTGAAGCCATCGTCGCACCAGTGCGCGAAGCCAGCGACGTATTGGAGCACATCGCTGCCAGTGACCTGACCGCACAGGTGGTAGGGGACTACCGCGGCGACCACGCGGCTATTAAGGATCGTATTAACGCCACGACAAGCACGCTTCGCACAAGCATGCAGTCGATTACCCAGAACGCGCAGTCGTTGGCGAGCGCCTCGGAAGAACTGACGGCTACCAGTCAGCAGATGAGCGCCAACGCGGAAGAAACTTCGGCGCAAGCCAGTGTGGTCGCGGCAGGAGCCGAGCAAGTCAATCGCAACGTGCAGACAGTGGCCACCGGCACCGAAGAAATGAGCGCCAGCATCAAGGAAATCGCCAAGAACGCTCATGAGTCGGCGAAAGTCGCCACCAGCGCGGTCAAAGTGGCCGAAGATACCAACCAGATTGTAGGCAAGCTGGGGGATTCCTCGACTGAGATTGGGCAGGTGATCAAGGTCATCACCTCGATTGCCCAGCAGACTAACCTGCTGGCTTTGAATGCGACCATCGAAGCTGCCCGCGCCGGAGAAGCGGGCAAGGGGTTTGCGGTGGTAGCCAACGAGGTCAAGGAACTGGCTAAGCAGACGGCCAAGGCGACGGAGGACATCAGCCGCAAGATTGAAGCCATCCAGGGCGACACCAAGAACGCGGTCGGCGCCATCGGACAGATCAGCGAAGTCATCAAGCAGGTCAACGACATTTCCAATACCATCGCCACCGCCGTGGAAGAGCAGAACGCCACGACCAACGAGATGGCACGCAATGTTGGCGAGGCGGCCAAAGGCTCGGGGGAGATTACCAAGAACATCTCGGGCGTGGCCGATGCGGCCAAGAGCACCACCCAGGGCTCGGAAGATTCCCTGAAGGCGGCTCAGACCCTGTCCAAGATGTCCACCGACTTACAGAATCTGGTTTCGCAATTCAAGATCGATGAGGCGCACTCCGAGCATGTGGCGAAGCCGCAGGTCTCGAAGGCGATGAGCGCCCGAGCCAGCTCGTAAGCTGGGGCGGCCGTTTTCCACGTAACCGGCGGATGCTGCGCTCACCACGCAGCATCCGCTCGAAGAAAGTAAACGCCCCATGTTGCCGGTTCGGGTTCTCATCGTGGACGATTCCGTGGTCGTCCGTAAGCTGCTGTGCGAAGCCCTCGCCTCCAGCCCGGAAGTCAGAGTGGTCGGGACGGCTTCCAGCGGGGCGATCGCTCTGGCGAAGATTCCGCAGCTCAATCCTGACGTGGTCACGCTGGACATCGAGATGCCCGGGCTGAATGGAATTCAGACTCTGACGGAGATTCGCAAGCTGTACCCCAAACTACCGGTGATCATGTTCAGCACCCTGACCGAACGGGGAGCAGCCATTACCCTGGAGGCGCTGTCACTGGGTGCCTCCGATTATGCGACGAAGCCGACCAACAGCGAGAGTCTGGCCAACGCGATGGACCAGGTGCGACAACAGTTGGTTACCAAGATCATTTCCCTTGCGGGCCGGAGTAGCTATGCCGTGCCCACGCCGGCCGTCGCCTCGTTCAGGAGAAAAGCCGGTGGCTCACGAATTGACATTCTCGCCATCGGCACCTCGACCGGCGGGCCCAACGCGCTGGCGGCGGTGATTCCACACTTTCCCCAGGACTTCCCCGTGCCGGTGGTGGTGGTGCAACACATGCCGCCGGTGTTCACCCGGCTGTTGGCTGAGCGCCTGAACTCCTGCTCTCCACTTTCGGTGCGCGAGGGAGAAGCCGGTGAGACGCTCATGCCCGGACAGGTCTGGATTGCGCGCGGCGACTATCACCTGACCGTGGCGCGCAAAGGAACCGGGGTGGTGCTGAAGCTGAATCAGGAACCTCCGGAAAACTCCTGCCGTCCGGCGGTGGATGTGCTGTTTCGATCCGTCGCCCAGATCTATGGTCCGAACGTGCTGGGAGTGGTGATGACGGGAATGGGTTCGGACGGCGCCCGCGGAGCCATGCACATCCGGGAAGCCGGCGGAGGAATCGTCGTGCAGGATGAAGCCTCTTCCGTGGTGTGGGGGATGCCAGGCGCGGTGGTCAGCGCGGGGGCGGCGGACAAGATCTGCCCGCTGCCGGAGATCAGCCAGGAAATTGTCCGGCGGGTCACTACCAACCGGGCGCGAGCGTCCGGCGCGCCAGCAACCAGGACTGTGTGACGCAAGCAGGGATGTGGGCCCCAGAGCGGAGTGGGATGACAGCGTGGAAATGGTTACAGCCAAGCCGGTGATGCAATCCGAGGATCTGCACGATCCCGCGTACCTGAAGATCCGCGATGCGATCTACCAGGTCTCGGGTATCTACCAGCCGGAAGAAAAACTGTATCTGCTGGCTTCGCGTTGCGCGCGGCGCATGAGCGCGGTGAACGCGAAGACCCCCACGGAATATCTGGAGCATCTCACCGTCCGCGGAAACCGGGAGGCGGAGTTGCGGCTGCTTTTGAACGAAATCACCATTGGGGAGACTTACATGTTTCGCAGCCAGGCGCAACTAGAGGCGCTGCGCAACGTGATTCTTCCCCAGATTCTGCAAGCGAAAAGCGCCATGGGTTTCAGGCGTCTCCACCTCTGGAGCGCCGGTTGTTCGACTGGAGAAGAGCCCTACACGCTGGCCATGTTTCTGCTTGAAGAAAGTCAAAAGATGCTGGCGGGCTGGACGTTTGACATTCTGGCCACCGACTTGAACGACAGGTCACTAGCGGCGGCCAAAGCCGGGATCTACGGAGAATACGCTCTGCGCAGCACGACCGAGCTGCTAAGAAAAAAGTACTTCAAGCCCCACGATGACAAGCGGCTGCAAGTAACGGAGCAACTGAAGTCGCTGATCCGGTTGGAGCGCGTAAACCTGAATGATGACAGCAAGATGACATTCCTGAAAGGCATGGACTTGATCTTCTGCTGTAATGTGCTCATCTATTTCGATCTGGGTCCGAAGCGCAAGGTCATGCAGCACTTCTATGCTAATCTGCTGCCCGGCGGCTACTTGTTCATGGGTCACGCAGAGTCCCTGTACCAGGTGGACGACAGATTTCATTTGGTGCATTTCCCGGGGGCCATCGGGTACTGGAAACCGCCCGTCGGGTACACCGGCGGAGGCAAGCCATGAACGTTCACAGACTTGAGGAAATCCAGCCAAGAATCGAGGCCCTGGAAGCGATGCCGACCGTCCCGGCGATCGTGCAGCCGCTGGTTTCCATGCTCCAGCTACCTTCGGATCAGGTGGAACTGGAAAGGGTAGTCGAGTTGGTGTCTTGCGACGGAACGATCGCAGCCCACTGCCTGCGGATGGCAAACTCGCCTCTGTTCGGGCGACGGAACACCGAAACGGTGCGCAGCGCGGTATTGGCGCTTGGCCTAAAGCGAGTCGAGGCAATCCTGCTGGGTTGTTGCCTGAACGGGATCGTGCCTCTCGACAAGTGGGCTTTCGACGCGGTGACCTTCTGGCGCCACTCTCTCGGCTGTGCGCTGGTGAGCAGCAGGATGGCAAAGTTGATTGGATATCCGGATCCCGACAAGGCCTACCTTGCCGGCTTGCTGCATGACCTGGGAGTACTGGTGAACACGCTCGCGTGCACGGAGGACTACCGCAAGTGCATCCAGGCAGCCCGCGATGGGCACCTGGCCCTCCATCGAATTGAGCAGGAACATCTCGGCTTCACCCACTGTCAAAGTGGGAAGATGCTAGCCGAACGCTGGCATTTTTCCGCGGATGTGATTGCCGTGATCGAATTTCACCACGACGTCGTGGCGACCCCAGGCGCCCGGCCCCTCGTGTCGCTGGTCCATCTCAGTGATTTGTTGTGCAGATTGCGCGACTTAGGATACGGATACTACGAAGCCATGGGCGTGGATCTGGCTGGGGACGCCGCGTGGTCAACCCTGGTCCAGCACTACCCGGCGCTTGCCAACATGGACCTGGCGCGTCTCACCATGGACATCGACGGTGCGATGGAGGAAATCGTCGCCATAGTGGACGCGGTATTCAAGCCGTAGCAATCCACCTGAGAATCTTTCCACCATGTTACCCTACACGGATCCCGCCCTTTATTCGTGCACATCGTCAAGAAGCAGCCTCAGATCGCGGGAGCGCGATGGGTGCCGTAGCTTGCGCAGCGCCTTGGCTTCGATCTGGCGAATGCGCTCGCGCGTGACGTCGAAGGACCGGCCAACCTCTTCCAGCGTACGCTCCGAGCCGTCCTCCAGACCGAAGCGCATCTTGATAATCTTCTCTTCCCGCGGGCTGAGAGTACGCAGCACATGCTCGGTTCGTTCCTTCAGGTTCACGTTCAGGATCGCCTCGGCGGGCGAGATCCCGGCGCGATCCTCGATGAGGTCGCCTAGATGCGAATCTCCCTCCTCGCCAATGGGGGTCTCCAGCGAGATCGGCGTCCGCATGATCTTGAGCACCTTGCGCACCAGGGCCGCGGGGATGTCCATCTGCTGGGCGATCTCTGCCGACGTGGGTTCGCGCCCCAGCGCTTGCACCAGCCGCCGCGAAGTGCGGATCAGCTTGTTCACGGTCTCGATCATGTGTACCGGCAGGCGGATGGTCCGCGCCTGATCGGCAAGAGCCCGGCTGATGGCCTGTCGAATCCACCATGTGGCATAGGTGGAAAACTTGTAGCCACGCCGGTACTCGAACTTATCCACCGCCTTCATCAGGCCGACGTTGCCCTCCTGGATCAAGTCAAGGAATTGAAGCCCGCGATTGCCGTACTTTTTGGCGATGGAAACCACCAGACGCAGATTGGCTTCGATCAGCTCGTGCTTTGCCCGCTCCGCATCCATCCCGCCCTGAATGATCTGGCGATGGGTGCGGCTCAGTTCGGGGAAGGTCACGCCGGTCTCGATTTCCAGTCTTTTCATGTCGGCACGATGCTGCCGCTGTGTCGTGTGGTAGGTTTTCCTGAGCTCCGCGCTGCGCGTGCTGGCAATCTTTTTGTCCAGGGCCGTGACCTGTCGGTCCAGCGACTGCATGATCTCCATGGTTCGACTCACCCGCTCCGTCAGGCGACGGCGCTCCGAGTTGCTCAGACCCAGGTTGCGGATGATGAGTGAAATGCGAACCATCTCGCGGCATAGCTGGTATCGGCAGCGCCGGTATTCACGTGGTTTCTTTTTCGCCGGGACGGTTGCCAGCCGCTCACTCAGCCGGCGCGCGGTTTTGTAATGCTTTTGGAGTTCATCGATACGGCGAATGATCTCCTTCTGGCGCTCCTGCAGAATATCCTCGGTGAGCTCTTCCTCATCGAAGATGACGGTTTTCTGAATCGTGCGCAGGCCACCTTTCAAGTCCTCCCCAATCGCCAGAACCTGCTGGATCGCAATCGGCGAACGCGACAGCGCCTTCAGCGCGCACAGGTGCCCGCGTTCAATGCGTTTGGCAATCTCCACTTCCCCTTCGCGAGTGAGCAGAGGCGAGGCCCCCATCTCGCGCAGATAGACTCGCACCGGATCGCTGCCAACCTCAGGACCTGCCGGATTCAGGTCAAGGTCGACGTCCTCCGCTTCCTTGGCGTGCTTTTCGTCCAGGACCGCCCGGGCTTGCAGCGGATCGGCATCAAGCACATCAAGGCCCCAGGTGCGAATGGTGGTAAGCAAATCCTCTGTGTCCGGCGGGGAATGCACGTCGTCCGGAGTCGGGTCACTGACCTCGTTGTCGGCGAGATAACCCTTTTGTTTTCCAACATCGATGATCTTGCTAATGTCGTGCATAGCCATGCGGAATTCCTTTTCGGTGCCGGTCTGCATGGAGAGAAGGAAGCCTGGCAGAGCTGCAGCGGCAACTTCAACAGAAAGCACAAAAAACCGGGCTGTATGATAGTAGCACGGCTGCTCGTTGTTGCCTACTTTTCAACCTGCTGCGGTCAAATTTTAGGGGTTCGCCCTCCGACGTTTGGCTTCCAACAACTCAACTGCGCCCTAAGGACGGACTCGCTGCCGAAACACGACTTAATGAGGTCGCACCTGGAGGAATGATGAAGAATAAGGGGGAGGGATGGCCGCTAAAGCTGCGCAAGGGTGAGGCCCAGGGCGTAAGTGTGTACGTGAGAGACTCAGATTTTCGTGTCGCGGTGGAGTGGACCCTTAGTTTCTTAGCCGCGGAGCGGCGGCAGAGTGAAGCCCACGGCGTAAGCCGTGGATCCAAGTGGGAAATGAACAAGCCCCGGAGGGGAGAAAGATGAGTTCTCACGCACACACGTAGCCGGAGCAAAAGTGGGAAATGAACCAGGCCTGAAAAGGGCGAAAGAGCAGTTGTGGCGCGGATCTCTGCGCCCCTGCGGATAGCCGGCCCACCGTTCGTATCCGCCGAAATTAGGCTGTACTTGCGCCCTAGTCTCCCGAAGGCAGAAGCATCTCTTCGGGGCCCAGCACAATCTCCGGAACGACTAGAGACGGGCAATCGCCCAAAATCGGTTGGCACGCTGCATCCGGACCGTGTTGCGGGCGCGTCTGCAACTTCATCTCGGCAAACTGTTCGGCTTCGGTCGAACCCGCAAGTGCCGTCACCGAGGATGCTCCGCTGGAGATCACCTGCGCGAGCGCGTCGAAGTAACCCGTACCCACGAACCGCTGGTGCTTCACTGCCTCGTATCCATGTTGAAATTCGCGGCTGAATTCCTTCTCTTGCAGCCGGGAATATGCCGTCATGCCAGCCAGTTTGTATCCCCGCGCCAATTCGAACATGCTCAGGTTCAGGGCATGGAATCCAGCCAAGGTCACGAACTGGAACTTGTAACCCATCTTGGCCAGTTCCACCTGAAACTTTGCAATCGTCGCATCGTCCAGGTTCTTCTTCCAGTTGAACGACGGAGAGCAGTTGTACGCCAGGATCTTTCCCGGATACTGGGCATGCACCGCTTCCGCGAACAGCCGCGCTTCCTCCAGATCAGGATGCGAAGTTTCGCACCAGATGAGGTCGGCGTAAGGCGCGTAGGAAATGGCACGTGCGATGGCGGATTGCAGTCCGCCTTTGATGCCGAAGAAGCCTTCAGCGGTCCTCTCGCCGGTCAGGAATTCGCGGTCGCGTGGATCAATGTCGCTGGTCAGCAGGTGTGCGCTATCGGCATCGGTGCGGGCCATGATGAGCGTGGGCACGCCGAGCACGTCCGCCGCCAGTCGAGCCGCCACCAACTTTTGGATGGCTTCCGAGGTCGGCACCAGAACTTTTCCGCCCAGGTGACCGCACTTCTTCGCTGAAGAAAGCTGGTCTTCAAAGTGCACACAGGACGCGCCCGCCTCGATCATCGCTTTCATCAGTTCAAAAGCGTTCAACGTGCCCCCGAATCCAGCTTCGGCGTCGGCCACGATCGGAGCGAACCAGTAGGTGTCGCTCTTTCCATCCATGTGGTGGATCTGGTCGGCGCGCATCAGAGCGTTGTTGATCTTCTGAACCACGTTGGGAACGCTGTCAGCGGGGTACAGGCTCTGGTCGGGATACATATGCCCTGCGTCGTTGGCGTCGGCTGCGACCTGCCAGCCGCTCAGGTAGATGGCCTTCAGGCCTGCCTGGACTTGCTGGACGGCCTGGTTGCCGGTGAGAGCGCCGAGAGCCGGCACGTAGGATTCGTGATGCAAGAGCCACCAGAGGCGTTCCGCGCCCAGACGCGCCAGGGTGTGTTCGACCTGGATCGAACCCCGTAGTTTGATGACGTCTTCGCTGCTGTAGGGCCGCTGCACGCCTTTCCAGCGAACGTCGGTTTGCCACTGCTTGGTGATCTCTGAGGCGGATAAATTGCGCATGTCGGAACTGTCCTCCACTCCGCAGTAGAATCCTGGAAGGCGGGCCGTGGCAAACCGCCGCATCCGTATCGGGCGACTCGTCCGTTTTGTCCTACTTTGGCAAGCGCGCCTCGCCCGCCGGCTCGTACAATAATCCCATGACGATGACATCTTCCCTGCCCAACCGAGAAGCCGAAACCCAGGTCCTGACCCCCGACGCCAGCGCCTTCCTCACCAAGATGGCGCGCCAGTTCGAGGCTCGCCGGCAGGAACTCCTGGCCCGCCGCCGCATTCGCCAACAGCAGATTGACGCCGGCCACCTGCCCGCCTTTCTCCCTGAGACGGCGCACATCCGCGAAAAAGAGTGGACGGTGGCCCCGATCCCGCCCGACCTGCTCGACCGCCGTGTGGAGATTACCGGCCCCGTTGACCGCAAGATGATCATCAATGCCCTCAACTCGGGTGCCAGCGTGTTTATGGCGGACTTCGAGGACTCGAATTCTCCAACCTGGATGAACAACCTTGAAGGGCAGGCGAATCTTAGGGACGCGATTGACGTCACGATCACATACGTAAGCCCGGAAGGCAAGCGCTACGAACTCAACCCACGCGTAGCGACGCTGATGGTCCGGCCCCGCGGCTGGCATTTAGAGGAAAAACATTTCCTGGTTGACGGCAAGCCCATCTCCGGGTCGCTATTCGATTTCGGGCTCTTTTTCTATCACAACGCGGAGCGGCTGATCCGCAAAGGGACCGGACCGTACTTCTATGTGCCCAAGCTCGAGAGCCATCTGGAAGCCCGTTTGTGGAACGATGTTTTCTGTTTTGCGCAGGATGAGCTCGGCATCCCGAGAGGCACCATCCGCGCCACCGTCCTGATCGAGACCATTTTGGCCGCGTTCGAGATGGACGAAATCCTTTATGAGTTGCGCGAACATTCCGCCGGATTGAACTGCGGCCGCTGGGACTACATTTTCAGTTTCATCAAGAAGTTCCGTAACCGGCCCGACTTCGTTCTGCCCGACCGCTCCACTCTCACCATGGACAAGCATTTCCTGAAGTCCTATGTCGACCTGCTGATTCAAACCTGCCACCGGCGCGGCATTCACGCCATGGGTGGAATGGCAGCGCAGATCCCTATCAAGAGTGATCCCGTGGCCAATGAGCGAGCCCTGGAGAAAGTTCGCCAGGACAAGCTTCGCGAAGTTCACGCGGGACACGACGGGACGTGGGTCGCTCATCCCGGCCTCGTTCCCATTGCGAAGGACATATTTGACACGCACATGACACAACCAAACCAGATTAGTCGCCGGCGCGAGGAAGTGCTCATCAGCCCAAAAGACTTGCTGGCCGTCACCGAGGGCAAGATCACCGAGGAAGGTCTGCGCTGGAACATCGATGTGGGATTGCAATATCTGGAGTCGTGGCTGCGGGGCTCCGGTTGCGTTCCCATCTACAACCTGATGGAGGATGCGGCCACAGCCGAGATCTGCCGGTCCCAGGTGTGGCAGTGGGTCAGGCATGGAGCCGCGCTCAGCGACGGGCGCCGCGTCACGCAGGAAATGGTAAGAAATGTGATCACCGAGCAGAAGAACAAACTGCAGGGCGCGCGCCTGGCAGAAGCGGCCGAAATTTACGACCACATGATGACCAGCCCGGATTTCGCGGAATTTCTTACGCTGGTGGCTTATGATTACATCGACTAGCGACAAGCGAGTGGCGCCGGCATCTTGCCGGCTGTCCCGAGGGCGTCACGCCCTCGGCGCGTCGGGCGAGGAAGATGAGCCACAACTCCGTCGAGATCTCGGATGAATTTCTTGCGCAACTGAAAGAAGACCTGGTGCGCCGCCGCGTGGGACGCGGGATGACGCGCCTCGAAGAGCACCGGCATCTGCTGACCTCGTTCGACCCGGAAAAGAAGAATGCAGGGCTTTTCGCCGGCTATCTTGCCCAGTGGGTGGACATCGGCTATCAGCGGGTTGGACTCGTGAAAGACATTGCCGCCCGCTTCTCCAAGCCTGCCCGCGGGCGCCTGCCCTTGCAAGACTATCTCCACTTACGCATGGCGGAGGGCATGGTGGCAATGGTCGAGGAGTCGACAGACGAGGCCATTCAACACTTTGATTTTGTCCTCAGTCTTGACCACCAGACGGACGACAAAGAACTATTGGCCATTGCGAATTTCTGGAAGGGTCGCTGCCTGCGCATGAAGGGCGAGTACGATCAGGCCCTGGCATTCGCGGTGAAGGGCAGAACCCTGGCTTCCGAACTCGGCCACGCACCCATGGCCGCCGTCATGCGCGTGCTGGAGAGCTGGCTCTGGTTTCAGAAAGGGGACGCCAAGCAGGCCGTGGACATATTGAAGGCGGCCGAGGCGATCCTGAGCAAGACCGACGACTATCTCACTCTGGGCAACATCCATTCGTCCTACGGACGAATTGCCGGGCGTCAGGGACGCTTTCAGCACGCCATCGAGAGCTTTACGGCTGCCATCGCGCACTACAAGAAGCTCGATCCATCGCATCGGAACATCGCGCGCGCGCTGAACAATATGGCTTATGTGAAACGGCTCATCGCGCTGCAACTGCGCGGCAAGATCGATACCGATGCGGCGCGCCGCCGCAAGGCTGCCACTCGCGGCCGTGCCAGTGACGGCGACCGCGACCGCAAGCTTCCCTATCGCAATCGTTTCGAGCAGCTCCGCCAGGAGGCTTTGGCCGAGCTTGACGAAGCCGCAGTCATCTACGGGCAGTATGGAAATCACCACGGACTGGGCAGCGTGCACTTGAATTACGGCTACCTCCATCTGGATAACGGAGACCTGGAGCGGGCAGACGCCGAGGCCCAGGCCGCCTTTCGCCTGGGAGAAGAGAGACAGGACCACATCCTCATGGCACGGGCGCGGCTGCTGCACTGCATGATCGAAAACACCCGCGTGGAGGAAGGCATCGGCGAAAGTACCGAGCCCGGCAGTCATGCGCGGCTGGCCCAGGACTGTGCCCAGGAAGCCATCGAGTTGGCCAAGCACACCCAGAACCGGAGTCTGCTCGCCAACGCTTATGTTTGGCAGGGGCTGACCTACTGCAATCGTTTTTTTGACGATCCCGAATCGGCGCGGCGCTGCTACGACCAGGCCATCGCCCTGTCCAAAGGCGGCCGTGCGGATGACCGCTGGGACGATCTGCAGACCCTCAAGGCCAAAACTCTGCGCGGGGGCAGCGTGAGCCCGACGCTTCGCGCGTGGTCGCAGGGCTCGGTCGGCGATAAGACTTTTCAGCAGATCACCGAGGAATTCGCCGAACTGATCATTCCCAAAGTCTGGGAACGGGAGGGCCGCAAAGTTTCTCGCGTGGCGACCCGCCTTTCCATGTCCCCGAAAAAAGTTCGCCGCATTCTCAGCCGCGTCGCCCGACCGAAGGGCCGGCCGAAATAGGAAACCTCTAACTGGAACCGTGACCGCCCGCAATGGATTCGCGTAGCGCCGCCGTCCCGGCGGCTGTCCGGCAGGCGGCCCTGAGCGAAGTCGAAGGGATGCCGGCGCTACCATGCATGCGCCCGTGCAACCTTACTACCCCCACCCCCCTTTTCTTGCGTTTTGCAAGATTCAGAAAACAAGTCACTTGCCGTTTTCGTACTTCGCAAAGTATAGAAAACAATAGTCGTTCAGGATGCCATTTTGATGCCGTTTTCTATCGATTTCGCACTAACAGCCGCAAAATATTGATTCTACGTACTTTATATCATAATATAGAAAGCAAAGGACTTAGGGAGATTCCGATTAAGTATGGATTTCAACTTGCGACCCGCACTGGATCCGCAGCCTCGTCTCGCATCTGCTCTTTCGCCCCTCCAGGGCTCGCTCATTTTTCCATCTCTACCCAGGGCTTGAGGCCTGGGCTGCATTCTTGCGCCGCTTCGCGGCTGCGGCAAGCACGCGCGAGAGCCTGCCCTGAACGAAGTTAAAGGGACGCGCGTGACTGCATCAACGACTCAGCAGCTAATTGTAGAATAGTTTGAATATCTATATGATATTTTGAGATGGATTGAGTGATTTTGTCAAGGATGGATATCACAAGGAGCGGGTGGAAAGCCTTCGAGGAAAAACCCCGCCTCGGCAACGTGCGCGGAAGGCCGGGGCACCCGCCGACGCAGCGCGAGCAAGACGGGCAAACCATAAACCTTGACAGGACAGGGGACGGGGACAAGAATGGTCGGCAGGCTGAGTACCGCGTCCTCTCCCACCGTCCCAACGGCACTTGGTCCTGCTTTCGCACCTTGGATTTCAAAGTTCGGAGTTGCCCTCGGGAAATAATCCAACATCGTAGGGGAAGCTGACATGGCACTCATAACAAGGATCAATTCAACGAAGACCGGGAAGTGGTGGGGTACGGTGTGTTTCACAATTCTCCTGCTGGCCGGATTCTGCTTTGGCCAAGCTGGGAGTTCGCCTTCGTCCTCGGGCGGTCGGCTCGCGAAACATGTCCTCACCGATTGGACCGAGTTTCACTTCCGGCACTACGGCACGCGCTTCAATCCGTATGAGAAGTTTCTGACTGCCAACAACGTTAAGAACCTCGGGGTGAAGTGGAGCTACGCCACTGGGAATGCGGTGGGCTACTCATCTCCCGTGGTTGCGGATGGAGTGGTGTACGTTGGGGCTGGAAGCAACCTGGACGCGTTGGACAGCCACACCGGCGAGTTGCTCTGGAGCTATGCCGTTACCGGGTATGTCCTCACTGCTCCCGCGGTCGCTGACGGAGTGGTTTATTTCGGCACGTACAATGATAGCGCAGGCCCATTGGACCCTAGTAACGTGTATGCACTAAACGCCCGCACGGGCGCGTTGCTGTGGACCTTTATCACCGGCAGAAGCAACGACTCCTCGCCCGCGATCGCTAATGGCATTCTTTATATTGGCTCCTACGACGGCAACCTATACGCGTTGAACGCTCGCACCGGGGCCAAGCTCTGGAGCTACGACACTGGTTTTCCAGTGATTTCCTCGCCCGTCGTGACTGATGGGGTAGTGTATGCCGGATCAAATGATGCCTATCTCCACGCGTGGAATGCCCGCACCGGGGCCGAGTTGTGGAGGTACTACGGCGGTGGCTACGATGTGGGTACGCCGGTGGTGGCGAATGGGATGGCGTATGCGGTGGTCGCCGAATCGATCTTTGCGGTCAACGCCAGGACCGGCGAGTTCCTATGGAGTTACACCACTGGCAGCGTGCTACGAGCCTCAGCTGCAGTGGCAGGCGGAGTGGTTTACGTGGGATCGGACGATTCCAACCTCTACGCACTGGACGCCCGCACCGGGGCCGTGCTGTGGACCTACCGTACCGGGTACGAGGTAGAGACTTCGCCTGCGGTGGCGAACGGTGTGGTGTATTTCGGCTCGTGGGATCACAACGTCTACGCCCTGAATGCCCATACCGGTAAATTGCTGTGGAGTTACGCAACCGATGACGAGGTGGAATCGTCACCGTCCGTTGTAAATGGGTTGGTATATGTCGGCTCCAACGACGGTAACGTGTACGCCTTCAGCCTGAAGCATGGCCGGGAGTAGCGCAGCTTCCAAACGGCGCGTTGCTACTTTCCTAAGCGCCCAGCCGATCCTTGGGCGAGCCGACCGAGGCTGCCCGGCTCCAGTGTGATGACATCCGGCCCGGTGCGGCCAGTGATGATGGGCTTGTTCGGGATTGTCTCGTAGGCATAGCCGGTGAGAGTGCCAGTGATGGTGTTTTGGTGAGCCGAAACGTTTAACCGAGCCCAGCCGTAGTGGACCTTGCCCTTTATAAGGAACTTCAGCCCAAGATAACGGTTACTGACGTTGCACCATCGACCCCATCTACTAAAGCCAACGGTTTTAGCCATTAACGCGCCGGAAAACGGTTGTTTGGGGCCGACGGTGGCTCCACGACTGAGAGCATAAGCGGACTGAGTGCCTCCGCGGAACGGTTTGCCGACGACGCGGTTGTTGGATTGCGCGGGAAGCGCAGAGAACGTAGCCACGTATGTATCCGTGAAAAACCTGTAGTTCCTGAGTTCAAAGTCCGCAATCCGGTCGTGGTTGAGGTCGAGCTTGTAAGTGTGGTTCGACCCGATCACAGCATGGGTTTTGGTGTAGATAATCTTTGCCTCAGCCGATTGCGCCAAGCTCAACATCCCCACTCCCGCCGCACTCGCCGCCAGCGCATAGGCGTTCAGGTGACGTTGCAGTGATTCCGAAAGCTTGGATGGCTTCCTAGTTCGCCTCATACATCCTCCAGCTTCTCCTAATGACTTTCGCGGCCAAGCCCCGACGCTCCCGCTGCCAACGCTCCGAGGCTGCCGGGTTCAACTGTGATGACATCCGGCCCTTTCCTCTTGCCAGCGATGATGGCTTTGCCGGGGACCGTTTCGTAGGCGTAGCCAGTCAGAGTTGCCTTCTGCGGAACTCGCCACCAATGTACGTTGAGTCTGGCCCAGCCATAGTGAATTTTTCCCTTGATCACGAACTTGAATCCGAGGTATCGGTTAGTTACGTTCAACCACGGGCCGCCGCTATGGCTTAAGGAGCCGCTCTCCCAGCCCCAAGCCATTACTGAATCACCGTTTGGGAATGTCCCGTGACCGCCAATCGGTTTGCCTGCCACTAATGCAGAGGCATACGTGCCCTTGCCCACGACTCCGTTCAACTTGTTGATCGGCCTGGCCGACAATCTGGAGTAAAACCCCAGCGGGTGAGCCCCGGTCGTGGCAGTACAGTGATACGTGTTGTCGTTCCGACAGAGTCTGAAATCTGCGACTCCATCGTGGTTAAGGTCAAGGTTAATGCCTGGTAGGCCGTGTCCGGTGACTTTGTGCGCCGGCGTGTAGACGATTTTAGCTTCGGCGGGTTGTGCCAGGGCCAGCAGACCGACTCCGGCAGCGCTTGCTGCCAGCGCGTACTGGCTGAGATGGCGGTTAAGAGGCGCCGAGAGTGGAGTAGCACTACGGGGCTGGGTCGACTTCTTCACGGGAATCCTCCTGAGAGCGGCGGTCGGCAAAGGGGAATTCAGTATGGCTCAGGTCTGGGGTGAAATCAACAGCAAAGATTTTACCTGTGCAGTCCCGGCGCTCCCGCTGCCAAGGCTCCGAGGCTGCCGGGTTCCAGTGTGATCACATCCGGCCCCTTGGTCTTGCCGGTGATGATCGGCTTGCTCGGGATCGTCTCGTATGCGTAGCCGGTGAGAAGTGTCTGAGCGCCCTTGCCTTTGGGAGCTCCCGAATCGCAGGATTCGTTGAGCCGCGCCCAGCCGTAGTGAGTTTTTCCCTTGATCTCAAATCTGAGACCGATGTACCTGTTCTTGACGTTGTTCCAGGGGCCGAAGCAAGTCCAGGGCCCGCCAGTCGTCGTGCGTACTCTCTTGTCCATGAAACCGCTGCTGTAGAAGTGACGACCGGGACTAATCTGCTTTCCGGCAGGAAAAGGATATAAACTCAGGACGCCGCTCGTGGTCTGATACCCAACAAGTCCATTGCCTCGCTTGGCCCGCGCCCTTGCCCATGTGAGGGAAAACCGCCCTACGGAGGTGCTGGTCGCTATACCCGAGCTGCGCATCAAGTAGAAATCTGCGCGCCCATCGTGGTTGAGGTCGATGAACAGCCGTCCATTGAGCGGGACATAATTGTGCGCTGGGGTGTAAATGATCTTCCCGTCGGCAGGCTGTGCCAACGCCAATATCCCCACTCCCGCCGCACTCGCCGCAAGCCCATAGGAGTTCAGATGCCGCTGCAGTGATTCGGAAAGTTTGAATGGCTTCCTCGACGTTCGCTGCACAAATTCCCCTCCCAACTGAAGGCGATCCATTGTACTCCCAAGAGTCGCGCCTCTTCGGCCAAAATCGATGCAGTCTCACGACATCGCCGCCTCCCGGTTTGATCCTGCCTGCTCCATCATGTTATAAAGACAGGTCTTGTGTTGCCGGCCGCCGGAGTTTTCCGCTCTCGGTTTGCGGCGGGTGTGTCGCAAGTCCTTGTGCCGCCGCTGGTCCTGTGGTAGAACGGCACACTGAATCTCCGACGCGGCCAAACTCTTCGGTTCCAGTTTTGCGGTGGAAGCGTGTTCGGAACTCCGGCAGTGGATTCGCGCGCTCACGGGCGTACGGGTTCCATCCGCAGGAGCGGATGCTGAGGTCTGTGCATCCTTGGACGCAGGTTCACAAAGAACTGGTTTCAGAAAGGCATCGAAACAGGCGACCCTCAGGGGCTGAAGCCCGCATTTTTGCGGATCTTGGCGGCATGGGTGAAGCCATGCCCTTCCCAAAATCCTTTTTGAAAATCATTGTTGCAGTGGCTCTAACATTATTCTTAGTCGGTGGAGGAATTGTATGCGCATCTGGTTCGCCGGTATTGTGTCCCAAGCACGCGGTTTCGCCCAGTCGTTGGCCGCTATTCTCACTGTTGTCATTCTCGGAGCGTCTGCCGCGCTCGCTCAACCTTCCGGGGAAGCGGGCGGTGAGGCCAGCCTCAAACTGCCCGATCTCTCGTCGGTCAGCTTCTTCAGCAATGCGATCGACGGCCACAAGCTGCTGATGATCGGGATTCTGTTCTGCATTGCGGGCTTGGGATTCGGCCTCGCCATTTATATGCGGCTCAAGAACCTGCCGGTGCATCGCGCCATGCGCGAAATTTCCGAACTGATCTATGAAACTTGCAAGACTTACCTGGTCACCCAGGGCAAGTTTCTGCTGCTGTTGTGGATCTTCATCGCAGCGGTGATTGTGCTGTACTTCGGCATTCTGTCGCCGGTGCCGGGGAAATCCGTCTGGACGACGCTGCCGATTATTCTGGCGTTCAGCCTGATAGGCATTGCGGGCAGCTTCGGCGTCGCGTGGTTCGGCATCCGGGTCAACACTTTTGCCAATTCGCGGACTGCGTTCGCCGGGCTATCCGGCAAACCGTATCCGATCTACAGCATTCCGCTGCAGGCCGGCATGAGCATTGGCATGATGCTGATCAGCGTCGAACTGCTGATCATGCTGTTCATCCTGCTGTTCATTCCGGGCGATTATGCCGGACCGTGCTTCATCGGGTTTGCCATTGGCGAATCGCTGGGCGCGGCGGCGCTGCGTATTGCCGGCGGCATTTTCACCAAGATTGCCGACATCGGATCGGACCTGATGAAGATCGTCTTCAAAATCAAAGAAGACGACGCGCGCAATCCCGGCGTCATCGCCGACTGCACCGGCGACAATGCGGGCGACTCGGTTGGCCCGTCCGCCGACGGATTCGAAACCTACGGTGTAACTGGCGTCGCGCTGATCACGTTCATCCTGCTGGCCGTAAAGAATCCGACTGTGCAGGTGCAACTGCTGGTGTGGATATTCGTCATGCGCATCATGATGCTGGTGTCGAGCGCGGCAGCATACTTCCTCAATAGCGCCGTCGCTCGCGCCCGCTATGGCAACGCTGCCGACATGAACTTCGAAGCGCCGCTGACCTCGCTGGTTTGGGTAACCTCGCTCGTCTCGATCGCCCTGACTTACCTCATTTCGTCGCTGGTGGTTCCAGCTATCGGCGGCGATGCGACCCAGTGGTGGAAGCTGGCAACCATTATTTCCTGTGGTACGCTGGCCGGCGCGCTCATCCCCGAACTGGTGAAAGTGTTCACATCGACGGAATCGCGCCACGTACGTGAAGTGGTGATTTCGGCGCAGGAAGGCGGAGCGTCACTGGGAATTTTGTCGGGCTTTGTGGCGGGAAATTTCTCCGCCTACTATCTTGGGTTCTCGATGGTGGCGCTGATGACCATCGGCTACCTCATGAGCACCATGGGATTGGCGGTCGCGGCTTCAATGGTGGCAGCTCCGGTCTTTGCCTTCGGGTTGGTGGCTTTCGGCTTCCTCGGCATGGGGCCGGTGACCATCGCCGTGGATTCTTACGGTCCGGTCACCGACAATGCCCAGTCGGTCTATGAGCTTTCACTGATTGAGCAGGTTCCGGGGATCGAAAGTGAGTTGAAGAAAGATTTCAGCATGAACGTGAACTTCGAGCGGGCCAAGCACCTGCTCGAAGCCAACGACGGCGCGGGCAACACCTTCAAAGCGACTGCCAAGCCCGTGCTGATTGGCACGGCCGTGGTCGGCGCCACCACCATGATTTTCTCCATCATCATGGCCCTCACCAACGGCTTGTCCGCGAACGTCGACAAGCTGTCATTGCTGCACGCGCCGTTTTTGCTGGGACTGATTTCCGGCGGCGCGGTCATCTACTGGTTCACTGGCGCCTCGATGCAGGCGGTCACCACCGGCGCGTATCGTGCCGTGGAGTTCATCAAACGCAACATTAAGCTGGAAGGAGTCGAGAAAGCCTCCGTTGCCGACAGCAAGAAAGTCGTCGAAATCTGCACCAAGTATGCGCAGAAGGGCATGCTGAACATCTTTATTGCGGTGTTCTTTGTGACCCTGGCGTTTGCCTTCATCGATCCATTCTTCTTTGTCGGATATCTGATTTCGATTGCGGCCTTCGGCTTGTACCAGGCAATCTTCATGGCCAATGCCGGCGCCGCATGGGACAACGCCAAGAAGATTGTGGAAGTCGAAATGAAGCAGAAAGGCACGGAACTGCACGCGGCCACCGTGATCGGCGATACGGTGGGCGATCCGTTCAAGGACACGTCTTCGGTCGCTTTGAATCCGGTGATCAAGTTCACTACGCTGTTCGGCTTGCTGGCCGTGTCACTGGCGGTGCGGCTGACCGCGAGCAACGCCGGCTTAACTCACCTGCTGGCCCTCGTGTTCTTTGTAGTGTCGTTCGTCTTCGTCTACCGCTCGTTCTACGGCATGCGCATTCGGACGGACGAGGCACCGCTGAGCGCAGCCGCAGCCGCAGACTAAGAACTGGATCGCGTCAAATTGTTGTCGAAGGGCACGGTCTTCTAGCCGTGCCCTTATTTCTTCTGGGCGACATCCTGAGCGGAGCCGCTCTTCAGGCGGAGCGGGAGCCGTCCCGAGCAAGCGCAGCGCGCCGAGAGGGACCGTCGCACCCCACGCTGCAATATTTTGCCTATTGACCCGCCTCAATCCTGAGACCATAATCAGAGCCGCGCATGGCAAGCCTTCGCTGAACGAGCCTGTCCGACCTGGAGATTGCCAGTAAGCAGGAGGCCAATCATGGCCAGCAAGCCACTATCGCGGACCCGGACACAAAACCCATTGGTATGTGTCGCAATTCTGTCGCTGGCAGGGTTCTGCTTCGGCCAAGCTGCGAGTTCGCATTCACCAAGCGATCGACCCTCAAACCACGTCCTCACCGATTGGAACCAATTCCACAAGCACGACATGACCCGCTTCAACCGGTATGAGAAGTTTCTGACCGTCAACAACGTCGTAAACCTCATCCTGAAGTGGAGTTTCAATACCAACAATGGCGTATACTCCTCGCCCGCAGTTGTGAACGGGGTGGTTTATGTCAGCGGCGGTTCGGACGACTTTAACGTTTACGCGTTGAACGCCCACACGGGTACTCTGCTGTGGAGCTACAACGTGGGCGACTCGGTGCTTTCCTCGCCCGCAGTCGCCGCTGGGGTAGTCTACGTCGGATCGGACAACTACAAGGTGTACGCGCTGAGTGCTCGAACTGGGGCCAAGCTATGGAGCTACGCCACCGGCTCGTATGTGGAGTCTTCGCCCACCGTGGCGAATGGGGTGGTTTACGCCAGCTCCGACGACGGAAAGGTGTACGCGCTGGACGCTCGCACCGGGGATAAGCTGTGGAGCTACAAGACCGGCTACTTGGTGACGTCGTCGCCCGCCGTGGCCAATGGGGTGGTGTATGTCGGCTCGTGGGACCACAGTGTGTACGCGCTGAACGCCCGCACGGGGGCTCTACTGTGGAGCTATGCGACTGGCGGCGAGGTGCTTTCCCCTCCCTCGGTGGCCAATGGGGCGGTTTATATCGGCTCATACGACCACAATGTATACGCGCTGGACGGCGGCACCGGTGCCGTGCTGTGGAGCTACCCCACCGGCTGGGACGTTGTGTCCTCGCCGGCCGTGGCGAATGGGGTGGTTTATGTTGGCTCCGGCGATCGCAACGTGTACGCTTTGAATGCCCGCACCGGCGCTGAGCTCTGGAGCTACGATACCGACTACAGCATAGAATCCTCACCCGCAATCGCGAACGGCGTGGTTTACGTTGGTGGGGACGATCACAACGTGTATGCGCTGGACGCCCGCACCGGCGCTAAACTCTGGAGCTACACCACCGGCGACAATGTGGATTCGTCGCCCGCAATCGTCAATGGAGTAGTGTATGTCGGCTCGGAGGACAGCAACGTTTACGCCTTTAGCTTGAAGCACGGTCAGAAATAACACGGGCAGATTCCGGCCCCCATCACTGAACCGTCACCGTCACTTTCTTCGTCGAGCGCTTGTACTGATTCGTGGCGTACAGCGTGTAGGTCGTCGTCTTGGAGGGATAGACGGTGACGTTGTTGCCGCGCACCGCGCCCACTTGCGGTGACACCACAAAATACTGCGCTCCACTAACATCCCAACTCAGGGTGGAAGACTGGCCTTTGGAAATCTTCATGGGATTTGCAGTAAACGAATTGATCGTCGGCGCCGGCCCTGTCGGCACATTCTGCGGCGTGTAGATCGGATCCATCAGAATGACGTTCGAACGCGGACGCCGGTACCGTTTTCAAACTTCCCAGATCATCGTTGTTCCAGCGATTGTCCGGATCGCCGCTGATGTAGATGGAGCTGCCGTTGTCGGCCATGATCATGCCGTATTGCTTGAGCGCCGCCAGTATGACCTTGGCTTGCGGCGGAAACGAAGAAATGTCATAGCTGGCCTTGAGGCGCAGGCGCATTCCCATCACAGCCGCATATTGGTTGCTGGAATTCGCCGCCCAATGCGAAGCCGGCGGCGTGAACGCCTCCTGGCTGAACTGCAACGTGTAGCGCAACGCATGCTGGATTTGTCCGCTGGCCACTTCGTCATAGCGCGCCAGTCCGGCGAAAACCGGCAAGCCTGCCGCGTCCGCCGACGTCCATGTATAAGGACGCTGCTCATCGTTGAGCAAATCCCAAACCGCCGCCGAGTCCGCATTCCAGCTTCCGTTTTTCTGCGGATATGAGTGATACAGCTCATACAGCCAGCAATTATCGCGATCCAGAACCAGCACGTGACGGTCGCCGTCGCCGGGATGCGGATAGCCTTCGATTGGAGCATTGTGCGGCACCGGCATGGGGCCGGGATCGCTCTGGTCGCCATAGGCCGTGAACTTGATTTTCACGAACGGCTTCTTGCTGACGACCACATATGGAATGCCGATGCTCTGACCGTTGTACAGTCCCGCGCCGAAATCGGGGTGAAGCGGGACGTTGGCGCCAATGAAATTGATGATGGCGTCGGAGTTGGGATCGACCTGGGCGTTCGAAATGTCCTGGTTCCAGGCGTTGTCCGCGGGGAACGGAATGAATCCGTTGAGATTGGCGCCGCGGCCCAGGCTCATCCCACTGCACGATTTCTGGGGATAAGCGTAGTGGGAAAGCAGTAGAGCAAGGAGTAGAAAGAGGGTCTTCGAGCGGGACATGATTCACCTCACGGCAACAGCCTTGGGAGACACGTTAGCACAATTTCCCGGGTCTGGCTCACTCATTGGTACCGGGGTCGAACACGAAAGCAGGCAATCGTTACTGAGGTCCAACCGGCCGTAGCGTTCTCAGAAAGAGCACTAACTGCCAGCGCTCCAGTTCGGGCAATTTGCTGAAGGCAGGCATACCCCGGCCGATGTTGCCATTGGTGATCTTCCAGAAAAGGTCGCCGTCGCTCTGCTGTTGCACTACTGGGAGCTGCAAGTCGGCGGAGTGTTTCTTGGTGAGCCCGGTTCCGTCGCTGCTGTGACACTCGACGCAGCTTCGCAAGAACAGCTTTTTGCCCCCGGCGGCCGCCGTAGGCATGCTGGCGAGCGGGTTCAATCGTGTGGCCGCCGATTCCGGGGCGCGCCAGGTTGGATCCGGCCAATAAAGCAGGTTCTGGCCCCACGCAGGCAGAAGCAGGAGCAATATCCAGAGCGACAGCCTCATCAGGACGCGCGTCATGGCTTGCCTCCAAACAGCCGCGACAGCTTGGCGCCGATCCCCTGAATTTCGTAGCTGTAACCAAAACGCAGCAGGACAGCATTGCTTTCATGCGTTAGTCCGAAGCCCGGCGATACCTTGAACGTGCCATTGTCACTCAGCATCCATGCCAGCACAGGGGCGGCATAGTGCGCCGTGTCATGCAGTCCGAAGCCCAGCGTGCTGCCCAGCCCGCCATAAATCTCGAACCCGGCAGAAAAGTTTTCGCGGCAGAAACGGCAATTGGAACCAGAGGCCAAACTCGCTAGCGGTCGATAGAAACCGGCGGAGTAACCGAATTCAATTCCCTCGCTCTGCGAAAAGTTCTTGGCGACAATGAAATTCCCTGCCAGGTTCCAATCATGAACGTCGCTGGAAAGAATCAACTTGCTTTCGAGTTCGCGATCCTTTTCACGACGCAGAATCGCGTTCGGCGAACTGACATCCGGGGCCGATCCCTCGATTTCCTTTTGAATTCGGTCGGCCTCATTGAGGTTTTCATACTCGAGGTACAAAACCGGATTGATGAGATGTTCACGCCGCAGCGGCCGGTAGCGGTTCTCAATCCTCCAACCGGTGAACAACGCACTGTCGCCGGAAGTTGCCTGGGTTTCCAGGTAGAGTTCACTGGTCCAGCTGGCGGTCACTCCATATTCCAGTTCGGTGTAGGGCGCGAAGTACAATTGCTGCCCGGCGCGCGGAATGCCGGTTGTACTGGAGGTTTCGATCTCCAGATTTCCCGGCTCCTCCATGTGGTGGTCGTAGGTAACGAAGTACGGACTTTCCTGGGCACAAGCGGCCATCGTCGCCAGGATGAACAACAAACAGAGAAGGACTCTGTAAGATTGCATTTGCATTTACTTGCAACTAAGTTGCATTAATTATGAAGCTGCAACGATGTTAATCGACCGCGTTTTTCACGGTCAAGCAGAGGAGTCATTTTCTGTTTCAGCATTGTTGCAACCACATGCAACGCGCCGGCAGTTTCCTCGCAGCTAGGAAGCGCGGCATTGCGCGCAGTAGCCGCCCACTTCGAGACGGCTGACTACGATATGAAAGCGGCATTCGCGCTGGATTTGTCCTTTGAGGCGGTCGAAAAGATCGCTCTCGAATTCCGCGATCTTCCCGCATCGCAAACAAGCCATGTGGATGTGATCGCGCTGCGGGCGGCGTTCGTAGTAATGCTTCTCGCCCTGCATGTGCATGAGATCGAGCTCGTCAATCAGGCCGTGGCGCTTGAGCAGGCTGAGCGTGCGGTAGACGGTGACGCGATCGACGTGGGGGTCGAGTCTGCGGGCGCGTCGCAAAAGCTGGCTGGCGTCCAAGTGTTGCTTGGCGGTTTCGACCACGCTCAGGATGGTGCGGCGCTGGCGGGTCATGCGCAAGCCGCGAGACATGAGTTCGGCTTGCAGGCGTCCGGGAACCTCAGTTTGTGGCAGGGGCATGGAGTTTCACCATATTGATACTTAGTTGCAATTGTACTCCAACCGCTGGCGTGCCGACTTCTAAGAAGCACTGAGTTGGCTGAATTGAACACCGCGCGGGCGGGGGCGCCCGCGCCTACATCGGCGGCGCAGTCGAAGGTCGGTTCATTCGGTTCGCATCTTTTCCTTCACGTTGTGGGCGAGTTTTTCGATCTGGTCCGCTTTCTTAATGACGTCCAGCGAGAGAATATTCTCGTTTGTCTTGTCGACGTAGGTCTTAAGTTCCGAAGCCAACTGGAACAACTTGTCCGTGTCGCGTTTGATCTGTTCCTGGCGTTGCTGGTTGGCCTTCTTCGCCATCTCTTTCTCGATCCGGATGCGAGTCTCGTCATCGGAGGGCGGCTGCTCCGGCTGGGGTAGACGGGACCGCGGCGGCTCCTGCGGGGACTGCCCAAGGTTTTGACTTTGACTAAACGCTGACAACGGCAGCGCTGGTAAAAGCAGCAATAACAAGCTGAGAAGCCTTAACGATCTTGATCGCACACTCACCTCACGAGCCCCCGGAATATACAAATTATACGGTGATCTCCCGGTACGATCTGGCATTCCCAACTTGCTATAATCGCGCCGAGTTATGAAAGTTCTTCTCAGCATGACCCTTCCGGAAGAATACAACCTGCCCGCGCTGCTGCGGGATTGGAGTGAAGATTCGCGTGCGTTCCTGCGGCACGATGTGCCGAAGATTGTTCTGGTCACGGTGGTGGCGTTCGTCCTGATTCGACTGCTGCGCCTCATCATCGGCAAAGTGACGGCGTTGCAAACCCGCAAGATGGCAGCTGGTATGCGAGCCCAGCAGGTCCGTACTCTGGCCAGCGTCATCACCAGCGTCGGCGTATTCGTGATCATCCTTGGCGCAGTGCTGGAAGTGCTGCCGCTGCTGGGGTTGAATCTCGGTCCGCTGTTGGCGTCGGCGGGAGTCGCCGGTCTGGCCATTGGCTTTGGCGCACAGACCCTGGTGCACGATTTCATCAACGGCTTCTTCATTCTGCTGGAAAATCAGTACGACATCGGCGACAACATTCGCATCGCCGGAGTGAAGGGGACGGTCGAAGAAATGACGCTTCGCCACACCGTGTTGCGGGATGACGACGGCACCTTGCACACGGTGCCCAACAGCCAAATCACGATCGTGTCGAACACCACCCGCGATTGGGCACAACTCGCGCTGCGCGTGGTGACGGCGTATAGCGAGCCCAGCGATCGCATTGTGACGCTGCTGGGCCAGATCGCCGACGAGGTGCGCCACGATCCGGCTTACGCGAACGACATTGTCAGCGACATTCAGGTGCCGGGAATCGACCGTGTGGGAAACGGCGAAGTGGAATACCTGATGCTGGTCAAAACGCGTCCCACCAAGCAGTATGGGGTGAGCCGCGAATTGCGGCGAAGAATCAAAGAGGTCTTTGAGAAAAACAATATTCAGACGCCCGCGCCCGGCAGAGTCTATGTAGTCGATCCGGGGGCGAAGGCGTCGTAGCGCAGTTCCCCAGTTGTGCATCCGCTAGGTAATGATCGTTAGGGCTGCCACGCCGTAGATGATTAGGTATCCGACGTTGGGCTGGCCATGCAGGATGTGGACTACGGCAGCCACCAGGAACGTAGCAAGCAAGAGACGTCCTCCAACGCGCACCGTGGGAGGAATCAGAAAAAGGATCGCGCCAAGTAATTCGACCGCTGCGATCGCCAGCACCAGCGCGTGGGGCAGATGGGCTTTCTCCAGAGCGTGTGCCGGGCCCGAATAAAAGATCAGCCGCGAACATTCATAAATCAGCACCAGCCCCAGCGACCATTGCAGACCGGTCTTGGCGAGTTTGCTCGCATTTTGCGTCATGAATTCTTTTTCCTGGGTGATTTCTTTTTTCGGGCTTTACGGAGCTCTGCCCTGCCCTTGAATTTGCCGGCCGATGCCTCTTGTAAACGATGGCTTGCCGCTGAATTGAGATCCAGGCCGTAAAACTTCTTGAGATCAGCGATCCTGAGCAACGAATCCTGGCTAAAGGGTGCCTTCCCGTCGAAGGCGTGCAGCACGATACCCTCGATCAGATCGCCCAAAGTCATGTCTTTGTATTCGGCAAAGGCCTTCAGAACTTTCAGAATGCGCTTCTCCATGCGCACGCCGGTTTGCACGCGCTCGACGATGAGGTTTAGATGGTTCGTCAATGTATCACTATTGTACCATGGTACATAGGTACAATTAGAGAAGACTTATCAATGTGTCCGGGCTGATGCCTGCATCCCGCAGAATACTCTTGAGAAGCTTTGGATGTAGTGTCTTCTGGGCGTGAAAAGGTACCGTAACTCGCAAAGGGATGATCGCCGAGTAGAAGTCTCTTCAAACCCGACATTCCCCACCTCTCAAAAGGCTTGCTGCTGGCCGCCGAAGCACTTACTCGGCCAGGCGGGCGAGGGCGCCCGCCCCACACAAGCAACGTCCTACAGCGAACTCATATTCGACAGGAAGTCGCCGTTAGCCTTGGTTTTGCTCAGCTTGTCGATGAGCAACTCCATGGCTTCCACCGGGGACAAGGGATTCAGCACCTTGCGCAATACCCAAATCCTTTGCAGGTCTTCCCGAGGAATCAAGAGTTCTTCTTTTCGCGTGCCCGAGCGCTGAATGTCGATGGCCGGGAACACGCGCTTGTCGACCAGTTTGCGCTCCAGGATGATTTCCGAATTACCGGTGCCCTTGAATTCTTCAAAGATCACGTCGTCCATGCGGGAGCCGGTATCGATGAGCGCGGTCGCGATAATGGTCAGCGAACCGCCTTCTTCGATATTTCGCGCCGAACCAAAAAATCGCTTGGGGCGCTGCAACGCGTTAGAGTCGACGCCGCCCGAGAGCACTTTGCCGCTAGGCGGAACGATCGTGTTATAGGCTCGCGCCAGACGCGTAATCGAGTCGAGCAGGATGACCACATCGCGCTTGTGTTCGACCAACCGCTTGGCCTTTTCAATCACCATCTCGGCCACTTGCACGTGACGCGCGGCGGCCTCATCAAAGGTCGAGGAAATCACTTCGCCCTTCACCGAGCGCTGCATGTCGGTGACTTCTTCCGGGCGCTCGTCGATCAGCAGAACCATCAGCACAACTTCCGGATGGTTCGTGGTAATGGAGTTGGCCACGTTCTGCAGCAGCATGGTCTTGCCGGCGCGCGGGGGCGAAACGATCAAGGCGCGCTGGCCTTTGCCCAGCGGCGTCAGCAGGTCCATCACCCGGGCGCTGACGTTTTCCCGAACCGTCTCGAGCTTCAAGCGCTCGTCTGGATACAGCGGCGTCAGGTTATCAAACAGAATCTTGTTGCGAGCCTCGTCGGGCGATTCGAAGTTGACGGCTTCAATCTTCACCAGCGCGAAATACTTCTCACCCTCATGCGGGGGACGAACCTGGCCGCTGATGGTGTCGCCGGTCTTGAGGTCAAACTTCCGGATTTGCGACGGCGATACGTAAATATCGTCCGGGCCGGGCAGGTAGTTGTAGTCGGGGGAGCGGAGGAAGCCGTAGCCGTCGGGCAGGATTTCGAGCACGCCTTCGGCGAAGATATGGCCTTCTTTTTCGCTCTGCGCCTGCAGGATCTTGAAGATCAGGTCCTGCTTGCGCAGTCCGCTGGCTCCGGGCAGATCCAGAGATCGGGCGATCTTGGTCAGCTCCGTAATGTTTTTTTCTTTCAGTTCTGCGATGGTCATGGTTCAATTCACCCGCGAAGGGAGATTTTCAAAGGAGGGTCACTCAGGAAAGATTTGACCACGCTGAGGCAGGCGGCGGGGCTGTCTAGGCAGCCCGCCGTTGTGCCTCGGCAAAATTTTCAGGTTCCGATAATACTGATTGCCGCTCCGAGGTTGCGATCCGGTCCAACACTTCGTTCATCGTTTCCTGGATGCGGGTGTTGGGCTTGTGAAACTTACGCGTAGCCTTGGAAGCAAGCTGGCAAAGCATATATCGGTTCCGTAACGTATGTAAAGCCTCAAAAACACGATCAGAGCGCATTTGTTTTAGTCTCTCCTGACTTGGGCTAAACCCGCCCGTAAATTCCATCCCTGCTGGCCCACACCGCAGCCGGAACCCGTAAGTCAATCAATTCAGATGGTTTGTGCGGGAAAAGCTCTGGTTACTTTTATAGATGCTCCGCAGAACCCGAAAGTTTCTCTCGTTCTTGGATTTTGGGCCGGGTTATCGGCGGAATTGTCCCGGTAAAAACCGCTGCAAAGTATTCGGAACGATTTACCCTACGTGAAATAGAACGAAACGTCAAGCATTTCTTGCAGAGTTGTGCCCTGGATGTACCTTTCCCGATGCCAAACCCGGACCGCTCGCTACGGCCAGAGTCCTATGGGCCCAACGGTTGGCGGCGAGGTTATCCCAAGCTAACTCTATGATTTTAATAGATATATTGGTCAATGATCGACGGAGCCTTGCCGTCACGCTGCCCGGTAAACCCCCAGCACCTTCACCAACTCAGAGATCTCCCTGAGATGGCGCAGCGCACTGCGGGCCAAGGCATCGTCGCCGCGCATGAAATCCACATAGAAGACATATTCCCACGGCCGCCCGCGGATAGGCCGTGATTCGATCTTGCTCAAGCTGATGCCGCGCGAGGCAAACACGCTCAGAGCATTAAACAGGGCCCCTGGGACATTCTTCAGGCGGAATGCGATCGAAGTCTTGTTGGCATTGGCCGCGATCCGCCGCCTGGCAATCAGAAAGAAGCGGGTGAAGTTCTGCTTATCGTCTTCAATGCCCGCCCGCAGAACCCTTCCCCCATAAACCGCTGCCGCCTGCCGGCTAGCGATCGCGGCCGCTCGAGGCACACTGTTTTCGACGATGTGCTTCACGCTTCCAGCCGTGTCATAGAAGGGCACAGGCTCGAGTTTGGGATGCCGGCGGAAAAAGTCCCGGCACTGAGCCAGCGCGACCGGATGCGAATAGACCTGCCTCAGATCGCCCAGCCGGGCCCCTCGTGCAGCAATCAGGTTATGGATAATCCGTAAGCGAAATTCGCGCTGAATGAAGACCCTGCGAGCCAGCAGCAGATCCAGATGCTCAGTCACCGGGCCGGCCAGTGAGTTCTCGATGGGAATCACCGCGGCATGGACCGAGCCTCGATCCACCCGGTCAAACACGTCCTCAGAACGGGCACAAGGCACCGCCTCGCACTTCGGCAGCATGCGCTTGGCCGCCTCGTGGCTGAATGCCCCTAGTTCTCCCTGGATTGCGACCCTCATTTCGCCACTCTATCCCGTTCGGCCGCCGGAGACAGGTCTTTCTGCAGCACCAGCGCATTGACGTTGTCCGGGTAATAGCGAGGTATGGTTCTCACAATATGGTAGCCGCGTTGTTTGTAGAAAGCGATTGCCGTGGAGTTGTCGACGGCGGTCTCCAGCAGCACCTTCTGGCACGCGATCGCCCGCAATCGTCCCTCGGCTGCCGACAGCAACTTCGACCCTAACCCCGAACGGCGGTATGCGGGCAGGACATCGATGGTGATGACATGTCCTTCTTCACGGCGATTCGACTCGGCAACGATAAAGCCGGTAACCACTGCAGAGTTGGGGCCAGACTGGCCGCCAGACTCCGCCGCTCTGGTTTCAGCAACCATGGTGAAAGCTCTGCGCCTGCGAACGTAAGCGGAAAGTTCAAACCGCGAATACGCAATCCCGGGCGGGAAGCAGTTTTGGTCGATCCTCCATAGAGTCTCGAAATCGGCGGGCTGGGCGTCGCGCAAGGTGAATTCCACCCCGCCATTGTAGCCGGACGACGGAATCCCCTCAGGATTTCGTTATGCGAATCACAGACTTAGAAAATCCTCAGAAAGTCTGCACGAACCTGTTGCATGAGGTGCACCCCAAGACGTACCATTCGCATCAGAGAGGGATTGTGGGGCTGGTTTTTGTCATTGACGTGGTAGCGGCCGCCGCCCTGGTCGGAGTCTGGTACTTCTGTCTCGCCCGATACAACCGTCGCCGAGGAATCCGGGCACTGCACTGGGTGGAATCCGCTTGTTCGCGGCATGGCCAGATTGCCGAAGCCCGCTGGGTTGGGGCGTCGCGTCTGGAGGCACGGCTGCGGTTCGCGGCTCACTGGGTGGCGAATGCTCGAGTGACCATCCGGCTGTTGCCCCGTCCTTTGCCGGTGCAATGGCTGCTCAGCCGCTGGCACAAGCAGAAAGAAACCATCACTTTTGAAGCAGATCTCGACTACGCTCCCGGAATCCGGCTTGAGGTGCTGCGCCATCGCTGGCTGACCCAAAGCAACAAGAAACTCAAGGCGAAGCCGGGGAATTGGACCATCAGCCGGCCGGGGCCGGTCGTGCTTACCACCCGCACCGACTGGCGGGAGGAGTTGCCGCCGATCGTGAACACTCTCATGACTTCGCGCGGACATAGCCTGCTCAGCGTGCGACTCCGCCCGGAATCGCCCCACCTTGCCGCCACCATTGATTTGGACGACCTCTCGAACGAAGCCGCCGCCGCAAGTTTCCTGGGAGTTTTGCGCGACTTGGCGGCGGGCGCGTCGGCTTCTCGCCAATAGGCAATTTCCAGAACGTCTAATCGCGCGCCCCAGCGCCGTCGTCAGCTTTCTGGCTGCGGAATGAAGCGGTATCCCACTCCCCTGACGGTAAGCAGATACCTGGGTTGCGACGGATCATCCTCGATGTAGCGGCGCAGGCGCACGATGAAATTGTCGATGGCGCGAGTGTCGGTGTCTTCCCGCAGGCCCCAGACTTCTTCCAGAATCTGCTTGCGGGAGACTACGCGCCCGCTGTTGCGAATGAGATGGCGAAACAACTCGGCTTCCATCAACGTCAACTGGATGACGTTCTGCTTGCACCGCAATTCCAGTTTGGCGAAGTCGACGGTTTTGCCTTCAAACGAATAGACGCCGGATTCCGGCTCGGGAGCCGGCGCTGCCGAGCCCTGCGCCACCGGCGCGGCCTGTCCCATCTGAGCCCATTCGCGGCGGCGCAGCAGGCCCTGAAGCCGGGCCAGCAGGATGGGAAGTTCGAATGGCTTGGGAAGATAATCGTCGGCTCCCGAAGCAAATCCCTTGAGCACATCTTCGGGCCGGCCGCGCGCGGTGAGCATCAATACAGGGACGAAATTCTTGGCGGCGCGAAGCTCGCTGGCCACCGCAAATCCGTCTTTGCCGGGAAGCATCACGTCGAGCACAACCGCGTCGAACTGTTGTTTGCCGTTGCGGCTTTTGGTCTTGCTTTTCGCGCTCGTCCCAAGAAGCAATGCCAGCGCGCTTTCGCCATCGCCGACCACGTCGACGGCGTGTCCCTCGGCCTCCAGGTTGTAGCGCAGCCCTTTCGCCAAGTGGATCTCGTCTTCGACAATCAGCACGCGGCTCATGGGACGCTCCGCGGCAACTCGACGACTACTGTCGTTCCGTGTCCTTCGCCATCACTGAGAGCGAAAGCCCGTCCACCGTGCTTCTTGGCGATGGCTTTCACGATAAATAATCCCAGCCCGGTGCCCTTTACCTGGGAAAGCGCGCGAGTGGACACACGATAGAAGCGGCGAAACACCCGTTTCAGTTCCTGGGGCGGGATGCCGAATCCCTGATCCTGCACGCTCAGCCGTATGTGCTTGTCGTCGGGCGCATCGACGCGAACCGAGACGTCGACCTTGTCGCCCGAGTACTTGATGGCGTTGTCGAGCACGTTGGCAACGGCGGTGCGCAACTCGTCGGGATCGCCGCTGACCTGCGCACCGGTTCCGTTCAGGGTCGACTTGAAATGAAGCGCCTCGGGTGGCAGATGGCGGCCGCTGCGCGCCATGTCGACGCATTCCTGGACGAGGCTGTCGAAATCGAGCGCGACCCTTTGCCGCCCGCTGCGCTTATGGCTTACCGCACTGGCCTTGAGCACCTGCTCCACCGTACCGAGAAGGCGGGCAGTGTCGTCGAGCATGAGCCGGTAGAATTCGCGGCGCTGCACCGGGTCCACTTCGTGCCGCTCCAGGGTTTGAAGATAAAGGCGGATGGAGGCGATCGGGGTTTTCAACTCATGGGTGACGGCGTTGATGAAGCTGTCATGCTGCTCGTTGCGGCGGATTTCGCGCACCAGGAAAATCGTGTTCAGTACCAATCCGGTAGTGATCGCGCCAAAGAACATGACGCCGAGAAAAAGCCTAACCCCTTCGCGCCAGTTGAAGATGATCCAGCCGAAGCCCACGGCCGTGGCCACGGCCGCCAGGCTCACGCCAAAAATCAGAAAGAAAATGATGGTGCCACGCCGGCTGGCAATGCGCATAGCACGATTCTACCCCTGAAAAGGGAAAAAACCGCAGTGAGCGGGTTTCCCTTTCAGATTCGAGTTTTTCGCGGAAGCTTAGTCGCCAGCGACAGTGGCGGCAGCTACTTTCACCCTTTTCACCTGGCTGGTAAGCGGCGGGGTAGCCGGCAGATCGTCGATCTTCAGCCGGTACACGTGCCGCGCCAAGCCAAGCTTCTTCAGACACCAAATACCGTACCAGTTGAAGTCGATTTCATACCACGCGATGCCGTGCCGCGCCGATACCGGATGCGCATGATGGTTGTTGTGCCAGCCTTCGCCAAAGGTCAGGATCGCGACCACGAAATTGTTGGTGGACATATCCTTGGTGACAAAACGGCGCGAGCCCCAAACGTGGGTCGCAGAGTTGACCAGCCACGTGGCATGCAGAAGGAACACGGTGCGGAAGAAGATTCCCCAAAGCAGGAACGGCAGTCCGCCGATGGCGAACAGCACGACACCAAGCACGACAATAGGAACGTAGTGGTACTTGGTAATCCAGACGTGAAACTTGTCTTTCGCGAGGTCAGGGACGTAGCGGGCCAAGGTCGTGGTGTCGTGATGCATCGACTTGCCGGTAAGGATCCAGCCGATGTGCGCCCACCACATGCCGTCGCGGGGAGAATGCGGATCGCCTTCCTCGTCGGAAAACTGGTGATGAATGCGATGCGTCGCCACCCAGAAAATCGGACCGCCTTCGAGTGACAATACGGCGCAAACCGTAAGAAAGTATTCGACCCATTTCGGAGTCCGGTAGCCGCGATGCGTCAGCAACCGGTGGTAGCCCATGCCAATTCCAAGGCTGCCTGACACCCACCATAAGAAGATAGCCACGAAGAGTGCTTTCCACGTGAAAAAGAAAAGGGCAGCGATTGCGCCCACGTGGAACAGTGCCATGAAGGTTGCTGTAATCCAGTTGATTCCATCGTCAGCCGAGCGGCTGCGGTCTAATGCTTCCAGTTCCATAGAAATGTTTTCCCCGTAGGCGGTGCTTTTGGTTGAGTGGCTCAGGTTAGGCTAGCAGGGACTCGGGTGGCAGCGTGTAATAGTTGTGTAATAGCGGGGTAGAAGGCGGTTACGGGAGTAATCAAATGCCATGTTTTCCTGCGGATACCCGTACCCGCCGATTCGGGGCTTCCCACCCATGGAGACGGACAAATCGTAACAAGTCTTTACAAAACTCTATAACCTGCCACAGTCCGGACGGAGTTAGCATTTATTGAGAGCTGTTACATGAGCGGTGATCAGTTCAGGTATTCAATTGACTGAATGGAGTAGCTATTATGACCAACACAAAGTTTGTAATTCCTCTTCTCACAATCTTTCTGTTCATATCCCCAGCTTTTGCACAAAACAAGCCTACGGATGCTGCAGGAGCCCCGGGTTGCGGCGAACCGGAGACCCGATTCGAAGTGAAGACGGACAAAGGGCAGCACCCTGCTCAACCGAGCGCCGGGAAGGCGTTGGTGTATTTCATCGAAGACGATTCCGATTTCGGCTCCTTCCCCAAGCCTACGACCAGGGCGGGACTTGATGGCGCGTGGGTGGGAGCGACACACGGCAATTCGTATTTCTATTTTTCCGTGGATCCCGGAGTCCATCATCTTTGTGCGAGCTGGCAATCAACCGTGATTGTAGGGCAGGGTCACAAGGCTGCTGCAGCCCATTTCACGGCGGAGGCGGGCGCGGTGTACTACTTCGAGGTGAAAAACACCTGGTGGCGGGAAAACGGATCGGCGGGTATCAGTTTGAACTCGTTGGATAGCGATGAAGGCCAGCTTCTGGCAAACAAGTTTTCGTTCAGCACTTCTAAGCCGAAGAAGTGACATTTGCCGGGCGGCCAACCTTATGACGCCGATGCGCCCTTGACCTGGATCCTCGCCGCCACTACCCGATGTGTCGCAGGCCCTGGACGATGGGAGTGTGCGAGACCCGGTGTGCCGGGAATACTGCGCTGAGGCAGCCGACCATCACCGCGACCAGGAAACAGAACAGCACAGTTGGCCACTTGAGTTTCATAAGCACTTGAAAGCCTTCGCCGCCGGCGGTATGCACGATGGCGTAAACCATGGCGAACGCGGCCACCGACCCCATCAGCCATCCCGCTACACAGAGACCGACCGACTCCCCCACCAGCAGTGATAAGACGGTGCAAGGCGCAAATCCCAAAGACCGCAGTACGGCAATCTCCCGGGTGCGCTCCCGAATCGACATGGCGATTGTATTTGCCGACATCAGAGTCATGGCAAAGAGCGCGGCCAGGCAGATGCTCAGGATGAACAGTTTCACATTGCCGATCGCCGTGATTATGGCGATGTTGAAAGCCTTTTCTGCCTCGGTGCGAGTGGGTACCGGCGCATTGCGAAACAGGTTGTCGACCGCTTTCGCGACCGCCCCTACGTGCTGCGGGGAGTCGGCGCGAATCAAGAAAACTTGTGTCTGCCCCCGATGCAAAGCCTGCTCCACACAGTCCCAGTTGAAGAACAGTGGTCCACTGGGCATGGACAAACGGTAGATTCCCCGCAGGGTTAACTCGATGTTGAGGGGCTGGCGAACGCCCTCCAGGATAATGCGGTCCCCGATTTTCCAGCCGAGACTGCGCGCCAGATCCATGCTGGCAATGGCGCCGGCCCGATCCTGTTTCCAGGCTGCGACTTGATCCGGGGGCAAGTCTAAATCCTGGTACACATCCAGAAATGCCGTGGGATCGGTACCAAACTGCGCGAAGTTGTCTGCTCCTTTGCCGCTTCTGTACGCACCGTCGAAGGTGTTCATGGAAGCGACGTTGACCACTCCAGGCAACTCCCGGATCTCTTCCTGGTAGTAGCTCGGCATGGAGAGAAACAGCGAAACCCGGTGGCGGGAGATTAGGCGCGATCCTGCGTTTGCGGTCCATGGGTCCACAAACAGGCTGTGCCAGATCGAGATCATGAAAATGAGCAGCAGGAACGAGAAGGCGAGGCTGAAGGCGGTGAGGAAGCTACGCCGCTTGTTGCGCAGAATATTTCGAACGACGAAACCTTGGAGGGTCACGAATACCTCCGTATTGCACTTGCTGGTATTGGAACCGAAAGACTCGAGATGATCCGTGACCTGGGTCACAGGAAGCGGGTTGTAGCGCGTTGAATTAGTACCCTTAGCCTGCAGCGATTCAAGATTGCGCCGATTGGTGACGAACCGCCGCCATCACACCCACTACCCTTCCCCGGTTCACAGTTTTCCCACGGCATTGGTGAGCGTCTGCACCAATGCGCTTCCCCAGGAGTTTGTGGTAACCGCAGGGATCACCCCGATGGCGTATCCGGATGCCAAGCTCGTTACAAAACCTTCAAGGCCCTGGCCCACCGTCAGGTGAATCAATCCATTAAAGAGGGCGAAGCCCAGCGCGCCTGGCGACAGCCGTCCCCGGCCATCATGGCCAAGTGCCTGATTCAACTTTCTGGCGAAGAAGACGCCAAAGAAGGCTTCGAAAAATCCCCAGGCGGCCACCGTAGCGGCCAATCCTGAAAAGCCACGCGGCAGGCCAGCGGCCAACGACATGCGCACGGCAGGCTGCCGCCGCATCGGAATCCACAGCACTGCGCCCGCGTGCCATGACATGCCAGCGTTGTAGATCACGGCCAGCAACAATCCCAGCAGGAGTGATTTACCTGCATTGCGTCGAGTGAATCCGTAATCAGAAAAGCGCTCCCGCCGGACCGCCATGATTACAAGTGGCGCGACGCCTTCAAATGTAAATTGGTAGGCAGCCAAAGCAAACGCCATGGCCAGGCCCGTGCCACGCCGCAACAACGGATCCATTACTGGCACGCTGAGGTAGCAGACAAAAAAGAAGACGACCACGGTGGCAAGATCAATGGCCGCTGCGCGACGGGTTCCAGCCTCCCTAGGCACGGATAGCTGCTCAGTTTAAGTGACCGATTTCATCGGCTTTCGCGGTGTTGGGAAAAAGACTTCAGGCCGGGCCGCCAAACTGGTTAAGCCGATGCGCCCTTGACCTGGATCCCTGCCCATTTTTCCAGCAACGTGAGGGTGGCCGCATAGTCCAGGTTTCCCTGACCTTCCTCGGTGGCCAAGTCGTAGATCTCCTCAACGGTCTCGAGCCCCGGCAGTTTTACTCGCGCCTCCTTGGCCGCTTCGAGTGCCAGCTGGATATCTTTCCTCATCAAACGCAGCGGGAAATTCGGCGAAAAATCACGCTTCAAGACAAACGGAGCTTTATAGTCCACCACCCCGGAGCGCACCATGGAAGCCTCAATCAGCGGCATCATGGTCTCGGCATCGACGCCCAATTTCGCGGCCAGCGTGAGGGCCTCGGCGAAGCCCTCGTAGATGAGGGCAATCTGCAGATTCATGGCGAGCTTTGCCGCCTGGCCTTTTCCGGTATCGCCCATGCGGAAAAACTTCTTGCCGGTCGCGGCAAACAGCGGGGCAAGCTTCTCAATCGCGGATTCTTCACCGCCGACAATGAAGATCAACGTCGCGTTCTGCGCGCCCAGTTTGGATCCGGTCACCGGAGCATCCACATATTGAACTCCCATCGCGCCGACTCGCTCGGCGAATTTGCGCGTAGCCGAAGGAGAAATAGTACTGGAATCCACAATGAGTTGGCCCGCGGCCAGAGACTCATGCACGCCGCGCGTCCCGAACAAAACGCTCTCAACCGCTTTTGTGTCGGAGACACAAGTCCAGATCACTTCAGCGCCGGCCGCCGCCTCCGCCGGCGACGCGGCGGTGCGCGCGCCTTCCACGTCCTTGCCGCCACTGCGATTCCACACCGTCAGTTCGTGGCCGGCCTTCACCAGGTTCGCCGCCATCGAGCGCCCCATGATTCCCAAACCCAGAAACGCGACACGCATCTGTTTACCCCCATTCAGATTAGCGCGCAGGGTCGCCAGTTCGTCAACTAATTTCCTTGCGGATTGTCTTAGAATAAAAACAACCAGGTTCCATCGGATGACATCGGATAAGAGGAAGACGTTCTCCTCTGCAGAATGGCCTGGGCGAGTCAGGCCCAGGGATTGAAGGCGCCGGCCGCCGACACATGTTAAAGGCCACACTCAAGAATCCCGTGTTACGCAAGCGTGCTCAGGCTTTTGGCCGTCTGGTACGCCACTCCGCCGTTACCCCTCGTACCGGAAGCACCCACAAGCCCGAACTGGTGAGCAATGGCGAGTTAGGACTGACGTTCATCGGTCACGCCAGTTTCTTCATACAAATGGGCGGCCAGAACATTGTGATCGATCCCAATTTCGCGCCCTGGCTATTTGTGCTGAAGCGTCTTCGCAAACCGGGCCTGCAAGTTCGGGATCTGCCAGCAATCGATCTGGTGCTGGTCACGCATGCGCATTTCGATCACCTGCACCGGCCATCGTTGCGCGCAATCGTGCAGCATACGCGGCGAACCAGCGGAAAAACGCCGACCATCATCGTCCCGCACCACGTTCTCGATCTGGTTTCCGACCTGGGCTTCACCGATGTGGTCGAACTCGACTGGTGGAACAGCTACCGGCATCGCTCACTGAGTGTGACGCACGTGCCTTCGCGTCATTGGGGAGCGCGCGTGCTCAGGGATTCGCATCGGGGCTACGGCGGCTACGTGCTTCGCGACCGCAAACACTCGGTCTATCATGCCGGGGACACTGCATATTTTTCCGGATTTCGCGAAATCGGCAAACAGCTTGCCCCGGAACTGGCCCTGCTTCCCATCGGCGCATATAATCCGCCGTCTTTTCGCAACGTTCACGCCAGTCCGGCCGACGCGACCCGCGCTTTCCTCGATTTGAAAGCGCGCTGGATGGTCCCCATGCATTACGGAACTTTCCGGCTTTCCCACGAGCCGATGGACGAACCTCTGCAACTTCTGGAGAGCGAGGCCAAAGCCGCTGGGATTGAAGACCGCGTGCTGGTGCTGCAAGAAGGCATTACCCGGCTGTTCTGAGAGTCCAATCTCACGGGCAGCCCGGTAATGTGGTAAGGGTGCCGTATGAAAAATGCGGTGATTGCTTTGCCGATTCTGTTCGCTCTGCTGGCTCCAGCCCAAGTCAGCCCGCAGCGTCATTCCCAGGGACGAATATCGGGGATCCTCCTCTATCCGAATGGAACGCCGGTATCAAAAGGCAAGGTTCTTTTGACGGGGGCGCGGCCCGGCGAAAATCCGACTGAAGCGAACACCGAGACCGATCAAGACGGCAAATTCGAATTCAGGCATCTGAGGTTTACCAGCTACTGGTTCGATCCTTCAAAAGAAGACGAAGCATACGGAGACGGGGAAGCCGTTTCTGTGCAAGTGGGAGTCAGACTCACTAATCCAACCGGCGTCAAACTCACTTCCGTGGCGCCCACTGCCCATGTGGTGCTGAAACTCGGACCCAAGTGGGGAATCCTCAGCGGCACGGTCGAAGATCTGACGACTCACCAACCTGTCGTCGCGCTGCTGAGGTTCGCAGAAGAACTCGGCCCAAGCACCAGCAACGAACCCCACTACCTTCACGATTTTTTTAAGAAAGATGCCTCGGGCACTTTTCGGATACTCATCCCTCCTGCGATGAAGCTGTTTCTGCAAGTGAACGCCAACGGCTATAAGCCCTGGCTTTATCCTGACGGTCTCGGAACAGTCGTCTTCCTTGAGGGCCGCCGTCTTCAGCAGCCTATGCCGCTGCGTATGGAATCAGGAGAGCAGAAATCACTCACGATTGAAATGGAGCCGGAAGCAAAAGATCAGCCTAGCGGAGCGCATCCATAGATCCGGTCGTTGTTGCCGGGGCGTAGCGGATCGAGTCCGGGGAATCAATACCCCAGCAGAATTCTCAAATCCCGCAGATTGTTTCCGGTCGGCCCCGTGACCACGTTGTCTCCCAATCCTTCAAAGAACGGATACGCATTGAACCTCGACAAATAAGCATTCACTTCCAACCCACGGGCCTGCGCGCGGGCAACGGTCGTACCGTCCACGACCCCACCCGCTGCAGAACTGTTGCCGTCGATCCCATCCGTGCCGGCGCTGAGAACCGCAATACTTTCCCCCGCGATCGGCCGCGCGCAAGCCAGCGCGAATTGCTGGTTGCGTCCGCCTATCCCGCCGTTTGTGACTTTGACCGTAACTTCCCCGCCGGAAAGCAGACACACTCGCTCCGGGTTCTTGCGAAGCTCGCGCAAGCGATTCAAAAGGTAATCCGCGGCCCGCACGTAGTCCCAATCATCGCAGCTGTTGTCCACTTCCACGGTAAACCCCTGCCGCTCCGCTTCGGCCTTGGCCGCGTCGATCAAAGAAGAATTCGACAACACCGTCCACCAGCGGCTGCGATGAAATGCCGGATCGTCGGACTTCGGCGTTTCCTCCAACGCACGTCTTTCAAACAACTCGCGCACCGGCTCAGGAAAATTTTCGAGCAACCCGTACTGAGCTGCAATTCGATGGCAGTCTTCCACCGTCGTCGAATCCGGCATCGTCGGACCAGAGGCAAGCGCGTCCGGCGTGTGGTCGGGAACGTCGGACACCAGAATAGAAAGCTGCTGCGCCGGATAAGCGGCTCGCGCCAGCCTTCCACCCTTGATCGCCGACAGATGCTTGCGAATCGCATTGATCTCGGCAATGGGCGCGCCCGACAGCACCAACCCGCGGTAGGTGCTGATCAAGTCCGCCAAAGAAATTTCATCGTCGATCGGCTTCTCGGCGATCGACGATCCTCCACCGCTTAGCAGAAAAATCACCAGCGACGAAGCGTTCTGCGAATCGAGCGAGCGCAGCATTGCCTGGGCGGCGCGCACCGATTCTTCATTCGGGGTTGGATGTCCGCCCAAAAAGTATCTGAAGCCGCGAGCCTGCGCGGCGGATTGCACCGAGGTAGCGACGATGCCTTCAAAGCGGCTCCCCGCCTGCATCTCCAGCGCATTCACCATGGTGTGCGCGGCCTTGCCGATGGAGACCACAAACACCCGGGCGTAAGAATTCAGATCGCAAAGGTCTTCGCATACCCGCAGAACGCCGCGCTCGGAGGAAACATGCCGCTCAAAAGCGCGGTCGATACTCGACTCGGCCAGCGCCCGCTCGAACAGATGCCGGGCGGTAACCCGCATCTCGATGGCTCGCCGCTCGCGATCGGTTCCCGCCGCAGACATAAGAGAGGAATTATAGCGGGGTGTAACACTTATGATGGGGTTGGAATCAGCTTCCGTTTGCGGCACACTTTTGTCATCCCGAGCGACGCGAGGGATCTGCATTTTGCGGCGCACTACAGATCCCTCGCGTCGCTCGGGATGACAATTCATTCAACCACAGGCTTCTCAGCCGACGACCACCATTTCCGCAACCCACCCCTGGATCGCCTCCCGCAGTTCCTTCAACCGGCCTGCGAAGAAATGGTCGGCACCCTCGATGATGACCAGCTTCTTCGGCTCAGGCAGAGACGACACCAGGCCCTCCAACTTCTGCTTTGGGCCGAATTGATCGCGCGCGCCACTGACAAACAGCTTCGGCTTGTTACAGCTTCTCAGAAATTCCAGATCGTAGACTCGCTCATCGGCCGGAACGACGGGAACTCCAAGCCCGATCGCGGCTTTGACTCGCGCATCCGCGCAGGCAACGCGCAAACCGACGGCCGCGCCGAACGAGAACCCGGCAAACACAAGCGGCAGATGGAACTCCTGGTCCAGCCAGTCGAGGGCCACGCGGACATCGTCGAGTTCGCCGATGCCGCCATCGTGGTCGCCTTCGCTCAGCCCCGTGCCGCGAAAGTTGAAGCGCAAAACCGGGAAGCCGAAGTGGTTGAGCGCCTTCATGGCATGGAAGACGACTTTGTTGTGCAGAGTTCCGCCGTACAGCGGATGCGGATGGCACACTAGCGCTGCATGGCTGGCGTTCTCCGCGCCCGTGTTCAAAAGCGCTTCCAGCCTTCCCGCCGCACCTTGGAGAAAAAACGATCGAATTTCACCGTTCGTCGAGATCACATTTTCAGATTACAACGAGTGGGTGACAGAATGGGCGGGTGGCCCGCTCAAGCCCGATCTTGGCTTGAGTGGGGAATTCCGGACGCCCGGTGGCTCCGCGTTGAACGCGCATCGATATTGGGACTCGCCTCCACCTTTGAGCATGTCATCCTGACAGCCCGCGCTTTGCTTCGCGGGTCGAAGGATCTCGGACGGCACGGACTCCGCCACGTGAGAGCAATGCTGCGTGCCCCGCCTCGCGTCCGTTTTCTGGACGCTAATCTGGGCGTAGAGTGAGTTCGGGCTGAACGCGCGCCAACATTGGAACCGCCTCGCCCAGGTCAACGCCCATCCCCGGGACCTGATCCGGGCCTCCCGGCCGATTTTTTCGATTATTAAATCGCAGATTTCGGTGTATTATGGTGGTGTTTTCTGGATCCGAATCGACTTTGCGAGAATTTGAGCTCGCAGAGAGAAGTTGCCTCCCTTCACCTTCTCCTCGACCAGCTCTCACTGGAGGCTCGTGCAATGCAAACGGCAAAATGGCTAGACCGCTTCTGTTTGGTCACACCGTCGTTCGTGGTCTTACTTTGCGTAAGCTTTTCTGCGGCAAGTACCGGAACCGTCCTGCACAGCTTCGTTTCCCTACCGCACGGCGCAAATCCGCAGGCGAATCTGACTGCGGATGCCGCAGGAAACCTCTATGGGACGACATACGGCGGCGGAAGTTACGGGTCTAGCTTCGAACTCAGTAACGGAGCGGTGTTCGAACTGACCGTCGATCCCCGCGGAAACTGGAAAGAAACTGTCCTTTACAACTTCACTGGCGGCAGCGATGGTGGCAACCCTGTCGGGGGAGTAATCTTCGACAAGGCAGGCAACCTATATGGCACTACAGAGTATGGTGGAAGCACCAGTCGCGGCGGTAGCTGCACTGATGGTGGCTGCGGCGTAGTTTTCGAACTTAGCCCGCTTAAGAATGGCAGCTGGGCGGAAAGTGTACTGTACAACTTTTCAGCGGCCGATGACGGGTACTTCCCGGTCGCCGGGCTGGCTTTCGATGATGCCGGCAATCTTTATGGCACGACTTCCGCCGGCGGTTCCGGCAGCTGGGGTACTGTCTTTAAGCTTACCCCGGGCGAAAACGGTTCTTGGACTGAATCGATACTCTACAGTTTTACTGATGGAACCGATGGCGCTTACCCCTCGGGCAGCCTGACGCTGGATGCCTCGGGCGCCGTCTACGGCACAACTGTGTACGGCGGCGACATGAATTGTGAATCGGACCGCAAGCAGTTGCGGATCCAGGTAAAGGTCCCGCCGAAGGGTACCATTTACGGCTGCGGGACTGTCTTTCGGTTGACGAAGGGCTCCGGCAACAGCTGGACCGAGACCGTTCTGTACTCCTTCACCGGTAACACCGACGGCGGCTACCCTTCCGGTAATCTGATTTCTGACTCGTCGGGAACGCTCTACGGTACAACCGCCAGCGGAGGCTCCAGCACGAATTGCGGCGGTGGCTGTGGCACCATCTATAGCTTGACGCCCAACTCCGGCGGTAATTTCAATTTTGCAACCATCTACAACTTCCAAAACACTCCCGATGGAGCATATCCCACAGCTGGCCTGATTTTCGGGAAGGATGGTCGGCTTTTCGGCACCACGCAAGGCGGCGGCATTCCGGATTGCCGCATAGGAGGATGTGGAGTTGTCTTTGAACTCACTCCGCACAAGTCCGGAACGTGGACAGAAAGGGTTCTCCATGAGTTCCAGGTATCGGACACGAGCGACGGAAGCCAGCCTGTCGCCAGCTTGGTAACGGATCGCAATGGCAACCTGTATGGCACAACCCAAGGCGGTGGTGTTTCGTACACTTTGTGTGGCTCCTTCTTCGCTCCCGAGACCTGCGGAACTGTCTTCCAATTGAAAAGCATTCCACAGAACAGGTGGATCGAGAAAGTAATTTACAGCTTTCCACCCGGAACCGACGGCCTCATCCCTTCGGCTGGATTGATTTCGGATAGTGCCGGAAATCTGTATGGCACAACATACATAGGTGGTAAGGGTCCTTGCCTTGGCGACTCAACCCCCGAGACAGGGTGTGGCACAGTTTTCCAGCTTACTCCCCAGGCTAACGGGAGTTGGAAGGAGGCAATCTTACACCGCTTCGACGGCAGATCGGACGGAGCGGGACCGGAGGGCAGCCTCATTTCTGATGAGTCAGGCAACCTGTATGGCATAACGTCTTATAGCGTACCCCGGCGGTGCACTTCATACGGTCGATGCGGCGGTACAGTGTTTGAGCTAAGCCCACAAGCCAAGGGCTGGAGGCTAACCGTACTGCACACGTTTAAGTCGAACGGGGTCAATGAGGGTTCTCCCGAATCAGCCGTGACGATGGACTCCCATCATGATATTTACGGAACCACGGTTCGGGGTGGGCCGCAAAGCGCCCTTTGCCCAGCAGGCTGCGGCACGGTGTTCAAACTCTCCCGAGTTACCGGACACTGGGAGAAATCGTTGCTGCACATATTTCATGGAGGAAGCGACGGCATCGCCCCTCAGGGACCGCTGGTTTTAGACGACAGCGGCGCCGTTTATGGAGCAACCTGTCAGGGCGGAAATTACAGCAGTGGAACAGTGTTCAAGCTCACTCCCGATGCGACAGGGGAATGGCGGGAAGTCATATTGTACAGTTTTCACGGATCCGGCGACGGTTCCTGTCCGCTGGCAGGAGTTATCAGAGATGATGCGGGCAATCTGTATGGTATAACCAACGGTGGAGGCACCGGCTACGGCACCGTTTTCGAGCTTTCGCCAGCCAACGGTATTTGGCAAGAAAGCGTGCTCTTGGCGTTTGACGTGACGAACGGCGATTGGCCGAGCAGCGGCGGTGGCCTAAGGATGGACGGGAACGGGAATCTATACGGAGCCGTGGTCTGGGGCGGAGACTCCTACAACAGCCCCGGCGTTATCGTCGAACTCTCTCCAGGCTCAAGCGGTTGGACCGAACAGACCTTGTACACCTTTGGCAACTGGCCGGATGGAGCCTATCCTGTGGGACCTCCCATATTCGATCCAGCCGGCAATCTGTATGTGACGACCGGCGGAGGAGGTTCGGATGTTGACGGGACAGTTTTCCGACTTTCACCCTGAGTCCTCAATGAAACCGGTATGCAAGGCGTCCTATCCGGTGTGCGGCGATCGGTGCCCCAGGTTCCCGTCAGTCCCCCGGACGCCAACCTGGACGCGGCAACGCCCTCGGATCGAACCCCATTTTTTCCTTGACTCCACCTCCGCAAATCGCCATCATTAGTGTATAACTTTTACTTAACACTTATTTAGCGTGTATAACTGCTTAGGAATCTAGATTTTACCCCTAAGCCCAAGCGGCTCTAGATTTTGCGGGCAAAAAGTCCGTAACTTAATGATTCCACTAGACCGAGGGGGAGGGGGTATACCCAGGCTGCTATCCTCGTATCCATGAGTTTAGCGGGGGATCTGGTCGGGTTCACGCGGCAGTTGGTCGACATTGAGTCGATCTCCGGCAATGAGGGTCCGGTAGGCGATTTCCTCTGCGGCGAACTGCAACGCCTCGGATTCCGCGCCGAAAAAATTCCTGTCGAAGGCCAGCGCAACAACATTTTCGCCACCGCGCCCGAACAGCCGCAGCCCGCGGTCGTGTTCTCCACCCACATGGACACAGTCCCGCCATTCATCCCTTCCTCAGAGGATGCGACACGGGTTTACGGCCGCGGCTCCTGCGACGCCAAAGGGATCATTGCCGCCCAAGTGACCGCGGCCCAGCGCCTGCGCGCAGAGGGCATTTACGCTGGCCTGCTTTTTCTGGTAGGCGAAGAGCGCGACAGCCTGGGCGCAAAAGTGGCGAACCGTCACGCGACCGGATCGAAGTTCCTGATCAACGGCGAGCCCACCGAGAACCGGGTCGCAATCGCATCGAAGGGCACGCTGCGCGTCCAGATCACAGCCCAGGGCAAGATGGCGCACTCCGCTTACCCGGAGCTGGGCGAATCCGCGATTGACAAACTGCTGGAGGCGCTACATCGCCTGCGCCAGATCAAGCTTCCGTCCGACCCGCAGATCGGGCCGTGTACAGTGAACGTTGGCGTAATCGAGGGCGGACGAGCGCCGAACGTCATTCCGGATTACGCTCGGGCACAACTGCTTTATCGGTTGGTTGGGCCATCGCATCGGCTGCGGGAAGACATTGTCGCCGCAGTTGGCGATCTCGCTCAGGTTGAATTCACCCTGGAAATCCCGTTCGTGCGCCTGCGCGCCCCTGAGCAGTTCCCTACCATAGTCGCCGCGTTCACCACGGACATTCCTTGGCTCGGCAATTGGGGCGAACCGCTGCTGGTTGGCCCAGGATCGATTCACGTGGCTCATACTGACAGCGAATTCGTGGACAAAAAGGCCCTCACCGAAGCCGTGGATCTGTATTGCTCGATCGCGAAGCGGCTCTTGAGGTGACGATTCCTAGCAAGATTCGCGCCTTCAGACGTTCCTCAAAAGGCACCTGGCATTACCGGAACTCTTCGGTAACGACTGGGCGCTCGCAATTCCCGTTTACAATCGAACTGTTCCTATGCGCAGGAGATACTTGGCTCTCGCCGTTTGCACGCTGTCCGTGGTGGCCTTTGCAGCCGACGATCCGCAAACGCTGCTTACGCTGCCCTGTGTCCAAACGGCGGCAAACACCTCCGGGTGCGACGCCTCCACGAGCGATATCAAGAAGGCGAAGACCGCATTCTCGAAAGCCTTGAAGTTAGAAAAGGCGAAGCGCTTCGATGAAGCTTATGGGGAATTCGACACGGCTGCCCGGCTCGTGCCCAAGAACCTGGATTACCTGACCGCTCTGGCCATGGTGCGGGAACAGCTGGTATATGACCACCTGCAGCGCGGGAACGATGACCTGCTTAAAGCCAAGAACATCGAAGCGGAGGCTGAGTTTCAGAGCGCTCTGAATCTGGATCCACAAAACGACTTTGCCCGGCAGCGCCTCAGTGATGCCGCCGGAGAATGGGCGCCCAAAGTAAACCCAGAGATGCAGGTGGTTCAAGACTCGGGCGAACTCCACGTCGTGCCCAACGATGTCCGGGGCGAGTTTCACTTCCGCGGTGATTCCAAGACCCTGCTGCCCCAGGTGGCGAGCGCCTTCGGGGTAACGGCAGAGGTGGACGATTCCGTGGTTTCGCGCCGAGTGCACTTTGATATTGACAGTGTCGATTTCTTTACCGCGATGAACGCGGCCTGTGAGGCGACGGGCGCTTTCTGGACCCCCCTTTCGGAAAAGCAGGTCTATGTATTGAAGGACACGCCGGAGAACCACCGCCAGTTTGATCGCATGGGCCTGCGAACCTTTTATTTGCCAGTTGCAAACCCGGCGGAATTGAATGAAGTTGTTAGCGCCCTGCGAATCCTGTTTGAGGTGAGATTTCTGAGCCAGTCCGCGCCGCTAGGCGAGATCACGGTACGCGCTCCCCTCCCCATTGTCGATGGCATCACCAAGTTCATGGAGGACCGGGATAAGGCGCTTCCCCAGGTGATGCTCGACATTGAAGTGTTTGAGATCAACCATCAACTCACACGCGACATGGGCGTGCAGATTCCCAACCAATTCACCCTATACAACATTCCTGCCGCGGCTTTGGCGGCCCTGGGGGGGCAGAACATCCAGAGCCTGGTCAACCAACTGATTTCGGGCGGTGGAATCAACCAGGCCAACTCCCAGGGGATTGCGGGGTTGCTGGCCCAGTTACAGGGACAACAGAACTCGATCTTCAGCCAGCCTTTGGCCACGTTCGGAAACGGTCTCACCCTGTTCGGAGTCAGCCTGGGCACGCTGAGCGGAGACCTGTCTCTGAACGAAAGCTGGGTAAAAGACCTGCAGCATGCGACGCTTCGGGCCGGGCAGAACGCCGACACCAATTTTCGCATGGGGACCCGCTACCCCATTTTGAACGCCAGCTTCGCGCCGGTTTTCAATACCCCGGCCATCTCGCAGGTACTGCAAAACGGGAGCTTCAAGGCGCCGTTTCCCTCGTTCACTTATGAGGACATCGGGCTGATCGTTAAGGCCAAGCCGGCGGTGCACGCGAACCTTGACGTTGAGCTGAGCCTGGAAATAGAACTGCGCACCTTGACTGGCCAGAGCTACAACGGGGTTCCCGTGATTGCCAACCGTCAGTACAAAGGCAGCATCACGCTGGCGGATGGCGAACCCGCCGTGGTGGCCGGGGCCATCACCCAGAGCGAACAATTCAGCCTGAGCGGAATTCCCGGTCTTGGAGCCGTCCCTGGACTCAACAAGATCATGACCAGCAACAGCAAGATGGACGAGAGCGATGAGCTTTTGGTGGTCATCACCCCCCACGTGCTGAATCTTGACCGATCACAGGACCTGGAGATTCTGGCTGCCCCGGCAATAATCTTCGCGCAAGGCCTGGGCGGACATGCCTAGTCCGCCGGGGGGCACGGTCTATTTATTGCTCCTTCGCGGCGAAGTTCACCAGCTTCACAAACATGTCATACGGAACGGCTGGGACCCTACGGCCGTTGATGAAGAACGTGGGCGTGGAATTTACATCGAGCTTCTTGCCAAGGTTTTGGGATTGTTCGATCCGAGTAGTGGTTTCGGGCTTGGCAGCGCAGGCGGCAATCTCGGAACCCTTAACCCCGGCGGCGTCGGCAAACCCGCTCAGCTTCTGGTCGGCGTTGGAGGCAGTGATATCCGACTGCGCCCCGTAAACGCTCTCGATAAACTTCCAGAACGCGTCGTTGGAGCTTCGGCCGACGCAGTCGGAGTAGGCGGCTGCCTTGGTGGCCCAATCGTGCATCGGCAAGGGAAAGTTCTGAAACACCAGGCGCACGTTCTTGTTCTCCAACATGAGCTTGTTGACAGTTGGCTGCGCTTCTTTGCAGTGCGGGCACTGCAGGTCGCTGAACTCTACCAGGGTGACGGGGGCATCCGCCGGCCCCTGCGCCGGACCATTGAGGCCCTTCTCAAGCTCCTTCTGGATTCCGGCATAAGGATGGGGGCCAAAGGGGAGAATATCGCCGATCAGGGCGTGCGTGCCGTCCGGCGTGACGTAGAACTTCTGCTGCTGCGCACCCTGGGCCCCAGTCAGGACCACTTCCACTTCAGCCAGACCTTCGGCCAGGGAGGGCCGGATGGCGATAATCTCCCAGTGAATGGAAGGGTCGAATCCGAAGGTCGTCTGCATGAAGGCATTTACGGTTTCTTCCGAGGGCAAGTTGGCGGAAGACTTCGCCCCGGCGTGGGCCCCGGCGGGTGGTTGTTGAGCGCCAGCCAGGCCGGCCAGCAAAAGGACAACCGTGAGGAGGTTCAGGCGACGAAACATGAGTTCCTTTCCGTTGTTTTCACGTGCGATCGCGATGCGTGTCCAGGCGATGACAGGAGAATCGAGATCCCCTGCCTGCTGTCAGTTTACATGTCAGACCTGGCGGCAATGGGAAAACGTCGTCCGTAGCCGAAAGCTTTCGCGGAAATCTTGATCCCCGGAGCTGCCTGCTGCCGCTTATATTCGCTGCGCTCGATCATGCGAATCACTCGCCGGACTAGATTAACATCGAAGCCGCAGTCCTGGGCAATCTGGTTCGCGCTGTGGGACTCTTCCACGAAATCCTCCAGAATCGCATCGAGCACATCATAGGGCGGCAGGCTATCGCTGTCCTTTTGATCCGGCCGCAGTTCGGCGGACGGCGGCTTTTCCAGGCTGTTTTGCGGAATGACCGGGCGCCGGGAATTCACGTAGCGGCTGAGACGGTAGACCAGGGTCTTGGGCACGTCGGAGATCACGGCGAGCCCGCCGACCATATCCCCATAAAGAGTGCAATAGCCCACGGCCAGTTCGCTCTTGTTGCCGGTACTGAGAACGATGGCGCCGAATTTGTTGGAAAGCGCCATCAACACCGTCCCCCGGGCACGCGATTGCAGATTCTCCTCCGTCTCATCTTCCTTTCGCCCGGCAAAGGCTTTGGACAACGTGTTTTGATAGCTTTCAAAAATTTCCCCGATCGGCAGCAGTTCAAACCGGATGCCCAGATTTTCCGCAAGCGCACGCGCGTCCTCGATCGAACCGGTCGACGAATATGGCCCCGGCATGCCAACGCCAATCACGTTTTCCGGTCCCAGGGCGTCTACCGCGATCGCCGCAGTGAGCGCCGAATCAATCCCCCCGCTCAATCCAACAATCACCTGGCGGAAGCCGCATTTGCGGACGTAGTCGCGGGCCCCCAATACTAGAGCCGCATAAGCACTGGCCTCTTCCCCGGCGACCTGTTCGTGCAACTCGCCGGTCAGCCGGTCGGGATCGAAATAGACAATGTCTTCCGCAAAAGATTTTCCCTGGGCAATCACCTCGCCCGCCGGGTTCAGCACCAGGCTCGACCCGTCAAACACCAGCGAATCGTTCCCGCCCACCTGGTTCACGAATACGACTGGCACTTTGTATTTGCGGGCCAGAGTCGAAAGGATGTCGCGGCGCAGTTCCCGCTTGCCGAGCCAAAAGGGAGAGCCGGAAATGTTGAGCAGAAAATTCCCGCCTGCGTGCATCAGGGTTTCTACGGGATCGAGCGTGTAAAGCCGCTTGTTCCAGTACTGCTTGTCATTCCAGGCATCCTCGCAAATCGTGAGTGCCATTTGCTTGCCGCAAAAGGGGAACAGGGATTGACTTTTCGCTGGCGCGAAATTACGCATCTCGTCAAACACGTCGTAGGTGGGGAGCAACATCTTCGACTGCAGGAACGCGATCCGCCCATCCTTGAGCAGCGCGGCCGAGTTCATCACAGACTTGCCGGTTTCCGCCTGCGCGGGAGTCACTAGGCCGCAGATCACCGCGATTTCCGTCGTGCGCTGTGCGATGTGCTCGACGGTGTCGCGGTTGCGGACAACAAAGGAAGGGCGTTCCACCAAGTCGCGCGGCGGATATCCGCAAACGGAGAGCTCAGGAAAGAGAATCAGCCCTGCGCCCTCTGCGCGCGCGCGCAGCGAAAACTCAATGATCTTCGCGGCATTCCCTTGGAAATCCCCCACCGTGGGATTGATCTGCCCCAGCGCGATTTTCACAGTTCTAGTGTAAGGCTGAGGCAAGCAGCCGCCAAGTCAGAGACGCAGGGCGTCGGAGGACGGAACGAAATCTCGTTGGGCGGTGGTGGGGTGTCGGTCCCTGGCGGCGGGGGCGGCGGAGCCGGGGCCACGCTTCCACTGCTCGGTGGCGTATTCGGCGCCACTTCTCCTGGACGCCGCAGACTCGGCGCATTGGCCGGACGCGCTTTCTCTGATGCTTGGGCAACGCTCGGCTGCGGAGTCAAGTCGACTTCTTTCTCGGTGCGGACCATTTTGGTGCCGTCCACCTTCATAGTCTCGACACGGACAACCTGGTCTCCGACCATACGAACGAAGTCCACGTCCTGCGGGGGTTCTCCGTAGATCCAATCCTCGTATTCGGTATCGCCATCTTGCTCGCGGATTTTCTTCGGCGGACGCCCCTTCGAGTAAATCACCATCTCACGGTTCATTCCAACCAAAACCTGGTGGTTGTTGATGGCGTCTCGCACTTTCCGCGGAACGGTATCCAGGTATGCTTCGAGCGCGGATTTGGCGTCGAAATCGAAAACCGGACGGAGCAGGGCTTTCAGCTGTTTTGCGTCCAGTTCCGGCACATAGTGGTCGAAAACGAGATCAACAAACGATCCACGAGGATTTGCATTCGAATCGCTGGGAGAGACTGGGGTTGTGACACCTCCCGCGCCCACCTGCAGGCGCTGGTACCACTTCTGCTTCTTGACGGGGCCGCCGTTGATCTCGAAATGGATGTGGTTATCCCCGATCACGACGGCGGTAAGGCGCGCCTGGTCGCCAGCTTTGACCGCCGGGCCCCACATGGCGAGCGCCTGCTGCAATTCGTCTCCGCTGGGGGAGACCACGCCATCCTTCAGCGTTAAACCCCTCTTGCCCATGGGAAACGACGTACGAATGTAGACCAGTTCGGAAGTGAATACCTGAATCAATTCCATGCGGGTCTGCTTGGAAAGATGGGGCAGGGGCGCAGACGAATTCTGGCTGGTGGATTTCTGGCCGGACGCGCTTGCCAGCGTTACGCTCAACGCAAAAGCGGCTACGAAAGGGAAACAGCGTGGCTTCATGGCAGCATCCAGCCCGGCACTGGCTTGATTATAACGCCGTTCGAATTGGCGGGGAGTTGAAGAAAGCAGCGCGGGAGACCATTGGCACTACCGGAGCACGTCCGCCAATCTCCCGCTTGCGATCAGTTCCGCAATGCGCACGAAATCCTGATACATGACTCGGTCCTTGTCCATCGTCGCGGACACGGAGCGGATGGCCGCATACGCCGCCTGGCCCCGCTTGCCGGGCTTGAGTGGGGCGAGGAAATCGAGCGCCTGTGCCACAGCCATTGCCTCGATCGCCATGACATTCCTTGTGTTCTCGACGATGCGTTTCAGCTTGAGCGCAGCGGTCATCCCCATGGAGACGAAATCTTCTTTGTTGCCGGAGGTGGTGATCGAATCCACCGATGCGGGATGCGCGAAGATTTTGTTTTCACTCACCAGTGCGGCGGCCGTGACCTGCGGCATCATGAAACCGGAGTTGAGCCCGGCGCCAGCTGCAAGAAACGGGGGCAGCCCCTCATTCAGGGCTGGGTTGACCAGGCGCTCCAGGCGCCGCTCGGACATGCCCGCCAATGCGCTCAGCGCGATTCCGAGAAAGTCGAGCGCGAACGCCACCGGTTCACCGTGGAAGTTACCGCCGGAAATCACGTCTCCTTGGCCCTCCGCCTGCTTCAGATTGACGAACACCAGGGGATTATCCACGGCGGAGTTCGCTTCCGTTTCCATGATCCGGCGGCAATGGGCCAGCGTGTCGCGCACGGCGCCGTGCACCTGCGGGATGCAGCGCAGCGAGTAAGCGTCCTGCACCCGCCCGCAATCGCGATGCGATTGGTTAATCTGGCTGCCTTCAAGCATCTTCCGAAGATTGGCCGCAGTTGAAAGTTGCCCGGGATGCGGACGAGCTTCATGGATGCGCTCATCGGATGCCACTACGGTGCCGCGCAGGGCATCGAGCGTCAATGACGCGATCACGTCCGCCGAATCGGCCAGCGTCTCCGCCGCCAGCAGCGCGAGAATTCCGAGGGATAGCATGCCCTGCGTGCCGTTGATGAGGGAAACCGCCTCTTTGGCTTCGAGCGAAACCAGCCTGATTTGTGCTTGACGCATCGCTTCCGCACTGGGGATGCGGTTGCCCTTGTCATCCACACATTCGCCTTCGCCGATCAGAGCCAGCGCGAGGTGCGCGAGCGGCGCCAGGTCTCCGCTGGCACCGACGCTTCCCTGCGATGGGACGTAAGGAGTGACGCCGCGATTCAGCATCTCGCAAAGCGTGTCGATGAGATTCGCGCGCACGCCGGAATGGCCCTTGGAGAGAGAATTGGCGCGCAGCACCATCATGGCGCGGACTTCGGCTGGCGCCAGCGGTTCACCCACTCCAACGGCATGGGAGCGGACCAGGTTGATTTGCATTTCGCGAATCTGATCGCCGGCGATGCGCACATCGCTGAGCTTGCCCACGCCGGTGGTGATGGCGTAAGAAACCTGGTTCCCCGCGACCAGCGCGTCCACCACCGCGCGAGCCCGGCCGGTTGCTGCGCGGGCGTCCGGCGCCAGCAGCACCGGACGCCACTCCACCGCGACTTCGCGCACGGCTTCCAGAGTGAGATCGTTTCCGTTGATATGAAGCGCTTTCATGAAGTTTTGCAAACCGTTCCGCTCATCGCGACGACGCAGTACTTCGGATGCCTAGAGTTTACCTATCGCAGCGCGAAAGGCAGCCATATACTTTTGCGGCAGCGGAATCTTCCTCATTTCGCGGTCGACCACGATGTGCGTGGTGTCGCCCTCGGCGAGCAGTGCGCCATCTTCGGCTCGCAACAGTTCGTATGCGAACTCGATGAGCGACTCGCGGAGGAGCGCCAGGTGAGTGCGGACGATGACCTCGTCGTCATACCGGGCAGGAGCTTTGTAACGGCAGCGCGCGTCGATAACGGCGATTCCGCAACCGTCCTCGGCCTCCATGTCGCGATAAGAGAAGCCAAGCTGCCGCAGCAATTCTACCCGTCCAACTTCGAACCAGATGAAATAGTTCGAATGATAGACGATACCCATCTGGTCGGTTTCCGCATAGCGCACACGGAGCCGGGTCTCGCAAATTTTCTGGTTGCCGGCTGCGCTCACTGGCCGCTCCAGCGCGGCTTGCGTTTTTCCAGAAATGACGTGATTCCCTCGCGAAAATCGGCAGTTGAACGCACTGCGGCATTCTCCCGCACCGCGGACTCGATCTGCGCATCGAGTTCCTGCCGGGCATGGTCTCTGAGCAGGCGTTTGGTGTACCTGAGCGACGCCGGGCTATTCTCTATGAGTTGCGCTGCCAGGTCCCGGGCGCGTTCTGCCAGCTTTTCCGGAGCAACGATCTCGTTAATCAACCCGATTCGATACGCCTCATCCGCTGTGATAATCCGGCCGGTCAACAGCAGGTCGCGAGCGTGCTTTTCTCCGATCTGGCGCAGCAGGAAAGTGGAAACGATGGCTGGGACGAAACCGATGCGCACTTCGGTGTAGCCAAACTTGGCTTCGGGAACGGCAACGGTGAAGTCGCATAATGTTGCCAGGCCACACCCACCGGCAATGGCTGGCCCATTCACCGCCGCAATGGTTGGCTTTGGAAACTCATAGATCGATCGGAAAAGCCGCGCCATGATCTGCGTATCTTGCAAGCTTTGTTCCGGCGAGCGTCCTAGCAGAGCTTTCAGATTTTCCAGATCCATGCCGGAACAAAACGCTTTGCCCGCGCCGGTGAGAATCAAGACAAGCGCGGAGGAACCGGAAACCTCTTCGAGCACCCGCAGCAGTTCTTCGATCAGCTCGTAACTGATGGCGTTGCGCTTGTCCGGCCGATTCAGGGTGATGGTGGCTATGCCGGCGTCGATCGCTAATTGTAGAGTGTTGTATGTCATTTCGGTGGTTTTCAGTGTGGATTTTCAATCCATGCGAGGACAACCGCTCCTGCCAACATAAAACAACCCAAGGAAAAGCTGATCCAACTGGCTATCCTGATTTTTTGCTGCCTCTCTTCGATGGAGAGCGTAGCGCGTGATGCTGGCGGCTTCTCTGAGACTTTAAAATGGCGTAATTTCATCGTAAATGCAAAGAATCCTATAGAGCCAATGAAAGAGACAACAACTGGGAAGTTGATGGTCATGATGTAATCCTGTCTTCAATTTGCCAGAAGCATTTCCTCAAGGCTCCAAATATGATCCGGCAGGCCAGAGGCCGTGCTCGGCCTGAGCCATTGTCCGGAGATCACTTCCCCGCATCTCAAGTTGAAACTTGAGACACTACCGACATTTCTGTTTGTTGCACGGAGCGAAGCACGCAGCTCAGACCACCTGATCCTCCACGCTTACATTCGTGTATCGCGCCGCAATTCCGTCCGTGATTCGCAACAAGTTGTCGAGTGGCTTCAGCGGCGGCAGACTCGCGCCACGCGCTTTCAGAGCCTCAATCACTTTCTCGGTCGGAATGTTGCCGACCAGCGCATCCTGAGCGAAGGGACATCCGCCCAAGCCGCCTAGCGCGGAATCAAACCGGCGGCAGCCTGCATCGTATGCTGCTGTGATTTTTTCTGCGGCGGTCTCGGGACGGCTGTGCAGATGGACTCCGAGATCAAGGTAGTCGTACTTTGCCAATACCGCTGAAACCAGCTCGCGAATCTGCTCCGGTGTGGCTAGGCCGACGGTATCCGCAAGCGAGATCATGCGAATTCCTGACGACTCGAGCACGTCGACCGCATCAATAACTTCCTGCACACTCCAGGGGTCTCCATAGGGGTTGCCAAAGGCCATCGAAATGTAGACGACAACGTCGAGCGCCCTTTCCTCGGCTTTGTTCTGGATCTTTTCCAATTCGTCGATTGCTTGTTCGAGCGTCTGGTGCTGATTATTCTGCAGAAACGTGGGCGAAACCGAATACGGGAAACCCAGCGTGCTTACTACGTTGGTATCGATCGCCCGCTTTGCGCCTTTTTCGTTGACCACGATACCGATGATCTCGACATCGTCTGGCGGGTCGAGTTCCTTCAAGACTTCTTCTGAATCGGCCATCTGGGGGACAACTCTCGGTGAGACGAAAGAGGCGGCGTCGATGTGCTTGAACCCAGCGCTGATCAGGGCTTTCAGATAGTCCAGTTTCAGGTACGCGGGGATCTGCCCTTTCAGCCCTTGCCAGGCATCGCGGGGACATTCGATTAACTTGACCTGCTCTGCCATGTGCGTCTTCGATCGGGTGATCTGATCATCGGGTCATCGGGTGAACATAAAACGAGTGCTCGTCAGATCTCCCGATGGCCCGATCTCCTGATCATCCGATCACGTTTGCAGCACTCCGACTTTGAATTCTGGCACATCCGGGTTCAGGGCCGCGGCTTCGAGGGCCTGTGTGATTGCATCACGGGTCTCGATCGGATCGATAATCCTGTCGATCCATAGCCGCGCTGCGCCGTAGCGAGGATCGGTCTGCTCGTCGTAGGTGCGCTTGGTCGATTCGTACAGCTCTTTCTTTTCTTCCTCGCTTAACTTCTTCCCACCACGCTCCAATTGTTTGACTTTGATTTCAACCAACGTGCTGGCAGCTGCGTCGCCACTCATCACGGCGTAGCGCGCGGTTGGCCAGGCAAATACGAACCGCGGATCGAAAGCCTTGCCGCACATGGCATAGTGGCCGGCGCCAAACGATCCGCCAATGATTACGGTAATCTTCGGAACCACGGAATTCGACACCGCATTCACCATCTTCGCGCCGGCTTTGATGATGCCGCTCCACTCGGCGTCGCGGCCGACCATGAATCCATTCACATCATGGAAGAAAATCAGCGGGATCAGTTCCTGGTTGCAGTCCATGATGAAACGGGCCGCTTTCTCGGCGGATTCGGTGTAGATGACGCCTCCGAACTCGATACGTTTATGGCCCTCGTGATCGATCTGCTGCGCATGGAGCTTCTGATTGGCCACGATCCCGACAGAAAACCCGCCAATGCGCGCGTAGCCACAAACCAGAGTTTTGCCGTATTCGGGCTTGTATTCGTCGAAGCGGCTGCCGTCGACCAGGCGCGCAATGACTTCCTTCATATCGTAGGGACGTGCCGGTGAAGAATCGTAAATGCCATAAATTTCTTCCGCGGCCAGCGCCGGGTTTTCTGGCTTCTTGCGATCCCATGGCGATTGACGCCGGTAGCCCCACTTCTCGACGATGGAGCGTAGCCGGGAGATGCAGGCTTCATCGTTCGGCTCGCGAAAATCCACAGTGCCGCTGATCCCGGAGTGCATGGCCGCGCCACCCAGTTCTTCCGCTGAAACTTTTTGTCCGATGGCAGCCTGCACCAGTGCTGGCCCGGCAAGGAACAGGCCGCTGCCGTCGGTCATCAGCACGTGATCGCACAGCACCGGCAGATACCCGCCGCCAGCTACACACATGCCCATAATAGCGGCGATTTGTGGAATACCCATGGCCGACATCACTGCGTTGTTGCGAAAGACTCGGCCAAAATCGTCGGTGTCGGGAAAGACGTCTTCCTGCAAGGGGAGAAACACGCCAGCGGAGTCGACCAGATAGACCGTCGGAATGCGGTTTTCGATTGCGATGTTCTGCGCGCGGATGACCTTCTTCGACGTCATCGGAAAGAACGCCCCAGCCTTGACCGTGGCATCGTTGGCGATGATCATCGCCAGGCGAGTATGGATGCGGGCCAGGCCCGTGATCACGCCAGCGGCGGGAGCGCCACCCCATTCCTCGTACATTCCAAACGCCGTATAGGAGCCGAGTTCGAAGAAGCTGTCCGGGTCGGCCAGCAGAGTGATCCTTTCCCGCGCGGTCAGACGCCCCTTGGCGTGCTGGCTTTCGATGGCTTTCTGCCCCCCTCCCTCGCGGATTTTCTCTTCTTCGTTGCGCACCTGCGAAACCAGGTCGGCCAGGAACCGCATGTTGGCTTCAAAGCGGGGAGAAGTCGGATCCACCCGCGTTTCGAGCACGCTGGAACTCTGGGACGGGATGGAATCGACGCGGTCGGCCATAAGAGCAAGGACTCGAAGCTACTTACGGTATAACAGCGTGGCGGCGGGGTGCAAACAGGAGGGCGCGGTCCCGGCACGCCACGACGAACGAAGATATTTTAGTCGCTACGAGTTTGGGTCGGGCCGGGAGGGTTAGGGTACTGGATTTCAGACGATAGGATTCTTCGAGCGGCCTCTGCCAGAGGATCTCCCGATACCCCCTCTACCAGACCGATCCGCAATGCCTCGCCAGCGTGAATCTTCTCCGCAGCTAAGAACGTTTGCAGCGCCCTCGCCTTTCCTACCAGACGCGGTAGACGTTGCGTGCCTCCCCAGCCGGTGATCAGACCCAAAACGGCGCCTCGATGGCCAAATACTGCGTTTGGCGAGGCGATCCTCCGATGGCAGGCCAATGCGAGGTCAAGCCCGCCACCGAGACAATATCCCGAAACGGCGGCGAAAACTGGGGCTGGGAAAGACTCGACAGCGTTCATGAGTGCCTGCCCCATCTTCGAGAACTCGTATGCCGCTGGTCCGGTTAGGCGCGCAATTTCGTTGAGATCTGCACCGGCCGAAAATAACTTCTGATTGCCGGTAATGATGAGCGGGTTTGCGGCCCGTGCCGCCTCGCGGATGGCTTCGGTCAGCGCAAGTACGCAGTTTCGCGTGAGGCGATTTGTGCCGTCCTCGGAAGACAGTCGCAGCACACAGATGCCGTCGAGTGATTCGGTCTGGAAGGACTGGGAGGTCATAAGCCCCGTTTTTATCCTTAAGCAGGCGGAAGCCGGCTACGTTGTTTTCGGAGGAATGGTCAATCCAAAAACCGAAACGCGCCCCGGCCCAGCGACACTCAGCCCGCTCGGATCCTCAGTGTTCGGCAGGTAAAGCGTCTTGCAATGTTCGCAGCGATAGACTTCGGCGTTGCGCCCCCAGGCCTGTTCGACATCACCACATTGCCGCTCCACCAGATCGGTCAGGTAGAACCAGCGTTTCAGATGCCCGCCGCAGGGCTTGCCTTTTTCGTCTTTCTCGTTGCAGGCTCGCTGGCCCGGGGCTTTCACTTTCACCTTGTGATGAGGAAGCTGCTTGGGAGTTGCGGAGTTGGATGCTGCCGTTTCGCTTGCGGACAAGGGATCGATCCTCGTTGTGGCGGAATCCGCCGAATTCACTTGCGAACTTTTCATTCTACTCGAAGGCGTTTGGAGTGCGCCATGCGGTGGCGAGAGCTCAGAACGGCCGCTTCGGCGGAGTTTGTTCCGCGCCGACGCGTCCGATAGCGATATCCGCAGCAAAGTAATTCTCTCCTTGAATAGGAGCGCCATCCAAACGCCGCATCATGGCGAGTTGGCCAACGTGAGTCAGCGCATCGGCAATTGGCCCCTGGAAAAGCTTCTCCGCCGGGGCCTGCAAAGGCTCGGAGGAGGCGAGATAATCGTCGAAATTCTTCAGGGCGGCGAAAAAGCGAGCGGATTCCTGGTCCCATGGCAGGGGCGTCGAATCGTGCCATTGACGCTTTCCATTGGCCATCGAAAGCGCCCAGTCCAAGAGGTCGCCGATGTGGGCGAGAATTTTCTCGGGAGTTCTCCCAGCCCCGGCAAAACTGGCGAAGTCTGCCGGCGCATTGCGAACAGTCTTGCCGCCACGATAAGCCAGCGTGGCCAGAGTATGGCGCAGCAATTCACGCTTTGGATCTGCAGTTGTCATTTTGTCCCTTGGCGGCTGGAGCCGCATTACAAAAAAGTCTCACCTGCGCGGCGAACGTTTCGCGCGATCAGACGGTTATGGTAACAAAATTTTCGCGGGCGAGAGCTTGCCCTGAGCAAAATCGAACGGACGCCCGGAGCCACGCTGCCACTCAGTACTCCACGTTTACCAAATACAAACCGCTGGCTGGAGCTGTGGCTCCGGCGGCCGAGCGGCTCCGCTCCGCGAGAATTCTGGTAATGTCTCCCGCTTGCGATAAGCCTTTTCCTACCAGAAGAAACGTCCCTACAAGATTTCTGACCATGTGGTGCAGAAAACCGTTGCCGCGCACGGTGTAAATAAATTCTTCAGACTCTCGTTCCCAAGCAGAAGCAAGAATCGTTCGAACCTTCGAGACCGCTTCCCCGTCGCGTCCTTGCTCCGGATCCACGGCAGCCAATGAAGTGAAATCGTGTTCCCCGATGACGAGGGCGGCAGCCTTCTGCATTTCCTCTTCGTCCAAGGGGTAGGGATAGTGCCAAACGTACCTCGCCAGGAATGGCGGGCAGATGGCGCCCCGATACATCCGATAGCGATAAGTCTTCGCGCAGGCTGACTTGCGAGCGTGAAAGTCGGGGGGGACAACGTTCGCATCGAGGACGCGAATGGACGGCGGCAGAGCATCGTTCAAGGCAACCAGCAGACCCTGCGCCGGAATGGGTGACTCAAGCGAGAAAGACGCTACCTGGCCCAGGGCATGGACGCCGGCGTCGGTGCGGCCCGAGCCCTGGGGCAAGACCTTTTCTCCGGTCACTCGTCCAATAGCAGTGGCTAAGGTGTCCTGAATGGTGGCGGCACCGGGCTGCACCTGCCACCCGGAATAGTCGGAACCGTCATATGCGAGAGTGACTTTGAAGTTGCGCATTCGAGCAGCCGGGAAGCGATTGGGTAATTGAATAATTGAGTAATTGGGCAATTTGCAGTCCAGACCACAGTCGTCGCGCAGTGAAATTGCAAAAGTACACAATTATCCGATTACGCAATTCCCTGGTTCCTGAGCATTCGCCGTATGTCGGCTATACTATTGCATTCCAGCTTGCGATTGGCATGAAAAGCAGCCTAGCCCGGCTCACAAAAATGAAACTCGGAGCCGGTGTTTTGCGTAACTCTTGGTCTGGAGAGCTGTTTCCATCCAGAACGGTCTCAGGTCTAACCGCATGATAGTGCAGGGAGAGAATCGAATGGTGTCATCTGGTTTGAAATTGGTCGTCCGGCTGACGGCAGTCATGGTCCTGGCCGGGGCGTGCTCGTTGGCTTTCAGTCAAGACTCACCGCAGAGTGGCGAGGCGACGACCCAGAAGGCTGGTTCGGCGGCAACGCCACAACCGCAGCAATTCATCATGAGGGATTACTCGAAGCCGCGCCCGGCTTTTCCCAATGTGCTCGGAGCCTACACACCTTGGCATGTGCCGCCGCCCCAACTGGCGAATGCGCCGCGCATTGACCAGTTACTGCACGACGGCAAGATCATGCTTTCCATGGACGATGCAGTAGCGCTGGCGCTTGAGAACAATCTGGACATCGGCATTGCCCGGTACAACCTGAATATCGCTGACACTGAAGTGATGCGAGCCAAGTCGGGAAGCAACACCTTTCTCGGCGTGAACTCCGGCATTGTGCAGAACACGCCTGGCGGCGACGTGGGCGGGCTCGGCGGAACGGTCGGAGCTGGCCCCGGCGGTACCGCGCCGGCTGCCGGCGGCATAGGCGCCGGTACGAACGGTCTGGTTAGTTCGACGCTCGGCGCTGGCCCATTCATTAATAGCTATGACCCGGTCATCACCGCAACGGCGCAGGAGGATCACTCCAACACTCTGCCTAGTAGCGTCTTCACTGGAATTCCTGCTAATGAAACATTGGCGCAGAACACGGGGACCTATAATTTCGCCTACAATCAGGGTTTTGCCTGGGGCTCGAATCTCTCGGTGGGCTTCAACAATAGCCGGGTGACGACGAACAATCCGTTTACGGACTACAGCCCACTCATCAACTCCGGATTTCAGGCCAAGCTAACGCAACATCTGCTGCAGGGATTCGGTTTTCTGCCCAACACCCGTTTGATCCGCATCACCAAGAACAACCGCGAGATTTCCGATGTTGCATTCCGGCTGCAGATCACAACCACAGTGGATCAGATCGAGAACCTGTACTGGAACCTGGTGTACGCCTATGAAAACGTGAAAGTGCAGCAGGAGGCGATCGCGTTTGCGCAGAAGACCCTCTCCGATACTCAGAAGCAAGTCAAGATCGGCAGCCTGGCTCCGATTGAAGAAGTGCGCGCACTGAACACTGTGGCGACCGACCAGCAGGCGCTGACCCAGGCGCAGACCAACCTGGATTTGCAGCAGTTGCTGATGAAGAATGCTCTCAGCCGCAACCTGCAAGATCCCATGCTGGCGGATGCAGAGGTGATTCCGACTTCGACCATGCAACTTCCCGAACAGGAAGCCGTAATTCCCACGGAGGAACTGGTAAACGACGCGCTCAGCCACCGGGCGGAACTGGCGGAGTCGCGGATTGATCTGCATAACCGCGAGATCAGCGAGAAGGCCCTGCGCAGCGCCCTGCTGCCCAGCCTCGATCTGTTCGCGTATTACGGTGGCTCGGGGCTGGGTGGGGCGCAAAACCCCGTCAATCTCTGCGCGAACGAGCCGCCGCAACTACGCAACCTTGGATTCTGCACTTCCGGTTCCGGTGTGTCGCCGATCTCATACTCCACCGGATTGAATGAACTGGTGAACTCCGCGGCTCCCGACAAGGGCATTGGACTAACGCTGAATATTCCGCTCCGCAACCGGCAGGCGCAAGCTACTCAGGTACGTGCCGAATTGGAGTATCGCCAGGCCCAGATGCTTTTGCAGCAGATCGAAAACCGGGTCCGCATCGAGGTTCGCAACGCGCAGTTCTCCTTGCAGCAGAACCGCGCGTCGGTGCAAGCCGCGCAGGCTGCGGTTCGGCTCGCGCGCCAATCGCTGGACGCCGAGCAGAAGAAACTGAACCTGGGCGCTTCCACCAGCACATTGGTCCTGCAAAACCAATCGGGGCTGGCGACCGCCGAGTCGAACCTGGTTTCGGCAATGGCCAACTACGAAAAGTCGCATGTGGAACTGGATCGAGCGACCGGACTTTTGTTGGATCATGTGGGGGTTGTAATGAGCGATGCGGAAACCGGACAGGTCACCCACATGCCCCACGTTCCTTACGTGGCGCCGCGGCAGAACCCGGAGTCGGTGATGCCTAGCGCGGGGCGGAAAACCGAAGAACAGCCACTCGCCAGTACGGAGCAGCAAGCGCAGCCGCAGTAAATTCATTCTTGTGAAGCGATTTGGGGCGGAGTTCAGCGCATATGTAGCGCTGGCGTTTCGACTCCGCCCCAGGCTCTGCGGTGGGCGCATCGGTTACCGCAGAGGGTAGGATGCCCTGTGCAAAACCGGCGAATGCAGTCCCACGTGTTGTCTGGTAGTGGCTCATTTTCAGCCGCTACCGATTGTCCCGTCTCTATGTTTCTTTACAATTCTTCCCTATATGATTTCGTTTTGGTCGAACAGGTCCGTGCGAAATCTCCGGATTCCGGCTCGCTGTTTTCGCATCCAAATTTCGTTGTTCGGAATGCTTGTCATTCAGGAACTTGTTGAAGGCTTCGCTCTGGTTGCTCGAAGTGATGTGGGCGATGGTTTTCAACCAACTCGCAGCTTTATGGAGGAGATCGAGACATGCTCTTGCTTAAGTCGAAGTCTGTCGTTCAACTTCTACCTTCTGCCCTCGCCCTAGCCCTGGTGATGCGAGGCTGGGCGCAGGATTCGCAGCCGGTTGCTGAGGCCGCCCAATTGCAAGCGTCCCCAGCATCGCTGCCTCAGGCCCCCTCGTCTGGGTCGCAGCCGCCATCCCAACCCTACGTGTCACCCGATTACTCGAAATCGCGCTCTCAATTTCCCCACGTGATTGCTCCATACGCGCCAGAGCATGTCCCACCCCCGAACCTGGCCAATACTTCGCGCCTTGATTCCTTACTGCGCGACGGCAAACTTTATCTCTCGATCAATGACGCGGTCGCGCTGGCATTGGAGAACAATCTTGACGTGGTACTGGCGCGCTATAACTTGAACATCGCGGACACGGATATTCTGCGCGCCAAAGCCGGGTCGAACATCCTGGGCGTGAATACCGGGATTGTACAGAACACCCCGGGCGGGGGAGTGGGCGGATTGAGCGGAACTGTCGGATCCGGCACGGGCGGCACCAGTGTTGCGGCAGGCGGCGTCGGAACCGGTACCAACGGCCTAGTGAGTTCGACCCTGGGCATTGGTTCGCCGATCACCAGTTTCGACCCGGTTCTGTCCGGAACCCTGCAAATGGACCGCAACAACGTCGAGTCGACCAGCGTTTTCAGTCCGGTTCCGATCGCAAATACGAATACCGGCACTGCGGACCTGTCCTACCTGCAAGGGTTCCATTCGGGCACAAATTTGTTGGTGGGATTCAACAACACCCACGTCACGACCAATAACCCCACCAGCACCTATACTCCGTCGCTTGGCTCGAACTTCCAAGCCCGAGTGACGCAACCCCTGCTACAGGGCTTCGGATTCCTGCCCAACACGCGGTTTCTCCGCATTGCCAAGAACAATCGCGAAATCTCCGATGTTGCCTTCCGGTTGCAGATCATCACCACGGTAGATCAGATCGAGAACTTGTACTGGAACCTGGTGTACGCGTACGAGAACGTGAAGGTGCAGCAGGAGGCACTGGCATTCGCGCAAAGCACGCTGGAAGACAATAAGAAACAGGTGCAGGTGGGCACCCTGCCACCAATCCAAGTGGTGAGTGCGCTAAGCACGGTCTCCACCGATCAGCAGAACCTGATCCTGGCCCGCACCAACTTGGAGCTTCAGGAGTTGCTGATGAAGAATGCGCTCAGCCGCAACCTGGAAGACCCGCTTCTCGCGGAAGCAGAAGTCATCCCCGCTTCGACCATGTCGTTGCCTTCGCAGGAACCGGTTGTGCCCATCCAGGATTTGATCCAGGACGCGCTGGCGCATCGCGCCGAGTTAGCGGAATCCCGAATTGATCTGAATAGCCGTGAGCTCAACAACAAGTCGGTGCGCAATGCCATGTTGCCCACGCTCAGCCTCTACGCATACTACGGCGGATCAGGAATCGGTGGAGATGTGAACCCCCTGGTTCAACGCTGCGCAAAGGGGCAAACCGGACTGTGCTTCGATCCTTCCACGGCCGCGCCTCCCTTCCGTAGCGGCGGCCCAGTGGGCTATGGCGGCACCCTCGAACAACTGGTGACTTCCGCCGCACCGGATAAGGGGGTGGGTGTGACGCTTAATATTCCAATCCTGAACCGCACCGCCCAGGCAAACCAGGTGCGGGCTGAACTCGAATACCGTCAGGCCCAAGTGCGTTTGCAGCAACTGGAGAACCAGGTTCGCATCGAAGTGCGGAACGCGCAGTTTGACGTGCAGCAGAGCCGCGCCGGCGTGGATGCGGCCCAGGCCACGGTGGACTTTGCCCGGCAGACGCTTGATGCGGAGCAGAAGAAGCTGGCGGCCGGAGTATCCAACCCAACCGCCGTGCTGCAGGACCAGGCGTCGCTTACGGCAGTGGAGTCCAACCTGGTCTCAGCCAAAGCTGCGTACGAAAAGGCAGAGGTGGAGTTGGACCGGTCAACCGGTTTGCTACTGGATCATGCCGGAATTGTCATGGCGGATGCCGAAAGCGGCCAGGTGACTCACATGCCCGACGTGCCGCTGGTCGCACCCAGGGAGGATGTTCGGCCTGTGATGCCGCCGTCACAGCCCACGGGAGGACGTCCGCAAGGGGCAGGCTACTAGAGCGGATTCAGCGCTCCTGTGCTCCAATACAGTGTGGACAGCCGCCGCCGGCTGTCCAGCGGCTCCAGCAGTTCAGACTCGCGCCATACCACGCAGCTCGGACCACGGTTGCTTGGTACCCTGCCGGTCATTCCAGAGGGTGGTTTGCGGGTTTATTCTTGGCTCGTGACGCTCTCGGTCGTGCTCATTACGCAAAATGAAGAGAAAAACCTGCCATGCACGCTGGAAAGTGTGATGCCACTGGTACGCGATGGCCGTGGTGAGATTATCGTGGTGGATTCCGGTTCCACCGACCGCACGGTCGAAACCGCACGCTCGTTTGGCGCGAAGATTTTTACGGAACCGTGGAAGGGCTTCGCGGCCCAGAAGAATTCGGCGATGGAAAAAGCCTCATGCGACTGGGTGTTGCAGTTGGATGCGGATGAGGCGTTGGAGCCCGGGCTTCTTGGGGAGATTTGGTCTGCGATTCACGGTCTGGCTTCGGCCGAGACGGAGAAAGACTGGCTCGAGATCGTAGAGGAAGCGATGAATTTGGAAGAGGCGCAGCGTGTGGGTCTAGATCCCGGATATGTTGGCTTCTGGATCCCGCGCAAGAATTTTTTTCTCGGACGCTGGATCAAGCACGGCGGCTTCTATCCCGATCGCAAATTGCGCCTGATTCGCCGCGGCGCCGGAAGGTTTGAGGAACATGGCGCGCATCCCACGATCAAAGTGAGCGGCGCGACGGGCAGGCTGAAATATGCTTTGCTGCACAACGCGTACCCCACGCTGCGTGGCTATATCGACCACATGAACAGCTACTCATCGATGGGCGCGCAGGTCGCCGCCGAAAAAGGCCATCGAGGCTTCAGCCTTGCGAATATCGTGATTCGCCCATGGCTCACCTTCATCTACAACTACTTTTTTCGCCTCGGATTCCTCGACGGCCGCGAAGGCTTGCTGCTGCACCTGTACCACGCAGTCTACGTCTCCTGGAAGTACTCTAAAGCCTGGGAGTTGACACGCAAACAGTAGTCACCCCGCACTTGTCGATTTGAAGATCCCGAGCAGTTAACGTTTCCGCTTCTAGGCCGTCTAGTTAGTATGGATCCGTCCTATTCAAGACATACCGCAGTTTGCTGTCTGGTAGCAGTTTTCCTGAGCGTGGCCGTCTGCGCCAACGCACAGAGCGCGCCGGTTGCCGCGAGTAGTCGAATTCAGCTAACCCTGAACACCGACGAGGCCGAAGCGGTTCTCGCGATCCTTGATAAACAGGCCTCGAAGCAGGCGATTGTCGATTCCGATTGGCAACATCTGTTCGCGACCGAACCATACATTCGCCTCAAGAAACGCGAAGCCAGCCTGAAGCGCGATTTCACTGATGACGATTTCAAGAAGTTTGTGTTTTCGCCTGAGCTGTCCTCGAAGAGGGATGCATTGCGTCACACTCTCGACGAATGGCGGAAAGCGGACCTTCAAGCTTCGGCGCGGCGCGTCCTGGCGTACTTGCCCGAGCAGGCGACGATTCGAGCCACGGTCTATCCAGTCATCAAACCCGTGACCAACAGTTTTGTGTTTGAGACGCAAACCGACCCAGCAATCTTTTTGTACCTTGACCCGGCTGAGACAGCTGCGAAGTTTGAAAATACGGTCGCCCACGAACTGCACCATATCGGCTTCGCCAGCGTGGATTCCCTGGCCGAACAGAAAATGAAAGACCTGCCGGCCAATGTGAAATCCGCAGTGGAGTGGATGGGCGCTTTCGGGGAGGGGTTCGCGATGCTGGCCGCGGCCGCGGTCCAGACATTCACCCTCATGCAGTCAGTTCGCCCGAAGAACGCGCTCGCTGGGATCACGACATGGGGAACTTCAACCAGGATCTGGCAACGGTGCAACAATTTTTTCTGGACATTGTGAATCAAAAACTGAAAACCAAGGACGAGATTGACGAAAAAGCCTATTCCTTCTTCGGCGTGCAGGGACCGTGGTACACGGTAGGATACAAGATGGCAGTGATCGTCGAGAAACGTTACGGCAGGGCCACGCTGATTGACTGCATGATCGATCCGAGGGAACTCCTGGCTCGCTACAATTCCGCAGTTGCGGAACTCAACCGCGATCAAGGGGCACAGTTGGCACTGTGGTCGCCGGAACTTCTGTCGAAAATCGGTGCGCCCATGTAGCAGGCCCGCGCCTGCTGCTCTCGGCTTGCCGCTCTGTGCCCCGCTCCTCTATCATAAAGGCTGCGTAAAGAGTGAGCACAGTGGACAAGAAAGTTCCCAAGCCGCAGGTCGCAGAAAGTCCAATTTCCGATGTTTTCGAGAATCGCCATCCGTCCGAGAGCGAGAAACAGTGGGCGGAAAAGACGCTGGCGCCAACCCTGGAGAAAGCTCCCGAACGTGCGATTGGCGCCCCCACCGGCGTAAACCGCGATGAAGACGGCCATGCGTGCTACACGACAATTTCCGGCGTGCCCATCCGCCGCTTGTACACACAGGCCGACCTGCCCGAGGATTGGTCCTACGACCAGTATCTCGGTTATCCCGGCAAACCCCCTTTTACGCGCGGCATCCATGCCACCGGATATCGAGGCAAGCTTTTTACCATGCGCCAATTCTCCGGCTTTGCCTCACCGGAGGAGACCAACCAGCGCTATAAATATCTGCTCGAACAGGGCGGTGGAGGACTTTCGGTCGCCTTCGATTTGCCCACGCTGATGGGCTACGATTCTGACCATCCCGCCAGTGAAGGCGAGGTCGGCAAGTGCGGCGTGGCGATCGATTCGCTCGAAGACATGGAGATCCTCTTCAACGGCATCGACTTGGAGAAAACCACGGTTTCGATGACGATCAACTCACCCGCATCCGTGTTGTGGGCGATGTATCTGGTGGTTGCGGAGAAGCAAGGCGCCGACTGGAAGAGGATTTCCGGCACCATTCAAAACGACATTCTGAAGGAATACATCGCGCAGAAGGAGTACATTTATCCTCCGGCGCCGTCGGTGCGACTGGTGATCGACACTTTCGAGTTTGGCTCGAGGTTCACGCCGAAGTTCAACACAATTTCAATTAGCGGTTATCACATCCGCGAAGCCGGTTCGACCGCGCTGCAGGAACTGGCCTTCACTCTTTACGACGGCGTTGAGTATGTGGAGTGGGCGCGTCGCCGCGGTCTTGACGTAGACGAGTTCGGCCCGAGGCTCAGCTTCTTCTTCAATGCGCATAACGATTTCTTCGAAGAAATAGCCAAATATCGCGCTGCCCGCAAGATCTGGTACCAGGTAATGAAAGACCGCTTCGGTGCGAAGAACCAGCGTACCTGGCTGCTCCGCTTCCACACACAGACCGCCGGCGTTTCGCTGACTGCACAGCAGCCATTGAACAACATCGCGCGCGCGGCAGTTCAGGCCCTGGCCGCGGTGCTGGGTGGGACACAATCGTTGCACATTGATGGCTATGACGAGGCGCTAGCCCTGCCCACCGAAGAAGCCGCCCGCATCGCGCTGCGCACCCAGCAGATCATCGCGTACGAATCGGGCGTGGTCAACACCGTAGACCCCCTCGGCGGCTCCTACTTCCTGGAGAACCTTACCCTGCAAATGGAACAGGGCGCATTTGACTACTTCGGCAAGCTCGACGCCATGGGCGGCATGGTGAAAGCCATCGACCGCGGATATCCGCAAAAGGAAATCGCCGAAGCCTCATACCAATTTCAGCGAGCCGCGGAAGCCAAAGAAAAAATCATCGTGGGCGCAAATGAGTTTGTCATCGACGAAGAACCGCCGACCATTCTCTACATCGATGAAAGCGTGGCCCGACATCAATCGGGTAAGCTCAAGGCATTGCGGGCACGGCGGTCAAGTGACGAAGTCCAGCGCCGTTTGGATGCCCTGAAGAAAGCCGCTGCCCAGGAGCCAAAAGCTGGAACCAATGGCGAGATCTCTCCGGCCAACACCATGCCTTACATCGTGGACGCCGTCCGCGCCTACGCAACCGTCGGCGAAATTTGCGAAGCCCTCCGCGAAGTCTACGGAACGTACACGGAAGTGAGCGTCACGTAGATCGAGGTAGGTAGCAGCTGGATCTGCTACCGTAAGATTCGTTTTTCATTCGCCGGGCAAAGCTGGCTTTGTGATAAAAAGATCTCCATGCGCAAAGCAGTTACTCACCTCAAAAATTGTGACCCAGTGCTGGCAGCCATCATCGAGCGGGTTGGCCCCTGCCGCATGGAATTTGGCGAACCCACGTTTCACAGCCTGGCCGAGGCGATCCTCTACCAACAGTTGAACGGCAAAGCGGCGGTGACCATCTTCAACCGATTCACCGGCCTCGCAGGCGATCCGCTCACTCCGGAAGGGATTCTCGCGCTCAGTGAAGGGCAGATGCAAGGCGCGGGCCTCTCCAGGCAGAAGTCTGCGTACCTGCGCGATCTGTCGGCTAAGACCCGGGCTGGACTGCTCGACTTTTCCCAACTGCCCGGCCTCAGTGACGAAGGGGTGATCCAACATCTGACGCAGGTGAAGGGCGTAGGCATTTGGACGGCTCACATGTTCCTGATGTTCAGCCTGCGCCGTCCGAACATTCTTCCGACCGGCGACTACGGCGTGCAAGCGGCTATCAAGAAGCATTACCACAAGCGCAAGCTTCCCAAACCTGCCGTCATGGAGAGGATTGCCAAGCCGTGGAAGCCCTACCGGAGCGTGGCCTGCTGGTATCTGTGGCGGAGCCTGGATATCAAGACGGTCTAACTACACTGGTATGACATCACCGCCACTCTGACCGGCTACGCCTACGAAACCATCCCGACAAGCCATCATCGCTGGCAAGACCAAAGGGCCGGATGTCATCACGCTGGACCCCGGCAGCCTCGGTCGGCTCGCCCAAGGATCGGCTGGGCGCTTCGGGAAGTAGCGCACGCGCTGGTAGGCCACTACTGCCTTTGTTAGCGGTCCGTAACTGCCATGAAAATGGCGCGTCTGTGCACGAGAAATCAATGACTTACGAGCGCTCGCCATTTCATGCTACGTGATGCGCCGAAGGCCCACGCGGCCTGTCATGAAAATGGCGCGTGAACAGGGTCGTTCCTGGGCGCAGATAAAGGACGAGATAGGGGTGAGAGCGCCGCTGCAATACTAGGCCACATCACGCCGCGGAAGCGTGATGCGGCGGAGGGAAACTAGGCCAACTGCCGGATTTCAGTTTTACGAGCTGCTGTTGTGGGAACGACAGGAGTCGTGAAACACCGGAGGGATGTACCCAGTGGAACTCTATGGACGTGTACGGCGAGCAGTCTTTGTCGAGGGGAAGAGCCAACGAGCAGTAGCGCGGGAGTATGGCATGGAAGCCGTCCGCCCACAAGTTGACGCTTTCTTGATCGATTGGGTAACGCGCGAACCGCTTAAGCGGGAATGGTTTTTCGAGCAGCGCAATGGCAATTGTCGGTTGATGGCATCGCTTGCATCTCGGCTCTCTGAAACCGCTCCGACCTGGGGCCGAGCCGTCGCACCTATTGCTGAGTCGGTCGCGCAGAGTTTTTGGACTTCCGCACGCAAGCCTACCTGCCGAGATCAGATGCTACCAACTCCGCTCACACAACGACGGAGAAGTGAAGGCAGGGGGAAGGAGTTCATTCTCAATAGCAAGCCTGCGCCCTACCCTGACAAGATTTGTCCCGGTTGTGGCGCTGCGACTAGGGGCGGTCGGCATCGTTCAAAGTGTGGGCGCGAAATATCCGGAGAAAAACTAACCGAACTCGCGAAGATCGGCCGAGTGGCAGCGCAGAGTCCGCAAGCGCAGAAACGGCGGTCAGCAACAAAGCGCCTTCACGACTTGGCCCGAAGCAGGTGGTTGCCCTCTAGCCAACCACCATGGCTCACGGAAGACACGTACATCGAAAAGATTCGTCCTCGGCTTGCTGGGGTTGCGATCTCCACCCTCGCTTCTACCCTTGGAGTCTCCGAATCCTACGCTGCCGACATCCGTGCGGGTCGACACAGCCCGCATCCACGGCATTGGCAGACGCTGGCGGAACTGGCGGGAATCTCATCCCAAAGTGAACCGATTAACAGACTTGCGGTGTATGGACAGGGTCGCCAGACTGGACCTGTGACTTGACTTTTGTTAGGATCGAGTAGATCGTTTATAGTCAATGGCGAAGAAAATACGAACCTCGGCAAAACACCGGCATCCAAACGTAGTATCCCTGTTCTCAGGGGCTATGGGACTCGACCTCGGACTAGAAATCGCCGGTTTCCGAACTCGCATCGTCGTCGAAATCAACAAATCTGCCATAGCGACGGTAAAGCTGAATCGGCCCAGGCTCCCGTACATCGACGAGTCCATCACTAAGGTAAAAACGGGCACGCTTCTGGAGAGAGCAGGCCTGCACAAGAAGGATGTTGCGAGGATGCCCGTTAGTTCGTAGAAAGTAGCGACTCTCAACCCCGGTCATAATGACCGAGGGTAGTTTTTCTGCCAAGAAAAAGGAGAGAGTCGCTATGAAGAGACGATACCAGATCGACCAACAACGCGCGGTGCAACAGTTCCGCCAGTTGGCCCGCGAAGAAAATCCCAGCATCCAGATGATCTTTCCCATGGCCGAGGTGGTAGGACTTCTGCAAGAAGGAGTCGGCCATCTGCTGCGCGAGGCCGGATTGGCGTTGATGAACTTGGTCATGGAGGAGGAAGTTCGGCACCTGGCGGGAGAGCGTCATCAACAACATCCCGAGCGTCGCGCCCACCGCTGGGGAAAAGAGAACGGTTACTGCGTGGTGGACGGGCAGAAGGTACCGATCCGCAGAACCCGTTTGCGCAGCCCGGAAAATCGCGAGCAACGGCTGGGCAGTTATGAGTTGTTCCAGCGCAGTGCGCCGCGGGAGCACGCGGTGTGGGACAAGATGATGCGCGGGTTGTCGACGCGCAACTATGGAGCAGTGGTGAAGGAGTTTGGTGAGGCCTACGGGGTGGAGAAGTCGGCGGTGAGCGACAGCTTCATCGAAGCCAGCCGGGAGAAGTTGCAGGAGTTGATGGAGCGGCCGCTGGGTGAGTTGCGGCTGTGTACGGTGCTGATCGACGGCACGCCGTTCCGAGATCGGCAGATGATCGTGGCCTTGGGCATCGGCACGGACGGGCGCAAAATCGTGTTGGGCTTGCGCGAAGGAGCGACGGAGAACGCCAGCGTGGTGAGCGCGTTGCTCCAGGATCTGGGGGCTCGCGGGCTGGACTTCAGCGTCCCTCGGCTGTATGTACTGGACGGAGGCAAGGCGTTGGCGACGGCGGTGCGCCGTCATGCCGGCGAGGCGGCTTGGATCCAACGCTGCCAGGTGCACAAGCGGCGGAACGTGATCGATCATTTGCCCGAGGAGCACAAACCGTTCGTCAAGAAGAAACTACAGAATGCGTACGCCATGACCGAATACACCGACGCCAAACGTGCGCTAGAACGATTACATCGTGAACTGATGGAACTGAATCCGAGCGCCGCCCGCAGCCTAGAGGAAGGCATGGAAGAAACCCTCACGGTGCATCGTTTGCGGGTGCCGGCCCAGTTGCGTCGCACTCTAGCGAGCACGAACGTCATCGAGTCGGCCTTCTCCATCGTAGAGACGGTTTGCCGCAACGTGAAGCGATGGCGTGCCGGCGATCACATCGAGCGCTGGGTCGGCTCCGGCCTGCTGGTCGCCGAGCGCCAGTTTCGCAAGGTACAAGGCTACCGGGAGATTCCATCGCTGTTGACTGCGCTGGCGAACACGGTTTCTAAGAAGGCGGTTGCAGAGGAAGTGAAGGTTGCGTAGCCTATGACGGTCGAGAGTCGCTAACTTTCAACGGAGTTCCGGGCAACCTCGGATGTTGCGGTGTTTACGCTCGAAGGCAGCCATCTGATGGTGGGGTCCGGAACGAAGAATCCGATCTTCGCCATGTCGGAAACGAAATTCTTTTCTAAGGCGTGGGACATACAGTTCGAGTTCTCGAAGAACGATAAGGGCGAGTTTGCGTTTGTAACCGAGCACTTCAACGGCGAGGACACGAAGGGTACAAGATAGTAACCTTCTCTCGCATAAAGTGCTTGGGGGCAATTGAAGGAGTTTTGGTTGTCGTTACCAGGCGATTTCACGTTTTGACCCTGTCGATGAGTTCTATAAAAAGGGATGTCAAGAAAAAACTTCTCCCTCGACCGGACGGCGAGGGTTTGGTCTCGAGATCCAGCCCACTGACGTTTGGCTTCCTTGGAGAAGCTTGGTTTGTTGTCCATGCTCATAAAATTCCTCAGCGGAGGGTGGCGATGCTATCGAGTTCGAAAGAGCGGCAAGCCGGACTGGTGCTCCAGGGCAACCATGGTTCTATCCGAGGCTCGTGGCCTATGGCTATTTCTGGTTCTCCGAGGGGGCATAGCGTGTAATGTGTGACTCGGTGCCGAAGCACGCGGGGCCCGATCTCATCGACTGATACTCCCCTCGAACCGAGCTCTCCGGAAACCCGAGCGACCCCACCCGAGAAAATCTACGAGATGGAAGCCCTCTTCTCCAGAGAGGCTCAAGCTGCTTGCTGACTTAACTGTTTGGCGTCGAAGTCCACCCCTTTCTTCCAGATCGTTAACGTGATCGCGACCATCTTTCGTGCCAGGGTGAGACGGGCCATGGTCGGCCGCATCCCTTTGGCCAGCAGAGCTACATAGAAGTCGCGCAGCGGGCCAGGACGGGTGCTGGCCGAGATGGCAGCCCCTTTGAAAAGATTCTTCAGATCCTTGTTGTAGTTGGCACTCAGCCCGCGCACCGTGATGCGCTCGCGGTTGCGTTGCAGTTTGCCTCGCACACAGCGGTACTCGCCGCTGTCGTGAGTCTCGACCGCGAAACCGCTGTAAGCCCACAACTGCCGCTTGGTTCGGAAACGATGCGGGGTCTGCAGCAATGCCACCAGCAAGGCCGCCCGAATCGGACCGATCGAAGGAATCTGGCGCAGTAACTTCACCTCGGGATGCTTGTGACTCTCCACCAGGAGTTCGCGTCGGGCTTCCAGTCGCACCGGCTGCAGCCCGTCCAGTTGCTGATAGAGCCGTTGGGCTCGAATCCGAACCCCCGGTTCTCCGATCTTGGCCAACCATTCGTCGCGATGCCGGGGAGCGTACACCGTCGTACCGGCACAGGGAATGGCCCAGCTGCGGTACACAGCTTTGATCCGATTCATCACCCGCGTGACATCTTGGGTGAGGGTCAGATAGCTGCGCCCCAGTTCTTTCAAGGTGCGTACCCCATGCTCTCCGTGGTAGACCGGTTTCAGTTGGTTGGTGCGCAACAGCTCCGCCAGCTTGCGCGCATCGATCCGGTCACTCTTGTTGCCATCTTTCAACAGAGCCGCTTTGCGCGGATCGCAGACTACCAGCCGGCTGACATGGGGCTTCAGGAGATCGTGTAACCAGGCAGCCGAAGTTCCTTCCTCGAAGGTCAGAGACAGCGTCCCTTGCAATCCTTGGATGAACTCGACGATCGTGGACGCTTTGGTCTCCAGCAGGCATTCCATGATCAGCTTGCCTTGAGCATCCATGACGGCAACCGAGATCGTTGCCTGGTGGACATCCATGCCGATATACTTTTCTTGACTCATAAAAGGCGCTCCTTTTCGCTAGGTTGATGGTGCGAACAATCTCAACCTACCGCAAAAGTGGGCGCCTTTTTATATTGCGTGAAATGAGATTTTGCGACAATTGAGAGGCGGCGAGCCACCATCCTCAGATATACTCGTGAACGCTAGGAGCGAAGCCTTTTCCCCTCCCTTGAGGTTTTCTCCTTCTGGAGGATTACTTCGATGCTCAACCGGATTATGCCGATTTTCCTCTTGGCGAACCTCTGCTTTGGCCAGCATTTGCGGCCTGCGAAGCACGTTCTCACCGATTGGAGCGAGTTCCATCGGTCCGACATGACGCGGTACAACCCGTATGAGAGATTTCTGACCCCGGCCAACGTTGCGGGGCTCGGCGTGAAATGGTGGCAGAGCGTTTGCCAAGGAGGGTGTGATTACTGGGTTTCTTCCCCCGCAGTGCTTGACGGAGTAGTCTACGTGGGGTCAGCCGACAAAGCGCTGTACGCGCTGGATGCTCACAGCGGTACCGAGTTGTGGAACTACACGACCGGTGGCTACGTGACCTCCTCACCTGCAGTGAAAAATGGGGTGGTCTATGTGGGCTCGTGGGACGGGAATGTCTATGCGCTCGATTCCAAGACCGGTGCTAGGCTATGGAGCTATAGTACAGCCAACGAGATCCACACCTCGCCCGCCGTGGTGAACGGCGTAGTGTATGTCGGCTCAGATGACGGTAGTCTGTATGCGCTAAATGCTAGAACGGGCGCCAAGCTGTGGAACTATGCCACCGGCTACGAGGTGGAATCCTCGCCTGCTGTGGTGAATGGGGTCGTTTATTTCGGCTCAGAAGACGGTGGCGTGTATGTGTATGCCCTTGATGCCCGCACCGGAACCAAGTTGTGGAGCTACGCCACCGGCAGTTACGTGACTTCTTCGCCCGCTGTCACGAACGGGGTGGTTTACGTCGGTTCGTGGGATGGCAAAGTCTATGCGCTGAATGCCAAAACCGGCGCCCTGCTGTGGAACTACGCCGTCCAAACCGGCAGCTATCCGCTTTCCTCGCCCGCCGTGGCAAAGGGCGTGGTCTATATCAGCTCGCAATTTGACAATATTGACGCCCTAGACGCCAACACCGGTGCATTGCTGTGGAGTTACCCGGCGAGCGGCGGTTCCTCGCCGGCTGTCGCGAACGGCGTGGTGTATGTTGGGTCGACCGACACAAACCTTTACGCACTTGATGCCAGAACCGGTAATAAGTTGTGGAGCTACTCCCCCGATGGCGCACTGGGGTTCTCCCCCTCTGTCGTAAACGGCGTGGTCTATATGCCGACTAATGGCTACGTCTACGCCTTCAGCTTGAAGCACCGCAAGCTGTCCAAGCACGCCAAGTGAGCTTGGGGGATCGCTCTCGCACAGAACGGGGGTTAGAAAACAAGTCAATAAGTTCTATAAAA